>NZ_CM149659.1:285000-1240000 GCF_056173145.1 Rossellomorea sp. QJM3NY_18 | reverse complement strand
TTCTTCCGCTTCCTTCACAATAAGGAACAGGACAATATCAAAGGTATCGGTCAAGGGACTTGATTTCTTGCTTTGTTCTATTAGAAGCGCTCCTAAAGTATTGGGGTGACTTGTACGCTCTTGGTATATCGGTCGTAAAATGTCTTCCATTTCATACTCCTCCACATCACTCATTGGTTGGTTACTATTTCGACATTGAAAGGGGATTTCCTTCTCTGAATATAGTCATTTTTCGACAAAATGGTTTCGTATCCCTCTACTACCAACAAATATGGTATAGTATTTTTTTAGGAGGGACAAACAAATGGCTAAGAAATATTCAAGTAAGATCAATAAAATCCGTACGTTTGCCTTAAGTTTAGTTTTCATCGGATTTATCATTATGTACGTCGGTATATATTTTAGAGAACATCCATGGGTTATGACAACATTCATGCTGCTGGGTTTTCTGGGAATCATCGGAAGTACGGTTGTCTACTTCTGGATCGGGATGCTGTCTACGAAGGCCGTACAGGTGACTTGCCCCAATTGCGGTAAGGTCACTAAGGTACTGGGACGTGTAGATATGTGCATGTATTGTAACGAGCCCCTGACCCTTGATCCGAACCTTGAAGGTGAAGAATTCGATGAGGACTATAATAAAAGGAAAAGATAAAGCTGAATGAGAAAAGACCTTCAACGGAAGGTCTTTTTTTGATGCGGAAAATAAAAGAAGAATGGTTCTAATTTAGAACCATTCTTATCTAATGTGTCTCCTTAATAGAACAGTCGGAGCATGTGCCGTAGATTTCCATGCGATGGTTGTTCACCTTGAAACCCGTGACATGGGAAGCCAGTTGTTCGACTTCATCAAGTCCAGGGTAATGAAAGTCTACGATTTTGCCGCATCCATCGCAAATGACATGGTAATGATCGGTCGTCACAAAGTCAAAGCGACTGGAGGCATCCCCGTATGTCAGCTCTTTCACTAAACCTACTTCACGGAATACACGTAAATTATTATAAACGGTCGCTACACTCATGTTTGGGAATTTTCCTTCGAGCGCTTTATATATGTCATCGGCAGTTGGATGGGCCATTGAATCAATGAGATACTCTAATATCGCATGACGTTGAGGAGTGATACGGACTCCCGTTTCCTTCAATGTCGAAATCGCTTCTTTCAATTGTCCTTCTTCAGACATCGTCATGCACCTCTTTTCATAAGAATTATTATTTTATAATCTTTATAAATAGTGTACTAATCAACGGTCCCTTTTGTCAATCATTCTCCCTGTTACTCGTGGAGGTTTTTCTCCTGCTCACCAAGCATCTGGTTGATGTATCTGCCTGCTACGAAGAGGTAGTCAGATAGCCGGTTCAGATAAGAAAGGACTAATGGATTGATGTCTTCATCAATTCCTACAGCTTCTCTTTCAGCTCTCCTGACAATCGTTCTGGCAGTATGCAGGGCGGCACCGGCCGGCTGACCACCCGGAAGGATGAAATTGCTGAGAGGTGTGAGAGACCCGTCCAGGAAATCGATTTGATTTTCCAACTCTTTGATATGTGTTTCATCAAGCTTCCATTTCACTTCTTTTCCAGCTGGAGTAGCAAGTTCTGCCCCGACATGGAAGAGGACCGTTTGAACCTTGTGAAGAAACCCTTCAAATTCTTCTTTACCATCAAAGTATTCAGCTTTGATATAACTTAGACCAAGACCAATCATGGAGTTCGCTTCATCACAGGTTCCGTATGCCTCTACCCGTTGATCCTTTTTGGATACGCGGGTTCCATATACCAGGGAAGTCGTCCCTTTGTCTCCCGATTTCGTATAAATCTTCATATTAATAACCCCTCTCTGTATCAATCACGTTAATAAAGTTTTCACTCTTATTACTATATGTAGATAAATTCTTTTTAAAGATTTCAAGTGCCCTTGGCATGTACTTTTTTGTAATGCTTGATAGGTGAGGTGTCACCGTGATTCCTTCCGTCTTCCAAAATGGATGATTTTCAGGCAATGGCTCTTGATCAAATACATCCAGATACATATGTTGAATCAACTTCTTTTCCATTGCTTCAAGAAGGATGGATTCTTCAACAAGGTCACCGCGGCCTATATTGATGAATACAGCCGAATCCTTCATCTGTATGAAATGATCATTTTCCAAAATCCCCTTTGTCTGGTTCGTACTCGGAAGCACAGAAACAATGTAATCGGCTTTCGGGAGCTGATCCCTGAACGTCTCCAAGGTGAACATGCTGTCAAAATGCTCCCCGGGTGAGCCGGTAGAATTCACTCCACTTACGTTCATTTGAAATGCCTTTGCCAGTCGGGCGATTTCTCCTCCAATGGCCCCCGCTCCAAGAATAAGGAGAGATGATTCATGAAGTTCAGTGGTAGGTAACCTTCTGCTCCATACGGCATCTTTCTCCTGCTGCCATACTGACTGGAGCTGTTTCGCATGCTGAAGCATCAAGCCGAGCGTGAACTCCGCCATGGGGATCTTGTGGATTCCCCTTGCATTGGTGACGAGGATCCCCTTACTTTTAATCGCTTCAAACGGCATTTTTTCGAGTCCTGCTGAAGTGACCATGATCCATTTGCATTTCTTGCTTTTCTCAATATGATCGCTCGTTAGATCTTCCCCCATCGTGACGATCACTTCCGCATCGGGAAGCTCACTTTCCGCTTGGTTGATTTTTTTATAAAAAAGGAACTCAACTCTGGGGAAGCTATTCGTTAAATCTGAAACGAATTCTTCTTTCGGTTGAAATGTAAAAATGATTTTCATGTAGCTGCCTCCCATCCCTATTGCCCATTATTTTACCATATAGGAGAGGATTCTCCCTAGTTTCGAGCATCCCCGTGAGCATAAAAAAAGAGGATCGACCTGGTCGATCCTGCTACACGGATGAGACTGACTTATTTGAGGAGGTTGCCCTACTCTTACTATATGTCCTTACAGCTTTTGTGAATGGACAAAAGCCTCAAACCGGTTAAAATAGGCTTGAAAATAGGCTTAGGAAAGGTTCTCTTGAATATATTGAAGAGCCTCTTCTACATGCCCCTTCACTTTCACCTTCCGCCATTCCTTTAGTAGGTTCCCCTCTTTATCAATGATGAAGGTGGAACGTTCGATTCCCATGTATTCTTTGCCGAAGTTTTTTTTCAGCTTCCATACGCCGTATTCCTCCGCCACTTTATGATCTTCATCTACAAGCAGGAGGAACGGCAGTCCATGCTTGTCCACGAATTTCTCATGTTTATCCTTGGGGTCCGGGCTTACCCCAAGGATAACGGCATCAAGATCTTCAAAGTCCTCATGCTGATCCCTGAAATCACACGCTTCTGTTGTACACCCTGGCGTCATGTCCTTCGGATAAAAATAAAGGACCACGTTTTTCCCTTGATAATCAGATAGCTTCACCTTTTCTCCATTGCTTGCTAATAATTCAAATTCAGGTGCTTTTTGACCAACTGTCATACATCTTCCCCTCCTAATGGTTATCGTTCTGACTTTAGCGTACCCAATAGGAGGAAAAAACTCAAACCATACGCTACTTGTTCTCATAGTGTAAAAAGGACTTCACGACAAAGGCTGCCGGTATCGTATAACCAAGCCAGGACTCGAGAAGGGCGATCCCTCTTCCGATCCCCACAGGAGTTACATCTCCATATCCAACCGAGAAGAGGGTAATGCCGCTGAAATACATGGTAGTAAAAAAATGATCGAGGAAGTCTCCGGAAAGTGGCCTCCCCGCCTCGACAAGAATCTGGATGCCTTCGAGCTCAAGAAGCATGAATAATAACCCGAACCCGATCATAATCGTGATGTAACACATTCCCAAAAAGAAAAAGTGATGAAGGGAAACGTGATGTTCTTTCCATCTTGAAGGATAAAATAATGCCCGCAGGCTCATTGCCATGCAAAACAGAATAAAAAATCCAATGATATAAAGCATGTACATACCCTCTTTTTTTCTGCTTGTCTTAGTATATGTACGCTTATCATCGAGGAATCATTCTAGTTACCTGCACCCCTGTACCGTTTCACCCCTTCATTCCATAGAACAATGGAGAAAATGAAAAATCCGATTCCGACGAATGGAGTCAGGAACGAATACGGGTACCATTCCGTCTTTTCTAGGAAAAAGGCAGAAGGATATACGCCAACGAACGCAAATGGAAGAATCCAGGTCAGTACAAAACGGATCACGCTATTATAAATATCGACCGGATATCTTCCATAGTTTCCGATATTGTACATCATCGGCATGATGGACGTTTTCGCATCTGACCAGAAGCCAATGCTTGCAAGAGCAATGAAGATCCCTGCATAGACAAGGGCCCCTCCCAAGACAAATACGATGAATAGAACCGGCTCATACCACTCAAATGTGATATCAAGCCTGCCACCTGCGTAGTACATGACGGCCATTCCCGTGATGACCCCAAAAAGGGACTCTAGCTCCATCCGCTCCAATATGACTTGAAACAAACTGTGTATGGGTCTTGTCAGGATCCGGTCGAACTCACCCTTGACTACATACCGGTCGTTAAAGTCCCAGATATTGAAGAAGGAACTGAATAGGGCGAACGGTACAAGAAAAAATCCATAGATGAATATAATTTCATCCCTTGTCCATCCGCTCAATAGCTGAGTGTGACCGAAAACAACAAGGATGAATACGAGATTAACAGCTTGAAATAGTAAATCTGATAATATCTCGACAATCAGATCGGCCCTGTACTGCAACCTGATCTTCATGTATTGGGCGACATATTGAAAAAACATCTTCACATAAAACATCGGTCACCCTCCCTGTATGATCATTTGTTTTTTTGCCATGACCCAAAGCACTTTAATCGGTATAAGGAGAAGCAACGACCAAAGGCCCTGCATCATGATCGCGTTGAAGGCTTCCGACGTCGAAAAACCATTGGTGAAAATCATGCTCGGGACATAACTGATGCTCTGAAAAGGCAGGTACTCCATCACATTTTGTGCCCAAAGGGGGAAAAAGTGAATCGGAAGCAGGAGTCCCGAGAATAAATCGATGACAACCCGTTTGGCCCTGATGAGACCATCGTTATTAAATAAGAAAAAGGTCGTGATCCCTGTCAGCAAATTGATTTGAGTATTGATGATGAAGCTGAAAAGAATCGAAATGGCGAATAAGCCGATTGTATCAAAACCTGTCCCGATTTGAAGCGGGAAAATCAGGCTTACGATGATCATTCCTGGAAATGAGAAAAACGCCAAGCGGAAGACCCCCTCACCCAGTCCCTGCATCGTCTTCATGCCAAGATAGTTATAAGGCCTGATGAATTCAACGGCCACCTTGCCCTCTTTTATTTCCTGCGCAATTTCACGATCAATATTATTAAAGTAAAAGGCCCTGGCCATCCATGATACGGCAACATATGTCGTCATCTGAATGATCGATAATCCTTCAATATCCTGTTTCCCTCCATAAATGGCCTGCCATAAGAAATAGTAAGCCCCGATATTGATACTGTAAATCAAGATTCCACTATAATAATTCGTACGGTAGGCAAGCATCATCAGAAATCGGATACGAATCATTTCAATATACTTAGCCATGATTCTCCCCCCCCAAGTACAAGCCTACGTTTCATACCTTCCTTTCCACCACTCAACTTGTCACAGCCCCTTTTTCATAGATGTTTCGGATGATTTCCTCAGTAGTCGTTTCTTCTATCTTCATGTCTTTCACTTTGAAGTTTGCCACGACATCCGTGATGAGCTGTGAGATGACTTCTTCGTCGGCTTCCGTTATAGCCGCGTAGGATTGCTTTTTCTGATCAAAACTCCATGAGATACCCTGGTTCCTGGTAAGGTCCGATAAAGCAGACAGAGAGGTATTATCCAGGAATTGAAAGACGACTTCTTTCTGATCTCCCCAGTTTTCTTTCAGCCGACTCAGTTCACCGTCGTAAATGATCTTCCCTTCATCGAGCATCACGACCCGTTCACACAGCGCTTCGATATCAGATAAATCATGGGTCGTAAGTAAAATGGTTGTGTTGTATTTCTCATTGATTTCCTTTAAGAACTGACGGATTTTCAATTTCACCAGAACATCCAACCCGATTGTCGGTTCATCCAGAAAGAGCAGTGGTGGATTATGAACAAGTGCAGCGGCGAGTTCACATCTCATCCGCTGGCCCAAGGATAATTTACGGACAGGTTTGTCCAGGAGCGGGGCTATATCCAGGGTTTCAATTACATGATCCATATGCTCCTTGTATTGTTGATCCGGCACTTTATACACTTTTTTCAGCAGTTGAAAGGATTCCTGCACGGCAATGTCCCACCATAGCTGTGAACGCTGCCCGAATACGACACCGATTGTCTGTACGAACTTCTCTCTGTCCCTATGAGGGTTCATTCCATTGACGGTTATTTCTCCACCGGTCGGAGTCAGGATCCCCGTCAGCATTTTGATGGTGGTCGACTTCCCGGCCCCATTTTCGCCAATATAACCGACCATCTCACCCTGCTTCACATTAAATGAAATATCGTTCACCGCCGGAACGACTTTATAATTACGCGTAAATAAATCCCTGAAGGCACCCTTCAGCCCTGAACGGCTGGAAAAAACCTTGAATTCTTTACGCAAATGATTCACTTCGATTGCGTTCATCTTGCGTCCTCCTACATTCCATTAAAATAGGTATAAATTTTAGAAACAAAGAATAGTGTACCACAATGAGCAGACTCTCTTTGAACAGTCTGCTTGAGTGCACTCATTGATTCCCTATTTGCTAAAGTGGAAAAGACCGTACTACAATAGAAGGGTAGTTCATAGACAAATACACTTTTACCGGGAGGAAAATATGAAATTCACTGAATCAGAAACTTTACATACAGAAGCATTGGAGCATATAGTCGGAGGCGTGAACAGCCCATCCCGCTCTTATAAAGCAGTAGGTGGCGGCTCACCTGTTGCCATGGAAAGAGGAAAAGGCGCATACTTCTGGGATGTGGACGGGAACAAGTACATCGATTACCTGGCGGCGTACGGTCCTATCATAACGGGACATGCCCACCCTCATATCACTGAAGCGATCACAAGAGCAGCGGAAAACGGTGTCCTTTATGGAACGCCTACCCGCCACGAAGTGAAGTTTGCGAAAATGATCAAGGAAGCCATGCCTTACATGGACAAAGTCCGCTTCGTCAATTCAGGTACCGAAGCCGTGATGACGACGATCCGTGTGGCAAGAGCTTATACAGGGAAAGACAAAGTCATCAAGTTTGCAGGCTGTTACCACGGGCACTCGGATCTGGTTCTCGTTGCAGCCGGTTCCGGTCCGTCAACGCTCGGAACGCCTGATTCTGCAGGTGTCCCGAAAAGCATCGCCCAGGAAGTCATCACCGTACCATTCAATGATATCGAGCCATTTAAAGAAGCGATGGAGAAATGGGGAGATCAAATTGCCGCTGTCCTCGTGGAACCGATCGTCGGAAACTTCGGGATCGTGGAACCGAAGGAAGGCTTCCTCGAGCAGGTGAATGACATCGCCCATGCGTCTAATTCCCTTGTCATCTATGATGAAGTCATCACAGCATTCCGCTTTACTTACGGCGGTGCCCAGGACATGCTGAAGGTAAAACCGGATCTGACTGCTCTTGGAAAAATCATCGGCGGAGGGCTTCCAATCGGAGCTTATGGCGGAAAGAAAGAAATCATGGAACAAGTGGCCCCATTAGGTCCTGCCTACCAGGCTGGAACGATGGCCGGCAATCCCGCCTCCATCCTCTCAGGCATCGCCTGTCTTGAAGTGTTAAAAGAAGACGGCGTATACGAGAAATTGGATCAACTCGGGGAGATGCTTGAAAAAGGTATTTTATCTGCAGCAAAAAAACATAACACCCCAATTTCCATTAACAGGCTGAAGGGCGCACTCACTCTCTACTTTACAACTGAAAAAGTGGAGAACTATGAGCAGGCAGAAGCAACAGATGGAGAAATGTTTGCGAAGTTCTTCAAACTAATGCTCAATCAGGGAATCAATCTTGCCCCATCTAAATATGAAGCATGGTTCCTGACGACGGCTCATACCGAAGAGGATATCAAGGTAACACTCGAAGCTGTAGACCATGCCTTTGCACAGCTATAAACACGATCAAAAAGACTGCATGCCACTAGCGTGCAGTCTTTTTTTTGATAAGTAATACTAATCCTTTACCTTTTTGCATATCTATGAATTTTGGGGAGTTTGATCCCCATCATAAAAAGGAACATATTTTGTAAAAACTTATTCGGATTTGCCTATTGATATTACTTGTAAGTACATGTATAGTACAGTATTGTTTATAAATAAGTTACACAAGAAAGGATTCTAATTCCATGAAACTTGGTGCTCGCATCCTTAAAACGGGAATTGCGATTGTATTAGCTTTACTTGTATCCCAGCTGCTCGGCATACCTTCTCCGGTGTTCGCTGGAATCGCGGCTGTCTTTGCCGTCCAGCCCACCATATATCGTTCTTATCTATCCATTATCGAACAAATTCAGGGAAACCTGATCGGTGCCGGAATTGCCGTCATATTTGTATTATTATTCGGAAGTAATCCATTGATTGTCGGTCTTGCTGCTGTGATCGCCATTGCTATCATTCTAAAATTAAAGCTGCAAAACACAATCGGTCTGTCACTTGTGACGATGATTGCGATCATGGAAGTAACGGATCAGGACTTCATTCAGTTTGCATTCATCCGCTTTTCCACCATCATGATTGGTGTCTTCTCATCGTTTCTGGTGAATCTCGTCTTCCTGCCTCCTAAATACGAAACCAAGCTTTATCATAAAGTAGCCGATTCAACGGAGGAAATCCTGAAGTGGATCAGGTTGAGTATGAGGCATGCAACGGAGTTCCATCTTTTGAAAAAGGACCTGGAACGCATTAAAGAAAAGTTGATAAAGGTCGACCAGCTGTATCTTCTATATAAAGAGGAAAGGGATTATTTCAAGAAAAATTCGATTGTCAAGAGTCGGAAGCTCGTGATTTTCAGACAAATGATTTCCTCTACCAATCGGAGTTTTGAAATATTGAAGCGACTGAATCGCTATGAAAACGAAATCTATCAATTGCCCGACGAATTGCGTGGCGTCATTAAAAATCAACTTGATTGTTTACTGACCTATCACGAACAGCTACTATTGAAGTTCCTTGGAAAGATGCATCCACATGCGGAATCGGAAGCCCAACAGGATGTATGCCTCCACCGTAAGGAGCTTATGAGGATCATGCTGGAAGAGGTCAATCATCATACAAAGAATGATAACATCCATAATTTCCATCTACTTCATATTTTCTCTGCTATTTTTGAATACGACGAGCATCTCGAGCACTTGGAAAAACTGATAACAAGCTTCCAGTCGTATCATAAAGATGATAACGAAGTAATGATCGGGGAAGAAGAAGAATAAATGAAAAACGGAGCAAAGGATGATGTCCTTTGCTCCGTTTTTATTAGTTTTTCATTTTCGGATCCAGGGCATCCCGTAGTCCGTCCCCCATCAGGTTGAAGCCTAATACAGTCAGCATGATGGCGAGGCCCGGGAAGATCATCGTCCAAGGGGCCTGAAGCATATACTGTCTTGCATCGGACAGCATCTTCCCCCATTCAGGTTCAGGTGCCTGAGCCCCGAGACCAAGGAAGCCAAGTGCTGCCGCTTCAATGATGGCAGTCGCAATGGCAAGTGTTCCCTGTACGATGATAGGAGCCATACTATTCGGCAGTACATGACTGAAGAGAATCCGAACGTCACTCATCCCGATCGCTTTTGCAGCCATGACATACTCTTCCTGCTTCACACTCAGCACCCGTGAACGGATGAGTCGGCCGAAATTCGGTATATTGATGATGGCAATGGCAATCAGAGCATTTCGGAGTGACGGCCCAAGAGCTGCCACAACGGCGATTGCGAGCAGAATACTTGGAAATGCAAGCATGATATCAAAGATACGGGAAATGATTGTATCGACCCATCTGCCATAATAGCCCGCTACGATCCCCAGTAAACTTCCGATCACGGAAGAACCGATAACGGCGAAGAAACCGACCCATAATGAGATACGCGCACCATGGATGATTCTTGATAAAATATCCCGCCCAAAATCATCCGTACCCAGCCAATGCTCTGAGGACGGTGCCTGCAGTCTTTTTGATAAATCCTGCTCATTAATTCCCTGCGATGCAATGAGTGGTGCTGCAATCGCCAGGATGACAAAGAACAGGACGATACAAAAGCCGACCAAAGCAATTTTATTCTTTGTGAAGCTTTTCCAGGCTTCCTTCCAGGGAGATACCGTTTCTTCTTCCAGGGAAGGATGAAGCTCCTTTTGCGGTTCTGCTAATTCTGCCATGAGAGTTCACCTCTTTCTTCATTGATGTTAGTTGTATTTAATGCGGGGATCGACAGCCGCATACAGTAAATCGACAATTAAGTTAATCGTGACAAAGATCGTGGCAACAACCAGGATCCCGGATTGAACGACTGGGTAATCCCTATAGTTAATTGCTTCATAGATATAACGACCGATTCCCGGCCAGCCGAAGATGGTCTCGGTCAAGATCGCGCCACCGAGGAGAAGACCCATCTGTAAACCAATGACCGTCAGCACCGGGATGATGGCATTTTTCAATGAATGCTTGTACACGACCCAGAACATTTTCAATCCTTTGGCACGTGCAGTTCGAATATAATCCGAACGCATAACTTCTAACATGCTAGAGCGTGTCATCCGGGCAATGATGGCCATCGGAATAGTTGCAAGTGCGATACCAGGGAGGACAATGTGTTTTAGAACCTCACCAAGCTGGTCGAATCGTCCCTGCATTATGGTATCTATAATATAAAAGTTTGTAATGGAGTCTACAGGATTCCGAATATTTTCCCTACCAGTTGTCGGTAGAATGTCAAGCTGAATCCCGAAAGTCCACTGTCCCATCAACCCTAACCAGAATATAGGTACGGAAACCCCGATAAGCGCCAGAATCATGGCGGTATAATCGAACCAAGAGTTTTGGAACCATGCACTGATGATGCCTGCATTCACTCCGATGACGACGGCAATGATGATCGCCACGATTGCAAGTTCCGCAGTTGCAGCTAAATATGGCCAAATTTCCGATGAAACTTCCGTCTTCGTTCGCAGGGAACTTCCTAAATCCCCGGTCAATAGGCCTTTTAAATAATCAATGTATTGGATATACCAGGCATTATCCAGACCGAGCTGATCCCTTAATGCTGCCACGGCTTCTTTCGTTGCCTGTTGCCCCAGTATCACCTGAGCGGGATCTCCCGGAATGGCACGAATAATCGAAAAAACAATAATGGTCATTCCCAGTAAAACAGGAATAAGCTGTAATAACCGACGAATGGTGTATTGGAACATCTTGTTCACCTCTCTGAGTGGAGATTCTGATTTCGATAAAAATAATAAGATTGCTTGTCGGGGCTGATCAGTCGGCTCCGCTTTTCTATGTACAAAGGGGAGACATCTATGATTTCTCCCCTTTGGTTTGTTGCTTATTACTCCATGTCCACTGCGCCTAACCAGTCGGAACCGGTTGGATGCGGCTTGAAGTTTTTAAGTGCTGCGCTTCCTGCTAGTAGTGGGGTAGAGTGAGCAAGTGGTACCCACGGGGCATCCTCATGGATGATTTCCTGGGCTTTCTTGTACAGCTCTTCACGTTTTTCTGGATCTACTTCTGTTTGAGCATCGATCAATAGTTTATGAACCTCATCGTTTTTGTAATAAGAGTAGTTGTTGCTTCCGATATTGTCCTGGTCAAGTAGAACATATAGGAAGTTATCAGCGTCTCCATTATCCCCTGTCCAACCAAGTAAGAATGCATCCGCTTCTCCATTTTTTGCTTTTTCCAAGTAAGTCGCCCACTCGTAAGATACGATTTTGGCCTTCACTCCTACTTCAGCAAGATCCGCTTGAATCGCTTCCGCTACTTTTTGGCCATCCGGCATGTATGGACGAGGTACTGGCATTGCCCATAGTTCCATTTCGAACCCATCTTTATGACCGGCTTCAGCAAGAAGTTCTTTCGCTTTTTCAGGGTTGTACTCATAAGGCTCGATATCATCATTGTATCCGCCGATTACCGGAGGCATTGGATTTTTTGCCATTTCAGCTTTTCCTTCGAAGAATGCATCAATGATCTCCTGCTTGTTAATTGCATAGTTGATCGCTTGACGTACTTTAGGGTCATCGAAAGGCTCGCGGGTAGATGTTAACCCTAAGTATCCAACGTTCATAGATGGACGTTCGAATAATTGCAGGTTGTCATCCCCCTCCACTTTACTTGCATCACTCGGGTTGATTCCATCAGCAAGATCGATTTCACCTGAAATCAGCGCATTCAGACGAGCTGAGTTTTCAGGGATCGATTTGAATACGACTTGATCTAATTTTGGTAAATCTTTGTTCCAGTAGTCTTCATTTTTCTCGATGACGATTTTGTCATTACGCTTCCACTCAACAAATTTGAAAGGGCCAGTCCCCGCATCTGTCGGTGCTTCAGCAAGCTTGTCACCCAGTTCATCGATTGCTTTCGGGCTTACGATCGCAAACGGGCTCATGGCAATGTTTTTCAAGAATGGTGCTTGAGGACGCTTTAATACGAATTCGACCGTCATGTCGTCAGCCGCTTTCACTTCTTTGATCACATGACCTTCATCACCTTTGAAACCGCCAAACATAGAACCGTAGTAAGGGAACTGATCTGCATTCCCGTTCATCCAGCGTTCAAAGTTTTTAACAACGGCATCTGCATTGAAATCAGTGCCATCCTGGAATTTCACGCCTTCACGCAGCATGAATTTGTACGATAACCCATCATCGGATACTTCCCACTTTTCAGCTAATCCCGGGTTTACTTCTGTATCCTGCTCTCCGAATTTCACAAGTGTTTCGAAGATGTTTTTCGTTACTTTAAATGATTCCCCGTCCGTTACTGTTCCCGGATCAAGAGCTACAGAGTCTCCCCCGCGACCGAAGATCAGTACTTTGGGATCTCCCTTATCTCCACTGTTTCCGCCGTCACCTGAAGATTTTTCATCTCCTCCACATCCGTATAGCGCGGATGATACGAGCAGGATGAGCAGCATTAAAATTGACCAGCTTTTTTTCCTCAACTAAATCCCCTCCTAAAATATTGTTTATATACTTATGAGACCTGTCTTCTAGTAAAGATGACAAGCTACATAATGCCCTGGTTGGTGTTCCTTGAATTCCGGCACTTTTTGTTTGCAAATGTCCGTGGCATGCGGGCACCTGGTATGGAATGTGCAGCCGCTCGGTGGATTGGATGGACTCGGGATGTCCCCCTGTAAAAGAATGGTTTCCCTTTTGAAATCCGGATCCGGTACCGGTACCGCCGACAGGAGCGCCTGGGTGTATGGATGAAGGGGCTTTTCATAGAGATTCTCACTCTCGCTCAGCTCCACCATTTTGCCGAGATACATCACCCCCACACGGTCGCTTATATGTCTGACTACACCCAGATCATGCGCGATGAATATATAAGTGAGTCCGAATTCTTTTTGTAAATCCTGCATTAAATTCAGTACCTGTGACTGAATGGATACATCAAGGGCCGATACCGGCTCATCTGCAATAATCAGCTTCGGCTTCGTCATGAGTGCCCTTGCAATCCCGATACGCTGCCTTTGTCCTCCACTGAATTGATGTGGATAGCGTTTGGCATGGTAGCTGCTCAAGCCGACGATATTGAGAAGTTCATGAACCCTTTCTTTTCTTTCCTTGGCTGAACCCATTCCGTGAACCTTCAAAGGTTCTTCGAGAATCTTCTCTACCGTATGTCTTGGATTCAAGGATGCAAAGGGATCCTGAAAGACCATTTGCATTTCCCGGCGAATCTTCCTCATCTCCGAGTTTGATAGACTCGTAAGTTCCCGGTCCTCGAAGGTCACCTTTCCGTCGGATGGATCGATGAGTCTCATGAGCATCCTGCCCGTCGTCGATTTTCCACAACCACTTTCTCCTACGATTCCAAGGGTTTCTCCTTTATTCACCGTGAAAGATACCCCGTCCACCGCTTTTACAGAGCTGACAGGTCGTCCGAGGATCCCCCCGGTGATCGGAAAATGTTTCTTAAGATTCTCAACCTTTAGCAACGGTTCCGTCATAAACTCCCTCCTCCACTTCATCGAACAGGAAGCATCGTGTGCAATGTCCTTGTGATGTTTCATATAATTCCGGTGTTTCTACTAAACAGCGATCGAATGCTGAATCACAGCGGGCGGCAAAGCGGCAGCCTGTCTTGATCGATCCCGGCTTTGGAACATTCCCCTGGATTGAATGCAGTCGTTGCTGCTTGATGCGCATGTCGGGTACAGATTGTATCAGACCTTTCGTGTAAGGATGCTGAGGGTCCTTGAAGATTTCTTCAACAGTACCCTCTTCCACCACCTTGCCTGAGTACATGACAACGACCCGTTCACATGTTTCTGCCACCACCCCCAGGTCATGTGTGATCAGGAGGACCGCGGTGTTCAGTTCTTTATTTAATCGCTTCATCAATTTTAAAATCTGGGCCTGGATCGTTACATCCAGTGCCGTTGTCGGCTCGTCTGCTATCAGGACGCGTGGATCGCACACCATCGCCATGGCAATCATGACCCTTTGTCTCATCCCTCCGGATAATTGATGAGGATATTCCTTGATCAATTCTTCAGATCTCGGCAGGCCGACCATTTTCATGATGTCGACGGCCTTATCCCTTGCCTGTTTCTTTCCTGCTTTCGTATGTATGCGTATCGCTTCGATTAATTGATCTCCTATGGTAAAGACGGGGTTCAACGATGTCATCGGTTCCTGGAAAATCATCGCTATGTCATTACCCCTGATATCTCTCATCCGCTTCTCGGATGCCTGTGTCAAGTCTTCATCTTTATAAAGGATTTTCCCACCGACGATTTTCCCTGGCGGTTTCGGTACGAGACCCATGATCGATAAGGATGTCACACTTTTTCCACATCCACTTTCCCCTACGATCCCGAGCACCTCCCCTTCATTCACATGAAAACTGACTCCATCGACTGCAGGAACTTCTCCATCATCCGTAAAAAAGGAGGTCCTTATATCTTCCACTTTCAGTAAAGGACGCTGTCCGCTCATTCAAATCCTCCTCTTCGAAATTATCTCTCTTTTCTTAATAGTGTTTATTTTCTAAATTTTATATGTCTCTTATTATACAAGATGTTACAAATGTTGCAATCCATTTTCAGAATTTTTCTACACGAAGTCGATATTCCCATTTCAATTCAATATATGTCCAATTAACCCTTTCATTCCTTCCATATAAAGTTATTTAGCACTACTTTATTCATGACACACCTGAAATAAGTTTGATATGTTTTCTAGAAATACAAAAAAAGTCATGACATTTATCACAGAAATCGTGATATGTCATGACTTTTATTCTTATTGGTCAAGCTGTTGTACTTGGAAGAGTTTGTAGTAGTGTCCTTGCTTTGACATCAACTCTTCATGAGTTCCCATTTCCACAACTTCACCGTGTTCCATGTGGATGATCCGGTCCGCATGAGTGATCGTGGATAGACGATGGGCCACGATGAAAGTCGTTCGATCTTTTGCCAGGATCTCAAGAGATTCCTGGATGAGGTGTTCACTCTCCAGATCAAGGGCAGATGTTGCTTCATCCAGAATGAGGATCGGCGGGTTCTTTAGAAATACCCTTGCAATCGCCACCCTTTGCTTCTGCCCCCCCGACAGCTTCACGCCGCGTTCGCCAACACGCGTATCGTAGCCTTGCGGCAATTTCACAATGAAGTCATGGGCATTCGCTGCTTTTGCTGCTGCGATGACTTCTTCATCCGTCGCCTCAGGATTACCGAACTTAATATTCATCTTGACGGATTCGCTAAAGAGAATATTATCCTGCAGTACCATTCCGATGTTGTCTCGTAAAGATCTGACCTGAAACCTCCTGATGTCCGTTCCGTCTAAAAGGATCTCCCCTTCGGTTACATCATAGAAGCGGGGTATCAGACTGACAAAGGATGATTTCCCCCCGCCGCTCATCCCGACCAGCGCGACGGTTTCCCCCGACCTGATATCCAAATTAAGGTTGCGGAGCACTCTTTCTTCATCTGATTCATAACGGAAAGAGACATTGTTGAACTGGATATCCCCCTGTACATTTTCACATGGAACTGCTCCCGGTTCATCATCGATATCATACTTTTCGTCCATGAATTCAAATACACGATCCATGGAAGCAATCGATTGAGTCAGTGTTGTAGATGAGTTCACCAGTCTTCTTAGCGGACCATACAGGCGGTCGATATATGCAATGAAGGCCGCCATCGTACCGATTGTAAGGTCACCATTGATCACTTGCAGCCCGGCATACCCGATGATGATCAATGGCGAGATATCCGTGATGGTATTGACGACCGCAAACGCTTTGGCGTTCCAGCTCGTTTGCTTTAAAGCCTTCGTCAGGAAATTATGATTTTGATCCTGAAATTGCTTTTGTTCATAATCTTCAACAGCAAAGCTCTTGATGACAGCCATCCCCTGGACCCGCTCATGCAAATGACTTTGAACTTCTGCCAGCGCCTGGGAACGATCTCTTGTCAAGCCCCTTAACCTTCCGAAAAAATAGCGGACACTGAAGGCGTAAAATGGAAAAGCAATGAGTGACACCAGGGTGAGCGATACATCCATCGTGAACATGATGGACAGGGCGATTACAATGGTGGCCGCGTCCAGCCAAAGATTCATCAGTCCGGTGATGACGAAATTCTTCGTCTGCTCCACGTCATTGATGACCCTTGAAATGACTTCCCCCGCCCTTGTATTCGAATAGTACTTAAAGCTGAGTCTCTGAATATGTGAGAAAAGATAATCCCTCAAGTCATACAGGATCTTATTGCCCGTCCACTGGGCAAAGTACTGCCTGTAATATTCCACCGGGGGCCTCACAAGGAGGAACAGGACGAGCATGATTCCCATGATCATGAGCAGCTGACTTGTCTTCTCATCTGTGGTCAGTCCTTTTGCCCCGACGATATCATCAATGACATATTTGATTAACACGGGGATCAACAAAGGAATGGTGAATTTAATGATGCCTATGATTAATGTACCTATGATCTGCCATTTATAAGGTTTGACAAACTGAAGGTACCTTTTGATACTATCCAAGTGATTACTCCTTTCTAAGATGTATGTATTTATTCTGCCCCAACAAAAAGGGATGACCCTGTATGGAACGCAGCACTGTTGCTCTTCATATCCCGAATGGGAGTGAACAGGTTGCTCCTTACTGGGTCAGCCCTTTGATTCCTATACAATTTCCAACGCTCTATTACCCCCTGTGAGTCAGATAGCGCTCGTACCAAATATCAATAAAGTCCGGGGCAAAAGGCCCTTTTCTTTGTCGGATCCAGCGGACAAGCTTGTCTACATTCCGCTTCAGGATATGATCAATCACATCCGGGTAACCGTATAGTTTCCGATGAGTTTCGTACTCATCTTCATCGAGCAGTGTATATGTCATGTCGGGAAACACTTTAATATCCAAGTCGTAATCGATATACTTGATCGCCTCATGATCATATACAAATGGTGAGCTTAAATTACAATAATAATAAATACCGTCCTCACGAATCATACAAATAATGTTAAACCATAGCTCCGAATGAAAATAGCAAATAGCCGGCTCTCGGGTCATCCATGTCCTTCCGTCTGACTCCGTCACCATCGTCCGGTCATTTCCACCGATGATCTGATTGGTCGTTCCTTTAAGGACCGTCGTTTCATTCCATATGCGGTGAATGTTTCCATCATGCTTAAAGCTATGTATTTGTACAGATTTTCCTTCAGTGGGAACCGCCATCGTATCCCCTTCCTTCATTTCAGAATTACCATTATATAAACTTGTCTATTTTATCATTATAACGTTTCCTCAGAAAATTTAAAACAAAAGGGCTATCCTTAAAGAAAATATCCTTTAAGAATGGCCCGATAAGGTTGAAAAATGGGGTTTATAATGGTCTTGGAAACATAAGTGGGATCTATTGATCCTTACGTTGTGACACTGCTTTGTTCTTTCTGATAGGAAAGAATCACTTCATCTGTTTGTCTTTGGAACATTTGTTGAATCTCCCTGAGTTCCTTCTTTTTCAAAAGGATTTCCTTTTGAAGCGATTCAACCCTGGTCATTTCCTGTAGCCCCACCAATTCCTCCTCCAATTCCTGACACCGCTCTATCTCAGACTGAAGATATAACAACTTATCCATCGTCTCTAACTGCTCAGTAACCAACTCATTAAAACGCTGCTGAATCACTTCAACCAACTCCTCTAAACAAACTCTCCTAACACATTCTCCCTTCTGTGCACAAACCCTTTGACTATTTATGTCACAATCGTGGAAGTTTTGTCGATGGAGGGACGGACCTCTATTTTAAATGATTATTACAATAAGAAATGTTGTTAAATAAGGATTTGTATGAATATGAGCGGCGTTTTGAGAGGTCCGTCCCTCAAAAATGAAAAAGCACCCATCGAAATGGGTGCTTTTTCTGTCAAGAACAATGCGATTATTGTTGTTGACCGTATTTTCCAGAAGCTTTCGCTTTGTTAGCTTCTGCTTGTTGGTTTTGTTGCTTCACTTGTTGAGCTGCCGTCGTTTCTGAAGCGAACTCAGTACCGTATTGTTGTTGCTGAGCTTGACCAGCTTGAGCGTTTTGTTGTTTCACGTGTTGAACGCTTGTACCAGATTGAGTTTTGTTTGGTTGTTTTGCCATTGTAATCACCTCCACGCTTATTAAGATAACCAAGCGTGGATTTCACTATTCGGTTAATTTCAGGAAAAACATTCCATTACACAAGAAGTGAACGACCACCGTCCACGATGATGGTTTGACCCCTGATCATGGAAGAATCGTCTGAAACAAGGAACATGACTGACTTCACAAGATCATCGATTTCAACCATACGTCCTGCAGGCGTTTTGCTACGGGCATCCTCAAGGAGCTCTTCACGATTAGGGAAGTGTTTGAGTGCATCCGTGTCGATTGCGCCGCCTGATACGGCATTTACGACGATGCCCCTCGGTGCAAGCTCAACAGCAAGATAACGCGTCAATGCTTCTACGGCAGCTTTTGACACTCCCACCGTTGTGTAATTATCCAGATAGCGGATGGATCCCAAAGAGCTTATGCTCACAATGCGTCCACCCTTGTCCATTAATTTAGCTGCTTCCTGTGCACAGAATAATAGAGCTTTACTGTTAATATTCATCGTCCAGTCCCAATGAGACTCTTCAAGCTCCATGACAGGGCGTAATACTCCTGATGCTGCGTTGCTGACCAATACATCCAACTGGCCGAACTCTTCTTTGATCTGTTCGAACATGGATTTGATTTTATCGACATCCCCGACATTCGCACGGACAACAAATGCTTTCCGCCCCAGTTTTTCAACTTGCTCAGCCGTTTCAAGTGCACCTTTTTTACTCCGGGCATAATTGACGACGATATCGTACCCCTTTTCTGCAAGTTGGATGGCGATTTCTCTTCCAAGACCGCGACTGCTTCCTGTTACTAATGCTACTTTTTGACTCATGTTACTTCATCCTTTCAATTTCATTTTTCCAATTGGTCCAAAGCATAATGCGACCCTGAACACGCAAACTAATAAGAGCATATCAGTTAAATGGAGGAATGAGTTATGTATGTAGGCAGAGATATGACCGAGCTTTCAATGATACCGAAAGATGAATGGAAGGAAAGCGAGCTTGCTTTCTTTCACCATTCACTACAACAAATAGTACCTTATTTGAATGGAGAAGGACAATCGATTCATCGGGAAATTATCGAAGAAATCGAAAACCGCGGTGGATTGAAGCGTGGCGAAGCTGATTATACTCATGGTACGAAGATAAGTTACGACTGAAATGACATGGATGAAAGGAGCAGCGTGTCCCGCTGCTCCTGTCTATTTCTGTAATATCCCTGCTCCTGTTTCCTGCCAGATTTTCTGATGTGAGACAGGAAAAGCATACTTTTCCATTTCAAGAGGAGTAACGGCAATCAGTTCGTTTCCTTCTAAAGTATTGCTGTCCACAGATCCGACATATACTTCAATATCCCAAACGATGTGAGAGAATATATGCTGTATCTTTGTCACAACTCCGGCCTTTAATGAGCAATCCACTTTATACTCTTCTTCCATGAGCTGGAGCAATTGCTTCCGGCCACTGCTTGCATTTCCCACTTCAAAATTAGGGAATTCCCATAAATTAGCGAGCAGTCCCTTCCCAGGACGCTTATGGATCAGTATCCGATCATCTTCCGTGAACAGAACCGCTGCCGCCATATTAAGCTTGCGGGCGGATTTTTTCTTCGACTTAATCGGAAGTTCAGTCTGAACACCTTCTTCAAAAGCATGACAGTGCTCACGTACAGGACAAAGCAGACAGGATGGGGATGTCGGTGTACAGATCAGAGCACCGAGTTCCATCAATGCCTGATTGAAAAAGGAGGGATTTTCTTTTGAAATCAGCTCCCTTACTGCTTCTTCAAACACTTTTCTGGATGAAGGCTTGGCAATATCAAGCCATATGGACAAAATACGTGAAAATACCCTCATCACATTTCCGTCCACGGCAGGCTCAGGTTTACTATAAGCAATACTTAAAATCGCACCCGCTGTGTAAGGGCCGACACCTTTTAAAGAAGAAATTTCTTTCGGCGTATCCGGAACGATTCCTTCATATTTTTCGTTTACTTCTTTTACGGCTGTTTGCAGATTCCTGACTCTCGAATAATAACCGAGGCCTTCCCACGCTTTCAGGACATCCTCTTCATCTGCTGAAGCGAGGGCATCTATTGAAGGAAATTTCTCGATGAATCGGTTAAAATAAGGGATGACCGTATCCACCCTCGTTTGCTGAAGCATGATCTCTGATACCCATACTTTATATGGATCTTGATCCTTTCTCCACGGCAGATCGCGTTGTTCTCTTGTAAACCATGAAATTAAATCATTCTGAAATTCCTCACGGTTGATGGTCTGTAAGTGTTTCAGTGGCTCTTCTATCAATTTTGTACCTCCAGGATGTTAATTGTTGCATTGAATAGGGAATAAATAATTAGTACTCTGTTTTTAGACAAATAAGGTTTATTTCTTGTAACCCACCACAAATACATTCGTCCAATAATCCAAATAATAAATGACGACGGGACATCCGTAAACGTTTTAAAGCATGAAAATGGGATTCTGTCGGAACTACGAAGGTTTCGATATAGCGATTCGAATCATCTTCAGCCTTTTCCCAATGGAAGTTGAAAGCATCATATTGTGGTAATGTCTCTGCGATATCGTTCATAATTTGCTTATATCGAGGCTTTGAATTCTGCTTTATTTCGTATTCCAAATGTATGTGCAAAGTGTTTTTCATTGAAATAATCTCCTTTTAACCATATCATGTTCACCAATGATACGTCATAAACAAATCTTAGAAATGCGAGCCAAGGGAGGACTTTTTTTGGATACAGGCACTCATATCGTCATGGGCTTCGCTCTCGGGGGATTGGCTACTTTAGATCCCGTCGTAGCTGAAAGCGCGGCCACTTCTCAAAGTGTGTTAGTCGCAGCAGTGATCGGCTCTCAAATACCTGACATCGACACCGTGTTGAAATTGCGCAATAATGCGGTTTATATTCGTCATCACCGTGGAGTTACCCATAGTATACCTGCGGTTATCCTATGGCCGCTCTTAATAGTCGCTTGTCTTTATCCGTTTTTCCCCGGGGCAGATTTGCTTCATCTATGGATTTGGACATTTGTGGCGGTATTCCTCCATGTATTTGTCGACATTTTCAACGCATATGGGACCCAGGCCATCAGGCCGATCTCGTCGAAATGGGTCGCTTTAGGGGTCATTAACACGTTTGACGCCATAATATTCGCCATACATGTAGTCGGTTTGATTTTGTGGGGTCTTGGACTGCCACCGGGAAAAACCTTTTTGATCATGTACATTGTCATTTTTGCTTACTATGTATTGAGATTCCAGGTTCAAAAAGCCGTGAAGAATGCGGTGAAGCGAAGAATCCCCAAGGCTGAAAAAATCATCGTTTCACCGACGATCCGGTTTTTCCAGTGGCGGCTTGCGATCGTTACGAAGGAGCATTACTATGTGGCACGGGCATTTAGGCGGTCGATTACGATTTTTGATAAATTTGAGCGCGTGAAACTGCCTGATAGTCCCATCATCAATGCTGCGAGTAAAGATAAGAATCTCGCAGCATTTCTCTCCTTTTCCCCGGTTTACCGCTGGGAAGTGGATGAATACGATGACCATTATGAAGTCCGCTTCATCGATCTGCGATATCGAAATAACGGACACTACCCATTCGTGGCCCTGGTACAGCTCGATAAAGACCTAAAAATCATCAGCTCATACACAGGATGGGTCTTCAGCGAAGAAAAACTCCGCTCAAAAGTGGACATCGACATTTTAATTGATTAATGCAGTGAGGGACGGACCTATTAAAGGTCCGTCCCTCATTACTTTAATGTACTAAATCATCATCTTCTTTATCGTCGATCAGGTGTTTGTATTTCGGGTTTTGGGCGGCGAATTCATGGATTTGCTCACCGTACGTATCGACCCATTGACGGACGACTTTCTCCGTCACTGCTTTTCCTTTGTAATCGTAACCTGCTTTCGCGTATGTTGCTTCGAAATCTTCCCATACAAGTTCAATCCAAGTCCTCGCTTTTTCATACGAAAGCTTATTATTTTTTTCAATTAGCAGTTGTGTTAATTCGTGGAATGTTGACTCCATTTTGTCTCCTCCTTTTCCATATATTTAGTTTGTACATTTATGATAATGTTGACCATTTCACCCATACTAAAGATACGTGGTTAAGCTTAGTTGTGAATCTTTGCTTCTTCACGGTATAAGTCAGTAAATTTCACCTTTTAGGAGGCACATTATGCGAAATAAATCGACAGGGTTCCCCAATATGAATAACAACAAATTCGAAGGTGAACCGAGGGCAAAGGCGGAATATGCATCTAAAAGGGCTAACGGCACCATCAATACCCATCCTCAAGAACGAATGAAATCTTCAGGACAAAGAGATCACGACTCACTTTAATACAGTGAAATTTGATTAGGGGGTAGTCACGATGGCAAACATGAAAAACAACTTCTACCGAAATAAGTACAGCAGTCCATTTAACAAGGCATTCTACAATCCGAAGCATGCCCATTCACAGGCAAATGGACAAACCACACAAACTCAAGACTTAATCATTCTGGAGAACCAGACACGTAAGCGTTCCTAGATCTTCCGAGGTCCGTCCCTATTGACGGACCTCTTCCTTATTTCTTTTCCCCGGCTAGAAGGGAAATAGGTAAAGCTTCTTCTTTTCCGTCTCCTCCGAGGCGATATCCCCAGGCAAATACTCCATTCAGATAGTCCACTTTGAAATAAGTGCCCGGATCTCCTTCAATCCCATAAATCCCCCCAGGCTTGTAAGCATCAGGATTCATCAGATAAGCCTGCGCCATAAGTGCCTTTCTCTCCAATACGGCAAACTCATTCACAATTCCCAGCTGTTCAGCCTTTCTCGCCTTCTCCTTCAAAGAAGCAATCTCCTGCCTCAACTCATGCTCCGTCATCTCACTATATCTTCTCTCTTGCTCCATTCCTCATCACCTCTACTAATAGTAGTATAGAGAAAATGATACAATAAGAAAAGCGGAGGGGCTTTGCCCAGAGGCGACAAGCATAAGTCAAGTCCACCGGAAAGGCGTTCTTTGCCTTTTTGGTGGGCTGGACTTATGACCTCGAGCCTCTAAGCCCCGGAGCTGGACAATAAGAAAAGCGCAAGCGGCTGGTCAGCCCCGAAAAGCATAAGAAAGGATGAAGAAACATGAAGACAGCCATCATTACAGGTGGAGGCTCAGGCCTCGGGAAAGAATTGGGAAAACTTCTTAGCCAGCAAGGATATCATATCCTCCTGCTTGGACGAACAGAAGACCGTTTAAAGGAAGCTGGAACAGATATTGAAAACATAGGCGGACAGGTTTCATTTGCCACGTTGGATATATGCTCCGCTCATGACATCCAACAATTTTGCAGGAATCAACTTAGTGATATTAATATTGAATTACTCATACATAACGCAGGCGTAGGCTATTTCGGTCCTTTCAAGGAGTCAAGTGACCATGAGTTAATTAGTATGTTTGAAACCAATGCCCTTGGGCCAATCCGGTTAACAAAGGCATTGCTGCCCAAAATGGAGCATGAGAGCACAATCATCAATATCATTTCTACTGCCGGCCTTAGAGGCAAGAAAAACGAGTCCTTGTATGTAGCAAGCAAATTCGCTCTAAGGGGGTTTGGTGAAAGCCTTCAAAAGGAATATGAAGACTCAAACCTTCGCATCGTGAATGCCTATATGGGTGGAATGGATACTCCATTCTGGGAAAACAGTGATCATATCAGTGACACGTCAAGACTTCGCTCTCCTAAAGAAGTAGCGGAGACGATCGTAAATGAATATCAGAAAAAAGACGAAATCGTCATTGAATCAAAAAAATAAACCGTAAAAGGCAGCCTTCGATTATCGAAGGCTGCCTTGATTTAAGGAGCAAACGGAAAAAACATAAAGGCCACAAAAAATAATAGCATAGGGACTAAAAACAGTGCGAATACATCAATGACCACGACAAAGGCGATCCATATCCAGCGGAAGCCATCCTTTCTTTTTAAAAACTGCTGAATCATCCTGATATTGACCAAGATCAAGAAGATTGCCACTCCGAGAAGAAAAAATGGCACGACCCATTTCCCCATATCCTCAGCAAATCCCTGGTTATACCACTCCTGCCTGCCTAAAGAAAAAAAGTCCGTTTGCACTTTAATAATCAATTCACCAATGAGAAATAGCAGGGCCGTACCAATCACTATTCCTCCGGCGTAAAGCTTGAATTTTCTCCCTGTCCCAATGAGAAGTGGCAGGGTAACAACAACAAACAGGATTGTAACTATCTCCACTGAACTCTTCCTTTCCCCACCCTACTAATGATGAAAGAAATCACTCTTCATTTTCTTTTAATTCTTCCATCAGCCTTTCAATGTCTTCCATTGAAAAACCTTTTCGATATAACGTTTGTTTCATTTTTTGTACATATTCATATCCATCATATTTTGAACTGAGCTTTCTGTGAGCCTTCAACCCTTGATGGTAAACCGCATCCCATCTCTCATCATCATCCCGTTCGGATTCAACTGTTTCCCATACGATTTTCATGACTGAGCCAGGATACCCTTTCCTCATCATGTTTTGTTCAATCTTTTGCTTGGCAACCATCTTGGAATCTTTACGATATTTATGAAGGAGCTTTTCTGTCAGGGCGACCGCTTTGTCCACTTGCTTTTCTTGTGTAAAAGCAGCCAGGGCTTCTTCAATATGGGAATCCCCTACACCCTTTCTTCTTAATTCACCGCGGATCCAAGTGGGCCCCTTGTCAGCCGTATTCATCTGAGTACCTACAAACGCATGGGCGAATTCTAAATCATTGATGTATTTAATCTCATTTAATTTATGAATGACTTCCTGGATGACCCCATCCTCCGGGTCCCCTTCCTGCAGGTGATCACGGATTTCCTTTTCCGTTCTCATCCGATAGGCCAGATACTGAATGGCTTTATTAAACGCTTTTTTTACATCGTCTTCATACTGAAGCTCTGAAATCTCGAGCTCATCCACCTCCAGCCCTTTTCTGAGCTGGAATTTAGCAAGAATCGCTTCATCGACACTGAAAGAATATTTCCCATCTATAAATAAATTGTAACGCTCATCGTTCTTCACTTGCTTCGTTATTTTCGTAATCTTACCCATATTTTCCACCTCCTTTTAATCCTAACACATTCAACATATGTTTTTTATTCTGAAGATAGGTAAAATAATAAGTATAATTGGAGGGATGATGATGAAGATTGCCATAACAGGTGGAACAGGTTTTGTCGGCAAGGCTCTGACTGAGGAACTTCTCAAACACCAACATGAAGTGATGATCCTGACCCGAAATCCGGATAAATACGAGGCGCGGCCAGGTGTGACGTATGTGAAATGGCTATCCGACGGGGCAAGACCCGAAGAGGAGCTCGAAGGAATTCACTCCTTCATTAATCTTGCGGGAGAGTCCATCAATAGCGGAAGATGGACCGAAGAACGCAAGAAACGGATCATCAACAGCCGGATCAACTCAACCGGGGAAGTCATAAATATCATAAAAGCACTGAAAGAGAAACCCGCCTGCCTTATCAATGCAAGCGCAATCGGCTATTACCCTTCTTCCAAAACAAATACGTATACGGAAGCCTCAACTGAGACTGCAGACAATTTCCTGGGGGAAACCGTTCAAATATGGGAAAAGGAAGCAGCCAAAGCCACACAACTCGGCATACGGGTAGCCTATACGCGATTCGGCATTATTCTCGGCAAGGATGAAGGCGCCCTTCCACGGATCGCCCTTCCCTATAAAATGTTTGTCGGGGGGACTGTCGGCTCTGGTGAACAGTGGATGTCATGGGTTCACATCAAAGATATCGCGAGAGCCGTGCATTTTGTCGCCGAAACAGAAGGGATTGCTGGACCGGTTAATGTCACCGCTCCTTCCCCTGTCACCATGAAAGAATTCGGAAAGTCACTAGGGACGATCATTGGCAGACCCCACTGGATACCGGTCCCTTCCCTTGCTTTAAAAGTGGCAATGGGTGAAATGAGCGCACTCGTACTGGAAGGACAAAAGGTCTTACCTGGTGTCCTTTCAGAACACGGTTTTCAATTTCAATATCCGGAATTAAAAAGTGCCCTCATTGATATATATCAGTAAGTCACAGGTATGTCCCTTCCTTTTCACGGCAAAAATAGAAGTAATCTTGAAAAGAAGGGATGTACATAGACATGGATAATAAGAAAAAGAAAGACAAAAACAAGTCGGTTCTATCAAGTGCACAAGAAGTAACGTACTCAAGGGAGTTCAAATCAGCAGATCGTGCAGGCGGTTTCAGTTCCAAAGCACACAGATAGACAATTATTACCTAACTAAAAGCCCTTACTTTGAAGAAAGATAAAGGTACAGGTTCCAAAGGATCCTGCACCTTTATTTTTTAACCAAAAGGGGATGTTGATATTGGGAAGATCACGCGGCCATAGCAAAAGAGGAAACAAAAACAGCCTGCCACAAACACCCGCTCAGCTCAAATCTGACGGTGTTGACGAAGAGTTCTCAACAGAACTTGCCGACCAGGCAGATATGGAAGCACAAGCCCGGGCGAACGCTGCAAACCAGCGTGCACGAGTGAAGAAAAACCAATAGTGAATCCCGTTAGTTAAAAATGTCGGGGTTGAGGAATTCAGCTTTAAAGTTGCCCCACGCTGTGAGAGCATGGGGCTTTTTCATATCTTAATCCATAGACCTTCACCCCTTACTGATAAATTAATTCCACCATAGAAATACAACCTCCATTTTCTGAAAATACAAAACCGAAACTTTCTTATTTCCCACACGTATTACATAATAGAGATAGATATCCGTTTACGGGGGATGAAATGATGAAGTCAGAGAACAAGCTTTGGAGAATGTGGAAGGTATTATCACTCGCCTTATCAATAGTGGTGAGAGTCTACTGGTACCGGCTGAGGGGTAAGTCCCAATGGGAAAAAGAAAAGCTTTGGGAACAGATCGGTAAAGAGTTTAAGGAAACCCTTTTTGAACTGAATGGAGTGTTGATCAAGGTTGGACAACTGTTGAGTATACGAGAGGATCTTCTTCCGAAAGGGTTCATCAATCAAATTCAAGACTTAGTGGATCACGTCCCCCCTTCACCATGGGAGAAAATTGAACAGGTTCTTGAACGGGAATGGGGAGGATCGATTTCTTCAGAGGTAGTAAACATTGACCAAGAAGCCATTGCCTCTGCTTCCATCGGAGAAGTGTACAGAGCAACACTGCTTGATGGTACGCAAGCGGCCATCAAGGTGCAGCGACCGGAGATCCCTTCACTAGTGAAGACGGATTTCCGCACGTTGTCCATCATCATCTGGTTTGCCCGGCATTTTGCTCCCATGCCTAAAGGGTTCATTGATTTTAAGATGCTATATAGAGAATTGAAACAGGTCATCGAGCAGGAGCTCGACTTTTCCAAAGAAATGAGTACCGCCATTTCTTTTAAACAAAGGTTTAAAGATCATGCCAATGTGAAGATCCCGACTATGTACCCTGAGCTATGTACAGATAAAGTATTGGTGATGGAATGGGTCGACGGGGTTCGATTGAATGACAGAGAAGCGATTGATGTGTATGGACTGAATGGCCAGAAGCTTGCACAACAACTATTCCGTCTCTTCCTCCCTCAGTGGCTCGAGCCCGGGATCTTCCATGCGGATCCACATGCAGGGAACATATTACTTCAACCGGATGGTACTTTCGTTTTATTGGATTATGGGATGATTGGGGAAATTTCGAAAAGGGATTCGGCCCATTTTCAAGCTCTTCTCGAAGGGGTTCTTCTCAAGAATTTCCGGAAAGCTTCGGAAGCTCTTGCCGAACTGGGTTTCCTGCTTCCAGATGCTAGTCCGAAAACGATTGAGCCTGTGCTAAAGGAATTTGTCACTCTGGATATGGAGCAATTTAAACAGATGGATCTGATAGCAGTAAAGAAGGAAATCAATGAAATGGTGAAATCACTTCCTGTTCAGGTTCCGACCCGCTTTATCTTTTTAGGGCGATCCTTCGCCACCATCGAAGGACTGGTCCACACATTGAATCCGAATGAGGAAACCCTTGATGTCGTTAAACCAGCTTTTATGGATTGGGTGAAGGATGGGCACACGAACAAATGGGAGCTTCTTATGAAATGGGTCAGCGCGCAGCCTCTTTTTCAGACCGTTCAAAAAGTACGGCAGTTGTTGGATATACCAGAAAAAGCACTGGAACAAAAGGATCATCATCAGTTAAACGGGTTTCAATTCAAACTATTCGAGAGTCAAAAAAAGCAGGCATTTGTCCTTATACTTACAGGCTGCCTCGGGGGATTCTCAGGACTGGCGTTTGGTATGGAGGTTATCTGGCAAGGTAGCTTTGGACTTGCAGGATTCGGTGTTGCCGGATACTGGGTTATTGCTACAAGGCAAAGAAGATGGTTAAAAAAATTGAAGAATGGTCAACTGCATTGAATGTAAAAAGGTAACCTATAATAAGGTTACCTTTTTATGGAAAAATATAGACAGGAGGGATACAATGACAAATCGTAAAGAACCGTTCAATGATGTGACCGACCATATGTCAAAAATTGAAGGGGCACCCATGAACAATCCCGAAATGGGCAGTCTTCCACTCGGGATTAGGATCATCGGTTATGTGATCATTGGGTTCACGGTGCTTATGTCTTTATTTGCCCTTGTTTTCGGATTGTTAGATTGAAACTTCAGTATCAGTTCCACTCTCAGGTTGATGCTGATACTCCCCCAGTTCAATCCGGTTATTTCCTATAAAATGGACTCCTTCTGCTTCCAGGGACAGCCTTTGAGTCATCAGTTGCTCCTCATCACGAAATCCGACTTCCCCTTTGCTGTTTAGAACCCTGTGCCAGGGGAGTTTATATTTTTCACTCATGGAGTGGAGAATCCTCACGACCTGCCTTGCAGCCCTTGGGCTACCTGCCTGCTCCGCAATTTGTCCGTATGTCATGACCTTTCCCGGAGGAATATTGGCTATGATGTTCACCGCTCGTTCGGTAAACGGCTTCATGTATGTTCACCTCCCCTTCTTCCTCTCAATTATGTATTACCCTTATTGAAATAGGAAGTTAAGAATTTAGGATATCATGTCTTCATCAAGTCGCGTTCCTAGAAGATTCGCTTCCTTTATATTAAACTGTATATGAATGAAAAGAAGGACGTGATAAGAATAATGGATATTAAACTGATTGCACTGGATATGGATGGGACACTAGTCAACCATGAGGGCGAGGTATCACCTGAAAACGAACAAGCCATTCAGCGGGCAAAGGAAAAGGGAATTCATGTTGTACTGAGTACAGGACGCTCTCTTTTTACATGCAGGGACATTTCAGATGAGCTTGGTCGTTCATCTTACCTTGTCACCGTTAATGGCGGGGAAATCTACGATCATGAATACAATCTTGTAGACCGCATCCCCCTTGATATTGATCTTGTAAAGCAGCTATGGGCGCTTAAAGAAGAGCATGATGTATATTTCTGGTCTTCCACTTCCCAAGGCTTATACAATAGCAAGAAACCTTTTGACCGGGATATCGAATCTTATAATTGGCTGAAGTTTGGCTTTGATATCCAGGACGATGATGTCCGCAAAGTCATGATGGACGAACTGGTGAAGAATGAAGCACTTGAAATTACGAATTCCTCACTCACCAATATCGAAATCAATCCAGCAGGGGTCAATAAGGCCGCGGCACTGGTGAAGGTGTGTAAATGGCTGGACCTTTCAATGGATCAGGTCATGGCAGTCGGGGACAGTATGAATGATATCGCAATGATCCGTGAAGCAGGATTCGGTGTGGCCATGGGCAACGCTCAGGAAGCAGTGAAAGAAGCAGCGGACTGGGTGACAGGGATCAATACTGATCACGGTGTCGCTCAGGCAATCGATAAAGTATTGAAAGAAATGAGCTAATTAGAATAAAAGTGCCTGATTCACTACTGAATCAGGCACTTTCTCTTTTCGCAGGGTCTATTCCTTTCCTGTTACGTCTATACTAATGGAAAAAACAAGGATTGTATTCCGATATGTATCTAATACTAGTAGTGGTAGTTTATTTACTTTTCGCAAAGTTCTTTATTGATTGGAAGCGCTGGAAGGACTTTTATCCAACGGTTCAATTTTATATTATTTGTAACCTCACCTATAACTTGATTTTTTATAACCACACCTTATGGGAGTATAAAGCGGTGACGGTAGACTGGCTGAATCACACGTTAATCGAATGCGTTTTCACCTTTTTCATCATTCCAGTGGTGATTATGATCTATCTTCGTTATTTCCCCTATCGGAAAAAGAAGGTTCTTTATGTCTCATGCTGGATCACTTACTTTACTTTCCTGGAGTACCTGTTTCATAAAAAAGGGCTGTTTCTTTATGAAAATGGCTGGAACTTAGGGTGGTCTGCTGTATTTAATATCATCATGTTTTCCATTTTGGGATTGCATCATAAAAAACCGCTGCTTGCACTCATTTTTTCTATTCCCATCATTGGCATCCTATTGTTGATCTTTCATCCGTCTTTCCATGAATTAAAGTGAGGGTGTTTCGATGACTTCCTTTTCCACACCTGTATTTATCGTTTCAATTCTTGGGGTGTATATAACGATGGCCATTTATATCGCCATTTTGAAACGAAAAGAATAAGGCTGGGACATAACTAAATCCATTTCCTTTAAAGACGAACAACTAAAAATTAGTGGGTCACTCGCTACACCGCTTTTGATTTCCGTGCAAGACTTCGCTTTCCTCGGGCGGAAGGCGAGCCTCCTCGTCACTGACGCTCCTGCGGGGTCTCACCTATTCCGCTTTTCCCGTAGGAGTCTTCGTCTTGCACTCCAATCAAAAGCTAGATCCGGCTATATATACTGAATGCTTTAGCAATAATAATAAAAGGGTCATTCATCAAGGTTTTTGTTATTCGTACACAGACTATAGTTTTCGAATGTTCGATTATTTTGGGTCTGTCGAAGCAAAATGAGTCATTCACATCAGGTTAGATAGAAAGAGAATTTATATAATAAACGCATACGGTCACTGCAACTAAGAGATAAGAGTTGATGTATGCAATAGGTGAAGCAATTTCGACATTACATTGTTATAGTGAAACCTTACGCTTGGAAGTTGATTGGAGCGGAAGGTGCTCGACTCCTGCGGGAAACGCGGGAAAGTTGAGACCCCGCAGGGCAAAGCCCGAGGAGGCTCAACTCACGCCCCGCGGAAAGCGAGCACCTGGAGCGGAAATCAACCACTACTTACTGCATCCAAAAGTAACAATTACGTATACAGGCAAATGATCAGTCCGAACGATTTCGATTTTCAAAAAGAATTTCGAATGATTATTCGGATTTTCTTTTGACTAAACACTTTTGTCCCAGCCTCTTCTCATTTTATTTCACGATAATCTCATCATTTTCAACTGATACGGTCAGTTCCGTTACGCCTTCTTCATCAAGTAGGAAGTCGGCAATCTTATCTTCCACTCTTTCCTGGATCACGCGACGAAGGGGGCGTGCCCCAAATTCAGGGTGATACCCAAGTTCCACGAGCTTATGCTTCGCTTCTCCGTCGATCGTCACGGTAATCCCCTGCTCCTTAAGCTCAGCCTTCAACTCGTTCAGCATCAGATCAAGAATTTGAAGCAGTTCTTCTTTTTCAAGAGATTCGAATTCAATGATACTATCGAATCGGTTCAGGAACTCCGGCTTAAAGTAGGCACCAAGCGATTGAAGAATATTCGTTTCTTTAATGGCATCCGTGCCTCCGGTATTGAAACCGACGACGGCTTCCTTCTTATCCGTCACCCCAGCGTTACTTGTCATGATGATCACAGTCTCTTTGAAGCTCACCGTTCTTCCCTGGCTATCTGTAAGACGGCCGTCTTCGAGAATTTGCAGGAACATATGCTGAACATCCGGGTGTGCTTTTTCAATTTCATCCAGAAGTATGATAGAGTAAGGATTTCTCCTCACTTTTTCCGTCAGTTGACCGGATTCTTCGTGACCCACATAACCAGGAGGGGATCCGATCAGTTTAGACACAGAGTGTTTCTCCATATACTCACTCATATCAAGTCGGAGCATGGAATCTTTAGATCCAAACAACTCTTCAGCCAATGTCTTCGTTAATTCTGTTTTCCCGACACCTGTCGGTCCGACAAATAGGAATGTTCCGATTGGACGGTGCTTCGCTTTCAAGCCTGCCCGGCTTCGTCGGATGGCTTTCGCCACTTTTTTCACGGCTTCACCCTGTCCGATCACTTTATGAGCGAGGTTTTCTTCAAGGGATTTCATCCTCTTACGATCATCACTTTGAAGCTTTCCTACAGGGATGCCTGTTTTGGTCTCAATGATTGACTGAATCAAGTCCTTTTCTACAAGTGCCTTTGAATCAGCAAATTCCTGGCCAAGCTGTTTCTCCAAGGATGCTTCCTCGTCCCTTAGGATCGCTGCCTGCTCATAGTTTTCTTCTTTCGTTGCCTGCTCTTTCTTCATTCTTACTTCATGTAATTTTTTGTGAATCGCTGTTTTATCCTTGCCTTCAGATAGAAGGTTCACTTTTGAACCTGCCTCATCCATCAGATCAATCGCTTTATCCGGCAGGAATCGGTCCTGTATATAACGATGTGACAATTTTACACAAGCCTCGATGCTCTCATCTGTATATTCCACCCCATGATAGTCTTCATAGCGGTTTTTTAAACCCTTGAGAATTTCGATGGCTTCTTCCGGAGTGGGCTCATTGACCAAAACCTGCTGGAAACGGCGTTCGAGTGCCGCATCTTTTTCGATTTGACGATACTCTTTAAGGGTTGTCGCCCCAATCACCTGCAGGTCACCACGGGCCAACGCCGGTTTTAGAATATTCCCTGCATCCATGGATCCTTCTGCAGAACCTGCCCCCACCAATTGATGGATTTCATCGATGAACAGCATGACGTTCTCACGATTCTGCAATTCACTGATGATGGCTTTCAACCGTTCCTCGAATGATCCCCGTACGCCTGTACCAGCAGTCAAGGAAGCAACATCCATCACATATACTTCTTTGTTTAGTAATTTTGACGGCACATCACCTGCTACGATTTTACGTGCCAATCCTTCCGCAATGGCTGTTTTCCCGACGCCGGGCTCACCGATCAGTACCGGATTGTTTTTATTGCGGCGGTTCAGGATTTCAATCACACGATCCACTTCTTTGTCACGACCGATAACCGGATCAATCAAGCCGGCTTTGGCTGCTCCAGTGACATTATGTCCGAACTGATCGAGGATGCCGTTTCCGCCATTCCCACTTTTCGCTTGAGCTGATGAAGATGGCTGTTGTTGGTTTTGGAATCCGTGATTAGGACTTCCGCCCATGCTCATACCTTTGAACAACTCATCAAACGGGAATCCTCCCTGAATGCCAGAAGGGGTTTGCTGCTTTTGAAAGCAAGCAGAACACATTTTCATACTGGATTTCTTACCATTTTGTTGCGTATACACTTCAATCGTTGCTTGATTGTGCTGACATACTTGGCATTTCATGAAACATGACCTCCTGTTGTCTTGTTATATATAAATGGGTTTGTTAATTGGTTTATGGTTAAGGTCAAATCAAAACTTGACTATGTTTGACTTTGACTTTATTTGACCTTATAAATACAGTATACTTTGACCTTTTTTGACTTTCAATATTTTTGCTTATGGAAATTTTTGATTGGATTCCAATTTCCCGTTGATTGAAGAGTATAGTAGAGCGAAATAGAGAAATCAAATAATTGATTTATTGATATTCCACTCCTGAAAAACACAAAAAAAGCCGGCATGTCAGCCGACTCTATTAATACCAATGCTCCCAGTTGTCTTTGTAGCACTCATGCTTCTTTTTATGGCAAGTGCACTTTTTAATCTTCTTCAGTTCGTCCAGAATTTCTTTTAGAAGATCTTTGATATCTTGATGCTTGTCTTTTTTACAGTCATCATGTTTGTAGGATTCAGATTGTTTTTTATACATACGCTGTTTCACCACCTTTTCAACCATTGGAAGAATATTCACCATGTTTGCCATGGCCCCTAAGTTTCCAAGTGAACCTAGTGCATCAAGAGAACTCTTTCCTTCCGAACCTAACAGTCCTTTAAGATGATCCTCATTCAGTAATGAACTTAACTTATCTTTTGCCGTTTCCAGATCCAGTTTACTTGCATCTTCTTTTGTGTATTGGTTGATTAAATCCATAAGTCCTTCTAGTGGATTATTTTTTTCACTCATCTATTTCCCCTCCATCTTTTTGCAAATTTCAATGTAATGGCATTCCTTGAAGACCCGTCTCCAAGGAATGATCAATCTTTAAATCTTAGCTAATTGCACTAACGGCAAGTAGAACCAAAATGGCGATTCCAACAATCAATGCTGCTAGAGGGTTAATTGCAAGTAGTACTAGAAAAGCTACAATTAACAGAACTAATAGCAAGCTGTAAAAATCAAATTCGTCATGAGAATGACCGGCACCCATCCATAATCACCTCACTTATTCAGTACTTGTAAATCACCTTACATGACTATCTTATGTATGTATTGCTAGTTTCGAATGATATAAACGTCTATTTGCTAGTAAAAAGGGCTATTTAATCCATAAAAAAAATGCTAGACCTGGAAGCAGGTCTAGCATTTCCCCGTTAATATTTCTACTATTTTTGCCTTTATACTAATTCACGATCCCAATGGCGATGTTCTGCGATGGCTGCGGTGAACTCCTTGGCAAATGACTTCATGTCTTCCCCGGTTACAACCCCTGAACCCTTCACACCTGCTTCTTCCAGCCAGTGTAAACCTTCATGGGTGGCACCGATCGGTTTAAAGTGAGAATACGCTTCTTTTACAAAGTAGGTGGTATCTTGAGAGAATTTCTTATCTACGTTTTCTCCACCTACCACGTATAGGCTGTCGAATAAGACAGATTCTCCCGTTAAGAATGTATGGTCCACTTCAAGCTCTGTACCGTCATCACCTTTGCGCGTCCCCAGCTTGTCACTTATGATTTCAGGCTGAATTCCTTCTTCTTCAAGAGCAGAGAGAACACGGCTCACTTCTTCTCCTTTGAAGCCATTTCCAACGATGACACCCACTTTACGGGTAGCCGGCTTCTTTTTCGTATTTTCCTGACTTAATGCCGGGGATGATTTCGTTACCTTCGATCCTTCTCCTTCAGGTACTTCTATATTGATCGCTTCTGCAAAACCTTTTGCCAGGTCCATACTGACGTTTGCAAACATATCGACGATCTGCTTCTGAACCGATTTGCTTTTCACTTTCCCCAGTTCAAAACTGAAGGCTTGAATGATATGCTCCTTCTCAGGTTTACTCATGCTGTTCCAGAATAGTGTCGCCTGTGAGAAGTGATCCTTGAAGCTTTCACTTCTTGTACGTACTTTCCTGCCTTCCATCTTTTCCTGATAGTGTGTGTACCCGCCTTCTTCCTTCGAAGCAGGAGCTGGTGTATTATGGGCCAGTGAATTGTTATGATAGCTCACCTGCCCTTTATTAATTGTATGGCGGCCATATCCATCACGTTGGTTATTGTGGAAAGGGCACACAGGTCTATTAATCGGAAGCTCGTGGAAGTTCGGTCCTCCAAGACGAATCAATTGTGTATCTGTATAAGAGAATAAGCGTCCCTGCAACAACGGATCATTGGAGAAATCGATTCCAGGCACCACAGATCCAGGATGGAATGCCGCCTGCTCCGTTTCGGCAAACACATTGTCCACATTGCGGTTCAAGGTCATTTTCCCGACGACCTTCACAGGGATTTCCTCTTCCGGCCATAACTTCGTAGGATCAAGGACATCAAAGTCAAAGTTAAACTCATCTTCTTCTTTTATGAGCTGAACACCCAGCTCATACTCCGGATAGTCCCCTCCCTCGATGGATTCGTATAGATCACGGCGGTGGAAATCAGGGTCTTTCCCGTTAATCTTCTGTGCTTCATCCCAAACCAGTGAGTGTGTTCCGAGTACCGGTTTCCAGTGAAATTTCACAAAATGAGCTTTGCTTTCTTCGTTCACAAGGCGGAATGTATGGACACCGAAGCCTTCCATCATACGGAAGCTGCGGGGAATCGCCCGATCGGACATGGCCCACATCACCATATGAGCGGATTCCTGATTGTTCGCGATAAAGTCCCAGAATGTGTCGTGGGCAGAAGCAGCCTGAGGCATTTCATTATGTGGTTCAGGTTTAAGGGCATGAACTAGATCCGGGAATTTGATTGCATCCTGAATGAAGAATACGGGAATATTGTTCCCTACCAAATCATAATTCCCTTCTTCTGTATAAAATTTAGTGGCAAATCCCCGTGCATCGCGCACAGCCTCCGCAGAGCCCCTGGATCCCGCCACTGTGGAAAAGCGTACGAATACAGGTGTCTTCGTCGACGTGTCCTGAAGAAATTTAGCCCTTGTATATTCTTTCATAGAGTCATAGAGTTCGAACTCTCCATGTGCCGCAAATCCGCGTGCATGGACAATCCGTTCAGGGATGCGTTCATGGTCGAAGTGGGTCATCTTCTCACGGAAGTGGAAATCCTCCATTAAAGTAGGTCCACGCTCTCCGGCTTTCAGTGAAAACTCATCCTCTGATACCTTCAGCCCTTGATTAGTTGTAAGATGCTTTCCTTCGTCATCCACTCTATACTGTTCAAGCTGTTCATCTTTACTTTCACCATTCACCTTCGTACGACGATCGTCTCCCATTCTTTCATCCCTCTCATGTTTATTAATGTTTACTATGTAAAACATTCTGGTAATCTAGTACCCTTGATGAGTTGTTCTAAACATTTATTGGAAAGTTCGCGATCCATGATTTTTAAAATTTTTCCATTTCTCTCTTTACTGCGTAACATTGTTCTGTTAAACTAAATCTACAGTAACGTAACAATGTTTTGTTGCGAAAAGAGGTGAACCCTCATGGAAACAGATCTTATTTCTAAAAAGGAAGTACTGGAACTGACCGGAATATCCTACGGACAGCTTTACCGTTGGAAACGAAAGAATATCATCCCTGAAGGCTGGTTCATCAAGAAATCCAGCTACACCGGTCAGGAAACGTTCTTTCCAAGGGAAAAGATGCTTGCACGGATCGATACAATCAAAGAAATGAAAGATGATTACTCCCTGGATGAGCTCTCGGATTTCTTTTCACCCAATCCCACAAGGATCGAAGTCAGTGAAAAAGAGCTATCGTCCCACAACATCCTTTCAGATCACACCATGGCTTTTTGTACATCGCTATTACCAGTAAAGAACGCTTACGAATTCAAGGATATCTTAAATATGATGATTATCGAAAAGTGCCACAGGTTAGAAATCCCTAAAGAAGCTCAGCAAACCCTTTATCTTTTTCTTCATGAAAAGTTTACACCACTGAAAGAATCTTCCCTTGAACTGATCGGTATCCAAAAAGGTGAGGCGCATATGTGGATGCTCCTGCCCCTCCCTTCAGATTTCCTGGTCGACCATACGACTCAAGTCGTGGCGAGATTCGATTTACAACAAATGACGGAAGAATTGAAAATCACGTTAACGAATACGAAGGGGATCTGACGTCCCTTTAATTGGAGGAGAAATGCATGAATACAGTGGAAAAGAAAAAGCTTCATGACTTGAAGATCAGCGGGTCCGGAACATCCGGCGGCGGCCAATTTGATGAAGTAAAGATCAGTGGAAGCGGAAAAATCGCAGGTGATATTGACTGCCATGAAATGAGAATATCGGGTTCAGGCACCGTTGCAGGTGATGTAAGAGCAGGCTTGATCAAAACAAGCGGCTCTTCCTCCATCGAAGGAGATACGAAAGCCGAAACGATTACAACAAGCGGGAGTTCCAAATATGAAGGGTCCGTTATGGCATCCGAAATGACGATAAGTGGATCCAGTAAGGTGAACCGGGATCTTATCGTCGAAAAATTCAAGGTGAGCGGATCATGCAAGGTAGGCGGAAAAATCCAGGGCGGATTGATCAGAGCGAGCGGATCTTTAACGGTTGGAGAGGATTGTGAAGTCGAAACCTTCTCATCTTCAGGATCTGTGCACATCGATGGATTGCTGAACGCCGACAACGTCCAGATTGAAATCAACCATGAATCTTCCATTAAAGAAATTGGAGGCGAAAAAATTTCAGTGACTCACCACCATTCAAGCAAACTAATCAAACAGGTAGTCAACTTCTTTCTGCAAAAGGAAGATTACTTATCTTCTGAACTAATCGAAGGTGACGAAGTCTATCTTGAAAATACGAAGGCGAAACTCGTTCGCGGAAAACACGTCGTGATCAGGGAGAATTGTGAAATCGATGCGGTTGAATACTCCGGCACCCTCGATGTACACAAGGACAGCTCCATCAGAAACAAAGTGAAAATCTGATATAGCAGTGACAGGGAACGGCGCGGCCCTCCCTGTTTTTCCGATTATCCCCACACTGTTTACATCCCCTTAATCCCCACATAATTGAAATTTCATATTTTTATTCTGAATGTTCTGCTATATTAATAGGTATATAGTACAATCCTGCGAGGATATTGGAGGGCTTTATGGAACGTTTGACGGATCATCTCATCATCATCTCTTTCGATTGTTTATCTGCCTTGGACTTTCCCATCCTAAAAGAACTTCCCCACTTCAAGGAGCTGCTTGCACATGGATCTTACTGCAAAGGGGTTGAAACCATCTATCCTTCTGTCACGTATCCCTGTCACGCAACGATTGTAACCGGAAAGTACCCTAATCGTCATGGTGTGGTGAATAACACACTCCTCCAGCCTGGGAGGGAGTCACCGGACTGGCATTGGCACCGGAATTCCATCAAGAGCACTACCCTCTATGATGAGGCCAGGAAGGCGGGGATGACCACGGCGGCCCTCCTTTGGCCGGTGACAGCTAAAGCGGATATAGATTACAATATGCCGGAAATCTTCGCCAATCGACCTTGGCATAATCAAATCCTCGTTTCACTTTTGAATGGCAGTCCCCTCTTCCAACTGCAGATGAATCGTCTTTTTGGCCATATGCGCAAGGGTCTGAATCAACCTGAGCTGGATGATTTCGTCCTTGAATCGACGATTGAAACAATCAAAAGGAAACCAGACTTATTGCTTGTGCACTTTACGGACCTTGATACCAATCGGCATTACCACGGTTTTTCTTCTGAAGAAGCGCATGCTGCCCTCCGCCGCCATGATGACAGATTAGGAAGAATCATAGGAGCATTAAGGGAAAACGGAATGTATGATAAGTCGACGATTGTGGCCATAGGTGATCATAGTGCCCTCGATGAATCGAAGGCCGTCCAACTCAACATCCTTCTTAAGGAAAATGGATTCATCACTGTAAACCGCCGCGGGAAGGTGACTGACTGGAAAGCCTATTGCAAAGGGTGTGATGGTTCTGCCTATGTATACACAAAGGATCCCGTTTCGACTCAAGAAGTGAAGTCGCTTTTGGAACGGTTACAACCAGACCCTTCAAAAGGAATCGAATCCGTACTCACAGGAGAAGAAGCTGCCGGGAAAGGGGCCGATGAACACTGTGCGTTTATGCTCGAGGCCCGACTCGGCTATTATTTCAAAGATGCACTGGATGGATCCTTTATTCATACGATCACTCCGGAAGATGTGAAGGATAAGCGTTATACGTACGGCTCCCACGGCTATTCTCCGGAAAAGGAGAACTACTCCACGATCTTCATGGCGGCGGGAAAAGGAATTCGTCCTCACCTCGAGATTCCTTCCATGGGTCTCATTGATGAAGGACCGACATTTGCTAGATTGCTCGGACTCACCTTAGAAGATATTGACGGAAAAACGATTGAAGAAGTATTGGATATCTAAAGAAGATTCTGTTTCCTTAGGGGGAAAAACCATGAAACGTTTTTCAAAAGAAGAAAGTAGCTGGATTTTTTATGATTGGGCCAATTCAGCGTATTCCATCATCATATCTACCGCCGTCTTTCCGCTCTTCTATAAAGCGGCCGCTACAAATGCAGGTGTCAGTGCCGCTAATTCAACGGCCTATTTAGGATACACCATTGCCATTGCGACCTTCATCCTGGCCATGATCGGCCCCATACTTGGTACCATCGCCGATTATGAGGGATATAAGAAGAAGTTCTTTACCTTCTTTTTTGCACTGGGTGTGACATTCACCCTCCTCCTCGCTTTCGTCCCAAGTGATCAATGGCTGCTCCTTTTAGTCTTTTATACAGTTGCAGCAGTCGGCTCAGCCGGTTCGAACGTCTTCTATGATGCCTTTCTGACCGATGTTACGACGGAAGAACGAATGAACCGTGTATCGTCCCGGGGATTCGGATTAGGGTATATCGGAAGCACAATCCCGTTCATCTTAAGCATCGCCATTATCATCTTATCCCAGAATGGGACCCTTCCCATCTCCGTCACCGTCGCCAGTAAGATTGCCTTTGTGATTACCGCTTTATGGTGGGGTCTCTTCTCTATACCGCTATTAAAGAATGTACATCAGCGCTACTTCATCCAACGGGAAAAAAGCCCGGTCGCGAACAGCTTCAAACGTCTTGGCAAAACGATGAAAGAAGTCAGGAAATACCGTGCCCTATTTCTATTCCTGCTTGCTTACTTCTTTTATATTGACGGGGTCGGCACCATCATTACGATGTCCACGGCGTACGGATCGGATCTTGGGATCACCTCCACCAACCTTTTGATCATTCTATTTGTGACCCAGGTGGTGGCTGGACCTTTTGCGATCCTATACGGAAGACTCGCCGAACGATTTACGGGGAAAAAGATGCTGTATGTGGGAATCTCCGTGTATATCATCGTTTGTATATACGCCTATTTCTTAGAAACAACCATGGACTTCTGGATCCTCGCCATGCTCGTCGCTTCCTCCCAAGGAGGCATCCAGGCACTGAGCAGGGCTTATTTTGCAAAGCTGATACCGAAGAAAAATGCCAACGAATTCTTTGGATTTTACAATATTTTCGGTAAGTTTGCATCGATTCTCGGTCCCTTATTAGTTGCAGTCACCGCGCAAATGACCGGTGCGTCCAGCAGTGGTGTCTTCAGTCTGGTCATCCTCTTTATCATCGGGATCGTGATACTTGCTTTCGTACCAGAACCGACAGAGGCCGACGTAGAGAAGTCAGCCATCTTATAAAGAAGAAAGAGCCTGAACGCTTAGGTTCAGGCTCTTTCTTAAGCATTTCATTAGAAACTATGTGCTGCATCTTTCGCACGGCCAATCGCATCTTCCTTGATCTCCTGTGCTTTATCCGGCATCGCCGCATGTCCCTCTATAAATACACCCTCAAAGGAAGGTACACCGAAAAATTGCATGATAAGACTTAAATAACGATGCCCCATTTCCATGCCTGCTGCCGGTCCTTCAGAGTAAATACCGCCCCGGGCCTGGATATGTATCGCTTTCTTGTCGGTCAATAATCCAACCGGCCCCTGTTCCGTATACTTGAATGATTTCCCTGCCACTGCCACGGAATCGATATATGCTTTCATCACCGGTGGAAATGAAAAATTCCAGAAAGGAGTAACAAATACGTATTTATCAGCCCCGATAAACTGATCGGATAGTTCATTCAAGCGGTTTACCTTCTTCTGCTCTTCCATGGAAAGCTCCTCAAACCCTTTACCTGATTGGAGCTTTCCCCATCCGCTGAAAACATCCGCATCGATATGAGGAATATGCTCCCGGTATAAATCGAGGTGAATCACCTCATCATCCCCGTTCACTTCCTTATACGTATCCATAAAAGCTTTCGCGACCGCCATGCTATACGATTGGGTATCGTCATGGGGATGCGCGGTGATATATAATACTTTTGCCATACATCATCCATCCTTTCTTCTATTAACTCACAATCGTATTTTGTGAAGATATGGATGGAATTATCCTTTTTTAAACGGTGTAAAAAAGAAATGCTGCCCTTTAGGACAGCACTCGATGCTTACTCTTCTTCACCTGGTACTTCAAACGGGTTTCCACCGATATTTTTTCTCATTTCGTCTGTTAGTTCAAATGGAGTGTTTTCTTGTGTTTCCCCTGCTGCGAAATGGTGACTGCCATCAAAGTGAAATGGTTTACCTTCCAATGCGGACACCTCCGTTTTACTGTAGTATGACCATTATGTACAGGTCCATTCTGTTCTCCAAGAAACAAACCTTTTACCCAGTAGTATTTACTTATTATAATATGCTTTACTTCCAGAATATATCCTTTTTCCCCATTTTATATTGATATTTTTTATTTTCTAATACAACGACCTGTTCAGGGGATGTTGTTGCCACACGCTTTGTTTCCTCCACGAGATGTTGAATGAGGCCATGACATTGCTTCGCCCCTTTCACAAGGAGGGGCACGCCGATCCAATCGATCCCCAGTTCCCTCGAGAAGAACCCTCCCGCTGTCATCGTTGGCGGGACGGTTGGCGAAGTATTGGAAATGATGATCTTTTCCTTTTGTCCATATCGATTCAGCAAAATGCCACTTAAATCTGTTAAGGCAGGTACCACATACTTGGAATTCCTTCGTGCAATCGTATAAACTGGGTTATCTTTTTCGTCCATTCCATGATAAAAAATATGTCCCGTGTCTTTTTTCGTAAGCTGGTTAAAATAAGGAACCGAAAGGATCTCCTTCTTCATTAACTCCCCCGGTTTCAATAATTGCAAGTGATAAGCTGCAGCCAAGGACGTGGTATGAGTACCACCGAAATCGTTGTAAATATAAATCATCTGATCACCTAAAAGAGATTCGTTTTCTTCAGTATGAACGGTTGGGGCGGAGAGTATCCCTTTTCATTTTAATTCAATAAAAAAAACCTGCTCCCAAGAATGGGAAGGCAGGAATTCACTGTTGAATCAACCACCCGCAGGAGCGGGACCGGCTGCAGGTGCTGCTGTACGCTGACCAAGTTCCTGGTCCAGTACCAATAGAGCGGCGGGATTATTTCCGGCGAGTTTTAACCGATCAACAATCGTTAGCGCCTGAGCTTCTTCATCAATCTGTTCTCTCAGAAATTCCTGAATGATGACAGCAGTCTGTTGATCAATTTGTGCGGCATAATTGTATGCTTGTTGATAGGAGTTTGTAACGAATTGCTCATGCTCCAGCACTTTTTGAAACGTTTGAAGAGGGGTGCCATACTCTTTGGGTTGGGCAGGAAGCTGCTGAATATCCACCATTCCCCCCCTGTCTGTCACATAGTCGATAAGCTTCAACATATGTGTTCGCTCCTCATCCGACTGTAGTCTCAGCCAACTTGCCATCCCTGTATAATTCTGATTCGCCATATAGGCAGACATCGCAAGATAAAGGGTAGTCGACACATGCTCGATTCCGATTAAATTATTCACCAGCTTTTGAATTTGCTCATTAAGCATTCCGTTCCTCCTCAAAATGTATTGACCATTTTATTTTATTGAAGGAACCTTAAAATTATGATGGATAAAAAAACAGAACCATCTATACTTGATGTTTCCGTTTTCCATCCAGGAAACGTTTTTGTTTTCTTTTCACCACAAATTCTTCCAGGGTTCCTGAACCACATACGACTCCAAGGACGATGAACACCAGTCCGACCAGGTGAAAGATTGTCACGGTTTCACCAAGAAAAATCGCCGCTCCCAGAAGTGAGAAAAAGGTATTAAGGTTCAGGAAAATCGATGTTTCTGCAGCCCCTATTTTTCCAATCGAATGATTGTAGATCATATGTCCAACTGCTGTCGCCAATATGGCCGAGGCAAAAAACAACACCCAGATTGAGACCGGCGCATCACCTAATTGTTTCAGCCCTCCCGGCTCGGTAATCAGGCTGATGACAAACAGGACGACAGAACCGAACACAAGCATGTATCCCGTCAATAAACGGGGATCCAACGTCTTCGCGGCATGGCTTATGATGATGAAGCTCAATGCCTGAGAAAAAATGGAGATAAAAATGAACAAATCTCCCATCTTCAGTCCACCGATTCCTTCCCCTCCCGACAATACAATGATCGTCACACCGACACTGCCTGAAAGAAACCCGATGATTTTAATCACGGTCGGCCGGTTCCTGAGGATGATCGTCGCCATTAGAGCCGTTAATAATGGCCCTGTTCCAAGGATCAGTCCACCGTTTGTAGACGACGTTCCCGTTAACCCGACGGATAAGAAATAATGGTGACTGACTACATTTACCAGACCACCGGTAATGATGAACAGGAATTCCTTTGCTGTCGGCTTCCTGATTTTTCCCATAAGACCGAGGAGAATAAATACTGTGACACCTGCTGTAAAAATGCGAAGCGATGTGATCGTGACAGGTGTAAATTCGCTTACAAGCGTTTTTAACGCCGGTACATTAAAGCCCCATATGAGCATGATGAACACAAGGATGATATACGTTTGCCATTTTTTCAATGCTTCGGAGCCTTCTTTCTACGTCGGATATTTCATCCAATCATAGCACCTGAAAGCAATTCCGACTAGAGATAGAAATTCTTTTTAGGAAACGAAAAGAACGGTTTAGAAAGCGCCAAAGATAGACCCAGATATTCTCCCCGACCCAAGACTATGCTATAGTATAGGTCGAAAGGGGTTTTTAAATATGACAAATCAGGAAATGCCACCAAAAACATGTACCATCGAGCGTTTAGTCACAAATGCGGAAGACGTTGAAAAAGTGCTTCAAGGAACGAAAACGGCAACCCGCCGAAATGGAAGATACGCAGATGTCGGGGAAATCATGGAGCTTCAAGGAAAGAAATACATAGTGAACAGCGTCTATTCCCAGTCATTAGGCGAACTGACAGACGATCACGCAAAGCAAGAAGGATATCAATCAGTGGAGGATTATAAAAATGCCATCCTCTCCTTTCATCCAGGAATGCCGTGGCACCCCGGCATGAAAGTATGGGTCCACGAATTTAGTTTAGTGACAGAATAGAGCACTTCACATGGAGCAACTGCTATATAAAACATTGATCTATCTTCATGTCATAAGTGTCGTGGCTTCCATCGGGCCATTTTTCTTACTTCTCGTGACGATGAAAAAATTACGGACCGCGTCTCCGGCCATCCTGCCTTCGTACCTGGATACATTCCGCTACACCGTGCAGCTTTCCAAGCATTCAGGACACTTCCTTGTGGGAACGGGGATTCTCCTCGTTCTTCTTGGACCATGGACATGGACGACACCGTGGATCATCATGACCCTCGTCATCATGTTCTGCTCTCTCTTCTTTTTGGCACGGGCATTTTCGCCGACTCTGCGGAAATTCGGAGAGGTAGATGCGGATAGGGAAAAGCTTGTTGGAAAGTTACATCGGACCGTTTGGACTTATCTCATTCTCCTGTTGGCTATGCTGTGGTTTATGGTGGTGAAACCGGGGATGTGGATGTAAAGTACGTGTACCAGGTACAATCGGGATTGATTGTACCTGGTACACGCTTTTTTATATGATTCGGGTTCTCGGGCTTACTCATTCCCTTTATTACCCTTCGAATCCAATACCTTCATAAAGTAGGCCGTCGGAAGTAACAGTCCGATCGCCGCTTCAAGCAGCGCGAAGAATCTGAGATGCCCCGTCGGGATATAATCCCCGTAACCGACAGACAGGATCGTCACCCCGCTATAGTAGAGGTAGTTAAGGAATGTGTGCTCCACCGGCTTCCCACTCGGCGAGCTTACCCTGAGCATCGGATTGCCAAATGACAGGGCATAATAGACTACAGCAAATGCCATCATGATACTGAAAAGTACAAAGAACAGCTTTAAAAAAAGCGCTGTGCTGAAATAGCTGTACTTAAAATGCTTATCCTTAAAGAAATAAATTAAGTTGACCAAAATAAATAGAATGGCTCCTAAGGTAACGATTGTTGCCAAAACGTGTGAATCCTCCTCTAGTAAATGTGGTATGTTTCATTTACCACGTTCGGTTTGTTTAAAACTCATGACTTCAAATTCTTATCCGTATCCTTACCCTTATCCCTATCCACAACCTTACCCCCAATCATAATGAAACCGAAAATCCCCGATTCCATTCAGGAGTCGGGGATTCCTTGGTGATAGCACATTAGCTGAATATGCATTAATGTCACATTCTCTCTATTAACCATGAAATTCCTCCCATGGAATAGAGTTAACGGCCAACGTGAATGCTGGAAGTTTTTCTATTAAAAAAATGTGGTATAATAGATTAGTTAGCAAATTATTCATAGATTCGTATACACAAGGAGGAAGCAATATGGATTTCTTATTTCCACTTGGACTTGCCATCTCTACCGGTGCAATCATTGCCCTTTTAAAAATCATAGCCATCGATATCATTTTATCTGGAGATAATGCGATTGTCATTGCAATGGCAACGAGGAGATTACCCAAAGACCTTCAGAACAAAGCCATTTTCTGGGGCACGGCGGGTGCCGTCATCCTGCGTATTTTCTTTGCTGCCATCATCGTCTATTTACTTCAGATTCCTTATGTGCATCTCATAGGAGGAGTCCTGTTACTATGGATTGCCTACCAGGTGCTCGTTGAAGATGAAGAGGAAGCCAATATCAAATCACACACCGGACTTAGACAGGCCATTATGACCATCATTATCGCAGATGCTGCCATGAGTCTTGATAATGTCGTTGCTGTTGCAGGTGCCGCTCATGGACATATCGGTATGATCGCCCTCGGCGTCTTCATTTCGATCCCGATCATGATATTCGGCTCGAAAGCCATTGTGAAAATCCTTGAAAGATTCCGCTGGATCGCTTACCTTGGGGCTGGGATCCTTGCCTACACAGCAGGGGAAATGATCGTGTCGGATGAGAAGTTCCTGGATCTGATCAACCTTCATCACGGAACCATTACCACCATCATCACAATCGGCTTAATGATTCTGGTCCTGCTCTTAGGCTACCTTGCCAACAAGCGTACCAAATCAAACAGCCAAAGAAAAAACGTCGAACAATACCACGCATAACAAAGAAAGATGCTTACCTCGGTAAGCATCTTTCTTTGTGAGGGACGGACCTCACTTTCAAGCACTGAAACCTTGTTAAATAAGGAATAACCCCTGTGAAAAGAAGGTCCGTCCCTCTATTTCATCATCTGCTTCACCAGCTCTTTATTCCTTTTTTTGAATACTTCGTTATGGGATGATACCATGGCGAATTCATTTGCGTCGGGTTGAATGAATTGCTTGGCTTTGTTGACCGCGTTTGCTGCATCTTGAAATGCACCTGCTATCAGGTTCACTTTTCCTTCATGTTTCAGGATATCTCCTGCTGCATATAGCCCTTCTAGTGATGATTCGCTCGTAGTCGTGCCTGCAATATAATATTGATCGATCATCTCGATTTCGAGTGAACTATTCTTAAGTAAGGATGTATCGATTTCATATCCATGATTGATGATTACTTCATCGATCGACAGATAGGATACTTCATTTGTTTGGTGATTGATTAACTGTACCCTTTCAATTGAATCATGGTCGGATCCCGCAATTAGCTTAGAAATGGACGTGTTCAACAGGCAAGTGGCTGTACTGTTCATGAGCTGTGCACATTGTGCTTCGTGTCCTTTGAGGGCATCCTTGCGATAGGCAATGTAGACCTTCTCAGCCACCGGCTCCAGTTCATTGGCCCAGTCAATTGCGGAATTCCCTCCACCTGAAATGATGACGGTCTTTCCTTTGAATCGTTTCAAGGATTTCACAGTGTAGTTTAAATTGGAAACTTCAAAACGTTCTGCCCCTTCGATGTCAAGCTTTTGCGGATTGATGATCCCACTTCCCACAGCGACGATGACCGTTTTTGAGTAATGTTTTTCACCGGAAGAGCCTTCCAGAATAAAGATTCCCTCTTCGTTACGTGTAATCGTTTCAACTTTTTCATTCAGAACGACAGTCGGATCGAATGTCAATCCCTGTTGAACAAGTTGCTCGATCAGTTTTGCTCCCGGAACTGGTATAAGCCCTCCTACATCCCAGATCATCTTCTCAGGATATACATGTATCTTTCCGCCTAAACTTGGCTGAAATTCAATGATCTTTGTTTTCATTTCTCTAAGACCGCTATAAAAGGCTGAGTAAAGGCCAGCCGGCCCTCCCCCGATGACCGTCACATCGAATAGTTCTTTCTCCATTTCCGCTCACTCCTTGAGTAACCAAACTATAATTGATTATCATTCTCAATTACATCCTATCTCTTTTTCATTCACTTGACAACCAAATTTTCTGTTGACATTGGGAAAAAAGGATTATAGTATTGAAATTGCCCGAGAATGAGAATCATTATCAATTTTATAAATGGAGGTCATAAAATGGTACGCCTCTGCACAGACGAATTAAACATTGGTTACGGGGACCGCCTGATTGTGAAAAATCTCAGCGTCGACATCCCGGATAAAAAGATCACCACCATCATCGGATCCAATGGTTGTGGTAAGTCCACCTTGTTGAAAGCGATTACCCGTATCATCCCCCACCACTCCGGCAATGTCCTGTTGGATGGTGAAAACATTTCAAAAGGAAATACAAAAGAATTGGCAAAAAAAATGGCGATTCTCCCTCAAACACCTGAAAGTGCAAGTGGATTGACGGTTGGTGAATTGGTGTCATACGGACGTTTCCCCCACCAAAAGGGAATGGGACGGCTGACGAAAAAAGATTTTGATGTGATCAATTGGGCCCTTGAAGTGACTGGGACTCTTGAATTTAAGTACAGAGAAGTCGATGCCTTATCAGGCGGTCAGCGACAACGTGTGTGGATCGCCATGTCTCTTGCACAGGAAACGGACATCATTTTCCTCGATGAACCTACTACATATTTAGACATGGCCCACCAGCTCGAAGTACTTGAGCTATTACAAAAGCTCAACCTGGAACAGGAACGCACCATCGTAATGGTCCTGCATGATTTAAACCAGGCAGCCAGGTTTGCCGATTATATCGTAGCTTTAAAAGAAGGTGAAATCGTCAAATCCGGAAGTTGCGAAGAAGTAATCACCCATGACGTATTGAAGAAGGTATTCTACATTGATGCCGAAATTGGAAGAGATCCCCGAACAAATAAGCCAATGTGTGTCACATACAATTTACTCAAAGGAGAAGATCAACATGAAAAAATGGCTCATTCCGTTTACTCTGCTGTTGGTGTTACTGGTTAGTGCCTGCAGCAATGGTTCAACAGAAGAAGAAGGCTCAGAATCAAAGGAAAAGGATGGTAAATCAGATACCATCACCTATCAATCAGAAAATGGTCCCGTTGAAGTACCTGCCGACCCAGAGCGCGTTGTGGTTCTATCTTCATTTGCCGGAAACGTAATGGCCCTCGATGTAAACCTGGTCGGTGTGGACTCATGGTCCAAACTGAATCCACGATGGGATAAAGAGCTTAAAGGCGTAGAAGAAGTAACAGATGAAAGTCTTGAAAAGATCATCGAACTGAATCCGGATTTGATCATTGGCTTATCCAATATCAAGAATGTGGATAAATTAAATGAAATCGCTCCTACGGTTACATACACATATGGAAAAGTTGACTACTTAACACAACATATCGAAATTGGAAAACTGTTAAACAAGGAAGAAGAAGCTCAGAAATGGGTAGACGATTTCAAGAAGCGTGCCAAAGCTGCCGGTGATGATATCAAAGCAAAAATCGGTGAAGATACGACTGTTTCAGTCATTGAAAGTTTCAATAAGCAATTATACGTATACGGGAACAACTGGGGACGCGGTACAGAAATCCTTTATCAGGAAATGGATTTAAAAATGCCTGAAAAAGTAAAAAAAGAAGCACTGGAACCAGGATATTTCGCTCTTTCCACTGAAGTGATGCCCGAATTTGCCGGGGACTATCTGATCTTGAGCAAAGATCCTAAAGCAGATAACTCCTTTATGGAAACCGAAACATACAAGAACATCCCGGCAGTGAAGAAGAATCAGGTATTTGAAGTGAATATGATGGAATTTTACTTTAATGATCCTCTCACATTGGATTACCAATTGGACTTCTTCAAAGATAAATTTCTAGGAAATTAATTCTTAAAGGGGGATTCTTATGATAAGAATTCCCCTTTTCTATACTCTAAAAAAGAAAAGATGATGGATGATGATAAATCAAGATCAACGAATTCCATTTATATTCAAATTGATCGGTGCAGCCCTCCTTTTTATAGCCGCCTTTCTCATATCTGTTATATATGGAGCCGCAGAGACAACGGTGAGGGACGTCTTTCATGCCCTGACCTTTTCCGCTGAAGGCGACAAAATAAACATTCTTCAAGAGATCCGATTCCCCCGGGAAGTTGCCGCCATTGTGGTCGGGGCGGCCCTGGCTGTATCAGGTGCCATCATGCAAGGCATGACCCGGAATCCCCTGGCCGATCCGGGTTTGCTTGGACTGACAGCCGGAGCGAATGCTTCACTGGCAGTCGCCCTCGCATTCATCCCCTCCATCAGTTATTTCGGGATCATGATTGCCTGCTTCATAGGTTCAGCCGCAGGGGCCATTATGGTGTTCGGGATCAGCTCCTTAAAAAGGGGCGGTTTCTCCCCCTTTAGAATCGTACTGGCAGGAGCAGCCGTATCTGCCTTTTTATTTGCCATTGCAGAGGGGATTGGCCTCTTTTTCAAGCTGTCAAAAGATGTCTCCATGTGGACAGCAGGTGGGTTGATTGGCACTACCTGGACTCTGTTGCAGGTAATCGTTCCGTTTATTGTGATTGGGATTCTGGTAGCTTTATTTTTCTCCAGACAACTGACGATCTTGAGTTTGAATGAAGAAGTAGCGGTAGGCTTGGGTCAGCGCACCGCGTTTGTAAAAAGTATCCTGTTCATCGTGATCATCCTGCTCGCAGGTGCCGCCGTTGCACTTGTTGGGAATATGGTGTTCATAGGGTTGATGATTCCCCATATGGTCCGGGCGGTTGTCGGGACAGATTACCGTTTCATCATTCCGATCTCGTCCCTGTTTGGGGCTTCATTCATGCTTCTCGCTGACACACTTGGACGCACGATCAATGCTCCATACGAAACGCCCGTGGCAGCGATCGTCGCGATGATGGGACTTCCTTTCTTCCTATTCATCGTGCATAAAGGAGGGAAAGGCTTCTCATGATACATCCTGATTTGATTAAAAAACAACGATGGCTACTTATAGCTTTCTTCATACTTATTGTCACAACAGCCTTTATCAGCTTCGGCCTGGGCTATTCTTCTGTATCGTATAATAGGCTCCTCCCCACTTTATTAGGTGATGGGTCATTCAAAGAAGAATTCATCCTTTTCTCCATACGTTTACCGAGGATCATCATCACGATTCTCGCAGGGATGGCCCTCGCCTTATCCGGTTCCATTCTGCAGGGGATGACCCGTAATGACCTGGCTGACCCAGGGATCATAGGGATCAATTCGGGGGCAGGTGTTGCGATTGCCATCTTCTTTTTATTCTTCCCCATCGATGCGGGGTCATTTGCTTACCTGCTTCCGGTGGTGGCTTTCGGGGGAGCACTCCTTACAGCCTGCTTGATTTACTTATTATCATATAGTAAGAGAAACGGGATACAGCCCGTCCGGCTCGTCCTAGTGGGAGTTGGATTCTCCATGGCCTTGTCGGGGCTCATGATCATTCTGATTTCGAGTGCTGAACGGGCAAAAGTAGATTTCATTGCCAAATGGCTGGCGGGGAATATATGGGGTGCCGACTGGCCGTTCATATGGGCAATACTCCCTTGGCTGGTGATCCTCATTCCATATGCACTGTATAAATCCCAGATGCTGAACCTGCTTGGTTTAAGCGAACCAGTTTCGGTAGGGGTCGGCGTCTCGATCAACCGTGAACGGTTTATGATGCTGATCGTAGCAGTCGCCCTGGCAGCCTCCGCCGTTTCCGTCACAGGAGGGATCGCCTTTATCGGTCTGATGGCCCCTCATATGGCAAAAGCGATGGTCGGGCCGCGCAATCAACTGTTCATCCCCATCGCCATATTACTCGGAGGCTGGCTCCTGCTCCTTGCAGACACCATCGGCCGGAACATCCTCCAACCCGACGGAATCCCCGCGGGCATCATGATCGCCCTCATCGGCGCACCTTACTTTATGTACCTGCTACTAAGGAAGTAGATTTGAGGGACGGACCTCACTTTTCAAGGTGAAATGTGATAAGGACGGGCTTTGTGCATTAAAAAGGCAGGTCCGTCCCTCTATAAAAAGGCAGATCCCCACTTTCATGTGGGGATCTGCCTTTTTGATTATAAGATATGAGTGAGGGAAGACGCATTTCATCTTTTCAGCATCTCCGAACCTTTCTATTTACTCTACCTCACCGTAGGAGTGACGGATCTTCTACTATATTCCCCCTCCACCTCGACCTCCACAGGCTTCTTACTCCAAAACGTTGCAAGGATCGGTCCTGAAATATTATGCCATACAGCCGCAATGACACTCGGCAGGGCAGCGAGGGGACCAAAGTGGGCAGTGGCAAGGGCCACACCGAGTCCGGAGTTCTGCATTCCCACTTCAATAGAGATCGCACGTCTCGTCCCCTCATCCAGCTTCATCAGGACACCGGTCCCGTATCCCAAGCCCAATCCAAATAGATTATGAAGGATCACAGCCGTGAAAATAATGGCCCCGGAAGAGGCGATATTTTCAACATTTGCAGAGACGACGGCTGAAACGATGATGATGATCGCGAGAACTGAAATAAGCGGGATGACGTTCAGGCTCTTTTCCACGATACCCGGGAATAGCTTTCGTATCACTAACCCAAAAGTGATCGGCAGGATGATTACCTGCACGATTGAAAGAAACATGGCGACGGGATCGACGGGTAGCCACTGACCAGCAAGACCTAGAAGGATCAGGGGCGTTGCAATGGGCGCTAAAAGCGTCGACAGTGAGGTCATGGCGACTGATAACGCCAGATTTCCTTTAGCCAGATAGACCATGACGTTGGATGCCGTCCCACCGGGAACTGAGCCTAATAATACCAAACCGGCAGCCAGTTCAGCCGGCAGGCCAAGTATGTAAGCAATCAAAAAAGCACCCAGCGGCATAATGAGAAATTGTGCCAGGACCCCTGTGATGACAGGAAGAGGTTTTTTTAGTACCAGTTGAAAATCAACAGGCTTCAAAGTGAGCCCCATGCCAAACATCACGACACCCAATAGAATCGTAATATACGCTCCTAAAGGTAGAAATGGCGCAGGAATAAAATAAGCGACAGCCGCTACCAGGATGACCCATACCGCAAAGTACTTCCCTGCCAGATTACTGATGGTTTCAAGTAGTCTCATTTTGAGTCCTCCTTCTTTTTATGTACCAGTTTGTGAGGGTTGAAGATTCCATCGGGATCAAGTGCCAGTTTGATTTTCTCCATGACCTTCAGAGCTCCCCCGTGTTCCCGTTCTTGATATTTCATCTTCCCTACACCTACTCCATGTTCCCCTGTACATGTTCCATTCCGTTCAAGGGCGTATTCCACAATCAGTTCGTTATAGATGCCGGCCCGCTTCACCTCGTCCGGGTCATTCAAATCAATCATGAGTGAGGTATGGTAATTTCCATCTCCCACATGTCCGAGAATTCCACCGATGAGCTCTAGTTCTTCAAGTTTTCCCCTGGCGTGCTGAACGGCTCCCGATAATTCAGAAATAGGCAAACAGACATCCGTCACCATGAGTTTCCTTCCCGGATGCCCATGTACATAAGCATAGGCAAGATTATGCCTCGCTTCCCACAATTTATTCCGTGCTGCCGTATCTTCTTCAAAGACAATATCTTCACACCGATGGTCTGCAACGATTTCTTTCATGAATTCAACGTCTTGGTTCAGACCCGCTTCATTTCCATGAAACTCAAGAAACAGAGTCGGTTTTTCCTTATAGTCCGTATCACTGAACCGGTTCACTTGAATCATGGACGGCTCATCCACAAGCTCACACCTGGCAATCGGGATTCCCGCCTGAAGGATCGAAACAACGGCTTCCACCGCATCATCAACATGTTTAAAAGAAGCACGTGCTGATACGATGTGTTCAGGGATGCCGTATACGCGGAGTGTCAATTCCGTGATACACCCCAGCGTCCCCTCAGACCCTACAAATAAGCTATTCAAGTGATATCCGGAGGAGGATTTCTGAGCCATATTCCCCGTGTGGATCACTTCCCCATCAGGGAGTACCACTTCAAGATCACGTACCTGATCACGCATGACACCATATTTAACAGACGTCGTCCCACTGGCATTCGTAGCCGCCATTCCTCCGAGAGTCGCATCCGCTCCGGGGTCCACTGAGAAGAAGAGGCCATATTTCTTTAATTCTTTATTCAGCTGGGTGCGCGTCACACCGGGTTGAACCTTGACGAGGAAATCCTTCTCCCTTACTTCAAGAATCCCATTCATCTCGGAAAAATCGATCGTGATCCCTTTATCATACGGGATGACGTGCCCTTCAAGACTGGTTCCAAGTCCAAATGGAATGATTGGTATATGGTGAGCAGATGCCAGTTTCACGACAGCACTCACCTCCTCACTGCTACGGGGAAACACCACCACATCCGGCGGGCTTGGGGAATGATAGGACTCATCTTTTCCATGCTGATTCAAAACCGTTTCATTCATCGTCACCTGCCCACTGCCAACAACCTCCCTTAACTCATCAACCAAACGACTATCCTTCACACTCATCTGCCCTCTCCCCTTCCATAAAAAAGTATAATGTAACGAATTATACCTAATAATCAGAATATTTCAATAGTCAATTAGGATTCCTTTTGAGGGACGGACCTCCAAAAGGGGCGCTTTTTCAGACAAATCCTTATCACCACGCGATTTCGGTGAGGTCCGTCCCTCAAAAAAAGTGGCATCGGAATAGTTCCGATACCACTTTTTCTATTTATTTTCTTGTTTTAGTTTTTCATTTAAGAGGGCGAACATTTTTTCCAATTTATCTTTTGGTAGGGTTTTGTATTGATCTCCAATACTCGCTTCGAATGCGCACTCATTTTCACTTACTTCTTTCACGTAACCGGTTAAGCCGATCCCCGTTTCTTCATACACTTCAATCAGAATGGCTTCGATTTGCTGTTGAGGATAGTGGAAGAAGACGTGAAACATATTCGAAACAGGCGTTTCAGGGAGGGTCCTGATTCCCTCGCAACTATTGAAATAAGCAGCCAGCTCCTTCGCGCCTTCATAATACTGATTCATCTTATCGATACGTTGATCGAAATAGTAGTCGGCACTGAGAATGTATGGATAAAGACTGATCAGATCACCGCCATGGCGCCTTTTCCACACTTTGGATTCGTCAGTGAATGCCTCGTCGCCTGCAAGGATCGCACCTGCAATTCCTCCGAACCCCTTATAAAACGAAATATAGACACTATCAAACAACTCACAGATTTCTGCAGCAGTCTTCCCGTAATAAGGGAGCACTTCATATAGTCGCGCCCCGTCCAGATGGACCTTGATCCCCTTATCCCGGCAATATTGAGAAATCGCTTCAAGAGTTTCATATTCAGGCAGCTGCCCCCCTATTTCCCGTTGAGGAAGCTCCAATAATAAGCATGCTATCTCCTCTTCTATACCGACAACGTCCTCGAGACCAATAACCCGGTCCTTATCCGCCAATAAAATGGGCTTGATCCCGTGTAATTTCTTCAAGCCATCCTCTTCATGTATTTCCAGATGGCATAAAGGGTGGTACGCCACTCTATGCACCTCTTTTTGATCACACCAAATACGAAGGGCAATCTGCTGGGCCATTGTCCCACTCGGAAAGAACACGGCCTGTTCTTTTCCAAGACTATCCGCCATCTTCTTTTGGAAGTCTTCTATTATTTTTCCAGACCCATAAATATCACTATCTAAATCACCATCGAACCCCTCAAGTGCCTCCTTCAGGACATGAAAATCCCTCTTCCCATGACCCTGTAAAGGATGTAGAGCATTTTTATACGCTTCAAATAACATTTTTTCCCCCATCACGATTCACCCCTTCTATGATTTCATCGCTTCGGCAATGAACCCCTTGATCCGTTTCTTATATTCTTCTTCTTCGACTGTGAACCCTTCTGTATGTCCCGCCCCCGGTACGATCCATATTTCTTTCAGACCGTGCGCCGCCTCATACAAGCGTTGGGCCATCTCCGTCGGAACCAACTCATCCTTATCGCCATGAATGATGAATAGGGGCAGATGGTTCTTCTTCACCTGCTCCAATGCGGATGCTTCCTTGAATGAATAACCTGCTCTTACCTTTGTCACCACACCCGTGATATCCATAATCGGAAATGCAGGTAAATGATAAAGATATTTCAACTGATGGGCAAGCTCCTCGTCCACTGAAGTATATCCACTGTCTGCAATGATTCCCTTCACCTCTTCCGGAAGGTCTTCACCACTCGTCATCAACACGGTGGCGGCCCCCATTGAAAAGCCATGGAGAAAGATGGTGTTCTGTCCTTTTTCGTTGATCAAAAGATCGATCCACTTTTTCATATCCAGCCGATCGTCCCATCCATATCCGATATAGTCCCCTTCACTCTTACCATGTCCCCGTGCATCGGGCTTCAGGATATTGTATCCCTCTTCATAATAGAATCTGGTGATCTCCGGCATCTGCTCGCTGTTTCCCTTATATCCATGAGTAAGGATCACCGTCTTCCCATTTGGGGATTCGTTCTCGAGGTATTTGGCTCTAAGTGTCAACCCATCTTCCGATTCAATCTCCACCGTTTGAAAATCCCGCTTACTTGTCCAGTTTCTTAATTCTTCCAACCTCTCTTGTTCTTCCTCCAGGGCACTGACTGCTTCAACCGCTTCCTCCGTCCCGCCGTATAACTCCACTGCTTCATTGCTGCGATTGATGGCTACATCATAAAAGTAGTTGCCGGCGACAGTCAGACCAATGAGTAGAAACAACAACAAACTGCTGACAATCCACACGATTTTCTTTTTCATGGCACGTTCTCCTTCATACAAGTAGTTATCTCTATTTTACTGGAAGGCTGCCTAAGTTTCACAGAAAAAAGACCTGCTCACATGTTCAGTCCATACCTCATTCGTTTCAATAAATAACGCCCAGGTTCACTGAGCGTCTCCGTGGAAGTCTAAGCCATGACATTACTGCTTTCCCGCCACCTGTTCATCTGCGCTTTTTCAATGAACCCGGCGCGTTCACCGTACATCCTGATCACATCACGGATCTCCTCAGGTAGGTACTTTTCATTTCGGCCATGACCGAGGGATTCATAGCCGGATCCCCGCAGTAGATAATCTGATGAGGCAACAGAATACCATTTCTCATCCTCTAATGGCGTTCCGCCGATAAGGATTTCAGAGATTCGCTGCCCTTCATGAATAATTTCTGCACCAGACACATGAAGCCTGCCAACAAATTTCCCCCTGAAGCCCGGACCTCTTCCATCAGCCAAGCATACCTGGGCATCCAGGGATTCCTCGATCGCCTTCCGGATATGCTTTCCCTGGATTTCGAATGACGTCGGATTCAATGGAGATGGACAGATTTCGATGAGCTTCTTATGACTGATATTCTGAAAAGCCCCGGCGTTCACGATACCACTATTGATCAATCCGAAATCGCATTTCAGCATATCCTGCAGCCCGTCGGCAATCAAATTCGTCATCGGATTCTCTTCCATGACATCATGCCAAAGGGGGCGGTGGAGTGTGTAAAGCGGTTTGCTTAACACTTCAATCGCGATTGCCTTATTTTTCTTCAGAATATCTGTCACCTCACGATCCACTGAAGAGGACTTAGTCGAAATCGTTTCACCACGTATCAGTTCAACTCCCTCATTTGTTACATCCACTTCGACAAGACCCACGTACTCCCCATAGCAGCCTGCACTGTTCAAGATGGTACCATTCACACTCTTTGCCCGTTCATATAGCTGATGATCATGGGCTGAAAGAATGATATCCACCTCCTCCAGCTCATTCGCAAGTTCCTCGTCGGCTACTGTACCCACATGATTCAGAAGAATACAGACGTCATATGTTCCACGGTGGCGAACGAGTTCCTTCTTGATTGCATTCTTATAATCCATAATATGTACCCCTAGACCGTCATTGAAACCCTGAAGGTCAGGGGAGGCACCCGTAATAAAAATTCTCACCCCGTTCTTTTCCAGAATGACGCTTGATTTCACTCCGCTGATGGACGCCTTGTCTTTTCTGTACAGATTATTGCTGATAAAAGGGATGGGACTATTCCCGGCCATATGTTCAAGGGTATCGAAGCCGTTGAACATTTCATTGTTACCGATGGTCAATGCATCATAGCCGACACTATTAAGCAGTTCAATCGCAGCCATCCCCTTTGTTCCCTGAAGCTCGATGCTCTTGAAATCGGCAAAATCTCCTCCGTCCAGCACAATCGTATTCTCATCTCTACACTCTTTGATCAGTGTAGCCGCTCTCCCAAATGCATCAAAATGACTGTGTACATCATTTGTATGTAATATCTTCAGTTTCATCTTAACCTCCACAAATGTTTGTCAGAAAACTCTCTCTATTAATAGTATAGGAAATCCGGAGGGTGTAAAGGCTTTTTATGGAAAAAAAGAGAGCTTATCTTCCATGAGATGGAGGTAAGCTCTACACTTAAGATTCGTTTATTTGATCATCAACCAGCTCTGTATAGACAACTAGGCGTTCTACGTAGTTATGAATGTCATGATCAAAATAACCTGTGCATGTGATCAGATTCAGCATCCTTTTCTCAGTCGGGCCAAAAATTTTTCGAAGCGGTGCATCATCTTTATCATAGGCGACCTTTTCCCTGACCACGAATGTAAGGGTTTTTCCAGATTCCCCTTCCAGATGGATCTCATCACCAGGCTCAAGCGTCTTCAGTTCAAAAAAAACAGCCGGCTTTTTCTCATCATCTACATGCCCTGCAAGAACGGCATTCCCCTTTTCGCCAGGTTGAAAGCCCGGCTCAAACCATGCTACATCCTTCCCGTTCTTCGGAAGCTCCATATCCCCGTTATTATCAAGCCCGAACTCCTTGATCGGCGCCTCAAGTTCAAGCTTAGGGATCGACAGGACAGATGGTTTGATCTTGTTCTCTTCTTCTACGGATTCTACAATAGGAGTTTTGGCTTTAACAGGTTGTTCAACGGTGGATGATTGAACGCCATTCTCCGGAACGGTTTGAGGCTCTTCGGCAGCACATGCCGCCAGAAGAGCCATAAGAGGAAAAATCAGTAATCGTTTTTTCATTATTTTTGCAGTTGTCTGCGTGTGACAAATAGTAGAGCCGCTCCACCTAATACCACTGATGCAAGTACAATTGGAAGATTCGAAGATTGTTCAGTCGCCGCTCCGCCCATTCCTGTTTCAGGCATGCTTCCAGGCATCATTGTATAATCCTTCAATACAAGCACTTCTAATTGATCAGCCGTGTTAATGGCAAATACGCTGTACACCGTGTTTTCTTCAAGCATCGTACCGGACAGATCCAGCACTTGATCTCCTTCAGGTGTTCTGATCTCTAAATCATATGTTCCCGGATCCAATTCCTTGTAATCTGTGATGGCTTTGAATTCCGCACCACTGAATAATGCATCTCCTCCTAGAGGACCAACATCAACGGTTGGTGCATCCGGAGAAAGGTGTCCAACGCGCACCTTGGTCATCCCTTCTGTCACATCCATCGAGTCTTGTACCACGACTAGCTCCAGGTTTTCCAAAGTGTTGGCTGCCGCTACAGTGTAAGCCATCCCTGCTTCAACTGTTAGATCTTGAGAAATGACCGGATCTTCGCTTCCCATAGTCCCGGCAGCATAAATTTCCACTTTATGGTCTCCGGCAGGAAGATTCATGTAATCTGTCGCTGCTTTAAATTCTGCACCTTCCACCACGGCATTTCCGTCAACATATACATCGACAGCCGGGGCATCCGGTGACGCATGTACGATACGAACCATCGCGTCATTTTCTGCTGCAAATGCACCTCCTGCCAGTGATAGGAAAAGCATAGCAGTTACAAAAATCGCAAAAATCTTTTTCATTTCATCCACTCCTTTTGTTTTGTACAAGTTTTGTAGTTTACTTGTACATTAAATGTATAATTAGATAAAAAAGATTTCAACTTTGAACTGCGCTACTCAGCACATTCACTTTTCCACTTACAAATAAGTGACTCCTCATTCAAACATCGGTATCTGTGGATCCTTACCATAACAATGGACAAGCATAGAATGAAGCTGTCCTCGGTGGTGATAAAGATGAGCTGCAACCTCCACCAGCCACTCGAATCTCGTATACGTCACTCCCCAATAGGACGAGGTCTCTTCCAACAGCATTTCTTCCGTCCGCTCCGCCACCCGCTCTTTCAAATAGTGAAAATTGTGCTGTAGTTCCTTTCTCATTTCAGCGAGGGTATGCATAGATTTACTCCCATAAAAAGAATCCATTTCTTCTTGGCTGGCTCCCCCGGCGATAAGATCATCCGCCCTGCATATGAGAGAAATATGCGAAAGCAGCTCTCCTATGGAATGCTTGGAAGGAGTGGGTCTTTTTATTAGGTCTTCCTCTTTTAGGCTGTCCATGATTTTAATGATGGACTCAACGGCTACTTCGATTTGGTGCAGGGTACTTCGGCAATATATATTCATATTCATTCTCCTCATGACCTTTTACCCTTTATTATACAAGGCGGTATCAATTGACACATTCCATTCGATGGATAAGAATTTTGCCTGTAAATTTCAGCAGATATTTTGACTGTTTAATTTGATTGATCGTTTGACAGTTGAATTCCCCGCTGTTTTCAGCAGCTGAAATCCACTTCCAACATTAAAAGGTGCCAGGCACAGAATCTTCATTCCGTGCCTGGCACCTTTTCTAATTGCTTATTTACTTCTCTGCCCCGCTTCTTCAAACTCTTTTACTTCCACTTCGTTTGAAGCTGCGGCTTCCTTGTCTCCAGACTCTGAAATAGCAGGCTGGTAATGTGTCGGTTGCGTCCTGTTCGCATACGACTTCAGTAATTCACCCACATCGATTCCTGTCATTTCACGTAATGGCTCCTGCATGTCGAGCATCGTTCTGGTGATGCTTTTACCAAAGGAAGGAACCCCTTGGCCATTACCGGAATCGATGATCTTAACCGAATCAATATTGTTAAGAGGCTGAGCGATTTTCTCTGCGAACACCGGCAGCATTTCGATGAGTTTCTCGGTGATGATGACGTCTCCGTGTTTCTCCATGGCTTCTGCAAGGAGTTTACGGGATTCAGCTTCGGCTTTACCGCGTTCACGGATGACATCTGCTTCAGCAGACCCTTCTTCCCTGCGGATCTTCGCTTTTGCTTCCCCGTCGATTTCAGATTTTCGGGCTTCCGCTTCCGCTTTACGGGTCGTTTCGTAATAATCTGCATCGGCTTTCGTTTTACGGACTTTGGATTCTTCCGCTTCGAGTTTAACCGCACGTTCCCGCTCAAGGAATTGAAGGGTCAGCTCTTCTTCTTTTACTTCCTTGGCAAGTTTCGCTTTTTCAAGCTCATAGGACTGTTCGGACTTCGCTCTTGCGCGTTCGGTTTCTTCTTTGAAGGCAGCATCTTTGATGTCTTTTTCCTTTTTCGATTCTGCAATAGTAATTTGGCGTTTATATTCCTCTTCTTTCGCTTCCTGGTCGGTTTGGGCACGGTGAATACGTGTTTCACGTTCTGTGTTCGCCTCAGCGATTTCAGCTTGTTTCCGCACCTCTGCGATACGCGGGCGACCAAGATTTTCTAAGTATCCATTTTGTTCATCAGCATCCCGGATATCCGTCAATCCGAGTGACGTGATTTTAAAGCCCATCAGATCAAGCTGTTTCTGGGCGATTTCCGACACGTCGGCATTGAATTTTTCCCGGTTGCTGTTTATGTCTTCAACGGTCATTTTTGAAAGAATCGCGCGGAGGTTACTACCCAGCACCTCGATGATTTCATCTTCAATTTCTTTTTGATCCTTCCCGAGGAACTGCTCGGCATAGTTGGCGATTCCATTCAAGGTATCGGCAACCTTCACCATGGCCACTGCATCGGCCACGATCGGAACTCCTCCGTTTGTGTACACGCGTGGAGTGGAAAGCTTCAATTGGAACGAGGTAAGGTTTACGGGAGTGGACGTTTGGAAACGTCTTAATCTGTATCCTCCACCACGGATGATTTTCATGGAACGGCCTTCCTGATCGGAGAAAATATTCGATTCCTTCTCCGGATCCCCCAGTTTCGGTCCGGTAATAATCAGTGCCTGGTTGGATTTCGCAGTACGATATCGGAACCTCATCCAGAAGTAATATGCGATCCCCACAATTGCTGCTATAACAAGAACAGGAATCAGGAAAACGAAAAATCCAATTACACTCAATGATCCTAGCATTCTGACAACCCCTTTCAACATTTTGTTTAAACCAGGATGCTGCCTGATTTAATTTTAAATAAAAGTGCTAGCTGCACTACTATATACGAGTCTCAAGTCAAAAAAGTTTCAATAAATTAGGGAATTCTCCTAATTTTATAGGTTGTTTACCTGCCATCTTCCCTCCTTATCATTTTTTTGAGGGTAAGAATGCTCGTACGGGAGATAGAACTCAGCTGTTCTGAGGAAGGAACATCGGAAGAACCGGGCATTGATAAAATAAGTTTTTGGGTATGAACAGCACGCTGTTCATACTCTTTTTCTTACCAATAAAAGAAAACCGAGCAGATGATGACGGCGATCCATGCTGCGGATGACCAAAATCCCGCCCGCATTAAATCCTTGTCGGTAAAGTAACCGTACGAGTAGCTGATCAGGTGAACCGGGGACTGGGTGACGAGAAAAAAGCCCGGGACACATGCCAGAAACACCGGCATGGCAATTTGCATTGGTAATACACCCGGAATGGTATGTCCGATCGTAATGCTGAGGGGGAGCATGATGGTCAAAAACCCCAGGATATTGACGAATACGATCCGAATGATACTGGTACATAAAATGAGGAATAGGATGATCACCCAGGGTTGACGGCCTGTAAGCAAAGCGTTCAACCCTTCAGCCATCCATTCAATCGTGCCTGTTTTGACCAACATCCCAGATACCATCAGAGTTGAGGCAAAAAAGAGCATCAGATCCCAATCGATCGATTTTCTCGCCTCCTCCCATCTCCATACTCCTGCGACAGGGATGACGGTCATACATGCGCCCAGAAGGCCGATCTGAGGAATGGAATATCCATGCAGAGGCTGTGCAATCCACATGATCAATGTTCCCATGATGATACTCATGATTTTTTTTTCGTTCATGCTCACCGGGCCAAGCTCACTGATTCTTTCTTCAATCAATGCTAATAACAGCTTTCGGTCAATCTTCTCAGGGGGAAAGATCATTAAGAATATTCCCCACAGTATGACGATAAAAAGCAGCACCGGTATTCCAAATATCAGGAACCATCTTATATAATTCAAATCACTCGAAACGTCGCTCAGGATCCCGAAAGCGTAAATTGTGGAACTGGCCCCAGTCGCAACAAACGCCCCTGAAATGGCAGCCAGATAGGCAACACCGATAAAGAGCGACTTCCCCAAATAATGGACATCCGCTATTTTACGCAAACTTTTCATCAGGCTGTCGAGTACCGATGATAGCAGGCTGCCTTTCCCTACATTTGACGGTATCAGGACAGACAGGACGATCATGAGCAGAAATGAGATGAAGATCAACGCTTTGCCCGACCCCCCAGACATCTTCAACATATAGAGGGATACCCTGCTTGCAAGGCCGGTTTTGATGAATGCAGTCGAGATAATAAATGTGGAGAACAAGAGCCATACAATACCCGAACTAAAATAGCTCAATGACTGTTCATAACTGAAAAAATGAAACGATATCATCAGTATGAGCAGCAGAGAACTGAACGCAAGGGGAAACACTTTACCGATCCACAGGATTTGGATGATGAGAAGTGCAGCGATCGCCTTCCATGTTTCATCCCACTCAAAAAAAGAGAGAAAAAACAATGCATATAATAGCATCGCGATAACCAGTAATAGTTGTTTTGTCATGACGATTACTCCCATCTTTAATCAAAGGAAAAAGCCACCAGCATCGAGGTGACTTTTCCTTTTCATCAATAACTGTCAGTGAATGATCGTTTGATCCTGCTTATTGCCAAGGGCATACCGGGCAGCTGAAGAGCCGGCTGAAATTGCCACACACAATGCTGCGTTCCCGGCTCCTACGACAACCACGTCATACGTGTTGCTTTTTGACATCGATTTCCCTCCTCTTTCTTACATGTCTTTTGAGATGGGGTCGACAGGATTCTTCTCTTTCTTTTTAAATGCTTTGATCAGCATTGGATAAAACAGTGATAACAGCGTCAATATAGCCAGTGCGATGGCAATCGGTGTATCAAAGAAGATGCCAAGGCTGCCATTTGACGAAAGAACGGCCATCCTGAAGTTCTGCTCCATATCTGCTCCGACGATCAATGCCAGAACAAGCGGGGCAATCGGAAAATCCATTACTTTCAGTAATAAACCGAATACTCCGAAAATTAACAGCAGGAAGAAATCCACTGCGCTGTAACTGAGCGTGTAGGTTCCGATAAATGCTAGAATTACAATGACCGGATACAACACTTTTGCAGGCGTATCCAAAATTTTCACTAACAGACCGACAAGTAAGATATTGATAATAACAAGGGCTATATTCCCGATAAACATACTATTGATCAGTGTCCATACCGTATTGGGATCATTCTCAAACAAAAGCGGTCCAGGTTTCATCCCAAGCATTACAAGTGCTCCAAGCATGACAGCAGTTGTCCCTGAACCAGGGATACCCATCGTCAACAGCGGGATCATGGCCCCGACAGAGGCTGCATTATTAGCAGATTCAGGTGCTGCAAGCCCTTCTACTGCACCCTTCCCGAATTCTTCAGGATTTCTGGAAATTTGCTTCTCTGTCGAATAGCTGATCATGGATGCGATCGATCCCCCTGCTCCCGGAAGGACACCAACCACAAATCCAAGCGGTCCGCTTCTTAGAATTGGCCATAATGAGCGTTTCCACTGCTTTTTCGTAAACCAGATCTTCCCGACTTTCTTTTTTTCTTTTTTCTCCTGATCGATCGTCAAGTAATTGTATAGAACTTCCCCGACTGCATATACACCGATGATCACGATTAGAAAATCAATTCCTTCACTTAAATGTGAGCTTCCAAAGGTGAAACGATAGACTCCACTCTGAGTGTCAATGCCCACCGTACTGAGCATCAGCCCAAGGAACATCGCGATGAAGCCCTTCACCATTTTCCCTACCGATAAAGCAACAATGGCCGAAAGAGTCAGGAGCATTAATAAAAAGTATTCAGCAGGACCGAATTTCAAGGCAAAGCTTGCAAGCGGCTCGGCAAGGAAGATAAATCCGATGACGGCCATCATTCCTCCGATGAAAGAGGCGACTGCCGATATGGCCATGGCCTGTCCTGCCTGACCTTTCTGAGCCATCGGATAGCCGTCGAATGTGGCAGCAATGGCTGAACCGTCACCCGGCGTATTTAATAGAATTGAACTCCTCGACCCACCGTACATCGCCCCGTAATAGATGGCTGCCATCAAAATGATGGCACTGACAGGCTCCATGCCAAATGTAATCGGGATCAAGACGGCCACGGCTGTTGCCGGTCCCAGCCCGGGGAGCATGCCGACAATCGTCCCAAGAAATCCTCCTAAGACAACCCACATTATATTGATTGGTTCCAATGCAGTCGTTAACCCCTGCATAAAGTTGCTAAAATCCATTTAGTGCACCTCCTATGGAAGACTGACTCCTAATAAAATGCTGAATGCATACCATGATAAAAAAGAAAAACTGATCGCCACCAACACGTTAACGACAATTTTTTTTCCGTTGACCGTAAATAATAAAGCGCCCAAAAATAAAATAGTAGAAAATAAGAATCCGATCCGTTCAAATATGAACGCATAAACAGTTCCGTATAAAACAGTCAGGACAATCAATTTCGGTGTTCTTCCTTTAAGCAGGAGCTTTATTTCTTCATTATGGATATGCAGGCTCTTCCACTCCTGAAATAAGTAAGCCGCACTGAATACCAGCATGAATACACTTAATCCGATAGGAAAATAGAGCGGACCGTTTGGGTTCCCGAGATTTGCCTTGGGCAAATTGAAGGATGCTATTAAAAAAAAGAAGCTTAAAAGAATTAAAAATATCGGCATCCCAAGTTTGATTGCTCTCATGCACTTCAACCTCCTTTACGAGAGTAGACCGGCGGGAGACCTTCATTCGTGTCCCACCCGCCACTTACATTATTTTTTCAACCCGGAGTTTTCCACTAGATCGGAATATAGTTTTTCCTGCTCCTTCATGAATTCCTTTGTTTCCTTGCTGTCCTTATAAAAATCATCCCAGTCATTGTTTTCAAGCAACTTCTTCCACTCATCCGTTTTGACCATTTTGCTGATTTTTTCATCCCAATAGGCGATTTCATCTTCCGTCATATCTCCAGGCCCCATGATGCCTCTCCAGTGAGGGAACACTATGTCCAACCCTTCTTCCGTCCAAGTTGGAACGTCCTCCAGACCTTCAAGCCTTTTTTCAGAAGATACCGCAAGGATTTTAAGCTTCCCTGCCAAGTGCTGCTCTTTCACTTCTGAAATAGAAGTCGTAATTGCATCAACATGTCCCCCGAGCAGCGCTGTCACGACGTCGCCGCCGCCTTCATAGACTAGAAAGTCGAGATTAGTAGGATCGATCCCCTTCTCACTTGCGGCCTGTACAATCGACAGGTGGTCATCGTTTCCGAGTCCAGGACCGACCCCTATTTTAATTGATTTAGGGTCTTTCTTCATTTGTTCCAGCAGTTCATTTACCGTTTCATACTTTGAATTCACAGGGACTGTAAGAGCTTGCCATTCTGTTGCCAGTGTCGCAATGGGCGTGAATTGTTCATGTGATAGATCGCTTTGTCCCAATAATTTATTTGTCAGTACCAGACTTGAATTGATTGCAAGATGATGGGCATCCTTTTTCTCAAGATATTTCCAACCCGCTTCTCCGCCTCCGCCCGGTTTGTTGATGACATTGATGTTTTTATCCACAATGTCGTTGTCACGCAAAACCTTCTGGACAGAACGGGCTGTTAAATCCCAGCCTCCCCCTGGAGAAGCAGGTGCGATGATTTCAATATTCTTTGACGGAAATTCCTTGTCTCCCGAAGCAGAGCTTGAACAAGCTGTCATCAATGCCATTACACAAATAATCAGTACGAAGCCAAACCTTTTCATTTTTTTCTGCACCCCTTTTATGTTGTTTGTATTCACCTTGTTCATCCCCAGTCAAAATGGTGAAATACGTTATGATCATCGTAATCGGCAAACACCTTTATGTAAACGTTTCCAAAATATTATGTTTTAAAAAACTTATGGGGATTTTGTTCATTTTGTTCACCGTTTCTTGCAATCTGCAAATAAAGAAGTCTGCCACAACGGTTAAAGAAATCACTTTAACCGTTGTGACAGACAATGTCTTTCAAGCAAACTTTATTTCACTGCCCTTTCGCTTCCGATTCGGTATCTCCTTTCCGGACGTCCGACTATCCCATAGACATGCTCGACTGTGGCATCTTTTATCCCAACCAGATATTCGAGATACCTCCTGGCGGTAGTCCGGGACGCCCCCATTTTTTCGCCGACTCTTTCCGAAGTAATCCCTTCTTTTTCCTCTTGCAAGATCGCTGTCACTTTGTGAAGAGTCAAATAATCGATGCCCGGCGGTAGATCGTATCTTTTATCGGCAGCTTTCTTTTTTTCCTTCCCAAAGAATTGATCCAGCATCTGTTGATTGACCTCTTCGGCAGAATCAAGCGCCGCTTTTTTCTGAAGATAAGAAGTGATTGCTTCTTGGAATTTCTCCAATGTAACCGGTTTGATCAAGTACTGTTCAACACCATAACGAAGTGCCTTTTCTAAAAAGGCTTTATCTTTTGCGGCTGTGATCATAATGATATCTACGCAGGGATATTCGGATCGGATATTATGCAATAATTCAGTACCAAGCTGATCAGGCATATATACATCAAGTAAAAGCAGGTCAACATGATGTTTATCAAGAGTAGTCAATGTATCCTTCGCATTCATCGCTTTGCCGACTAATGTCAGCTGCTCATTTTTAGCCAAAAATTCTTCATGTATCTGTGCAATGCGAAAATCATCTTCGGCAATGACAACTTTAAACATACCTATTCTCCTTTTGTGTGTGGTTTCGGGAGGATGACAGTGAAAACCGTCCCTTTATCCTTTTTGGAATCCCATTCAATCGTACCCCCAAGCAGGGCTAGTTCTTCCTCGACGTTGGCAAGCCCATAACCCCGGTGGTCGCCTTTTGATGAGACTCCTTTCAGCAAGATACGTCCCTCTTCTTCTTCAGATATCCCTTTTCCGTTATCTGCGATTTCAAAGATGATATCGTTGCCAATGTCGGTAACGAAAAAAGAAACGACCTTGATCTTTTGGTTTTTGTCCATTACCGCTTCGAATGCATTATCAATCAAGTTACCCAATATGACGATAAGTGGTGAAAAACCGATGAATCCAGGAAGCGGGGAAAGTGAACTTTCTCCGTCGATTTGGAAATCTATTTTCTTTTCTGATGCTTTTGCAATCTTCCCTAATAGAATGGCTTGAACTTTCTCGTCCAGGATACTTTGAAAAAATATGGTCGAATGATACTCCTGCAGATCCGATTCCTCCGTGAGGAATGCGATGGCTTCTTTATATTTATGCAGCTGAATCAAACCGAGAAGTACATGCAGTTTGTTTTTGAATTCGTGCGTCTGTGCCCGTAAGTCCTGCGAGTATTGCTGAACTTCCGAAAGGGCATCCACCATTTGTTTAATTTCTGTCCGGTCCCTGAAGCTGAACACAGTTCCTGCCTTCTGATTATTTTCGATTATAGGCTGGGCATTTACGATCATCGTCTTTTCTTTATATTGAAGTTCGATGTTGGAAATATGTAAAGAAGAAGCCAGCATTTCGGACATCGTTTGAGAAGAAATGACATCGGTCACGAATTTGCCCTCGACCTTTTCATCAATGTCCAGTAACTCACGGGCAGATTGATTCATCATCGTAATCACACCTTGTGTGTCGATGGCTAAAATCCCTTCCTTTACAGATTGCAGAACCGCATTTCTTTCCCTGAAGAGCGCACTGATCTGATACGGTTCCAGACCGAGTGTATCCCTTCTGATACTCCTGGCCAAAAACAGACTGCCGAACACCCCGAGGATCAGGACTCCCCCGGAAAGAGCAAGCATTGTGCGGATTTCGTAGGCAATCTTACTCCGAATGGTTTTCATATCAAACTCCACCGTTACGGTGCCTTCTACTTTTTTGTAGTTGTCATACCGGATCATGACCGGGACAATCCCCTTTAACACTTCTTCGTCGCCACCCCCGGTATGAATCAGATTATTACTTCCGAATACCAATGCACGATAACGTTCTTTAGGATCCCCATCCCCGATCGCTTGTCCGACAAAACTGAATATTTGTCCGTCCCTGTTTTCAATCAGAACAGCAGAAGCATCCACCTGGTCACGGATCTGTTCCGTGACCGCACTTAAATCTTCTACAGGCTCCTCATTTTTAAAAGAATCTTGAATCACCGGCATATAAGAAAGTGTCTTGGCAGTCTGCATCGCAAGATCTTCTGCCTGCTCAACGTCTTCCTCTGATTCCCGGTAAGCAAACATCCATGTAAGCGATCCGATCACGATCAACAGAAGCGAAATGACCAAGCCCAATATTTTGACCTGAAGCGGCACCTTAAGAAGTCTATTCATCCAATTACCCCTGATTATACTGAATTTTCTATTATATTAATATATCATACTCAATACAGGATAAGGAACCTAAAAAAGAACAGCACCCCTTCTCAATCTGAAGAAGAAAAGAGGCTGTATTTTGTAAAAAAAAGAGCACTCAGAAATCATGGATGATTTGTGAGTGCTTTCTATATCACCTTGATTCTCCTCCATCTCCTATTGTTTCAACGTAAATAGGTCTGATGAGACGGAGACTTTCTCCTCGAAAGCTTGTTCTTTCAACTTAATCTTACCCTTGGCACCTTCCCCTTCAATCAACGATCTCCGAAGAGTGGCACTGATCGAGTTCACACATAGGATCAAGATGGCGAATAACGTCAAAGGAACGACTACAAGCATGGGACGCAGGAATATCTGCTGGATATTGATGGCGATCGTCGCAGCCCATTCGTTCGTTTCAGAGAAATAAACCGGAATGGTTTCCATGATGCCGAAGTTTGCGATTTTCAATCCTCCGAGGCACATATGGAGGATACCGAGCTGGATGAGCAGGGCAAGCGTCTGGGAAACCTGTTCTGAAAACAATACGATCGAGTGCCTTCTGAACTGGGGCAGCAGATGCTGTTTGAACAGGTGGAACCTCCCTGCACCAATCGAGCGTGACACCTGGATGAATTCATTTCCCATAAAAAGCTTCATCTCTTCTCCCAAATAGATTCCGAGAGACGGGACTGTCACAGCCGCAATCGCAATCACTTGAATGAAGAAGTACCGGTTGGAAGGGAGGATCTCTGAATGAAAGGCCCCTTCGAGTGGAACCAGAAGCGCAAATACGATGATGACAAGGGGAATATATTGAAACGACTCCCCCAGCCCTTTAATGAATCTCCCCACAAATGCGGGGAGGAATGTGTATAGTACAGCAAAGAAAAAGCCCAGTACCATTCGCAATAACGCAATGGCCAGCGCAGCAAAGATGGTATATTTCGCTCCGACTAGTAATAGCAGCAGAAAGTTTCTCCCGAGTTTATCACTCCCAAGGGGAGGCATTTCCCCAGGGGTGAACGGCGGGGCCGCTATCACTCTACCATTTTCGTCCGAGAGATAGTCCACCACCTCATCATAACCAGGGTTCATCACTGGAACCAGGAAACTGACGGCAATGAAACCGACCAGTATCAGGATCGGCAGTGCCAATCGTTTAGCCATCCAGCTATTCATGCTGTTCCCCACCTTTCAACCATTTTGATAGAATCGTAGACCCTATTGTGAACACGATGAAGAACGGAACAAAAACGAGAAGCATCCCAAGGAAGAATGCAGCAGGTGAACTGGTCGCCGTACGCAGCAACGTCTGCATGAATCCATTGATGTTAAAGAGAAGTTCAATAATCAATAGGTTTGAAAGCATCAATAAAAAAATCGGCTTCAAATGAAAGAAGAAGTGAACCCATACATTCCTGAAAAGATGATGCCAAACCGTATAAGCCCTTCTGAATCCTTTTGAATAAGAAAATTCGACATACGGTTTAGTTTCTTCTTCCTTGAGTTGAAACAAAAACTGTTTCAGCAAAAACACAACTGGCAGAACCGATAAACAAAGAATCGGCAAAAAGTAAATGCGATCTTCACCGAGGGCATAAATATCGAACGCGAGCAAATTCGTCTTTTTAAATAACCAGATGATGGAAAGCTGAAATAGAACGACTATGAATACATCCGGCAGGGCATCCAGGACATTGACGATTTTAATAGAGAAACGATATGCTTTCCGTGGCAATAACATAAAGGTATAACTTATGAGTACAGCCAGGCAAATCGCTAAGGAGAAAGAACTGAAAAGAATGAGAAAAGAGTAAAAATACGTTTGCGAAAAAACTTCCGTGATACTGTATTGCTTATTCCCATCGCCCCAATAAATATAAATCGACGATGGATGCATGATGTCAATCCAGGTCTGTTGCAGTCTGTCCCCATATGCTGCCAAGTTAATCAAGAGCTCTGTATCATATGCAAGCAGCGAACCGATCCCGCTAAGTAAATACAACCCTAACACGACTACCACAAAATGAAAGGGAATCTCAAACACCCTTTTCATAATATCCCTCCACAAAATTACCAAATTGATACATTTTTTCTATATTTATGTTACAATACTGTAATGTAATTGTAAACACTATTCTGAAAACATGTGGATATAAAAAGGAAGAGTGATAGAAGTGAAGAAAAATATTGTACTATTGGATCTGATGATTTATGTCGCACTCCCTCTTTTTGTGTGGAATATCATGAGGGATTACACCGGAGATTATTACGCCATGCTCCTTTCTTCTGTTCCAGGAATCATTTATTCCATCTATCGATTCATCGAAATGAAGAAAGTGAATACATTCGGCTTGTTCATTTTGGTTACGTTGATAATTGGTACCTTGATTGACGTACTGGCGGGTTCCTCACTTCAGCTTCTGTGGAATAACATCTATTACGGTGCTGCACTCAGCTTCTTTTTCTTTCTGACGATTAGCATCGGGAAACCACTCCCCCTTTATTTTGGGCTGGATTTCGCGGAGCTTCAAGGATATGACCGTACCTTCAGTAAGCGGCTTTTTTATAAAAAGCCTTTATATAGGATCTTTCAGTGGATCACCTTATGCTTTGCCATGAGGAGCGGGCTCCTTGCCATTGTGAAAGCATGGCTCATTCTGGAATATGGGGTGGAGGCATTTGATAAAGGCATCATCCTCCGCCAGGCGTTCAGCTGGATTATAACCGGGATCACCGTTGCCGGATTCTTCTATATCGGAAAGATCATCAATGGATCCCCTCAGTTGATTAAAGAAGTACAGGATGAACTTGAAGAAGAAAAGACGGATGCCGTATAGCGTTCTGGATGTTCCTGCCTTCAAACTTCCGTCTTATAATTGAAGAGACTGGAACATTAGGCTATAGAGGTACGGATCACGTTAATTAAACAAGAGGAATGAGCCCAGACTCATCCCTCTTTCCTTTCATCTCTCCCTAACAATTTTTGGGTTCAACTTCTCATTTCTCCTACATATAATAGCCCGAGAGGAGGAATATCAGATGGATCGTTTTATTCTTTTGTTAGTAGCAGGGATTCTTTCCGGTTTCGCATTGTTGAAAGTTCCTTTAGCAGGTACGTTCTTAGCAAGTGTATCCCCCGTAACGGACATTATCGGCATTCTAGCTATACTCATATTCTCACTTTTCCTAATCTATAAAGGTATCATGGCGATACTCGGGAAGTGAATGGAGAGACCCGGATCTATTTCGGGTCTTTTTTATCTGCTTGAGAAAACCAAAGATTCAAAAGTTCCTGGTACTCCTCTGAATTTATTTCACTTTTCTTTACGTTCCCTTTCTCCCATTGAGTAAAGGAAGTATCTGTCAGGGTCACACTTCCGTCATCCGTTCGCTTTGTCAGTAACAGATGTTTATTAAAGGGTGAATCCGGATGTTCTTCCACTGTGACACGGACGTCGTCAAGGAAACGAACATCCTTAATTGTTCGTTTGGAATCAAATGCATACCCTGTTCTCCAATCGGTGTCTTTATGCTTCAATTTCATTTCTAATCTATAATCCCCATAAGCTGTTTTACCTGCCCGTATTCTAAATTCCCCATTAGCGGAAGAGACCGTTTCCCCCGATAATGGTACGGGTTTCATCGGGATATTCCCTCCGAAGCCCCCATCCAGAATATAGTATTGTTTTTCGTGACACACCTTAACGGCAACATGTGTCCTTCCAATGCGCCCGAACGTTCCTAAAGCATGATCATAGACCGCTCCCTGTATTAAGGAAGCTTCGAATCCGTTTTCTATCAGGAATAAATAAAGGAGTGAATTTAGTTCATAACAAAGACCTCCCTCATTCATGAGGAGCATTTTATTCAACAGATTATCTTTGGTCAGTTTACGGGACCTTTCTTCTACAATGCATACATTTTCAAATGGTATATGATTCGCCATTTTTTCTAATATGATATCCAGATCCTGAAAGGTTACGGGATCTGCACTTGAATACTGAATCCTTTTGCGGAATAGCTTGTCTAGATTGTTGATGGAGGGTACATCCTTTCTTGGAGTTTAGTCTTTAAAGTTTACCTGCTTCTCATTGTCGTATTCAAGGTAAGACTTTATCGCCTGAAATTCTTCTTGGGATTCAGGGAATAAAACGTCTTTATTCCGGTCAAAAAAACACTAAAGTTGAATCCGCAATTTCTCCGATCTTGCCCTGGAAACACACGTTAATATCGAATGGTGTTCCCTCCTCTCACTTTCACTCAAGAAAGAATCAGCGTGATCGACTTCACCCTCCAATACCTTCAACTCACAGGTTCCGCATCGACCGACCCGGCAGGAATATGGCGCATGGACCCCTGCCTTGAGAAGGGCTTCTAATAAAGTCCTGTCCTTTGGCACTTTAATGGTGAGGCCGTTTTCTACTTCCACCAAAAAATCCTGACGTTTCATTGTCTGCCGTGGAGCAAAACGTTCAAAGTGAATGCTTGATCGGGGATATCCTATTGTCAGGGCACTTGCAGTAAATTCATCGATAAAAGAAGTTGGACCGCAGAAATATACATGAGTTCCGATACTGTGCTCCCAGAGGCTTTGATCACTCAATCTCCTTTCGCTTGAAAAATAAAAACGACTCTCACCAGGATACACTTTCTTTATATATGTAAAAAACGGGCAGGCTTCCTCTGACTTTGCAGCATAATGGAGTTCAAAGGAGCGATCCTCTTCTTTCAGTTCTGCCATCATGGAAAGGAAAGGAGTGATGCCAATTCCCGCTGCATAAAAAACATGATGCTTCGCTCTAAAGCTCAATGGAAAATGATTCTGTGGATGGCGGATGCGTAGCGTGTCTCCTACTTTCATTTTCTCATGCCAATATCGGGATCCTCCATTGGACTGTTCATTTAAACGAATGGCTATGTGATAGGCATCCCTTTGTCCTCGTGGGTTCGTAAGGGAATAGGACCGGGCGATTGTCTCACTCCCCGACTCGATATACGTGGTGATGTGGGAACCCCCGCTAAAAGGAGGGAGAAGTTCATTACCGGCTGGAGTTAGTGAAAAACGTTTGACATAAGGCGTTTCCTGATGGATCGATTGGACAGTGACGTTTATGGTTTTAGCATGATTCACTACTGATCACTCCCGGTTTCTGTCGGGTGCTGCATACCCGAGATAGGCTTCATGTAATGGGGAATAATGAACGGAAACGGATAGCTTCATGTGACAATGAGGACAGGTCTTAATTTGATTGCTTGGCTCGCCGCTCAGTTCCATTTTCTGATGGCACTTTGAACAGAATACATGGTAGACCCTTACTCCGTGACCGACGTATTGTGCCTCTGCTTCGGAGAAACCATGACTCTCTGCCAATTTTTCAAAATATGAGAGCTTGTTCCATTTCATTGCTATGTATAGATAACTCCCCATTTTCTGACCTTCCAGCCAATGAGAAATATCCGTTGCTTTCTTTTCATCCCACAACACCGATTCATTGGGGTAATCATCCTTTTTTACTTTTTGGATGACAGAGGACAGTCGCTTCATTCCTTCTTCATCCCCCAGGAATAAATACTTTCGTTTACCAGGTACGTACAAAGGTTGCAAGAGTGACTTCACATTTCCACCTTCTTTTCCTTCAAGTACCCGATGACCTCTTTTTTAAATAAGCTAAGCCCTTTATAATCGGCAATATGGTCGGGAAGCTCATGGAGAATATGATAAAACTCATTCGTCCATTCAGGATTCTTCGCAAATTCTTCAAGTGGAAGTAGATGGGTATGGATTGTAAAGAGCAGCCCATTCGAACCTGGCAAACGGAATAGCTTCTGCACCTCTACACGAAAATGAACGTATTCCCCGACATTTTCCTTTGAAACGTTTCTTCTTCCTTTTCCCCACTCATCAAAGGTTTCCAAGGAAGTATCCAGACGATCTCCCGCCATTAACGACCAGTTCCGTCTAACCCAGGGATCTCCCGCTTCCATCCTCATCAAGAACGTCAGGATCCGCTGATCCAATCCCTCTTCCTTAAACCCTGGAATCGGCCCATGTATCTCCTCAAAGCTCATTCCGATATTAAATGCAAGGGACCAGTTGGCCGGGAAACATAACTGTCCGGCATCCATATATAAATCCCCATCCCGCTGTATCATGAATATCAGATCCTCCTGTACATGACGACCGATGAAATCAAGGGGTTCCAAGGATAAAGTGGTTTCATCCCCAAATGTAAACGTTGTGTGCTCCTTTAAGATGTGATTGTGAAACGTCCATTCCCCTTTATTTCTTTCCAGGGAAAACCGCTGGGGATAATAGGTTGTGAGATGTTGAATGATCATCTCTACTATTTCCCATTGAGCCTTCATGGTATGTGACAGGGACTGAAAACACCTCTCCGGATGTTGGGTAAGCAGTTTTCGTTTCAGCTTGATCTCCTCTGAATACGAAGCGGTAACCTCTACACAACTTGGCTCTTCCAATGGAACCGAATTATTAGAATAACGATACACATCCCCCTTAAAAGGATACGGAAAAGAATCCACCTTCATCATACAATCACCTTTTTTAGAAAATTCTTACTTTTATCTTATCGTATAGAGGGACGGACCTCAAGAGGTCCGTCCCTCACCCGAATTTCTCTTTGTACCGGCTGAGTGTGATCAGGGGCCATATCCATTGGTAACTATGGTAGTGTATATAGAAGTTTCCTGGAAGACCGACTCCTGTTGGGTATGTTTTGGATGCCTCGTTTTCTGCACCGTTCTTTAATTCGAGAAGCGCCGTGATACCCAGATCGATAGAAGGTGTCGGCTTGTCTTCGATACAGATGAGCGCCTCCAGTGCCCATGCCGTTTGTGAAGAGGTACTGAAGGGAAGGGGTACGAATGTCTTTTCCTGATTGCTGTAGCAGGACTCCCCCCAGCCCCCGTCTTTTTTTTGAATGCTTTCAAGCCATGTTTTTGCTTTTTGTATATGTTTATCAGACGAAGATACCCCCACGGCTTTCATTCCCGTGATGGCCGCCCATGTTCCATAGATGTAGCAGACACCCCAGCGACCGTACCAGGAACCATCATCTTGTTGCATGAGTTTCAGCCACTCAACACCCTTTTTTACCTGTGGATGTTCCTTGGTCAACCCTGCCCGGCTGCCCAAAAATTCAAGCGCTCTCCCCGTTAAATCTGGAGTGGAAGGATCGATGGCTGCTGCCTCAGATCCGTCGATTGGAAAAGAATTAAGGATAGGTTTCGTCTTGTTTTTCTCAAAAGACGGCCAGCCTCCGTCCCGGTTTTGCATACCGAGCACCCATTCAATCCCACGATCCCATGACTGCCTGATAGGGGGCTTCCCTGCAGCTGAATACGTAATGGCCCTGAGAGCAGCCGTTGTATCGTCCACATCAGGGTGAATGCTGTTACTCTCTGAAAATCCCCACCCACCTGGCTTCACTCCCGTCTCTATTGCCCAGTCCCCATATTTGAAGTGCTGCTTCTTCAGAAGATAATCCACTGATTTTTGTATGACATCTTCATTTGCATCCAACCCCGCTTCCTGAAGGGCATGACTGATCAAAGCTGTGTCCCATACAGTAGAAGGAGAGTTTTGAATATGGATGCCTTTCTTCGTTTCGCATGCCATTTCCTTTAACCCCTGTAATGCCTTTACTATGATCGGGTCATTTTTCTTATAACCCAGTGCCAACATGGCATAAATCATATAAAACGTTGTGCTGAAATAACTGAGATAGGTCCCGTCACGCTCCACCCGCTGCAGCATGTACTCCAGGGCAAACTGACTTGCCTGCTGATGAAGTTGGGAGGGGAGGCCTGCTAGTGCCTGTATGCCTTCACTAATTTTTGAAAATAATCTCCATTCTCTTTCGCTGTAACTCTCTTCATTTACAGCAAGGGACAAATCCTGTATTTGGGGTATACTGTTTGATTTGATCGTGAATCGCGAATCTTTCAGTAACATCATCGGCGCCAGGTGGCCCCTAGCATAACTGCTCACGTTCCAAAAATTCAGGGGAAATGTCTTCGGAAGCAACAGGAATTCAATGGGGACCGGCAGGAGATGCTTCCAATCATATTGACCATGCACGGCCAGCATGAATTTCGTCATGGAATGGGCCTTGTGAAACCCGCCATTTTTCTCAATGAACCGTTTGATCTTTAGGAGTCTCTTATCCTCTTCCCCTACCATTCCACTGAACCTCAGGGCAAAATATGCTTCAATGGTTGAAGACAGATTCCCTTCTCGCTCATCCTCAAAGAGCTTCCACGTCCCCTCCCTTGACTGGCATTTCCAGAGCCGGTCCACCAGCTGTCCAATTAGTTCATTCTCATCCTCCGCAAGCGTTCGTAGAAGGATGATCATATACGCATCGGTCATCACGCCATTTTCAAAACAAAAGGACCATCGTCCATTTCCCCTTTGCATCTTCTGTAGATCACTTATCATATTCCGGATCGTACTCTCTATCTTCTTTTTCATCATTCGTCCTCCCGGATACCTCACTCTTTTGTTATGTATATGTGAAGGAGGCGGGTACTAGTAGTAGGAAGCAAAGAAGAGCCTGCCACCGGTTCCCCGTGAGGCAGGCTCTTACTGATTTTCTTCTATTTTCCGTGAATAATAGCTTACAAGTTCGGGATATTCCTGAAGCCCTTTTCTGCCGTGGTCCGTAAGTTGATACACACCACGTTTCACCCTCTCGAACCAACGGTAATAATTCTTCTGGAGGATGGACGGCGTTTTGTCCCCCGTCCCTAGCTTGGCCAGGTTCCTAGGGGACATAGGACCGTATGCTTCCAGGCAGCAGGCGATGTGAATGCAACTCTCTTTATAAGCCGTCATTATTTTCGTTTTATTGCTGCCCCCTACATTGTAATCTGCACTGCGGCCTTCGATTTCTTTCACCAGGGATGCTCGCTTCTTTTTACTATTTCTCATAACCTTTTTTCGGTCAAAAGGTTCCGGGTGAATGACAAAATCAAGCTTGGGCGTTTTTGTCGTAAAGGAAACCGTGATCAGACCAAGCTCCAGACGCCTGACCAAATGACGTACATCGTTCCACCGCTTCGACCGAGGGCGCTTCGGTTTCGGAATTGCAATGTACACAAGATCCGTCAGTCGCTGACGCTTCGTTGCCTGGATCAAGAGCTCGACATTCAAGGAAAGCTTCAGCTCCACGATCACAAGCTCTCCTTCTTTCATCGCCGTCAGGTCACAGTCATTCACTTCACCGTTCACCTGATATCCCTGTTTATGAAAATGTTTCTGGATCGGCTGATATAAATCCGATTCTTTCAGTTTCGTCATGGGTAAAAAAACCTTTCGGGAAAAAATTCTATAAGATAAAGTATAGACTATTGGAGAGATATTTGCAGTTAGGGAAGAAAAGAGATTGTGGCTATCCCCTGATCCTCTCAATCTCATCCGCCACAAACTGGACCGACGTCCCCACAATCACTTGAATACTATTATCCCCAACCACATGTATACCTGGAACCCCAGTCGCTTTAATCCGGTCCTGATCCACAGCACCCATGTCCTTCACTTCCACTCTCAATCGGGTAATACAGTTATCCACGGATAATACATTATCATCCCCGCCGAGTCCGGAGTAGATTTCCTCCGCCATCACAGCAAACTTTTCGTCTTGGGTGAGCACTGCTGCATTTTCCCCCACTGCTTCTTCGCTGTCTTCTTCCCGACCAGGTGTCATAAGATTGAATTTCGCAATCATAAAACGGAATAAGAAATAATAAAGGAAAGCAAATACCACACCTTGAATCAGTAGCATATACGGCAGATTGGCCAATGGAAGCCTTGAGCTCAGAACAAAATCAACGAAGCCTGCACTGAATCCGAAGCCTGCCGTCCAGTGAAAGAAAGATGCGATCGCAAGGGATACCCCTGTCAGCACTGCATGTGCTACATAAAGGGCAGGTGCCACGAACATAAAGGCAAATTCAAGAGGCTCTGTCACTCCGGTGAAAAAGGAGGCGAAACCTGCTGCAAGCATCAGTGACGCAACCTGTTTTTTCTTACCTGGTTTCGCTGCATGATAAATGGCGAGACCGGCTGCCGGAAGACCGAACATCATCACCGGAAAGAATCCCGCCTGATACATCCCCGTCACACCTTTTTCCCCAGTGCCTGACCAGAAGTTCCCGATATCATTGATTCCAGCAACATCGAACCAGAACACGGAATTCAGCGCATGATGCAACCCTGTGGGAATCAATAAGCGATTAAAGAATCCATATAAACCTGCACCTGTAAATCCCAGCCCGCTGATTTCCTTACCGAATGACACAAGAGCTGTGTAAATGACCGGCCAGACAAACAGCATCACCCCTGAAACAACCAGCATAGCAATGGCCGACATGATCGGTACCAATCGTTTTCCGCTGAAAAATGCAAGAGCGTCCGGCAGTCTCACATGACTGAAGCGATTGTACATACTTGCCGCAACTATACCCGACAGAATCCCGACAAATTGATTTCCAATCTTATCGAAAGCCGGATTCACTGCCCCTTTTTCAATCCCCTGTAACAACGCAACGGAATCCGTCGACAGTAATGTGGTAATGACGAGATAAGCGACCAATCCGCTCAGTGCCGCCGATCCATCCTTCGCTTTTGCCATCCCGAGTGCGACCCCAACAGCAAACAGAATCGCCATATTATCAATGATTGATGCCCCCGCCTTGATCAGGAAAGCGGCAATCGGACTATCCGCCCCCCATCCGGACGGGTCGATCCAATACCCGATCCCCATCAAAATCGCCGCAGCCGGCAATACGGCAACAGGAAGCATCAACGAACGACCAATGCGTTGCAGATATTTCATCATTTTGTTATCCCCCTATCAGTCTGTTTTTAAAGATTCCTTGTCTCTTTAATGAGGACAAAGCCCTTCTATAAAAAATATTCCGGCATCCAGTTATTTAGAAGTGGATGCCGGTGTGTATTCAGGTAGATTGATAGGATTATTTTAAATGATTGTAGATGAGGGACGGACCTTGAAGGGGGATTATGTAGTATTGCGATTGGTGATTTCCATAAAACAGAAAAATACGCAATTACTACTTAAAACGACGCAATTAAGACAGAAATGACGCAATCACCTGCTGAAATGACGCAATTATCTCTATGACCTCTTTTGAAAGCTTCTCCAGGACCGTCTAAATCAGAAATTATAGACCTTTTTATAAATTTCAATGCACGTTTAAACCAATATAATTGATACTTCAACATATTCCCGTAGAAAATAGCTACCTCCTTCTCTTTTAAACGAATTTCAGAACCACATCCTCGCAAATATTAGATCATCCCACTATAATTTACTTCTATCATTAAAAAGGCATCCAATGCCCGACAGAGGTCCGTCCCTCAAACAACAAAAACCCCCATCAGGCATCCAGCCCGACGGAGGTCCGTCCCTCTAAAATTAAGGTAATTCAGTTGTGCCCATGAGGTAGCGGTCGCATTCGCGGGCTGCTTCTCGGCCTTCGTTGATGGCCCAGACGATGAGGCTCTGTCCACGACGCATGTCTCCTGCAGCGAAGACTCCATCGACATTGGTCATGTAGTTTCCGTACTCCGCTTTCACCGTGGAGTTACTGTTTGTTTCGACTTCAAGCTCGTTTATGAGGTCTTGCTCCGGTCCGCTGAAGCCAATGGCAAGAAGGACAAGATCTGCCGGCCATACTTTTTCCGTTCCCGGAATTTCATCACGAACCTTGTTTCCTTCTTCATCATAGCGGAGTTTTACGTTAACAGTATGAACTTCCTTGATATGGCCATGTTCATCACCGACAAACTTCTTCGTCATGACAGCGTACGCACGGGGATCATCTCCAAGTACTTCGGCCGCTTCTTTTTGACCGTACTCCACCCGGTGGATGACCGGGTATTGGGGCCAAGGATTGCCCACTTCATCACGCATCGCACCTTTTTTATCATAGATATCAAATTGAGTCAGGCTTTTGCAATTATGTCTAACGGAAGTGGCCAGGCAGTCTGTACCCGTGTCACCTCCACCGATGACGATAACGTTTTTTCCTTCGGCAGAAATATAGTTACCATCTTCCAATTTCGAATCCAATAAGCTTTTCGTATTCGAATGAAGGAAGTCCATTGCATAATGAACGCCTTTCAAATCACGTCCATCCACTTGGATGTCACGGTGAACGGCTGCTCCACCGCATAGGATGACGGCGTCAAAGTTTTTTCGAAGATTTTCGACCGTGTAGTCTTTCCCGACCTCCGTGTTCGTGACAAATTCAATGCCTTCTTCCTCTAAAATATCGACACGGCGCTTCACGACCGAGTGTGGAAGTTTCATTTCAGGAATCCCATACGTCAAGAGTCCGCCTACCCGATCATTTTTTTCAAAAACAGTGACAAGGTGGCCGGCTTTATTCAGCTGTGCGGCTGATGCCAATCCTGCAGGGCCTGACCCGACGACGGCCACGCGTTTACCGGTGCGGAACTCAGGCTGCTCAGGGATGACCCAGCCTTCTTCAAAGCCTTTTTCGATGATCGATCGTTCCACTGTCCTGATCGCCACAGGAGGCTCATTGATCCCGAGCACACATGCCCCTTCACATGGTGCAGGACAGGCGAAGCCGGTGAATTCAGGAAAGTTATTCATCTGATGCTCCCGTTTCAAGGCTTCCTTCCACTGTCCCTGATACACAAGGTCATTCCACTCCGGTATCAGGTGATACACGGGACAGCCAGATGTCGACCCGTTGATCTCCATTCCGGACTGACAAGTGGGAACGCCGCAGTCCATGCAGCGTGCCCCTTGTTTCTTGATTTCTTCTTCCGTAAGAGGAGTGGTGTAATCGTTCCAATCTTTCGTTCTTTCAGCTGGATGCCTCTCAGCCGTTGTCTGTCTGGTATATTCCATGAATCCGGTTGGTTTTCCCATCATATCCCCCTCCCTCTTTATTTCGCGGGTTCCAATACTTTTTTCTCTTCTTTCGTACCTTCTTCAAATGCGGTCATTTCCGCATCAAATTTCTCTAATCCACTATTTTCAAGCTCACTGATCCGTTCTCTCATCTTGAGATAGGATTTAGGAATCACGCGCACAAATTTGGACACGTAAGAATCCCAGTTCGCCAATATTTTCTTTCCATTATTGCTGCTTGTATACTGAACGTATCGCTCGATCATATCGTAGACGTCCTGCATCTCTTCCGGATCAAATAATGGTTGAACGAGGACAAGTTCCTGATTACATCTTGAACGGAAGGTTTCATCTTCGTCCAGGACATAAGCGACTCCACCCGACATGCCGGCGGCGAAATTCCGTCCCGTCAAACCAAGGACGACGACCTTTCCTCCCGTCATGTATTCACAACCGTGATCCCCGACGCTCTCAACGACTACCTGGGCTCCACTGTTACGGACACAGAAACGCTCTCCTGCCACGCCGTAAATATACGCTTCTCCACCAGACGCCCCGTAGAAAGAAACGTTTCCGATGATCGTGTTCCGCTCAGGGATGAATGTAGCGGTCGGATCCGGATGGACGATGATTTTCCCACCTGATAATCCTTTTCCGACAAAATCGTTGGAATCCCCGACAAGTCTCAATGTCAATCCTTTAGGAATATAAGCTCCGAAGCTTTGACCTGCAGAACCCTTGAATGTCAGACGGATCGTATCCTCCGGTAAACCTTCCGCACCGTACCGCTTGGTGATTTCACTGCCGAGCATCGTCCCGGTCACACGGTGAATATTCCGGATCGCCGTCGTCCATTCAACCGGCTCCCCTGTTTCAATCGTATTGCGGCAGCGTGGAATCAGCTCTTGGAAGTCCAATGTTTTCTCAAGCTCATGATCCTGCTTACGCGTCGCATATCTGCCGACTTTCTCAGGTACATCCGGTTGATAGAGAAGGGCTGACAAGTCGATCCCTTTACCTTTCCAATGATCGATTGCTTCGTTCGCTTCGAGGATATCGGTTCGTCCAATCATTTCATTGATCGTTCTGAAGCCAAGTTGAGCCATGAGCTCCCTTGTTTCCTGAGCAACGAAACGCATGAAGTTCGCCACATGTTCCGGGTCCCCGGTGTATTTTTTTCGAAGCTCAGGATCTTGTGTCGCAATTCCGACAGGGCATGTATTCATATGACAGACACGCATCATGACACAGCCAAGGACCACAAGTGGCGCAGTTGAAAATCCGTATTCTTCTGCTCCAAGAAGGGATGCGACGACCACATCACGGCCTGTCATCATCTTGCCGTCCGTCTCAACGACAATCCTGTCACGGAGTCGATTTAACAGTAAGGTCTGATGGGCTTCGGCAAGACCGATTTCCCATGGCAGTCCCGTATGTTTCAGACTGGTTCTTGGTGCCGCACCGGTCCCGCCGTCATATCCACTGATCAACACAACGTCGGCTCTGCCTTTTGCCACACCCGCTGCAATCGTTCCAACACCTACGGCGGATACCAGCTTGACGCTGATCCGGGCCTGCGGGTTCGCATTTTTCAAGTTATAAATAAGCTCGGCAAGATCTTCAATCGAGTAGATATCATGATGAGGTGGAGGCGATATCAACTCTACCCCCGGTGTCGATCCCCTTACTTCAGCAACCCAAGGATAGACCTTTTTACCGGGGAGATGTCCTCCTTCACCAGGTTTGGCCCCTTGAGCGACCTTGATTTGAATCTCATCGGCATTCACAAGGTAGTGACTCGTCACGCCGAAGCGGCCTGATGCTACTTGTTTGATCGAACTGCGCCTTGAATCCCCATTCTCATCTGGAATGAAACGGCTAGGGTGTTCCCCACCTTCTCCTGAATTGCTCCGTCCGCCGATTTTATTCATGGCGATCGCCAATGCTTCATGAGCTTCCTGACTGATGGAACCGAATGACATGGCACCGGTCTTGAAGCGCCGGCAGATTTCTTCGACTGATTCCACCTCTTCAATCGGCACCGGCTTCGTTTCTTTAAACGAAAGTAGGCCGCGAAGGGATTGGAGATTCTGTTTTTCATCTGTCAGCATATTTGAATATTTCTTGAACAGCTCATAATTATTCGTGCGGCATGCATGCTGGAGAGTGTGGATCGTACTTGGATTGTAGGCATGATCTTCTCCATTTTTACGATATTGGAATTCGTCACCGGATTCCAAGGTCCTCTGGTTATCTTTCCGGTCATTGAATGCTTTTCGGTGTCGTAAGAGAACTTCTTTTTCAATGATATCCATTCCGATTCCGCCGAGTCTTGAGGCGGTACGGGTGAAATATTTATCGATGACATCCTTATGAATGCCGACTGCTTCAAAGATTTGGGCACCACGATAACTTTGAATCGTTGAAATCCCCATTTTCGATAGGACTTTGATGACCCCATCTGTTCCCGATCTCACAAAACGCTGCACCGCTTTTTCATAAGTCGTATCTTGAAGCTCGCCTTTTTCAATTAAATCACGCAGCGTTTCATAGGCCAGATACGGATTGATGGCTTCTGCACCATATCCAAGCAGGGTTGCAAAGTGATGCACCTCCCGCGGTTCCCCTGATTCCAGGAGGATACTGACGGTTGTACGCGTCCCCTGACGGATTAAATGATGATGCAGCCCGGAAACGGCAAGGAGTGACGGAATGGCCGCCTTTTCCTTCACCACCCCACGGTCGGATAGAATGAGGAGTGTCGCACCGTCTGCAACGGCCTGGTCAGCTTTTTCGTAAATATCATCCAGGGTCCGTTCAAGCTGGTCTTCTTCTTCGGACACATCAAATAAAATCGATAATGTGACTGCCTTAAAGCCTTTTTCTTTCTGATGACGAAGCTTTTCAAGCTCTTCCCCTGTAATGATCGGTGTCTTCAAATGGATATGCCTGCAGCTTTCAGGACCAGGGTTCACCAGGTTTCCTTCCGCTCCGATTGTTGTACCGACAGATGTGATGATCTGTTCCCGGATCGCATCGATCGGTGGGTTTGTCACTTGGGCAAATAATTGTTTGAAATAGTTATATAGAAGCTGAGGCTTCTTCGATAAAACGGCAAGCGGTGAATCATATCCCATGGAACCGACCGGATCTTTACCATCGGTTACCATCGGCTTGATGATTTTATTCAATTCCTCCGTCGTGTAACCGAATGCCTGCTGCTGAAGGAGCACCTCATCTGAATCCAATCGTGCCACTTGCTGGGGCGCTTCTGGAAGATCGTCAAGTTCAAACTTATTATTATCGAGCCAGTGTCTGTACGGATGCTCGGACGCGACACGGAGCTTGATCTCTTCATCCGGGATGATCCGCCCTTTTTCCAGATCGACGAGAAGCATCTTTCCAGGCTGGAGGCGATCTTTGTACACAATGTCATCGGCAAAAATATCAAGGGCCCCCACTTCGGATCCAAGAACGATCATGCCGCCTTTTGTCACATAGTAACGGGCAGGTCGCAGTCCGTTTCGGTCGAGGCACGCTCCGATTTGCTTTCCATCGGTGAACACCAGGGCTGCAGGTCCATCCCACGGCTCCATCAGACAACTGTGATATTCATAAAAATCCTTCTTCTTAGGATGAATCGTATTGTCGTTTTCCCATGGCTCAGGCACCATCATCATAGCCGTATGGGCAAGAGATCTACCTGATAGATGAAGGAATTCAAAGCAGTTATCGAACATGGAAGAGTCACTGCCTGTCTCATCGATGACAGGTAGGATTTTTTTCAGATCCTCTTCTTTAAAAGCACTTGATTGGCACAGTTTCTCACGTGCGCGCATCCAGTTCACGTTTCCTCGCAATGTATTGAATTCTCCATTATGAATCGTATATCGATTTGGGTGAGATCGTTGCCAGCTCGGGAAAGTGTTTGTACTAAAGCGGGAATGTACAAGAGCTAAAGCTGACCGGAACTCAGGATGGTTGAGGTCAATATAAAAGGAATCGAGCTGTTCCGGGATGAGCATCCCTTTGTACACGATGGTCGTGGAAGACAAACTGCAAAGGTATACATCCTCAAGCCCCTCAATAGTTGCAACTTCTTGTTCAATCCTTTTCCTGATCACATACAGCTTCCGCTCGAAATCCATCGGGGACTCTATGTCTTCCGATACGCCAATGAAGACTTGGCGGATGAATGGTTTAGACTTCGATGCTACTTTCCCTACAAAGGAATCATTGAGTGGAACAGGTCTCCAACCAAGTGTCTTCTGGCCCTCTTCATCAATGATGCGTTCGAATATATCTTTACTCTTCATGCGTTTCTCATAATTTTCAGGGAGGAACACCATCCCGATTCCATATTCTCCTTTACGGGGAAGGATGATGTCTTCTTTCTCACACTGTTTCTTGAAGAAATGATGGGGGATTTGAGTGAGGATACCTGCGCCGTCACCAGTACTCGTATCGGCAGATTGTCCTCCGCGATGTTCTAGATTACATAAAATATTAATGGCATTCTGAACGATGTTATGACTTTTCGTCCCATCGATATTTGCAATCATACCAATTCCACATGCTTCATGTTCTTGCGCAGGATCATACATGCCTTGCGCTACAGGAAGATTCGTTTTCATCCAATGTCCTCCTCTACTAAACTTGTATATTTTTTGAATAATTAACCGGTTAATTAAATTTTCTTAATTTTCGTTAGTATATCATGAAATTTAGAAAAAACGAAAAATTAAGTTAATGGAAAACGTGTATATTTTCCAAAAATATATGTAATGAACAGGAAGAACGTTGATTTATCCATAATACTTTTAACTTAATATTCAGAATCTTTAAAAGCTTGATACAACCATAAAGAAATCGCTTACAATAATTCGTGTCCCTAAGCATATTTCAGCAAATTCCCACATGAATTTTCATGCAAAAACATCACTAAAAAATTTTTTTATCAACAAAATTTTTTCAACCTATCGGGTCTTTGCGAGGAGGGACGGACCTCTATGTATTCAAACGGAACAGCCTTTTCTTTCATTTGCTTAAATCCTTCTTCTTTTCCCTCATGGTGACCTTTTCAAACCAAAAGAAAGAGGGACGGACCTTCGAAAATTCGAAGGTCCGTCCCTCTTTCTTCTTAAATAAAACTCATGGGCAAAGGGCTCAGTGATTGGAAACCAAGGGGCTTTTCTCAGGAAGGAGCTTCTTGATTTCTTGGTATGCTTCTTCGATTGAATTCACCTTAACCGTGGTCTTTCGATCCTCGGGATATTGATTCCACATATGCAAGTACCTCGGGTCATAATAGTATTCGATGAGCAGTTCCAATATCCGCTCATAATTTCTCTCTTGCAGCTCAAGCTCAGCCTCGATTTCATTTGCAATCGGACTGTGAATCCGCCTCTTGATGGACCTGAACCCTTTCACAAACTCTTCATGGTGTTCGTGGAGGCGGTACTCTTCTAGGATATGTTTGACCCTCTCTTTCATAGGCATTTGGATGAAAATATGAAATGCCTCTTCCTTCTCCTGAATAAGAAAATCAGGCAGGAGAACCTTTCCAATCCGCTTACTTTCTGCTTCAAATAAAAGAAAAGGAGAGTCCTGCTTCTCCATCAGTTCCCGAAGGAGGAGCGAATCGAAAGTTTTCTGGTTGTTGGCCGTGAGTCCGATCTCTCCAAAGGTGGACCCTCTATGGTTGGCGAGGCCTTCAATATCAAGAACCGGATATCCTTCTTCTTGAAGCTTCTTCAAAATCGCGGTTTTCCCGGTGCCTGTCCCACCATTCAGTACAAAAGAAGCAGGCTTCATTTCAATATTCTCAAGCCCCTTCAGCACCCAGTGGCGATATGCCCTGACGCCACCCAGGATACGGGAGGTCCTGATCCCCATCAGGTCAAGGAAAGTAGCGGCCGCTTTGCTTCGCATACCTCCCCGCCAGCAAAATACGACGATTTCCCCCTCAAGTTTCTTGAACTCATTAATGAATCGGGGAAGCTTACCTGAAAAAATCTCCAGACCCCGGTCCGTTGCCACTTCCTTACTCACTTGCTTATATAATGTCCCTACTTCTGCTCTTTCTTCGTCATCAAATACCGGAATATTCAGGCTGCCCGGAATCGTCATTTCCCTGTATTCAGAAGGAGACCTTACGTCCACGAATGTATACTTATCTAAATCGCATTGATCGATCGGTAGATCTTTGAACATGTCATCCTCTCCCTTTTTACATTTCACTTCTATTTTACACCACTTCCGTATTCATTCTTTCCCTTTTTATTCTTTTTAGAACGATTCACCTGGTTCTTTCCTCCCGTTAACCGGCTGAATATTCAGTTTTTTTCACCTCATTGGTACTATATACCAGAGTAATAGAACCCCTTATAATGAAAATAGAAATAATATTTCATGTTTTTATTAAATTTCATGAAGTATTATTTTAATAAAATGAAAGCGGTTTCTTACCAACCGTAAGAGAGGAGTAGAGAAATGAAAGCAGTAAAGTACATGATTATGGCCGTGATGTTGTTCTCACTGGCACTTCCCTTTTCTACCGGGAAAGCGAAGGCATCCGGCACGTCTGAACCGAAGCATGAGATGCGGGCTGCGTGGATTGCGACAGTGACGAATATCGACATGGAGCCTGGAATGGACAAGCAGGAATTTACGGATTGGGTGGTGAACACCCTGGACGAATTGAAAGAATTGAACTTCAATACGGTGATTTATCAAGTCAAGCCGACTGCCGATGCCTTGTATCCTTCTGAACTCGCTCCATGGTCCCAGTATATTACGGGTGATGAGCAGGGAACCGATCCAGGCTATGACCCACTTGCCATCATGTTAGATGAATCACATAAACGAGGAATCGAAGTACACGCATGGGTGAACCCTTACCGGATCACGATGCCGAATCAAACGATCGAGTCTCTCGCAGATGATAACGTTGCCAAGCTTCACCCCGAGTGGGTACTGAAATATGGAAAACAATACTATCTCAATCCCGGAATTCCCGAAGTACAAGATTACTTGATTGATACAGTTAAAGAACTAGTAAGCAACTACGACATAGAAGCCGTTCATATGGATGATTATTTCTATCCATATAAAATTGCAGGAGAAAGCTTCCCAGATCAAGATACATACGAGAAATATGGCAGCACATTTGCCAATATCGATGATTGGAGACGGAACAACGTCGATGAACTGGTCGCTGATATCAACACTGAAATCAAAGGAATCAAAGACTATGTCCAATTTGGGATTTCCCCATTTGGCGTGTGGAGAAATATCGCCGATGATCCGACTGGAAGCGAAACAGAGGCGGGACAAACGAATTTCGATGACCTGTATGCCGACACCCGCCAATGGATCAAGGATGGAAGCATCGACTACATCACCCCGCAAATCTATTGGTCCAGGAAACTCGCCGTCGCCAACTACTCCGTCCTACTCGATTGGTGGAGCCGGGAAGTGAATGAGTATTCCTATGAACATCCGGTCAATCTGTACATCGGAATGGCCGATTATAAGGTCGGGGACAACTTTGACCAGGAATGGTTCAATCCTTATGAACTGCCGGGGCAAATCATGGACAACCGGGCTAACGGAACGGCCCTCGGCCAAATGCATTTCTCCTTAAGACAAATTTTCGAAAATCCACTTGGGTACGCTGACATCTTACGTAATGAAGTATATACGGAGAAGGCTTTGACGCCTGCCACACCTTGGAACAATGATGACCTTCCGAAGAAACCGAACAACGTGAAGGCTGATAAGCAGAAAGACAGTATCACGTTGACCATCGATGATAAGAAGCATTCCGATGCGAGAAAATATGTCATCTATCGCTTTGACGGCGTGAAAGAAGGAGACTACACGAACTCTGCAAATATTGTGGATGTCGTGTACTCTCAAGAAGGCGTTACGACGTATAAAGACACTTCTGCTGCAGAAGGTGGAATGTACACTTATGGTGTTACCTCCGTATCTCCGACAGGTGTGGAAAGTAAAGACGCGAAAACAGTGAGAGTACGATAATCATAGAAAGAAGCGTTTCCCCGTAATGGAGAAACGCTTCTTCTTATTTTATCTGTATTTCCCTTACCTTTTCCCTCATATGATCCGGCCACCATGCCCCGCATTCATCGGATACCACACAGGCCGCACACTTCTCCAAATCGTACACCATCATCCCTTGAATGGGCGGTGAATAGAGGTGGAGAGTCACAAGATTCCCTGCACTCCCCTTTTTCATTTTATGAACCCCTTTCTTCGGTGCAAAAAAGAAGGAGCCTTCCCTATATTCCCGGTCAAATAACTCCTGAGGAAGCTGGTTATCCTTCACTTCAAAGATCGTGTTGACGGAAGTCCCATTCATCACCTGGATCCATCCCTTCGAATCCCCGTGATCGTGTGGGGCACATTCCATGTCGGACCAATTCATGACGAGGAGCTCCACTGCTTCATTTTGATAAAGGAGCTTTCGATAATAAGGTTTTCCTTCCGGAGACTCCAGATACGGCTGTAAATCCTCAAAACGTATATTCAGAGACTGCAAGACTTCCTTCAGTTCTTTCGTTGAAGGATGAGACAATTCATCCAATCGCTTCTTTATCCGTTCCTTTATGGACACTTCGGATCCCCCCTGATGTTATCGTTTCCTCCATAGAAACCGATGAAGGACAGAAACCATCTGGCCATTGACAATGACAACTCCTGACTCCACCCAGGATGCTTATGAGAAAAATTTTCTCATGCAGAAGAAGAAGCGCCGCAACGAGGGTCGTGACAGGCTCCAAATAGAGAAACATCGATACCTTGGACGCATCCAATACTTCCAATGCCTTCGCCCAGTACCAATACGCGATCCCCGAAACGAATACACCGAGGAACATCAAGTGTGCCCACTCTACATTTGATAGTTGGGAAATGCCTTCCCAGCCGCGGTTGCGAATGAGAAACGGGATGGTCAAACTGAATCCCAGCAGGCTCATATAAAAGGTAATCACGAGGGATGGGAGCTCAATGCGTAGTTTTTTCAGAAGCACAGAGTATACCGCCCAGTTCAATGTACTGAGAATCATCAGGAGATACCCGATATTGGCAGCAAATCCGATCGACTGTCCGCTCCCCGCAGTCGTTACCATCAGCACACCCGTAATCGCAATGATCATCCCCAGCGCTTTAGGGAGAGTCATTTTTTCATGTAGGAACATCACAGAGAGGATGACGGTGAACACCGGAGAAAATGAAATCATCCATCCTGCCGTCGATGCATCAATGTTCAGGAGGGCCGTCGCCTGGATGACTTGGTGAATGAAGACCCCGAGGACCCCAAGGATGATCAAGTGAGGGATATACTTCAGAGGGATGGTGAGTTTGTATCCTTTTAGTAATAGAAGCATGAGCAGAAACAGAGCTCCGATTCCAAAGCGGAGGACGAGGAGCGTATAGGGATCAAGGGTACCCAGCACCGCTTTCGTCGATACGAAGGATATGCCCCAGAAGCTGATTGACATTGTGGCATATAGGGACGCGGCTGCCTTTGTTTTCACTGAGATCATGGACGGTGCATCCTTTCTGGACATGGTTTCTTTTTATCAAGGTATGCTCGTCCCGGGGAAAGATGCGCAGGGGATTGGTGTTGTTTTGAAAATAAGTTGGTTGGTTTTGAAAATATATTCTGGTTCTTGAAAATAAGTTGGTCTGTTTTGAAAATAAGTATGCCAGTTTTGAAAATATAACGGGAGTCGTTCCATCACGGGCCATATAGAGTTGATAATAAAAGCGGAGAAGTCGATAATATTTCTGGAAAGTCGATAATAAGTCCACCAATACCCTTTCCTTCCCTATTCTCTCCACCAAAAAAACGTCCCAAAGCATAATTCGGGACGCTTCCTATCTTTAATTATGAGTCACCCTCTCACCAAACTGAGGCAAATACTCTTTATGAACCTCAAGCATTTCATCCAGCAGCTGCTTCGCTTTCACATCACTCGTCACTAGCGGATTGATAGTCATGGCAAGCAAGGCTTTTTCATAGGAACCGGTTACGGATGCTTCTGCCGCCACCCGCTCAAAGGATTTGATCTGTTGCACAAGTCCACTGACCGACACAGGTAGTTCCCCGACGGCAATCGGCTTCGGTCCTGCTTTCGTCACTACACAGTTCACTTCCACGGCAGACTCCCTTGGCAAATCATTGATTGCCCCGTCATTGCGTACATTCAAAGTCTGGATATCCCCGCGATTGTTATAGATGGAAGATATAAGATTGCATGCAGCATCACTGTAATAAGCCCCTCCCCGCTCTTCAAGCTGAGGAGGCTTAACCGCTAAACTTTCATCCTTATACAAATGAAACAGCTCATTCTCCAACTTCTGGACGACCTCCGCACGAGTTGTACCCGTCTGGAATTCCTCAAGCTGCTTTTCTAAAATATCACCCGTTTTGTAGTAATAACGGTGATATGGACAAGGGATGACTCCCAGACTACTGATGAATTCCGGTTCCCAAGGTAGGGGTGCGATATTCCGCATACTCATCTGCCTCTCGGGATCGCTCATGATGTCGAGTACTTCCCCCAATACAGATTCCCCGTCCACCAGCACGTCCAACCCATAGACCATATGATTGAGTCCGGCAAAATCGATATGCAGGCGTTCCACCTCGACACCGAGGAGCCCTGCCAACGTAATCCTCGTATTGATGGGAAGATTGCAAACGCCCACGACCTTCGGATGAGACCCATAGTGAAGCATTGCTTCTGTCACCATGCCAGCAGGGTTCGTGAAATTGATCAGCCAGGCATCGGGGCACAGTTCCTGCATTTCCTCCGAGATTTCCAAAAGGACAGGGATCGTCCTCATTCCCTTAAAAAGTCCACCCGCCCCATTCGTCTCCTGACCAATCATCCCATATTTGATCGGGAGACGCTCGTCCTGAATCCGGGCTTTCAGATGTCCGATCCGCATTTGGGTCGTGACAAAGTCAGCTCCACTCAACGCCTCTCTCCTGTCCAGTGTAAGATGGACTTCCATCGGGACTCCCGCTTTTTCCACCATTCTCTTCGCTAAGTTCCCGACAATATTCAATTTCTCTTTTCCCTCTTCAATATCCACAAGCCACAGCTCATTCACCGGCAGCTCATCATAACGCTTGATCAATCCTTCAACAAACTCGGGAGTATAGCTCGAGCCCCCGCCGATGGTGACGATCTTGATTCCTTTTTTCATTGCAAAAGCCTCCAGTTACCTGGCCACAAAAGCCAGAATGAAACTTATGACGAAACTGACCACAACGGCTAATACGATCCGCTTCTTTTTAACAGAAGCGTCTTCGACCGGTCCTTCAATTTTCAATAAAATGTATGAAAGCCCGATGGAAGCTGAAATACCCGTAGCCAAAAACATACTCCATTCTTTAGCCAGTCCCGTGCTCATCAATGGTTTAGAAAGAAGTAAAAGTCCAATAGATACAGAGATTAATAATACAAACACACTCTTAAAACCGATTCTCTTTGGCACAACGGTTTCTGTCATTTCCATCACTCCTGACCTAGTAAAGAAGTGGGAATCCTGGGACTCCCACTTCTTTTTTATATAATACTCTTATGCTTGGCGCCTCAGGGCGAGCCCCTTCCGCTTTTCTCTGTCCAGCTCCAGGGGCTTGAGGCTCGAGGTCATAAGCCAATTCATCCAAAAAGGCAAAGGACGCCTTTCCGGATGACTTGTCTTATGCTTGTCGCCTCAGGGCGAGCCCCTTCCGCTTTTCTATGCCGCTTGTTGGTCGCTTTCTTCCATCTTCATCATTTTCCTGTCGTACATTTTCAAGAATGGGAAATAGATAGCAAATGAGATTCCGACATTGATCAGAACCATGACAATCGCTCTCCAGTCACCACCCGTTGCAAGGTACGCTCCGATTGGTGCAGGCAGTGTCCATGGTGGCATGATGTACGTCGGTGATACCAACCCGACAGTGGTTGCCACATATGAAAGAGTGGCTGTAATCAAAGGTACGGTGATGAATGGTATGATCAAAATCGGGTTCAATACGATTGGAGCACCGAATATGACAGGCTCATTGATATTGAAAAGACCCGGTACAAGACATGTTTTCCCTAATGCTTTTAAATATTTTGAACGGGAGAAGAAGACCATCGCAAGAACCAATCCAAGCGTGGCTCCTGATCCACCGATCCAGATGAACCATTGGTAGAACGTTTCCGGAGCGATATGCGGGATCGCTTGCCCGCTTGCAACCGCATCAGCGTTGTTCACAAGGAATACTTCCCACAGTGGACGGGCCACGGTTCCAACGACGGATACGCCGTGTATCCCGAATGACCAGAAGAAATCGATCAGGAATACCGGAACCAATACACCGAATATGCTGTCACCGGCTGTAACCAGTGGAGCAACGGCGACACCGACCAACTTATGCAGGTCTACCCCTGCTAAGACCGTCACGGATGAAATCAATAAAATTACGATTGCTACAGGTATAAGTGCTTCAAAGCTTCGTGAAACGGATGCCGGTACTTGCTCAGGCATTTTGATCGTGATGTTCTTCGTTTTACAGAATCGCAGGATTTCAACCGCCAGAATCGAAACGACCATGGAAACGAATAATCCCTGCCCACCCAGGTTGGTCATTGGAAGGACCCAGCCTTCTCCGTCCATTACTTTCGGTGTGATGGTCAATAGAAGTGCTGCCACTGAGATCTGTGCCCCGGATAAAGGATCCAGTTTATAGCTTTTCGAGAGATTGTATCCGATCCCGAATGCGACATAGAGCGACATGATGAACATCGTCAGACGGTACGGAATCAGAATCTCGACAATATTGTCAGCGGCCCACTGTTTGATGTCACCGAATATCCATGCGTCAGGCAGTGGCGGAAACGCTAAGATCAGAAAGAATGAACCGACGATAATAAATGGCAGTGCTGAAATAACCCCATCCCGGATTGCTTGCAAATGCCTTTGTTCAGAGAGTCTGGCCATTGGACCCGACAAATTATTCTCCAGAAAGTTCACAAACGTTTGCATGTTACTACCCCCTTGTTTCCTATTAAATTAGTTTGTTAATTCTTTTACTGTTTTCAGTAAAGTCGGCCCACCCAGTGGCGTGTAAGCCTGTGGCGGAATCGGCCCGCATGGAACATTGGCCTCATCGGCGGCTTTCTTCACTTGATCAAAACGGTGTCTGATCTGAGGTGCTACCATACATACATCCCATCCCTTAGAGATTTCCTCGGATACTTCCCCTGTTCCGATTGCATGGACTTCCATTTCAATGCCCTCTTTTGTTCCTTCTTTTTTCAGGGCATTGACGACGATTGCACTGGACATCCCACCAGAGCATACGAATAATACTTTCATCCCTATTCCTCCTCCTCTTTCATTCGCTGGACCACTTCATGTGTATGAATAATTTGCTCGTAAACGCCATGTCCCTTTTTCATGCATAATGCCACGAATAAAGCGTCGATCACGACGAGTTGAGCAATTCTTGCCGTCATGGTACCGATTCGGATATTATGTTCCTCCTCGGAAATCGTCAGTACGATATCGGCGAGCTTTCTTGCCGGTGATTTACCGTGCTGTGTCAGGAGTACAATGGTGGCTCCCTTTTCTTCTGCGACATGCATCAGCTTCAGGATTTCCTTCGTCTGACCGGATGTTGAGACGACGAAGAGTACGTCTCTTTCCGTTAAGTTCGCAGCCATCATCATCTGCACATGGATATCACTTGCCTGAAACGCCAGGTAGTTCAACCTCAAGAGCTTTTGCGTGAAATCTTCCGCTACCACTGCGGAACCGCCCACTCCATACAGATAGACTCTTTCGGCTTCATGAAATGCATTAACTGCCCTACCGAGTTCATTAATGGAAAAAAGCTTTTCCGTATTCTTGATGGCTTGATAGGTATTGACCAATACTTTATTGAAGACGGTTTCAAGATTATCTTCAAAGGAGAGAAGTGTATTGATATCATGACTCTTCGTTTCTTCGATGTTTGTACTTTTCGCGAGCTCGATCTTCAGGCCGCTGAAACTGTTGATCCCGATCCGTTTGCAGAACCGGATGATGGCGGCTTCACTGCTGCCGCATGATTGTGATAGTTGCTTTGTGGTCATCTCCATCACTTTCTCCGGAAATTCGAGCACATATTGAGCAACCGCTATTTCAGACGGTGTAAAGCTCTCCATCTGACTTTTGATGTGTTTTAAAACCTGGAATTCTGTCATGGTCACCTCCAAAAAAATGATTGTCTTGAAAAGGCTTTCAGTTTAATATGATTATATGCGATAATGAAATTAAATTTCAATATTATTTTAAAATATTTAAACTTTTATTTTACAAAATTGGTAGAAAAGAGTTCTAAAAAGGTCCAGGGAGGAATACACGATGGCAGAGATCCGCAACGTGGAAATGGAGATATTTGAGATCATATCAAACGGAGGGAATGCGAAGAGTACGGCTTATGAAGCCCTCGCTAAAGCACATGAGGGGAAATTCGATGAGGCGGAAGTGATGATAAAGACTGCCCATGACGAACTGAATAAAGCCCACAAGACCCAAACAAGCCTGATTCAGGCCGAAATCAACGGGGAAGAATTTGAAAAATCCCTTCTTATGATCCATGCACAGGATCACTTGATGACGTCGATCAGTGAAATCTCATTAATTGAACAAATGATACCTATGTTAAAGAGAATCCATGCACTCGAAAGCCAATCTAATTAAGGAGGGAACCCGATGAGTAAAAGACTGGGCGTTTCAATCTATCCGAATCATTCTACAACTGAAAAAGATAAAGACTATTTGACCCTTGCCGCTTCTTACGGATTCCAGCGTGTGTTTACCTGTTTATTATCCGTTGAAGGGGACAAGGAAGGCATCATTGCGAACTTCAAAGAAACGATCAAGTTTGCCCGTGAGAAGAATATGGAAGTCATAGCCGACATCAGCCCACGTATTTTTAAAGAGCTGGATATTTCTTACGATGACCTATCCTTTTTTGCCGACCTGGGTGCTCACGGTATTCGCCTTGACCTCGGATATACCGGTCATGAGGAATCGATGATGTCGTATAACCCTTATGATTTGAAAATCGAATTGAACATGAGCAATGCCACGAAATACATCGATAACATCATGACGTATCAGCCCAATAAGGATCAATTATTAGGGTGCCATAACTTCTATCCGCACCGCTACTCCGGTTTATCTTATCCTTTCTTTATCGAATGCAGCCAGAAATTCAAAGACTTCGGCATGAGAACGGCAGCCTTTGTATCTTCCGCGGATGCCACATTCGGTCCATGGCCGGTCACAGAAGGATTGCCTACCCTGGAAATGCACCGTTCCCTTCCTATTGATGTGCAGGCGAAGCATCTTTTTGCGACTGGACTGATTGACGACGTCATCATCAGCAATGCTTATGCATCAAAACGTGAGTTGCAGCTGCTCAGTGAATTGAATACATCGAAGCTCACTTTCACCGTCGAAACCCATGAACCGACAACCGATCTAGAGAAAACGATCATCTTTGAAGAACCACACTTTTACCGCGGGGATGTATCGGATTATATGATCCGTTCCACTCAAAGCCGCGTCAAATATAGAGGAAGAAAATTTGCGCCACATCACACCGTCGATATTAAGCGTGGAGACATTATCATTGAAAACGACCTGTATGCCCAATATGCGGGAGAACTTCAGATTGCCCTACAGGATATGGAGAACTCCGGAAAGACGAACGTGGTTGGCAGGATCCGTGAAGAAGAAGTCTTCCTTCTTGATTACTTGAAACCCTGGGGCAAATTTGCCTTTCAGCCAAGTAAGAAGGGTTAAGAGATGACTAGAGTAATAGGGATCGATGCAGGTGGAACGAAAATTCAGGGACTCGTCATGGATATGGAGAAGAATATCCTTTTCCAAAGTTTATCCGGACACGGGAACCCGTCAGTGTCGTATGAGGAAGCATTGCAGAACCTCTCCTCCGTCGTTCAACAATGCCTGGACCATACTGCTTCAGATGATGCCACCCACGTTGTAATCGGGATGGCAGGTGGAGGGTCGGGGAACCTTTCCCACCGAATTCAATCAGAATTGAGCAGGATGACTTCCCTTCCCATCATTCTTATAAACGATGCGACACTCGCCTATTTCAGTTTGATCGGTAACCGGAATGGCGTGATGACAATTGCGGGGACGGGATCGATTTGTTACGGAAGGAACGGAACAAGGGAAGAAACGACCGGGGGCTGGGGGCATCTTCTTGGAGATGAAGGCAGTGCGTATCACCTTGCCATCGAAGCGTGTAAAAAGATCGCCGGGGAAATCGATTTCGGCATCCCGCTCTCTCCCCTCTTCTTGAGCCTGATGAAGGAAATCGGCACCTCTGATGCCAAAGGGTTGAAGGGATTTATCTATTCTTCTTCAAAAGGGGAAATCGCCCGGCTTGCGAAAGTGATCCACAAGGAAGCAGAGGCCGGGGATGAAACGGCCCTTACCTTATTGAAAACCGCCGGCACACAGCTTGCCGCACAGGCAATCGCATTGATCGAAGCGTTACAGATTGAAACAAAGCCTGTCATAGCTTTGAAAGGTAGTGTCCTCGAACACAATCCTGTGGTTCAATCCACGTTTAAAGAAACGATTTCATCAGTGTTTATGGATCCGATTTTTGTCGTTGATTCTACGTCCCCCGCTACAGGCGCAGTGGACATAGTTGAAGCCATACGGAAAGGAAGGTTGTCATATGAGTAAACGATTAGCAGTCGGACTGATGTCCGGCACGTCCGTTGACGGGGTGGACGCCGCCCTTGTTTCTATTGAAGGATCCGGGACGAATACAGTTGTGGAGCTTGTGCACTATTCGTCGGCCCCCTTCCCTCCCCCTGTGAAAAAGAAAATCTTTGATGTCATGAGTCCTGATGATTCCTCCACTCCCCTTTTATCCAGCCTGCATTTTGAGCTTGGTAACGTATACGCCGATGCCGTAGAGAAAGTATGTACGGAGGCGGGCATCTCTGTTGATGAGCTTAGCTTTATCGGATCCCATGGACAAACGGTCTATCATCAGCCCTTTCAAACGGAAGATTCGGTTGCTTCCACTCTTCAAATCGGAGAACCGAGCGTGATTGCCTACCTTACCCGCACACAGGTGGTATCCAATTTCCGTTCCATGGATATGGCTGCAGGGGGAGAAGGTGCCCCGCTTGTCCCTTATACAGAGTTCCTTCTCTACCGAAAAAAGGATGGGGGGAGGCTCCTCCAGAACATCGGGGGAATCGGGAATGTAACCGTCTTGCCGAGAAACTGCTCCCTTGAAGAAGTGTTTGCTTTTGACACTGGTCCCGGGAATATGGTGATCGATGGACTATGCGAGAAGTTATTCGGCTTGGCTTTTGACGAGGATGGATCGATTGCCTCCAGGGGAACGGTTCACCATGAAGCAGCACGGAAATGGGTGGAGTGGGAAACGGATTTCTTTCAGAAAGCGCCTCCTAAGTCCACCGGCCGGGAACTGTTTGGCGAGGTGTTCGTGAACCGGATCCTGGCTGAATATAGTAATCTTGCGAAAGAAGATTTGATTGCGACGGCCACCTACTTTACCGCCCTATCCATTTCGGATGCCTATAAGACATTCATCTTCCCTCAGCATCCGATCAACGAGGTCATCATCGGCGGCGGGGGAAGCTATAACAAAACGCTTCTCCAAATGATGAGAGAACTTCTCCCTGAAGTGACAATCCTCATTCAGGAAGATATCGGATACTCATCCGATGCCAAGGAAGCGATTGCCTTTGCCCTATTAGCCAACGAAACCCTGCACGGCAATCCAGGCAATGTCCCAGGGGCAACCGGAGCGAAAAAACCCGTCATCCTCGGGTCGATCACCCCAAGCCCCATCATTACCAAATAATCTATCATGAGGGACGGACCTTGACCCCAGTCGGGTACCGTCTCTCTACTCATTTTATGAACCGTTTTGAAAACTCGCAAAAAAGGTGGAAACCAGTATGATTACTCCTGATATCAAGAATCAGTTCGTCAGCATCGTCGGTGAAGATCATTATCGTGATACCCCTGCTGAAAAACTTGTCTATTCCTATGATGCAACACCTAACTACCAATCCATGCCCGATGCCGTCATCGTTCCCCGGTCAACGGGGGAAGTAGCGGCAATCGTGAAGATCTGCAATGAGCACGGCATCCCCATTGTCCCGCGGGGATCCGGAACGAATCTATGTGCCGGGACGTGCCCAACCGAAGGCGGTCTTGTTCTCCTTTTCACCCATATGAACAACATCCTCGAATTGGATGAAGAAAATTTAACCATCACCGTCCAGCCCGGGGTTGTAACACTTGATTTAATTCACGCCGTTGAAGCCAAGGGACTCTTCTATCCTCCAGACCCCAGTTCCATGAAAATCTCCACCATCGGAGGGAATATCAATGAAAACTCCGGTGGTTTGAGAGGGTTGAAGTATGGAGTCACCCGGGATTATGTACTTGCCCTTGAAGCGGTCCTTCCGAATGGTGATATCATCCGGACCGGCGGGAAACTCGCAAAAGATGTAGCCGGGTATGACTTGACCCGCCTGTTTGTCGGGTCGGAAGGAACGCTTTGTGTAATCACGGAAGCGACATTGAAGCTCGTCCCCATGCCGGAGACGAAACAGACGATGCTATCCCTTTATCAGGACATAGAAGCAGCTGCAAAAAGTGTGTCGAGCATCATCTCGAATCGGATCATCCCGACGACCCTGGAATTTCTGGATCAGCCTACATTGGAAGTGGTGGAGGATTTCGCCAAAATCGGACTGCCTACGGATGTGAAAGCAGTCCTGCTGATTGAACAGGATGGTCCTCCCGAAGTGGTCGCACGTGATATGAAGCGTATCAAAGAAGTGTGTGTTGAAAACGATGCCGTATCCGTTCAACTCGCTAAAACCGAAATCGAAGCAGATGCCCTTCGAACTGCCCGGCGTTCTGCCCTCTCGGCTCTTGCCCGACTTAAACCGACGACAATCTTGGAGGATGCCACGGTACCCCGCTCCGAAATTGCCAAGATGGTGAAAGCGATCAATGATATAGCCGAGCGCTACGAGTTGAAGATTTGCACCTTTGGCCATGCAGGGGATGGAAACCTTCATCCGACCGTTGCCACAGACGCCAGGGACCATGATGAAATGAAGCGGGTCGAAGCGGCCTTTGAAGAGATCTTCGCCCACGCCATCGAATTGGGCGGGACTATCACCGGAGAACACGGCGTTGGGATGATGAAGGCCCCTTATCTGGAATGGAAACTTGGACCTGAAGGAATCGGCGCCATGAAGATGATCAAGCAATCCTTCGACCCCAATAACATCATGAATCCGAATAAAGTATTTGCGAAAGAATCAAGAAAACGTGTGGTGATTTCAAGATGACGACCGTCCAGGAAAAACAAAAGATTCAACAGGCGTTCAAAGACCGAATGGATGAAGATGAATTATTGAATTGTATGAGATGCGGATTCTGTCTTCCCTCCTGTCCCACTTATATCGAATCCGGATTCAAGGAATCACACTCCCCACGGGGTCGCATCGCCCTTATGAAGGCCGTCGTCGATGGTGTGATCGAGCCGGATGAAGAAGTCGAGCGCACACTGGACCTTTGTCTCGGATGCAGGGCCTGTGAACCGGTCTGCCCATCCGGTGTGAACTATGGTCACTTATTAGAAGAGGCACGGGATATCATCAATCAAAATAAAAAGCATTCCCTCCCTGTCCGGGTTGTCAGGAAGACCGTATTCGAAGGTTTATTCCCACATCCGGACAGAATGAGGATGGTCACGAACCTTCTCGGAATCTATCAGCGTTCCGGTTTACAAAAGGCCGTCCACACGACAGGCGTCATGAAGCTATTCCCGGAAAGCATGGCAACGATGGAACGCGTCCTCCCTCAAGTCCCAAAGCTGAAAGCGATGAAGGAACGCCCGACTTCCCTTTCTTCGATTGGTGAGGTTCGGAAAAAAGTTGCATTCTTTTCCGGTTGTTTGATGGATACGATGTTTCTGGAAACAAATAATGCCACAACGAAACTCCTTCAACTGGCAGGCTGTGACATCGTGATTCCGAAGATGCAAACCTGCTGTGGGGCCTTGCATGGACACAGCGGTGAAAAGGATACTGCCAAGGGATTGGCTAAACGGAATATTGAGGCATTTGAAGCTTCCGGGGTCGATTACATCATCACGAATGCCGGTGGCTGCGGAGCTTTTCTTGTGGATTACGATCACTTACTGAAAGATGATCCCGAGTGGAAAGAGCGCGCAGTCCAATTTAAAAACAAGATTAAGGACATTTCCTCGCTTCTGGTAGAATTGGAGTTTCATAAAAAGGCATTGAATGTGGCACCACAACGAATCACCTATCAAGATTCCTGTCACTTACGAAACGTACAGAGAACATTCATGGAACCAAGGGTACTTCTCCAATCCGTGGAAGGTGCCGATTACGTTGAGATGAAACAAGCTGACCACTGCTGCGGATCTGCAGGAATTTACAACATCGTCGAATCCGACATGTCCATGAAAATCCTCGATCACAAAATGGAAAAAGTCGAAGACACCCGGGCCACCACCATTATCACATCCAACCCGGGATGCCTCCTCCAAATGAAACTCGGCATCGAACGGGAAGGCCAATCAGACAAAATGCGAGCCATCCACATCGTCGACTTCCTTTTAGAAGCAGTCGACTGAGAGGGACGGACCTCCAACCATCCTTTTGCTTCCGCAAAAGAGATGATGGGAGGCCCGTCCCTCGATTTTTATCTTTTGATTCAACTGCTGACTTATCACGAATTTTCTGCAGCTGAATACTTCCACTTATTCACCTGCTGAACATAAACATAAACAAAAAAAACACCAGACACCCCCAAAAGGCATCCGATGTCTCCCATACTCATTGGCTCGCAATCTCATAAATCTTCAAATTCCCATAAATCAACCGTAAATCAGGGACCTCTACGTCCTTACTCTCGGCAGCTTCCAGTAAGTAACCGTATAAATGATCGGCCTCCACTGATAGACTTTTCTCCATATCACGCTGCAGGGAAGACTTCATGCTGTAGCCCATGCCGCTGATTTTATCGTAAAGAGCGTCTTCAATATTTTCTGCAAGAGGGGCCTTCAACTTTCTCATGACCATCGCTGCCTGAGAAAGGACCGCCTTGATCCGCCCCTCTCCTTCACCGGTGTCCCTGATCGGACCGATCGGTGCACGATATAGGGAAGTGACGCCTGACAGGGTAGTGATGAAGAGATATTTATGCCACATTTCCTGCTCGATGGTAGCGGATAAACGGAAGCTCGCTTTCGTTCCCGAGAAAGCTTCTTCCAGTCTGGTGATCCGGTCCGTCTGATCTCCATTCCTCTCTCCAAACACCAGATCATGGATAGGGCTTGTCTGAATGACTTTACCTGAACCATCAAGTGTAGACTCGACAAAGCATAAGCCGCCTATCACCTTTTCTTCCCCAAAGGCTTGGATCAGGTCATCGACGTGGGACATGCCGTTTAACAATGGAAGAATCATTGTGTTCTCCCCTACAAACGGGTTTAGACTATCGATGGCCCCTTCTAGGTGATACGCTTTGGTGGATAATATGACAACATCAAAAGGCTCTGCTTTTTCTTCAGCCTTAAGCGTCTTTGGCTGACAGTGATAATCGCCATGAACGCTTTCGATGTGAAGTCCATGTTCTTTCAGCTGATGTTCCCTTTTATCCCGCACGAGAAACGTGACGTCCTCACCTTTCTCTGCCAATCTGCCTCCAAAGTATCCTCCGACGGCCCCTGCTCCTACAACCAATATTCTCATTCCATCCGCCTCCTTTTTCTGTTAGATCTTCTATTTCATTCTCCAATATGAACGCGGATAAATCAAAAGTTCTGATCAGTACATCAACCCATAAACCAGAAACCGCTCATATTCGTTCTTCGCGAACTCCCCTGTTAACGAAACTTCTTTTCGCAGCTGAAATAATGAATGATCCTCCAAGAAATGAACATAATCATCCGAGCTGTAGTACAGAAGGATCTCGATATCACGGGGAAAGGATTCCACTGATAAGAGAATATGATTGATGACTTTTATAAAAATTTGGACCGAAAAGGGATTGAAAAAGTAAAAGCGATTGTCTGCCGGGTTAATCTCATAGTCCTCTGCCAGGCAATGGCAAAAGGATAGCGTACCGTTCCTGAATTTTGCTTTCTCACGATAGTCCGAAAGATTCTTCATGCAATCTCCGTAAAACTCGTCGTTCATTTCCACACCGATGACAGTCGATTGAAAAAGATGATGAATGAAGAAGTTCAAACGCCCTTTCCCACATCCGAAATCCACGACCCGATCACTGCTTCTCAGTTCATAACTCTGAAATAATTCTTGTAATGCCGCGTATGGAGTCGGTTCATAGCGATGATAGTGAAAGGATCTGTGAAAGCCTATTTGACGATCGCCCGTTTTGATATTCAGTAATGTATCATAATCATGTTCGTTCATCTTGATCTCCTTATTGAACCTGCCGTAAGCACTCTTCAATCGTAACACTTTTGGGCGGACCTTTCAGAAATAAAAAAAAGCAAACCCCTCATCAATGGGATTTGCTTTCATATTTCTTATACCCAGCCCAATGCCCTGACAATCGTTGCCACCAGGAATGTGACCCCGATTGCAATCGCTGTCGGAATTGCAAAGGACAGGAACGTCCATTTCTTGCTTTTCGTTTCCTTATAGATATTCACAAGGGTCGTGCCGCAAGGGAAATGGAGCAGGGAAAAGAGCATCATATTCAGTGCCGTTAACCACGTCCATCCATGACTGACGAAGACTGCTTTTAACTCGGTCAGATCATCAAGTTCAAGCATCGCCCCTTGAGAAAGATAGGCCATGATCAGGATCGGCACAACTATTTCGTTGGCCGGCAGTCCGATGATGAAGGCTGCCAGGATGAACCCATCCATTCCAAGTGCCTGCCCGAACGGATCAAGGAACTGTACAAAATGCATGAGGATGCTCGTGTCACCGATATGGATATTCGCGATGATCCACGTGATGATCGAAGCAGGTGCGGCCACGATCACGGCCCTTTTTAACACATACCAGGATTTATCTTTACTCGAGCGCAAGACGGTACTCCAGATTTTCGGACGACGATATGGAGGTAACTCGAGTGTGTAATGCGTCGGAACTCCTTTAAGTGCCGTTTTGGACAGTATCCAGGATACCGAAATCGTGACGACAATTCCGATCAACACCATGATCATGACCATTCCGGCGGTCACAAGGGAAGCTATCCCACCGGCATACCCCGCTGCCATGAATAGGGAGGCAAGCAGGATCAACGTCGGCCAGCGACCATTACAAGGGACAAAGTTATTGGTCAGGATGGCCAGCATCCGTTCTCTCGGTGATTCGATGATCCTGGTCGACATGATGGCTGCAGCATTACATCCAAAGCCCATCGCCATCGTCAAGGATTGCTTTCCGTGCCCTCCTGCTTTCTTAAACAGGCGATCCATATTGAAGGCGACACGGGGTAAATACCCGTAATTCTCAAGAAGAGCAAAAGCCGGGAAGAAAATCGCCATCGGAGGAAGCATGACGCTGATCACCCATCCTGTACCCCTGAAGAAACCGAGAACGAGCACACCGTGAAGCCATGCTGGTGCATTCATGGCGTTAAACAGCAGGGTCAACTTCCCTTCCATCCAGGCAAACCCTTCCGCCAGCATGCTGGATGGGATATTCGCCCCTGCAATCGTCAGATAAAACACCGCTCCAAGCATGGCAAGCATGATAGGGAAACCCCAAATAGGTGAAGTCAGCACTTTATCCAGCTTTTCGGAATGGATCCGTTCTTTGTTTTTGTACTTTACGACTTCCTTGCAAATCCCTCTGCTCGTTGAATAAATGTTTTCTACAATTTCATCCCGCAGGTTGTCACTCGACATCCCTTTCGCATGATTGAATAAATACGCAAGACTCTGATCTCCATTATGTGGTTGCATTGACTGAGACATTGGAAAATCCTCCTTTCTTTCGTTCCCTCCGGAAGTAATCATTCAACGAGTTGAGTATGCTTTCGTCTTCATCCAATAATCGCAGGGAAATCCATCGAATCGGAAACTCATCCCCGATCATTTGCCGTACTTTTGGAGAAAGCTCTTCAATTTTCGCTTCGATATCCACAGAATAGATCATGCGGTATGGAGTGGTCGGTACATTTCCTTGAGCCATTTCATGTACGGTATCCAGTAACTCCTTGATGCCCGTATTATTTCTTGCCGATATTTTCACAACCGGTACGCCCAGTTTTTTGCTTAATGCTTCACTGTTTACTTCGATTCCTTTTTTCTTCGCTTCATCCATCAAATTGAGGGCTACGATCACTCGATCCGTCATTTCCATCACTTGAAGAGCGAGGTTCATATTTCTCTCGAGTGAGGTTGCATCCAGTACTACAAGTGTCACATCCGGTTTATCAAAGATAATATAGTCCCTCGCAACCTCTTCATCCGTTGAATTGGAATAAAGAGAGTATGTCCCGGGCAGATCGACAATGGTGAAATCCGTTCCATTATGCTTAAACTCACCTTCTGCATGAATCACAGTTTTACCCGGCCAGTTTCCTGTGTGTTGTCTTAAACCTGTCAACAGATTGAATAACGTGCTTTTCCCTGTATTCGGATTTCCTGCAAGGGCAATTCTGTATGAACCCATCCTTACGCACCTCCTATTTTCTCAACATGAATCCTTGAACTTTCTTCTTTACGGAGGGCAATCGTCGTATCACTCACCCGAAAGGCCATTGGATCCCCCAGTGGACTTTTTTGAACGACCGTGATCTCGGATCCCTTCACAAATCCTAAATCCAATAATCTTCTTCTCATCGTACCTTCTAATGATAATGATGTTATAAGAACGCGATCTCCCGGCTTACATTCTGAGAGAAGTAACGTTTTGACTTCGGACATGTTTGATTCCTCCGGTAAATTATATTGTCTTTGCGTTAAAAAGTTTCCCTAGTGCAAATTATATGTTCATCTTATTCCCTTCACCCCCGAAATGTCAAACAAAGTTTTATATTTTTATAGAATTTTCCGATTAGATCTCCACAAGTCTTATCCTTTTACAAGAAAAAGAGGCATCTGGCAACCAGATACCTCTTTCTTAATAAATCATATGGAACTCTTCTTCTAACCAAGATATCCTAATAGATCAAGCTCACCCTCTTCCCATTCTTTCTCACCCACCGCTTTCACCATCAGCTCATTGATTACTTCATACCCAATGCCAGCCGTTTTTTGTGTTTCGTCATCTACCTTTAACCATTTGCATCGGTTGTGAACTTTCTTGTAACCATTTCTTTCATATACTTTTGGATGATCCGCAAATAATATGATAAAGTCGATGTCCCGTTTGCCGCAGAATCCATCTGCTTCCTTCAGTAGTTGTGAAGCGATGCCCCGGGAACGGTTGGCTGCAGACACACAAACATCGATGAGACTCAGCACATTGATTCGGCGTCCATTCAGATTCATCACCCGATAATCACATGCAATATGTCCAACCAAACGATCCTCTATGTATGCCAAAAATCTTAAGTGAGGCTTCTGTTTGAAATAGATCCTGTCCAGAGGATAATCCTCTCCGAAGCACTCACATAATAACGGCTGCAAGTGACTTTGAACCCTTCCGTTTATATCGAGTTCCGAAACCTTTCTTATTTCAACATAATTCATAATCTCTTCCCTCCCCATGTATTTTCAACACGCCTATCCCTTTACAGGCTCTCTTATCTTCTTTTCCTTATTTACGGATACGATCAACCATTTGTTTAACCTTACCGAAAAAAAAGTTTCAGCAAACACATCACATGATTAACCTTCGGGACTTGTGGTAAGTTAAACATGTTGGAATTAATGGATAAGGAGTGAATGTTCGATGTCTACAAAAGACCAAATCAAGCAAGACATACTAGATGCTTACCATTTCAGACATGCAACCAAGGAATTTGATCCGAATAAAAAGGTGTCTGATGACGATTTCAGATTCATTATGGAAACGGGTCGACTGTCACCAAGCTCATTTGGATTCGAGCCATGGAGATTTGTGGTCATCCAAAATCCTGAACTGAGAGAAAAGATCAAGAACACCGCGTGGGGAGCGTACGGAAAACTGCCGGAAGCCAGTCATTTCGTCGTGATCCTTGCAAGGACAAAGAAAGATACCAAGTACGATTCAGACTATTTACAGGATCATTTTAAAAATAAAAAGAACATGCCTGAGGATCATTTGGCAAAGTATTTAGAACGAATCGAACAATTCCAGAAGGTTGATTTCGATTTACTTGAAGGCGAGCGTCCTCTATACGACTGGGCCGGAAAGCAGACTTACTTAGCCCTTGGTAATATGATGACCGCTGCTGCCCAGATCGGCGTAGACTCCTGCCCGATTGAAGGCTTTGACATTAAAAAAATGAATAAGCTGCTGGATGAAGAAGGCTTACTTGAAGACGGAAGTTTCAGCATTTCGGTCATGGTTGCATTCGGTTACCGTGTCAACGAACCTGCACCTAAATCACGCCGTCCTTATGAAGATATCGTGAAGTTTGTGTGATGATGTGAAAAGGAATCCCGCTTTCGCCGGGATTCCTTTTTTAATCTATTCACCCTGTATCTGCCTTCAGAGACTTGTCCAATTCTATAAAAACAGTGGTACCTCTATTTAACTCACTTTCCACTTGGATATTGCCCTTCATCGAATGCACAATAATAGTGGCTGCCATCATACCCAGGCCCGTTCCCTCATCCTTTGTCGTAAAAAAGGGTTCTCCAAACCGTTGAATTTGTTCCTTCGTCATCCCCTTCCCAGAATCAGAAATGGAAATCATAAGGTTTTCTTTTTCAACCATGGTGATGGACACCTCCCCACCAAGAGGCATGGACTCTATGGCATTTAATAGTATATTTCCAATACATTTCCGAAAGCTATTACGTTGACCATCCACATACACCTCATCTATAAGCTCATGGTGGAATGAAACCTGTCCAGCCTCAGAGTTTAAAGTTTCGATTAGTTCTAGGATGGACTGCTTTACATCAATTCTTTCTATTTTATCCGCAGCTGAGTTTGTGAACGTCAAATACTCCTCTATGACATGAGTGGCTTCATCAATGCCTTTTAAAGACAGTTCAATAAATTCCCTCTGTGTTTTTTCGTTTCTTTCTTCTTGTACAAGCTGCAGGAATCCTTTGGAGGATGTTAGAGGATTTCGTATCTCATGAGATATACTGGCAGCCAATTGACTTACCACTCTCAGCTTCTCATGTTGGGAGAATGTTTTTCTCAGCATCATTACTTTTCGTATCATTTCCGATATCATCACAGAAATCATGGTGGCAGCTAAAGGAATAATCACAAGATAAAGATACTCATCCACTGAAATCTCAGCTTGATGGATATATCCAAATAAGAGATTAAAGATTGTCATACTAAAACAAATGGCAACCGTAAAGACCATTTTCACTTTTTTCTTAGCCCGCAGAAAACCTTTTGAAAAGGCTGACAAAATGATAAAGGTGATAAAATAGTTGAGGATCACTAAATGAATCAGACTGCTCCCGATGATCAAGTAACGTAACGCGATAATGATGATCATCAAAACAAATGATACGGCCGGTCCAAAATATAAGCTGGCCAGAAAAAAAGGTATCCTTCTTAAATCGACATAAACTCCATTTGTCAGCTTATGACTGAACATCACACATAACAGGATCGTAGCCGTTGAAAGTATGATAACGATTCCTTTTGATGGTTGCTTCTTTGTCACGTCGTAATAAAGGGCGAATAGCAAGAGTGCCACTACAATAAATAAAAAATTCAATAATAAGTTCGTTAAAACAGAATCATGCATGTGTACACCCCTCTCTCACTTCAATCGGACAATCTTATCAGGAGGGAATTTCATAATCCTTGGCCTGTTCCTCTTCTTTAATCAGCTGAGTGGAGGCAGAGCTTCCTCCAATCAGTTTACCTTTATGATTAAATAAGGGGTGGCAGGTAACATCATATTCATATGTTTGATCGGATAACGGAAAAGAGATTTTCCTTCTAATGGATGTACGAACACTAATGACCTCTTGCTTTAATTTCATTAATTCCCTGGTACCATCATTATCTTCTAATTCCACGTCCCGCTTACCAATTACTGAAACAGGATCGAAGTCCGTATGAGGGTTGAAAATCCATGTATATCTTAACTCTAAATCAAAATGGGCAATCACCATTGGGGAATCTTGCAGGGCGAAATAAAAGGGACTTTCCTCCAACTCGAAGACGGAAACATGAAAATTCAACAGCTCTGCCAAATTCTCTGCCAGCCTCCTGCTTGGTACTCTGACGCCACTTTCAATTTTCGAATAGTAGGACCTGTCGATATGAATTAAATAGGCAATTTCTTCTTGGCTATACCCCTTCATCTTTCTTAATCGTTCTAGCCAATTTCTCTTTTGATGACTCATTCGCATCCCTCCTACAAAACCTTTCTAGTTCTATTATACTGATTCAATATCCAAAAACTATGTGACTATTTTGTCACTATTGCAAAATAACGTAAAACCGACTAAAAGCCCTACATTTAAGGAAAAAACAGAAAAATTCTGCTAGTAAAATGGAATTTATGTCACCATCCATTCATAAAAAAAGAACTCCAGGAGTAATCCTGAAGTCCCGCATTTAGTTCCTGAACCAATCCGCCCCCTCATCCATATGAACAAACGGAATGTCAGTATCCACTTTACCCATCACTTTTTCCTGTTCAACATCCTTACCCTTTAGCCATTCGGCAAAATCAAAGATAACAGGCTCCCTATCCCCTCCAAGGGCAAACCATGCTTTCATTTCTTTCGGAAAATAAGCCGATGTATGGATCGTGCCGGCCCAGCTACCATAAAGATCTGAGAATACCCCTTTATCACTGTCATTCATTAATCGGAAGGCATTATGAGCGTCTTGGTCACCCGCTTCCCTCATGACGCTCAATCTTCGCTTGGAATCGACCAGGTGATTTCTGTTCTCATGGGTCATGATTTCAAAATGATTGGTACATGCATTCGCTTGGCGAGTCTCAACCCCACGCGGTGAGGTTTCCACTATAAACGTTTCCCCGCTCCTGTCATACACGACATAGCTGAATGAGTGCCGATGAGGGATCTGCTTCAACATGTCAACGGCTTCGGTAACATCTTTACACGATTCGAGGATCAATCGTCCAATCATGCAGCAGATGAAACCATCACCGGGATTTTTCCGGTGCATGAAGTTGTATCCCATTGCCAAGCCCTTTTCGTTCATGCCATCCATCCTGCCCGTCACGCGCTGACTGGGACCGATGATCGCGTATCCTTTATCCGTAGGCTGATAAAACGTATACCTTCCCTCATACGTTTTCGGATGATAATCATAATTCCTGATTAGATAATCTTCACCCGTTACGATTGAGCAGCCGGACTTCACATAATCCACCCGGTAGCCGCCAAACTCCTTCAACACCCGCTCCATCGGCCACTGGAGTGCTTCCTGTAATCCAAGAAGCTCATCCCAGATCCCTGGGGCAAATCGATTGATCGCATTCTTTGTTTCTTCAACACTGATAGAAAACCGGGGTTTTCGTACCTTCCATTGATTCTCCCGATTTTTAACCGTTATGGAACCTTTTATCCGTTCCCCTTGCATAAACCCGAAGTCATAATGGGACCCTCGAAATTGAATCACATCGCTATGTATTGTTTTCATGTTAAAACCTCGTTTTCATCATAATCTATTCTACAAGGATAATAGAATGGATGAGAAAAAGAAAGAAATCGCTATCTCCTATACATGCTTATCAACGAGTGATTGTACCAGGTACAGAATCACCACTCTGTACCTGGTACATTCCAGTTCGTTCAGCTGCTGAATAAAAAAAGAACGGCCATCAAGACCGTTCCCCCATCCATCATTTCTTCTTCTCGATAATCTCATCAATGATCCCATATTCCTTCGCCTCATAAGCACTCATGAAATAGTCACGGTCCGTATCAAATGCAACTTTTTCAACCGATTGACCCGTCTTCTCCGCAATGATTTCATTGATATGTTCCCTTAATTTCAGGATGCGCTTTGCCGAGATTTCAAGATCTGTCGCCTGACCACGCGCTCCCCCTAAAGGCTGGTGGATCATGATTTCACTGTTCGGAAGGGCAAATCGTTTTCCTTTTGTGCCTGCCAAGAGCAACATCGCGCCGAATGATGCCGCCATGCCCGTGCAGATCGTCCGCACATCGGGACTGATATACTCCATCGTATCAAAGATCGCGAATCCCGCCGAAGTCGAGCCCCCCGGACTGTTGATATACAAGGAAATGTCTTTATCGGGATCATCTGCTGCAAGGAATAATAATTGAGCAACGATGCTATTGGCCATATGATCATTCACTTCGTCACTCACCATGATGATCCGGTCCTTTAATAACCGTGAATAAATATCGTAGGAACGTTCCCCTTTACTTGATTGTTCAATCACATAAGGTATTGCATTCATATCTTCTTCCTCCCTCATTCGTTATGCAGCCATCGAGAGGACGTTCGAAGGCGAAGGAGATGCCGGTGCAATCATGTGGACTGTTGTACCATTGGCAAGCAGCGTCGGGATGTAGGCAATCAGAAGACTGGGATCCTGTGCTTTCAGGCTCCGATATAAAATGGCGTTCAACTCTTTTTGAAGAGTATCGTCTCCATATGGTTCACTTTCGCCCCATTCATCATCGCCGAAGATCTTTTTCAGCTTGGATCTGGAACGGTTCAGCAATGCCTTCACAGCGGTTTCTGTCAATTTTAATAAAACGGCCACTTCAGAAATCTTGTACTGAAAGGCTTCCTTTAAGACAAAGGAAACCAGTTGCTTAGGCGTCAACCTGCTGGAAAGCACGCCGACCATCTCAGGACTGATCCATTCTTTTGGATGGATTTCCACACCAGACTCCGGAACAGATCCGATTGTTTCCCTGCTCTCTTTCCGTCCCTTATCGATCCACAGATGATAGGCCATTTTCTTCAGTAAAGCTGGACTCCAATCCTGACGATCAGGGTAGCGGCTGAGGGCTTTATAAACCGATTCCTGGGCAAGATCCTCCCCGTCCCATTTGTCCTTCGTCAGAAAATAGCAATACCGGAACAGTTTTGGGACCATTTCTTCGATCCCTTCTTCGTCCAGGTTGAATACCGATCTCATTTGCATTGTCTTCACTCCTTTGCATCCTCTCATGCTTATAACGGATAAGGTTGTGAAAAAGATATGGGTAAAAGGATGATTTTATTATTATTATATCCAACAGGTGGGAGTTGGGTAATAAATTGGTTTCATCTCATGATGAGTCGATGATCGGGGGAATGTGAATGGTTTATCGCATGGGGTTGGAAAGGATCGTACCTGATAAGAATCAGGCACGATTTTTATGTTGCTCTAATAATCGCTTTAACTTCTCAGGATCATCCACTCTCAAAGCCACTTTAGATATCTCTTCTCTTCTACCCATGAAGAGTGTTGCTTCGACGGGCTCCTTCAAGATCAGGATCACTTGAGGATGAATCTCTTCAAAGTCTTTCTGCATAAAGACCATGGTGCATTTACTTGGTTTCTTCTCACCCCATTCCATCTCCTCGATGTTTGATAGGGGCAGAATCAGTCGCTGCCTTAATCCCTGCACGACACGGTTGGAAAATGGTAAATGTTTCATTTTTTTAACCGTAAAAAACCTATCCACCATGTGATGGATAGGCTTCATTCATGCTGCTTGTTTTTTACCCGCTTCATTATTTTTCAGGAACATATACAATGATGCCCCGAAGATTACAATGTATCCGATAATACTGAAGACATCCGGCACCTGCCCGAACAGGAAGATGCTGATAAGTGCGGAATACACGACAGTGGAATAGAAAAAGATCGATATCTCCCTCGCCGGCGCAAACTTGTACGCGATCGTGATCCCGAACTGACCGACTGTCGCAAAGACACCTGCGGATAACAGGTATATCCACTGTTTCGCACTCATCGGTTCATAAAATCCGATGACGAACGGAAGCAGCACGACCGTCGTGAAAAAGGAAAAGTAAAAGACGACTGTATAAAACTTCTCCCTGCTCCCGAGCACCCGGAGGACCGTGTAGGCACCTGCTGCAAAAATAGCGGAACACACCCCTGCAACGTATGGGATGACATCAAATGAGAACGCCGGTTTGATGATGAACAGCGTCCCGATGAACGCAATGATGATCGCCACCACCTGAAAGACGCGGGTCCGCTCTTTCAACAATAGCGCCGAAAAGATGATGGTCAGAAACGGACTAAGTTTGTTCAGCATATCGGCATCGGACAGCACAAGATGATCGATGGCATAAAAAAAGAGCACGATCCCGACAGCCCCTAAACCGGAACGCAGTAGAAGTAGTTTTTGATTTTCTTTTTTTCCGAATAGGCGTTCCTTGTGGTATCGGACAAAACCGAATGCAATGAACGCAGAGACGATATTCCGGAAGAAGGTTTTCTGGATCGTAGGCACATCCCCCGATAACTTGACAAATGCCGCCATCAAGGAGAAACCAAACGCTGATAATAATAATAGTAATATGCCTTTATTTCGATTTGACATTATATCCTCCAATGATAAACAATTTAGCAGCTAAATTAGTGTATCAAAAAAAAGAGGCAAAGAAAAAAATCCGAACCGTTACCTATTTTTTCCTGAAAAAGGAATGTCTTTTGAACTAGACGGGTATAGGAACAAATAGTATTCACACTCTCTGTATAGGAAAATCTTCCTCACTTATACGGTTATTGAAACATACAGGGTCTTCATCCGTAGATACATACCATGAAAAAATCAGAGGTGACCAGTTTGACGTTAATCGACGTACTACAAGAAAGAATTTCTATATATGAAGTGGAAGATCATCAGGATGTTTCAGAGAACATTGTCCATCATTTAGATGATCGCATCATACAGCTTCTCAAGAAGGACAACGAGTCCAATGCCCGGATTATCATTCACACTTCCAGGGAAATGACCGTTACGACGGACAAGGAGGAATTCGAGGCATTTGAAAAAAGAGAACAGCAATATAAGAGATTGGATACCATCTGTTCGGTCTTCTTCAGGAAAAAGACGAAAGACAAAGACCTACAGGCATTCCTTGATTTTCTTGAACTCTTTGCCGTCCCCAGCCGTTCACAGAACGACTTGCTTTCCTGCTATAATGTTTTGAACGAACTGAAAACGTATGACGAGGAAACGACCCAATACAATAAAGTCCTTTACAGGAACTTTATGACTGCGGATGTGGATAAAGCAACTATTCGTGGAGTCATGAAGCAACTGCATGAATGTTTCACGGTATTCCGTCAACTGTCCAAAATGCCTTCAGCCCAGATCAAAAAACTGATCTCGCCTGCAAAAGTCATCTATTTCGCTGTCCTTACCTGGAAGATGACGAAATGGAAGGTGTATAACTTTTGGCACGACCATTATTTTTACCTGTTCAGCAAATGGGAATCCAATCCTGACAGATTTGAAGAAATGTATGAAACCTTGTGTCCGACTTCCGGGGTGACATATACAGGTGATGAAAGTGCTCGCCTACAGAGTAAAACAATCTCGATTACAAATAGAGACCTTTATATTGAAAATGCAGAAGAAAGGAATGAAGCACCATGGCATTCCTGATCATCCCTCTTGCCACCATACCGTTTCTCATTTATATGTTTGCCTTGATGGACCATCACCGGCATTACAGGGTCCTCCTGAGATACGCTTTAATCAGTGCAGGGATTTGGGCTGTAATCTTTTCTGTCACCCTCATCGTAAACCTCCATTACTTGGAGGAATATGGTTTCCCACTCCTTCCAACCGGATCAGAAATCAAGATCATGTTGATGGTTTGCGGATTATTATTGGGAATGATCATGTTGATCGTCATCCTGATGGGAATCTTTTCACGAACGCCATTTATGCAATCAATCATGCAAAGTTCTCCCATTTTCATTGTCATAAGCCTATTATGCCTGACCATGATGATGATTTTCATTTTCGTCCTGCCCGTCGCAGAGAAATCCACCTACGCTGCGGCCATGAAGCGAGCAGATAAATCTTTAAGCGATATGGATACACAAACCGATCAGCCGATTGGGATGACGCTTTCGATGTCACAGCAGATATGCTACTCAAACTCCTCATCCTGCAGGGGATCGGATTATTCCAACCTCGTATTCATGAGGAACTTTGAGGATCGTGACCTGCTGGTCCAAGTTCAGATTGCGTTTTATGATTCTTCGGGGAATGTTATGGACACCATTGAAACGGATACTATGTCCATTGGTGCGAATGAAACGATCCCCTTCCTCCCGAAAAGTGAAACCACTAGGGACACTAGCCTGTGGAATCGGTTTACCATTGATACAGATGAACGTACAGCAAACATTCAATATCGCTACCGGTATAAAGAGGCCAATTAAAAGAAGAAGCACCTGCTCAAAATTCAGGTGCTTCTTCTTTTTTAAAACATGACCTTATTTCTTCATAACGGGAACCCAGACCTCGCACCTGTAATCCTCGTCATTCGGATTCCCCGGCGGATATAGTTCAAATTCAGGCGCATCTCCATGCTCATACCCTGTAGACGGGAACCATTCAGAGAAAATCCTTTTCCACACACTTTGAATCGCGTCAGGCATCGGACCGACCGATTCAAATACTGCCCATGTGGAAGCAGGTATCTCCTTTACCTCCAGCGGGGGATGAGTGTCAGACTTCTTTTCTGATCCGATAAAATAGGTGAACTCTTCATTCGGATAATCAAACTCCATGCAGATTCCGAGCATTTCATCATTACCCGCAGCCTCGCAAATCTCACTGTCCAAGCCGGAAGTATTCACCTCATCCCAAAATGTCGGAATCTCCTTCAAGTTTTGGCCATTATTGGTTGAGACTCTTTTCCCTTTTCCAATCACCCGAAAGGCTTCTTTTTCAACGATTTTATAATTCATTTCAACTTCCCCTTTTAATTGGATTTGGAAGGAGATACGCGGGAATGCTTTCAAAGGAGTTCCCGATTCTCTCACCTGGGATGGTGAAACACCGTGAGCTTTTCGAAACGCCTTCGAGAAGGATTCGGGTGTTTCGTAACCATACCTGAAAGCGACATCAATGACCTTCACATTCGGATGATTCAGTTCCTGAGCCGCAAGAGTCAGCCTTCTTCTCCGGATGTACTCAGCTACAGTGCAGCCTGTGACTAAAGAAAACAGCCGTTGAAAGTGAAACTTCGAGTTCAGCGAGAGCCTGGCAAGCTCCTCCATCTTGATCTCCCCTTCAAGATTTTCCTCTATATACTGAATGCAGTCATTCATCCTATGAAGCATTTCCATGGTTTATCTTCTCCTGTCTCAACTAATGTACCATGCAGATTGTATATACTCCGGTCATTCTGTGCGATGTGGTGACCGGTGTTTCTTTATAAATTGTACAAAGTATGCAGATACTAGTATTCACCAAGACACTACTTCTACACTCTTTCAACTATCTCCTCTTTTCATTGACGCGAAACCATATGGTGTTATATTATTAAAATGAAACCAATTGGTGTTATTTTAATCACAGAAAGCAGGCGAGAAATATGAAATCAAGTCAAAACAATCAGCTTCAAGATATTAACCAAACTGTCCTCTTCAATACCCCCATCCAGAAGGTTTGGGACACCGTTTCCACTTCAGAAGGAATATCTTCATGGTTCATGCCCAATGATTTTCAACCGGAAGTCGGGTGCGAATTTCATATTCAGTCCCCTTTCGGTCCGTCTCCATGTAAGGTATTGGAAGTTGAGGAGCCTCATAAGCTGTCCTTCTCCTGGGATACGGATGGCTGGGTCGTCACTTTCCTTTTAAAAGAGGTTGGGACACAAACCGAATTCACGTTGATTCATGGTGGCTGGAAGCATGATGATGCCGTAGTTTCAAAACCGAACGAAAAAAGCTCTGTTATCCGGGAACGAATGGCGAACGGTTGGGTCGGCATTGTGGACCAGCGCCTTCGGAAGGTTGTGGAGGAATAATTGTCCGCCGTTAAACATGACGTATTTCAGGCGATTGCAGACCCGACCCGCCGGGAAGTGCTTCGCCTTCTTTCGGAAAAAGAGATGCCTATTTCCGCTCTGACTTCCCATTTTCCGATGAGCCGGACCGCCATTGCAAAGCATCTTGCCATCCTGACAGAAGCCGAGTTGGTTTCAGGTGAAAAAATCGGCAGGGAAAAGATCTATCGCCTTCAGCCTGAGCCCCTCGCAGAACTAAAGGACTGGTTAGAATATTATGAACAGTTCTGGAGCAATAAACTGACCAAGCTGAAATATGTTCTGGAAGAGAATAATGAAGATTGAATTATGGGAGGGACCGTCAAGTGTCCTTTACATTATTCGAATGACGTTCTTCACAGATGGCTATATCGGTGATAAAAAAGAGGGACGGACCTTTTTTCCAAAGGTCCGTCCCTCTTATCATTATTTCACTTTGATCACGATTTTCCCTTTTGCGTGGTGCGTTTCGCTGAGTGCGTGAGCATCTTTTACTCCTTGTTCACTCAATTCGAATGTTTCTCCGATCACTGGCTTTAATTGACCGGATTCGTACAGGTCGGCAAGCTTTGAGAGTTGCTCGCCTTTGGGATCAAGCCAAAGGAATTCGGCTTTCACTCCGTACTTAGCTGCTTCCTCCTCTTTCGGGGGCTCTGCAATCGATACGAGCTTCCCATTTTCCTTGAGGACTTTATAGCTGTTCGACTGAACCTCTCCGCCCATGGTATCCACCACCAGGTCAAAGCCCTGTAACACGTCACTGAAGTCTTCTTCTTTATAATTGATGAATTGATCAGCTCCCAATGATTGGACGAACTCCTCATTCTTTCCGCTTGCGGTTGTGGCGACATGTGCTCCGAAGCTTTTGGCTATCTGAATCGCGAAATTCCCTACCCCGCCGGATCCTGCGTGGATCAGTACCTTATCGCCTTCTTTGATTTCACCAAAGTCGACTAAGCACTGCCAGGCTGTCAATCCTGCCAGCGGAATCGCAGCCGCTTCTTCAAAGCTCATGTTTTCAGGCATTTTAGCGAGCAACTCTTTATCCACTGCCACATACTCAGCGTAGGTACCTTCCCTTGTCGTAGCCGGCCTGGCAAATACACGGTCACCCACTTCGAACCCTTTTACATTTTTACCTTTTTCAGCGATCACTCCCGCTGCATCCCATCCAAGGATGATTGGGAATTCAAAGTCCAGCATCTCTTTTAAATAGCCTGCCCTCACCTTCCAATCAATCGGGTTGATGGATGTAGCATGATTTTCGAGCAAGATTTGATTGTCCCCGATCACCGGCTGATCGATTTCTTTTTCTTGTAAAACGTCTTTGTCTCCATACTGGTTGATGATGATGGCTTTCATATTGTTTCGCCCTCCTTGTATTTATTCATACGGTTTATCTTCCCTCTTACTTAGGGTATTTAAACAATGGAGAGCCCATCGTCATTTATTAAAATGTATTACTGGATTCTTCCCTCACACTATTGTAAATTTAAGACAACCTACATAGTCATAAGCATATGGGAATCTATCTTACTAAAGGAGGAACACTATGCAACACTATAATCTCATCATCAATGGAGAACAAACCGGATCAGATCTTGAAAAGAAAGAGGTAACCAATCCTGCTACATCAGAAGTGATCTCAACCATTCCAAATGGAGGCAAGAAAGAGGCGTCAAAGGCGGTGGATGCCGCTCATGAGGCATTCAAGGAATGGTCCCAATTCTCGGCATACGAACGAAGTGAACTCATCCGAAATTGGTATGATCTTGTTAATGAAAACAAAGAGGATCTTGCACGCACGATGACCATCGAGCAAGGAAAACCGTTAAAAGAGGCACTCGGCGAAATTCAATATGCCAACGGATTCATCTCTTGGTATGCAGAAGAAGGAAAGCGTGTTTACGGGGAACAGATCCCTGCCACTCAGCGGAACAAGCGATTATTCGTCCATAAGCAGCCGGTCGGGGTTGTAGCAGTCATTACTCCGTGGAACTTCCCTGCGGCAATGATCACACGAAAGGTTGCACCGGCACTTGCCACCGGCTGTACGGTCGTGATCAAACCGGCAAATCAAACCCCTTTGACTGCGTTAAAGATGGCTGCTCTTGCTGATGAAGCCGGCATCCCGAAAGGCGTCATTAACGTCGTGACAGGTGATTCGAAATCCATCGGGGAAGCGTGGATGGAAGATACACGCGTCCGGAAACTGACCTTCACCGGTTCAACGGAAGTCGGAAAGGTCCTGATGAAGGGATCAGCGGACACTGTTAAGAAAATATCCCTGGAACTTGGAGGCCACGCCCCTGTTATTGTAATGGATGACTCTGATTTGGAAAAAGCCGTTGACGGTGTCATCGCCTCTAAATTCAGGAATGCCGGCCAAACCTGCGTCTGTTCCAATCGGATCTATGTCCATGAATCTATCGCAGATACTTTTTCTGAAAAACTCGTTGAAAAAGTGAAGGGGCTGAAAGTCGGAAACGGGCTCGAAGAAGGCGTCGATATCGGTCCACTAATCGATGAGGATGCCATCGAGAAAGTCCGCAAGCATGTGGAAGATGCCGTAGACAAAGGAGCTTCCGTTGCCTACGGAGGAAAAAGAATAGAAGGGCTATATTTTGAACCTACCGTCTTGACGAACGTCAACGATGACATGCTGTGCATGAATGACGAAACATTCGGACCGGTCGCGCCGATCACCACCTTCAAAACCGAAGAGGAAGCCATCGAACGGGCCAATGACTCCATTTACGGCCTCGCTGCCTATGTATTCACCGAGAATATCACCAAGGGGATCCGGATCAGTGAGCAACTTGAATACGGAATCGTCGGACTGAACGATGGGATGCCATCGACTCCACAAGCTCCATTCGGAGGATTCAAGCAAAGCGGCCTCGGCCGCGAAGGCGGTCATCAGGGCATAGAAGAATTTTTGGAAGTCAAGTATATTTCCCTAGGATTGTAAGCACAATGCACAGACAAAGGCACGCATCCCCACGCGTGCCTTTGTCTATTTTTTTCGAAAATGCACCCTGATTTCCCGGTACAGATACAATGCCCCGGTCATTAGGAATAAGAAAATAATAAAATTCATATTTTCCGGTCCAATAAACCCTTCAAACCCTTGCAAAAATAAGAATAGCATCCCGAAAGAAAGATAGATTGCCGCAGCAACATGCTTCATGGAACCAACTCCCCCACTTTTTCTATATACATATTCCAGACCCATTCTTTCCATTACCTGAAGACAGAGAAGAAATTAACATTATAGTAGGAAAATTCATTGACGACCCAAATAGCCTGTGCTAGATTGTGAGTATTAATGAAATTTTAAAAAAGAAGAAAAGTATGAATATAGCAAATCTGTTTTTCCTTACGAAAGTTTGGAACATAGGGAATATGGTTAGTTATGCGAGTTCAGACTCGTCCCTGATCAGGGGCGGGTTTTTTCATGTGTTATGTAAAATGTGACTGAAGGCCTATCAGTCGGTCATTCATTTGGAGGCGTGTGTATGAGAAAAAGAGATGTCCTGATTTCGGGATTCATGCTTTTTTCGTTATTTTTTGGTGCTGGGAATTTAATATTTCCGCCCTATCTCGGGATGGAATCCGGAACCCACTTTCTAGCAGCGATTGCCGGATTTATTTTAACGGCAGTGTTCCTGCCTTTTTTAACGATCATTTCCGTATCCCTTTCAAAAAATGGATTATTATCGATTGGTGAACGAGTCCACCCCTTGTTCGGGATTGTTTTTGCCGTTGTGATTTATTTGTCCATCGGTGCTCTTTACGGAATCCCGAGGGCTTCCAATGTGGCGTACGAATTGGGATTTCTGCAAATGGTCAGTGTGGAAGGGCCGCTTCCATTATTATTATTCTCGATCGCTTTCTTTGGGTTGACCTACTTGCTCAGCATCAATCCTAAAAAAGTGATTGATCTCGTCGGACAATTTTTAACACCCATATTACTTATAGTATTAGCGGTACTATGCGTACGGGCTTTTTTCACCTTTGATTATATTGACGTGAAAGCGACAGAAAAGTTCCAGTCAGCACCGTTCCTGAAAGGCTTCCTTGAAGGGTATTTCACGATGGACGCCGTGGCTGCCCTGGCTTTCGGCATTGTCATCATCAATGGCCTAAAGGATAAAGGAGCTTCCGGAAATAAAGAGCTGATCCGTGGAACCATCAGTGCCGGAATGATTGCCGCCTTCGGATTGGTGATGGTATACCTTTCCCTCGGGTGGATCGGACGGGTGGTTCCCCATGAAGCACCGATCAGCAATGGTGCTGAAATACTCGTATTAGCATCCCAGCAACTATTTGGCTACAGTGGCAATCTCCTTTTTGGTTTGATTGTGATGATTGCTTGTTTGACGACATGCATCGGACTGATCAATGCGTGCGGCCGCTTTTTCCATGAGATTTATCCAAGATACTCATATAAAGCATATGTACTGATTTTTATCCTGATCGGGATGGCCGTGACCAACCTGGGGCTGAATATGATATTAAAGGTCGCCACCCCCCTGCTTGTTCTCATTTATCCCGTGGCGATTGTGCTCGTAGCCCTTTCCCTCTTTCAGCACTTCTTCGGGGAAAGCAGAAGGATGTATGTGTATGGTGTCAGCATAGCAGCGGTCTTTTCCTTATACGAAATGCTCGCAAGCCTCAACCTGAAAATGGAAGGAATACAGGGAGCCATCAGCCATCTTCCCTTAAGTGCAAATGGACTTGCCTGGACCACCCCCGCCCTAGTGGCCGCCATCATCGGATACGGTCTGGACCTCTTTCAGAAGAAAATCATTTGAGGGACGGACCTCTCAAAAAAAAAGCAGCAAGAGGATGTGACCCATCACATTCCCCTTGCTGCTTTTTATATACTGGTCTGTTTTTGATAAACTTTCATAGAACCTCCACTGAGACCAATGGCTTCGGTTGCATGAGTCCACCCGTATTTTTCATAATATCCTTCCAGGTCAGTCGTCAGGTAAAGCCAGTTGTACCCTTTTTTATGAGCCTCCTTGAGAGCATGGTCGAGGAGGATCGAACCAAGTCCGTCCCCTCTCTGGTCAGGGTGAACATACAGGCAGGCAAACCACGGATACAGGTCCTGACGGCTGTTGAGATCGTTTCTTAATAATGCGTACGTGCCGATGATTTCACCCCCTTGCACAGCGATATAAAAACGGGGAAGGTCCGCTTCAGTATGACAGGAATGAAACATGCAATCGTGGTAGAACCTGTAATTATCCTCATTTCCCCATTGTCCCCAGAACACCTTCACTGCTTGTTCAAACATGTTTGAATCCTTTTGTAATTCTATTATTTTCATTGCGGTTTTCCTCTCTCACTTATGGAATGTATCACTCATACATTCTTCATCCGTGACAGAAAACCTCTTTCAAAAAAGAAAAAAGGCACGCCCAAACATAGAACATGCCTTTTTTTTCATCAATTAGTAAGCCCCATCGGAGTAAGTTAATTCATAGCTGTGGGAATAAATCTCGAAAATATTTCCGAATGGATCCTCCACATACACCATGCGGTACGGTTTTTCACCGGGATAATACTCACGGACCGGCATACGCTGCTTTCCTCCGTGCTGCTTGATCTTTTCGACCATGCCTTCTACATCGGGGTCCTGGATACAGAAATGGAATAATCCAGTCTTCCAATACTCGAAGTTATTCTCCGGTTTTTCATTATGAGGGAATTCAAATAGCTCGATCCCGATTTTATCACCTGTTGCCATGTGGGCGATTCTGAACTTCTCCCAGTCGTTTCCGAACACGTCGCGGCACATCTGACCGATCGCCGTGTCGTCATTTTCGACATCGGAAGGTTCCATGATGACGTACCAGCCGAATACCTCCTGGTAAAATTTTATCGCTTCTTCAAGGCTTGGGACGGATAGTCCTATATGAGAAAATGATCTTGGATATGGTAACATTGAATGGTTCCTCCTTTGTTTTGATTAGTTTCATCTAACACGACTTCATTATACGAAGAGAAGCGTATCTATGTAAGAATGCACTTTTTTGTGAGAAACTAACCTTTAGGTAAGAAAGGACTGGTTAAAGATATGGATATCCCCATCGATCAAGACGGAAAACTGAAGTGTTCAATTGAGTACACATTGAGGAAAATCGGAGGTAAATGGAAGACCGTCATCCTCTGGCACCTCGGGACGGAGGGCACTCACCGGTACAATGAACTCCGCCGTCTTCTTCCAGGTGTCGCCCACAAAGTACTGAGCCAGCAGCTGAAAGAACTCGAAGAAGAAGGATTCATCAACCGCACCCAATACGACACCATCCCCCCTAAAGTCGAATACTCCATGACCGACCTCGGCATGACCCTCATGCCCATCCTCCACCACATGCACCAGTGGGGAAATGAGCATGGGGATTTCTAAGAAGAGAGAGGGAGGGACGGACCTCCAAGCGGGTACCTTATGTAAAGTAGAAATCCCATTTGGAGGTCCGTCCCTCAATTAAACCCGTGCCGCAGATTATATCAGGTCAATCAAAAAGAGTACACTGAATATTGTTAGGACGATGCCCGCTGCTCGATTAATTATTTTTAGTGAGTCTGGTCCGAGCCTGCTGCTTATCCAGCCACCCACGAAGGCAAGTATCCCCCACCATAGAGCAGAACCGGAAAATACTCCCGATATCACTGTCAAAGAGGTCAGGAAATCCTCAGGACCTGCCACCCGAAACACCCCGAAGATCGCGATAAAGGCAAGAATGGTCATCGGATTCGTGAGCGTTAATAAGAAAATGGACAAAAATCCTTTCACCGACGAAGGAGTATCCAGCCCCCCTGCGTATAATGCAGCCGGTTGTGAGGTGAAAGTCTTCCAACCCAACAGCAAAAGGAATACCCCTCCCCATACTTGAATCCAGAACTGATGAGCCATAAGGAAGCCGGAAACGACCGTGAGCCCCATAACGGCAATCAACCCATATAAGGCATCTGCCGTGGCAGCTCCCAACCCTGATAAGAAACCTGCCCGTCTCCCATATGCCAGTGTCCTTTGTATGCATAGGATCCCGACAGGTCCAACAGGTGCAGCAATGGCCACTCCTATAATAACGCTCTTTAAAAACAGTAATGCAGCAGTCATTGTTCCCTCTCCTTATTCTGAAGAAAACATATCTGATTGTAACAACAAGAAGAACCTTCATTAGGAAGATCCATCATCAGTGTCGTCTTTGTCCAGATGAAATGATTATCACAAGGAGGGACGGACCTCCAACAAATCCCTCAATGAATTCCAAGAGAACCGTTTGGAGGTCCGTCCCTCTCACTTTCTATTCAAGCCATCCTGTCAGGAATTCTTTTTGGCTGCCTTCATAGTATTCTTCGAAGAACTGTGCAAAGGTGTTCGAATCTACATGTTTGAATTGATACTCTTTGTAATAAGCCGACAGGAAGTTCAAAGCTTCCGTTCGTCCCCCATTATTCTCGAAGAAATCATTCAACAGGTTCGGCCCTTTTCCGTACACAGTTGAAACATAATTCTGCTGAAATTCATTGAGGGGTGTATTCAAGAACTTTTCCGGCTTCACCGTGTTCAACACTTGATTCGAAAAGGCAAAGGCTTTTCCCTCGTCCTTATATGCATATGCGAGATAGTAGGAGGATAGTAACTCTGCGAGACTTTCATCAAGCCATGCATCCCGATAAGGATTGTTCGCCACTCCCTGGTAGAACCATTGATGGGCGATTTCATGGACCAGTGGATGTTCATAGCCATCGGGATCACCCGATATTTCCACGATATTGGAGTATTCCATGTCCCCATTATTTGCAATGAGATCCAGTTCACCGGTCGGATTCTCACCGATGTTATCATGGTAAAAAAGAAATGAATCTGCTGCTTTTTTGAGCAGATCAACCATAATGGATTCCTGTTCCTTTTTCATAAAAGCACGGATGGCCACGTTTCGATACATCCCAACTTTCACTTTTTCTGTTTTTTGTTCCCATTCATCCGGGTTCAGGAATGCGAGATAGAAATCCCGGATGCTGCCTCCTTCGATTTCCCCTTTATTCACCGGTTCTTCCGATCCATCTTCCCCAGAGCTTGCCACCAAATATTCCTCTGGAGTTTCAAATGACACATGATAATTTCCATAGGTTGTATCATATGATTCGCCTTTGGGATCGAAAGGTTCAATATCCCAACCATCTTGATACGTCGCAAGCATCGGATACCACTGTGCCAGAAAGAAGTCTTCCCCTTTCTGCGATAACCGCAATCCATCTTCCGGAAGTTTCAAGCGGTAGTCTATACTGATCGATTTCGTTTCACCAGGCTGGAGCTTTTCATCAAGATCGACAAGGAGCTGATTCCCATTTAAGGAGTACTGGAGATCCTCACCGGTACTATTGATCGAGTGAATACTCGTTTCCGCATGATCTTTAAGGAAATCCGGTTTATTTTTTTCCGTAAATGCATTCGGAATAAAATAAAATCCAATATCCTCAAATGCTTCTTCCGAATGATTGGTCACTCTGATGTCAGTCTCCACACTCCATTTTTTCTCCTTATCCATTTTTATCTTCATCGTATAATCCCCTGTTGCACCAGGGGAAACACCGGTTTCCTTCAATGAAAATGGCTCTCTGCTTTTTCTCAGGTCTTCTCTCGTAAGTTCCGCCACTACATCTTTGGGATGATCAGGAATCCTTCCGCTTATCAGAAAGCGCTGATACTTCTCGGGCACTTCAAACGTCAATAAAGCCGTCACTCTACCTGGGAACTTCAATCTCCCCCCACGATAATTGAGTGCATCCACAATGTCCGTTTTCAATGGATAATACTTCTTCTCCTTTTCATCCAATAGGAAATAGGCACCTGGTTTGAATGAGAGGCTGGTTGTATTGGGATCACTATATTTAACGTCCCAGCTGACAGGAATCGTGATGAGCTGATGACTTTTTTTTGCCTTTAATTCGGGTGGTGTTTTACTCGGTGACTCAATAAGGATCGTTTGCTGATCAAGCTCCAGTTTTTCACCCAGCTCTGCCTGTTTTCCTGCAAGTTCTTTTGCTTTTAAAAATGCGAGGGGAGCATCCTTTTGTAGTTTAGCCTCCTCTTTCTTTTTCGGAGCAAAGACCGCTGTTGTTTTTCCTTTCGTTCCTTGTTCTTTCACGGGAGATACCACTTTGGCGGTTTCAACTTTCTGCACTTCGGGAACCCCCTTCCCCACTAAAGTCATTACACCGAGGAGGAGGATGACAGCAGCCCCTGAGAGAATGTATTTGAATTGCTTTTCCACTTTCTTATCATTGCTGTATCCTCCATTCAGCCCTTGATAAGGAGGAGTATTGGCTGCCTTCCCAGCAGGCAGGACGGCTGCGATGATTCCGGTGATGACCGGGATTGATAGGGCGGCCCCATAAATCCACCAAAGGGTGAAAGGGAAGCTTCCGTAAATCTTCCAGACTAACGTAAAGGCAAAAATCAGGCCAACGAAACCGGCAAGTACTCCTGAAAACATCCCTTCCAGAATGACAAGCATCCGGACGGTCCCATTTTTCCAGCCAAGGGCTTTAAACACCGATATTTCGGGCTGTCTCTCAGCTACATTCTGCCAGATGATTTCAGCCGTAGTCAGGATGGCGATCGAGAGGGCGATCCCCATCGCCACATAATGCATGGTACTTACTTCCATGGCCACGTACTCCCCTAACCAGGTCGTATACATGACTCCTTTCAATCGAAAGGTGATGAATAAGTAAAAGACAAGAAGACCCGTCGGCAGACCCATGGACACGACGGATAGAACGGTCCGTTTCCACCTGGACACCATTGAATTGATGGCCATTCCGACCACTGATTCAGACCTTGCCACCCGTTTGTGTTTAAGGGAGATTTCCCCTGATCGCATCGCTTCATATGGTCTGATTTTTTTCACAAGATAGGCGGGAATGACTGCACCCGCGATATAAATGGTCAGTCCGATCAATCCGATGAGGGCGACTCGAATATAGGATGTTTCCAGTTCACCTGCCACTGTAAACCATGCCAGGATGAGCCAGCTGATAAAAGATACGACGATACCCAGCAATAACGCTTCAAGGAGCAGGAGCTTGGAAAGCTGATTCGGACGCCATCCCAGGGAAAGTAAAACGGCAAACTCCTTCTTCCGTGCATACATCATGATGAGATTCGATGAAAACACATACACGATCGCCACCAGGATGACGCTCCCCACCACTCCTGACACCCCAAGCTTTGCTTCTTTAAAAATCGTGATGGAAGAACCGATCTTAATCCACGGCTGTTCGATCCAGCCAAAGCCCTTTTCCCCCTGTATGCCAGGGATATGAGTCAAAGCAGGCTGCGGGGAGGAACCTAACGTGACATCCACGATCAAACCCGTATTTTCTTCGATTTCTTTTGCCACTTTTTGAAGGGCGGCTTCACTTTCTTCATTGAAGCTGTCAACCCCCTTCACGTTGACACGTATGGCTGAGATGGGTTTATCCCCCAGGACATGAGCTGCCGCATCCAGTGTCGTCAACATCAAAGGAGGCTTGGTCAGGAAACCATAAGGATTGTTTGCAGGCTTCATCGTGACAGGAGGATTGATGGGATCCCCTTTCTCATCTAATACCCAGCTGGCTTTCGAAGGAAAGTACGTTTCGACGGGAAGCTCCGTCAAGGGATCTTTCGAAATGGTCAGCTTCTGGGCATCAAAGATTCCGATGTAATCGAGCCGAAGCCGCGGCCAGCTTGAGCTATCCTCTCCGAACGTCTCAACCGGCCTGTACGCCTGATCGACAGCCAGGAGAGAATCCTTCGGTAAGCTGTATGGTTCCACTTCGTAACTGAAAGCCCACCTTTCCTGAAACGGGCTCGACACCGGTTTGTATTCGACCGGAGACGGCTTGAGGGCCATCCAGCTCATACCTCCCAAACCTGATTCGAAACTTGGGTTCATGACGGTATTGACAATTTTTTCGTGCGCTTCCTCTGTCGTAAAACTCCTTTCTTCCACGACACTCCCTGCTTGCTCCTCTAAATATTTCTCCCCGCCATTTTTCTTCACTTTTTCCATCGTTGCATCCTGATTGTCGGGATCAAATGGCATATCGAGCTTTTCCACTGTATAGTGTATTTCCCCATCAACGAATTCACGGTTGCTTAGAATGACCGGTATCGACGTATCAGTCAAACTATCTCCCAGAGGTATATCCATGACCTCGTCATTCTCTGAAAAATATCGGCTCCCTTTTCCAGCCACCATAGCATTGTCCAGTCCGACAAGCTTCGCTTCCTGTTCGGGATCTATCCCTGCAACGAGGACCTGTGTACCGTAGGATAATTCACCTAATGACTCACCAACCCCATATGCCGGGTCCATCGAATACTGTCCGCCCCCGACTGTAAAATAATAATTCCCATCGTTGACTTCCGCTTTCGCCCCGGTCTGAACCGTTTCTTTTTGATTCAACCTGTAAATACCCGGCTCTGTTATATTTAACTGTCCCATCTGGACGTCATTGAATACATAGCCCACCATAGAGATGGGTGCCGCGATCTTGACATCGTCCATTCCTTTGATCATTTCATATTGTTCCAGCGTGATGCCTCCGTCGAGTCCACTCAGATAGTTCGGTTCCAATAGATTCATCTCTTCCGTGACACTTCTTGAATCAGGCGGCCTTACAACCATGTGATAGGAAGATTTCCATCTTTTTTGCAGTTCATTCACAATTGTTCCATTGTTGGTTTGCGTCATCCCGACGAGATAACTCAGTCCGACACTTAAAAGGAGGACTCCGATGATCAAGAGGATGAACCGTTGCTTGTTCCGTCACCACGTATTCCATATAAATCGGATCATATGGGTTCCACCACCCGATCAGACACGATCCTGCCATCCTTCATTTCTATGATTCGATCCGCTTTCAGAGCAAGTTCGGAGTCATGAGTGACAAAGATGACCCCACAGCCTTTTTCCTTATTGAGTGACTTAATGATTTGAAAGATAAGGTCCCCCGTTTCCGTATCCAGGTTGCCTGTCGGTTCATCGGCCAGCAACCACTTAGGCTCGTGTACCAATGCACGTGCAATCGCGACCCTCTGCTGCTGCCCGCCTGACAATTGAGAAGGAAGGGAACCTAACTTATCCCCAAGACCTATCGATTCCAACAATTCTTTCGCCCGCTGTTTTTTATCATATGGAACTTTCCTTGAGAAAAGAGGTGCCATCACATTCTCCAATGCCGTCATCGTAGGGATCAAATGAAATTGTTGAAAGATAAAACCGATGTTCTCAAACCTGAAATCCGCCATCTCCCTCTGACTGAATTCAGTTACATCCTTTGACTCGAATAAGATACTTCCACCTGTCGGACGGTCCAACGTCCCGATCACACTCAATAGCGTTGACTTTCCCGAGCCGGATGAGCCTACCACAGAGACAAATTCCCCTTGTGGAAATTCAACCGTTACATTCAATAAAGCATGCGTCTCTACACCTTCACCTTTATATATCTTAGATACCCCATCAACCTTGACCCCATTAACCATCCAAAAGCCCCCTTGTTTTTTGAATTTTTAACAATTATAACAGAAATACTACAAACTCATGACAAATATTTAAAAACCCATTAGGGACGGACATTGTTGTTGGGACGATGGGTTTTTAGGAGGATAAGTATTCTCGGATTTCTAAACGTTGCTTCTTACTCCATTCCCATTTATCCTGATAATAGAAGGAGTGTTTACGATGTCTATCATTTTGAAACGAATCTATGAGGAACCTCCCCGATTAGGAGGTCACCGAATCTTGATTGACCGTGTCTGGCCCCGTGGAATATCGAAAGAAGATGCAAGCCTTGAAGAGTGGATGAAAGAAATTACACCCAGTCCCTCTTTACGGAAGTGGTTTAACCATGATCCCGACAAGTTCGAGAAATTCAAACAAGCCTATAAGGAAGAACTCCATCAAGAAGAAGAAAAACAAAAAAAATTGCGGGAACTGAAGGAAATGGCAGAAAACGAACGCGTAGTCCTTCTCTACGGAGCAAAAGATGAGAAACACAACCATGCCGTCGTGCTAAAAGAAGTTCTCGAGGATATGTAAGAGGGACGGACCTCTGCATCAGCAAAATTCGCTGATTGAAGGTCCGTCCCTCAAAAAATGCTTTCTATCAAAAGATAGATGCCGGTAAATAAGAGGAGTACGTAAGTAACGATTTGAAAGAGCTTTTGATTGATTTTGCTGAATAATGCTTGTCCTGCGATTAAGCCAATCGCTACTACTGGTAATGCTTGCAGGCTTGATTTCCAAACGGTCAGAGTGGTTCCGGCAACTTCCACCTGGATCCATAGACTGACGAGATAGATGAACAAATAAAAGGCAAGGGTGGTGCCCCGAAGTGTCTCTTTCTTTGTTCCGGTGCCTGAAAAATACAGAAGCAGGGGCGGCCCTGGCATACCGATACTCGTGGTCAGCACACCTGACAATCCTCCTGCCAGAAAGTCCCGTGTAGTCGACTGCCTAATGCGGAATTTCATGATAAGTAAAATCGTGAGCAAGATGATGACCAGGCTGATCACTACTTTTAGGAGACTCATATCAATAAGAGTAAAAACCAATATTCCAAGGAATAAGCCGGGCATGCTCCCCACCACAAACCTTTTTACAAGTGAAAAGTCTATATCCCGCCTGATTTTCACAATCAGTGCCAGTGAGATCACCAGGGATAAGATCAAATTAATCTGAATCGCTTCTTTAGGTGGATATAAGAGCAATAGAAAAGGTGTAGCCATGATGGAAAATCCGAACCCGGTACTGGTTTGCAGGATAGATGCACATAAAATGATCGCCAGAAACAAGATAAATGTACTCACGACACACGCTCCTTACTCACACTTTCATGCAAATATCGATTTGACCTCACCCATAAACCAATCTCGACTATGAGAAATAGACACACAATCCACGCCCAAACATGTAAGAACTCCTCATGAAACGGATAGAAGCTATTCAAATAATAAGGATTAGCATGCATGGTCATCGTAAAAGCATAGAACATTCCAAAGGTGAAATTCCGCGACCACTGACTAATATGATAGGTGAAAATCCCCTTTTTCCACCCCAGTTTCTGAATCCGCTTGACCGCTCTCACCATTTCCAACCATTCCACTCCAATCAGAAGGACAAATACAAGCAGCCAGAAAAACATTATCATTCTTCCGGACAACATCCCAGAAGACACGATGGCAAGGCCCGTAATGGATAAAGCACCGTGAATGATACAGTTTGTACTCGGCCAATCATCAATGAGTGTCCAGCGGTTTCCTCTGACATAACGAACGATCATCAGTGTAAACCCAATCAAATAAAAAATGGTTCCCAGTGATATCGCCCCAATCAGCAATCCCTCTGGAAGAGAAGGATAAACCTTCACCCAAAAAACCACAACTGACTGGGTGGCAACGGTAGACAATAACACAACACCATGAGTGGAGTATGCGGTCGGCCGTTTCACCATCTCTTTAAACTGGTAGACGCAGCTTGCCATAAAACCGAGCCACATCATGGTATTAAATAGCATGACAACCTGAACCGCCACGCTCATATCAGGAAAATATTTGACGACCACATTACTCAATACCGAAATACCTGCAATCCATGATCCAATGATGAATGAAGGTACAGGTTTCGATAGTAAAAGAATTCTATCTGATTTATTTAACAACTGCTTAATAAGAGATTTATATATAATGGCAGTCAGCACAATTAAGGAAACACTTAGTATTTTTACGGGGATGTGATTCACCCATGTAAACGCATCAATGGCAGCATAAAGAAAGATTCCAAGAGCCATAATGATGGCACCTGATGCTGGATGGATGCTGTTTTTATTTTCTTCAGTCCTCATCTTTCTACTTTAGAGACCTCCTTTCTGCTTGTTGTAACGCGGAGCCAAATGAAGCTCCCGGCACTCTTCTTCTTATTCACAATCCTTCCTCCTAAACTCAAAATATCAACTATATAAGTTTAACATTTCTCAATCGAAAAGAGGGACGGACCTTCAATTAGCAATAAAACCCATGGGTTCATTGCTTATTGGAGGTCCGTCCCTCACTTAAGTCATATTAACGTGGGTCGTTCTCGCGCCGATTAAAGATAATCGCAACTCAGAAGCAGGCAATGGCCTGCTGAAATGATACCCTTGTCCAACCTGACATCCATTCCGTTTCAGGAACTGCATTTGATTTTCCGTTTCGATGCCTTCTGCAATGGTTGTAAAATTCATATTTTGACTCATATCAATGATGGCTTTGACAATGGAAACCTGATTGGAATCTTCCATAATATCATCCACGAATGATTTATCGATTTTAATACTATCAATCGGTAAGTGTCTTAAATTACTCAATGATGAGTAACCCGTTCCAAAGTCATCCATGGAGATCATGACGCCAACCTTTTTCAACTGATTGAGGACATTCGTTGATATTTCAAAGTCCTGCATAATGCTCTCTGTTATTTCCAGCTCAAGTCGGTTCGGTTCAAACTCGTATTCTGATAAAATTTCTTTTACCATTTCAACAAACCCGCCATCCTTAATCTGTCTGACGGATATATTGACAGCAACAGGAATGCTGCCCATTCCGGTCTCTTCCCACTCTTTACTTTGTTTACAAGCCTCTCTCAAAACCCACTCCCCGATGGGAATGATCAACCCGGTCTCTTCTGCCAGTGGAATAAATTCAGCCGGGGAAACCATCCCCAGTGTAGGATGCTCCCAGCGTATCAACGCTTCTACCCCAATTATATTACGGGTATCGAGGTCCACTTTCGGCTGATAATGGAGGCATAATTGGTCGAATTCCAATACCTTTCGCAACCCATTTTCAATCTCCATATTCCTTGACGAAGCCTTTTCGAGTTCCGGATAATAGAATTGATAGTTGTTCTTCCCTTGCTCCTTAGCTAAATACATAGCTGTGTCAGCATGTTTAATTAAACTCTCCTGCTCTTTCCCATCCTTTGGATACATACTGATACCGATACTCGGGGTCACAAAGAATTCCTGTTCTTGGATGAATATCGGACTAATGAAACTTTGTAAAATTTCTTTCGTCGTTGCTGCAACCTCTTCTTCACTCATGTTGGAGAGAATGATAATAAATTCATCTCCCCCTTGTCTAAAAACAATCCCTTGATCGTTTACCACCTTTGTCAATCGAAAGGCGACCTTCCCTAATATAGCATCTCCAGTCGAATGCCCTTTTGTATCATTAATGACTTTAAATCGGTCCAGATCCAAAAATAATATCGCCATCGATTGATCCGGATTGTCACGTAAAGACCCGCTTAAATGTTGTTTGAATTTATTTCGATTTGGAAGTCCGGTCAGTGAGTCATAATAGGCCATGGCATGAATCGTTTTCTCAGCTTTCTTTCGATTCGTGATATCCCTGCCAACCAATTGTATGGCCATCCTTCCACCATATAAAATGGGCATAGCGGAAATCTCCAACTCTATCTCATCACCGTTAAGGCGGTAAACGGTCAGTTCAAAACGTTCACCTGAAGTAGAGCCATGGGTTTCTTCCCTTATCCTCCTGATATTTTCAGCATTTGTAAATTGGGAGACATTCTTGTTTATGATGTCTGCCGGGCTATCTGCGCCTATCAGCCTGCTTCCCGCTTCATTGATATAATCAAAGGTTTGGTCACTGATCACTGCAATGATATCCGGTGACAAGTCTACTAAACTGCGATATTGATCTTCACTTTCCTTTCGGTTGGTGATATCAAACAACACACTCGTAAAAGAAGTCATTTCCCCGTGTTGATCCAATGTCGGAATGCCCCTGTCCTGTATCCAGCGAACCTGGTCATCAGGCCTTACGATCCGGTAAATACTTACACATGCCTGACCGGAACCAAGATTCTTCGCCCTCTCTTCCAATACCGGCATATCTTCAGGATAAATAACTTTTTTCCACAGCAGTGTATCCTGATAGAAATCATTCAATGGATACCCATACAGCTTTTCAATGCCCGGAGTGATCAATAGAACATCTGATTTCAAATCATGAGACCAGATGGCTACATCCAGCGTCTCGAAAATACTGTTTAAATTCTTATTGCTGTTGGATAGTTCCCTGGAAGCATTCCAATTCCCCCTAAAGAGGATAAACAATAGAGCAAGCATACAGAACACTAAACCTGTGTGAAGAAATAGCGACCCTTCACCATTAGGTTGATCGATTGCCTTCCATGAAAAATCGAGGATTTCTAAGAAGATCATGGTGATAAAAAGTATGAGGACTGTTTTTTTATTTTGTGTAAAAAACATCATTACGCTCCTGAATATAGAATTTCTACTTATTCAAGTGTACTATTTATGACTTTCATTCACAATACAGCTAAAAATTTCCTGTATCACCTTTTCAAAAAACCAACTCCTGCTAGTAAGAGTTGGTTCTTCATTCAATACGACACACCCGTCCGTGTATGCGTCTTCTTAAATTCATTCATATCCGGATCGAAATAATCTTCATTGAATGCAGGGACGAACTTACCGTCCTTCAAGTAACCGGATCCCCATGTCGGATCCAGAGTCACCCATTCCCCATCAAGATTCGCTTCCACCCACGCATGCCTTCCCGGGAAAATACCGCCTGCCCTGCCTTCCACGAATCTCGCCTCAATATCGCTGGCACGAAGCATGGCAATCGCCAGATACGCATAATCCTGGCACACGCCGGTTTTGGATTCCAATGTTTTCAATGCACTGTCATCCCAGTTAAAATCATCGTTTTCATACTTTTTAACATCATAAGAGACATTCTTTGCGACATAATCATAGATGGCTTTTGCCTTGTCCCTGTCACTTGATTTTCCTGAAGTGACGGTTTCTGCCTGCTTCTTAATTTCAGGGGAGTCCGACTGAACACCGCGTGAAGGCAGGAGATCCCGCTTGTCTTCCCCTGTGGATTCGACTTCGAACTTCGCAAAGCCGAAAAACCTGAAGTAATCACTGTTCTCTTCCTTGATTTCAGGTACACTGAGGGTCACTTCATACGTTCCCGGCCCAAAGCGCAGGTAAAACGAATCATCAAAGTTGAAATCTTCAACCGGGATGACATCCAACGCTTCGTCCTCCCCTTTTTTCGTGGTGATATAAATATGCGTCGTTTCCGGTCCGAATTCTGCTTCCGGATCGATGCTTCCTTTAATCCTGTATTGGCCCTCCGACTCCTCTCCCCCAAATTGAGGAGATTCAAGGATCACTCCCCGCTCACGATACGTATCCGCATACTCAATCGGGCTCATCACCCGGTCGGACTCGTTATCTATAAGAAGAGTGGTCGCCGTCTGGTAGTAATTTTCACGGTCTCCATCCGGAACCAGCACTTCAAGCTCGTGAACCCCTTTTCCGTAAAACAAGGGAACATCATAGTTAAATTCCCCATCCTTCACGGGGATGACTTGCTTCCAGTGATCTGAATCCTTCTTTAGTCTGAGCATGATCGTGTCTTCATCCGAGAGACTCGCAGCCCCCCCTTTTAAAGAAAAGACTTCGTTGCCTTTGACATAGCTGGATTTCGTTTTTAATGACAGTTCGGCATCCTGGCCAAACGGTGTCAGGGTCACATCCCTATTGATCTCAGGATTTACATTATGGACGGTAAAAGACGCCGTATCATAGTAGTAATTTTCACGGTCCTTGCTTGGGAGTTGCACGGAGACGCTATACTCCCCTTCCCCGTTAAAAAAATGGATATCCTGTTTGAACTTGCCGTCTTCGATCGGTGTGTAATATTCGAGTTGCCTTCCTCCAGGTCCTTCTTCATTCGCCCTGACCTTTATCCAGGCAAAGTCCGATTTCAGATCTTGATACTTTTCAATTTCCCCCTTCACGCTTACCTTTCCATTTGCAGCGAATTCTTTATATGCCGGCTCTTCGATTGTGACGCCGATTTCCTCGCTGTAGGATGTAAGTTTCAGAGGCTCTTCTTCCCCGATTTCTTCATTCATTTTCTTTACTTCTTTTTCATACGGATCTTCTTCTCTTTTATCGGCTTTCGTTTCCCCACCGCTGGCATTCGAGTCACTGCATGCCGTCACAAACAAAAAACTACTCAATAAACACAGAACTATAATCAAAAACGAACGTTTCTCCCCCATGTCTTCCTCCTCAAAACTTCTTTTCTACCTACACATACGAACCAGACAGATATTAGTTTCTGATTCTATTTTACTATTAATAGAGGGACGGACCTCTTATTTGATGACAACTGTTAAATTCGAGACTGATTTGAGGTCCGTCCCTCTTAATCATAACCACTAAACAACCAATATTCTAACTTTTTCTGGAAGTTTTTTTATTTTTGTTCTACACACACTAGAACAATTCTGTTATACTCAACATATAACAAAACTAGGAGGTGACACTTTGTTTATCCAAATTGAACCTCAATCGAATACTCCGATTTATGCTCAGGTAACAAACGGGATCATGGAAGGGATTGTCAGGAGCGAATTGCTTCCAGGGGATATTCTTCCTTCTGTACGGGGTCTTGCCGGTGACCTTGGTGTGAACATGCATACCGTGAATAAAAGCTATCATGAATTGGAAAGCAAAGGAGTGATCCGGATTGTTCCGAAATCGGGTGCCGTCATCTGTTCACCTTCCGAGGGAACGATTCCCCAGCAAAGGTTGAATCAGATTTCAGAAGGATTACGGCCGATTTTAGTCGAATCACTGGTCGCCGGCATGAGCGAAAAAGAGATTGCCGAATTAGTCGCGTCCATCATTTCAAACGTTAAGGGGGATTAAAAAATGGAAATGACACTTATTTTCGTCACGGTAGGATTTCTGGCAGCACTTCAAATGGCGGTTCCTTTCATTGTGAAACGAACGGTGGTATTCGGTGTAACCATTCCTGTTGAGGAGGTAAAGAATGCCCAACTTCGTCATTATAAAAAACTTTATGCCATCCTGACATTGTTCGTCTCAATCATCGTGTTGGTCACCTATTTCATTTGGGCAACCATGAACACTCTCACCGAAAATCACCTCATATTTGCGGGATTGTTTATGCCCTTCGTCATCTTATTCATTTCAATGGCTCTCTATTTTTATTTTCATATGAAAGTGACGCAAATGAAAAAGCAAGAGCAGTGGTTCAAGGACCGAAAACAGGTTCGCATTTCTGAGTTGAACCTCAGGACGAAAGATGAAATGCTCCCATGGATCGTATATGTCGTCCCCATGGTCATCACAGTCGGGTTAGTGGTGTTTACTTTATTAAATTACGCCAGCCTTCCTGAACAGATTCCTACCCACTGGGGACCGGATGGTAAGCCTGATGCTTTCACCAGTAAAACATATCTTTCTGCTTTAACCCTTCCTCTCGTGCTACTGGTGATGAATGCCATGTTCCTCGGGATCAATGAACTCACAAGAAATTCCGGCATCAAGCTGAGCGCAGGGAATGTCAAGTCTTCCCGCGTCCGTCAGCTGCGCCTTCGAAAGTACACGAGCTGGCTATTGTTCTTCATCTCCATCCTGGTTTCCATGCTGTTTACGTTCCTGCAGTTCACCACTCTGTACGAAAACAGCGTCAGTGACCTGCTCATCATCACGATGCCCCTTGCTTTCTCTGCACTTGTCCTGATAGGGTCAGTCGCACTCGCCATTAAAGTGGGGAAAAAGGACTCAGACCTGGATGTTGAAATCATCGATGAAAGCTCTGGAGATGTGATCAACGCTGACGACGATCAATACTGGAAAGGTGGCCTCTTCTACTTCAATCCCGAAGACCCTTCCATCTTCGTCGAAAAACGTTTCGGAGTAGGCTGGACCCTGAACTTCGCCAGACCACTGGGATACATCGTCCTCATCGGACCACTCCTGGTCATACTAATCGTCACACTATTATGATATAGAGGGACGGACCTCAAAAATCAAGCAAAGACGTGAGGCAAACGTCCTGCTGATTTGAGCCCCGTCCCTTTCGTTATACTATTTCCACGTTTTGTCTTCCTCCTGAACTCTTCCATTATTCACCTGAAACCGAGGTCCGTCCCTACTGAAAAAGGCTCAATCTCTGGAAATTCGGCTTTTATTATGGACAGATTGTTTGGAATACTATATAAATAATAGATGGAAACTCACAAAGAAAACGTTTACAACATGAGATGACAAGGAGGATTCTATGTTAGATGTGCTAGACAAGATTAATTCATTCTTATGGGGGACACCAAGTTTAGTACTATTATTCGGTACGGGTCTATTCTTAACATTTATGCTGAAAGGACTTCAGTTCCGTAAACTGATGTATGCTTTTAAACTTGCTTTCACGAAAGAGAAGCCTTCCGCATCCTCTGATCAATCAGAGGGGGATATCAGTAACTTCAAAACGCTGATGACGGCTTTATCTGCAACGATTGGAAATGGGAATATTGCCGGAGTGGCAACGGCTCTGACCATCGGGGGACCCGGGGCGATCTTCTGGATGTGGATCGTCGGTCTGCTTGGGATGGCCACGAAATACGCAGAAGCCCTGCTTGCCATGAAATACCGTGTAAAGAATAAAAACGGGGAATACTCCGGTGGTCCTATGTATTATGTAGAAAAGGGGCTCGGAAGTAAGTGGAAGTGGCTGGCCGTGGCATTCGCATTGTTCGGTGCATTCGCCGCTCTCGGCATCGGGAACAGCGTGCAGTCCAATACGATTGCCGACGTCATGGACACCAGCTTTCACATTAACAATCTGACAACGGGTATCATTCTCGCCGTCCTGACAGGATTGATTATCTTCGGAGGGATTCAGCGGATCAGTACCGTCGCTTCCTTCTTTGTCCCGGTCATGGCGTTCCTGTACATCGGTGGTTCACTTCTGATTATCGTCTTAAATTACGATATGATCATTCCAGCGTTTAAAATGATTTTCTTCTACGCATTCAATCCTGTGGCAGCTGCAGGTGGGTTTACAGGGATCATTATTTCAGAAGCGATCAGAAGCGGGGTATCAAGAGGAATCTTCTCAAACGAAGCAGGTCTTGGTACAGCAGCCCTGATTGCCGGTAATGCGAAAACCGACCACCCGGTCAAACAGGCACTTGTCGCCATGACAGGAACATTCATCGTCACGATCATCGTGTGTACGATGACCGGTCTCGTTCTTTTAATCACAGGTTTCTGGGATCCGACAGGTGGAGCGATATCCGGTGTCGAGCATGCTCCGAGCCTTGATGGCGGGGCATTGACGAGCGCCGCGTTTGGACATGCTCTCGGTGTAGTCGGAGAATATATCGTATCCTTCTCAGTCATCTTCTTCGGATTCTCGACGATCGTCGGATGGTACATGTACGGAGAGAAATGCTTCGAATATTTGACAAACTATCGATTTGCCAACTGCTACAGGCTTATTTATATTATTGCGACTGGACTTGGGGCAGTGGCGAATCTAAACCTGGTATGGGCCTTTGCAGACATGTCCAATGCCTTGATGATGATTCCGAACCTGATTGCATTACTATTACTCTATAAAGTCATCGTTTCGGAGACAAATCATTATTTCAACGAATACATGCCGATGATGGAAGCTCGTAGGAAAAGAAAAGCAAGTTAAAGAAAACCGGTGTGACCCCTGTCACACCGGTTTTTTGAATTTGATCAGGCATACCACTTATGCCACATATGGTCATTTCTTCCTCTGGTAAAGGCATCCACCCGGTTCGGTCCCCAGGAAACGACTCCCGGTGATGAACGCACGCCTCCCCGTGGTGCACCAAGATCCTCCCAGTTGCTCCAAAGGGAACCGTTCCACCATTTGTGCCACATATTGTTGTTGTCTCCACGGACGAAGGTGTCGATTCGATTGGTTGCCCATGAAGAAGCTGCCGGAGCCCCTTCAAAACCACGAGGCGGCGATCCGAGATCTTCCCAATTACTCCACCTTGAACCGTTCCACCACTTATGCCACATCCGGTCATTGTTTCCACGTACAAAGCAATCGATCCGATTTGGTCCCCATGATACGGCACCAGGTGAGTCCCTCAAGCCGCCTCTTGGAGCGCCAAGATTCTCCCACTGACTCCAGTTACTGCCGTCCCACCATTTATGCCAAAGATTATTGTCGTATCCCTGGACGAACACATCCAGTCGATTGGCGGACCAGGATGATACCGCCGGATCTCCCTTGAAGCCCCGGGGCGGTCCACCAAGGTCTTCCCATTCACTCCATCTTCTGCCGTCCCACCATTTATGAAAGAGAGTATCCCGATTCCCCCTTACAAAGGTGTCAATCCTGTTTCTGCCCCAGGATACGGCAGCCGGCGAACTCTTTAATCCCCGCCTTGGAGCTCCGAGGTCCTCCCAATTACTCCAGCGGGAACCGTCCCACCACTTATGATACATTCTATCGTTTTCACTTCTGACAAACGTATCCAGCCGGTTTGCCTGCCAGGATGCAACGGCAGGTGAACCCTTCATTCCCCGTGGCGGTGCACCAAGATCCTCCCATTCCCTCCAGTTGGCCCGGGAGTCGAATGGATCCGTATAAACAGACTCTGGGGCATATCCCTGAAAAGAATAGTTCTGCGGATAGTAATCCTGGTGTGGAACGTATTGCTGATAAGTATGAGGTAAATACATATCTTCATAATCATTTCTTACTTCTGCTCCAAATGGGCAGCACTCATACGCTGTTGGATAAACCGGATGGCGTCGTTGAAAAAACATACTGCATCCCTCCTCAAGCCTACTGTATGCAGAAGCCCAGATGGGTGAGCATGTACAATGATTGACGATTTTTTTGTAAAGGTTAAAAGTATACTTTTCAATAAAGAAAAAAAGCACCCTAAACCTAGGTGCTTTTACCCTTATGAACGGAATTAGCCTTTAAACGGCTGTGGCACCTCGAAATTTTTATTGTCTTTGCTCTTAGGGCGAACCGCCTTATACCACTGATAACAAAAGATTACGATCAGAATCAAATCAATCATATCACCGCCATAATACATAAGCATCCCTCCACTCTGTGCCTGCTCGCGGGGTATTCCAATCGGAGGGTGAGCATAAATGTATTTAGACAAAATGCCATGGCCGCTCAAGGCAAGAATCAATACAATCCCTCTGTAAATATATCCTGTTCTATGCGGGGCCGGATCAATATAGATCATGGAAATTGTAAAGAGATATCCAGCCAGGAAGACGTGGATGTGTATGAATAAATATAGGAGTATATCGTGATGCATGGCCTCGTACAAACGGGTGGTATAAAGAACCCACAGACCTCCAATATTGAGGATGGCAGCGACAATGGGGTCACTTACCAATCCCATAATGCGGCTTTTAAGTATGTAGGACAGTCTCCTGGCAAGGGTGACTGGCAACGTCCGCAGTGTAAGTGTGACCGGAGCAGCGAGTACCAAGAGAAGAGGGGCCAGCATTCCTAAAAGCAGATGACCAAGCATATGAAAAGAAAACTCCATATGCGCCCGCTGAGCCACCGGTCCTGATACAGCAACCAAAGCACAGCCGACACCGATGATCCATAAGATGGTACGGGAAACCGGCCATTGTTTATGCTTACGATTGGAAACTACCACAGCAAGGAGGTACAGTGCTAATACAACTATAAAAGGCACGGCTAGAAGAATATGAGAATTCGAGCCCACGCCTTGAGATACGTTTAAGATAGAATGATCAGTTTGCATTTGCGGTATTCTCATATTTTTTATATCTCGTATTTACAACCATTACGACCCCGACAAGAATCATAGCAGCCGCACTTGCATTCCAGACTACATCATACATTAGGAGATTCTCCACATAACGGATCTGATGAAGGCCCATCAGCTTATGCTGCACTGTCCCGTCATACAATTGAAACCCTCCTGCTCCAAGCAGAATGCCTCCCCACCATCTTTTCTTCCACAGCCCTTTTTTACGGCGTAAGTCAGCAAACATAAACAAACCTCCGATAGTAGCAAACCAGCTAAATGCATGAAAAAAACCATCAGATACGAGCCCGATCGATGTGGTGGACTTGTCATAAAAATGATGCCAATGAAGCAACTGATGAAATACAGCTTCATCGATAAATGCCACGATCCCCATGCCAAATAAGATACCGGACCATAGATTCCGAGTTGAAGACGTCTTTGTGTAGTTTGCTATCATCGTTACAGCATCCTCCTTTGTAAATTATTAGCCACTCTACCCTTTCCTGTATGTAGGTAAACTTTTCATATACGGGTGCAAAGTGTCCAGTTGATGTATTAAAATGCCGGTCTGAACCTATTCTTGATAGGTTTACCGTGAAGTACCCGGCAATAGTAAAAGTAAAAAACAGGACCTTTCGATTAGAAAAAGGCCCTGTCTTTCAATGTTAATCCTGAATGATATACTGTTGATACTTCTCAAAGTCACTTACCTTGCACTCAAGTGTCAATTTCGTCCCTGATTCTTCATATTCTGTTTCCACTACATTTGCTTGTTCATTGAAATAAGATATCAAATGACCTTGATCAAATGGTATAAGCATCTGACACTTTTTATAGTCTTTAAAAATATAGCTTTTCACAACTTGGAGCAATTCGTCCACCCCGATTCTCTTCTTGGCCGATAAATAAATTCGATCCTTTTCGATTCTGGGAACTTCTCCTTCCACTAACTCTGCTTTATTAAAGGCATAGATGACCGGAATATCTCCTACTCCAATGCCTTCAAGCGTTTTGTCAGTCACGTTCATCAATTTCTCATGATGTGGATCAGAATAGTCTACCACATGTATGATGAGATCCGCTTCCAGCACTTCTTCAAGAGTGGAGCGGAACGCCTTGACCAGTTGATGGGGCAGTTTGTTCACGAACCCGACCGTATCTGTCAGGAGAAATTCTTTTTTGTCCGGCAGGGTGATGTTTCTTACGGATGTCTCCAAGGTCGCAAATAACATATCCTTCTCAAAGACCTGCTTGTTCTCGTTCGGATGGAAGGTTTCCACAAATGCATTCATGGTCGTCGATTTACCCGCATTCGTGTATCCGACAAGAGAGACGACGGGGATTTCTCTCTTTTTCCGCTGCTTTCGCTGTGTGGTTCGCAGATCGACTAATGAATCCAGTTCTTTATTCAAGGCTGTAATTTTTTCTTCAATACGACGGCGGTCAAGCTCAAGCTTCGTTTCACCGGCTCCTCGGTTGGCCAGTCCCGACCCGCCACCTTGACGACCCAGTGATTCCCGGCGTCCAACCAGGCGGGGCAGCATGTATTGCAGCTGTGCCACCTCAACTTGCAGCTGTGCTTCACGGGTTTTCGCCCGCTCTGCAAAAATATCAAGAATCAGCATCGTTCTGTCCATCACCCGGACATCAAGCTTTTCCTCGAGGACCCGGATCTGAGAAGGTGCAAGTTCATCATTTGTAATCAAGACATCCGCTTCCCATTCTTCAATAAGCGGCAACAGTTCGTCAATCTTCCCTTTTCCAATATAATGCACGTGATTCGGCCGAGGCAGGTTTTGAGTGAGTTCGCCCACGACATCGATTTGCCTGGCATCTGCCAACCCTTTCAGCTCTAAGATAGAATACTCAAAGTCATTGTTCTTATCCTTCGTATTAACGCCTATGGCGATGGCTTTTAATCTTTCTTCCATTACATAGTCACTCCTGTTTGTTTATTTTGGTCATGATGGTGCAGAAAAAAGCACAGGCCTCCGCCTGTGCTTTTTGTAAATGGATTTGAATCTACCAATGGCATAAGAAGAAGACCGCATTTTCCCCTGGCGTGTTTTTTATTAAAAACACACAATAGCGCCTCTCGGTAAGTATTCAATTCTATTTTTAAGAGAGTGTTATACGCACTCCCTTCCTTCATTTCACGTCGAATGAAGAATTCCTTTAAAAATAGTCAGACCAATCCCATTTACCCTGCACACAGGCAGAGCCTTTGAACTTATTCAATTAAGCGTTCAAATTGCGGATGCGTAGTCTGATCAAAATCAAAAGGAAAACCTCCATTTCTCATAAGTTACACCCATTCTACCACACCCTGTGAAGGATGGGAAGATATGGTTTGAGGGACGGACCTCCAATTCTATTGATCAAGAGGTCCTGCAAAGGTTATTTCGAGGTCCGTCCCTCACCACATTACCTCATTAAAGAAAAGAACCTCCCATTCTTCACCTTTTCCGATTGATTCACAAACGGATCGGGGAAAAATTGGAGGTCCGTCCCTCAAGCTTACAGGAGATCTTTGAAGTCTCGTGCTTGGAGATCGAGTCTTCGGGCTGCACTGCCGATTTCTTTGAATGCAAGGACGGCCTGTTGGTTGCGGTCCTGGTTATTTGAAATGCCTGATTGTGACCGGACCGTTCCTTCATTGATTTTTTTGATCTCTCCTGTGATTCCTTCCACATGGGAGTTCACTTCCTGAATTGAATCCTGGACCCTTGTGGCAAGCTTTCTGACTTCTCCGGCTACGACATTGAATCCTCTCCCATGTTCTCCGGCCCGTGCCGCTTCAATGGCAGCATTCAGCGCAAGAAGATTGGTTTGAGTCGCAATGTCCCTAATCGTTTTGACAATATTACCGATTGAATTTGCCTGCAGAGTAAGAGACTTTAGCGTTTCCATATTTTCATTCGAGTCCTGCACCAGCTTCCCGGTGGCCATAGCCGCTTCTTCACTTCTTGTAATACCCTGCTCCGCTTTTACGCTTAACTCTTCAGACATCTTCTGTAATTCAGAAGCGACCTTTTCAATTGTGGTTTCCCGTTCCGTAATATCCGTCGCGATCTTCACAACACCTTCTAGCTTTCCTTCTTCGTTATAAACTGGTGTATATGTAGCCTCCAGCCAAAGGAGTTTCCCAGTCTTCGTGACCCGCTGAATTTTCTCCTGAAAGCTTCTCCCACTCCTTAAGTCCCGCCACAATTTCTTATACTCCAGACTTTCGGCAAACTCCGTTGTACAAAATGCCTGATGGTGCAACCCAATCATTTCTTCTGCATCATATTCCATCGTATTTGCGAAATTCCCGTTCACCCATAGCACATTTCCGTTAACATCGAATTCAATCATGGCAAGCGATTCTTCGATGGCTGCAAGTAAAGCAGACTCCCCAAACACTTGAGTACTATTTCTTGATCTTGCTTTCAGCACTTCGCAACACTTCCTCTTTTTTCAAAAAAATTTGTAGAGACAAAACAAATATGTACCAAAGAGATAGTAGTCGTTTTTATGAAGGCTCTCAGTTTGGCGTGTGCTGGCCGGTTGCGCCACTCGCTCCTATTCACAAACAGCGCCCATTTCATCAGTGAATGATCCTTGCTTCCAACTCATATATTCGTAAGACTATCCTACTAGTTAGACCTATATTTAACAACTATTACCCTCTGAATTTAATAAATTTTCTTCCATTTATATATTTAAACGAAAAAAGACCCCCATCCCACCTGCAACCCTGTGATGTAAAGGCTGCCGTAAGATTGGAGGTCCGTCCCTCATATTATTCAGTTCCCTTTTTCCACTCTTCTTCCTCGATCAGCATTTTACCCGGCCATGTGTAAGCCATGATGCCTCCGTCTGCTGTGATGTCTTCACCTGTCACGTAAGAGCTGTCATCCGATGCCAGGAACAGGGCAACCGTCGCCATTTCTTCAGGTCTTCCCAAACGGCCCAACGGTGTGATCCACTTATTAGCCTCCCTGAATTTCTCGCCCATCTTATCCTGTTTGCTCCCGACAAGATCGTCAATCAGAGGCGTCTCGATTGTTCCTGGTGAAAGGGAATTCACGCGGATGCCATGTCTCGCATAATCAATTGCCATAGCCTTTGTAAAGTTGATAATGCCACCCTTTGCCGCATTGTAGCCGGACCGGTCCAAATCTGCCGCTTGCCCGGACATGGATGCTGTATTTATAATGGATCCACCATTTTCAAGCATAAGGGGAATGAAATATTTGCTGCATAAAAAGGTCCCTCGCAAATCCACTGCGATGATTCGATCAAATAATTCCACAGGATATTCATGCACTTTTCCACCTTGTTCATCTACCCCAGCGTTGTTAAAGAGGACATCGATCACACCAAATTTCTCTCTTACCTTTTCAGCAATCGACGCGACGCTTTCCTCACTGGAAACATCGAGTTGAAATGCCATTGCATTTCCGCCCTCGCTTTTGATCTCATCCACAGTTTTATTCATTTCCTCTTCCTTCACATCTCCACACACCACAGTCGCTCCTTCATGCGCAAACACTTTGGCAGTCGCTGCCCCGATTCCTGTTGCAGCTCCTGTAATCACCGCAACCTTACCATCCAATCTTCCCATAAGAGAAACCCTCCTTGAAATATCTAATGGAGAGTATTTTCCCTTTATGTGAAATAGTAAACATAGAGAGGGACGGACCTCCACGTAGCCTGTTTCATCCACGGATGAAAGGCATTTGGAGGTCCGTCCCTTTTAAAAGAAGCTAGATTAGCATCCCAAAGTACTGCAAACAGCGTTTTTCAACACAGATACCAGGTTGGTGTTTGGAGCCAAAATCGATACCAACAACCAAGCGACCAACAATAAAACGGCAATTAGAAAGGTAACAAGTCCTAACGACATATAGAATCCCTCCTTTCTATTCATAAATCTAGTAAGTGAGCTCTCTTACAAAGTTATCCTATGAAAAAATGATAGAGTTGGACCGGCAAATATAATAGAAAAGAAAAAAAGGGCCTTTCCCCGTCTTAACAAAACCTTCACAAACAATGGGTATTTCGTGTGATTGAGATAACCATTACATGGGTATACACTATACTGGAATGAACATTCATTCCGCATTACCGTTATGAAAGGCTGAGTTGGTATGTCAATGGCATTAAATAAGCGGGACAGCATTGTAGCGAGTTCACTGGCTCTATTTGCAGAACGGGGTTATGACGCTACAACAATTCCCATGATTGCCTCGTCTGCAGGCGTGGGAGCAGGAACGATCTATCGCTATTTTGAAAATAAAGAAGTCCTTGGAAATACGATTTTTCAAGAATATGTGAAGATTTTTACTGAAACAGTGGAATATGCTTTCCCTTATGAGCAGTCGATACGGAATCAATTTCATCATATTTTCCAATCAATGATTCAGTTTACAAAAGAACAGAGCCAGGCGCTCTACTTCATCAGAACACATAGCAGCGCCCATTTCCTGAATGAAGAAAGTCACGCATGCTTCGAGGAATTGTTGAATCTATTTAAATGCTTCTTCGATTCTGGTAAAGAGAAGAAGGTCATCAAGAGTCTGCCTTCGACGGCTTTGATCGCCATCCTTTATGGTGCCTTTCTCGAGCTTCAGCGACTTGTACGGATCGGGGAATTAGAGCCTGATACCTCCATGCTTACAGATGTAGAGGAAAGTATGTGGGATGCTGTTCGATTACATGTGTGAGAAACGATTCGTTTCTCATGCCCCAACCGGAATGAACGTTCATTCCGTAATAACCAATCCATTATACGAGGTGAAGGAACCATGACACAACAATCTCAATATCCACAACCGAAAACATATGGACCACTCGGGAGTTTGCCCGTTATTGATAAAGAAAAACCACTACAATCATTTATGAAGCTTGCCAGAGAACTGGGACCAATCTATCAGTTCCAGTTTCCAGGCAGAATGAGCACCTTTGTGTCCAGCGCTTCCCTTGCAAAAGAAATATGCGATGAAACCCGTTTTGATAAGAAAGTCGGACCTGCCCTGCAAAAAGTGAGAGCATTCGGTGGTGACGGCCTTTTTACCAGTGAAACGACAGAGATGAACTGGAAGAAGGCTCATAACATCCTACTGCCAAGTTTCAGCCAGCAGGCCATGAAAGGATACCACTCAAAGATGGTGGATCTCGCCACCCAGCTCATTCAAAAATGGGCACGCTTGAATCCTGCAGATGAAATCGATGTCCCTGAGGATATGACCCGTCTGACCCTGGATACCATCGGACTCTGTGGTTTCAATTACCGTTTTAACAGCTTCTACCGGGAAACCTCCCACCCCTTTGTCGACAGTATGGTCCGGGCTCTGGATGAAGCGATGAACCAATCACAGCGCCTCGGTCTTCAAGATAAACTGATGATCAAATCGAAAAAACAATTCAGGGAAGATATCGAGTACATGTTCTCCCTTGTCGACGAATTGATTGCCGACCGCAAGGCGAATGGGGATCTGGGGGAAGATGACCTCCTCTCGTATATGGTGAAAGGAACAGATCCTGAAACAGGAGAGGCACTCAGTGACGAAAACATCCGCTTTCAAATCATTACCTTCTTGATTGCAGGTCACGAAACGACGAGTGGACTCCTCTCCTTCGCCCTTTACTACCTGATGAATCATCCCGAAAAACTGAAAAAGGCTCAGGAGGAAGTCGACCGCGTCGTTGGCGATAACATTCCGGAATATAAACAAGTGAAACAGTTGAAGTATGTCCGCATGGTCCTGAATGAAACGCTGAGACTGTGGCCGACCGCCCCTGCATTTTCTGTTTATGCGAAAAACGACACCACTCTTGATGGCAAATATGATGTCAAAAAAGATGATGTGTTCACACTCGTCATTCCTGAATTACACCGGGATTCATCCGTCTGGGGGGATGACGTGGAAGCATTCATACCTGAACGTTTTGAGGACCCGTCTTCCATTCCCTATCACGCGTACAAACCGTTTGGAAATGGACAGCGTGCCTGCATTGGTCAGCAGTTTGCCCTTCATGAAGCGACACTGGTGCTCGGCATGGTCCTGCAGCACTTTGACCTGATCGATCATCAAAACTATCAACTGGATGTCAAAGAGACGCTGACTCTGAAGCCCGATGGATTAACGATGCGGGTCACACCCCGTAAGCCTGCCATGGCATTCTCTGTCGCTTCCTCCGAAGAAACAAAACCGGAAAAAGCGGCCGCACCTGTCCCGGCAGAATCATCTCACGGCACGCCTTTACTCGTCCTTTATGGTTCAAATATGGGAACGGCGGAAGGAATTGCCCGGGATCTAGGGGAAACAGGTCGTCAACAAGGATTCCGGACAGAGGTAGCTCCATTAGATGAGTACAGTGATGGACTCCCAACAGAAGGAGCGGTCATCGTGGTCTCTGCTTCCTACAACGGAAACCCACCTGACAATGCTGGTCAATTCATTTCCATGCTGAAAGAAAGTGAGTCTGATGACTTTGAAGGTGTCCATTACGCAGTGTTCGGATGTGGTGACCATAACTGGGCTACTACGTATCAGAGGATCCCTAACTTCATAGATGACCAGTTGTTTGAAAAAGGCGGGCACCGCATCGCAGAAATCGGGCACGGTGATGCAAGCGGTGACTTTGAAGGGGATTATGAAAAATGGGCGGAGACTCTTTGGCCGAATCTGGCTGATGACTTAAACATCGAACTCCATCAGAATGATCAATCAAACAGCTCGATTACAATGAACTACGTCAGTGATGTGAGTGATACACCGCTTGCTCACACTCACCATGCCTTTACAGCGATGGTGAATGAGAATACAGAGTTACAACACGCAGAAAGTGGCAGGAACACGAGACATATCGCCCTCTCTCTTCCAGAAGGTGTTACCTATAAGGAAGGCGATCATATCGGGGTCCTTCCGCAAAATCCATCGTCTCTTGTCGAGCGAGTGCTCAGTCGATTCAACCTGAACGGACAGGACTTCGTGACATTAACGGGCGATTCCGGTAAAGCGGCACACCTCCCTACAGAAAAGCCTGTAAAACTTTATGAACTACTGGCCAATTATGTAGAGTTCCAAGAACCCGCTACACGTTCTCAAATCAGGACTCTTGCAGCTCACACCGTCTGCCCTCCTCACGTCGTTGAGCTCGATGAACTCCTGAAAGATGAAACGTATAAAGAGGCAGTATTAAGTAAACGAATAACGATGCTCGATCTTGTGGAAAAGTACATGGCATGTGAAATACCGTTTGAAAGCTTCCTTGCACTTCTCCCTTCATTAAAGGCACGCTATTATTCAATCTCAAGCTCACCTTTATATAAAAACGGAGAAGCAACCATCACCGTCAGCGTCGTCCGTGGAGATGCCTGGAGCGGACATGGTGAATACAAAGGAATCGCATCCAACTACCTGGCAGAGCGATCCCTTGGAGACAAAATCGCCTGCTTTATCTCTACACCACAATCGAACTTCCAGCTGCCTGAAGACACGGAAACTCCGATTGTCATGATTGGACCGGGAACGGGAATCGCACCATTCAGAGGATTCATCCAGGCACGTAGCATTCTGAAGGAGCAAGGAAAATTACTCGGCGAAGCACATCTCTACTTTGGTTGCCGAAATCCTGAGCACGATTACCTGTACCAGGATGAATTGGAGAAAGCAGCACAAGAAGGAATCGTCACACTTCACACGGCATTCTCAAGATGCCCGGGTCAAGAAAAAGCATATGTCCAGCATCGACTGGCAGAAAATGCAGAAGAAATCCTGCCGCTAATAAAAAATGGCGGACGCCTATACATTTGTGGTGACGGCAGTAAAATGGCTCCGGATGTCGAACAGACATTAGGAGAAAGCTACATGCGTTTCTATCAAACATCGAAAGAAGAAGCCGACCGCTGGATAAGATCATTGGAAGAGGATGGTCGATACGCGAAGGATGTTTGGGCAGGGGCATGAGGTAAGAGAAGCGAATCCTTATAGGGTTCGCTTTTTTTAGTGATCATAATGGATTCGGACGTGTGAAACGTACTATGTGAGTGTTTCGCCGTTAAAATTGAAATTTCGCCGATAAAACGGTTCTACTTCCAACTGGCCCCCCCCCCCTCACTCGTTCATCGTATTTCTCCCAAATATAAATCCCGACCAATAAAAAAACAGCGAATCCAAATGAATTCGCTGCCTCTTCCTCACTTTTTCCTGACTGGTATCCATATTTCACTTCTAAATGCATCAGACTTAACGTCTTTATTTTCATTCCACAATATCTCCGGTCCCTTAGCTTGTTCGTAGCTTGAAGTTGGAAACCACTCAGAATAGATTCTCCCCCATACCTGCTGTAAAGTGTCCGGAAATGGGCCGACCGCTTCAAATACTGCCCAAGTTAGATTGGGGACATCAAGTTTCGATAAGTCGTGGGGACATTCCTCTGTTGTGGCTGCGCCAATATAATGATCAAGCTCCCCTTTCTCTTCCATTCTGCCCTCGGAAAAGTTGATGGATGCACTAATCAATCCTTGTGGTTCCACATTTGATAGGCTCTTTAACCTCTTGATCATTTTCTCATCCAGGCTCTGCCACATTTCTGCAATGTCAGGGTTCACACCATTAAACATGATCGGCACCCGCTTCATGATTCCTACAATGGAAAACGGTTCTTTCTCTGTGATTCGATAATTCATTTCATTGCCTCCTTTGATGGATAACTGAAAGGTCATAGGTGGAAATGATTTGAGTGAATGGCCTTTCGCTTGTGACGGAGTAATCCCATGCATTTTTTGAAAGACTCTCGTAAAGGAATCGGGTGATGAGTAGCCATATTTTAAGGCTATATCAATAACCCTTACATCTCCGTTCTGCAGTTCAAGTGCCGCCATCGTCAAACGTCGGCGCCGGATGTATTCAGACAGTGAAATTCCTGCAAGGAACGAAAACATCCGTTTAAAGTGATATTCCGAGCAATAGGCACGCTTTGCCGCTTTTTCATAATTTATTTCTTCCGTCAGGTTTTCTTCAATATATCGTAAAGCGTCATTCATCGTCTTCAATGTATCCATTCCATGACCTCCTTCTTCATAAGAATAGCAAGAATAAAAGGAATCAACCCGACATATCGTGCCCCATGTTGCAGGATGTAAAAAAAAGACCTCCTCACTGGAGAAGGCCACTACATTTATTTCCTTGCTTCATGTACCTTAAGCATCTTCCCTTTTACCGTCGTTTTCTTCATGGCTTGCAAAACCAAGGGCCCTTTTCCATTGAGAATCTCCACATACGACAGATTTTCCTGGATTGTGATGATTCCAATGTCTTCAGCCGTCACTCCATTGATTTTCGCAATCGTTCCGACAAAATCGACTGCCCTGATTTTCTTTTTCTTCCCGCCATTGAAATAGAGCTTCATGATGTCTCTGTTCAGCTGCTGACTTTTGTCCATTTTAAAATCGGGTTCCTCATCCAGCTTCCGTTCAAAATCTTGTTTTGCCATATCCACGGCTTCCCGTGTAGGTGCTGTATACTTAGGGATCACAAATCCGATATACTCCTCAATCTCACTTAGGAATTTCTCTTCATATGGCGTGCAGAACGTAATCGCTTTACCTGTCTGACCTGCTCTCCCCGTTCTCCCGGTACGGTGTACATAACTTTCTTTCTCCATGGGAATATCATAATTAATCACGTGGGTGATGTTCTCGATATCGATCCCCCGTGCAGCCACATCCGTTGCCACAAGGTACCGGAAATCCCCCCGCTTGAAATCGTCCATCACTTCAAATCTGGCTTCCTGAATCATGCCGCCATGGATCTTATCCACAGGGTAACCTGAACGGTCCAGCTCTTCACATAACGTATCCACATTTTCCTTCGTTCGGCAAAAGATGATGCAGCTATCGGGATTTTCTACGGTCGTCACGTTTTTCAGAATGGAGATCTTTTCCTCTTCTCTCACTTCAAGAAGAGAATGCTCGATTTTATCCGTCGTGATTCCCGTTGCCTTGATTTCAATATGAACAGGTTGCTTCATATATTTATGACAGAGTGATTCTACATCCTCTGGTAATGTCGCAGAGAATGTCAGCGTCACACGATGAGATGGGAGTTCCTGAATAATCGCTTCGACTTGATCGATAAAGCCCATGTTAAGCATTTCATCAGCTTCATCAATAACAAGGTACGCTAATCTATCCAGTGGAAAGGTCCCTTTTTCAATATGATCGAGGACACGGCCGGGTGTACCGACGACGATATGATTTTTCTGCTTCAACTCGAGCTTCTGGCGATGAAAAGGGGATTTCCCGTATACTGCTGCCGCTTTGATCCGCTTATATCTCCCAATATTGGTGATATCTTCTTGGACTTGAACCGCAAGCTCTCGTGTCGGGGTCAAAATCAACGCCTGGGGTTTATTTTCTTCCCACTCTACCATCTCGCATAGGGGAATTCCAAAAGAAGCCGTCTTTCCGCTCCCCGTTTGAGAACGGACAACAAGATCTTTTTTCTCTAAAGCAAGTGGGAGTACTTTGGATTGTACTTCTGTAGGAGCTTCATATCCTAAACCGGACAATGCCCTTACAATCTCTCCACTGAGCTTATAATCCTTAAAATGTTTAATTGACATATCATAACCTCATTTATTTTCACTTATTTTCATAGAAAAGCACAAATTCTATTCGCAAAAGCACGCCCTAATAAATTCTTTTCAAATTTATTTAGGTAATCCCCCAATAGTGTGTTATGCTTTACCTAACCATTTTTAACTTGTAACATGTTGTCTCCGGGACCGACGAACGCTGTCGGTCCCTTTTTATATCTAAAGCGCAGGCGGCTCGTTTAGAGGCGACAAGCATAAGACGAACCGGCTGGAAAGGCGTTCTTTGCCTTTTTGGCCGGTTTGACTTATGACCTCGAGCCTCTAGCCGCCGGAGCTGGAAGATATCTAAAGCGCAGGCGGCTTGCCCAGAGGCGACAAGCATAAGATGAATGGGCCGAGAAGGCGCTCTTTGCCTTCTTGGACCATTTAGCTTATGACCTCGAGCCTCTAGCCGCCGGAGCTAGCAGTCTCTAAAGCGCAGGCGGCTCGCCCAGAGGCGACAAGCATAAGATGAATGGGCCGAGAAGGCGCTCTTTGCCTTCTTGGACCATTTAGCTTATGACCTCGAGCCTCTAGCCGCCGGAGCTAGAAGATACCCTAAAGCGCAGGCGGCTCGTTCAGCCCCGACAAAAAAAAGGACTCTCCTGAGAGAGTCCCTTCATCAAAAGCTATTACGCTTTGTTTACGTTAGTCGCTTGAAGTCCACGTTGACCTTGCTCAGTGTCAAATGTAACTTTTTGACCTTCGTCTAAAGATTTGAATCCTTCGCCTTGAATAGCTGAGAAATGTACGAATACGTCTTCTCCGCCTTCGATTTCGATGAAACCGAATCCTTTTTCTGCGTTAAACCATTTTACTGTACCTTCTTGCATGTGTGTATCCTCCTGTGTGGATGTTGCATCCACGATTTATTACTATAGTTGCTCAATTAGATGTTAAAGGTGAAAAGTTTATAACTTATTCTTTCCTTACATACCGAACAAAAATAATTCTTTCTTAGAATAACAGATAATCTCATAAAAAGCAAATCGATTTGAATTTTCTTTTCAAACTTTCTCTTCATAAAGGAGAATGCTGTTCCTTTGTCGAAAGTAAGAGGTATAAAGGGGATGACCCAATGAATAAAAACACACTATTCAAAAACCTTAGTCAAGCAAGTCGCGGAAATTTCTTTACTATCGAACTCCCTGTCTCTTCCAAAGAAGAAGCAGCAGCTCTTGAAAAGGCAGCAACTGAATTAGAAAGGGAAGGCAAAATCAAGATCAGGGAATGTACATTGAAGGAAACTTCCTTCTACATCCAGGGAATCATGAAATACGCTTTAACGTAAAGACGTGGTGCCTAATAACAGGCACCTGTTTTTCAAACGAAAAAAGGACCCTCAGAGAGGGTCCTTTTTTCTTAAAGCAATTAGATTTTGTTAACGTTAGTCGCTTGAAGTCCGCGTTGACCTTGCTCAGTTTCAAATGAAACTTTTTGACCTTCGTCTAAAGATTTAAATCCTTCGCCTTGGATAGCTGAGAAATGTACGAATACATCTTCTCCACCTTCGATTTCGATGAAACCGAAACCTTTTTCTGCGTTAAACCATTTTACTGTACCTTCTTGCATATGTGTATCCTCCTGTGTGGACTTAATATCCACGGTTTATTACTATTATTGCTCAATTAGATATCAAAGGCGAAAAGTTTAAATACTTTCATTCCTTACAGACCGAACAAAAATAATTCTTTCTTAGAATAACAGGAAATCGTAAAAAAAGCAAATTCTTTTTTATTTCTTTTTAAAAATAGGCTTTAAAGATCGTTGTTCTCCCCAACCAATGCATTCATGTAGGTTTCTGACATTATACAATAGAAAGAACATACCATTTCTCTTCTTTTACTCCAGCAAGATGAAAAAAAGCAGAAAAAAAGCCCACTCCCAAAAGGAAATGGACGTGTATTCTTAATCTTCCTGCTTGTTTCCGTGTTTAACACCTTTACTCGTATAAGGCTTGTTGCTCTTTTTCTTATTGGCGCCTGCCTGCCACCGGTTCCAGCCTTTCTTGCCGGTGCCCTGGCCTGTTCCGCTCTTTTTCTTAGGTTTACTCATTTTTTCACTCCGTTATGATCAGGTTCATTCTTTCAAGTTCATCTCCATATCATAACACGGATTAGTGTAGCAGGGTACTTCTTGTTTATTCCACTTCTTTTTTCTGTCCAGTATAAATGTGGATCGCATCCCTCAGGAATTCAGCCACTCCCTCTTGTTCTGCATCATAATAGCCCTTGAATCGCTCATCATCCACGTACATCTGAGAGAGTCCTGCATGAGCTTCCTTGCTGTAGTGACCCCAATAGAAGGAGATCCACTGTCTGTGAAGATCAGCCGCTTTCTGTGCCATATCACTTCCAGGATCACCCTGTTGAAATGCTTCCCTCAGCCTTTTTTTGATTTCCTGCTCTAATCCTGTGACCTTTTTATACTCTTCCTGTGACATGTTCATGACTTTCGCGTTGGATTCGTCCACTCTCTTGTCACCATATTTCTCCCGCACTTCTTTCCCATACTTTTTCTCATTCTCTTCCACCATGCTTTCTTTGAATCCTTCAAATTTTTCTTTATCCGCCATGGTAATTCTCCCTTCCTTTACACAGAGTGTTTTATCCACATTCGCAATCAGTTGATCAAGCTGAGCGCGTCTGTTCAGTAACATTTCCCGGTGTTTCCGTAGTGCAAGTGTTGCGTCAAAGGCAGGATCATCCAGAATATCCTTGATTTCATCCAGTCCAACACCTAATTCTTTGTAAAAGAGGATCTGCTGCAGGCGGTCGACTTCTTCCTGTCCGTAAATCCTGTATCCTGATGAATTGGTCCTGGCCGGCTTCAGAAGCTCAATTTCATCATAATATCGGATAGTCCTAGTGCTCACCCCAGCGATCTCTCCCAATTTTTTAACGGTATATTCCATGATGTCACCTCCTGACAATTCTTACTTTACAGGTTGACGCAGCGTTAATGTAAAGGGTTTTTCCTCAAAAAACCCCGAATGTGGATTTCCTTGAAAATAAAGTGCCAGTCCGATATTCTTAGTATAGTCATTATGAGTATAAGGTTGTGTTGAATATGCGAATTAATAAATATATCAGTGAAGCCGGAAAGGCGTCGAGACGCGGTGCCGATAAGCTGATCACAGAAGGCAGGGTCACGATCAACGGACGGGTCGCGAAGATCGGTGACCAAGTGAACCCCGGTGACGATGTGTTGGTGAGCGGAGCACCTGTAAGAGTCGCCAGGAATAATGTGTACATCGCTCTGAATAAACCTGTCGGAATAACGAGTACGACAGAAAAAGGGGTCAAGGGGAATATCGTGGATCTCGTTAATCATCCCTTAAGAATATTCAATATCGGACGCCTGGACAAGGACTCCGATGGACTGATTCTCCTGACGAACGACGGGGATATCGTCAATGAAATCCTCCGTGCGGAGAATCAGCATGAGAAGGAATACATTGTCACGGTTGACCGGCCGATTTCAGAAGACTTTCTCAAGCAGATGTCAGAGGGTGTCAAGATTCTTGGAACGAAAACACTGCCTTGTAAAGTAGAGCAGATTTCGAAGTATGTATTTCAAATCACGCTCACCCAAGGATTGAACCGACAGATCCGCCGCATGTGTGAAGCTCTTGGATACGAGGTATACAGACTGCAGCGTACACGCATCATGAATATTCAATTAGGAAATCTTCCAGTGGGACAATGGCGCGATCTTTCCAAAAAAGAAAAGACGCGATTGTTTCAGGATTTAGATTACGAACCAAAGGAATGGTAATAATAGACGGGTCCGGTGCCTTGACTGCCTAACAGTCGGGGCACCGGCCTTTTTTTATCCTGTCACGCTTTTAAGAAACAAACGGATTTGCTCTTCTTATTTTCAATAATATACGCTATTATTAAATAGTTTAGAAATTCTAACTAGATTTTGTGGAGGTTTGAGAACACATGGTTTTCAAGAAAAAGGATAAATTCGCCATTCTTCTTAGTCAAATAGCTGGTAATTTGAAAGTGAGTGCGCATTATTTTGCTGATTATAAACTGAATAATGTGAGTGATTTAAAAGAATTTTCAGGTACGATGAAGGATTATGAAACAAAAGGGGATTCTTTTGTGCATGAAGTCATTTTGGACTTGAATAAAGTCTTCATCACACCGATTGAGCGGGAAGATATCCTGGCGCTGGCTATGAGTATGGATGATGTACTGGATGGGCTCGAGCATACATCCGCTATGTTTGAAATGTATTCGATCACCCAGGCAGACGAATATATGCTGAAGTTTGTAGAAGCGATCCGCCAATGTTCTGATGAGATTGAATCGGCTGTCGAACTTCTCTCTACAAAAAAATGGCTCCAGATCAGAGAGCATGCCATCAAGATCAAAGATTTAGAATCAAAATGTGATGGCATCCTTCGTCAATCCATCAAGCATCTCTTCCATACGGAAAAGGATCCGATTCGTATCATTCAATACAAGGAGATCTATGAAGAGCTTGAGGAAATCGCGGACTATTGTCAGAACGTGGCCAACACGTTTGAAACCATTATTATGAAGAATGCATAAGGAGTCTTACAGGAATGGATACAATTTTAATTTTAACCATACTTATCGTTGTTGGGGCCCTTGCATTTGATTTCATTAACGGGTTCCATGATACAGCCAATGCCATCGCGACAGCTGTATCGACAAAGGCACTAAAGCCAAGGCATGCCATCATCCTGGCAGCCGTCATGAATTTTGCGGGCGCTCTCGCTTTCACAGGAGTCGCCAAAACGATCACCAAGGACATCGTCGACCCCTTTTCCCTGGAAAACGGGACCATCGTCATCCTGGCAGCGCTTCTTGCAGCGATCACATGGAATTTAGTGACGTGGTATTACGGGATACCGAGCAGTTCCTCCCATGCATTGATCGGGGCGATCGCAGGGGCGGCCATCGCGGCGGCAGGTGTCTCGGCACTCAATTATAACGGGTTCATTAAAATCATCCAGGCGTTGATTTTTTCACCCCTTTTGGCTTTTGTGATTGGATTCATCATCTATAGCATATTCAAGGTCGTGTTCAAGAATCGGAATTTGGCGAAAACGAACCGGAATTTCCGGTCGATCCAGATTGCGACAGCGGCACTTCAATCCTTTACCCATGGAACAAATGATGCGCAAAAAGCGATGGGGATCATCACCATGGCCCTGATCGTGAACAATTATCAAACCTCCGCTGATATACAGACGTGGGTTCAGGTTTCCTGTGCAACAGCCATGGGGCTCGGAACCTCGATCGGTGGATGGAAAATCATCAAAACCGTTGGGGGAAAGATCATGAAGATCCGACCGGTAAATGGAGTGGCAGCAGACTTGACAGGAGCAGCCGTCATTTTTGGTGCAACGGTGATTCATTTACCTGTCAGTACGACCCACGTCATCTCCTCTTCGATCCTTGGGGTGGGTTCTGCTCACAGATTGAGGGGTGTGAAATGGGGAACAGCTAAAAGGATGTTGATCACATGGGTCATCACATTGCCCATTTCGGCAAGTCTTGCCGCCATCTTCTTTTATATCTTGAATGTATTTTTCTAATAAAAAGGAAGTCAGAAGGGAGAATCCTCCCCTTTGACTTCCTTTTATTGTTGAGCTTTTAGATGCCTACGCTCGAACCCCAGGTAACGCTTGCCTTGGAAGGTCAATTCCTCCTCGTCCCCTTCGACAAAGCATCCCATAATCTGTATCGTGATGGATTCTAATGATGACAAATAAAAAAAGCCCAGCCCCACCTGTGATTCTGTGAGGGGCTGACGACAAAACGAATTCACCCTGTTGGATGCTTCATCTTATCCATGATCATCGTAAAATAATTCTTCTTCACCGGTCCCGGTGCATGGGGGATTTCGTATAATACTGGTTCTTTTTTCTCCATGAGTTTTGAAGAATATACTTGCGTTCCTTCCATCATACGGCGAATGGAAGAGGTCAATTCTTCACTCGGACTATCCTTCAATAAGTAACCGTCTGCACCGGTGTCCTGTACCCTTTCCAGATATCCCTCTTTAGGGAATGTTGCAAGAACCAGCAGTCGACATTCCAACACTTCCAGAGGTCCGTCCCTCAGTAAATGTTCGATGTCAAGGATAAGGAGGTCTGGTTGCATGTAGTGGATGAGTTCCAGTGCATGATCTCTGTCTCTCGCCTTTCCGACTATTTCCATATCGTCTTCAAGGTTCAGTAGTGAACCGATTGTTCCTAACACCCATTCTTCATCCTCTGCTATCACAATGCGAATCATATGCGTCCTCTCCTTTTTACACCGTATCAAGTAAAGACTCTCCTTATATGAATATCATAAGGAGAGTCGGCATGTTTATAATTCAGGTTTGGCTTCTCTAGAAATGTGCGCGTTCGATTTCGCTTTCGCTGAGGATTTGATGCCTCTAAAGCTTACAAACGTCTTATTTTCTTCATCCCATAGCTTGAAGCGAAGCGATTTCAAGCTCGTTAAGAGTGAGATCGTCGGTACATTCTGTAATGGCTCCGTATTTTGATGTGCTTGCTCCAGCTTATAATTCGGTACCCTTGGGCTCAGGTGGTGGACATGATGATAGCCGATATTTCCAGTCAGGAACTGCATGACTTTCGGAAGCTTATAGAATGAGCTTCCCTCCACGGCTGCCAGCACATACTGCCACTCTTTGTCTTCTTCAAAATAGGAATCTTCAAACGTATGCTGTACATAGAACAACCAGATGCCGATCGAGCCTGAAACCATGAAGATCGACCCTTGCACAAGAAGGAATTCCTGCCATCCAAGCGTGACAGAAAGCAATGCAATGAGAGCCACGATGATGACATTCACTAAATACGTGTTCTGACGCTCTTTCTTACGTGCATTTTTACGGTTGAATCGATTTTTTAAAAGAAATACAAAAATCGGTCCCAGAACGAACATGACGAGCGGATTACGGTAAAAACGATAAGCTAAACGTGTTTTCAAAGGTGCCGCTACATATTCGTCGATGGTAAGGGTCCAGATATCACCAGTTCCCCGTTTATCCAAGTTGCCGCTTGTCGCATGGTGGACGGCATGTTCATGACCCCACTGATCGAACGGGAACAGTGTCAGTACACCCATGGCCGTTCCGACTGCCCGGTTGGCTTTACGGCTTTTAAAGAAAGAAAAATGGGTGCAATCATGAAAGATAATGAAGATCCTCGTCAAGAATCCTGCGGCAATCACGATTGGAATAAGGGCGAGCCAGTATGATACCGACAGACTTTGATACGCAAGGAACCATAATAGAAAGAATGGTCCAAGCGTGTTGATCATCTGCCAGACACTTTCCTTCGTTGTAGACTTTTCATAAGGAGCAACTTCTTTTTTCAACGTTTTTATATTTGTCATGTCATTATTCCCTTCGTTTAAGGCGTTGAATTCATTATAGGATAAGGGGGATCATCGTGTTAGTAGTAGGTGTCATATGCTGGGCATGACAAATGTCATAAGGGAGAAAATGTCATGCGTTTACATTGTCCGGAACCCTTGATAATCCTGAATTTTCCTCACTCAGCCAACCATTCAATTATCTTTATTATTATTGGGAAAAAGAAATATATTCTTGATTTGGTGAAAAAATATCATAAAAAAGAGCGTGGAAACAATCTCCCACACTCATTACGCACATACTAGTATCTGTCTGACAAATCTTCCTTTACTTACTTTACACCGGTCGATAATATCGAAGCCCGCTTTTTTAACGGTTCTATCCACATCTTCCAATGTCACGATTACGACCCTTTCAGCGAATCGTCTCGCACTCTTTAGCATTTCCAGTTGTTCATCATCCGTTATGACGGAGCAAAGATTATAAGGAAGGTCAATGACCGCGACATCGTATCTGCCGGTTACATTATTGATGTCCCTTAACGACACTTCCCCTTCCAATCCAAAATGAGCGATATTCTCCCTTACTCCGTCCAGGATCAACGGATTGCGGTCACTGCCTACAATATCGATACCCATGGACAGGGCTTCTACCAGAACCGTCCCGATTCCACAGCAGGGATCGATCATCTTGATCCCTTCCGTTTCGGGAGCCGCAATATTCACGACGGCTCTTGCCACACGGGTACTCAGTGCAGTGGAATAGCTGTGAGGCTTTTTCACGTGGTGAAGCCAAACAGCTTCATTTTTCTTATATGTCCCAAACACCCAGCGGTCACCTGTATTAATGACCCCATACCAAATATAGGGATCGACAAGTTCCGCTTCGCCTCTCAGATGCAGGCCGATTTCCTTCTCTATCCTCCGCCGTTTCTTAAAGCCGACTCTGTCACCATCAGGGTTTTGTATAAACACGACCTTGAATCCATCAACTGCATCTAATCCCTCTATAGTATGAAGTAATTCTTCCAATTCCGTGCCTTCGCATATGATCTCCAGTCTCTCCCGGATGAAAGGGCTTCTGCTTGGATCGACCTTCACCGTACTTTCGAGAATACCAGATTCAGAAGCCTCTCCGAACAGGATGCGCCTTTCCAACGCACATAGGGACTCTTCGTTCGGCTCCCGAGAAAACGTATATAAATAGTTTTTCGTTTCTATTGTAATCAACTCCGTGTGATGTTTTGCATTTCACCATTGTATCACAAAAAAGGGAGGGGCCCCTTTACAGGGTCTCCTCCCTCCTTATTGACGGAATCAGATTTCCATTTCCCAACGCTCTTCTTGTGTCTGTTTCAACTGTTTCTCCGTTTCTTCCGGATAAACCGTACGGAATTTGTGATTTTCAGCAGGGATGATTTCAATCATCTTTTGAATCATGTCTTCAGGATCGAACTGATCTTCCAGTCCTTTCTGTTGTTCCAGAATATCTTCTTTGCGGGTGAAGTTCTTCTCGTCGTCGAACCACTTCCAAATCTCTTCCCCGCTCCGCTTATTGAATCCGGTTTCGAAGGCACCTGGATTGATGGTGGCGACTTTCACTCCAAACTCTTCAAGTTCGGACTTCAAGGTTTGGGCAATCCCTTCAATTGCGTGTTTGGTTGCCGTATAAGGACCGACATAAGGTGTTGCTGAAATTCCGGCCATGGAACTCATAAACACGATTTTTCCGCTGCCTTTCTTCACAAGCTTTTGAGCGGCCAACTGAACCGTTTCCAGGGTGGCGAACACATTCACTTCAAAGAGGGCACGAAAACGATCCATCGGCACTTCACCGAGTGGCCCCCCCTCATTGATAGCCGCATTGGCCACAAAAATATCAAAATCATACTTCGAGATTTGTTCGCGATCCCTTGCATTCGTTATATCAAGCTTGAATACCTCCATATTCAATCCTTGCTCATCCGCTGCTCTCATCAGGTCGGTTTTTTGCGAGGTAAGCTCGGTCGTCGCAATGACTCGATGCCCCTTCTTTGCAAGACCAAGAGACGCGCCCTTGGCGAGACCGCTTCCCGCGCCAGTAATGAAAATTGTTTTACCCATTCTGTATCCTCCTCGGCAATCTAATATAATATGTTCTTCCCTTTAACAGAATCAGTAAAACTTTTTCAAATTAAAAGGGACCGACTACGGATCGGTCCCTATATGATGAATTACTCCATCTCTTTAATATACTCTTTCACTACTTCATACACATATTCCTGGTTCGCAGCTGCTGTGTCGGGATTGTACGCTCCGCCGTTCGTTTTGTTATTTGACAAAACACGGATTCCAAGAAAAGGTACATCGTATGCCCCTGCGATTTGTGCCGCCGCTGCCCCTTCCATTTCCTCTACGGATGTACCGTATTTCTCATGGAACCATTGGATACGGTCCACTTCGTTATTCCACACGTCAGCAGAACCGATTGTCCCTTCAACGACCTTGCCCTTTTTATATGTGTCCTTTACGGCGTTAGCAGCCGCAAGCAGTGCCTCGTCCCCATCGTAATATCGGATTTTTTCTGCATTCGGGTCTTCCCCGGCGCTTCCTTCAGACGCCATCAGGTCCATCGGCTTCCATGCTGTAGGTTCGATTCCTTCTTCATCAGCCATGCTCCCTGTTTTTAATGAACCCAGATTGACAGTTCTTTCACCGAGAACGATATCAAACACGTGCAATGCCGGATCATGACCACCTGATGTCCCTTGGTTGATGATGGCAACAGGATCATACTTTTCAATGGCCACAGCCGTAGCCGCTGCCGTATTTTCCATTCCTTTACCCGTCTTGGCAACGATGACCGGGTAGCCATCCACCATTCCTTTATAAAAGACAAATGATCCGGATTTTTCTTCTTTCACATTTTTCAGTTTCCCTGCAAACTTTTCAGCTTCAATGGGCATCGGCCCCTGAATCAGGATCGGCTGCTCTTCTTTTTTTCCTTTCGCTTCCGTTTGGTTGGATGAACTGCAGCCTGTAAAAACAGATAATGCAAGTACAGATACTGCTGCGAGTGATGCGATTTTCTTTTTCATGTGAATCTCTCCCTTTTCTTGATGATTCGATCCCGCTGATTTTGGTCAAAAGAAAAAGACCTGTCATGGTAGAGTGCATCTACGTTCCAGATCTCAGAAGTCAAAGTAAAAGCAAAAACGGCAAAAAAACCGTAAAAACCGAATACTTCAACCCGTAGTCCGGTTCTTGTAATGGGAACCGGGTAGAAACGCTCAGACCATATTACTGAGGATATACGAGTAACGATATATAATGGTGGTACGGTGTTACTATAACAAACCCTTTACTTATTATCAATGAAAATACGAATTTTATTATAATTAATTTTATTATTGTTCGTGTTTAAGGGGTATCTCTTTTTTCAATTTGAAAGCGTTACATTTGAAATCTTATTGTAGAATACTATAATAAAAGAAAAATGATGAGGTGAAGACGATGAAAATCGGTCTTATCGGATTAGGGGATATTGCGAAGAAAGCCTATCTTCCTGTCCTATCTGAAAAAGAAGGCATTGAACTGGTCCTTTGCACCAGAAATGCCGAGACGCTGCATACGCTTGGAGACAAATATCGAGTGGAGGAGAGGGTTCAGACGGTAGAAGAATTGATAGCTGCAGACATTGATGCAGCCTTCGTCAGTACGGCCACTGAAGCCCATTACGAAATATCAGAAAAACTCTTGGAGAACGGCATTCATGTATACATAGACAAACCGATTTCTTTGAGCTTCGGAGAAACCGAGCGAATCGTGCAACTTGCGAAAGACAGCGGAAAAATCGCCATGGTCGGATTCAACCGGCGTTTCATTCCCATGGTAAAGGAACTGAAAGATCACGGGAAACCGAGCTTCCTCCTGATGCAAAAAAACCGATTCGCCGCTCCGGATGAACCAAGGAGATTCGTTGTGGAAGATTTCATCCATGTCGTTGATACCCTTCGTTTCCTGATGGATTCAGACGTGCTGGATGTGAAGGTTCAATCCTTTAAAAGAGGAAACCTCCTACATCACCTTGTCATACAGCTCATCAGTGAGAATTGTACCGCCGTAGGTATCATGAATCGGGACGGCGGCGTAACAGAAGAAATCATCGAATACTCTGCCGGACATCATAAATACGTCGTCGACAGCCTTGTTGAAACGACTCATTATCACAAAAAAGAAAAGAGCGTCTCCTCCTTTGGCGATTGGGAACCGACACTGTATAAACGGGGATTCTATGATTTGGTGGATCACTTTATCGACTGTGTGGAAAAAGGGCAACACCCGGACCCTTCCATCGAGGATTCTTTGATCACCCATGAGATTTGTGAAAGAATTGTGGGATTGATCGATTAGCTTTAAAAAGAAGAGGGACGGACCTTGCAAGGTCCGTCCCTCTTCTTTTCCCTTCTAACCCACCCAAATGTTACAACTTGCTGAAAAGGGGAACAACTATAGTAAAAAAGGAGAAACCATCATGCCGGAAGGTCCCGAAATCAGAAGAGCTGCCGATAAAGTGGAGCTCGCCCTTAAAGATAAAACGGTAGAGGATGTTTATTTTGCCTTTCCCCATTTGGAAGACTATGAAGACCTCTTGAAAGGGGCGATCGTCTCAAGGGTGGATACAAAGGGTAAAGCCATGCTCATACGTTTTGATAATGGTTACACGATATACTCCCATAATCAACTCTATGGAAAATGGTATATCCGGAACCTGTACAATTATCCAAAGACCAAACGACAGCTCCGCCTCGCCATCCATAACGAGGAGAAATCGGCCCTCCTCTACAGTGCATCGGATATTGAAGTGCTCCGTGATGAAGAAGTCTCCGGCCATCCATTCATCGCAAAGGTAGGACCGGACCTTTTAAGTGAAGAAGTAACAACCGATGAACTTGTAGAGAGAATGAAGGACAAACGATTCCGAAACCGCAAATGGTCGATTCTATTATTGAATCAGGGCTTTGTGGCAGGAATCGGGAATTATTTAAGATCAGAGATCATGTTTGTCGCCGGCATTCATCCTTCTCTTCGCCCGGCTGATTGTACGGAAGACCAATTAAATAAAGCTGCACACGCCATCATTGATTTGGTGAAGCAATCGTACGAGACAGGCGGTATCACGAATGATCCCGAACTTGCCAAAAAGCTTAAATCAGAAGGAGTGAAGCGTTCAAGTTATCGACACTTGGTGTTTAATCGAGAAGGAGCATCCTGCTTTGTTTGTGGAAACGAAATTGAGAAAATCGTGGCGGCTTCGAGAAGATTGTATTACTGTAGGGATTGTCAGGAGATAACGAATTAATTAATAATAAAGCATAAAAAAGCCCATTTTATCAGCTCAATCACTGATAAAATGGGCTTAAAGCTCTTACATTCCATATTCCTTCCGATACTCATCATGCTTCGGCTGGAACAGTTCCTCATTGGATGATCTCACATCCGAAAAATGATCCACATTGTAATGTCCCCTCAAAGCAGCATTATGATGGGCAATGATTTGCTCCGCCTTCAAGGCTTGAGAGTCCTTGGTGGAGTGCCCGTCAGCCACCAGGGTGACATCGAATCCGCTCACCGTCGCATAGCGGACAGCCGTGTCGATGCAGTGCTCGGTCTGACAACCCGCAATCACGAGATGCCCTACTTCTTTTTCTTTTAAAAATGAGAGTAACGGCGTCCTGTAAAACGAGTTGGTAGCGAGCTTATCAAATACCTCTGCATGATCCGGAATCTCAAGGTCCCGATGTACCTGGAACCCTTCGCCGTTACCACCTGCGACGTCTTTGTCCCTTATGAAGACAATATGTGCGTCCGCTTCCTTTGCCTTGGCGACCACTGTGTTGATGGTTTCGATCAGTTTTTCTTTTTGAAAGACCGCCTGTTCCTTTTCGTTTCCTTCCACTAATTCCTGTTGTACATCAATGACAAGTAATGCCTGCTTCACATATAAAACCCCTTTTCGATTTTAATCCTCTTTTAAATGGATGTCGTTCGGTAATCTTTTTCATTATGAACCGCCCCCTTTAAAGTCTATATGTGTATAGTTCGGCGTATCACCCGCCCAATCCTTTTACACAGCAAAAAAGCCCGGAATCACATATGACTCCGAGCTTTATCGCATGTATGTCATGCAAGCAGGACGATCTTGCCAAGCTTTCCTGAATGTTTAAAATAGGTTTGTGCTTCACCCGCTTGTTCCAGTGGGAACGTCCGGTCAATGACCGGCTTGATTTTCCCTTCAGAGATTGCATCAAGCATACGTTTGAACTCTACTCTGGTTCCCAACACCGACCCATAAAACGTGATATGTTTTAAATAAAGGGTCCTGAAGTCGAGTTGTGTTTTCTGACCACCGGCGGATCCGGATATGCAGAACTTGCCGCCTTTTTTCAAGACTTCAAGGGATGTTTCGAACAGTGCATCCCCTACTACATCCAACACTGAATCGACCGGGCCACCATTTACCTCAACGATTTCCTCGGCAAGGTTTGCCGACCTATAGGACAAGACGTGAGTAGCCCCGAGTTCTTTCATCTTCTCTTTTAAAGCCAAATCACCCACTATGGCAATGACCTTTGATCCGAAAACCTTGGAAGCAATTTGAACATTCAATGATCCCACACCGCCATTGGCACCAGTGACGACAATCGTTTCCGAAGGCTTAGCCTGGATCTGTTCCACCATATGCCATGCCGTCAAACCGCTGACGGAAAATACGGCACTTTCTTCATACGTGGTCATAGGCATGTCATAACAGAGTTCTGCTGGCCACACGACGTATTCTGCATATCCGCCGTCATATTCGGAACCGATGAATGACATATCGTCTGATATATGTTCGCTTCCTTCCGTACCACTTGATGTGAATGGAAAAAGGACAACTGGTTTCCCCAACAGGGCTTCAGAAACATCGGCCCCCACTTCTACTATTTCACCGGTGATATCGGAACCGGGAATCCGTGGGAACTGGACGCCTTCAGGACGCCAGCCTGATTTTTCTTCCGTTCCATAGGCGCCTTCTCTCATCCAGATTTCAGTATTGTTGATGGCACACGCCTTTACTTTGACTAGGATTTCACCCTTTTGAGGGGTGGGGACCGGAATCTCAGCAACTTCGAGCTTGTCGACATCTCCATATCCTGTAACTTGAACGGCCTTCATGAGCGTTCCACCTTTCCATTATTCTGGTTATAGTGTTGCCGAAAACCAAAACTCTAACCTCAACCCACTATCTTTAAGTTCCACAATAGGTACGGTACGGACGTTTCGTCGGACTTGGAAGCGTACAATACTCTTCCTGACCGGGAGAGTAAGCGTACGGATCTTCCAGAGCCGAAAGCAAGTCGTTCATCACACTGAAATCATTTTCTTCCACTGCCGCCTGAAGTGCTTCTTCCACCCTATGGTTACGCGGGATGACCGATGGATTGCTCGTGCGCATCAGAAGCTTGGACGCTTCCATCGTCTCCTCCTGTCTGCTCAGCCTTTCTTTCCAACGTTCCTTCCAAGACGTAAATTCAGGTGTGTTGAATACATCTGACTCTTCACGACCCAGTGTCAGGCTCCGGAACGTATTCGTAAAGTCTGACTGATGCTTATGCATGAGATCCAGCAGTTCTTCTGCAAGTGCACGATCCCCTTCTTCTTCATTGAATATCCCAAGCTTGGCCCTCATGCCGTCAAGCCAGTGTCCTTCATACAACTTCGGAAATTTGAGAACCGCCTCCTGGGCAAGCTTGAGGGATTCTTCCTGTTCAGGATGGAGGATCGGGAGCAAGCTTTCGGCAAAGCGGGCGAGGTTCCATCCTGCAATCGGCGGCTGATTTCCGTATGCATACCTTCCTTGCGCATCAATGGAACTGAAGACCGTATTCGGGTCATACGTATCCATAAAGGCACAAGGTCCGTAATCAATCGTTTCCCCGCTGATCGTCATATTGTCCGTGTTCATGACACCGTGGATGAAGCCCACCATCTGCCACTTGGCTATCAGGGCTGCCTGTCGTTTGATGACTTCCTTCAGTAGGAAAAGGTAGCGGTTTGGAACATCCATGCCATCTGGATAGTGGCGCTCCAGTGCATAATCTGCAAGGGCCCGGAGATCATCTACCTCCCCGAATCTTGAAGCAAACTGGAACGTCCCGACGCGGAGATGACTGGCGGCCACCCTGGTCAAGATCGCACCCCGTTGTTCCATTTCCCGGTAAATCGGCTCACCCGTTGTCCCCACTGCCAAGCTCCTGGTAGTCGGAATCCCAAGTCCGTGCATGGCTTCACTGATGATGTGCTCCCGGAGCATGGGACCGAGTCCTGCGCGCCCGTCCCCTCCACGGGAATAAGGGGTTCTTCCTCCCCCTTTAAGCTGAATATCGAATCGTTTTCCCTCGGGCGTGATCTGCTCGCCAATCAGCACAGCCCGTCCGTCACCCAGCATATTGAAATGTCCGAACTGATGGCCGGCATAGGCTTGGGCAAGGGGCTCGGCTCCTTCAGGGATTTCATTGCCCGACAAGACACCCGCTTCCAGTTTTTCGGCATCAAGCCCCAGGGACTCAGCAACCTGCTCATTGAGAACCATCAGCTTTGGTTCACGCACCGGTTCCGGATCCTGGCTGGTGAAAAAGGTTCCCGGAAGACTTCTATAACTGGTTTCGAGATTCCAACCTGCATTCTTTTCCATCATCGTCCTCTCCTCCTTTTTAATAAATAAACAAAAAACCATAGATGTGTTCTATGATTTTTTGGTGAAGCTCCCTTTTATCTCCTCTTTATTATACCGTTCTTTTCCTCTAGTGTCCTTTATGGCCCCTCTGTAAAATACCCCAATAAGAAAGATAGATCACTAGGATCAACCCTAATGAGATGAACAAGCCAATCCGTTGATTCCCGTGGACCATCGCACCTGAAATTGCCAGGAGTATCAGCGCGATCCCAAGGTAGGAGGTAAAGGGATATCCAAACATCTTAAACTTTCCATTCGCTGCATCGTAGGAAGGATGGAGTTTAATATGGGATACAAGGATGATGCCCCAGTTCAGGATCAACATGACTCCGGCTGCAGTGGTGATATATTCATACACTTCATTAGGAAGAAGAAAGGAAAACAGAATCGATATCCCGAGCCCGACCGCTGTGATCATCAAGGATTTCACTGCCACACCCTGATCATTTTTTTCAGCGAATCCTCTGGGTGCATCTCCATCGACAGCCAGGGAAATCATCACATTCGTAATGGAGAATAAGGCCCCGACCATCGTCGAGAAGGCCGCACTGATAATAATGATGTTGAAAATCGAATCAATGAACGGGATATGATAAGCGGAGAGTGCCGTTACAAATGGACTTTCCGTTTCGTTGATCTTCCTCCAGGACACCATACTCATGACAAAGAACAAGGAAAGAACATACACCATCACCAGGGAAAACAGCGTGCCCTTCCCCGCTTTCGGGACATCTTTCTTGTCACGCAGTTCATTCGAGGCGATACCGAGAACGGCAATGCCACCGAATGAAAAAAACACAAAGATCAAAGCCGCCCATGTACCCTTTATACCCATTGGCATAAAAGGGGAAATACCGGCATTTTTAGCAGATTGAAGCTCGGATGGCTTGATGATATGAAATAATAGCAGGGCCCCGAAAATGATGAATATAAGCAAGGTCGACAATTTGATCACGGCAAATATCGATTCGATCTTCCCGAAATTACTCGCCCCCAGTAGATTGATGCCAAAACCCAGGACCGCATAAAGAATGGAGAAAATCCATAACGGGACGTGGGGAAACCAAAACTGGGTGAACGTCGATAACGCCACGATTTCACTGGACATAATCAGGATGCCCGATAGCCAGTACATCCACCCTGAGACAAACCCGAATGAATGTCCGAATGCCTTCTTCGCGTAAATTCGGAACGTACCCTTTTGTGGATCATTCGTGATCATTTCCGCCAGGGCACTGAATACGAAATACGCCGTCACTCCAGCGATGATGTAATCGATGAGAATGGACGGGCCGGCCGTCTTGATGGATAACCCCGTTCCGAGAAAGAATCCTGCTCCGATGACGGATCCGATCCCAATCAGGGAAAGCTGCCACCAGCTGAGCTTGGTTCCTTCCCTTTTCTCCTGCTTCTTCTGTTGGTGGTGGGCTACCGTCTGGGTCAATAAATGCTCGTCTTTCATTCAACCATCCTTTCGTATGTATGTATATCTATAGGTTTTTCATCAGATGGGATTACTATACAAGCGGCTAACACCCGTTGGATTAACATAATTGTAAAAATTTAAATTATTTTGAAATTATTGTCACAAACCGTTATAATTGGCCTAAAAGATCATGGGGGTGTTTCTACTGAAAAGATTCCATGTCGTCGGTCTACCCATTCAGTTCTTGCTTACATGTATCGGTCTATTCCTTTTCAGCGGTGCAGGTTCCTTGCTTGCATACGATACTGAATTAGTCATCATGCTGGGGAAATATCTTCAAACCCTTCAGGAGATTGGACGTGAAATGCTCCATCCCACTTCTCTCATTTTCAGAGTCGGGGATCCGATGGACTATAAAAGCTATCCGCTTTACCCGCTATTCTTTCAATTGTTCGGTTACTCATTCTCACTATTAGTCATGGCTTTTTTCCTTGCTGCCATCACGTCTTCCCTTGTGAGCTATTTGTTTATGTTTCTGCCAAAGAAGGTGTATCGTATCTGCTTCCGTTTACTCGACTCACTGGACTCCCTTCCCGACGTCATGATCATCGTGATCATCCAGCTGTTTATCGTCTGGTTTTTCAAGAAAACGGATATTTTGCTTTTTGACATCTATACCTTAGGCGATGAAAAGATTTATCTGCTTCCGATTATTTGTCTTGCCATCATGCCGATTGCGTTTTTAACAAAGCATTTCTTATTCCAGCTTCGGGAAGAAGAAGAGAAACCTTACGTAGAGTACTCATATTCTAAGGGGTTCTCAAAAGCGTATACGATATGGGTTCATTTATTTCGAAATGTGTGGCTTCACTTTTATTTTCATATTAAGCCGATTTTTCTTTTGATGCTTTCAAATCTGTTGATCATCGAAATCCTTTTTAATATTAACGGATTTATGAATGTACTTCTCGATGTTTCAAGGAATACGCCAAGTGCGTTTTTCGTCGGTATGCTGATGATTTACATACCGTTTTTTCTTATTTTCACTATGGGAGCCGTTTTTCTAAAGAAATGGTTATCGGGAGAGGAGGTCAGTTCATGAGAGTGTTAAAATCACCACGATTCTGGCTGCCGTTAGGCTTTCTTCTGATTCTGATTTCAGCAAGTTTCATCGTGCCAACCGTCTATCCGGAGCTATTGGAACCCGGCCCCCCTTATTTGAAGGATGAAGCAGGGAAGATCATTGCAGATCCACCATATACGATGAAGGAAATGAAGCCGCTGGGAAGTGATAAACTCGGCCGGAATCTATTTTATTTGCTATTGTCCGGTGCAAAGTATACCTTGCTGTCGGCCATGATCATCGCCCTTCTCCGCATGGCCGGTGGGTTTGCGTTCGGTCTTGTATATGCTTTCCTTCCTGATTGGGCCAGGCAGATGCTTAAGGGAATCGGGGATACATTCAACTTCATCCCGCTTGCGATCATTGCTTTCGTTCTCCTCACTCCCCTGCAGCTTGCCTTTGAAGCAGAGGCAATGTTTTCGTTTAGGTTTCTGGTCATTGAAGTTTTCGTGATCGCCATCATCGTGATCCCTTCTCTCGGCTTGTATATTGGGGAAGAAATGAAGGAGTACTTGAAGAATGATTTCGTTAGTGTATCGAGACAAATCGGGGCATCGAAATTCCATATCATCAAGCGGCACCTGCGCCCACAGTTCAGCCGTCATGCCCTTGTCATGTTTTCAGAGCAAATATCACAGACCTTATACCTTCTCATTCAACTTGGGGTTCTGCATATCTGTTTGGGAGGGCTGAAGATAGCGGAGTTCGGGATCATGGAGCACATACCTGAATACTTCTCTTATACAAATGAATGGGCAGCGACGATGAGCATCAATATCCAAATGGTTTTTCTTCATACGTGGTTGGTGCTGACTCCACTAGTATTTTTTGCGACAGCCATCTTTTGCATCAATGAAGTGACCAGATTCTTAAAAGAGGTTCTGCTTGAAGATAACCTCCCCATCGGAGAAGCAAAGCCCCATTCAATACAGACGCCGCCTTCGTCCATGTTTGATGACCCATTCACGTTTACAAACCGCTCAAGGGAGGAATTCCATTGAGAAATCAACTACTATTGATCCTATTTGCCATTCTAACCGTACTGACCGGATGCAGGGTTGAAATGGCAACGGAACTTCCTCATAAACCAGAAGCGCCGTCCGGGGTGAGGATTGAAATGAGCGGCACCGTCTCCCTTCAAGGAAAAGAACTAATCGTTGAAGGCAAATCCAATCTTCCAGAGGACAGCATCATATTTGCTGGCCTCAAAGATTATGGAGAAATGGAATCCTACGCCAGGGTCATCAACTGGCAGGGGGAAGAAACGGATGAATATGTGACGGAAAGTACCGGGGTAGTGGACGATAAAGGGAACTTCCAAATCAAAGTGGACCGGGTCAATCCGCAATCCCGCTACAAGCTGGAGGTCCTCTTTAACCCCGCCATCCAAAAATCCAGGATTCAGGAAATCTACGGCTTCTGGGGAGAGAACATCGCCCGGAACATCGGTTACCTCGATTTCGAGTATAATGGCAACACACTATCCGGGATGATCAAAGTCGCCCCAATCGTCAGTATCACAGACCCAAAAGGGGACGGTGCCAAATGGAACCTCACCAACATCCCGAACAAATCCAGGGCACTAAAGTGAGGAATGAGGGACGGACCTCTTACTGACTGACATTCTTGGTTGAAGCCTCAATGGGAGATCAGTCCCTCTTAGCATTGAAAAATCCCTGACGCTGAGTTTGGCGTCAGGGATTTCTCCGAAGGGAACCGGTTTGGTTCTTTTTATGAATTCAATGTCAGTGTCGCAACACATTCCACATGCACCGTATGAGGGAACAGGTCCACAGGTTGAACGGCATCAAGGGTGTAGCCGAATGGCTCAAGCTCCTTGATATCCGTCGCGAACGTATCCGGGTTGCATGAAACGTACACGATCCGCTCCGGCTTCGCGCGACCGATTCGTCTCATCACTTTCCCGCCGGCTCCGGAACGCGGCGGATCAAGCATCAACAGCTGTGGATGACCGAACGTTTCGAGCATCTGGTCGATTCCTTTCCGTGCATCCTTTGCGAGGAATGTGGTGTTCGAGATCCCATTATCATCTGCATTCCGTTTCGCCGATTCGATGGAGCTTTCCACGATCTCGATCCCGGCAAGCTCCCCTACTTTGCTTGCAAATGGAAGGGAGAACGTTCCTACTCCGCAGAAAAGATCGATCATCTTCTCCTTTTTCTTCGGCTGGCTCATTTCAACCGCCAGGTCCACAAGCTTCTGGGCCTGTGTCGGATTCGTTTGGAAGAACGTATCGAACCATAGACGGAAACGATACCCGTCCATTTCGTCATAGATGAAATCCCGTCCGTCCAACAGATGGATCTCCTCCGCCTGCGTACGATCTGCCCATGCCGTGTTTTCTAGCCATAATAAGCTTTTCACATGAGGGAATTTCTCGCCGACACGTTTCTTTAAATCGGCAACGGCTTCTGAATAGGCTTCAGGTGCCTCGGTTGCGAACAGGGCAAGCATCAATTCACCTGTCGCAAACGATTGGCGGACCATTAAATGACGTAATAACCCTTCATGCTTGTCCTTGTCGTAACCTTGCAAGGCATGATCTTTTACCCAATCAGAAACTTCCATCGTCGCTTCTACCATCTCCTCACTCGCGATTAGGCAAGTTTCAAGAGAAATGATCTTCCGGAAATTCCCCTGCTCATGTAAACCAAGTGCCCCTTCAGGTGAAAAAGTAAATTCCATCTTATTGCGGTAGCGCCACGGGTTGTCCATCCCTATGGTCTCACGGACGAGAGCGGGGTCGTAGCCCTGTCCTATTAAAGCTTCCTTTACATGATCCGTCTTGTGCTTCAGCTGACCTTCATAGTCCCAATGCTGCCACACACAACCTCCGCAGCGTTCAAAATGAGGACAAGGCGGGGCGATACGTTCCGGGTTCGTCTCCAGAATTTCATCCGCCATTGCCTTACGTCTTCTACGGTCCGGCTGATCGACCGTCACCTTCACCTTTTCCCCGATCAGGGTCTGAGGGATCGTAAGTCGCAGCTTCTTCGGATTCCCAAGCTCATTCTCACGCCAGATCACAGCCTGTCCGGACCCTTTTTGATCTAACTCTTCTATAGTGGCAACCATCGTTTCTGGTTTGATATTCGACAATTTCTACGTCCTCCTTCAACTTGCTCTCTAACTCTATACTTTATTAAAAATGGAGGCGGAATGCAACAAGGATATAGGGGCAAATAGCACAAAAAAGAAGCCTTAAGTGTAAGGCCCCTTCTTTGATGTGAACAGACTAATAGGCTTTGTAACGTCCGAATTCACCGGTAATATAAGCTCTTCTTCCGTTGTAGACGACTTCCCAATAGCCTGAGCTGCTGTTTTTCCCCCTGACGGATCCCGTAACGGGAAGGGTACGGCCTTTTCTGATGGTACCCAGATCTTTTGAGGTCAAGCGATCCGGACGATCTTGTATGATGGCGGCATTCGCGACGCCAATAATGGTGATTTCCCCAATGGCAATCGGTGCTCCTGGTACAGGTGGCGGTGAGGCTGGTCCCCCCTGCTGTCCACTTCCTTCCACCTTCACATATTTCGGTGATGCCGTCACATAAAACACATAGCCCCTGGAGTTCATGACTTCATACATATCGGCACCTTCCACCTTCAGCTTCCGGACAATCGTCGGAAATCCATACCCGTACTTCAATATTCCAGCACGGTAGGTATCATCGAAGGTCGGCCGGCTGTAGAAGTCAAGACCTTCTGCTCCTTTATAAATACTCTCAACGCGCATGCCGACAAAATTCCCACTGCTTGTCCCACCGGAAGCGGGAGGTGACCCAACGTTCCCACCATTACCTGCAGCCACATAAGACACCCCGAAGAAATCACACACTCCCAGTGCCTGCTCCCTTGCCGTCTCACGCTGAAAATCCTCGTTGATCATGAGCAACGCTTCCCTCTCATTATCCATGAAGCCATTCTCTACAAGCACCGCCGGACCATTGAAATCCCTTGTCATATGAAGATTTTGCTCAATAATCCCCCGGTACACCTGCTTCGTCCCCTGTTTCAAGTACTTCGCAATATTCACAGCAAGTTTTCTATCCTTTGCATCGTTATAATATACATGAAGCGAATGCCCTTCTGCATCCTTCCCCGGGCCATCAAACTTCCCATCAAAGGCATTATAGTGGTTGGAAACCAGTGCATCTGACCCCATGGAATTAGCGGCATCGGTTCTCGCCTGAAGCGGAGTATCTGCATCCGTCGGAGCTGTTAACAGCGTCCGGAATCCGCATCTCTCCAATTCCAATTTTAAAAATAAGGTCACTTTCTCATTGAACTCGTTTTCCCGGATCTGCCTTCCGATAGACGGAATATAAGGCGTCCGTTTACCAGCTGTCCCGAGACCGTGACCATCATCCAATGCTATTAAATAATCACTAGCTTTTGCCATATTTTGTATCCTCCTTTACTAGTAAAATATTCACAGCTTGTACAAATGGTCACGGCGAGGGGAAAAAGTATAAAAGAATATAAATGCATCCGTTCATGACTTTGTCATGAGATAACATAAAAAAGGTGCCCGACTCCCATTATCGGAGTCAGACACCTTTTTACTCTTCTATTATTTCGCCTGCAAGCGACTGATCCGCTCATCCAAATCCGGGTGAGTCGAGAACATCGCTGATTTACGTCGTCCATTGATTTTCAACGTAGAAATCGCAGTGTCGTCTTCCCCCTTCATCCGGCTTGAGTAAGCTTTCAGCATCTGCAGGGCATGGACCATTTTATCCTTACCGGCAAGATCCGCTCCGCCTCTATCTGCATGATACTCACGATGACGTGAATAAGCGAAGACAACGAGACTTCCCAGGATCGAGAAGACGATCTGGAAGACAATTACGGCAATGAAATGAACAATCGGTGCCATTTCTTCCCTTGCAAATCGGGACGCAATCCATGCGGCGATCCGCGCCAGGAAGACAACGAATGTATTGACCACACCTTGGAGCAGGGTCATCGTTACCATATCACCGTTCGCAACGTGGGCCACTTCATGGGCAATGACGCCTTCCACCGCATCATCATCCATTTCACGAAGCAATCCAGTCGAAACGGCAACAAGTGAGCGTTTCTTCGAAGGACCTGTGGCAAATGCATTCACTTCAGGAGAGTGATAGATTCCCACTTCCGGCATATGCGTGAGTCCTGCCGCTCTTGATAGACGGTGGACTTTCTCGATCACGGCACGTTCCTCAGAAGATAAAGCGCCATCCGGATTCAACACCTGGACACCCATCATCCTCTTCGCCATCCAGCGTGACATCGCCAAAGAGATGAAAGCTCCGGAAAAACCGATGATCGCACTGAATACAAGCAATGCACCTAAATCTAATCCGCCTGAAGCAGTGATATAATTCCCCGCTCCTGTGACGGAAAAAATGATACTAATCGTCAGTAGTACTAAAACGTTCGTTAACAGGAAGTAAAATATACGTTTCCCCATCTTGATTCTCACTCCTATTTCAAGTTCAAAAGAACCTGTATCTGATTCTATTATAAATCTTTCATGTGTAAAATACAAGCAAAAGGTGAAATTGACGAGTCACCACCTAACCAGTAGTATAGAAGAAGATATTTGCAAAAGAGACGGGGGAATCACGATGGAAACGTTTAAACTGACACGCAAAAATATGGCCGACCTGCTGCTGTCTCTGAACGGCACTGCGAGCAGGATTCCACTTGAGGTGATTGGGGGAGTTTGGTCGGATCTGGTCCAGGAAAGCGAGCGTCCACCCATCATTCAAAAAATCCTTAAACCCACCAAAGGTGAAATCGGTTTTTCCCTCAATGAAATCGTGTCCCTTGGAAATTTGATCGAATTCACCAATTTCCCCCAAAGCACCGTCCAGAACTGGGTGAAGCGGGATGTAAAAGGGTTGATTGGTTCCCCACAACTTGGTAAAAAATACACTACGGAACAGGCTGCCATGCTGTTCATCGTCGAAGATCTCAAAGCGACATTGGATTTTGAATCCATCCGTAAGATCCTGACCCTTGTATTCAATAATATCGAAGACCGCACCGATGACATCATTAACCCTACGGATCTTTATCTTGCCTATGCATCTGTCTTCGATCAGATCCACCACCAATCCCTCCCGTCCATCAAAACGGCGGATGGCTCAGTCAACGAACATATTGACGGGTTCATAAAGGAAGAGTGCCGAACGATGCTAGGGACGCTTGACGGGATTGCAGAAGAAAACCTCACCAAAGTCCTTAATGTCATGATTGTATCCGTCTTGACGGTCCAGGCCGGATTTTATCAGGCTGCCACGAAGAAATATGTAATGGATGCCTTATCTTAACGGAAAATGCGAGGAAGGCACAGAGGGACGGACCTTCATTTTTGCAAATGAAGGCCCGTCCCCCTTGGGTTTCTCATGAAAATCATAGGTCCGTCCCTCTCTAAAAGTGATAACCCAAATAGTTTGATTGAAATTGAAGAAGATGCCTTGATTAAGGCATCTTCTTCCCTACAATCTGTCTCAATTCATAAGCCTTAATAATTTCACGGAGCAATAGATATAGCCTCTCACTTCGCCTCTTTCACAAGTTGGAACATTTCTTTGTCTTTTAGGCATCGGGTTTGGGTTTCCTCAGCCGAACCTTTATCTGTTGAAGATTCCACCAGGGTTTCCACCACTTGTGTCGCCCCGATCAGCATCAGCTTTGCCGACAGGATCGTCAAGGTAAAGAAAACGACGGGGATGAAAGAAATCCACGGATAGGTCGTCCACAGGAATTGCCACCAGCCGCCGAGGAGACCTGACCATTCATGAGAAATGGAAGCCAGGAACGGATTGTCAAAAAGGTCTACCTTAAGTGACGATCCCCCGATATAAATGTTCAAAACCCCAAGATGTGCAATCAACAGCATGATGATCATAAATTCCCGGATCGACACGAGAAGAATCTGCGGAAGAATAAAGGGGCGAATATGATTTCTGATGTAATGACGCTTCGTTGCCCCCAGCACTTTCGCACTATCTATAAACTCTTGACTCATGATCCGGTCATATTCATTCGTAAATAGCAGTGTCAGACTCGGAAGTGAAATCACGATAAGAATGATCAGGTAAAAAATCGTTTTATCCGTAAAATCATAAGGGAATCCCTCAGGATGATGTAACGGCCCATCCAGCAACATCCAATTCAATAATAAAAAAGATAATAACGTCGGCGGAAAATAGTTTGCGGCATCCACAATGTTATCAATGATTCTCCTGATTGGTTTCAAGTAGAAATGTAGCACCAACCCCATCAAAACGGAAGGCAATACCCTGCATAGCGTGATCAAGAGCGCTGCCCCTATTGTATATTTCGCCCCAACAATGATAAGAGAGAAGATATTCCGGTTAAAATTGTCGGTGCCAAGTGGTGGAGACTCTATCGGGGAGTATGGAGGGCTGAGAAAATCCCCCTCTTCATTTTTCACAAGATCCAGCTTCGGCACCTCATCCCCCCAGCCAACATAGTAAACAAGACTTGCGGCAAACATACCGAACAGAAAAACAAACCCCATTATAAATGACCGATTCTTCATCAGTTTTTTCAACATCATATCACCACCTTCTGCCCGGTTTTCCGATCAACGATGAGCCTGATGAGGATGAGCAGGACAAAAACAGGCAGATAAAACATGATCAGACTGAAACAGATCACATCCATTTGAGAGAATGACAGGATGAAGTGTGTGATGCCATAAATATTAAATAATCTTTCAAACACGATTAAGGAAGATAAGAGAAAAAGAATGATAGATTTGGAATGATTCAATAAGCTGAACGCGATATTCCGCAGGACATGGATGAAGAAAATCGAGTGCTTGGACATCCCCCTGCTTCTGATCAGATCAACATACGTCTTCCCGTATTCATCATTGACCAGTAGATAGATGATCCGGAACAGCATAATTGTCGGCAAGATGGACAGGGTCACAACCGGAACGAGATACACCTTTTCCTGAGAGCCGACAATAGGGAACAGCAGCACACCCGTCTCTTTCAAAATGAGGATGACGCTGTATTGAATGACAATCAAGATGAAGATATCAGGTGTGGACTCGAGAAGATTTGTCACTCTAAGGATGAACTTTGACCAACGGGAGGGCAGCAAATGTGTGAAGTACGCAAGGAAGATGCCCATAAGGACGGATAAAAGAAAGGCAGACAAAAAGATTGAAACAGAATAGAAATACGGCTCCCAGAATGCCGGGAACATCGGATACGAGTTGTTCGATTCATTCGTGATGGTCATCGACTCAGAATGGACGAGGGATGTTAAAATCTCCACGATGTTGAGCATATATTGTTTCAGGCTGAGGTCCACGCCTTCATTGAACAAACCGATGAGTCCTGTCAGGAGGACGATCCCGAACAGAACGAAGACAAATTTCATCACCATGGAACCGATCGATTTGAGATTCATAGATTGATCCTCCGAATTAATTGGATAAAGTTTCCTTTATATTACCATAGCCACCCAAAAAATCCCATAAAAAAAGGTGGAAACCCTTTTGGACTCCACCTCTCTCTTCCCTACCGATCTTTCCTTACAAGATCCGCATACGTCTCCCGTTCGATCACGACCCGGGATACCCCGTTATCCACAAACACAACAGCAGGTCTCGGTATCCGGTTATAGTTACTCGCCATAGAATACCCGTATGCCCCCGTACTGAAGACAGCCAGGATATCACCGTAATTCGTCGGCGGCAGCATCAGGTCCCAGATGAGCATGTCACCAGATTCGCAACATTTCCCCGCAATGCTCACACGTTCCGTACATTCCTCATTTGGACGGTTGGCAAGTACTGCATGATACTTCGCCTGATACAGAGCCGGTCTTATATTATCCGTCATCCCTCCGTCAATCGCCACATACGTACGCACTTCCGGGATGATTTTCTTCGAACCCACTTTGTATAACGTCGTACCCGCTTCTGCCACCATGCTTCGACCAGGCTCCACCCATACTTCCGGGAGTGGGTATTCATTTTTGGCAAAATAGTTCTTCACACTATCCGTTATTCCTTTGACATAGGTCGGAATCGGCAAAGGCTGGTCTTCTTCCGTGTACCGGACACCAAAACCTCCACCGATATTCAACACCGGCATCGTGACGTCCAAATCAATCCGTATCCGCTGCATGAAATCAGACAGTACCAGGATCGCCTGATCGAAGCCTTCCTGTTCAAAGATCTGGGATCCGATATGGGAATGGAGACCGAGCAATGAGAAGTATGGCTTTCTAATCGCAAGCTGAATCGCCGTGGCCGCCTGTCCGTTTGAAATGCTGAATCCGAATTTCGAATCTTCCTGGCCCGTCGTGATGTATTCATGGGTATGGGCTTCCACGCCCGGTGTGACCCTGATGAGGATCTGCACCTCCTGCTCCCGCTCTTTTGCCAGGTCATGCAGCAGTTCAAGTTCAAGGAAACTATCGACGACAAAGCAGCCGATTTCAGCTTCAAGAGCCATTAAAAGCTCCTCTTCGGACTTGTTGTTCCCGTGAAAATGAATGCGTGCCGCCGGGAATCCAGCTTCAAGTGCCGTATACAATTCCCCGCCAGAGACGACATCCAACGATAGGTTTTCCTGTTCCGCCAAGCGCACCATTTCTTTACAAAGAAATGCCTTACTCGCATATGCCACCTGATATTTCAGACCACTTTCATTGAATGCATCCCGGAACAATTTCGCATTCCCACGGATCTTCCCTTCATCATAAACCATCAGGGGAGTGCCATATCTTTCCACCAATTCACCTGTACCCATCCCACCGATCATTAAATCTCCTTGAACATTCACATCCACTGTACTCATATCCTAAACTCCTTTAGACTCTCTAAAAAAACACAAAAAAACCGTATGAAGCAGATGCTCATACGGTTTTTCATCAAAGTTTACGGAAACAAGATGAAGACTATGTATTAACATCTCTTCAATAGTGCTCCACAACTTTTGCATTGTGACAGTCCAGCATTTCTTCAATGCTGGCCCAACAAAAAATAGAATTGGCTATTTTCTGCTTCGGCGATCTGCCTTTCCCAACTTATCCCGGAATCCATTATTCTCAAAGAAGGTACTCATCATTCTCGCGCCTCTATTATCAGAGAGTGACTGTATATTTTTATTGGAATAACTATATCATTCTCTTGAAATGGATGTCAATTGGTTTTTGATTGTTCTAAAAAGGAGGAGCATCCCACCCTTGGGTTACTCCTCCTTTCCATTACTTAAAAGCTTGCCTTCTCATCCACTGGGTCGCAGCCCATTTGTCCCCGATGACAACCGGTGCACCGCCATGGAGCGTCAAGTCATTCAATTCTTGATTATCATAAAAATATTCGAAGTAAACCGCCATTCCCTTTTGAGGAGAAACTGAGAGATTCAGCTTCGGGAAGTAGGTTTCCCCGCCTTCCTCTACGTCGTTTAAATACATGACAAGGGTACTGATCCTCGGGTTCTTCACCGGCCTTGCCGATGCCGAAAAGAAATCGAAGTGGGCCTTGTATTCCTGACCCGGTTTATAGTTCAGGATTTGAAGACCCTCCCCGTGCTCAACGGGTATATTCATAATCTGAGAGACTCGCTTTTCAACTCGTGTCACGACGTCATGACTTTCTTCTAAAAATACAGAACTGCTTGTTCTCAGTCCATCGACTGTCCTTGTATTCCCGATTTTTGAGCGTTCGACACGGTCTTTTGACAATTGGATGAGTTCATCACATTCTTCATGACTCAGTACATTGCCAAGCACGACGATCAGTGGCTCCTCCATTTTCGCGATGATCTGGATATCCCGGTCTTCCGTCTTGATCTTATTCCCGGTGTGGTGAAAAATCGTTTGTTCCTTTACAGCTATTTCAGTCGTATTCATTGCCAACTTTCATCAACCTCTTATCGTATTTTTAACATTCTGAATTCTTACATTATTGGAAGTATTCTTTAAATCTTCCTGACTCGAAAAAATGATAGCAATAATAGGCATAACTGTATATTTTATTCGGTTGTTTCCTCCTGGATGTCAAAGTATGAGAGTATATTTTACTATATTTTACACCCGGGATGAGGGGAATTCTATCTTTATTTTTTCTTTTTCCCCTGAAAAATAATGAGGGTGACTCAGGTGTAGGATTGGCGTGGGTTGGAGGGTGTCACAGAAAGGAGACGTATGGAAACCTTTATAATAAAACGAGTAGTGGTTGATTTCCACTCCAGGTGCTCGCTTTCCGCGGGGCGTGAGTTGAGCCTCCTCGGGCGCTGCCCTGCGGGGTCTCAACTTTCCCGCGTTTCCCGCAGGGAGTCGAGCACCTTCCGCTCCAATCAACTTTAAGGTTTAGTTTTTTACTATCATTGTCGTAAACGTCTTCCTCATCATTTTTTATTCACCAAATACATGGTCTGAAAAAATAACCTTCTAAAAAGAGCAAAAAAGACTGCCGGATCCCATCCGACAGTCTACAAATTTATTTCTTCAATGCTTCATACTGAACCAATACTTCCTTCACGATTTCACTATCCGCATCCAGTCCGCTCACTTCTTTCAAGACATGAGCAGGGCCATGCTCGTTGATCATGCTCTGGATTTCCTTGGCTTGTTCGTCTTCAGGATTGTCGAACAGTAACGCTGCTGCAATCGCTTTGGCGAGATACGAATAAGACAATCCCGCTTTTTGGGCTTCGGTGGTCGGACGGATCAAGCGGTCATCGGGACCAAGCTTCCTGATCGGCGCGCGTCCCACACGGGTGACGTCATCATTCAGGTAGGCATTTTTGAAGCGTTCGATGTTTTTATCAATATAAGCAAGGTGGTCGTTTTCATCGAGACCATATTGCTTCACAAGATAGGCGCCTGTTTCTTTCAACGTCTCCTTCACTTGTGCAGCGATTTCGTCATCGGCTAATGTCTGATCAATGGTAGATTTCCCTTTCAGATATCCAAGGTAAGCAATGACAGCATGTCCCGTGTTCACCGTAAACAGCTTCCGCTCGATGAATGGTGCAAGATCTTCGACAATCGTCATTCCTTCAACAGGCGGGATTTCTTCCGTCGTTTCAACCACCCACTCATAGTATGGTTCAACGAGGACGTCCAAAGAACCTTGATCCTGCATCGGTACAATGCGGTCCACCGCTGAATTGAAGAAGTAGACTTTGCCTTCAAGCTTTGCGACCGTTTCATCATCAAGATTTTCTAAAATATGCTTTTTCAAAATATCCGTTGCACCGATCTGGTTTTCACATGCGATCACGTATAACGGTTCTTCTGAAGAAGCCACTCGCTTAGCAATCCCTTTTGCGATCAGTGGAGCGATCCGTGGCAGGATGTTCGGTCCGATTGCGGTCGTCAAGTAAGTGGAGAGGCCAATCGTGTCGATCACATCCTCTTCCTGATGAAGATTGTTCAGGCCGGACACATTCTCGATCGTTTCCGTTTCCATCGACTCGGTTGCGAGTTTCACCTCATAGCGTCCTTCTTCATTCAGTTTATTGATTACTTGCTCCGCAATATCGACAAAGGTCACATGGTAACCTGATTGGGAAAACAATGCTCCGATAAACCCTCTGCCTATGTTTCCTGCTCCAAAATGTACGGCTTGTTTCAACATCATCATTCCTTTATCAAATTAGTTTGTAAGTAGTCCAGAAAGATTTCTTCCAGTTTCTTCAGGATGATCGCTTCATTCGTGGACGAATAAATCATCATCGATCTATGATCTTCGATTAAGCTTGTAGAGATCAGGCTGAGGATTTCCTGTTCCCGCCTGCTCAATACTTCCGGGGCAAGCATCAGGAGGAGGCTCTTCATCTCCATCTCCGCACCATCCATCCCCTTGATCTTGCAAGGTTCATCCAGATGGGCCACCTGGAAGATCAGTTTATTTACGTTGTCATCCCGGCAATGGAAAAGCCCCATATTCGTGTTCGGGATGCCCAGTCCGCCTTTCTTCTCCCTTTCCATCAGTTGGTCCAGGACCGCTCGAGGCTGTTGAAGAAGTCCGTCCCGGTTCACCTGGTCGACCATTTCACTAAGGATCCTCACATGATTTCCCGTCGACTGCTTTCGGTACACGCGAAAATTGGTAAGAATGGCTTCCATGCTGGAATGGACGTCTTTAATCTCCTGAAGGAGCATTCTCACTTCGGCTTTCCCATCAGACTTCGGTGATGGTTTCAAATATTTTTTCCTCGTCAGCTTCTCGACATTATTCTGCAGATAGCTTTGGATGAATCCGATGTCCTTCTCACTCAATAAGGGACTCACCAGAATGTACTCCACTTCAGTAAAGGGAAGCCTGACTGTAGAAATGACAATGTCGTACTCCTCAAGATTCGCTGTCTGGAAATCTTTTATCGAAAGAATTTCAACTTTGTTGATCATGCTCAGTTCCCGCTGGATGCGGCTGGCGAGCATCTTGGACGTCCCGATTCCTGTCGGACATACGACTACGGCTTGAATATTGACCTTTTCTTCATTCATCAGCATGGCGGAACCGAAATGAAGGACGATGAACGCCACCTCATCATCAGGAAACGAGATATCCTTAAACTCCATTTCCAGACTCTTTTTCACCGCTAAAAATAAGACCGGATACTTCTTCCTGATTTCATCCGTCAGGGGATTGAAAAGGTCAAGCTCCTGCTGCAACCGGAAGATGGACGGTCCCATATGGGCAAGGAGTCCTTGAAACAGGGAGAAATCATCGGACAGATCCACGTGGAGGTCTTCAGACACATCCTTGATGACATTTTTGATGAGATGTCCAAGGAGGATGCTGTCATAGTAAACGACTTCTGGATCCTGCACCTTTGATCCTTTCAAAATGACCGTCAAGAATTGGACGTCCAGATGGTTGATTGAAACGGAAAGCCGCTGTTTCAGTTCACCGCATATCATGTCCATCAACTGAAACTCACCCGATGCCTCTTCTTCAGATGGTTCCCTTTGCTGTAATCCGAAGTCTTCTTCGGTTCGCTGGACTGTCAGGCAGATATGCACGACAAGACCGATGTAATCGCTGTCCGTTAACGTGATCTGTTCGTCTGCTAAATGATGATTCACTACTTTATCGACGGCAAGTAAATAGTCCGGTTTGAAATAGCCGAGAACAGGTTCATCAAGGTGAAGACCCTGTTGCATCCCATAAAGAGCCTCGATAATGTCTTCATAAAAATGGACGAGGAAAAAACTTGCCAGGGCATGACGCTTGTCGGCTTCTTCTGCCACAAGCTCCACCCCAACCCCTCGTTTCCTCGTCAGGGTGATCCCATATTTTTGTAGCCAATCGGCAAGCTCATCCAGATAAGAGGACAAGGTCGTCACGCTGATTCCGAGCTGACGTGCCAGGACCTGTTTTTTAAAAGAAGGGCCTTCGTGCAGAAGGATGATCAGGAGATTAAGCTTTCGTTCCTCAGGGGTTTCGTCGGTCGGATGCACATCCGCAAGATTTTGTATTAAACGATAGATATGCTCATTCTTCCCATCGATGAACAGACCTTCATTAGCCGTCCTCTTTAATTCCAAATGAAACTGTTTTAAAATGCTTTCGATTGATTTCAAATTTCGCTGTACGGTTCTCCCGCTCACATTCAAAAACGCAGAAAGAGAGTAAACGGTATGTTTCCCCGATGTTTTTACAATCAATTCTATAATGGATTTTTCCCTTGATGTAATAAACATCCTTCCCCCTCTTTCCCTATCATGAGCTTTTTTCCAAAAGAAATGAGAACAGAAAGGCAGGGATCCCGCCTTTCTGAATGATTACTCTAGTTGCTGTTGATGATATCTTTCAGTTCTTTGGCTGACTTCGCCTGAACCATCTGGTCGACGTTTTCCTGCTCTGAGCAGACAACGGCGATGCCAGACAGGATTTCAAGATGTGTACCGTCTTTACCGGCGATACCGAAGATCATCTTCGCCTTCTCTCCGTTGAAGTCGACGCCGTCCGGAACTTGAACGACGGTGAATCCTGATTTGATGACGGCTTTCTTCGCGTCTTCCGTACCATGTGGAATCGATACATTATTACCCATATACGTAGATGTGATTCCTTCTCTATCAATCATAGCATCTACATAGCTTTCTTCCACATATCCTGCTTTAACAAGAGCTTCTCCAGCGAAACGGATCGCTTCTTCTTTTGTGGAAAATGACTGATTCATGAAGATGTTCTCTTCAAGCAGTAGATCATCATCGTGATCTGCATTCGGTTCGGCGTTCACCGCTTCTTCCTCTGCCTCTTCAACAACCTCTGCCTGTTCATTCGTGATCCCGTCCTGAAGACTCGCGATCAGCTTGTCATACTCAGGGCTGGATAAGAAGTTATCCACTGAGATATGATACGCATTCGGAAGTTTATTTTTCGCACGAGGCGTCAATTCTTCCTGTGTGATGACCACTTGTGCATCTGATGGAAGATTACTGATGGATGTGTTCGTGACGCTGACATCCAGATTTGCTGCCTTCACTTTCTTACGAAGGAGGGAAGCACCCATGGCACTTGATCCCATCCCTGCATCGCAGGCAAAGACGATTTTGTTCACTTCTTCAGGCATAGTCCCATTGCTCACATGTCCGGCAACGGAACTCTTCTTGCCTTTCATTTCCTGCATTTTCTTTGTAGCGCCTTCAATATCCTCGTCTGTCGCTTTGCTTGATTTCAAGACGATGGCAGACACGATGAAGGACACAACTGTTGCAACAAGGACCGCTGCAAAGTTAGCCAGATACGCCATTCCTTCAGGAGGTGTAACCGCGGTAATCGCGATGATACTACCAGGTGACGCTGGTGATACCAGTCCCCCACCTAATAAAACAAGAGTAAATACTCCGCTCATTCCACCAAGGATGACGGATATGAACAGCATCGGCTTCATTAATACGTATGGGAAGTAGATTTCATGAATCCCACCAAAGAAGTGAATGATTCCTGCTCCTGGCGCCGATTGCTTCGCTGTTCCTTTTCCAAAGAACATAAAGGCTAAAAGAACACCAAGACCTGGTCCCGGGTTTGCTTCCAATAGGAATAGAATCGATTTTCCACCCTGTTGAACCTGCTCCAAACCAATTGGTGACAGGACACCGTGGTTAATGGCATTATTTAAAAATAAAATCTTCGCCGGTTCGATCAGGATACTTGTTAACGGAAGCAGTCCAGCTGCTACGAGCCAATCCACACCTTCAACAAGTAGACTTGTGAAGGCATCTACGGCAGGTCCGACACCTAAGAATGCCAGAATCGCCAGGATTCCTCCCAGGATACCCGCTGAGAAGTTATTCACGAGCATTTCAAACCCTGCTCTGATCTTTCCTTCGATCAATCCGTCAAACTTCTTGATTACATATGCTCCCAAAGGACCCATAACCATGGCACCTAAGAACATCGGTGTATCCGGTGCACCGACAATGACACCCATTGTCGCGATCGCACCCACGACACCACCACGCTGGTCGTGTACGAGCTTACCTCCTGTATACCCGATCAATAACGGCAACAGATACGTAACCATCGGCCCGACCAGTTTGGCAAGGCTTTCATTTGGAAAGAACCCAGTTGGTATGAACAACGCTGTAATTAAACCCCAAGCGATAAAGGCGCCTATATTCGGCAGAACCATAGAACTGAGGAAGTTACCAAACTTTTGTACCGCAACTTTCATATTGGATTGCGCCACTTCTCTCATCCTTTCATGTATAGATAATGATTTCTTATTTTAATGATAGGCCTTACAGCATGGAGGTTTCAAGAATGATGAAAACTAACTTTGTCACCCTGGTGACGACAAACCTATTGTTTCTCTGATTGGGGAAGATATTCCCTTGGAGGACCAAGAAAAAAGGGAACAGCATTGTACTGTTCCCTTCACCCGGTTAATCCAGCTTCACCTTCACCCAATCGTCCAGGTATTGGGTGGTGCTGTAGCCGTCGATCACAAGCTCGGTCGGTATGACGTCATCATTTGTGCCATCGTTGTAAAAATCAATGGTTTGTTTCGTTTCAAAGTAACGTGGCTCCTCTAATTTCTCGTACTCATATGACCCCGGCTCGAACATCTTGCCATCTTTGTCCATCAATATGCCATCACCGCCACTTACACCGATTGAGTAGTAATCTTCCTCTTCTTCAGCAGTCCGATAATAGATATAGTTCACATTTTCATATTCACGGTCTTTCGGCAAATCGTGTGTGAGGGTCACTTGTGTCGGGCTACCGATTTTGATGTCGTCGATGGTGATCGTGTTTCCGAGATACTCAGTAGTATCTGGCAACTCTTTATTTACATCGAGTTCAATGACTTTTTGATCCTTTACAAATAGATGAGCCGATCCAAATCGGATGGTCACTATCTTAGGATCATCAAAATAGAGTGTGTCAAAGGCTGTTTTAAAGGAATTCCATCCCTCATTGTCTGAATATCCGCCGTACATCATGCCTCCGAATTGATCCGCCTTCCATTTTTTATCTTTCGATTCAATCGACTCAAAGGTCATCATGTCGATCCGCCCTTCCTTTTCTTGCTCCTGAAAGCTATATTCAAGAACCGTTGCGGTCGGGGCAATCATCATTTGATCCAATCGGACGGGAATGCCTGCCACTTCCATTTTCTTATCCAGCTTATGGACACGGGATGGCTTCTTTTCGAATGGAATCTCAAAACTCCAGCCCCCTTCGGCAAATCTCATTTCCCCGCCGCCGATTAATTCACCGGTTGAAGGGTCTTCGTTTAATTGCATGAGTCGTACAATCTGTAATTTTATCGTCCCCTCGTCCACTGAGACCGGCTGGAGACTGATGGTTCCTCTATAGACATTTTTCTTATCATTATGCAGGTTTTCTTGATCCCGGGGAGGAGAGTAGAAACTGGATTGCTCGTCCCTCTTCATGACATCGTATTCGTTCTCGATGATGACTCCTTCATAAGGGTTCATCAGATAACGATTTTCTCCCTTGAGATCTTCTACTTCATAAAAGACGAGCGTCTGCACGTCATCCGCGACAACACTCTTAATCGTGACCTTCACTCCGTCACTCTCTGCTTCAAGGTTCAGACGTTCACCGAGATTATGCTGAAGAATCGCTCGCAGTTGTTCATCTTCTTCCGTGTAAGAATAGTAGAGGCTTGCAAACCCACCTGTGACAAATCCTGCAACGATCAGGAGTACAAACACTCCCGCGAAGGAAAGCAGAATCGATTTCCGTTTCTTTCTCCGCTTCTGTCTCTCTGCTTCCCTTTGATCCAGCCTTTTTCTGACTTTCTCCATGACATCTGGCGGGAGATGAGTCTCTTCTGCCAATTTGGCAAGTGCGAGGGTCACTTCCTGAAACGAAGCGAGGTCTTCCTGACAATCCGTGCAATGATATATATGTATTTCAAAATCCACCTTTTCCGGTCGATCCATGGTTCTTCCCAAGTAAGCCAGATAATGCTTCTGATATTCATGGCAGCCTTCAAGCTCAGGGGCGTTCCCCATCGTTTCCCGAAGCTTCCGTATGCCTCTGAATAAGCGGGATTGCATTTCATCAATCGGAATATCAAGTATCCGGGCGGCCACATCCTGGTCGCACCCTTTCATATAGACTAATGCCACCGCTTCTTTTTCAGCTGATTCCAGGTGATGAAATGGGTGAAAGGGGTCATCATCTGAACCCAAAGAATGTACGGATTCCTCTTGACACTCCTCCAGAAAAATCCTTGTACCCGAATGAGCATTCTTCCTTTTACGTGCCTCATCCTCCAGGCGGATAATCGAGCGAAAAAAAAGATCCTCCATTTCTTGATGACGCTTGGAGTAAACCCGGCCCAGTGCATAGAACGAATGCTTCTCCTCTTCGAACCGGGCAATGATCGATTCCAATTCCCTTTCATATGTCCTGCTGACCGGTACGGTACCGGTTTCCAATTTCGCCATAGCTGTCTTCCCTCCTTCCATTTTCCTACTAGTAATTATTTCAAAATTCCCAATACTTCACAATCCTTTTCTTGAAAATTGATTGAGTCATCTGATATTTTACATCGATTATACCAAAAGAAGGTCCGGATCACGTTGGATCCAGACCTTCTTCTTATATTATAATCGATCGATTTCACCCAACTGGGATTGCATATCCAACTTCACCATCTCTTGTGCTTTAGAAAAGGTAAACACTTCATTCGATACCCAGTGATTATACAATTTAGCCAGAGCGTTCCGGTGATAGACGGTGCCTTTCACCTCTGTAAAGAAATAGATGATCAACAGGTTGGTCACGTCGGCTGGAAGGTTCTTCTTACGATCTATCCCCTTCAACGAAAGGATATCTAATCCTCTTAATGGACTGCCGATCACGGTTTCTGCCATGTGAAAATGATCAGCTGTCTGACATAGTGCCACAAGATCCGGACTCAATTCTTCAAATTTCAAGTGAATTCCCCTTTTATATATTACATAGATAGTGAACGAAAGATCGTTACACTTTTAGGTCCTCTTAGATTGTAAGATTAACTACTATGTAGTATAACAAAAAAATGGTACAGGCAGACACTCCAATATGTTAATTTTTACTCAACCAAAACTCCATGACCTTTTCATTTGTGGAAGGATAGATCAACCTATTCACCTGGAGCTCCGTCAGATAGCACTCGGTGACCCAATCAGGCAGGTTTATACTCTTCTCCTTCCAAAGACGGGTTCGCTCCAATGCATCCTCCACACTCATCTTCACCCATGTGTCGGTAGTCATATTCTCTCTCTCGCCGGATTCCTCTTCCGCCAACGGATGAAGGGAACGATTGTAGTATGGGATGCCCTCACCGACGTGGCTTATGTTCCTCACCCATATGGTGCTTTCCTTGGGAAGAAAACCTATCGTCCTCATACCTGACGCTTGCATGGGATTCTCCTCCAAATAGCAGAAACAACCGTACCAGTCACGGTCTACCTCTTTCGGGAAGATTATTTCTGTCGTGTAAATGGATTGGCCGGTATGAAACAAATTATGGACTACTCGGTTGATAAAAACCGGATCCTTTTCCTTATGTTTGGTAGGTGATCCACATGTGAAACCATTGTGATGGAAACGGATCATCTTGACGAATTGCATGGCGCCCCTCCTTCTACGGTGAATTTTATTCAAGGGCATACCTCACCAAATTCACTCTATAATAGAGGTAATTCCCTTTATAGATTGACTTCAAACAAAGGATGATGGAATTATAAAAAAAGAGCGTTCATGTAAACGCACCTTCTAGAGTCGACGTACCTTGTTTCAGAACACATTGCCTTTTATAAGGCAAAGGACATGAATTTTTAGGAATCAACTGACAGGAACCGATGACCTTTTACATTTTTTCTCAGAAGTCAGCCGCAATCCTTTGACGTCCGCTGAAGAAGAGATTTACCATTTAACCTGACCCCGTAAAAGGGATCGATATAGCCAATAGATAATATCCATTTCATGGTGAGCACTCACCATGAATGAACTCTAAGAAAGAAGGCGTATGGAATATGTGTGGAATTGCAGGCTGGATTGATTGGTCAAGAGACCTTACCAATGAGGGACGGACACTGAAAAACATGACCGATGCCATTGAGCACCGGGGACCGGATGCAGAAGGAAGCTGGCTGCAAGGTCATGCCGCCCTCGGGCACCGCAGATTAATCGTCATCGACCCGGATGGCGGTAAACAGCCGATGCTCTATCAAAACGGTAAGAACACGATTGCTTTAACGTACAATGGAGAGCTTTATAATTATCTGGAGCTGCGTAATGAGCTTACGGAGAAGAATCATCAATTTACAACGAACTCCGATACAGAAGTGCTACTGCATGCTTACCTTGAATGGGGCGAAGATTGCGTCCATCATTTTAACGGCATCTTCGCTTTTGGAATCTGGGATGAGGAGCAAGAAAGGCTCATGCTCGGTCGTGACCATTTGGGGGTGAAACCCTTATTTTATACGTTAAAAGAAGACAGAATACTGTTCGGCTCGGAAATCAAAGCTTTACTTGCCCACCCGGACGTTCAGGCAGAAATTGATACAGAAGGCTTATCTGAAGTATTTGGACTTGGTCCGATGAAGACACCTGGAAAAGCCATTTTCAAAAATATACAAGAAGTCCGGGCTGGCCATTATTTGACTATCACCAAAAATGATCGAAACACCGTACAATACTGGAAGCTTGAAAGCAAAGAACATACCGATGATATAGAGACAACGGTCCGTACGATACGGGAACTGCTCGAGGATACAGTCAAACGGCAGTTAATCGCAGATAAACCACTCGTGTCCATGCTCTCAGGCGGCCTGGACTCAAGTGGACTGACGGCCATCGCCGGGAAAGAATTTAAAAAGGACAACAAGTCACTTCCGACGTATTCCATTGACTTCGTGAACAATGAAGAAAGCTTCAAGGAAGACTTCCTGAGACGCGACCTTGATGAACCATGGGTGAAGAGGGTCTCAGAGCATGTCGGGACGGATCATACTTCGATTGTATTTGATGCGGAGAAACTAGTAGATAACCTCCTCGCCCCTATGCGTGCAAGGGACATGCCGGGAGTCGGCGAAATCGAGACCTCCCTTTACCTTTTATTTAAGGAAATGAAAAAAGATGCCACCGTCGCATTGTCTGGGGAATCCGCCGATGAAGTGTTCTCCGGGTATCCGTGGTTCCATCAAGAGGAGTTCCTCGATGCCGATGTGTTCCCGTGGCTCCTGAATATCGGAGGGATCGCCGGTGTCCTGAAGAAAGACCTGCAAGATAAGCTGAACATCAAGAAATATCAAAAGCAGCGCTATCAGGAAGCACTTGCAGAGCTACCGTTATTAGAAGGGGAAAGCGATGTTGAAGCGAAGCAAAGAAGGATGTCATATATGTTCATCACCCGCTTCCTTCCCTTTATGCTCGACCGGAAAGACCGGGCAAGCATGATGACGGGCTTTGAAGTCCGGGTACCCTTCTGTGACTACCGCCTTGTGGAATACCTGTGGAATATCCCGTTCGAGATGAAGAATATCGATGACATCGAAAAGGGTATCTTACGCCGTGCGTTTGAAGGATATCTACCCGATGATGTGCGGAATAGAAGGAAGAGCGCCTACCCTAGTACGAAGGATGATGCGTATCTTGCAGGAGTCCAGAAGTGGATGACTTCCATATTGGATGATCCTTCTTCCCCGATTCTTGAGTTGATCGACGTAGAGGCTGTCAGAAAGATTGGTGCAGGAGAAAGCAGCCTTCCTGATTCCAGTGTAAAAGGTTTATTGGATTATTTAATCCAAGTGAATGGATGGTTGAAAGAGTACAATATTAAAGTGGCCATATAATCTGAAGGAGCCGTGGGGACAGGCCCCCCTGGCTCCTTTTCCTGTTCATGGGGGATGGTGCTGCGTCGAATTGTATAAGTATTTATCAATTTCCGGGGAAATAGTTGTAGAAGTATGTAAGATTATTGCCTATCGGATGTCTAACCAGGCTAATGGTAGCAGGATTGATTCATTTCCTGAAGTTTATCCTCATTTATTTTATCTTGCCTATCCCCCTAGCAAATGGAATAATATACCTATAAATGAGTGTAATTCCAAGGAGGAATGACCTATCCGCACTGCAACTGAAGTCGAACATTATTTCCACACTACTGAAATCAGCACCTTCACCATTAATGAAAATGAAAACAAACTCGTGTTCAGCACGAACCTTAACGGGACCTTTAATCTATGGGCCATGGATCTACCTCATCTGTTTCCTTATCGGTTAACGACCATTAACCAGAATAGCAGCCTCATCCATATTCATCAAAATCAAATCGTTGCAACCTTCGAGAAGGATGGCGATGAAAATCAGCAATTGCATCACATGCCCTTATCAGGGGGTACCCCTATCCCCTTCCATGAAGAGGAATCCGGTTCCACTTGCTATCACGCCTGCTTTACAGATCAGGAAATGTACTACTCTACCAACCACGAAAACCCATTGTTGAACATTTATAAAACCGATTTACAAACGGGCCATACCACTCTTATCCAACAAGGTGATCATGGTCCGATCGTTGTGGCAGCCGCCTCTTCCGACGGGTCTTATGTCTATACAGAAACGTACTCCAACACCCATTCCACTGCCTTTTACCAGACTGGTGATACGAAAGTGCCCCTGGTACCGGATGTTAACACCGCTCATACGATCAAGGATATTTACTTGACCAGGGAGTTTATTTATTTCACAACGAACTATGGAAAAGAATTTTCATATCTTGCTTCTTTTAACCTTTTAACCTATGAATTCCACCCTCTGTTTGCATTAGATAAAGAAGAAATCACTTCGATCCAGTTCCACCCACAATCGAATACGATCTTCATGACGGCGGAAAAAGGTGTAAGGGATCATCTATATGTCTATGAAATGTCGACGGGTGAGGGAGAGAGAATCGATATCCCCTGCGATGTCGTCAAAAAAATAAAAGTCACCAAGAATGGAAGCCTCTTTGTGCTTGGAATTTCTGCTGACAAAACGGATACCATTTTCAAAAGGGAAACGAACGGCTGCTGGACACTGGTGACGAATACCAAAGTACTTGGAATGCCTGATGGAAACATGATTAAACCGGACGTCGTCCACTACGAAAGCTATGATGGCCTGGAAATTGAAGCCCTGCTGTACAGACCAAAGAAAACAAATGGAGTCACCATCCTCTGGCCGCATGGGGGACCCCAGAAAGCAGAGCGTATGATCTACAGACCTCTGATTCAGTATCTCGTCCAAAGCGGCTATACCCTCTTCGCCCCCAACTTCCGAGGCAGTAAATGCTACGGGGCAACATTCGAGAAGATGGTGGAACAGAACTGGGGGGACGGACCTCGCCACGACTGTGTGGCTGGATTGGATTGGCTTATACAGGAAGGGATTGCAGAAAAGGGCAAAATCGTGTCGATGGGCGGAAGCTATGGCGGCTATATGAGTCTGCTTCTCGCTGGACGACATCCTGAGTATTTCTGTGGGATTGTCGATATATTTGGCATATCGAATCTATTAACCTTCCTGAAAAATGTTCCGGCAAGTTGGAGAACCCTTATGGATCAAATGGTGGGAAATCCCGAAACAGACTATGAAAAGCTTGTAAGAGACTCACCTATTACCTATATCGACCATATGAATTCTCCGATGTTCATCATACACGGGGAGAACGATCCGAGGGTGAAGACTGAGGAGTCGGAGCGGATTGTAGATGAATTAAAACACAAAGGGGTCTCTGTTGAGTATCTCTTGTTTCATGACGAAGGTCATGGTTTTTCTAAAAAGAAGAATGAAATGCGGGCTAACAAAGAAATTCGCAGATTTCTGGATGGACTGGTGGAAGCAGATCATGAATGCCGTCTCCAAAGATAGAGAGGCTTTTTAAAATGAATAATATTGGCGTTTCTCTCACACATATAAGTGCTTCCCTCATTTTCATCGGTATCAGCATTCCGTTACTTTTAGGGAAAATCAAGATGAATACGTATTATGGGATCAGGATTTCAAAATCATTCGAATCTGATGAAGCCTGGTTTAAGATCAATCGATATGGGGCCTTGCAGATAATTCTATGGTCTGTCCCTTTATTCCTGGCTGGAATGGTCTTTTTGTTTTTGCCTCCCTTTACGGAGACAGCTGAGGTTGTTCTGGTTTTTTTACCGTGTGTGTGGCTCGTTCCACCTGTTGTACGAACTTTCTTTTATGCTAAAGAACTGTAATCATTGCATGTCTCAAAGGAAATCCGGCCTCATAAATGCCAAATCTCCTTTTATTGAAGACATTTTTTGATTTCCCTCTTGCTCTGAAACCCGTTTCATACTTTATATTGAAATAGAAGGTGAGAAATCACATTCAAATGATTGGCGTAACGCATGTAATGCGGCGTGACAATCTCCTCCTGAAGTGTTCATATTATATGGACACTTTTTTTCATGTCCACTTATGTGTAATTCTTGCTGATATGAATTAAGGATGACGATTTGGATGAACTATTCATCCCGGAGCTGGAGGATGAAATGTGATAGCCATTAAAAAATATCAGACACTACTATTATTAGCCTTCCTGGCGATCTGGGATAACGAAACCCCCGATTCTGAAAAGAGTCGGGGGTTCTCAGTTTACCTTAATAATGCTCCTATATGCAGAATACACCCTGAACCAAGGTCGAGGGCAAGAATATTTTTTTAATAAAATGTTTGAATATTCTATAAATGGTTAGTATAATAGAAAAAAGGTCAAGGAGCTGATTTTCATGAAGAAGTATTTGCTGAACTCACCACAGTCTGATGTAAATCATATGGATTCCCTATTTGCAGAAATGATATTGGACGAGGCACTGCTGACATTTCGGAAAAAGCAAATCGCACAAGATATTGACCAGGCATTATATAACCGGAATAAAAAAGAATTCCTGCGGTTGACGGAGGAATTGAAGGAAATCCAGAGTGTGGAATAATTAAATATGACAATAAATAAAAAGAGGACCATTCCCTACTGATTTGTAGGTGGAAATGGATCCTCTTTTATGGTTTAAGAATCGTTTTCTTTTATACTAAATCCAACCTACATGACCTCACGACACATAATCAATCGTCGCCCCGCCAATTTCCACTTCCCTGCCAAAGAGTCTCGAATAGACACCGGATTGATTCTGAAGAAGTTCAGCGTGTTTTCCTTGCTCTGCAATCCGTCCATCCTCCAGGACGACGATTTGATCCGCAGACAGGACCGTCGATAGCCGGTGGGATACGATGATGATCGTTTGATTCTTCCCGGCTCTCAGTACGGCTTCGTTGATCTTCGTTTCCGTTATCGGATCAAGTGCGGAGCTTGCTTCATCCAGGATCAAGATAGGCGCGTCCTTCAATAATGCCCTGGCAAGTGACAGACGCTGTTTCTGTCCACCCGATAAGAGGCTTCCCCTTTCACCGATCGATGTATGAAGCCCTTCCGGCAGCGTCTCGATCAGATCACCGAGCCCGCTGTCTTCGAGTGCTTTCAAAAGTTCCCTGTCCGTCGCATCCCGCTTTCCGATCCGCAGATTATCAGCCAATGTTCCACTCCTCAGCATGACATCCTGGGTGACAATGGCCATCTGCGACCGCAGCCACGCTGTATCCCACTCCCTAATATCCCTGCCATCCACTTCAATCAGGCCGACTCCCGTATCATAGAGCTTGAATAAGAGATCGACAATCGTGGATTTGCCTGATCCGCTCGGGCCGACCAGTGCCCATTTTTCCCCGGCACCAATGGAAAAAGAAACACCCTTTAATACATTTTCATCTTTACCAGGATAAGAAAATGCGACGTCCTGAAGACGGATGCTGCCGATAGCCCGTTCACCGGCGATGCCTTCTGACACCTCAGCTTCCGACACTTCCTCGGCAAGCAAAATTTCTGAACGATCCAACGCAGGACCTGTTCTTCTGACAGAAAGCCAGTTTCTGAGAAGCCTTTGCATCTCATTTGCCGCAATGGTCACGAGTCCACCGGCTGTCAGCATCTGGCCACTTGTCAGTCCTTGATTCCAGATTAAGAGCGTACTGATCAAATAAACCAGTCCCAGGGCAAATCCGTTATAACTCGCAATGACGACAACGGATTGCATCCTCGCTTTCAGTTCTTTCACCGAGTGCTGCACGAAGCTGTCACGGATGGAGATCACGCTGTCCACTTCACTCTCCGACACGCCCATGACCCGGGAGAGATGGATGCCCGTCACTGACTCTCTCAATCTTTCAAGATATCTCGACGCTTCTTTCCTGGCATCCGCTGACGCCATTCGGGTTCTTGCTCCTACGACATTAGAAGTCCAGTAGAAAATCACGCCAAGGACGACGCTTGTAATCATCAGGTAAGGATGAATCCATAGGAGCACCAGGCTGTAAATAAAGACCCCCTGCACGCTTGCCATGAAAGTGGAGCCTTCCCACGCCAGAAAATTGTGAAGTGTGTCCGGATCATCCGATACCCTTGCAAGCATCTCCCCTGTGGAATTATGATGGTAAAACGAATACGGGACAATCTGCAGATGGCGGAACAGACGAAGCTTCTGCCAATTCGTCACGGTCTTTGCGGTCTGATGACAGAAATACTCGTCGATGACCATCATGACCAGATCCAGTACTGCAGATAAAATCAGTAGCCACATCAATCCCCATAGCCAGTTATAGTGTTCGTTGGGAATGATCGTATCCACGAGCCAGCTTAAGGCAAGAGTCGGGATCAATGCCGAGAATACCTGGCTGATGGCGATGACGATGGAGTCCGCGATGACCCATTTTTTATACGGTCGGAGAAAGCTCAGTACTCTTCTGCCGTCGCGATTCTTGGCGCTCATCCGATCATCTCCCTTTCAAGTTCGCTGTATTGAGCCTTGTATAATTCATAATACTTCCCTTGCATTAAAAGCAGTTCTTCATGAGTGCCTTTTTCCGCCACGACTCCTCCATCGAGAAGAATGATGACATCGGCATTCCTTACGGTGACAAGACGGTGGGCGATGGTGATCGTTGTCCGTCCCGGAATCAGTTTTTCCAAGGAAGCCTGCACCCGCTCTTCCGTTTCACCGTCAAGGGAAGAAGTCGCTTCATCGAAGATCAGAACAGGCGGCTGTCTAAGGATGGCACGAGCCATGGCCACCCTTTGCCTCTGTCCGCCTGAAAGTTTCAATCCCCTCTCCCCGACGATCGTTTCATATCCTTCCTCCAGTGAAAGGATCAACTCCTTCAACCCTGCCGCTTCTACAGCCTGATCGAGTTCTTCTGTCGTCGCATCGGGTTTTCCGTACAACAGATTTTGCCGGAGTGTACTATTTAAGAGGAAAGTTTCCTGGGATACGACCCCTACCTGCTTGCGGAAGCTGTTCCGGTTATAGTCGAATAGATTCTTGTCATCGATCATCACCGAGCCCTGCTGTGGTTCATACAATCCAAGTAACAGCTGGACAAGCGTACTCTTCCCTCCGCCACTCGTTCCGACGATCCCGATATGGTTCCCCTGTTCGAGAGACAAAGAAACGCCTTTTAAGACCTGCTTATCCGTCCCGGGATACGAAAACCATAGATTCTGTAAGTCTATTTTTCCTTTTACAAGACCAAAAGCAGGAAGCTTCTCTTCATGTTCTTCCGGCAGATCGAAATATTCGTAAATCCGCTGCAGGGCCGGAATCGCCTGCTGAATGGTCAAGGCATGTTCTGCCATGGATCTCACGGGTAAAAACATGATGGGAATGAAGCTCAGGCAGGCAACGAGCGTACCGATCGTGATCGTTCCGTCCCAGATCGCCCAGCCTCCGATCAGCATGACCACACCAGGTGCTGCGATATTAAAGAGATTCCCGAGGCGCCAATTCACCTTTCCGATCAGTGCTGCCCGGATCGAGAATTGTTTCCAATCACTCAGCTTCTTCTCCTGCGTGCCAACTTCCATATCCTGCGTCTGATAAGTCCTCACCAGTCGGACACTTTCAATGCTTTCCTGCAGGTGCTGATACATATCCGCACTCATCTCCCGCTGGACCGCGCTCATCTTCCGCATTTTTTTCCCCAATGTAAAGGAAGGAATGATATAAATGGCAAAAACCGCGAACATGACGATCGCCGCAGGCCAGAATAAAACAAACACCGTTGAAAAGGCAGCGACCGCTCCCACCACCTGCTGCAGAATGCGGGGTACGACCGTATTATTAAGGTTCTGAATCGATTCCACATCGTGTGTTAGACGGAAGAGCATATCCCCCCTCGGCGTCTTCGAGAAAAACGACATCGGGGTCCGGTGCAACTTCCTGAACGCCCGGATCTGCATATCTGTGATCACATCAAGCCCGATCTTGACCTGCACATATTCCTGCATTGTTTCAAACAGGGACTTTCCGAGATAAGCTCCGAGAATCCCGCCTACTACCCAGACAAGAAAGTTCAGATCCCCTCCGACAATGACGTCATCTACCAACCTCTTCACGAGAATCGACGGAACGATGGTAAAGAGACCTCCGATGACGGAAAAAACGAGTGCCACTAAAAGCTTCCTCCAATAAGGCTTAAAATGATTTAAAGTTATTTTTAATAAGTTCATGTTGAACCCCCTCACAAAATTCTATTTTATACCAACGGATGAAAATATTCACTATAATTTGAATACTGTATAAATTAAGTATATTCATCCTTTCATTTTTCATCTTCGGTCGTTGGGGCATATGGGTTCTACGACTTTTGGATGAAGAAAAAGCTGATCCCGTCTTGGCGTGGGATCAGCTTTTCTATGTTCACTCTATGTAGCCACTCAGGTTCTTTCTGAGAATGTCGCCTCCTGTTACCCAATTCTGAAAGTTCACGTCCAGGACCTCTTTGCTCCCGGCAATGGTTGTAAGGATTCTTGAATCATGATAGGAATACGAAAAGGTGTGAAGGGTGCCGAATAAATTCTCGTAATCCGTGAAGAAAACCGGTGAATCGATGTCTTTAAAATGGTGAAACAGTTGTTGATGGGAAAGCTGTTTTTCGTTTAAACTGAGTAGATGTTTATTTCGTTCGAGGGAGCCTTCAATGGATGGGCGGTTTTTCCTTTTCATTTGTTCATACTGAAAATGATTCACACATGATAGAAAAGATTCTCCATACCTGACCGTCACCTTCTCAGGGCTCGCTTCCACTTCTGCCATCTTTCCATTTCGGTCTCCGAGGGAAAAGTTATAACAGGCGGAGTGCGGGATTTCCTTTAGTAAGGTAACTGCTTCTTCAAGGGAAGAACACGTATCCAGAACCATCCGTATGCCAGCCCACGGAGAGACCCCTTTTCTGTAGCCGTCATGACTGACAAAGTGCAAGCCTGCAACCAGGCCATGTTCGTTCACGCCGTCATGCCTCCCCAGGAGCTGAAGATTATACCCTGCGGACGCAAAGGCCTGTTCCGGTTTCACCAGGCTAAAAACCCCATCATATAAATCCGGGGAAAAATCATAATTCCTCACATAATAATCCTTAGTAAGAAGGCTGGAACATCCCATTGCTTCAGTCTTTGGGACGTCATAGCCACTAAACAAAGCCGCTGCTTTATGAGAAGAAATACCAAATCCTTCTGCAAGGCCTTCCAGCTCATCCAGAAGGTGTGGAGCGAACGAGGAATAAATCGATTTCATTTCAGGAAGATCAATCTCTTGTTTGGTGATCGAACCCAGCATATGTAAGATTGACGTTGCTCTCATCTCTTCACCCGTATCTACCCCGATATGATATGAGCTGCCCCTCAATTGAAAGATTTGTACTGTGAAATCCGACATGTAAAATCCCTCCTTGCTTCCATCTTATTCTTCCTGATTGCTACTCACCTGTCTTTTTATGCTTATTTTGGACTGATGGAGTAACTCGCATTTACGGGGAAGACGGGATTCATGCGGATTTTTAGTCCTTTCATGCGAGATTTCATTTAATCATGCCGGATTTCTTAGAAATCAAGCGGTATATGAAACAATCGAGCGGGATTTCAGATAATCATGCCAGCTTGTCGAATTTTCTTTCTCTCTCACAAATAAAAAGCTGAAGAGCCAACCCCTTCAGCTTTTCTTCACTCTATTCACTTCACACCCTCAACCAGTTCCCACATGGAGTTCAACTTAGCTGTCAGCTCAAGGAACCACTCTTCGTCTCCCGTTTCGAGGGCCAGGTCGATCAGATACTGGATCTGTTCTTTATTTTTGACATGTGTATCGGGAATTTTGTTTATTTGTCTGTTTAGCAGGGGAAGTATCTTCCCTTCGATCGTTTTATTATCGCTGGTCACGATTTTCGCTTTGACAGCTTCTCCTTTGGTGTCCAGGTTCTCAATATAGCCGATGACCAGTTCTCCGGTAAGTAATTTCCCTTTGACCCAATCTCCAATTTTTAAAAGTGTTTGCTCGTTTGACATTCCTTTTCACCTTCCAAACTGTAATGTTATTTGTTACAATTAGTCAAAAAGAAAGCCTTTTATGCTTTCTCCTGATGAATCATCTCGACGATGTCTTTAATCGTATAATCCTTTAAGTAATCTCCCAGTTTTTCTTCTGCACCGAGGAAAATCTGGAACAGGACACTTTTCATATTGGCGCCCACTAGACACTTATCATTGGTAGCAGTGCATTTTGGCTGCAGGGCGCCTTCTGATGTGATTTTATAAATATCCCACAAGTTAATATCGCTGAGGTCCATGGCAAAGATGAATCCGCCGCCTGTCCCTTCTTTCGACGCAATGAATCCCTGCTTTTTCAGAAGACTGAGGACTTTGCGGATCCGGACCGGATGGACCCCTGCACTTTCTGAAATCGCATCGCTTGTCGACATGCGGTCCGTCTGCAGTGCCAAGTACGTTAAACTGTGGATGGCTAAGGTAAAGTCACTATTCATGGCCTGCCTCCTTCACGGATGTTACTGTAATGTTAACTTTTACAGTTTACACTGTCAAGAATCCGGTTTTACGGTTAATTGGCCAGCTTTTGCAACTCATTGTATTCGAAGTTACGCACTTTCCTTGGGAGAAAGCTACGGATTTCTTCATCGTTATATCCGATCTGCAATCTTTTCTCATCCAGCATGATCGGTCGTTTCAGTATAAGGGGGTTTTCCCTGATTAGTTTATATAAATCCTGGAGTGGTAATGAATCAATGTCTACTTTCAACTCCTGGTACGCCTTTGATTGTTTAGAGATGATATCCTCTGTGCCATTTTCCGTCAGGCGGAGGATCGACTTGATTTCATCAGGCGTCAATGGTTCTGTCAGCATATTGCGTTCCACATAGGGTATTGAATGTTCATCTAGCCACGCTCTCGCTTTGCGGCAGGACGTACAGCTCGGTGTCAGAAATAAATTGACCATGTGTTTACACACTCCTTTTTAAATGTAATAAAAAAAGTAACAGTTATGATGAAAATAAATGCACTCCTGATTCCGGGTACACTGTAATAATAATATTTACAGTTAGAATTGTCAACCGCTTTTTTAAAATAGAATCCTCCCCCATCCAGAGAAGGATTCTGCTTTTTATTTCCGTGATACCGCACCTTTCGCAGACACGGCGGCGAATGTAATCGTGATGGCACAAACGATCACAATGGCGATCACACCCTGCATCAGATCCCAAAACACCCAGCCGTCGATGAGAGCGGTCCGCATGCTTTCAAACACATAGGTCGTCGGGTTGATCGTGGCCGCAATCTTTAACCACTGAGCCTCGATCAATTCAAGTGGAACAAAGGTCGTGCTTAAGAAAATGAGCGGGAAAAAGATAAATGTCCCCGCCTGGGCGGCCTGGGCATTTCTCGTCCGCAGGGCAATCCCGACGGAATACCCGGCAAAAGCAAGTCCCCAGCCAATCGCGATCAGCAGGACAAACAAAACCCCGGCAAATCCTGTTTTGACGTTCAGACCGAGTAAAAAGGCCATTCCTATGATAAGGAGCGTCTGAACAAGCAGCTGCAGCATTCCGGCAATGATCGGACCGAGGACGATGGCAAGTCGCGATGCCGGTGTTAAAAGCAGTCTTGAGAAAAAGCCGGTTTCAATATCCTTTACGATGCTCTGCCCCGCTCCCCCAGCTCCACCGATGGCAGCAGATACAATCGAAACGGGAAGGATGAAGGCAAGGTAATCGGCACCTTCAAAGGTCGGCAACTGGGATATACCGCTCAGTCCTCCCTCGTACACCAGAAGGAAGAAAGCTGAAATAATCAGATTAGGAATGAATGAAAACGGGTTACGGATGGTGGTTTTGATGTTCCGGATCGTCATGAGCCACGTGTCCTTGAACACATTATTCCCCATGGCTCTTCACCCCTTCCTTCGTCTCGCTCGTCAATTTAAGGAAGATATCGTCCAGTGTAGGAGAAGACAATTGAATATCGATGATTCCGATATCCTCTGTGTCAAGGATACGGACGACCTCAAGAAGCTGCTTCGTTCCCTCTTCTACATAAACGAGGATCTTTTCTTGTTGGGCGAGGACATCGACCCCTTCCATTTGGGTGCGAATCAGGTTCACACTATGTTCGATCACATCCCGGTCTTTCAAGGTGAGGGTAATGAGATCCTGCCCGATCTCTGCCTTCAAGTCCTTCGGTGATCCCATGGCGACGATTTCGCCTTTATTGATGATGCCGATCCGGTCTGCGAGGGAGTCGGCTTCTTCCAGATACTGCGTTGTGAGAAAGATCGTCGTTCCCTTCTCCTTGTTCAGACGGCGCAGCTCTTTCCAGATCGCTGCACGGCTCGACGGATCCAGTCCTGTCGTCGGTTCGTCCAGAAAAAGGATATTCGGTTCGTTGACCAGGGTGAGGGCAAGGTCCAGTCTCCTTCTCATCCCCCCGGAATAACCACCGATCCTTCGCTCAGATGCTTCTGATAAATCCACAATTTCCAGAAGCTCCTGTGCCCTTCGTTTCCCTTCTTCCTTCCCGAAGCCGAAAATAAAAGCCTGAAGCTCCACCATCTCACGGCCGGTCAGATCCGGGTCGACCCCCGTCTCCTGAAGGGCCACGCCGATATGCCGGCGGACGTGTTCCGCCTCCCCGATGACATCATATCCGGCCACTTCCACTTTTCCAGAAGAAGCATTGATCAATGTCGTCAAAATCTGCACCGTCGTCGATTTCCCGGCCCCATTGGGACCTAAAAAAGCGAAAAACTCCCCCTCCTCGACTCGGAAAGATATACCTTTCACTGCCTGCACGTTTCCTTTTTTAAATGTTTTGGTTAGATTCTCCACTACAATCCTGCCATTCATGAGCTTCCCTCCGTTCTACCTATTTCTATTCGAGGAGGGGATTGGTTTATCCTTTATTAGGTGTGTGCCGATGTGTTGGCATGCCAAGGGGACAGGAATCTTGGCTCTTAAGAGTGAACCGGGGAGGCTGTCCCTGTGGAACTCATGAATTCACGTGTTAATGCAATCATTTTTTCCGGTTGCTCAAGTATGGTCCAGTGCCCGCTTTCTTCTACTTCTTTAAGGATGACATTATTCAAATGTACCAAAACGTTTTCCTTCATATAGGCAGGCGGTAATATATCGTGTGATCCTTGAGCAATCATGATGGGGAGAGATCTAAAAACAGGCAAGGACGGGACCAGATTGTAATGGTGGTCAAGTTCTTTGCCAATATGCTTAAGGGCATCCTGGTTGTATGAGATCATTGCTTTCTTTTTTAATGTGTCGACTGAATACACGTAATGAGGGTCGAAAAGTTGTTCAAGCTTTCGAGAAGAATCGACACCCAATAGAGAAGAAAGGGAATAATAACCGAGCAGCATTTTCTTGTGGAATCCGAGTTTTCGAAAAAGGCGTTCTTTGAAGGCCCGATAGTCTTGAGAAGATAAACCGATTGCGGCAGTAAGGACAAGTTTATGGATGCGGTCCGGATGTTTCGCCGCATACGATAGGCCCAGAATGCTCCCCCAAGACTCGCCGAAAAGCGTCATTTTCTCCAGGTTGAGGGATTTTCTGACTTCTTCAAGATGGTTGACTTCATCATCTATGGAATATGAATGGCCTTCCCCTACTTCTGATCTTCCGCACCCCGTTTGATCATAAAAAATGATCTGAAAGCTTTCCCCTAAAGGCTCCATGTGAGGGAGGAAATAGTCAGAACTCCCGCCTGGACCGCCGTGGAGGAAAACAATCGGCTCCCCTGCTCCTTTTTTAGTGATAAAAACGTTCTTTCCGTTGATCATGACATACTCTTCTTCCATCAATCCATAAGCCTCCTATTAATGAATACATACACGCCCGTTAACAGAACCAACATGACCACCACCAGAATGGTTCCCTCATAGGCATAATCGATAAAGCTGTTGATGATCACCATCAACCCTAATGGAAGAAAGAAGAAAAGCCCCGTAATAGTACCCAATAAAGACTTATTTTTGATCATCTTTTCATTGAAGCCTGCTAACAGCCATGTTTGTTTTTTGACACCGACTAAATATGAAACCAGGACAAGAGCAAGACCGATCATCAGCAAACCGTAGTCCATAGTGATTCCTCCATTTTTTCATGTTAGTACATGTACGTTTCAGCTCCACAAAGGTTCCATATTTTTACTAAAAAAAGCCCCAATGGCGTACCAAGGGACCTGTTCCTACTATATATTAAGGCATCGAACTGACAGCAAAATAGATAAACACGGTTGCCACCATCAAAAACACCATCCAGCCATTTGAGATGGCGAGTATTCTTCTATTTATGCTCACTTTATCCAGCTTGATTTGAATGATAAATCCGATCGCTACAATGGAAACCCAAACCGAAACTCCATAGGGTGAAAATAAGTAACCGGAATTCATAATCCAAAAAAAAAGATGCTGAAGTGGACCAAAATGAATACAAAAGTCATTTTCTTCATACTCTTCCCTCCTGTCCTTGCAGGGAATGTTCGGTTGGAAATTGGGTTGCCCCACCCTTTCCCTTTACACGTTTCAATGTTGCTACAATCAAAAAGCTGACAATGACGAGGAGAAGCCATGAGCTGACCTTCCCGAGATGAACGAGGCTCCAGGCATCGGTCTGATTCGGGTATTCCCAGGCACCGAAGAAGGTTGCAATGTTTTCAGCGATCCAGATGAAGAAGCCGATGAGGACAAAGGACAAGGCAAGCGGCATGCAATAGCGTGTTCCACCTACCTCATATTCAACCCACGTTTTCCAAAAGACGACCATGACAAGGCCCGAAAGCCACCAGCGGACGTCGATCCAATAATGGTGGGTAAAAAAGTTCAAATATATCGCTGCGGCAAGGGCAACGACTGCCCAAAACGGCGGCCACTTAATCAGTTCCACCTTGAGCCTCCTCCACGCCTGGCACAGGTAACTTGCTACACTTGCATACATGAATCCGCTGTATAAAGGGACACCGAGCAGTTTGGAATAGCCTTCCCCGGGATAAGACCACGAGCCCATATGTACTTTAAACAGTTCAAGGGTAAGGCCGATCAGATGGAACAGGGTGATGACCTTCAGTTCATCCCGGGTTTCGAGACCCGATTTCACCATTCCCCATTGCATCAGAAGGCAGATCAGGAGCAGCCAGTCATACCTTGGCAGGAAGGGGACCGGAATGATTTGAGTCAAAGCCAAAGACGCAAAGATGACCACAGGAAACAAGCAGGACAGAGCCTGCTCCCAGCCGAAACGAAGGAGTTGTTTGCCCGCTCTCATGATCATGACTCTGCTTCTTCATCACGCTGATACTCAAGCAAATCTCCCGGCTGACAATCAAGGGCCTTGCATATCGCGTCCAAGGTGGAGAGACGAACTGCCTTTGCCTTCCCATTTTTCAGGATCGACAGGTTTGCCATCGTGATTCCCACCTTTTCTGAAAGCTCCGTTACACTCATTTTCCGTTTCGCAAGCATCACATCAATATTGATTATAATTGCCATAATTTCACCTCAGACCGTTAAATCATTTTCAGATTTGATTTCGATGGCATTGTTTAATAGCTTCTGGAGAACCGCCGCAAATACCGCAATGACAGCTGATCCGAAGATGAAGATCATCCCGATCACGATAATGCCCGGTGCGTCATCCACCTGCGCCAGCATATAAAAGAGCGGCAATCCTGCTACATAGAAGAGACTGATCACGATGGCACACTTCTTGATTATTTTCAACGCCTTCACGGATGCCCCTGAGAATGCGTTGTTCCGGTCAATCAACCTTAACAATTTAAACGCTTGAAACAACGCTGTGTAAAAAGGAATCGCCGATGCATACATGACGGCCAGCATCCCATAAACGACATAGGCTACCTTCGAACCCGCAGCCTCCATTGCGATCAGTGGTAATCCGATCAAGCACAAAGCGGCAATGGGAGCCCCGATTAGAAAAAGAGCAATCTTCAAAAAAAGTGTTTCCCGTTTCATTCATAGCACCTCACTTGATAATATAGTATGAATTTATCATGTTATTTATTGTTTTACAATAAATAATTATTAATTTTTAATATAAAATTATTGTTTATGTTGGCGATTAATGAGGGACGGACCTCAAACCACAGTAAAAAATTCGGGTGAATCGGACTATTGAAGGTCCGTCCCTCAAAAAAAAGAGTCCGACCACTTGGCCGGACTCCTTAAAGGAATGACGTTTAAAGATTATTCATGCGCGAGTACTGTGCGCGATTGTTTTCTTTCCTGGAAGTAGTAGAGTACGAGTGTTGCAGCAACCAGGATTCCCATGATCATGTATAGTGACCGGTAGCCAGTCAAGGGAATCAGGAAGCCAAGTACATAAGGTCCGAATCCAAGGCCTGCATCCAGGGAAATGTAATACGTTGACGTTGCGAGCCCCACGCGCTCAGGTGGAACGGCCTTCACGGCAATCGCCTGTGTGACGGATTGCATATTACCGAATCCAAGTCCGATCAGAACACCTGAAAGAAGCAGGATCATCGTGTTACCGGCCGCGCTTAACAGGAACAAGCCCGCCGCGAACAGGACAAACGCCGGCAGCATGACAGCCTTGGCACCTTTTGCATCCATCAGTCTACCGGTGAATGGGCGCGAAACGAGGATCGCTACGGCATAGACGACAAAGAACACGCTCGCTGCTTCTACAAGGTCGATGTCGATGGCATAGAAATTAATAAACGACAGGACACTTGAGTAAGCAAGGGAAACGAACAGCACGACAAGCGCGATCGGTAGTGCCTTTGGCTCGATGAAGCTTGACAGGCTCAGGCGCTCTTTCTCTGCTTTTTCCCCTGCCGGTTTCTTGACAACCGGGATTTTCACAAACAGAGAAATAATGTAGCTAATGACCCCAAGCGCAAGACAGAAGGCAAAGATCGTTCTGAAGCTTGCATGCTGACTTAAGAAAAGACCAAAGAATGGACCAACGGCAGTTGCGAGTGTGATGCTCATGCTGTAGTAACCGATTCCTTCCCCTTTTCGGCTCGCAGGGATGATTTCTGCTACGATGGTACCGGTTGCCGTACTGACCATCCCAAGTGCCACCCCGTGAAGAAAACGGGTTAGCAGTAAGAAACTGATGCCGCCCTCCACGAAATACAGGCATGAGGTGGCAATGAATGCGACCATGCCGACAAACAGCATTTTCTTATTTCCGATGGTCGTGATCAACCGGCCAAGGAATAATCGTCCGATCAAGGTCCCGATGATGAAGATCCCGGTCACAAGACCCGCCTGACTTTCCGATGCACCGAATTCATCCACGGCATAGACCGCCATGGTGACAAGCAATAAATAAAAGATTAAATAAATGAAAAAGTTGGCGATGGACATGAGTGTGAAGTCCTTGGTCCATAGCTTTGACTGTGTCTGACTCATCTGTAAAACTCCTTAACTGTTCAAATTCTCTTTGATTTTTTTCATCATTTCCATCATTTCAAGCTGCTTCTCTTCGCTGATTCCTTCCATGATGGTCTGTTCAAAACGATCAATGGTTTTGCGGGCATTCTCATACACTACAATGCCCGCCTCCGTCAGCTGCATCCGCTTTTCCCGACGATCCTTCCCGGGAATACGCTCGATATAGCCCGCTTCCTCCAACTGATGAACCGTCCTCGTAATCGTCGGCTTCTCAACACTTTGATAGTTTGAGATCTCCACATTGGAAGCTGGTCCATTATGGTAAAGATTATATAAAATCGTCCACTGAGCCCTATGCAGACCGTGTTCATTCAGCTGAACATTCAATTGATTTTCAAATGGCCTGTAGAGCATGATCAGCTCCTGAAAAAACTGTTGTTCCGATTTCATTTGGTGGATCCTCCTTTTTATATAGTTATCATAGGTAATGGTTATCTTGGGTAACTATTATATAGTAACAGATGATGGTAGGGTTGTCGAGAATGAAGAATATGGAGAATTAACTGGGGTAACACTCTTCATTAAGAAACAAAAAAAGAAACCCTTTTTCGTAAGGCGTAGGTTAACTTGGACGAGCCAAGTCAGAGCTATAATACGAAAAGGGCTATTGGGTTAGTATGGCCAGAAGTAGAATGAATTATACACATGCATTAGAAAAAGCAGCATCCACTACTTCTTTTCTATTAACCTATTAATTTCTAGGATCCACATAATCCGGATAATCCGTTATGATTGCATCCACATTCATATCGAATAAGAAATCTGCCGCTTCATGACTGCGCACGGTCCATGACCCGATTTGCATATCTAGGGAATGAACATCTTCCACTACTTGTTCTGTGACGATTCCATAGCTCGGATTGAACCATTCTGCGTACGTAGAGATTTCTTTTAATGCTTCAGGTGTCGCTTGCGACTGACTCCAGGCTAAAACTCCGACTGGAACTTTTGGAAGCAGTTGATCCATCTTTTTCATAGAGTCAAAATTAAAGGATTGAAGGATGATTTTTTCGTTTTGCGGTGTATCGAGGTGACGTTCCTTTAAAGCATCAGCTACTTGTTCCTCAATACCAGGATAAAGCTCCGGAGACTTCATTTCGATTAAGATCCCCACTTTTCCATGATAGCGATCGAGCACTTCTTCAAATGTTGGGATCTCTTCTCCTGCAAATTGTTCGCCTTTCCAGCTTCCTGCATCAAGACTCTTCATTTCCTCGAGTGTCAGATCCCCTACTTTTCCCGATCCATCGGTTGTGCGATCCACTGATGTGTCATGGATGACCACCAATTCACCATCTTTGCTTCGTTGAACATCGATTTCAATATAATCCGCCTTCATATCGACTGCCAAATCATAGCTTGCAATCGTATTTTCAGGTGCATAGGCTGCCGCCCCGCGGTGTGCAATATTCTCTACCTGCTTTTTCTCACCTGCTGATGGCTCTTCTGCAAACGCCTGGCTGAACGGACTCAATAACAATGAAACCGCAATTCCTGTACCGACTAACAACTTTTTGTTCATGTTCTTCATCTCCTATCCCTAATATGTATTCGACTACATTTTAGGAGAGGGATGTTGAGTGGGTATGTAGTTTGGTACCCATCTTGATAAAGGTTGTGTGAAGGAAAATCGATCTTTTTTCTTAGGGATTTTTACAAAGGTAACGTACTGGCAGGTAGTATTACCTGCTTACCATACAGTCTATTTCAGATCATTCATCTTCCATACTTGCTCCTCTCCGGTTTCCATATTCTTCACCTTATACTGATTCTTCCTGACCTCCTCTTCTCCTATAACAATCACATACCCCACCCCCTCTTTGTTTGCTTTTTCCAACAGCTTACCTAATTTCCGTCTGCTCATCTCAAGTTCGACGATATAGCCTTTTTGCCTTAAATCATTTGCCACCCGTAAAGCTTCCTTCCCGGTACCAAGTGGAATGACGTAATAGTCAACGTTGAAAGCTTTCTTCGCGTTTCGCTGAGTCGCCATGATGGCTGCATAGATGACGTCCAATCCAAACGAAATGCCGACGGTCGAGATATTTTCATCTGTTCCCAGTAGCCCACCTATAGCATTATCATACCGTCCGCCACTACCAATGCTTGATGTGATGGACCCGTCCGTTAAGAATATTTCATAAATGGTCCCCGTGTAGATTTCCAGGCCTCTTGCTAAAAAGGGATTGAAGACGCATTGTTCGTTGATTTCCAGGAAATCAAGGTAGGAAGTCAGGTCCCTTAATTCTTCCAACCCCTCCCTGATTTGGCCGTTTTGATCGGCGTATGATTCGAAATAGCCCAATCGGTTATTGTCCTTGTCTGTTAAAAATTGCTGGATCAATCGGTTAGTGTTGTCCGAAATGGACAGGTCCGCGAGTTCTGAGATGACCGCATCAACACCAATCTTTCCGAGTTTGTCGAGGATCAAGACTGCTTGGTTGATTCGATCCGCTTCCACTCCGAACACTTCAAGCATCCCCGTCAGCAGTTTCCGGTTATTGTATTGAATGGTCACCTTCATATCGAGCTTTCCGAATGCATCCAGTGCCATCATCATCAGCTCAGCTTCTGCCACTTGTGAATCGATGCCAACTATGTCAACATCGCATTGTGTGAATTCCCGAAACCTTCCCGCTTTGATAGGTCCGTCCCTGAACACTTTTCCGATTTCATAGCGCTTGAACGGCATGGGGATGGTCGGGTTCATGGCTGCCACCTTGGCAAAGGGAATCGTCAAATCATAGCGCAGGGCGAGGTCCCTTTCTCCCCTGTCCGTCAAGGTGTACATCTCTTCCAGGATCTCAGCACCACCTGCATATTTCGAGGCAAGCAGCTCAGTGTAATTCAGGATTGGGGTTTCAAGTGGCTTGCAGCCGTATTGGATGAAAACGTCCTCCAGCGTCCTTCTGACTTCCCTTCTGATCACTTCCGCCTCTGGTAAATAATCCTGTGTCCCTTTAACATTTTGATAATCCATCTTCTTCATTTTCATCTTTCTTCTCCTCCTTTTTTGTATAAAAAAAGAACCGCATTTGATAAGCGAATAACTTAATCAAATGCAGTTCTATGAGAAATAACCTTCCTATGTACGATTGTTAAAAATCGGATAGCAAGGTTACTCGATATGATGACGGAATTGTGTGAATGAGCGTTGCTTGTTGATGAAAGTCATATTTATCCACCTCTTATTTTCATATACGTTATCACATAAGAAAGGTGATTTCAATACTTAATGGCGTCAAGGATGAGAGAAGGAAAAGCTACACGTTCCCCCTGATTTCTTGGATCGAATTTCTTAGAACGGAAAATGACACCGTCAGATCCATCCCAATCATGTTGATGAAAATGGCCTTTTTCGTCAAAGGATTCAAGAAGTCTCACTTCGAATCCGGCCGTTTCAAATAATTCTGATAACAATTTATAGTCATAAACAATCTTATGACTGGCAGCAGGATGATCTTCCGGGCCGGGACCTCCTATCTGTACGCCCTTTTGATAGTCTTCATCTGGAAAATACCCATCAGGTACAGCACAACGAATGTATCCAGACGGCTTAAGATACTTCATACAAATCTTTGCTGCCTGTACCCCTTCTTCATATGTAAGGTGTTCCCAAACATGCTCCGCCAATATAGCGGATATCGAGCTTTCTTCAAACATGTCTTGCCACGTCGTTTCGTCCAGTAAGTTCAGGTCTTCTTCCTGTGTATGCAACCAGCCGGGATTATTATGATATTCTCCTGCGCCGATTACGACTTTGAGTTCTGTTTGGGTATTGTTCATTTGGGTTACCTCACTTTATTTCAATATCTAATACAAAATACCTTTGAAAAGCCGATTCAGTTCAATACTTCGAATCCCTCAAAGCAAACCCTGCCTTTACCGATGGCCACTCCTCATCAATGATCGAATACAGAACGGCATTTCTGACATAGCCACCTGACAGGATCCTTTCTTTTCTCAGGACTCCTTCTTTCACGGCACCCAACCGTTCAATCGCCTTTTGGGAACGGTTGTTTCGTTCATCTGTCTTAAGCTGAACCCGCAACATCCCTAAACTTTCAAAACAATAGCGAAGGATCAAATATTTACAATTGGAGTTTACGAAGGACCTTTGATGATCTTTGCTGTACCACGTAGAACCGAGTTCACACGATTTTTGTGAAAGGTTGATTTCGAACAATCTGGTAGACCCTATGATTCTATTTTGTTCTTTTAACACGACCGCAAAAGGTAAGGCCGTTTGTTGATCCCGTAGCCGGATGGCGGCTGTTACCCATTGTTCCATTTGCTCGAGGGTTGTAATTTCGTTAAACATAAAACGCCAAATCTCCGGATCATTTGCTTCGAGGATAGCAGCGGAATGATGGACCTCCAAGGGAATCAGTTTGATTTTCTCGTTTTCTAACGTTGGTGGGGAATGAAAGATATTGGTTTTCATACATCCTCCTATTTTTCCATTCAATTTGAGGTCCGTCCCTCACTTTCGCTCGAGCTGAAACTCTTCTATTATCTTCTCGGCAACTTGTTCGGGACTCATATCTGTGTTGTTGATCTTGATATACTTCTCTCTTTCTATTTCCCCTTCGACTGAATTCAGACGATGGGTATCGAGGGAAGCAAGCAACCGCTTCTCGGAGTCTTCGATATTTCGCTTCGACGGTTTATTCTGCAGTCGGTTCGGTGTGATGTTCCGTTTCAATCGTACTTCCAGATCGCTTTCCAGCTCGACGAAATAGACTTCTGCACCGTTGGATTCGAAAATATCTGTGACTTTCTCGACCCATTTCCAGTCTTCTTCCTCGTTGAACGCCCACATAAAGGTGAAAACCATCCCGTACTGATCCGTTTTCGAGAAAGCTTCGAAGATTTCCACTCTCATCATGTGACATATTCTCCACATTTCCTCCGTGAATCCGAAGAAAGGCTGAAGCAATTCGATGGTCATATGGTTATGAAAGAGTTTCAGTTCTGTTCTTTTTTCCAGTTCTTGTCCCACCGTCATTTTACCGACTGCCTGGGGTCCGAATAGTAAGATGAGTTTCATTGGAGTGTCCCCTTTTTGATTATTTGCTAGTAAATTGCTAGATTTTACTTTTCATGAAGCGCCAGTTCTCTTTTGAAACACTTTATGAGTTGTTTGTCGAAACCCGTGAATTTCTTTATAGAATTATTCCACATCACTCGAATACTTCTCCGGCAACAATTCCATTACATTACACTTCACCAATTCTCCCCCATATGAAAGGATGACATCGGTATGTTTTCCATAATCGCTTATTAACTCCCGACACATCCCACAAGGTGCGACGACCCAGCATTTCTCGATGTCTTCGTGTGGATGGGGGTGTGCTACTGCGACAATTGTTTCAAATTCGTGGTCCCCTTCAGAGATGGATTTCCCGAGAGCCATCGCTTCGCCGCATACGGTGATCCTGCCGACGTTTGCTTCGACGTGGACAGCTGCATAGACCTTGCCAGAAGTTGCTCTGACGGCTGAACCGATGTGATGCCGACCGTACCGATAATTCGTTTCTATGACTCTTTCTGCTTCTTTGATTAATTCATAGTCTCTGTCTTCTAATGGTTTAACGTTTAACATGTTGCACTTCCTTTTTTCATATTTGTTTTAAAATCATTTCCACTATCTCATCCTGCGTCATTTCATCCGTCAATTGAACTTCTCTATCCACACGGAGATAGTCCTCCGCATTCCACCAGTCACGTAAAGAATCCTCCCCGAATTCTGTCCTTTTTGAACGCGAGTTATGCCGGCGGATGGTTTCTTGAAACGATAAATCGTAGTAGTATGTATGGGCTTTTTCGTTATAAAATTGGATTAACTGCCTGAGCATAGCCCCGTAGCGTTGTTCAGAAAAGATTCCTTCTACAATGACGTACTCACATTTCCCTCTGCCGTATTCTGTGATTTGCCTGATCAGGTCCATGGACAGGTTGCCGTCCCGGTCCTGCACCATCAACATGTCTCGGCGGACGACATCTTGGGAAACGAGAAGCGTCCCCCGTCCAAGATGTTGTTGAAGACGTTTGGCGGTCGTTGTTTTTCCGCTGCCGGAATTTCCTCGTATGATGACCAATGTTGATTCCATAATTCCTCCCAGGTGGTTATAGCTGTATAGTGTATTTCTCCAGTAAATCTTTTAATGCCGGTCTTTCATTCCCATCCCTGCCCACTACGTGCGTTGCCGTGATCAATGAATTCAATACCGCCTCTTCTGTCGCTTCCCCGATCGCCCGGAATGCAAGATCGATCTCTTCTTCATGTATCATGGGGACGGACATGCATTGGGTCGTTTGGTCATGGGGTATTTTCGTTGCCGTCGAGAAGCCGATTACCACTTCGCCGCTCCCGGTTGTGATGATGGACCCTGTACGGGATAATCCTGTGATTGTCCGCTTGATGATCCGGTTGAGCTGCCTTTCGGATACGGGGAGGTCCGTCCCTGCAATGATGATGATTGAGCCTTTGTCCTCTTCCTCGCGGGATTGGAGGATTTTTTCCTTTAGTTCTTCTCCGACGGCCCTTCCGTTTATGGTCAGGTCGCTTAGTATCCCGAAGTTCGTCAAGACGAGGACACCCATTGTGTAGGTCCCGTGCTCCATCTTCATGATCCGTGAAGCCGTTCCGATTCCGCCTTTCAAGGAGTAACAGAGCATGCCGGTACCGGCTCCGACCGTCCCCTCTTCAACGAATGAAGAGGTGTTTTCCAGCGCCTGCCGGACATGGTCCTTTGTGATGAACCGGGCCCTGATATCGTTTAAAAACATGTCATTGCATTCACACACAACAGGATTGACGGTCCCTGTCGTTCTGCCGATTTCCGGATTCTGTTCAAGCATGTAATCGATCAGGGCATCGGCGGTTGTACCGATGCCGAATGTGTTCGTTAATAGAATGGGGGTTTCCAAGGTTCCTAGTTCATTGATTTGAATCGTGCCCATCGTTTTGCCAAACCCGTTGATGACATGGGTGGAGGCGATGAGTTTCTCTTTGAATAGGTTTCCCTGGTGAGGTAGGATCGCCGTTACGCCCGTTTGACTATCATTTTCACTAAGGGTGACATGACCGACCGTTACGCCTTCAACATCAGTAATTGAATTGTTGGGACCGGTTTCTAACTTACCGATTTTCACTCCGAAGTCCCGGATTCTTTTTTGTGCAGGATTGTTCATGTTGCGCGCCCTCCATTAGGTGAATATTCCGAAAAATTCGGTTGTGAAGAACATTAGTCAGTTACATACCAATTATTCCAAAATATTCATATAAACTCAATCCTTTCTTCGGTAAAGACATTCCTTGCCTGCTAATCATGCGGGATTTTAAAAAATCGTGCGGGTTCTGGATTTTTCATGCGAGACTGAGGATATTCGTGCGGGGTTGGATATAATCATGCCGGTTTTGCATGGAATCGAGCGGCCGTGTCAAATTTTCTTTATGTGGGAGCAGTAGAAAAAACGGCTTTGACCGATAAGGGTCTAAGCCGTTTTTTTACGTTTCAACACGCGGAAATTCAATGACAAACTCGGTACCGACCCCTTCTTCGCTTTCCACACTGATGCTCCCTTTGAAGGAACGGATGATTTGATAGCTGACCATCATCCCAAGCCCGGTACCCTTTTCTTTGAGAGAATAATAGGGTGAGCCGAGGCGGTCGACTTGTTTCGGGTTCATGCCGATTCCCTGGTCTTTGATGGTGATTCTGATGTGTCCGTCATCGGTTGAGTGACAGGCGATCCAGACGGTTCCACCATCGGGCATGGATTCAACGGCATTTTTCAGAATATTGATCAGTGACTGGTTCAGCTTTTGAGGATTTGCTTTAATCCAGCAGTCATCCGCTATATCAGATTTGAACTCCACCTGCTGGTTTATGCTGAATGTTTGAATGAGCGTGGTGACTCGCTTTAACTGTTCACCGACATTGATGGTCCCGTATGTATTCATGGAGGGCTTGCCGAACGCCAGGAAGTCGTTGATGATTTCATTGGCCCGGTCCAATTCTTCAATGGACACCTTGATATATTCCTTCTTATGATGAGCCAAGTCCGGCTCATCAAGGAGCTGAAGAAAACCCCGGGTCACCTGCATGGGATTGCGGATTTCATGGGCAAACACACTGGTCAGCTCACTGATCATCCTGAATTTCTCCGCATCCTGGACCTCAAGTCTCAGCTGATGGGTCTCACGGATCTTCTCAATTAATACCGTGCAGAAACAGGTAACGGAGACGGTAAGAAGAAGATGGATACCTTGGGCTTTCAAAACGGGGAGTGAGATCCCATTCATAAGACTGAACACCGTCATGCCACAGAGGCAATACAGGCAGGATAATCCAGTTGCAATCATCACTCTTCGATCCTTTTTCACCCGGATAAACATTCGTTGAACGTACAAAATGACAGGCAGGGTGATGACCAGAACAAGGATTGTCGTATAAAGGCCCATGGTGATTCCTGAAGTCATGCGATACAAGATAATCAGGACCGACAGAAATAACCCCGGCCATATCCCGAGATATAATGTCCCGAAAAGGAGCGGAATAAATCGCAAATCGAGGCGATTTCCTCCCCCATACTCTACGGGGAAAGACATACATAACAGGATGGACGCTCCCCATAACAGGGTCACGAACATCTTGATTGCGCGGTCATTCTTTACTTTTTCAAGAATAAAAGTGAAATAACTGAATATAGGTATGATCATTAGGGTGAGCTGCAGCAGAAAATCTTTCACTATACTCATCTGGGCACCATTCGCCTTCTGTTTATATATAGTTCTATTTTAACAAAAAAACAGATGAAGATAGAGAATATTTCAACAATTTATGACATTTTCAGAATCTTTCAATATAGTCTGCTTGTCCGGCCGGATTTTCGTGAAGAAGATAATAATCCTCTGCCAGCCAGTATCTTCTCTTATACTTTTCGACCCTTGCCTGCTCATCACCGAGGTAGGTGTCCCGCCCGATGACTCTTTTGGTTCTGAGTTCCTGGGGACAGTCCAAAAAAATCACATAGTCAAAGAAATTGCGCCACTCTTTCCGCTGCAGGAAGACGCCTTCAATCAGGACCACCTTCACCCCTTCAAGCTGGATGGGTTTCGATACGACTGAGTCCGCACTGGATTCATAGAATGGTAATGTGATAGAGTCACTGCCTCTATATAACCTTTGAAAAAGCTCTTTACGAAGCTGTTCTATATTCCACTGAAGCGAGTAATATTCATACCATTCCTCGTTCCCTGTTCCATACCGCTTACTCTTTTCCACAATGTAGTCGTCCATATGCAGAATAACCGCGTCATACTTTGCGAGCATAAATTCCTGTTTCACATTTAGGGCAAGGGTCGTCTTCCCCGATCCACCCAATCCATCTATCCCGACAATGAAGGGACGGTGTTTTAGTTGGTGTTGTTGATAGTGAGAAAATAATGATGTGGTTACATTCTTCATAAACCTTCCCCTCGTGGATACGTCTGATCATTTAATGCTTTTTCGGCTTCTTCAAGCGCCCACTCCAAAAAAAATCGATCGGTGCGCATTTTCCCCCTCCTTATAAATCACTCATATACCAATTATTTCAAATTAAGACAAATAACTCAATGATACTTTCATAAAAAAGAGGTCTGCCCCCTTCACGCTCATGCTTTAACGTGTCGGTGACTGACCTGTATTCATCTTAGTTTATTTTTCTGAATTGTGATCTTTACGGTCTTTCTCTTTATGATCGTGATGCCCTTTATGGTGATGTTCACTTTTCGTATCCATACCAGGGATTCCGGAAATGTAGCCGACTCCGCCCGTTTCCATGATGCCTAGCGTATCTTTCATCGCTTGTTCCAATTCGTTTTTATCGACTGCTGTGATTTCTTTTTCATCAAGGTCTGCGCCTGGATGCTGATAATTGCTTAAGACATAGTGTGAATCTTTCATTGAATCCACTGCCCTTAACCCCGTAGCTTCTGCTCCGACCGGTACGGAAAGGATCCTGGAAAGCTTCTTCGTTTTTACATCATAGGCCCACACAAAGTTGTTCGTGTGCATGTCGCTGTCTTCTCCGATGTAGAGGGTATTCAGATCTTCAGAGAAGCTCAGGTTGTCAGGGTTTGCTACTAAATCCGGGTTTGCCGTGTTTCCTAGTTCATCCGGAGAAGAGAGGTCCTCTCCTAAAACAAATCCGTTCATGCTTGCTGGAACATAGTCACTGTCAATCTCCTCATCGTCATGATCTGTTTGACCTTCTTGAAGATTCAATTCATATGTGACACCCGATTCAATCTTCTGAAGTTGAATGTCGTCCTGAACGACTCCATCCTGCTTTTCCATGCTTCCTTCTTGATAAGAGATGGCCATATACGCTTTATGATCTTCCGCGTTGACGGCAAGTCCCTCCATTTTGTTGAATTCAGAAGTCGCTCCAAGGATGGCTCCGTAACGTCGTGGTTCTAAGAATGCTGCCGCTTTTTCCATGCCTGGTTTCACTTTTAGATATTCGACGGAATCATGGGAGTTCGTCTTAACAGCTGTAAATCCTTCTGTTGGCTCTTCCGTTGTTTCAAAAATATCGCTGAATGTCACTCCACCGTCGATCATATCTTTGATTTCTTTGTCCGTCCCGTGTCCAAGCTTGATCCAATTTAAATCTCCAGATCCGCCTTTTTCTGTACCGGTTTGGTTGAACTTAGCCGCATATAGAGTTCCTGCTGAGAAATCTTTTGCTTTATCCGCTACATACATGAACATCATCGTGTTGCCACCGTCGTCACCGAAAATCGCCGTTTTGTTATCCGGAAGGACTTGCATCATTTCATGAGAGAATCGCCCAGTGCTGTAATGCTTGACGACAGAAGACTTTCCGTCATGTGAAACGGAGATTTCCGGGATCCATCCGTAATTGTAAGGATTTGCTTTGGATTCATCATGGAAGTAATAGTTGGCAAAGTTGCTGACTTCTTTATACGCATCGGAATCTTTGTTTTCAAATTCTCTGGCATCCGGCTCATATTCCTCAGAACCAAGGTGTGTGCCCCAATCCGTTGTGGATCCGTTACATGGGTTCCATAATCCATCTACACTTGAGAAATCAATCTTATGGGCTTCTTTCACTGAAAGCTCGCCCGTCTTTTTATCATGGTCAAGTTCAGATAAGGTCATGGACGCTGGCAGACCTGAAATCTCGTCACCGGCATTATTTTGGGAATCGTATTCAAAGTGGGAAACCATGAATGACTTGTTCCCCTTCGTCAGAAGGCTGTTCGAATCCGGTGCATCTGAAATAAAGTAGGAAGGATTCGCTGGAACACTTTTGTCCATGATCGGATCACCGTTCACATCGATTGGCGTTCCTGCAGGAATCATTTCACCCTTATTGGAGACGATTTTATCCTTTGATAGGTAGAGTTGATCATAGTTAAGGGGTAATTCTTTTACTGTTCCATCTTTATACGTCACTTTGATTGTTGCTGTTGTATACGTTTTTACCATGTTTTTAATATTGTCAGGAGCTTTCATAGAAGAGAATTCAACACTCTCAATTTTCTTGTGTGAATCTTTCTTTTTACCGTGACCCTCATGGTCGAAAGCCATTGCTGTTAAGGATGAAGATGCGAGTAACGCCATCGATAATCCGATTGATAGTCTTTTTTTCATCATTAAAACCTCCCGATGTATTTGCTACTACTCTAGTAAAACATGGAATGGTTAAGTCAGTATGAATACAATCAGGGTAATTTTAAGCCTATGTAAATATTCATTTACGTTACGATATCAAGTCACACGTATAAGGTCATGGATCCATTAGAGGGTTGATGAAGCAGTGGTAAGAGTGGAGGCAACCTCCAGAATATTCCCCTCAGGGTCGATGATATGAAAGACTGAACCTCCTTGAGATCTTTTCGCCTTAAAATGGTGCGTTTCCAACAGGCGATAGTATTGAAAAATCCGGGAAGGGTCCGACTGCTTGATGGCGATTGAGAGTCCCTGGATCAATTGGGGATTGGAGAATGCAGGAACAGGCAGATCTTCCGGAGCGTCATTCAGTTTTTTTCTGGAACGATGAAGAGCTGTCTTGATGGACTCGTCACTGACCTTGAGCATGGCCGCGATTTCTTTTGTCTTATAGTTAAATACATCTTTCAGGGTGATGAGCATTGCCTGTTGCAGGGGGAGTGCTGCAAGAAGGATCTCAATCAAAGCGTCGAATTCGGTAGGATCGCTTACTTTCCGAATGTCTTCATGATGAGAAAGAAACTCCTTCTTTTTTCTTTTTTCATCGATGAAAAGGTTTTTGGCCACTTTGTATAGAAAAGAGAAAGTGAACTCCCGACCCGGATCCTGCTTTTTTAACTGATAGATTTTCAGCATCGTTTCCTGTGTAAGATCTTCCGCCTGCCAAGATGAACCTGATAGTTTCAAGCAATAACGATACAGCTTGTTGACCGTTTGTTCCAGGTCATCAATAATCATTTCAGCCACCTCACATTTTTTTGTAACTTTTTCTTCATTATATTCGTTATACATAGGAATTTCATTTATAAGGAGAGGATACTATGTTTAAAATTGGAAGTGTATTTGTCCCTGTGACGAATATCAAGAAATCATCTGCCTGGTATGAGGAGCATTTAGGAGTGAAGAAAATCGACTCGTGGGAGGGCGGAGCCGGCTTTTTCTTACCAAGTGGATCGACACAATTTGGATTGATCGAAGTGGAAACCCCTCAGCCAACGGAGTTTGTCATTAAAGGAAAGCAGAAGAATAGCTATTTCAATTTTGTCGTTCAGGATGTCGATGCGATTCATAAGGAATTGAACGGCAAAGGTGTGGTGACAACTGAAATCGATGACTTCGGCGGGATGCGTTTTTTTGACTTCTTTGATCCGGACGGGAATCCATTCAGCGTGGTGAGCGAGGTGGAAGGATCTCCTTTTCACTCGGATAATGTGAAAAAGCTTCAGGAAATGAATCGCTGAACAAGAAAGGTGCCCGGGATCCCGGGCACCTTTTCATGATGATTCTACGGCCGTTTCGAGGGCGTCGAATGGTTCTTTCTCTTTCGAAGTAATCGTATAAACGGTCTTTCCTTTTTGCCACTTCACGACGGTTTCCGGATGTTCCTTGAATCCGTTGATAGTGATGACGCCCTTTTCGTCTGGTGCGGGCAAGTAGTTCTTTTCGAGATAATCTACGACTTTCTTTGCCATGTCCTCAGCTCCGTCATATCCATCAATTTTATATTGAGGATCCGTCGGAAAGTCGACTTTGATCAGCCAGTCGCCTTCATTCCAGTAAAGATACTCATGACCGGCTGCGCCTTCTTGGAGCCCTTTGATCCCATGACCCAGATCGATGTTCGTCTGATCGACCTTCTCATACCCATTGATGGCCGCAGCCGCGTCCTCGGCTGATTCATACTGCTGCTTTTGGATATCTTCATTTTCACTGCTCGTATCACTATTTGTTTCACCACTACTGTCCCCAGCATCTTCATTATTCCCACTAGTATCGGAGTTCACATCTTCACCGGTATTGTCATTTGCATTGCTTTCTTCATTCATATCCGTTGAAGTTTCCGCTTGATTTTCGTCCTGCATCTGATTGCTTTCGTCCTGATCGGATGCAGTCCCGTCTCCGCTACAGGCTGATAAAAATAACGCACTGCCAAGAAGTAGGGCTGCAGTATTCTTTTTAATCGACATTCCCGCACCACCTTTTAACGTATGTATACCACATTGGAAAGGAATTATTCAATAAATGATGGTAATTGAGTTATCAATTGGGTGAAGAAGGGTATGGTCAAGGGAATGTAAAATGAGGTGATAAAGTATGAGAATGACGAAGGTGGGTCCGTCCTATTAATGAAAAAATAAAAACCCTTGAATCGAAGAGTACAGGCAAAGTAAACCGGTTAAGAGTAATAACCATCCCATCCCCTTATGATTCCTCTGAATTTCTTCAATCCCCATGATTCCAATGGATAGACCACCCATCAACATCAAAAGTTCAATCCATTGATATTCCTGCATCACCAGTAAATAGGTCGCTAGGACGAAACTCGCCAAAGAGCAAACAGTACCTACCATCCTTAACAAGACATCACTTCTCCTTTTCCGTGTTCAAAAAGTCAATCTCCTTCCTTTGAAGAAAGGCTTCTTCCTTGATTTCGCTGATGAGAAGAGATTTAAAGACTTTCATTACAACCTTTTATTTTTGTCCTATTTCTTCCTCATTCCTCTTTGCCCTTTTATATCCTTGTACGGACCGTGCTAACATAACGGCCATGCCCCCGATCAGATAGAGCGGCTGACTATCGAAATGATCTTCGATGACTATATCTTGGAACAGGATAAAGCAACCATATAAAATCCAAAAGCCTGTGAAGTATATGGCAAACAGCCAGAATCTTGGATACATTTTTTCTTTTTTCATGTATTCTCTCCTGTGTTTATATGAATATCGACATCTTTACCGGCCCTTCCCTGTTTATAAAGCTCCACTGCTATCGGCAATCGGTACTTCACTGCCTTGCTGCTTCCTGCAACAAAGATACAATCACCGTTCATTTGATCGTCTTGAATTGAAGAGAATAATAGACGTGTCATTTGCTCATTTGTAAGATGTTCATGATTTATTTTAGAAATGTACATTCCGTCCCTCGCTGTCTTCAATAATTGGCATCTAATTTTATTCCATTAGACTCTTTTCTTTTTTAATCGTATGAATGGTAAAGATCAACCCCGTAAATCCCGCAAAAAATGACGGCGGAAGACTCCACATGAGATATCGCCAATCCCCCGTATACAAAGAGACGAAGAGAAACAAAATCGGAAACCCGACCAATACGATGACGGATATGAGTAATGCCAATCGATTCCTTTTTTTCATAGTGAACCTCCATTTTGATGTACTGAGCACCCCCTATATTTTAACATAATTTTCCTATAATTGATTTTCTAAAACAAAAAAGAGGCACTTTTCCATTCAAAGAAAAGTGCCCGTTGCTTCATCTTTTAAGGAGCAGGAATAGTATCAGAAAAATGATCATTCCCAGAAATAAAAGATATCCCATCCCCATGCTGTATACGAAATAGACTCTAACATGGAGGAGGATGCGGATGATATGAAAGATCAGGATGCATAAGAGCACCATAATGACGATATTGACCTGTCTGTCCCGGTTTCGATACATAGAAATCAGCTCCAATCAAAGAGCTAGTACAAGATGAGACTTGTACCCTTTGTCTTTCTATATACTTATTTTCCTTTGTACCTCATTATTCATCCAACATCGATTGCTTCCAACTGTTTACGTAAATCTGAAAGCTCAGTCTCGAGTTCGTCTAGTTTCCTTTGCTGGATATCCGTGTTTCTGCCGAAGGACTCGAGCTTTTCAAGGTCCCCCTGAATACGGATATAGTCCAATTTCACTTCGTTTACTTTGTATTCCAGTTCTTCTTTCGTCATGTGGTTCATTCCTTTCATCTTTATTGGTGATCGAATCCTCTAGTATGGATCAAGTAAAATTGCCTTGCCAAAAAAGCGGGGGTATAGGGCATATCATTTCGCAGCCATGATTCTATTATCCCGATGATCGCCGCTGCATCGTACCATATGAAGATTTCCTGCTGGATGCCGGCTTTTTGCACGAAGGACGCCTCTCCCCGGCTTTCGATCCTGGTTACAAGCCAGTTGGTGAAAAAGGTCAGGATTCTCTCTTTAAAAATGGGGATTCTTCTCGTCGCAAGAACCGTTTTATAAAACTTCCCATTCAGGGAGATATGTTCAAGGAACCTCTTCAGCATTCTGATATTTTCTTCATGATCCAGTTTCTGGTCCGTTTCCGGTTCTCCCAACACGCTCGAGATTTCAAGGATCATCTCATCGGCCATCTTATCCAGCATATCCGAAATATCCTGATAATGCAGGTAAAACGTTACCCGATTGATGGTGGCCGCTTCTGTGAGCCGATTGACGGTTAATTTCTCAAGATCCATTTCCTGTAGCAATTGAACAAAGGCGTCCTTCAGCAACTGGCGTGTTCGCAGGATCCTCGGATCGGTCTGTTTCTTCTTGTTACTCATATCATCTCTCCTTTCCTCGATACTAATTGACGATTTAGGCGATTCTGTTGAGTTTCCCACGATTAATCAACAAAGAATTTCAGAGTGTAAACTAATCAACACAACGAACCGTACTGTTCATTGAAAGCTTCCCGGATAGCTTCTATAATTTAATTTATGTTTTGTTTAGTATACTACACAATGTAAATTAAGCCCATGAAAGGAAGTGGAAAGGATTGAGCACCGTTACTAGCTCTATAAAAAAAGGACCCGTCATGACCATCATGATTCTGGGCGCCTTCTTTACGATATTTAATCAAACGACCATGACCGTCGCCCTTCCCACCATCATGGACGTGTTCAGCATTGATGCGGCCACCGGGCAATGGCTGACGACGGGATATATGCTCGTGAACGGGGTCCTGATTCCCGTCACCGGCTTTTTAATGCAACGCTATACGACGAGGCAGTTATTCCTGAGTGCCATGCTGATCTTTCTGGTGGGTACGGTTGTCTCGGCCCTCGCACCCAATTTCCCTATTTTGCTGACGGGACGGCTGATCCAGGCTGCGTCCACCGGTATTATAATGCCGCTCTTGATGAATGTGGTGCTGAAACTCTATCCTCCGGAAAAAAGGGGAACCGCCATGGGAACCGTCGGCCTGGCGATCATTTTCGCTCCGGCGATCGGACCTACACTGACAGGCTATGTCCTTGATGTGTTCCCTTGGCAGACGTTATTTTATGGAATGATTCCGTTCATACTGATCATCATCTTGTGCGGATTCATTTTTCTCAAAAATGTGTCGGAAACGATTGAAAGCAAGATGGATATGATCAGCTTGATCCTTTCCACGATTGGATTCGGAGCCTTACTTTATGGGTTCAGTGAAGCAGGCAGTGAAGGCTGGGGCAGTATCGAGGTCATTGCCACACTGTTTGTCGGGATTGTAGCCGTCGGGCTATTTTCATGGAGACAGCTGGTCACGGAACGACCATTTCTTGACCTTAGAGCGTTCCGGTACAATATGTTCACGTTGACTACTCTCATCAATTGCGTGATTACGATGGTCATGTATGCAGATATGATCCTGCTTCCGTTGTATCTCCAAAATGCCAGGGGATTCACGGCGTTAGAAGCAGGATTCCTGATGCTCCCAGGTGCATTACTGATGGGGCTGTTGAGTCCTGCCGTTGGAAGATTATTCGACCGTTTCGGGGCAAAATGGCTTTCAGTGATTGGAATCACCATCATACTTGTCACGACGTACACATTCACGGATTTAACGGATTCAACAAGTTACATGCATCTGATCCTGATGTATGCCGGCCGCCGAATCGGGATGGCCCTCTTCCTGATGCCGCTGCAGACGGCTGGGTTGAACCAATTGCCATCAAGTCTCCATTCACACGGGACCGCCATTTCCAATACGGCAAGGCAGGTAGCCGGTGCCATCGGGACGTCCCTCCTCGTCACAATCATGACGAGCAGGACGAAAGACCATCTCCAGGACATCATGACGGGAGGCACCGATCAATCACAAGCCCATATGGTTATGGAAGCATCGATACAGGGCATCAGCGATACCTACTTTGCCATCATGATCATCGGCGCCGTGAGTTTAGTCCTGTCCTTCTTCATCAAGAAGATAGAACAGGCACCCGAGGAGACACTCACATCCCGTTCTAGCTAGCATGAAAGGGAGGGATCATCTGTGACAGATGATCCCTCCCTCTTGTTATTCAGAAAGAATATGGAACGAATACCCAAACGTAATAAATACAATGAATATAACCAGTCCGAGTAAGGTAATGATGTATTCTTTCTCCCCCGATTTCCACTGCATATAGGCGTCAAATAACCCAATGACCATAATGATCAGAAGACTTTTTAGCCATGAAGAGAAAAATACCCAGATGACAAAGAAAATGATCCACAGAATTCGGTTCCCCCATTTGTGAAAGGAATTGATCTCCTGCGCTTCACGCCGCCTCACAATCTTCCATTTCTTCCTGGCTGTTTTTTCACTCACATAAAAGATTAATATGAATACGACAATATACAAAATAAATTGATAGATATCATTCAGGATGATGTTCATCTTCTCAGGCACTCACTTTCTATTGATCTCATTTCTATAGCTTTATGTGGAACCAATAATAGTAGCTTAGTAACACCACACTGACCGCCATGATGAAAGTGTAGTGACTACGACAAACCCTTTTTCAGAGGCCCGAAAACCTCTCTTCAGCAGATTCCCTACAATTCTGAAATGTACCATCCACGTTGCCAATTTTGTTCAGTTCCCTTTGCTCCTTATTTTCCGAACGATTAAAAATACAATAAACCCAACAAAATAAAATCCGCTCAATAACCAAAGATACGTAACCTCATTGGTCTTAAGGGAAATGAGGAATATATCTATCGGATAGATATCACTGCAATAGTCAACATCCTGAGGGGTAAAAATGAACTTCTGTTTACATTCCGATTGTGACATATAGGCGATCTTGCTTGTAAGGAAGATCGAGTTGACATATGAGAGAAGAAAAATGGGTATCGAGAGTGCCCATAGTATCCACCATTTTTTCATCGAATCCCTCCTTAAAACCGCTCTTCTTCTTTAATAGACGATTGTGATATCCGTTAAGTTTCACAAAAACCACCATTTCCCATTTATTCTAAAAAATAAAAAATAAGCATTGAATTGTCCCGATTAATTTGAAATAATTGGAATTGTCATTTTTATTCCAAATACCTTTTTACCAGAAAAGAGGATGACATATGCTGAAAAAGATACCATTCAGTCGGATACGCTGGCCGGGGTGGGTTGTGCTGATCATACTAGGATTTTCTTTCGTTTATGGGATGGCTCAGCTCGTCGATGCGATCCGGTTCGACCCTGAATCGGAAGGATCATCTCCACTGGGCATTGACTTCAAGACGGAATCGACGAATACAGATATGTACACGATGTCCATCAAAACTCCGGTTATAGAGGATCCACAAATCAATAAGCCTCTCAAAGGCTGGATCAAGAAAGAAAAGGAAGACTTCTTAACAAGGGTCCAGGAGAACAAGAAAGAGCTTGGAGAAGGGTACCGTGCCCACCTCATCATCCAGGCCGACAGCAGGAAATCGACACATGATACATATAGCATCATGTTTCACTCGTATCAGCTCGTCAATGATGTACGGGGAAAAGAGCATGTAAAGACCTTTACCCTCGATGTGTCAGAAAAGAAGTTCGTCAAGCTGCCGGACATCATGACGACGAATGATGAAATGATCCAAACGATCCGGACTCGTCTTCAAGCTCATCCCAATGTGAAACTGCAGGAAGCTTTAAAGGATCCCGCATCGTGGAATTGGATTTTAAATGAGAAAGCACTTACCCTCTATTTCAATGATATCGAGGAAGCCGGTCCCACCAGGGTGGAAGTCCCCATCCATGCCATCCTTCCCTATCTGGATGATAAGACAGCCGACAGCCTGGAAGTGGTAGAGGCGTCGTTCGGAGTGGGAGAGAAATATGTAGCCCTCACCTTTGATGACGGTCCCGATCCTCACGTGACACCACGGATTTTAAACGTATTGAAAGAACATCACGTCCAGGCAACCTTTTTCATGTTAGGCAGTCAAGCGGAGAAATACCCGGCCGTTGCGAAGAGCGTGGCAGAAGCCGGACATGAAATCGGCAATCATACGGATCATCATACGGATTTAACGAAAATCGGCAGAGAGCAAATGGTTCAGGAAGTCTTGGCATCCCGTCAGAAAATCATTGGTGCGACGAAGGAAATCCCCGTCATTCTACGGCCTCCTTATGGTGCGATCAATCGAGACGTAGAAACGGTCGCCGATGATAATGGGACTTCACTCGTCCTCTGGTCCGTCGACTCACTTGATTGGAAAAACAAGAATGCAGCCGCCATCAATCGTGTCGTGGAGAAGGAAATCGCTCCCGGGGCCATCATCCTCCTCCATGATGTTCATTCCACTACGGCCGATGCGTTACCGACCTTGCTTACGACTCTTGAAAAAGAGGGCTATCGTTTCCTCACCGTCTCTCAACTTCAGTCGAAGCTGGCAGCGGAAACCGCGAGCCCCTTTTACGGAAATATGAAAAAGGGATGAAGCTTTTATATGCTTCATCCCTCTCCTTTATTCATCATTCATGCCCTTACCGTCCAGAATATGCTGTACGTACTTCTCCACCCTCGACTCCCGGGTTTTCGCTTGTTTCGCTTTTGAAATAAAAAGGATATAGGCTCTTTGACGACCCGGAGTCAGCTTTTCGAATGCTATTTTCAGCTCCGGCATGTCTTCGAATTTCTGTTGAAGTTCATCTGGCACGGAATATTCTTCCGTCTTTTTCAATTCCACTTGTAATCCTGCTTTTTCAACTTCTATCGCTTCCTGTATATACGCTTCCAGGATCGACTTCATTTCAATGATTTCTTCTGCACTAGTGAACCGGATCTGCCGGGCTGCCTGCACATTTTCCGTCTGTTGGATCAGAATCCCTTGAGGATCCTTGAAGAGCGCCCCTTTATGAAACAGGAGGGCACAGTAGTCTTTAAATCCATGCATGAGCACGATGTTCTTCCCATCTAATGTGTAACATGGATGCATCCACTTGATTTCTTCCTCCAACTCCTCAAAGGAAAGGAGGATACTTCTCAGGCGCTCATATTCTTCCTGCCACTGCTTCGCTTTTTTTATAAAACCATCGACCTTGCGATTAGGCTTGATCACATGCACCACTCCTTTCTTCTATTTTCGCCAAAAGCCCGTAAATTCAGCTTTTCCCTGAATATTATAGCCGATGATATCCTCAAGCAGTCTGTAATCGACAGGATCTTTCCACGGAATGCGAAACAACCCTTTCGTCGAACTGTAACCGGCTTCTTTTATGCGATCGGCAAAGTGAGTCATCGTGACCTCTTCAGGAGCAATGCTCACATGATGCTTTGCAGTCGAGATCCCGATGATAAAGGTACCATGATCCGTAAACATCGGGGTATTCCACTTGATGGCGGGTTCCAGTTGTGGGAATGTTTCCTGCACCCAGGTCAGGATTTCTTCCATCCGCGTACGATGCTCGGGATGATCGATCGCGGCTAAATAAGTTGAAAAGACGTCCATTTCCATTTCCATTTCCTCCTTCACTACTTCCTTTTGCTTCGTAAAACCGTGATAAACCCGTCCAATATATCATGAGAAACCGAAAACCCTTTTCGCTTGTAGAATGCCAGTGCCTCATGGTTTCCATTTGAAGTAAAGACAAAATAGTCCTCGATGTCCTCAAACGTTTTCAACCATTCCATCGACATGGTGAATAGTTTCGATCCCATGCCGAATTGCCGATACCCCTCTTTAATATAAAATTGCGATAGGCAGCCAACGTTTTCTTTTTGTACAGATGATAGGTCGAAAAGCGTGGCAAAATCATTCGAATACGCTTCCTTCGACGATATGTTCGTATACACATAGGCGATGATTTCGTCCTGTTGATCGTGATCCTTCACGATCACAAGATAATTGTGCAAGGCACTCCTGATCGAGTGCAGCATCCGTGTGTCAAAATTCATGCTGTCAAACCGTTCCGGTGCAATGGATGCTTTCGACTTCTGAAAGAGCATCAGTTCATTGCAAAGCTCCCGGCAGCATTCAGCCTTTTCTTCAGGAATTACTTCGTATTGTAGATTCATCTTTATCATTCCCTTGTTATAAGCTTGGGTAATCTCTTATGTAGGTATTTCTCGATTGGTTGGTGGTTTTCCTTTATGATCAAGTAGGTTTGTCTCCGAACGTCTACCTTTTTTCACATTCTCTGTGCATTTCGAGTACTCTATGAACTACTTTTTGGGATGTGTCTTCTGCCGGTGGCATCCAAAGATTTGTAATCGGGCCGTACACCACTGGATTCAGTTCCACTTCGTATCCCCCATATGGATATGCTTCCTTTGTAGGTAAATAACCCAAATAGCCATTGGTATAGCCTCCAAAGAAGGCAAGGGGATCATTCAATTTCTCATGGACCTCAAGGGCAGACTCTGAAAAAGGCTCCATGGGGATACCCGAAAAAGAACCTTCGTTAACCCGGAATGATTGGATTTCCAAGTCAATCGAGATGTGTCTGTCATCCTGTTTGTATTTCCCTAACATATGGGTAAGCCATTTGCTTGTATTGACTCCCCATTGTTCCTCGGCGTTGGTGGCCATTCTTTCGATCCCCTCTGGTTTCGGGATTTCGATTAATGTCATCGGCATGATAGTCGACTGTGTGTTTAATTTAGAAATCTTCTTATACTCAATGGAAGGAATCATCGTCAAAACACTGCCACTCAAAGCATATGCCATCTTTTCCAACGCTTCCCGTGAGCCACGGTATCTGGCATTCACATTCCCTGCGACACCTTGAACGATGATGACGGGGCAGCCCAGTGTCTGTTCAAGGATCTTTCTCGACTCTCCAGGATAGTCCCCGGACAGGCTATCACTATCCGATTTCAGGACATTGGGATGGGCCGTACAGAATACGATGGCCCCTGAAAGTGTGCGATCCTGTTGATGTCGAATAGCCATAATCCCGATTCGCTTATCCACCACCCCATTCTCATTGGTCCCCATCTTCACTCTTCCGCCCGCTGTTTCTTCTCTTCGATTCACTCCGATATCTGCAAGAGTGACATTCCAGCCCACTTCAGAAGGTTGCAGACGTTCATGTGCCATTACAGCGGCCTTCACCGTATTTTCAATCAGAATGGTTTTATAGGCTTTCACTAATTCCCTGCTACTGACCGTCGCGGGTCCCGAATGGGTATGAGTGTAGACGACCGTTATTTTCTCATAGGACACGTTCAATTCAGCGGCAATCCGTTCACGAATCACTGACGTATCCTCAATCAGCAGTCCAATGTTATCTACGCTGATAAAAACTGATGTATCATGGTTGTTTTCAAACACGAATGCTGTGGAAAAAATACGTTCATCTATATTCCTAATTCCTTCAGGTCTGTGGTACCCGATAAAATCGATGCCTAAAGGAGGCGTTATATCAATCTTGTACACTCCTACTCTGCTCAATTTTCCCTCTCCTTGTTCGAAACTTTTTTTAATTGGTAAAGATTTTCATTTCTAATCTCTCCTCCAATTATTCCAAAACCAGGCAACCTACTCAAGGAAATATTTTAGAGACATTTATGGAGAAACAAAGGCACACAAAAAAAGCTCTTTGTCTGCCACAGACAAAGAGCTTTCCTATTAATGTCCGACGGCTTTATCAAGACCGCCAGGCTGATTGTGAACAGCCAGCCTGTTCACAAGTTTATTGCTTTCTTCGTTCAATCCGATCAAGGTGACCTTCACACCGTTCTGGTGATATTTGATGACCACTTTATCGATGGCCCCTACAGCAGAGTCATCCCAAAGATGGGCATCCTTAAGGTCTAGCGCCACTTCTTTCACCGGTTCAGTGAAATCAAACGATTCAACGAACTCCGTTACGGAAGCAAAGAATAACTGACCTGATACCCGATAAACCTTTTTATGCGGTTGATCGGTGGATAGCGTCGTAATCTTCACTTTCGAAATCTTGGAGGCAAAGAATATGGCACTCAAGATGATTCCAACCAGTACCCCTTTTGATAAATCATGGGTGAGGAGCACGGTAATGACCGTCGCCAACATCACGACCGTATCTGATAATGGCGTCTTATGAAGATTCTTAATAGATGCCCAATCGAATGTCCCGATGGAAACCATGAACATCACTCCGACTAGTGCCGCCATGGGAATGGTGACAAGGAAGTCGTTCAACAACAGGATCAGGATCATCAAGAATACACCTGCTACCAATGTAGACAAACGCCCTCTCCCGCCTGACTTCACGTTGATGACCGACTGACCGATCATGGCACAGCCTGCCATCCCGCCAAAGAAAGCAGAAATGATATTCGCCATCCCCTGCCCTTTTGCTTCCTGGTTCTTATCACTTGTTGTATCCGTCATATCATCCACGATGGATGCGGTCAAAAAGGATTCAACCAATCCGACAATCGCAATGGAAAGCGAATAGGGAAAGATAATCTGTAGTGTTTCAAAGGTAAACGGAATATCAGGGATCAAGAAGATCGGTAACGACTGAGTCAGTTGCCCCATGTCACCCACGGTCCGCACATCACTATTGATCAAAACAGCGACCACTGTGATGGCAATGATGGCAACCAAAGGAGATGGAACCGCTTTGGTGAAGCGTGGGAGAATATAAATGATCGCCAACGCTCCGGCTACCATCGCATACATCACCCATGATTCATCGACAAAATGCGGTAATTGTGCCGTAAAGATAAGAATAGCCAAGGCATTCACAAACCCGATCATGACGGAACGCGGAACAAACTTCATTAATCGACCTAACTTACATACACCCATAATGATCTGAATGACACCCGTCAGAATGGTGGCGGCCAGTAGATACTGCAGCCCGTGATCGGCCACAAGGTTTACCATTACCAGAGCCGTTGCACCGGTCGCAGCGGATATCATCCCGGGGCGCCCCCCTACAAAGGCAATGACCACGGCAATACAGAAGGAAGCGTACAATCCGACCATCGGATCGACACCCGCTATAATTGAGAACGCAATGGCCTCCGGAATCAAAGCCATGGCTACAACCGTACCTGCCAGGACATCCCCACGGATGTTTCCAAACCACTGAGATTTAATTGTTGATAAATTCATTATGCACCTCTTTTTTTAAAATTTTTATTGACTTTCAACTCTCATGAAAGTCGGGTCCGTTAAACACAAGGGCCATTATATAACGAATTCCATCAATTGTGAAGTGTCCATTAAAACGATGACTAACCTATTTTACTTTTATTTACTTTGATATACGCTTGTTTTCGATACAATTCAACTTCTATTAAAATCACATTGAAGGATAATAGATGATTATAGTAGAATTCCTTAAAACCCTGAAACAACATAGAAGGGAGATTCATTCATGTTTAATAAAATAACAGAACCCCTTCAGCTCACTGGCCGAAGGGGTTCCATTCATCGCAAAGCTCTCTTCTATTTTATCGGTACAAAGATTAACAGCACTTGCTTTCTTCGTTTCCTTCAGAAGAACAACAACACTCATTTTCTACTTCTTTTATCTCTATCTGACAACAATCTTGAGAATCGCTTTTCTTATCCCCTAGTAAAATCTTAATGAAATTCATTTCAATCCATCCCCTTCCATTTTTTAAATCAAATAAAATTGATCAATATCATACATCAACTTTATTTGATTTATACTCATAGTATATGTTCCACTTTTTAAAATAGCAACTAATAAATCAAAAAAAGTTGATTTTAAGAACCGACACACAGTCCGCTGCATAGGATATATCAAAACTATTTGATTTAACACTTGACACATGAAAATTATGGATATAAGATGATTACATCAAGAAAATTTGATGAGAAACGGGGATTAAGTTATGACAAACGACATTCCATTACAAGACGTATCGGACACAAAGATTTTTGAAACTTACGAACAGAAGTTCAAAGCCATTGCCGATCAAAAAAGGCTTCAGATCATGAACATATTGACGATGAAAGGCGAAATGTGTGTATGTGACCTGGCTCCACTTATGGATATGAAGCAGTCCAAATTATCGTATCATTTAAAAATTCTCTTAGATGCAAACATTGTTAAGAAAGAAACTAAGGGAACTTGGAGTTATTACAGCTTGAACCAGGAAGAGATCAACCAACTGCTTTCAGCCGAATTATGCTGCCTGTTCAGGCCATCCTGTTAAATTTTTAAAGTTTATATCAATTTTTTTGATTTATAAATCAACTTATTTTGATTAATGGAGGAGATACAAATGTTTAACTTCTATAAAGAAGAAATGATCTTAAAGGAAAAAAGAAGCGACATGCAGGAAAGGGTAGCCATGTATCACGCTAAACCGGCATCATCCCTCTTCACTAAGAAAATCGAAGAGCAAATATGCTGCAGCCCTTGCTGCCCGGCAGTTTAATCAGGAAAGGGGATCATCAATATGTGGGGGGAAACTGTTAAAAGCTTTCTGGAAATTGCACTGGAATTAACGGTTTTGTTTGTGGTCATTTCATTTGCCATCAGTTTACTGCAAGGATTCATCCCTTATGAAAAAATCGAGAAAATGATTTCAGGGAAAAACAAGGTTTGGGGTGCCGCCGCTGCAATCGTTTTTGCATTTGTCACTCCATTTTGCTCGTGTTCAACGATACCCGTTGTGGTGAACATGTTGAAAAAGAAACTGCCGTTTGGAATCGTGATGATCTTCTTATTCGCTTCACCCGTTTTAGATCCCACGATCCTCACGATTATGGGGGTCGTACTCGGGTGGAAAGTAGCCTTTATTTATACAGTGATTACGACCATCTTCTCTATTAGCATCGGCTTCCTGCTCGAGGCATTCGGATTTGAAAAGTATGTCAAGAACGTCATGATGACCGGGTTCAATGAAGAAGAGAAGAAGTTCTCCATGAAGGGAGCTTGGAAGGAAACCGTTGACTTGATGAGAAGTGTCTATCCCTATCTCATCATCGGTGCAGCCATCGGTGCCGTCATTCATGGGCTCGTCCCGACGGAATGGATCTCCGGTTTCTTCGGGAGGGACCATTGGTGGCTCATACCGATCGCTGCCATTGTCGGGGTTCCTTTATATATACGTCTTTCAAGTATGATCCCCATTTCACAGATTCTGATCATGAAAGGAATGGCACTCGGACCTGTTATGGCGATGATGATCAGTTCAGCGGGAGCCAGTCTTCCTGAAGTGGTCCTGCTAAAATCCATATTCAAAAAACAACTGGTCATGACCTTTGTTTTATCAGTGATCACTATGTCTACCGTATCAGGATTCACCTTCTACTTTGTCTGATGGATTGAAAAAGGCAGCTGCACTTATGCAGCTGCCTTTCCTACTAACAACGATTACTCTCTCCCCCATCAGGAGCTGTTTCTTCATTATAGTTTCATTTGTCCTATCAAACCTAGTTATTTACCGGTCTCCGCAAAACGATGGATTCTCTCCCCAACCTCGTCACGTACGCGTTGGAAGAATGCCCATTTCTCTTCTTCGGTACCTTCCGCCTTCGCAGGGTCGTCGAATCCCCAATGAACACGTTTCACTTGAGGAGGGGTCATCGGACATTTATCCGCTGCATCCCCGCATAATGTGACGACCAGGTCAGCGTTATTCAGGATCTCAGGATCGATGATATCGGATGTTTGATTTGTAATGTCGATATCAACCTCTTTCATAGCTTTTACCGCATTAGGATTTAAACCGTGCGCTTCGATTCCTGCGCTGTATACGTTCCACTCGTCACCTAAGTGCTTTTTCGCCCAGCCTTCAGCCATTTGGCTACGGCATGAATTACCTGTACATAGGAAGTAGATGGTTTTCTTTGACATGTTGAATCTCTCCTTTATTGTTTGTTAGATGATTAATAACCATATATAGAGCCCCACCAGTGTGATGAAAAGGGTTGGGATGGTCAGGATGATGCCTGTTTTAAAGTACGTGCCCCAGGAGATTTTCACTCCTTTTAATGAAAGGACGTGGAGCCATAATAATGTGGCCAATGACCCGATCGGGGTGATCTTCGGTCCTAGATCGGAACCGATGACGTTGGCATAAATCAATGCTTCACGGGTGACACCCGTTGTATCCGTTCCGGCAATCGCCAGGGCATCGATCATCACCGTCGGCATATTGTTCATGATGGACGATAGGATGGCCGCGATGAAGCCCATTCCGATCGTGGCCGCAAATAATCCTTGATCAGCCGTCATCTGGATGACATCCGCTAATACATTAGTCAGTCCTACGTTACGGAGACCGTATACGACCACGTACATGCCAATCGAGAAGAACACGATCGCCCACGGAGCGCCTTTGATGACGGTTTTCGTATTGACGGCTGCACTCCTTCTGGCCATGAACAAGAAGAAGATGGCTACGATCCCTGCAATGATGGAAACCGGCACGCCAATGAATTCACTGGCGAAGTAGCCGATAAGGAGAATCGAGAGCACCACCCAGGAAAGACGGAACATCTTGATATCCTGTATGGCATCCACCGGTTTCTTAAGCTGAGAAACATCATAATTCTTCGGGATGCTCTTTCGGAAAAAGAGATAAAGGACCAGTATACTTGCTCCGAGTGAAAACAGATTCGGAACAATCATCCGGGAAGCAAACTCCACAAATCCGATTCCGAAGAAGTCAGCGGACACGATGTTCACCAGGTTACTTACCACTAAAGGAAGAGATGTCGTATCAGCGATGAATCCGCTGGCTATGATGAACGGGAACACAAGCTTCTCACTGAAATTCAGATTCCGTACCATCGCAAGGACAATCGGTGTCAGAATCAGTGCCGCTCCATCGTTGGCGAAAAGAGCCGCCACCACTGCACCGAGGAGTGATACGTAGATGAACATCATTACGCCGTTTCCTTTTGCCGCCCTTGCCATATGCAAGGCAGCCCATTCAAAAAATCCGATCTCATCAAGAATGAGAGAAATAATAATAATCGCAATAAATGCTAATGTCGCATTCCAGACAATGCCGGTCACATCGACCACGTCGCCAAAATCGACAACCCCCACTATCAGCGCCAAGATGGCTCCGCCGATTGCGGACCATCCGATGGAAAGCCCTTTCGGTTGCCAAATGACGAACACAAGGGTGATGAGAAAAATCACAGATGCCAATATTGTCATAATTCTTTTTTACCTCCTATTAATCACAAGAAATGCGTAAGCCCTGCTCCTCCAACTCCATCAATTTGAAGTCCTGGTTCGGCAGGTGGTCAAGGAGGCTTTGGATCATCGGAAAGTATTCACTGTCGCGGTTAAGCGAATAAATAATCCATTGACCCCGGCGTTTCTCCCTCACGATCCCCACATCCCTTAATTTGCGGACATGTTGACTGATCGCAGGCTGACTCGCTTTGAAGATCTCCACAAACTCACAAACACAGCAATCATTCGTATCTAATATTTTGACCATCGTCAATCGGGTCTTATCCCCTAATAACTTTAAAATTGTGGCAGATTTGTCTAGTTCAACCGTCAACTCGCCACCTCCTTATATAATTGTATGCTTATATAATAGTTCACTTATATATAGAATGCAAGACGTTCTTGCACTCTACTTAGAAGCAACTTTAAATTTGTTGGACACTATATACTGGTTTTGTGAAGAGCTGGAGAAAAGGAATTGGACTACAGAAAAAAACCGGAGATTGTTCCCCGGTGAAAGAGTTTAATATATTATTAAGTATATAGTAAAACAGGCAGCAACCAACTGAAACGATTAAGGCTCGATGAGATCCGTATCAGGAGGAATATATCCCAGCTGTCTGCCTATTTTCACGATTTGTCCTTTATGGTGGAATTCGTGTGTGACGGTATGAGTATACAGCCATAATGCAGAGATTTCTGCACTTTCACCTTCCCCGAAGGATATGTGCATGGTGTGATCCCAATTCCCTTTGAACTCCTCTAGAAATTCTTGAAGCAAGTCATCTGTCTTCTTGAAAACTTCACGCATTTCCTCTACAGTGTTTGCTGAATCTGGAGTGATTTTAGGAAAAGACCGACCTAGAGCACGACTTCCCGGCCATACACGATAACAATCCGCTACGTGAACGTGCAGATTCCGAATGGAGTCACCACCGAATGAATCAAGTTCTTTTACATAATCGGATGGGGACATGGTTTCACAATAACGAAATAATAACTCTCTGGTACGGCGGATCCAGTCATATTGGCCTTCGAAAACATCCATTTTTTGCACTCTCCTTTTATGGTTCCTCACTTTATTTTCGTGCTTTTAAAATCCAGTAAACTCTCTTAACGTTTAACCTGCAGATAATCAGGAGCCTCTTTCTTCACGAAATGCCTCTCGATGAACGATAGTACTTCCTCATTTCCAGGTAAAGACACAATGCCCATTGCGTCTTCAAAGGACAGCCATCTATAATCACTATGCTCTTCGTTTAACACCACCTCCTGATCATCCCGTACGAATCCCACGAACACAGGCGCGATGTATATGTAATTCCTTTCAACGGAATAGATCCGATTGAATGTGTTGGCAGAATATAAGGAAAGGTTTGTGATGCCTGTCTCTTCTTCCACCTCTCTGTATGCGGCTTCCCAGGCTTTCTCGCCTTCCTCGATGCCTCCGCCGATATAGCACCATTCATCTTTTAAAACAGATTCAGCTCTTTTCACGAGTAATACTTTGTGTTGATCATCCACTTTTTTCAGTAATACGACGGCTACTCCTGTACATCTGATTGGTACTTCGCTCATGTCATCACCCTCTTCGATTCTGTCCACAACCGCTGTATCCCTACTAGTTCAAGGTCATTGAATTCCATCCGATAAATATCCGGTTTGGAGGTACTGTGCAGGAAACTCAAATCAAAGCGGCTCTCATAATGGCCCATCATCAGCGTCATGATGGCTCCATGTGTTCCGACCGCAATTTTCTTTCCTTTGTATGTATGTAAGAGTGTCTCCAATACGGCAATGGCCCGACTTTGACATTCGGCATTGGATTCGGCCCCCTCTAAGGCAAAATCCGGGTCGCGGAACGACGCCTCCAGCAATGGTCCGAGTTCCTGGTCGGAAATCCGGTTGTTATTGGTGGAAAAAATCCGTTCCTTCAGGTCTTCTTCCACAATCACAGATTGTCCGATATGCCGACTTAACCCTTCCACCGTCAGAATTGAGCGCTGGTAGGGACTTGATACCACGACGTCCATGTCTTCCTTTTTCAGCAGCTCGGTAACTCTTTGGGCATCGGCTATCCCTTTTTCGGTTAATTCCCGTGTTCGTTCAGGACCTTCTCTCGGTGAGTCGCCGTGTCTTATCATATAGATGTAAGTACTCAAATCAAGATTTTCTCCTTTCATTTTAAAAATTTATCCTCTTTTGGAAAAACTTATTGGAAACCTACCAATCTCTTATCCTGGTAGCACTAAGAATCGGCCCCGGAAACAGGAATCATGCCGGTTTCAATCACTTTCATGCGGGACCTGCCACAATCATGCGGATTACACGATTATCGTGCGGGAATAGAAAAATTCGTGCCGGATATGAGATAATCGTGCAGGTTTGTCGAATTTTCTTTACACTTAGATCCCCCGCTCAGTCCCCTAAACTCTCCCCTGTCAAAATTTCAAACAAACGGGCAGATTCAGCCTTTGGTAACTGCGCATACTCTCGAATCCCCTGCATCACTTCCAGCTCATCCTTCTTCGGACTGATCCAGACCTGGTGCAGCACGGGCTTGGCATCGATATTCGGATTTTTAAATTTGTAAATAAACCGATAGTCAGGAGGACGGACGAAGTCTACTTGTGCTTCCTTCCAATGGGTATCATGAAGGATTGCCCTTACCTCTTCCACCTGTTTTGTATCGGTGATCGTGTTAAACTCCTCATACTCATCCTCATCTCCGACCTGTTTCTCGACGACGATGTTTTGCTTTTCATTTCCTACAATATCAGTTGTACAGGCTCCTAACACAAGGATTAAAATAATCGTAATAATTATTATACATCCACGCCTCAACATATAGAGGTCTCCCCTTTTTCAATTTCACCTTTAGAATTCACCGTGTCTTTTCCCCATTCACAATTTTCTTCATTCTCCCAAGAAACAATATACTTGTTCCACTCCTTCGTGACGGAGATGATTTCAACAGTGTTGCCATGGTGCTTCATGACGATGGCTTTTGCCTGTTCTTCCGTCAGGTCCGAATTGATGCCTTGGCAGCCGCCGACCAGTAATAAACCAGCGATCATAATGGACGTCCTTTTCAACTCTACTTCTCCCTTTGAGGCAGGATAGCATCATACAACTCCACCCGAACATCAGAAGGGTCCCCTGGCTGGTTTTCTTTTTGATAGATTTCAAGATTCCAACTCTTGGTGGAACGGGTATGCCCATTGTCACGGATCCACTGGTGCAGCTGCTCGTAGCTCTGCCGGATGTCATGATTCGGTCCGTGATGAAGAATCGTGCCATAGGTGTGGGGCGGGATGGTCAAGGTGGTCATGTCTGTTGGAATGTCTCCATAGTCACTTACCTGCAATCCGATCCAGTAACCGTCTTCCTCCGGGGATGATTCTTCTACGATAAAGGCGCCGATCTGCTGGTCCGGTTGCAACACGTTTTGGATTTCACCCTTTCTCTCTTGTAACCTCACCGCCGCTTTCGGGATTTCCTGCACGTACTCTTCCCCGGGGCAAACGACCCTGAACCCCACTAATTTCACTTCTCCAACGTTTTTCAATTCTGCCATGAGTTACGCCTCCTCTATCCAATCACTAAGATTTTCCCGAACAAACGCGATGTCCTTCTGATAATGTTCCACATGCCCCTCTTCTATCATCTTTTGAAAAGCAGGATCGCCTTCCCGTGCTTTCCGGTGGATGGTCTGACATACTGCTTCCAATCGGCGAAGGACCATCTGAAGATCTTCCATACCGAAATCAATCCCGTATGACTCAAAGAATCGCCCCACTCTCTCTCTGATTCTCGCAGCATCCTGTTCCCGGTCGTAGGGCATAGCGTCACCCGTTTCTGAATAACGGACACGGCTCAAAGGTACACAGGTGTACAGGGTATAGGCGATGTCCCATCGTCTTGGACCGGGACCGGCCACATCAAAATCAATGATTCCTACCGGTTGCTGTTTGTTAAAAATAATATTGTATATGGCAAAGTCATTGTGGCATAGCACTTCAAATGGCTCTGGTGTGAGATCGATTGGTTCCCAGCCGTCGTCGATGGGGAAATCGCTCACGTCGTCATGAAAGTTCCTGAGCATCTTCGCAATACCCCTAAGTACCTCATCTGACCACATGTATTCCTTTAACGGATAATTCCCGGCTTCCCCTTCAATAAAGGATAAGATTTCCCTGTCTTTCTCATCGATGCCGAGAAACGCCGGTGAGTGCAGGAATCCTTTCTTTTCGAGATGGTTCAGAAGCTTGTGAATCCTGGCACTCTCAGGCTTCAGTTCCCGACGAACAGTATCTCCGGATCGGTAGACGGTCGAGACATTCCCGCCGGTTAGTTTTTTTTCGTGTGACATAAGCTACCTCCATGAAACCAGTTTAATCCTACAATCCCAATTATTTCAAAACTCAGACCATTTCACAATCCCCTACTCACTTCAACGAAAAAAACCTCTCGTTTTCACAAGAGGGTCAGGTTTTCTGCGGTAAGAGGAGCGTCACGGTCGTTCCCCAGCCTACTTTACTTTTCACGGACATTTCTCCGTTGTAGTCATTCATGAGCTTGAAGCAGATGGTGAGGCCGATGCCGGTCCCTTTGTCTTTATTGGTAAAGTAAGGTTCCCCGATCCGGGCCAGGCGTTTTTTGGAAATGCCTTTGCCGTTATCGATGATGCGGACACGGATGCACTGGTTCGACTGATCTAGCTTGATTTTAATCTTGCCTTTTTCCTCGACGGCTTCGAGGCTATTCTTGATCGTATTGAGGAGCACTTGTTTAAAATGAGATTCATGAAAGGCAACTTGCGTGTCAGACGGGAGCGAACTCGACAAGTAGATCCTCTTGTTCTGCTCCGCGGCAACGGCGTCGAACAGGATCCTGACATGGTTGACTTCATGATGGATATTAAGCTGCATGTCTTCTTCGCGGAGGTGGGCATTGTCATTCGCTTCGGGCCTTGAGAGCAGCAATAGCTCCTTCAACACTTCATTTACCCGATCGATTTCTTCGAGCATGATCCCTTCATACTGACTTTCCACGTTTTTTTCTTTCATAAGTTGGATGAATCCCCTCACCGTTGTCAGCGGATTTCGGATTTCATGTGCAATGCTTGCGGCGAGTTCCCCGATGACCTTACTTTTTTCAGTCGAGAGGAGAAGCTGTTCATTCTGCTTCTGATTGGTGAAGTCGATTCCATAAAAGAGGGTGTACAGTTCCTTGTCATGATAGTGCAAGGTCGTGGTGCCCCATTGGATATAATGGACTTCCCCGTTGATGCGGGTCAGCTTCTGCAATTCACCGCGAGTGATTTTCAACTGGTACGTTTTGAGGAAGGTGGAAAATGTCATGCCCATCATCTGTTCTCCGGATATCAACAATAAGGCACAAATGGAATGATTGATCTTTACGATCCGATTCTCTTTATCCAAAACAACCAGATAGTTCGGGTTGATATTCATGATCTCTTCCAACAGATTGCTTTGTTTCACGAGATTGTCATTCGCCACATTCAGCTGTTCCGATTGCATTCGGAAGAAGCCGAGAAACAGGAGGATAGCGACAAGGATGGAATTGAAGCTTGAGAAATATAAAGGCAGCACACCAAAACCGCTGATGACCCCGTTTAAGAAAACAAAGAAGGAGCCAAACACAAGCTTCGAATAAAAAAGACGGAAAAAAGAGTCATGCAACTTTAATGTAAGCCCAAGAAGGAAAAACGTGTGAACAAACACCAATAGCACATTAATGATAAAAGTAGAGTTAAGCATCCCATACACGGGAATGAAATGAGAAGGGGCGAACGCCGTTTCTGGAACAAGCGCATACGAGGTGACTCCGATCTTGGTGAAATTTATCCCGTATACAATGAGACTGAATCCAACAAGGAACAGGAGCGCCGCTTTATTAAAGAACAGGTGATATTTCCTTAATTCATCATGCCTTTCTACAAGATAGTATGCAAAATAGTACATGACCGGCATGATCAGAATCGGGCCGATCCGGAAGATCCTGAATGCATGATCGATCAATTCTGGAGAAAAATAGTCATTGGCATATAAAAAAGCAATATCAATCTGCCATAAACATAATAGGAATAAAAATAAGGATAGAGCTTTGCTTAAGGTGGATTTTGAATAGAACAATAGCGACCCTGATATGATGACAGGAATGAATGAAATAGCGACTAACAGAACAAACTCCATTAACCTCTCCCCTTTTGCTATGATCATGCAGCTGTTGATGCCCTTGTGAGGTGATCTCGTTATGCTTCTCGAGACGGATTTTTGCCCCGGGAGAAGCCAAGGGATGCTTTCTTATCTATATCGGATTCCGTGCGATCTTGTTGAACGATTTTATGAAGCCTTCCCTGAAATTTTTTTGGCCCATATGACGTTTTGAAGAAGTCGCTTCCATTATTCAGGTGGGTGCATTGAATCCACAACTTCTATTTTACTGAGAAACGAAAGAAAACTATATATATTTTCCTAGTATCCCGAACGTTACTTTATGGTAAATTAGGATTACTTTTGGAAAAATTATATAAAAATCCCGCTTCCATAGAGAGAAGCGGGATAGTTTGAAGAGGATGGCTGGATGTGGATGAGATTTTTTCGATAAACGGCTTATATAGTAGAATTGTGGATCATTTCTTCCTTTCTTTTAAAAGCGAGCCGGCAACTGCCGCGATAACATCACCAATCGCCATCAATATCGCAATCATCAACCCACCCTTTCATCAGTTCTTGTCTTTTTCTTAACAAAAGGGCTGATAGCCGTTCCGATCGAAAGTCCAAGAAACGCAGCGATGGCATAGAAACCGATTGCCATCCCATCCCAGCCGCCGACCATGAATATACTGTAAAGAATGGTTCCGAGACAGACAAATCCCAATAGTGCAGACACACTCAATACGATATGATTACGGGTATACCTGGCCATCACCACAATCAGGCAAGCTGAAATGAAAAAAAGCACAATGATTGGAAGCCACCCCTCTAACATTAACATGTTGCCACCCCCTATTAAGTCCCTCTGTTAAACCACCAAAAGAAAAAGAGAATCACGGCCATAATAAACCCAAGTAGGGCAATCACATGTTTTCTTTCCGTTTTTTTCTTACCGGAATTTGCGGCAACGATACCGCCGATCAATGGTAAGGAAATGGCGACCCACATCCACAAACTCATCTAACTTGCTTCCATGAATGAAAGGATCTTGTCTTTCAAGCCATCATTGCTTGTATACAGAATATACGTTTCAGAACGGGTCTTGATGACGACTCGGTCTGTATGCCCATATGGGAATCCGATTCGGATGGCCTTCTTATCCTCACCACCATATGTATCATCCAGCGTTACGTCTTTGATTTCTGAAAGAGGGATATCTATTTGGCTTAACTGCCATTTGATTCGCAAGTTCTCATTGTTCCTCGATACCATTACTTCCATTCTGATCACTCCTATCTATATCAATATCTACGAGATAAGAATACAGAAAGTTTCAAATTTCTTCCTATTTTGAACTTGACGTCTCTTTCTTCCTTTTGTTTTCAGGTTGCTTTAACCAGTAGCGAACCCCTTTTCCAGCCAGCGGTTCGTCATTGTATCTCGGGATCACGTGCAGGTGGCAGTGGAAGATGAACTGATTGGATACCTCCCCGACATTCCATCCAAGGGTATAGCCATCTGGTGAATATGTTTCATCTAAGTATGACTTTGCCTTTTGCAACAGTTCGTATGTATCTTTCCATTCTTTCTCCGTTAACTCGAATGCATTTGCGTGATGACTTTTCGGTACAATCACGCCGGACCCTTCCAGTACATCCTGGTGCTTGTTATGCTGCAGGAAATAGCAGGATTCGTTTTCGAATAGGATGTTTTGGTCTTTGTCCTTTTCCGGTTGGCAGAATGGACAGGTTTTTTGATAGGTCATGAGTATTCTCCTTTCTTACTATCAGTTCTTATCGCAACGCCTTACCAGAGACAATATGCCAGTGCAGATGCTTGGAATCCTGATAGTCTCCCATATTTGTGATGACTTTACACGCACCATGCTCATTTGTAACCATTCGTGCAACCTTTTTAATGACGCTTAATAGTTCAATCAATAATTCGTCATCTTCTTCTTCAAGTGTAAGGAGGGAAGGAATATGTTTTTTTGGAATCGCTACAATATGGACAGGATAAAAGGGCCTTGTGTGATGGTAGGCGAGTACATTTTCTGTTTCAAGCACCTTATTCACTTCGGTTCTGCCGCTTAACACTTCATCACAATAAAAATCATTCGACATGGTTTGACCTCCCGGATACGGTTTCTCTTCCAATTATTTCAAACCTCCCTCCCTTTGACAATCCCAAATTCCCATAAGGATGCCGTTTTGGTTCACTGTTCATTTTTGCAAAAACAGCTCATACAAACTCTACACAGTGAAACCCCTTTCATTACTGGTTAAATGCCTATATACTAGACTCATAAGATGATCATCTACTAAACAAGAATATAAATATGCAAAAATTAATCAGAGGAGGATCCTCATGGTATTGGATAAAAGACGTGCACACTTATTATCCATCATTCAACATTCGCCCGACCCGGTCCCGACGAAGGAACTTGTCGCGAAGATGAACTTGTCTCAGCGGACCATTTATTACGATCTTGATCAGATCAACAACTGGTTGAGGACAGAAGGGTTGGAACCGATTGAAAGTCAGCATGGGAAGGGGTTGTATTTGCCCCCTGATTCGAAATCGAAGTTGATGATTTCGAAGGATCAGAGTTTTGAAGATTGGCAGTATCAGTTATCGAAAGAAGAGCGCGAAGTCCTCATTAAAGCATCCATCCTGTTGGAAGAACAAGATGCCTCGATGCAGCGGTTCATGGATTTGACGAGCATGAGCCGGGGGACGATCGCGAAGGTGATTAAAGACATCAAGCAGGAATTTCACGAAGCAGGTTTGCACTTGTACTATAAAAAAGGATCTGGCTACCGGTTGAAAGGTCCCGAGGAGGCAAAGCGAACGATGCTTTCCACAATCCTCGCCACCATCTTTTCGCACCACGATTGGCAGAATGTCCGGAATGAGGTTCATAGGATGATCCAGCCGGAAGCCGATACGTGGTCACAGGAAACGGAGCAAAGACGCCTCGTGAGGGAAATTCTTTATGAAGCGGAGAAGGAATTGGGATTGACGCTGACAGATGAAATGGTCGAGATTCTGTCCCTGCAGATCCTGATGATCATGAAGCGGATCGAATTACACAAGTACATTTCGGTCCCGGAAGAAGAAAAAGAAGTCCTGAAGCAGACAGAAGCCTACAGGGCAGCCCTTCATATCACCAATAAGCTAGATGTTGCTTTCCCGGATGATGAGGTTTGCTTCATTACGATGAACCTGCTCGGATCCAAGGTCCAACAGGATAACTTCAACCGCTATACGGAACAGGAACTATCCGGGCTCAAGGAAGTCGTTCAACGGATGATCCACGATTTCCAGCTTTACTCCTGTGTTGTATTCGATGACAAACAGGGACTTGAGGAAAACCTTATCTCCCATATTAAGCCGACGTTTTACCGGCTCAAGTACGGGCTCTCGATCGCGAATGACCTGTCCGGCAGTATTCAAACGACGTACCCCGATATCTTTCACCTGACGAAGCGGGTCATGAAACACCTGGAACTGTATGTCGGAAAATCCGTACCGGATGAAGAAGCAGCCTATATCACTCTTCATTTCGGAGGGTGGTTGACGAAAGAGCAGAAGAAGGTCGAAACGAAGTTCAAGGCACTCATCGTGTGTGAAAACGGGATTGGGACTTCGAACATGCTCAGGACACAGCTCGAGAACCTGATCGCCGGGTTGAATGTCATCACGACGCTCTCCATGAGGGACTATCGAACGAACGAGTACGAGGCGGATATTATTTTTTCCACCAATTATATAAAAGAAAAAGACATTCCCGTCATCCATGTGCCCGCCATACTGACGAACTCGGAAAAGGAACGGGTCATGCAGCGGATGAACGAGCTTTTCGACTCGAAGCCGACCGAAAAGAACCGGACCGACCTTCTGATGGACGTGATCAAACGGCACGCAACCATCCATCAGGAAAACGCATTAAAAAGAGAACTGGTCCAGCTTTTAGAACAAACTACTCCCACGATAAAGGAGCTCAGAAAGCCTATGCTTAATGAATTACTGACAGAACAGACGATCCAGCTGAAAGAACGTGTCTCAAGTTGGGAGGAAGCCATCAAGGTGGCGAGTGAGCCCCTTGTCGAACAGCAATCGATCCGACCGGATTATGTGGAAGCGATGATCACGAACGTGAAGGAATTGGGTCCTTATATCGTCATCGCACCAAATATCGCGATCCCCCACGCACGTCCTGAAACAGGTGTCGAACAGCTGGGGATGAGCTTCCTGCGACTCGAGGAACCGGTTTATTTTTCCGAAAAAGAAAAGCATCGTGCCCAGCTCATCATCGTGCTTGCGGCAATCGATAATCAAACACACTTAAAGGCACTCGCACAGCTAACAGAACTATTATCAAATGAAGGCAACGTAGAAAAGTTAATCGCGGCAACCGATCAAGAAACTGTCATCGAATTAATCAATCAAACAGTAGAAGTATAAATTAGAGGAGGAAATGAAAATGAAAAAAGTATTAGTCGTATGTGGAAATGGATTAGGAAGCAGCATGATCGTAGAAATGAACGTAAAGGCAGCACTGAAGGATATGGGGAAAGAAGCAGAAGTTTCCCACACGGATCTGACAACAGCCAAGACGGAACAGGCGGACCTTTTCCTGGGCTCTGAAGATATCGTTGAAAGCCTGGAAGACGGCCGTAAGAATGTCGTAAAGTTAAGAAACCTTATGGATAAGAACGAATTGCGTGCAGCATTGGAACAAAATATCTAGACCACTTTTAAAAAGAAGGAGCGATATAAATGATAGATATCATAATGAAGGATATACTCGGTACACCTGCGATCCTTGTCGGTCTATTCGCCTTAATCGGGCTCCTCATCCAGCGCAAGAATTCAGGGGATGTCGTGTCCGGAACACTGAAAACGGTCATGGGCTTCGTCATCCTCGGGGCGGGTGCGAATGTACTCGTCCAGTCCCTTGGGCAATTCAGCAGCATGTTCAATCACGCTTTCGAAGTCGACGGCGTGATCCCGAACAACGAAGCGATCGTAGCTCTTGCACAGGAAAGCTTTGGAACAGAAACAGCGATGATTATGCTGTTCGGTATGGTTGTCAATATTCTTATTGCACGATTCAGTCCTTTTAAATACATCTTCTTAACCGGACATCATACCATGTTCATGGCCTGCATGATCGCGGTCATCCTGACGACCGGAGGATTTACGGGAGTACCACTGATCGTTCTTGGTTCGATCATCCTTGGAGCGCTGATGGTCTTGTCTCCTGCGATGCTTCAGCCATTCACAAGGAAAGTCACCGGTTCAGACGACTTTGCCGTTGGTCACTTTGGATCAATCGGTTACCTTGTTTCCGCAATGGTCGGAAAAGCAGTCGGGAAAGGAAGCAAATCAACCGAGGAAATCAAAGTTCCGAAATCACTCGGTTTCCTTCGCGACACATCCGTTTCCGTTTCTCTGACAATGGTCATCCTGTTTTTCGTCGTAGCTGGCGCAGCAGGTCCAGCTTTCGTCGAAGGAGAATTAAGCGGCGGACAGAACTTCCTGGTATTCGCCTTTATGCAAGGGATCACTTTCGCCGTTGGTGTGTACATCATTTTAGCAGGGGTGCGCATGCTCCTTGGTGAAATCGTTCCGGCCTTCAAAGGGATCGCGGACAAAGTCGTCCCGAATGCGAAACCCGCCCTTGATTGCCCGGCCATCTTCCCATTCGCAGGGAACGCCGTCATCATCGGATTTCTATTCAGCTTCATCGCCGGACTCGTGAGCATGCTCTTCCTTCCACTACTGGGATTGAAGGTCATCGTTCCGGGACTTGTCCCTCACTTCTTCACAGGGGCAGCAGCCGGAGTATTCGGAAATGCCACCGGCGGACGCCGCGGTGCCGTCATCGGTTCCATGGCGAACGGGGTCATGATCAGCTTCCTGCCGGCCCTACTATTACCGGTATTAAGCTCACTCGGATTTCAGGGAACCACGTTTGGAGATGCAGACTTCGGTTTAGTCGGTATCGTGCTTGGTAACCTTGTGAAATTGATCGAATCCAATATGATGGTATTTGTTTCAATCATTATCCTTCTGGCCGTCCTGTTCTTTATCAGCTATAAGGCTAAAGGGACTGGGGAGAAGGAAGAAACAGAAGTAGCATAAAATGAAAGTAGCCACCCTCTAAGTTTGTGGAGTGTGGCTACTTTTTTGTTTCATCTTCCATTACGATGCAGATGCGGACAGGATTCAGTAATAAACATTATTAAAGGATGCACTTAATACATATCCTTCTGAGTAAAATTCCAAAACGCAACGGCAAGGCAAGCGGCAGTCCATACCGCAAGTACAGTTAATGAAAACGGCAGTGACATCCCTTCGATTGGTGGAGCTTGACCTTCTAAGTAATTGATCAGATCAAAATTCAAGTTTACCAAATACTTTGAGCTCGTCCAGCTTGAACCGATAGAAGATAAGAGAGTCCCTGCAATCAACACAGCCATCATTGCCCCGATACCAGTTGCTGTATTTTTCACAAGTACTGAAATCATCAGGCTTATGGTTGCAACAGTCGCTGTAACGACCCATGCAAGACCCGCTGACATCAGTAAATATTCCCACATCGGAAGGGTATGGATAGATGTCGTCGAAAATTCACCTGATGGAGACACTTGAAAGCCCGTCAGAATAGGTGCCGTCCAGCCATCATATCCGAGGACAATCCCTGAAATCCCATAGCAGACAACGACAGTAGCTGCGATCAGCATCGATGTATAGAGCAAAACGGTCAGCCATTTGGCCATCAGGATCTTCCATCGTTTGATCGGTCGGGATAATAATGTCTTGATGGTCCCATCATTGTATTCCCCACTCACAATATCAGCCATAATGATAATGATGAGTAAAGGCAGGACCAGTGTGAGTCCCTGTGAGAAAAAAATGCGGATAAATGTAGGTGCTCCAGGGTAGTTCGGATTAATATTGTTGTCCAAGTAGTATTGCTTTTGCTTCAAATCCAATTCAAGGAATTGTCTGGCCTCATCCTGGATCCCACTGGATGCAAGCCGGTTTTGCCGATCGACTATCTCCTGCTGAAGATCCACTCGCCAGTCCAGAGTACCCTGCTTTTCAATCTTCTCTTGTATCTCCCGGTATTGTGCATATGTAAACATAGAGACGAGAATGATTAATATGGCAATGACAACCGCAAAGCGTTTTTTGGAAGCCATTTTCATGACTTCATTATGGATCAGACCAATCATATTTGGATTAGACAATATGATCGCCCCCTGTCAAACGAATAAATAAGTCCTCCAATGTCTGGACCTTCCTTTCAATTGTCCATACCTCAATTCCCGCCTTTAGTAAAGATTCATTCAGGATCGACGTTTTGCTTTCATCCATAAGAGTATGGATCGTATGATCATCGTACAGTTCTGCAGCCTGGACATAGGGAGATGCTTTAAAGATATCAAGTGCACGAAAAGCATCATTGACTCTCCAGTCCACACCTGATGACAATGCATCCACTAAATCACTTACCTTGCCTACCTTCACGATTCTCCCACGGCTCATAATCGCCACTCGATTGGCAAGCATCTCAATTTCACTTAATATATGACTGGATACAAGAACGGAAAGACCCGTTTCGTCGACCAGTTTCCTGATAAATGTACGAAGATCCTTTATTCCCATTGGATCCAATCCATTCGTAGGTTCATCCAAAATAAGCACATCGGGCCTGCCTAACAATGCTTGTGCAATTCCGAGCCTCTGACGCATCCCCAGTGAATAGGTCTGTACCTTGTCATCAATTCGTGCAGTCAAATCAACCAGATCAATGACCTCTTGTATTCGTTCACTATCCACCTTAGGCAGCATCCGTGCAAATAGTTGCAGATTTTCCCGACCGCTCAAATACTTATATAACTCTGGATTTTCTACGATAGAACCTAGGCGCTGCATCGCCTGTACAAATTGCTTTCTCACATCAAAGTCACAGATTTTGATGACTCCCGATGTCGGCTTGATCAGACCGACGAGCATCCGAATCGTAGTCGTTTTCCCAGCACCATTGGGACCAAGGAATCCAAATACTTCTCCTGGATATATGTCAAATGATATATTATCAATAATCGTCTTTTTCCCTATTACTTTCGTTACATTTTTCAATTCAACGGTTGGCTTTATGCTCATATCATCACCCTACATCTATTCTAACCAACCTTTTTCCCAATTGCTCTTTTAAACACTCAGCATGACTAAAAGTTGGTACAATCATAATAGAAGGAGAGAATAAAAGATGAAAAAATGGATGTGGCAACTATTTATCACCCTTTCCCTTGCACTGACCGTTCTATTTGGATATGGATTTGCAAGAGCCTATTCGGATATCGCCAACCCTCCCCAAGAGAAGATAGTAGCAGAATCAGAAGAAGCTCCTGCTACTCCTGGAGAAACGTATATTGCACTTGGTGACTCATTGACAAGGGGGGTCGGATCTTCAAAAGGAGAAGGTTTTGTCCCGCTGGTTGGAGCTTCACTTAAAGAAACCAATACGGTGGAGCGCTACCAAAACTTAGGGATACGGGGTGCCAGGATTGAAGATTTACTGGCCCAGTTAGAACAAAAGGATGTCAAGCGATCTCTTAAGGACGCAAAAATCATTTCGATCACGATTGGGGGAAATAACCTTTTTAATTCTGGTGGGATTTTAAACAATTATTCAGAAGCTACCGCCCTTGGCATTCTGAAAACCGAAATTCCTAACCTGGAAAAAACGTTTGAAACCATTCGTAATATAAATAAGGATGCCATTATTCTCTATATGGGACTATATAATCCCTTTAAAGAATTACCTGACGGGGATTCCTTTGATTCTGTCATCCAAAAATGGAATGATTCTGCCCGCACATTAGGCTTGAAATACGACGTTCAAGTGGTGGATACCTTCAATTTGGTAACCGATGCCAAACGCGATCTTTCAAGCGACAACTTCCATCCAAATGATGCTACTTATCAGCAAATAGCTGATAGCCTTTCCCTTGTCATTGAAAAAAACATTATAAAATAATTCCAAAAAAGGTGAATCCATCGTCCATTTGAAGTAAGGACTCAGGATTCACCTTTTCTTTTTGAAAAGCCATGGGGACAGGTACCGTGGCTCTTTCCTGCCTAAGCTCTTTATCAAATCTGATGCACAATTTCCAATAATCGCTTCGGATCTTCGGAAGAGACCCACTCTGACAATCTGGCCGCAGCAATGAGGGGCGCCCATCGAAATATCTCTTCTTTAAACAAACCACTTTTCTCACAATACAGCCGCATATACATATCCGCCAGTTCCTTTGATGCCTGGGAATACAGGAGATAGGTGCGATACACGTCAGCCCGTCTATCCCCTGCACTGGAATCCACCCAGTCGATGATGGTGATGTTATTCTCTGACAGGATTAAATTGAATAAATGAAAATCACCGTGACAGAGCTTTTTTTCAAAGGTCATGGAATCTAGTTTTTTCAGTAAGATGGACTTCATGTGATGATCCAATTCGGGTGCAGATTCTATTTGGCGACGCAGCTTTTCGGACATCGGTTCAATGGAATGAGCTTTGATCTGATGAATGCCTAGTTGAATGTCCACTGACATCGCCATGTAATACTCCGCTCGTTTCATGTTGTCAGTCAGAAGATCCCCTATAGGCCTCCCTTCTATGTGTTCCATGATGATGACCTGTTTTCCATCTATGTGTGTGACATCATAGATTTCAGGTACAGGCAGTCCGCATGAGTGGGCATACTGTTGCTTTTTTGCTTCTTTCATGGACTCACCGACTGGTAAGGAGTCGTTAAAGACTTTATATATTTTATTTTCATAGAGATAGACTTTGGCTGTGTTTCCGATTGCAGTTGGGGTGTCCAGGTTCATTGTTTGTTCTCCTTTTTTCTGAATTTCTTTATTTCTATAAAACAAAAGAACTTCTTTGCCCAAGAAGTTCTTGACGTTAAGAATGTATTCCCTAAGGCTTATTCCAAAAAAACGTCGTCACCACGAACGGCAAAAGCAGACCGACTACTAATATGAGGCCATTTCCAAACAGTCCAATCTTTCTTTGGATTGTTTTTTCCCCGAATAAGCCTGCCACAAAACCTACGACTGCCATAATGACCGCAGGCAGTAAGAATGTGTCTTTACCTAACAGGGCTAAAAAATAGAATACTAGACCGATGAGAAAGATAATGAATGACCCCGTACTGAATACTTTTTTCAATTGTAACCCTCCTCTTCACTAACCTACATATGATAAATGGTATAAAAACATTCTTCATCGAGCCAAGTCATTATATATTTTCTGATTATTGGGTCCTCAACACGATATTTAATAAAAAATGAATGAACAAACCAACCCCGACACCGCTGCCACCAGTCCGTTCAATCCAATTGCAGTCAAGCTCATGCCACCCCATCCGCCAACGGCAAGACTCATGAACCAGCATGCGGCTGATAAAATAGCCAGTGCGAAGAAAAGCTTCACATTAAAATAAGACGGAATCCCACCATACTTCTGCAAAGCCTGTAAAACACATGCAACCACTGCCCCTATGACGATCAACGATAACACGTCAATTGACATGATGTCTGCCTCCCCGTCATTTTCTGTTCTTATCCATCCAGCTTACAGCGTAGTCCACCATTTCTCTCATCGGCATGAAGTAGCTCCTCGCTTCCCCGACCAAACCCTCTTTCACATACCCTGTTTCTCTATAAAAATCATCAAACAGCTTGTCAAAATCATCGGATTCATTGTTGATATCGCAATACGTCGTCCAGACTTCATTGTCCCCTTTTTTCACTTTCACATCCCATATCTTTTCTTTCACAAAGGTGTTGTCTTGCCTATATTCTGCGAGATGTAAAGAAGTATTTGAATTCGTCGGGGCACCAAGGAGAAGAATAGTGCCACCCAGCTCATACATCCTTCCTAATGGGGATTGTTCATTCATGGAAAAGTCGAGACCATGTTCCTGCGTGATGCGGGCAGCGTCTTTCCCCCAGGCAGCGAATGATGTGTGGGGGTGTGGACTCCGTTTCACCCCATCCTGCTTTCTGAATGTCTCCGAAATGAAGCCCATATAAGAGGTCGGGGTTAAATCGGGATGAAAGGCCGGCATGTTTTCCCGGATGAGTTCCAGCTCTTCATCGGTATATCCGCTTCCATATTCCGTCGGATCGCACAGATGCTCGGTTTGGGTGGGCATAACGATGTTTCCTTCTATACCGACAGCTTCTTCCAGTGCCAGGATGACGGAAACCGGACCACCTATGACTCTGCCGATTGACCTTAAGGATGAGTGGACGATGACGGTCATTCCTTTTGTAACTCCTATTCTTTTTAAATCTTTTACAATATGTTCTTTGGTGACGAGTCTTCCTTTTTTCATGGCATTTTCACCCTTTTTCTTGGTTTCACCTGATTCGTCCCCATGAAATAACTGCCGACGCCAAGCATCATCCCACCACCGACACTTAATAACACACCTAGGCTTGCGATATAAGTAGATAAATAGACACCCGACATAAAGAGTAGTAACCCTGTTATGAATAAAAATGTACCAGTTTTCATGTTTGGTTCCTCCGATCGTTTTTCTTGGTGGTTTGAAGATGGGGTTTCACCATACTCTTTAAAGTTCAGCTATCTGGAAAACACATTAGATCAAGCACCTTGAATCGGCAGATAAACCACCACTTCCTCCCCGCCATCCTCCATTGGATGATATGTCTCCACAATATATGCTTCCGTTTTCCGTTGATATCCTTGATCATTCATCCACTTCACTAAATCTTTATGTAGATTCCCGATATCGTGTCCTTTTCCTATCGCATATTCTTCGTCCAATTCGATATACATCATCCCTTCAGGAACGCTGTTGAGGGGTTCGTTCACTATCACCCCAACATAATAAATTCCTTCAACATGATCACTATCCTTTTTCGGCTCATAAACGGCGACTTCGGGACCCGTTACAACTTGGAGTTCATCTATCCTTTCCATGAATTGCTTTGCAAGCCTTGGCACTTCCGTACTAAAATCGGCAAAATCGCCTTTTCCTTTTAACCCTACGACTCGAATTTTTTTTCCTTTTTTCAACAGTCACTTCCATCTCCCCTTGTGTTCTACTAGTCAAATTTTAACACATTTTTCCTTTTTTATGATATGAAAAAAGCTCCCCACTTAAAAAAGTGAGAAGCGTTTCTCTTACATCCGTCCCTTCATTTTCACCCTCTGACCAACCAGATACCCACCCGTCAGCACAAAGAAAATCACCAGCAGCCAGGCGAATCCGTCAGTGAATCCTGTCCGTTCAATGGCATAGCCGAACAGCGGGAAGCTGATCATGATGACAAAGCTCTCCATCAACCCGATCAGGGAAAGGAAAGTCGACCGTATATTGCTTTTCAAAAAGCTCTGCACGAAAGAGCTGAAAATCGGTTCGAACAAACTCAACAGCTGGGCAAGGATCAGAAACGATAGCAGGATCGCCCAGTCCGTTGCAAAGATAAACAGGACGAAGAACACAAGAAAAAGTCCCAATCCATAATAGAGGATGTTAAAGAACTTGAACCTCTCCTCCACCTTGTAGGCAATCTTCGCCATGACAACTCCGAGAAGTCCTTCGATGGTAAACACCGCTCCCACGACGATGGACGAATAGCCCAGTTCCACGAAGTATTCCTGCCCGTAAAATACCATGATCACCATGACCGCACTCGCCAGGATAAAAAGCACAACCGGTGCGTGAATGACCCGATTATTTCTCCAAACATTGACCCCCAGCCGGAATTGATGGACCCACTGATTGTACCAGCGTCCGCTGATCTCTTCGGTCTTCTCCCTCTCCGGTTCTTTCATGAACAACAAGGGAATGACCGCCAAGACGTGGGTGACGATGGTGGACCCGTACACCCACTCCCAGCTCACTTCCGCCATGAAACCACCTAGGAATTTCGCCAGGCTAAGGGATAACAGGGAAATCGCCGTCATGCTTCCGATCACCCGGGTATAATCCTTTTCCCGTTTGTCATTCTTCAATGTATCGAAGGCAAATGCCTGCTCCGCTCCGGAATGAAGGGTGACCATGAGCCCCATGGACAGAAACGCCAGGGTGAACATGGAGAAGTTACCGCCGAGGAGCATGAACAATCCGTACAGGAGACTGAACAGATTCCCAATCACTAAGCTGACCTTCCTCCCGTACAAATCGGCAATCATCCCTGTCGGAACCTCGAATAACACGATTGCCAAATGGAGCAGCGCCTCAAGGACCCCGATTTCGCCCAATGTCATCCCTTTGTCACCAAGATAGATGACCCATAACGCCCGGTCGAAAAACAGCTGCGCAAAAAAGAGATAAAAGTATAGTAAATAGATATTGTTTTTTGTTTTTAATATTTTCATCATTTTATTTCGTCCTCTCATAAAAGCGCAGGCGGCTCGCCCAAAGGCGACAAGCATAAGATGAACAGGGCGGAAAGGCGTTTTTTTCCTTTTTGACCTGTTTAGCTTATGACCTCGAGCCTTTAGCCGCCGGAGCTGGATAAAAAAAGCGCAGGCGGGTTTCAGCTGCTGATATTCCTATGATATTCTGCTGCTAAAAATCCCCTGAAATTCAGCAGCTGAATGGTACGTCGCAAACCTCAAGCCACTAGCCGCCGCGGCTGAATAAAATCAAAAAAAGCCACAGGAAATCATTCCCCATGGCTCTCGCTATTCCAGGAAATCATACACTCGTTCACACTATAAAAAATCAGCTAAAAAAGGACAGACGTGTCCCGAGGACGGCTGAAATTCCAATAATAGACATCATTAATAGTCGGTATTTTTTGATGTCTACAGTGAACGTATGCATGATATTCCCCCCTTTAGTATGTAAGATTCTTTTTTATTATATCTCTCTTCCTTTTTTTGGACAAGAGGAGAATTTATATCCCCTGGGACCAAGGCCCATACTAAGAGCCTAAACAAATTTGGAGGTGATTCGTATATGAAAAAGCCTGATCAGAATGAGATGAAATCAATGACAACAGGGACGGACCCACAGCAGGTGAAAAAGCAAATTCAAAAAGATGTCGCCGCAGGGCAAGGGGCCATGACTTCAAGGGAAGCAGGATCCATGCGTGATTAGTGATGAAAAGGGGCGAGCTCACCGTCCCCTTTTTCTTCCAAAAAGGAAATGATTCAAGGTAGAATGTCCGATTCAGATGTTTTATAATTATGGGAAGGAGGTGAGAAAAATGGAGAAGCAGATACTTGAAATACTGTTGGATTTACGTGGCGAGATGAAAGAAGTGCGCAGTGATATGAAGGAATTTCGAAGTGAGCTGAAGACGACTCAAGCTGATGTTCGCAGCATCCAGTCCGATCTGAAAGAGACCCAAGCGGATGTGAGCGGTATTCGTTCCGATCTGAATCAGACCCAAGCGGACGTGAGCGGCATCCGTTCTGATCTTAAATCTACCCAAGCGGACGTGAGCGGTATCCGTTCTGATCTTAAATCTACCCAAGCGGACGTGAAAAACATCAAAGCAACCGTCGACCGGATTGAAGCTGCACAAACCGATGATGTACTTGCTTTATTAAAAGTGACGAAGCAATCCATAGATTCCGAATTTCGCTTTGTGAATGCGAAAACGACAGACATCGATAAACGGGTATTCAACCTTGAGAATCGGGTGGAACGGTAACATATTAGAGCATGAATTCCCTCTCATTCACCCAGCCCCACACATTTTTTCTTCGTCTTCCGTTTCTACTTGGCTTTCCCCTGAACGTTATCCGATCCATGATGATCTTTTTTCCACTTATAAGGTTTATCTGCCCAATGAAACAACAACATAAATAAAAAAATGCAGAAGCAGACACTGATATTTTCTATCCACCTGATTTCTTCGTTTTTGATGAATTGGTAGAGGATCTTAATAACGAAATAGATTAGGGGGAATCGGATGCTTTTTTTAAACATGAAGAGACTCCTTTTAGCGTGATACATTATGGAATTTGTTTCCATTTTATCGCTTATAGAAAATCGTGAACACTAGTAAAAACAAAGCCACAGAGAATCCATCCTCTGTGGCTTTGACTATCTGTCTTTTACACTTGAAACTTCCGGACCATACCATTTAATTCCTGAGCAAAAGTTTTGCCAATTGTTCCGAGCTTCCTGCCACTTCTTCCATCGAGAATCATCCCGCTGCTTATAATCGAATTTTAACAACCTGTTATAAATGACTGAGGACTTCCAGGTGCCGTAAACGGAACGAGTGTCTGGAAAGTGGTCGTCGTATTATCAGTCGCAAAGATTTCAAAGGTGATGTCACCCGTGACATTGTTGAGGTTGGCTCTGATTTGCGCATCGAATGTTCGGGAAGGACCGTTGTTAACCCGCCCATTGATCAACCCTTCTACAATGGCAACGGTAAAATTATCTTCACAGGCAATCATTGTTCTTCGACCTTGGGTGAATTGGAAGTTATCCCCGTTATTTGCATTGAAGAGGAAATTGAAGTTATCCACTGCAGGATTACAAGGACCCACCCTAGAAGCCCCACATTCGTTTATGGTGACATTCAATGTACCCGTATAATCCATGACGATTCCGAATCGGGTCACTCTTATTTGGGCACCAGGCTGCGCTCCACCTTGAGTATCCAGCTTGAATTTACAAGAACATTCCGGTGGCACAGGACAGTTCACATTTACACTGAATGGCCCTGCACTGATGGGGATCCCCCCGACGGTTGCTCGTGCTCTTACCGTAATGGTTTCAACCGTCCCATCAACGGCCATGATCGTTGCAGTGTATCGTCCATCCGCTCCGGTAATCGCAGGATTTGGATCAATGAATACGTTGGTATGGGATTGAACGATGTCGAAGAATACCGGCACATTCGGAATCGGTGTCATCACGTCACAGACCACTCTTCCCAAGAGGGTACCGGAACATCCGATAGTTGGAGGTACGATTAGATTCATGGCTGGATTTGGACAGTCGACACATCCTGCACGCAGAAAGTTGGTATTAGATACAAAGATGCCATTCACCGTTGCGCTGGCAGTATATGAAACACCTTCGGTTATGGGCGTCGGGAACGGCACGGTGGCCACACTTGAATATTCACCGTTGAAATTAGTCGTGACGACAGATGGCTGGAACATAAGAAGTGGACTGCTTAAGGTCACTTGTACGCCTGGAACCGGTGCACCATCACATAGTACACGTCCCGTAATAACGGCTCTACAACTTATTGGACCAGGGTTATCTAATTGAATGATCGGGTTTTGACACGGTGGACAGCTGACTTCAACCGTATTGGTATCGGAAACTGAAATTCCATTTACCTCAGCTCTTGCAGTATAAGATGTCACCTGATCGGATGTACCTGGTGGGACACTGACGGGGCTTGAGAATTCACCATTGGCATTCGTGATGACCGTCGGCGATCCAAAGACGAGTAGCGGACTGCTCAACCTTACCTGAACCCCCGCCACCGGTCTTCCATCACACAGAAGACGTCCTGTAACGAGTCCATCACAAATGATCGGCTCAAGGTCATCCAGTGAAATGACAGGGTTTTGACACGGCAGACACTCTACTGTAACAGGCTGGGTCTCAGACGTCACCGGATTTCCACCGACAGTCGTTGATGCCGTCACCGTTATCGTTGCGTCAATCCCAAGGAACGGTACCAAAGTGGCCGTATAGGTTCCGTCTGCCTTCGTAATAGCCGGGTTCGGAGTGATCACCACCTTCGTGGAATCGTTCCCGATCGTAAACAACACGGCTGCATTCGGTACTGGTTGCCCATCACATATCAGTCGTCCTGAAATTTGCGTCCCCGGACACCCGATCGTCCCTTCTACAGGGTTAAGCGTTAGAACAGGATTTGTACATTCGACACACCCCACCCTTACAAAAATCGAATCACTGACCGTTTCCTCTGAGACAGTGGCTGTCGCAGTAATCCGGACATCAGGAGTAATTGGTGTTCCTCGGGGGACTGTCACCGTGGTGGTAAACACCCCCTGCCTGTCCGTCACCGGAGTCGGATCACTAAAGACCAATTCAGGAAAGGTAGACGTTAAAGTAACTTGTACCCCTCCCACAGGCACGTGATCACATAATACTCTTCCACTAATGGTTGCCTCACAACTGATGAGAACCAGTTCTTCCAATTGGATGACAGGATTAACACAAACCTCTGGCGGGAATAAACCCGGACATCCCTTTGGGGGGAGCTGGATTCGACATGAAAGACTGTTCTTTTGTTCCTTCTTTTTCACAATACAATACCTACTTCCTTATAACTTGTCAGAATAGTGTATGCTCACTAACATAGAAAGTTCGCGTATTATAGGAAGTTGAAGGAAAATTATGGGTTTCACCTAATTAAAAAGAGAATAAACCATGGATGAGATTGAAAGGAAATTTTTTGAATGGTGAAGCTGCTACAATAGAAGGTGTAGTTTCCTTATAAAACCCGTTCCCTCTCCCCATCCGTAATCTTGAAGTGGACGTTCATGAAACCTCCCCCATCCACGTGATAGGGGACATCTGATACGTCGAGTACCTCTTTGAACTCTACCGTTTTTTCATGATCGGCTTCGACCGTGATTCTATAAGGACCACCCTCATTCATCAAGGAGGTCCTACGGTGATCCTCGTTCGGAATGTATGAATCCAGGAATTCGATTTCAAATGTCACCGGAGCACCACTATGGTTGGTGATTAGCAGCCGACATTCCCCCTTTAATTCGTCCTCACTGACCCGCTCGAAATCACACGTCCCCGTCCCATCGTACGAAAGAGCAGCAATTCCTTCGGCAACCGTATCCTGGTAAACGGCCACAATTCCAAGAGGCAATAAGGTATAGGCGAATAACACGATGATCACTGTTCGAACATGGTATTTTGACATTCCCTTTACAAGTAAAATCATCGCAAAGATAAATAGGAAAGAACCAACGATGGCGAGTAGATTGTATCCGTCCTGGTCGATGATCGGAAAGGACATAAATGTTGCCCGCTCGAACATGGTCCGGTTATTGGGATACGGGAAATAGAGAGACATACAGATAATGAGGATCACGCCAGAGGCAATGAGGTATTTTTTATTTTTTATCATGGTTTTCAACTTCCTTTTATAAAAAATCTGTTTATGACACTACCAATTATTTCAAATAAAAGAATTTTATACAATCCTTTCAAACACAATTTCACCTCATCATGCGAGTTTCAGATTTATCGGGCGTGAATGGGAATAATCGTGCGGGATTATCAATATTCATGCCAACTTATCGAATTACCTATATTTCACCCATCCTCTATACATCTTTTATTAAAATATTAATATCTCGACAGGGTTTCGATAGCTATCCCGATTTTAACCGGTGATTTCCCCATCCCATAACCCTATAAATAGAAAATGTATCCAGCAGTTTTATAGTATGATAGTCATGTATTAAATTAATGGTATTAACTAACAAAAGGAGTTGGGCTATGATGAGTGACGGAACAAAAGTCATTGAAGACGGCGGAGGTCAAGGTGGCGTCACCTGGAAAGAAGCTTCCCGGAGTACTTCGGGGAGCTATACAATTGTCTTATATGTAAGTGCAAATGATGGAAGTCAGTGGAAAAAAGTCACTTATGACAAAAGTGGAAAAATCGTGAAAGTGGTCTACGGTAACTAATAGTAAAAGGATGATGGTGCAGGAAACCATCATCCTTTTCCCTTAACGGAAGGACTCCGCCATCTGGATCATGTCGTTTTTAGTGAGAGTGATGCCGGATCGTGTCGACATATATTTCAGTTCATACATAGCCTCACCCTCTATCCATGTCAGCCTGTTTGACTTTAATGGGCCCTCTGTTTCAGAATAGCTTCCTTTAGAAGAACCGACTGTCACCGGTTCCTCTGAGAAGGTCAAATCGGTCCCGGGCTCAAGGAGCTGAAAAGACATCGTAATCGTCTGTTTCTCTGATCCCATCAAAGTGACAATTTGCGTATGACCGAACGGGCCTTCCTTCTCTTCCGTGCTTACATTTTCTACCTTGAACGGCACCTTGGTGATGAACTTGAACTCTCTTCCAAGGAACTCCGGACGATCGCTTGCTTCATATAACGGGGCGCTCGCATTATTCCCGATGATGCCCAGCTGTGTTCCTCCGAAGTAAACAAAGACCGAAAGGCAGGCGGCGAAAAATAGGACAGACAGGATTGGGGCAAAAATCGGTTTCTTCGAGATAGAAAACGACTTGGATGGTTTAGAATGGACTTCATTCAGGATATTCTCTCTCATCTCATTGGTGAAACCCCGGCCTTTGAACGTTTCTTCTTTCATCAATCCACGCAAAGATTTCAGTTCATCCATTCTTATACACCTCCCTGCGTTTAATCGTGGAACCGAGCAGCGCCTTGCCCCTTGTCAGACGGGTCTTCACCGTATTCGTATTGATGTCGAGACTCGCTCCGATCTCGGCTAACTTCATTTCCTCAAAATAATAAAGAAAAATGACTTCCCGATATTTGAGGGGCAGGGCCAGGACGCTTTGGATCAACTCTGAATTCTGCTCATTTTTGATCACGGTCTGTTCCGGTGCCCCCATCTTCCCTTTCACCAAATCGTTGATCTTATTGGAGATACTGACCATCCTCGTATCCCATCTCCTTAAATAATCCTTGCAGTGGTTAATGGCAACAGAGATGATCCAAGTCTTGAGGGAGGAATCTTCCCTGAACGTATCCATTTTTTGATAAAACTTGATGAAGATCTCCTGTGTCAGATCCTCGGCCAGGCTATGCTCTTTTACATAGGAATACACAACATAATAGACATCATTCCCGTAATCAGTCATGGCTTCCTCAAGGAGTCGGTCTTTCTCGTATTTCGTCCGCTCTTCCATTTTAGAAAATTCACCTGCTTTGTATGTATCATTCATTAGACGCAGCTCAAATGATAAAAGTTTTATTATTTACATTTTTACCCAAAAATAAAAACCTGTCGAGTCTCCTCGGTCAGGCTTTCACCGGGCAGTGCCCGCTTTCATTATTACAGAACATTCCATATCATACAATTGTTTCTTTTATTTAGCCTACTAATCTAGGTTTCGAGCTTATATATTATTTTTCAGCATAAAAACCGCTCATCCTCACTTCATATATTCAAGTCATGTCACTTTCTCTTATGAATCATGCCGGTTTTTAAGACAATCATGCGGGAATGTAATAAATCTAGCGGGCTACAGAATAATCAAGCGGGATTCCTACTTTTCATGCCGTTTCTGACCATAGTCATGCCAGGTTATTCGGCAACAAAAAAAGCCTCGTCTTCTCGACGGGCCCTCCCTTTATGTCATCCGGACAAAATACTTCTCCATTTCTCTTTCAGAGATGATCATTCTCCTTGAGAAATCCTGCGTTCGTACCACATATTCCTTGATGCCGATATATTCGGATTCAACGACCAAATAGAAACAGGAGCCCTTTTTGACTCCTCTGAAATCACGTTTTAATTGATATCTCTTCATTTTGACTAAAGCCTGTCGCTCACTGGCTCTCCTCCACTTGATACGACTGCGGCGGAATCGTCTTGATCTTCTTGATAAAATAATAATGTTTATATAATGCCAGGCCGATGAGGATGATCCGGACAGCAAGGATGTCGACGTAAAGGACGGAAAGCAGGATAAAGAAGTCTGCTATCAGATTGATTCTGATCTTTTCTTTCATGGTCATGCCCTTTTTTTCGAGAAAGGAGACCACGTATTTTTTGTAAATATACGTGTTTTTAAACCAGGCATCCACGCGCTTTGAGCTCTTGGAGAAAAAATAAACCGCCAGCAGATAAAACGGTCCACCTGGCAGGACGGGCAGGACTGTGCCGGCAACCCCGCACACCAAGGCTATGAACCCGAGCAGCATGAACAGGATGCTTTTCATTTTTTTCAATGTCATGACTCATCTCCCCTACCCTCAACCGTTTTCCTTCATTGTACTATAAATATAGCAGAAAGTCGGGTGTGACGGGTTAGGAGATTATTGTTAATCCATCACCTGTTGTTATCAACACCCCGCTCCACCAAAACAAAATCACTCTCCACCAAAATCCCTTCCACTTTCCCTGAAGCAGACCCTACCTCAGTAGAACTTACCTTCACCTCATCCTCCTCCAACAATTTCTCAAGTCCCCTCGTAATCCCCGTCAAGGACAGGATCGTCAGGGCGAAGAAGAACATCGGGATCATGAAGATCCACCAGGCGTTGGTCAATTCGACAAAGCTCATGGACATGATGCTCGCCCATTCCTGGACGAAAGGCTGCGGCGGCGGGCACATGGGACCGTAACACACATCGGTTCCACCGAAGTACAGCTCGAAAAATCCGAGGTGGGCTATGATGAGAAGCGCCTGGATCATGATTTTCGGAAAAATGATAAAGAGCCGCGGCTTCAGATGTGGAAGTACATGCTTCTTGAACAGGAAGGATTTACTTCCGCCAAGGACCCGGGCACACGTCACGAACTCTTTGTCGAGAACCTGACGTGTTTCGTTGGAAAGGAGAATCGCCGTGGTCGGAGCCATGAGCACGGCCACGGCGATGGACTGCCAAATGACCCTTTCTGTGAAACTTGTCTCAAATCCTTGCCTGGGTTCCCATAGCAAGGGGTAGAGCATATTGTAGGCGATGATCGATTGCGGGATGAAGTAAAAGGACGTAAAGATCGATTGCGTCCATTTTTTTGCCCGGGATTTCGTAAACCCTCCCAGTACCCCGATGACGAAGGAAAGAAGGAAACTGAGAAGGGAGATTCCGATTGCCGCCCCAATGGTATACTGAGCTCCCTCCAAAACTTTATAAAACAGGTGATCTCCTTCCCGGTCCGTCCCGAACGGAAAGTCAGCTGAAGGGGGAAACGGCGCGTCCCCGATGATATTGGCTTCATCATCATAAAGGATATATGTATTCGGTATTTTCCCATCCCACAGATTAAAAATCATACTCCACCCAACCAGCACGACGATGAACAGTAAACAGATGCTAATGGTGACATGATGCCGATTCCACTTTCTCATAGACTCATCTCCCTGCCTATTTTTCTCGTGATCACGAGCTGCATGAATTTTAATAGAAGATAGAGTGGAACGAATAGCATGATCGACGTAATCGCGAATATCGCAGGCGTGTTATAGGAAAATAGAAACGACGTGACCCCGAACACATTGAATAAGTATTCCAAGATTAATAGATTCGACAGCATCATCCAGATGATCTGCTTGCCGTGATAGGTTAAACTGACGAGCACATTCCGCATCATATGGATGAACATGATCCGGAATCGGCCGAGTCCCTTTCCCTTCGCAAGCTCCACATAAGGAAGTCCCTCTTCTTCTTTCAAAAAAGACACCATCGATCCCAGAAAAAAGAACGTTGGCAGGATCGAGAGCGTGACCGCCGGGAACAGGATGACCTGATTTTCTCCGAGTGATGCGACGTCGACGACGAGAATGCCGGTCTGTTTAAAAAACCAGATCACAAGCATCTGAAGGCTCCCGATGACAAAAATATCAGGAAGCGAGGCGAGATAAAACGATACGGCTTCCATCCCTTTCCGAATCCTTTTCCCCACTGAAAAATAGAGGATCATCAGTAAGACTGAACATGTTAACGCCAACCCGATTGCCAGGAAAAAGATGCGCGCACTGCTCATGAAAGCCTTCAGGATGATGGGAAAGAGAGGACGTTCGATATGCGAGACAGGATTTGTATAGACGAGATGTTGAGGCTCGACTAATTCCCTGCATACAGCCATTAATTCCTGTCCATATGTAACGAGGGAAAGCATTTGTGTTTTGAACAGGCCGGATGTGGCACTGACCAAAATGATTCCAATGATAATAAGAACGGCTTCAAGGCCGGATTGTTTGAGTTGTTTCATCTTGTACCTCCAATAATGATTCCTGCTAATCATTACCAATATACCAGATTTGAAAATTCTGTCAATTAAACCCATTGCCCGATAGGTTGTTTCGGCAAAAATGATCGGGGATGCAATTATTTCTGTGCTATTTTCTTCTCGAGGAACTCAACCCTCCCTTTCAACGATTCTATCTCTCTTTTCATCTCTTCTTCATGAGTTCCATTGAATTTTGAGCGTTTATATATAGTTGTCAAACCCCAATAAATCATTAAAAAACATAGTCCCAATATAAAAAGAACAATAATGATTCCAACTGCAGTTTCTAAAATGATCGTTCATCCTTTCCTGCATGTGACAAATGGATGATGAGTGAGTTTTTTATTATCCATTTTTTGTAATGATACCATAAAAAAACCAACGGGAGCTTCCCCTGTTGGTTTTTTCACCTCATTTAAAAAATCACCTTCCGATCCCGCTCATCTTTCAATATCTCCACCGCTTCTCGGAAACGTTGCGAATGGATGATTTCCCGTTCCCGCAAAAATCGCAGTCCATCATTCAGGTCGGGGTCATCGCTCATATTGATGATCCATTGATACGTGGCCCTTGCTTTTTCTTCGGCGGCAATATCTTCATAGAGGTCTGCGATCGGGTCACCTTTTGCCTGGATATAGGAGGCTGTGAAGGGGACACCGGCTGCGTTTTGGTAAAAAATAGCATTGTCGTGATTTACATAGTTCGCATCGAGACCCGCGTCTTTCATTTGCTGAGGTGTGGCATCTTTGACGAGTTTATACACCATGGTGGCGATCATTTCCAAATGGGCGAATTCTTCGGTCCCGATGTCGGTCAATAAGCCGATGACTTTATCGGGAATCGTGTACCGCTGATTCAAATATCTCAGGGCTGCCGCAAGTTCTCCATCGGCGCCGCCGTATTGTTCGATCAGAAATTTAGCCAGTTTCGGATTACATGTACTGACCCGTACAGGATATTGAAGTTTTTTTTCATAAACCCACATAGTGTCGATCCTCTCCTTTATTCCGTATTAGACCTGCCATGGCCAAGGCGTATCTTTCCAGTCCCACGGATAGTTTGAGTAGCTGTATCCGAACCCGGTCAGGGGACCGAATTCCTTTTCGAATTTCTTTTTGATCTTTTTCCTCATCCGTACGTATTCGTTGTACTGTTTGATGGCTTCGTAATCTTCAGGATGAGTATCTAAGTATAAGGTCAGTTCTACGATGACGAAATCAACGGTCTGAAGTTCTTCCATCACCTCATAATAATGCGCCGGAAGCTGTTTCATCAGGAGTCACCATCCCCATTCAGTTCATAAGGGCTGTAGTAAGGATCGTAGAACGCCTTCCAGAGCGTCCCGTTCCGCAATGCCTCCCGAGGGGTGAACTGCTCGAGATTCGCAGGCTGGAATCCCATATAGAGATTAGGCGGTGTCGAATACACCTTCTTCGTGATCGGCGGACAAGGATCAAAGGGACTAACGTATGGATGATACACTTTATAGTTCGTATGCAAGGTACTCCCTCCTGATTTGGCAATATCTTTCTATTGTTATGCAGAAGATTCTTCACCCATGACGGGTAAATGGAAATGGAGTCCTTTTTAAATAAATTATTCTCTAACTGCACATCTTACAAAAGTAGCATGAAAATATGAGAAGAGGTGCAGAAATATGACCATCATCGAACTTTCCTTCAGGCTTATCCTTTCCTTCCTCCTGTTGCTTACCCTTACCCGCATCATGGGAAGAAAAGAGATTTCCCAGATGACCTTCTTCAACTTTGTATCAGCCATTGCCATCGGGACGTTGGGAGCTTCCCTTGCAATCGATTCATCGATCAGTGTACGGAATGGAGTGATCGCCTTGGCAGGTTGGACCATTTTCACGGTTTTCATGGGCTATGTGGACCTTAAGTCGAAAGCATTCCGGAAAGCAGTTGAGGGGGTGCCCCGGGTCGTCGTCCGAAAAGGGGAAATCATGGATGCTGAACTGAGTAAGGTGCGGCTGGATCTGGATGCGTTGAATGTCCTGTTGAGAAAGAAGAATGTTTTTTCCATCAAGGAAGTGGATTATGCCATCTTTGAAACCGATGGGACTCTCTCAGTCATGAAAAAGGAGAAGCATCAACCCTTCACAAAGGGGGATCAACAGGCTTTCAGGAGTCCGGGCTCCACCCATCAGGTGGCTATACCGACAGCCGTGATTGAAGATGGGAAAATTGTGATGAACAGCCTGCGCGAGCTTCATGTGGATGAAGACTGGGTGAAGAAACAATTAACTTCACAAGGCATCACTGACATGACAGATGTGTTCTATGCAGAAATTCAAAAAGACGGGACGCTTGCAGTAGATCGATACAATGATGTCCTAAACTGACTCATAAGAAGCGTGAACCACTTCCCGGGTTGTGCAATCTATTCAAAACGAATCAAATGAATCACCAACTGATACATACTTTCCTGCCTTTTTGAGAAAAATATTCCTTGTGCTCGTACAATCGTTTTCGAAAGGTGGCACACAAATATGACAATCAGGAGGATAATGATGGGTATTTTAAGTGGAAATCCACAGGAAGAACCATTGCATTACGGTGAAGTATTTGGAACGTGGAACTATTTATTGACGGCTAAAGCCACTGTGGCTGGGTATCAAATGCAGCTTAATCACGCAGGCGATGATGATCTGAAGAAATTACTGAAAGATAGCATTGAAGGCGGTCAGGAAGAAATCAAACAAGTGGAGAAACTGTTAAAGGAAAATGGGATCGGACTTCCTCCCACTCCACCTGAGCCTCCACATGCCTGCCTGGATGATATCCCGACTGGCGCCCGGATGCCGGATCCAGCCATTGCAGCAGGAATGTCGGCTAATATCGCTTCAGGCTTAGTGGCCTGCAGTACGGTCATGGGACAAAGCATCCGTGAAGATGTAGCGATGATGTTCGGCCAATTCCATATGCAAAAAGCCCAATTGGGTGCAAAAGTCTTGAAGCTCAATAAAGAAAAGGGATGGTTGATTCCTCCCCCGCTTCATAAAAACAAAAATGAACATTGTGAGTAATCTATGAAATAAAGAGATTCTCAGGTCTGATATCCAGTCAACCTGAGAATCTTTTTTCATTACTCATGAACATTTAAATTCGAGGGGAGAGTACCTTTTTCGAATGAAGGGTTAATGCGGGTTCCGGTCAGCAGGTAAAGCAATGTCGTCAAAGTGTTCCACCAAATATCGCAATGCCCCTGAAAGCTCTTCCCCCTCCATCCCTTCTCCATGTCCAGTGACTGCTGCTTCTGGATTCAGACAGGATAAGGTCACCACCGATTCCCTAGCCGCTCCCAATCCATCGTGAAGTATTTCGGAGGACCGCTGATTTCTTTCTTTTGAATCATGACCCTGTATAGGGATTCCTGCCTGACTGTGACAAATGCATCTCCAGCCATCAATATCCCATCGGACTCACGGTAAAAGGAGACATGTCCCGGTGTATGACCTGGTGTATGGACCCATTTCCACCCAGTCATAAAGGGGACCTCACCATTTGCCGGTAGCACGTGAAGTCTGTCAGAAACATCGATGCCGTGATGTGGATATAGTGGGGACAATTCGCTCACCAATCCCCCATCCACCGTTGGATCTCCTTTTGGGTAATTCTTTTTTCCGGTGAGGTAAGGAATTTCCAGTTCATGTGCATACACAGGTACATCCCATTCCTCAAGAAGAGGCTCCAGTGAACCGACATGATCGAAATGTCCATGAGTCAATACAATCGCCCTTGGTTTACCGGAATGTCCGAAGCGTTCTGTTGCCGCTTCCATGATTTTCTCCTTTGAATGAGGCATCCCACAATCAATCAGCACCCAGTCCCTGCTTCCCGGAGTCCCGTAGAAACAGACATTGACGATCTGATTGGTCCAATAATACAGGTCATTGCGCACTTCCTTCCCTTTCCCACTGTTTACACTGTAGAAAGGGAGATGGGAATCGGAAAAATCGCTATCTAAAGGTCTCATTTTTTACCTCCTTTTGCCGTTGAATCAGACTTTTCAGGCTTAATAAAAATCAACACAAGCAGAAACATCAGAATACCAAGGACTCCCGCTCCAATGAGACTTACATTCAGGAGGGATTTCATCAATACCGCCATCAACGGCGGACCGGCAGCCACCCCGATGAACCTGGATGAACTATAGAAAGAGGAAATCGTCCCCCTTTGTTCTTTCTCGATGTTTTCGGTGATCAACGCGTCCATCGTCGGCAGGAGAGCTCCAATCGAGAGGCCGAGGAAGCTTGTGACTGCGAGGAGCAGAACCAGTCGCTGATCGACAAATCCTATCAAGGCGACACTGATGCTCATCAGAATCAAACTCACCGTCATGATTACCTTCATGACCTTCAGCTCACCCATGATCTTCCTGCCTGTAATAAAGGAAGAAATGCAAAGGGCCAGTAACGGAATGGCGAGCACAAAGCCTTTTTTCACCCCATACAGTCCATGGGTTTTCTCCAATGAATCCGATAGGAAAAACAAGACCGCAAACAGGACGAGCATAATGTAGATCCCGACAAGAAAGACAGTAAAAATCCATTTTCCCTCCTGTTTGAAGATCTTCTTCGTACTCTGGATGAAGGCTGAAATGGCAACGGGTTCTTCCTTCTTCTTAGGAACTTTAATGAAAAAGAGGACAAGGACAATCGAAATGAGACTGAATACAGAAATAGAGAAGAATGGAAGATACCATAAATACGCAGCAAACAAAGCCCCCAATATGGGACTCAGCACCTTGCCGAATGTGTTGGATGTCTCGATCAACCCAAGACAGGAACTCGTCTTTTCATCGTCATCCTTATACAAATCGCCGACCAGGGGCAAGATGATCGGAGCCGCCCCGGCTGCCCCGATTCCCTGGAGAACACGGCCGATAATGATCCAGGTAAAGGGATCATCCATTTTCCAGGAGGCATACCCTGCAACCAATCCGCCAATTAACGCAATCAGCAAACTCGGCAAAATGACCACCTTCCTGCCGAAGCGATCCGACAAATATCCAGCCACTGGAATCAGAAAGATCGACGCAATCGAATAACTTGTAATAATCATACTGGTCTGAAAAGAAGTGATCCCCACCTCTTTTTCAAAAATCGGCAGTACAGGAATCAGCATGGAGTTCCCCAAGGTCATGACCAAAGGAATCGATGCCATGCTCACCACACACCAATTACTAATCTTCGTCGTGCTATTGCATTGTTCTTTCAACTAAACCACCCTTTTGGATTGATCTGCTATTTATTCAGTATTTGAAAAAGGGGGGAAGAACATTCACTGAAACGATTGGCAAATATGAAAGGTAATTGGATGATTAGAATCATGGCACAAAAAAAGAAACCAACAAGAGACCCCCTTTATTTAGGGGTATGCTCCTGTTGATTTCATCTACAACTCTTTTTGATCCACATTTAATTCAATCAGATTCCCATCCGGATCTGCACAGAAGATCTGGGCAAAACCGCTTTTAGAATGGGGTTTCTCGAGAACCTCCACGCAATTTTCCTTTAACCATCGAAGCGTATCATGGTAGTTTTCCACTCTGAGGGCAAAGTGACCTTCCCGGCTGGATAGATGTTTGTCTTCCCGGATCGTCTGGGAAGACGCGTCCGCGATCAAGTGAAGCTGCTGGCCCTCAATATCATACCAGGCTCCGGGAAAATCGAAATCCGGACGTGGGATTTCCTTTAAGCATAGGGTCTTTCCGTAAAACTCCTTCGCTTTCTCAAGATCCGTCACATTCAAACTTACATGATGAAGACATTCGTACTTAATCAATCGGCTCACTTCCTTCAACTTGTCTTTCTTTTATTCTACAGAAGAAGCGGCCGTTCGGCGAGAGGGACGGACCTCTTTAATTTAAATGAAAAGGCGGATTTTAATGGATTTCACCCGTAAAAAGGGCACAAAATTGAGGTCCGTCCCTTAACGTTATCTTTAGCCGGGGCGCGTTGCCGCGGACCATTCTTCAGGATCCTCCCGAATTCTTGTGCATATTGGCATTCTTATCCGCTTCATCGATTTTTATCGCGTGTTCTGTCAGATCAGGAGGTGTCATCCCTGACTTTTTCTCCAAGTAAATCGCTATGCCTGAAACGAAAATGATCGGACCCAGTATGAATAACCAAATCATGTGTGACCTCTCCTTTCTTTTTCGCTTGCCTCATTTCAAGAGACTCAACCCGCTGCCTAAAACGCTTCATAACATTCCCTGCAATGCTGCCCATTCATCTGACGCTCATTCTCCGCCCCGCAATTCGGACAAGTGATGATCGCTGACTGCTGATCAATTCCTTTTCGGTTGTGCATGTAGTGAGACAGTGCTTTATTCACAAGAAAGACCGTCCCCACGATGGCACAACCGATTGCTCCTAATATGATGACCAGTAAGATTCCATTCACAGGATCCATTCCTTTCTGGATTACTCTTACTTATCTATACGGTCGGACATGTAAAAAGTTTCAAATCGCGAGGGACGGACCTCTGAAAACCCACCCGAAATCCCCATTCCAATGGGTTTCACCCTCAAAACAACTAAAAAACAGAGGTCCGTCCCTCGCCCTTTTAACAAAAACAGAGGTCCGTCCCTATCGCAGTGAGGGACGGACCTTTGTTGTGTGGGCCGGGTTTGGGAGGGTGCCTTCTCCTTCTTCTTTGTAGATGGGGAAGGAGAGGATGACGGAGGTTCCTTTGCCGGGTTTGCTTAGGACGTTGATGGTGCCTTTCATGCCTTCTGTGAGTTGGTAGGCGGTCATCATGCCGAGGCCTGTCCCGTTTTTGCCTTTCATGGAGAAGTATGGTTCGCCGAGGCGCATGAGTTGTTCTTTCGTCATGCCGACTCCCGTATCGTTGATGACGATGAACACCTTTTCACCTTCCTGATAGCTGAAGACCCGGAGCGTTCCCCCGGCTTCCATGGCCTCCAGACCATTTTTCATGATATTGATGAGAATCTGTTGGAGCTTGTTGGGATCCCCCTTGATGGAGTGATGATGTAAAATGTTCACCTTCAGGATGATTCCTTTTTTCACCGCCAGGGGCATAATGATTTCCTTGGATCGGTTCATCTCATCCCGGATCTCCACTTCTATCTCAAGCTCCGGGTGAGGCCGGGCAAAGTCCAAGTATTGATTGATCACCTCTGTCGCCCGGTCGATCTCCCTGACGGCGACCTTCGACAGCTCACGATTCGTGCTGACGTTGGTTGGATCTTCATTGATCAGCTGAAGGAATCCCTTCACAGTCGTAAGCGGATTCCGCACTTCATGACTCATGCTCGCTGCCAGGTGACTGACCACCTGCATCTTCTCGTATTTGATCGCTTCCAGCTGAAGAATATAGATCGTCCGGATGATTTCACACAGATAAAAGACGAAGAACGTCGATCCACTGAGGACAGCCGAATAAATCAAGAACGAGTTGTCATACGTGAAGTGAAAGATCAGGGACGGGATCCATAATGAGAGGACCGAGTACCCGAACGCAAAGAGCGTATACCAGTACACCCTCGTCATCCAGGTTTTCCCCTCCCACCTCGGACGCATATACAGGATCAATAGCGTAAAGAGAACCGCCATGACCACGGTCACCCACAATCCAGGACCCATCATCGGGGCACGGACCGCGATCATGGTAACAGCAAGCCAGGGCAGGACCCGGTTCCCTCCATAGATTCCCCCGAGCAGAAACGGAATGAACCGCAGATCATACACAAATCCATCTTCCAATCGAACACTTAACGCAAGGCTGAGTAACAGAAGAAGCGAACTGGCCAAATAGATCGATAGCGGCTTAATGTGAAGTTTATGTACTTTATTTCGGGAAAGGTAATGAAAGCTTATCAGTAAAATGATGATCAATATGGCAAGGAGGTTAAGAAGGAGACCGGTCAATAACTCAAAGTGATTCATCGGTATTGCTTCCCTACTTTCAGTAATTTTAAAAGATTAAAAAAAATCAAACTTTACATTCTATTATAACTGAAATGAACAGATTGTGTTTTATTTTTATTGGACAGGATTTTGCATGCTCGTCTTCTTTCTCCATCCTTTGTCCATAATGGGAATGAATACTTTGAATAAGGAGATACCCTATGGATGGAGTTTTAATCGCTGTCGCAAGAACGATGATCAGTTTTCTATTATTGGTCATTGTCACGTTAGCTATTGGTAAACATATCAATTCACACAAAAATCATTACAGCTTTGCCCTGTCGATCACGGTGGGTTCCTGCATTGCCAATATGGGATTTGATACGAACATCGATTTTTTAAATATCTTCATTTCTTTTATAGTGCTGGTCTTATTATTTTATCTATTTCTGATACTGTCTTCGAAAAAACGGCTATTCAGACGATGGTTATCAGGGCGTCCCACGGTTCTAATGGAAGAGGGAAAAATTTTGGATGAGAATATGAAAAAACTAAAGTTCACGATGGATGACTTGAATCAGCACCTCCGGGAACTTGGTGTGTTTGACATAAACGAAGTGGAATATGCCCTGTTGGAAGTGAGCGGAGTACTGTCCATCAAAAAGAAAAATCGTTTCCTGCCCCTCACAAAGACAGACATGAATATGGACCCTTCCCCCTCTGCTTCCATTCCCATTGAGTTGGTCATGGAGGGCAAGGTCATTTCGAAAAACCTGATTCCTCCCTACTCATTACAATGGCTGGAAATTGAAGCGAACAAGAGAGGAATCACATTGGAAGACATCTATTATGCCGTGATCAACAGCAATGGCACCTTGTTCATCGACCTTTTTAAAGATCATCTCCCGGGCGACAGTGAACGAATGGACAGATGAAGGCATATAGTATCTCAACGTCCGAATATACCAATTAAATGGGAGAGTGACCGTATGTTCCAGTACCGAACACCGGGGAATCATGTTGTCTATCCGCCTGACCCCAGGTACCGTCCTTATCACAGACAATATACAGGAGGGTATGATACCCATGTGCATATGATCGAAGCACACTATTCCCAGTTGAATCGAAAAGTACAGCGACTTCTCGAAAGGGTCGAACATATTGAGAGGTATCTTGGGATCAAGCCGTAGTCAGCTGATGAAAAAAACAGGAACAGGTACCTCGTCTCAGGAAGGCCAAGGTGCCTGTCCCCGTGGCTTTACAACCCGTCAAAGCGGCAGCCGGATCACAAACCTCGTCCCCTCCCCCTTCTCACTGAACACATCAATCGATCCTTCATGCATAAGGACCAATTGCTTCACGATGGAGAGTCCGATGCCGAATTCACCATATGGATTATTCGTGCGGGACAGGTCCGCTTTATAAAAACGGCGCCAAATGGACTTGATTTCCTCAGGGTCCATGCCGATTCCGTTGTCTTCGATTTCAATGACCGATTCGTTTTCGGAAGAGGATCCCTTCAAGGTGATCGTTCCTCCCGTGGTGAACTGGATGCTGTTTTTTGTGATGTTGATCAGGATTTGGACGAGACGGTCGTAGTCGGCATGCACCACTGCATCTTCGTCTGCCAGAACCGTGATGGAGTTCCCTTTTTCCTCTGCCTGCAGGTCGAGCTGGTCCTTGATGACTTCGAATAGATCGAGTAACGGCAGGGTCACTTTCGAGAGGACCACCTGATTGGACCGGATTTTCTCATAATCCAGATTCTCGTTCACGAGGCGGATGAGCCGCTTCGTTTCCTGACTGACAAGACCGAAGCTTTTCTCTTTCTGTCCCTCGGGGATCATGTCGTTCCGGATCCCTTCGATGACACCCCTGATCGTCGTCAGCGGTGTTCTCAGTTCGTGGGAGACATCGGCCATGAACTGCCGTCTCCGGTTTTCCAGGGCGTCGATTTCTTCTTTTGATGCCCTGAGTTTCGTCACCATTCGATTGAAATCTTCGGCAAGGTCACCGATTTCATCGAAGTTCGAGCTCGGGACATGAACATCATAATCTCCCGACGATACCTTAGACGTGGCATCCCTCATCCGCTGAATCCGTTTCACGTGGAGCTTTGATAAGAACAAGCTGACAAGCACAGAAATGGCAAGCGCCAACAACACGATATACAGCAGGTAATGATTGATCTCACTCAGCATTTCCCTCGAACCGCTGATCGGGGAAATCAGGATCAGTCCGCCCGTTAGCTGCTCATTGACCACCCGGGGCATGATGACGAGTGAAACCGCTTGATCAAAGCGTCCGAAATCTTTTTTCAACGGAACGGTTTCACCGCTCTCGATTTTCTGCCACTCTTCTTTCGAAAGCTCGATCCGCGGATACACCCCGCCACTTGAAAAGGATACTTCCCCCTGACGATTGAATGTGATCACCTCAATATTCCGGGCATGCAGCAGGTTACTGTATTCATCCAAATAAAGGGGACGTCTCGGACTTGGCCTTTCAAGGTCTGATAAAATTTTATCCCCATACGTCCGCAGCTCCGTGACCTTATTTTCATACACCAGGTTTTCGACATAATGGGAAAACAGGAGGCCGAGGATCATGAAGGCGATGATGAGGACGCTCGTATGACTGAGGAGCAGCTGATACAGATACCTAAACTTCATCCCCGGCCGCCGCCTCATCGAATTTATATCCTACGCCCCACACCGTATGAAGATACGGCTTGTCCTTGCTGCCGATCTTATTGCGGAGCCGCTTGATATGTACATCCACCGTCCGCTCGTCCCCGTAAAAATCATAGCCCCATACACGCTCCAGAAGCTGTTCCCTCGAGAACACCTGCCGCGGATGCTTTGAAAGATAATAGAGAAGTTCAAACTCTTTCGGCGTCAGATTGGTAAGAGGAACGCCTTTCAGGAAAACTTCACGGGTTTCCTTGCTGATCCGGAAGTCGGACGTGTCGACATCCTGAGTTCCTGTACTATTTTTCTCCCCTTGACCTTGATAACGCCGGGTCACCGCCCGGATCCTCGCCATCAGGGCAAGGGGTGAAAAGGGCTTCGTCACATAATCATCGGCCCCGAGTTCAAGACCGAGCACCTGATCGGACTCACTGTCCTTCGCCGTCAGCATGATGACCGGAACCTGTGATCCTTCCTCCCTGATCTTCCGGCAAATCGTCACGCCGTCCATCCCGGGAAGCATCCAATCGAGAATGACAAGATCCCACTCGCCTTCCTGATAACGACGGTACCCCTCAGCGCCGTCATGGACAAACTCACCCTTTATATCTTCTTTAGAAAAAAACATCTCAAGCATGCTTGTGACGCTTTGATTGTCTTCTACGACCAACACGTTCATGACCATCGCTCCTTTTTGAATCAGGTGAGCCGCGGGGACAGGTCCCTTGGCCACCTCTCTCTACCTAAAGTATAGTCGTTTTACCCGATTCGTTCTATGTATTTCCCTTCATACAAAAACCCCCGCAATGTAAGCGGGGATTTCCTTCCTTATAATGATTCACTTTGAGTTTTCAGTTTGATAGGCGAGGTCCTTTTTCGACTGTACCGTGATGGCCATGACCGGTTTATGAATCTTTCAATGTATTTTCAATCTTATACTCTTTCTTCTTCTCAGAAAGCCACGTTCCATACTCCGTCTGAAGGGCCTGATCAAACAGGATGTCCTTGATTTCATCTTTATGATCGGCAAGGACCGCCTCTTTCGCTTCTTTCTTGCCCGTCACCTTGATGATATGGTAGCCGAATTCCGTCTTGACCGGCTCACTGATTTCGCCTTTCTTCATAGAAAACGCCTTATCATCAAACGCTTCCACCATTTCACCTTTGCCAAAATAACCAAGCTCCCCGCCTGAATCGGCATTCGACGTATCCGTGGAATACTCTTTCGCAAGCTCGGCAAAATCTCCGCCGTTATCGAGTTTCTTCTTCACTTCTTTTGCTGTTTTTTCATCGTCCACCAGGATATGACTGGCTTCAACCTGCTCTTTTTGTGCAAACGTATCCTTATTCGCTTCGAAATATTCCTTGATCTGATCATCCGTGATCTTGATCCGGTCCTTCAGCAGCTTCTCCGTCAACAGGTACGTCTTGATATTTTCTTTGACACTATCGAGATCCGCTCCGCTTGAAGCGAGAGCCTCATTGAATGCCTCTTCACTGTCATATTGCCCTTTGATACTCTCCAGTTCTTTCTTAATTTCACTATCTTTGACCGTTAAATCCTTCTTCTCACTCTCAAGCTTCACGATCTTCTCGGCAATCAGTGTGTCCAGGGCGCCATCCCCGTATTGATCCACAAGCGTCGTGTACAGATCCTCTTTACTGATGGACTCGCTTCCCACTTTGGCGACTGCATCCTCTTTGGAAAATCCAAACACCGCAAGCAGCGATCCAATGAGGACAACGCCTCCGATAAGACTCCATAATGTGATTGATTGTTTCTTCTTAGTCACTTATTCGTACTCCTTTATGTTCATTTATTTATAGTGTGGTTGTTTTGGTACCTGGTACATTTTGGTGTGTTTGTGCCTGGTACATTTTGCTCTAGTTGTACCTGGTACACTTTGCTCTGTTTGTACCTGGTACATTTCGCTCTAGTTGTACCTGGTACATTTCGCTCTGTTTGTACCTGGTACATTTCGCTCTAATTGTACCTGGTACACCTCACCAAGTTTGTACCAGGTACATTCCACTCGTTTTGTACCTGGTACATTCCACTCGTTTGGTACCAGGCACCCTACAACCTCAAGCCTCACCCATTCATCATCGCATTACTAGTAAGAGTCAAACTCACCGTCATTTTTTTACCGTCACGGTAGATGGTCAGGTCTATTTTATCCCCGACTTTCGGGCCGTCGTACAGCTGTCTTCTCAGGTCTGCGACATTTTCGACCGACTTGCCGTTCATCTCGGTGATCGCGTCCCCTTCTTTGATCCCGGCGTCCGCTGCTGCGGAGGTTGGATCGACATTGGCGATGACCACTCCGGATTCAACGGATTGAGGCAGATTCGGTAAGTACGAACGAGGGATATCTGCCAGGTTCTTCATCCCGATCCCAATATACGGGCGCTCCACTTTGCCTGTTTTGATGATTTTGCTGACGATCGGCATGAAGTCCTTGCTTGGAATCGCAAACCCGAGTCCCTCTACACCGGAGTTCGAGATCTTCGCGCTGTTGATCCCGATCAGTTCACCTTTTGAGTTCAGAAGCGCCCCTCCGCTGTTGCCAGGGTTGATCGCTGCGTCAGTCTGGATGACGTTCAGTTCAGATTTCCCTTCAGATGTCTGCACGGGAATCGTCCGATCGACTGCGCTGACTATTCCCTGTGTCACAGTCCGTGATAGGTCGAGTCCAAGGGGGTTCCCAATGGCGATGACCTTTTCACCGGCGCGCAGAGCACTCGAGTCGCCGACTTCCAACAGATTGTCTGCATATTTCCCGTCAATCTTCACGACTGCCAGATCCGTCAGCGGGTCCGCTCCGATGAGCTCACCCTCGGTCTTTTCCCCGTCGTAGAGAGAGACTTCAATTTTGGATGCACCTTCAATTACATGGTTGTTCGTAATGATGAAAGCACTGTCCCCTTCTTTTTTAAAAAGAACGCCGGAACCTGTCCCCGCAGGAGTCGCCTCTCCTGCTCCCATTCGGCTCTGATTCTGATAATTGACGATTCCGACGATGGATTCAGAAGCATCCTCCACAATATCCGCTATATCGCCGCTTGTCCCGGTTGAAACCGATGTGGGCGTGATTTCTGAATTCGCCTCCGAGTCTGCTTGTCCGTTATCTGCAGACTGCTCGACGCCCGGCTGAGCCAGGTCCTGATAGTAGTCCGTTTGAGGCAATACCGTCAGCGTCAGGACCGAACCGATGATACCCGCACCAACTGTGTTAAGCAATCCCCTTCCTTTGAACGGCTTCTTCTGCTTCGGAGTCCGTTGCACTTCTTCTTTTTGAGTGACTTCTGTATCGTTTGTTTCCGTATGTTTCATTTCTTCATTTTGATTGTCTTGTTCAAACATGTTTTTTCCTCCTCGATTGATTTTGTCAGTTAATCTTTGCTGTTGATTTCATCTTAGAGGGTAAATGTTACGAAACTATTAACAATGTGTGTACAGGATGGGAAGTTTTTTGGAAGAGGGACTGAATGAAACGATTTCGTGAACGATTCATCATATCCCTTGGGTTTTTGTCATGCCTTTGTTTTAATTGTAATAAGTCAAATATATTAAATGGTGATCTTATGAAAGAAAAAAACAAAACAGAACAAATAAAGAAAATGGTACTGCCGAAGCGAATGAAGATTCTCTTTGTCACCGTGTTTCTCTTATTCAGCACGCTGATTGTCAGGCTCGGGATGGTTCAGATCGCGAACGGACAATCTTATGAGAAGGTGGTTGAGAAGAAAGAAAGCCTGACGGTGAATTCACCCGTGCCGAGGGGCAGCATATATGACCGGAACGGGAAGTTGATTGTCGATAACAAACCAGAGAGGGCCATCACTTTCACCCGGACGTCGGATTCGAGTCAGGAAGAATTGATGAAGGTGTCCAGGAAGCTGGCCGATATGATTGACGTTGAGACCGATTCACTCACGACACGTGATAAAAAGGATTTCTGGATCTTGATGAATCCTTCAAAGGCGGATAAGAAGGTCTCCGCGTCCGAAGTCGATCGCATTCAGGGAGAGAAGGATCTCTCAACCAAAGAAGCCGATCAAAAGATTTATCAACTGAAGCTTGAGCGCATCGGTGAAAAGGAATGGTCTTCTTTTTCAGAAGAAGAATATGAAGTTCTCGCTATCTATCAAAGTATTTCCAAAGGTTACGCCCTTTCCCCTCAAATCGTGAAGAATAAAGGGGTGACCATCACGGAATATGCACAGGTGAGTGCACATCTCGATGATCTGCCCGGGGTGAACGTGACCACGGATTGGACCAGGTCTTATCCCCTTGACCACACTCTCCGTTCCGTGCTTGGAGACGTGTCGTCGACCAGGGAAGGGATCCCTAAAGATCTGCTCCAGGAATATCTGGCAGAAGGATATAACCGGAATGACCGCGTGGGAACCAGCTACCTGGAATTAAAGTATGAAGACCTGTTGAATGGTCAGAAAAAGAAAGTGAAAAACATCATAGAAGACGGGCAGGTCGTTGGCACGAAGGTCATCCAGCAGGGGCAAAGCGGAAAAGATCTCGTACTCGGCATTGATGTCGAATTGCAAAAAGCGATCGAGAAAATCGTCCAAGAAGAACTATCGAAGCACATCGGTACAAAGGGATCTCCTTATCTCGACCGTGCCTTTGTCGTCATGATGGACCCTCACACAGGGGAAGTCGAAGCGATGGTCGGTCAGAAAGTGAAGGAAATCCACCCAAACGGGGAAATCGAATTCGAAGATTATTCATTAGGGACATACACGTCGTCCTATGAATCGGGCTCCGTTGTCAAAGGGGCAACACTCCTGACCGGTTATATGACGGATCATATCGAACCGGGGGAAATGATTGTGGATGAACCCCTCTACATTAAAGGAACGCCTAAGAAAACGTCATGGTTCAATGTATGGGGAAATCAAACGAGACCGATCAGTGACCTCTATGCGCTCGAGAAATCCTCTAACTCGTATATGTGGAAAGTGGCTCTCCGGATTGCCGGGAACCGCTACGTCCCTCACGCACCGATTGAACTGAAAGGTGACGCATTCCGTACCTTCAGGGAGCATTTTGCCCAAATGGGACTGGGTGTGCCGACAGGAATCGATCTTCCCGGGGAATCTCCGGGATATCAAGGAACCGCTGAACATCCGGGACTGCTCCTTGACTTTGCGATTGGACAGTATGACACGTACACCCCCATGCAGCTGGCTCAATACGTATCGTCGATCGCAAACGGAGGAAAACGCGTAAAGCCCCATTTGTTAAAAGAAGTACGTGAACCTTCGAACCAGCCACACAGGTTAGGAAGTGTCGTGTACAAGAAGGAACCAGAGGTACTGAACCGGATCGATGCATCTCGTAAAGAAATCGAACACGTTCAGAAAGGGTTCTACCGGGTCTTTCACGGTCCAGAAGGTACGGCCAATCTATTTAAAGATGCCCCGTACAATGCAGCGGGGAAATCAGGAACAGCAGAAGCATTTTACAAAGGACCGGACATGGAGAGTGCACAACCAACCTACAACACGACTCTTATCGGATACGCACCATTCAACAATCCGGAAATCGCCTTTTCAACCGTCGTCCCATGGTCCCATCAGAAGCATGACCCTTACATCAATAAAGTCATTTCCAAACGGGTGATGGATAAATATTTTGAATTGAAAAAGGAAAGAGCGAATAAATGAAAAGAGAGGCCCCCGAGCGGAACGTGCTGCTTGGGGGCCTCTCTTTTTGAGAAAAGCCACGGGGACAGGTCCCGTGGCTCATCCATTATATTTTTTATAAAAGTCTTCCACATACCACGTCGGTACCGGATTCTTCATCCCGTCAAACCAGCCCAGCACTTCCTTCGCCTGCTTCTTCATGACGGCGAGTTCCTCTTCACCGAACTTCATCGCCCACGGAATGGACGAGAGCATATTACTGCTGATGTAAAAGGCCATGAGCTTGAAGAAATCCTCCGGCGGACGACCGTTGAAATAGCCGTTCAGCTGTCCCGTGGCAAAATGGGGACTCGCCGACGCACTGAAGGCGATGCGGTTGAACTCTTCCCACGGATCCCCGAAGTCATGGCGGTTGAAATCGATGACGGAAAGCTCCCCTTCATTTGAAATGACCATATTCCCCACGTGATAGTCACCGTGATGGAACGTTTGCGGGCGCCCCCGAAGAAGATGCCTGTTTGTCTCTATGTATTCTAAAATAAGATCGCCGGCTTCGATCTTGAGCGGACACTCATGGTACTGTTTGATCTTATTATCCACTTTACGATTGAACTTCGTTTCCCACTTTTCATGATCCGCGGGTGCAGGAGTGGAATGGATTTCCCGGAGATAACGCCCCGACTTCAGGCCGAGCTCATATTGCTCTGTATCCGTCAGCTTAGGCAGCACTTCAGCCGCGTCAGTCCCTTCACACCATGTAAAGAGCGAATACACTTGATCGCCGTTTTCACACAACCCGAACTCAAGTGGCACAGACATTAGAATCCCTTTGTCAGCCAATCGCTTCATTGCCGCGAACTCGCTCTTCTTACCCTCATACTCAGAACGATCCGCCGTACGGAGCAGCAGCCTTTCCCCGCTCTCCGTTTCCACAAAATATTTCTTATCACTCGACCAGCCCTTGTTGATCGGGTCGACTTTTTTAAACACGTAATCCGTTTGAATATCAAGCATGTGGCACCTCCAGTGAGCCATGGGTCCCCCGACTCCATTTAAGTTTACTAGATTCATAAACCTAATTTTACCAGAAAGAGGACCGAACTGAGAATGTTAAAAAATGATTCCCTACTGTAACCCTACCTGTTGTTTCGTTGACAACTTCCCTTTCAGGAAGGTAACAGTAATAAAGGATTTTGGCTGCTCCCCATCCCAGACATACGTTTTATTGTTACTGTCGCTACTCTCATCAGACATCGGATTCCCAGGAAAGCCTAAGATATCTGTTGCCTCCTCATAACTCATCCCTTTTTCCAGTTGGTTATACTTTTCAAGTGTCGCTTCAGGCGTTTCCTCCTGCTCTTCTTCTACGATGGTTTCTTTTGCTTCATTTGTTGGTCCCCCAATCCGGCAGCCACTCAGGATGACGGCAGATAAACCTACGACGAGTAACATGATGAAAAAGGTACTGACTTTTTTAATCTTCATACTCCACTCCCCTTTTTTAACATTTACGGTCTAAACTGGAAAAAGTTTCATTTTAGTTTAAAGGAAAGTAAGTTCGAAGGAAATATCTGCTTATGTTAAAATAATCCAAGTGAGCACTTTTATAATAGATTGGAGCTGTAAAAATGAAGAAAAGGAATTGGTTGACCGTCATGACTTTATCAGCGATGGTCTTCGTCGGAATCTCCGCCTGTAGTCAATCTTCTGATGAGGACGCCGCTGGTAAACCTGAATCCGAAGCGGCTGCAGCAAGTACTGATTCGGATGATTCACAGACAGAAGAGACCCCGGCAACAGAGGAAAACGAAAAGGCTCAGTCAGATGAGACATCCGTTGAAGAGAGCAGTCCTGATAGCCCGGTACAGCAACCTGCCGTCACAAAGGTGGAAGGAAAACAGGCATACATAGAAAAATTGGACAACCTCCAGAAAGAGCTGGATGCCATGCCGGATAAGAAGTATTCAGATGAAGGTGTCACGAACGCCATGAAAAACTACTACGGAGTATCTTACGAAAAATATGATGATGCGTTGAATGAGATCTATGCCCTTCTGAAAAAAGAGCTGTCTCCAGAAGTCATGGCTGAGTTAAAAGCGGAGCAAGTGAAATGGATTGAGGAAAAAGAAGCGAAGGCGGAGAAAGAAAGACTGAAGTATGAAGGCGGCACGTTCGAAAATGTGGCTTGGTACATTTCGTTGTATGAATCCACTAAAGATCGGTGTTATGAGTTGGTGGAGGAGTATATGACAGAATAAGAGTTAGAGATCGGGTGGGGTTTTACTTAGCCCCCCAGCCCTTCTAATTTTTCACAACCATCTCTTCCTCCCCATCAGGGATTTCAAAAACGAGTTACCAAAGGGCCTGTCCCCACGGCTCCTATGATATAATGAACATATACATGGAGAGGAGGTGGGGAAGGATGAAAAAAGCTTCAATATGGTTCTTACTATTGATTTTAATCGGTTTCCAGCATCCACACGGGTTGGAATATCACAATGGCAATATGGATGAGGATGTATTAAAAGCGGATGATTCACATCTGACAAGTATTGATGTTTTGCTTTCTCCCCCCTCTTCGCTCCCTCATCATGTTGATAGTGTGGTACCTCGTAAAATTTTCTTAAGTGAGAAGTTGAAATCTTTCGCCTCCCCACATGCAACGGGGTATTTAGCCATGGACATTTCTCCAGATTCTTTTGGTTTCATTAAAATTGTCATGTCTCAATCCAATTACCTCTCTTAAACTATGTTTCCCTTTCATTCACATACTCACTCGAAAACTCTATAAGAATAGGGTTTATTAAAATTGGCGTTTTTCGTCATAATCGTTTGGAGGGTCTTATGAAAAAGAACACATATGTTAGGGAATCATTAGCATGTTATCTTTTTTGTGCTGTGTTTTTGATTGTTTTTTTTGGCGTCATGTTTATAACGGCAGAGCTTTCAGGGAATTCCCTCTCTTCATTCATACCGGAATTTTCCTGGGATATGATCATTAAATGGGAAGATGTTACAGCCATTTTTGACTTTAAAGAATAAAAGGCAGGAGGAACATATTTTGACTGAAGAAACAATAGAACAACAGATCAAATCGGGTCTGCAACACCCGAAGCTAACGAGATTAAAGATTGCGAAAAGAGGCTTTTTCATCATCTTAGGGGCTATCATGATGGCCCTCGGGATCGAGGTCTTCCTTGTTCCGAATATGATTATGGACGGAGGAATCGTTGGTATTTCGATTATTCTCTATAACTTGACCGGCATCAGTCTCGGTGTCTTCATTTTCTTCCTGAACATTCCGTTTTTCTTTCTGGGATATAAACAGATTGGAAAGACCTTTACGATCTCCACGATACTCGGGATTTCGATCCTTTCACTAGCAACGAATTACCTTCACCATGTGGCCGCCTTCACACAGGATATGCTGCTTGCCACCGTGTTTGGCGGGATTGTCCTTGGTGCCGGAGTGGGACTTGTCATCCGGTATGGAGGGGCGCTTGATGGGAGTGAGATCCTCGCCATCCTTTTAAATAAAAAATTCCCCTTTTCCGTTGGGGAATTCATCATGCTGTTTAACGTATTCATCTTCACATGGGGAGGCTTCGTCCTCGGCTGGGATCGTGCCATGTACTCCGTTCTCGCTTATGTCATCGCCTTTAAAACCATCGATATCGTCATCGACGGCTTTGATGAATCGAAATCGGCATGGATCATCAGTGATAAAGACACAGAAATCGGTGAAGCGATACTTGCCCGCCTCGGACGCGGTGTCACCTATTTAAAAGGGGAAGGCGGATACTCCGGGGACGATAAAAAAGTCATCTTCTGCATCGTTACCCGACTGGAAGAAGCCAAATTAAAATCGATTGTGGAAGAATTGGATCCCACGGCTTTCCTTGCTGTCGCAGATATCAATGAAGTACGCGGGGGAAGATTTAAAAAGAAGGACATCCACTAAAAATAGTGGTGAGAAAGGGAGCGTCGACTTAGTGTCGGCGCTCCCTTCTTTCTTTCATGCCCTTATGTACACTCCCCGAATAAATTCATAAAGGGTCGAACGGATGGGCTGATGAAAGCATATAGTATCCCAAAGACAAAAGAGGTGGGAAACTGTGCAGACTGTAGTAAACCTATACTGTATGAAGGTAAATAGCGTCTCGGGCAATGGTTCGATCACCATTGGAGAAGCTGTCCATAACAGTCATACGTCGAATAATAAGTCCCAGGGAATCAACTCTTCCTATGGTGATACCTCCCCTACAGAATCAATGATGGAAAATGTATATATCGATCCTGATGTGAACGATCAATCAGATTTAGGCAATGCGGATTCAGTAAATGCTGGAGCACCTTTGCCGGTCCCTGTTCCTGTACCGATTGACCAAAGAGAAACCGAAGAGGAGGATCCACATGCCGTATCAGATCAACATATTTAATATCAAAGTCAATGGCGTTACGCAGAACGGGAATGTCGATATCGGTCCGACGGTTCACAACAGTCATACCGCCAACGCGAAATTATTCGGAGCCAACTTTTCATTCGGTGATTTCTCACCTACAGGCTCACAGATGAATACAGGGGTACTCGATCCGGACGTCAGCGACCAAGACCAAATCGCCAACCCGGCCATCCCTTATACCGTTCAAGTTTAGGCGTCCCATAAGAGGTGATAATCCATGGATATGGAAAAAATGAAAAAATGGCTGGAACTGACCAACCAATACAAAAGCGATAATTTCTGGAACAGCGTATTCGAAAACAATAACCCTTCCCAGTTCTTTTCTACAGATGACGAATTCCCCCGGTATGACGTGTATCAGAACGAGTCCCATGTGTGCATCATCCTGGATGCCCCGGGGATCACCCAAGATGATATTAAGTTTTCATTGAGTTCCAATACGAAGCTTCTCATAAAAGGGATGATCAGACCCGTATACCCGAAAGAAATGGAAGTCAAAGCAGAACGGTTCTCGGGGGAATTTGAACGAACGATTCCCCTCCCGGAACCGGCCGAGGCTAAGTCCATCAACATCCAATTTCTCAATGGCCTCATTCAAGTGGCCTACCCCCGGAAAATAGAAGACGTTTCATTACACGGAGGCTCACAGTGAAAAAATACTAAAAAGAATGTGAGAACATGTTGTATACTTACTTTCAGAAAAAACTAACTTCATACATTCAAAAAAGCATGAATGCTGAGCAAAATGAGATGAAAGATAAAATCCAGGCCCTCGAAAAGGAAATTCAATCCTTGAAAAAGGGCTTAGCAACAGACGCCAAAGACACGATCTCGTGCCAGCAGGAACCTGCAAAAATAGTGATTGAGCACTTATCCATTGAAAATGTAAACATTGATCACGCTGACCTGAGTAATAACTTTGGGAATCTTGGCATTAAAGACCTGAAGGGACAATTATACATCGGAACCACGTATGACAAGTTAAAACCTCCTGTCAGCAAAGAAGCATTGCCTTCCCATGTTAATCAGACGACACCATCCACACATCCCTCTCCCAAAGTAAATGTAACATCCAGAACAAATTCCTAAAGGGAGCACGGGGACGGTTCTTCTGCTTCCGTTGTCACTATTTTAGAAGCATGAGAACCGTCCCCATGCTTCCGGACCTTTGCTAAGAAGCAAGAGGTCCGTCCCTCTTATGTACTACCTGGAAAAAAGACCTTGAATGTCGTTCCCACACCAGGCTCACTTTCCACCTTGATCTCCCCCTTCATCCGCTTCACAATCTGATAACTCACCGTGAGTCCGAGTCCCGTTCCTTTTTCTTTCGTGGAATAATAGGGCCTCCCGAGTACCTTGAGCTGTTCCGGAGGCATGCCGGTTCCGTTGTCCTGAACGATGATCAGCATACGCCCGTCAGGATGGCGACTCGCAGCTGCCGTGATTTCCCCATTTTCCTTCACTGCCTCGATGGCATTTTTCAGAAGATTGAGGAGGACCTGCTTCACCTCTAACCTCATTCCCCTGATCATCAGGTCATTTTCAATATTTTTATTGATTTTTATGCTGTTCATCACCGCATACGTAGACATGACATCAACGGATTCATTCATGGTGTCACTCAGACTGAACACCTCGTATTCTTCCGTCTGGGGCTTTGCCAGGGAAAGGTATTGATTGATGACGTCCTGGGCGTGATCAAGTTCTTGAATGGAGATGTCGATGAAGCTCTTTTGCTGCTCCGTTAATGTTTCTCTCTGCAAGAGTTGCATGAACCCTCTGACGGTCGTCATGGGATTCCGGATTTCATGGGCAACAGATGCCGCCAACTCGCTGACGACGTTAAACTTTTCTGCTTTGATGAGCTCTTTTTTGACCCTGACCTGTTCCAGGTGATTTTCAATTAGATAAATCGACAGAATCAACGTGATCCATATGATGAAAGTGGAGCTTGCCATAAACAGAAGCTGCTCCGTTTCATGATGCGTGAGTAAATAAAGGGACCTGGTAACCGGAATGAACAAATAAAAACCGGAAACCAGGAGCATTTTGTTTTTCCGGGTTAACCTTCTATACCATTTAGATAAAGGGATCAGCAGCACACTGTAAATCGCATAATTCACAAGCAGAAAGGTCCAAACATGATTTGTGAACCAGCCGATGACGAGCATGGCGACAAACGTACTGATCCCCACTCTCTTCCCTCCATAGAGAAAGGCAAGAATCACGGGAATCACTTTAAAATCATATACATATCCGCTTGAATAAACCTCGGGGAATGCCATCGTAAACACTAGAACAAGTAGATTCATCAGAAAGAATGGAACGGGAAAACCTCTCGTATCGCTATCCGATTCACTCGTGAACATTTGAAAAAGAAGAATCGTAAACAGGATAAATACCACATGTAAAATTAAATGATGCACCGTCTCTACCATACAGAATCTCCTTCAGGAAAAAATATCTACTCTAATTTCTTCGACACTTTCCCGGGAAATCCTTTCCAAGACGAGGAGGTTCGACAAGATTTGTAACATAAAGGAAGATTCCACTCGTGTCAGTTCATGTTGCCAAATAGCCCCATTACGTCCCTGACACTCTTGCATGTGTTATGATAATAACGGTAAATAACCACAAAGGAGTGTATTGGACGAGATGAATGACCAAATGACCCTCGAATACACACATGCAATATCCAATAAAATAATGAGTAAAAAGCAAGAACTGATTCTTCAAAAAAACAACCTAAGATCCACCCAATACAAAAATATCGAATCTCAGCTTCATAGCTGGCGTGAAAATATCATTGACATTTATGCAAACTCAATCAAAATTGACCTGGATACAACCTTCGAACTCCTAAAAGAATGGGGAGCAGAGGCCGTCGACACACTGGTTAATTTCAATCTTCCATTGGAGATTGCTCTCAATGAAGTAAGAGACTACCGAAATCTGATCGGGCGGATCATCAAAGATGAAGCCTCGAGTCACCATTTAACATATGATCAATTTTATGACCTGCTCTCAAATTTTGATGCAGTGGTCGACCGGGCCGTGCATTGGCTAAGCATGTCTTATTCCAGAAAATTTTATACACGGATCAATGCGGCAGAAGCCACCGCGTTAGAATTGTCCATCCCTGTCATTAAAATATCAAAGCAAATAGGGGTACTTCCATTAATAGGGGATATCGACACCCAAAGAGCTAAAGAGCTAATGGACAAAGCACTCTCAAAAGGAAGTGACTTATCTCTGGAATACATGGTGATCGATTTATCAGGAGTGCCGATCATCGATACCATGGTAGCCGATCGTATTTTCAAAGTGGTGGACGCCTTATCCCTCATAGGAATTGAAACCATCCTATCCGGCATCAGACCCGAAATCGCCCAGACCATGACCCACCTGGGAATCGATTCCACCACCATAACGGTCACACCAAGCCTCCACATCGCACTGGAAAAATTCCTGAATATAAAAATCTAATAACAGATCAAAAACCCCCGGCTGCCATTATTGGACAGCCGGGGGTTTTTGGAGGGAAGGACCTCTATTTTCTGGTTTTGGATGTTGTTTTGGTGCTGGTGGGAGGTCCGTCCCCCGGCATTTTACAGATGTTCTTTCAGAGTTTGCTGTAATGTTCCCTTTATCTCTACCATATTGTCAATTTCCACGCCGGAATCCACAATATTTCTGACAAGTTCTACCCGCAGCCCTGTGAGGATCGCTTTGCACCCCATCATATTGATTCCGTATAGAATCTTTTTAAATTGAAAAATGACATCCAGTTCCATTTCGGCAGTACCCGATAGATCGATAATAAGGGTTTGAATCTTCATCGAACTGATTTCCATCAACACTTTTTCTTCTAATGCATTGACGCGGTAAGAATCGATCATTCCGATCAACGGCAATACTGCAATGGTGCTATTGACCGGGATGATCGGTGCTGATAGATTTTCCACCAGTTTTTTCTGCGACAACAGCTGTGCATCTTTGTAATCCGAGTAACGGATAAAGAAATTATTCAGGAATTGGTCCACGTTGTCATTAATTCTTTTTTCCAAGTCGAAGAATGTCTTTCGTTGAGATTCAATCTCTTCATTCTGCTTATCATATTGATAAAGGAAGTACCATAATGTTCTCCTGATGGCATGGACCCATTCCAACTTGAATGCAAGTGTAAGAGAATGCTGTGCCCAGGCAACTCCCTCCACTTTAGCAAATTCAATCAGCTCTTCTTCTCTATTTTCAACGATATAGTGAGCGACTATTTCTGCATTCTTTAACAGATCTATGTTTCCTTTTTCAAGAATATCATTGATTTTGCTGCTGACAGTTACAGCTTCAGATAATAGTTTCTGCTGAAAATCCTCTCTATTTTCCTTAAGGAAATCCGTTACACATTCCTTATTCAGGTAGTTGTTACTCATCTTGACTCGCTCCTTTTTTTATCTGAATATATCCCTTATTCGATTCTACTAATAAAAATCCTTCTATAAAAGGAAGGAAATTCAAAAAAGAAGCAGAGGGACGGTTCTGGTGCTTCCCCTTTGGAAGCAGGAGAACCGTCCCCATGCTTCCCTAATTCAATGAAAGTTGTTTCCCTTTTTCGCCTAGTAAGACTCCTGCTGTCACGATGGCGCATAGTGCTAATACTACGAGGAGCATGAAGACGGTGTGGAGGCTTGACTCCAATACGTGGCCGCTTAACTGATCACTCAGCCATAGGCCGGACACGGCAATCCCGATGGACTGGCCGAGGTTTCGCATTAAATTGAACGTCCCCATGGCGGCTCCCCGGACCTTCCATTCAACGGAGGATTGGACGGCCACAGTGAAGGCTGTAAGGGACAAACCGAAACCAAAGCCAATGACGGCGGTGACCACCATCATCAACGGAACGATCGTATGTTCCGTAAATAACACCAACCCGAGACATCCCGCTGTTATGACGGATATTCCCATAACGGTGATTCGTCCGATGGAGGTTTTCGCCATCAATTTACCTGACAGCACTGCAGCGATTGGCCAGGTAATCGACATCGGCAGCATCGTCACACCGGACATGGTGGCATTTAAACCGGTGACGCCCTGGACCCATAAAGGGATATAGAACGTAACGGCAACCAGAATGAAGCCAAGGAGGAAACCGGCAATCGTCGAGATGGTGATAAAGCGATTCTTGAACAGAGTCAGTGGAAGCATCGGTTCTTCCGCCTTGGTTTCAATCCAGAGAAACACACTGATCCCAATGGCAGCCACGATCAGTAACGTGAGGATTCCACCTGTCATGTGCTCTTTTTCCTTTAAAAGAGTCAAAGCATAAAGAAAAGCGGTAATACTGACGGCAAACGTAAAAATCCCGCTATAGTCTATTTTGTGTTTCTTCTTTTCAATGTTTTCCTTTAACGACGTCCATAATAGGAAGAGAGAGACGATACCAAACGGCAGATTCATATAGAAGATCCAATGCCATGAAATGGTATCAACGATAAAACCTCCGGCAAGGGGTCCCGTTATGCCGGCGATCCCCCAGACACTGCTCATCCAGCCCTGCATTTTGGCCCGCATTTCAAAGGTAAACACATCGCCGATGATGGTAAACGGCAGCGTGGTGAGCGCCCCTGCTCCAATCCCCTGAATCAATCGGAACAGAACCAGCTGTTCCATCGATTGGGACAATCCCGAAAGCATGGAACCGGCCAGAAAGATGCTGACACCGATGGTAAACATAATCTTTCTTCCGAATAAATCAGCCAGTTTCCCAAAGACGGGTGTACTGATGACAATGGCTAATAGGTAGACCGAAATGACCCATGTATATAGCTCACTTCCGCCCAGATCCTCTACAATCTTCGGCATGGCCGTACTGACGATCGTTCCTTCGATAGCCGTGAGGAACGTGGCGATTAATAGAGCAAATACAACGGATTTTTGTTTGGTTTCTTGATTCATTTTTCTTTTCCCTTTCTTTTATGTGAATTCATGAAAATGATAGAATAAGACCCGTTTTTATTGAAAAATATATGAGAATCTCACCTCCATCTTATCACTTACGAGAGTAAAAGACAGGAGATGGAGTTCCCAGGAGGCCTCCCTCTCATCGCTTCGCATCATTCATGCGGGAATCGGGCATCATCGTGCGGGATTTGAGATAATCATGCGAGATTCAAAACAATCGTGCGGGATTGACAAGAATCATGCGAGAAATACGATTTTCATGCCACCGTGTCGAATTTTCTTTATATGAGAGACCTGATCAAAAAAAGATGCCGGAACCCCGATAAGCTCATCAGAGGACCGACACCACCATTTTCTATCCTGAAAGAGGGTGACCCCTATCCAGCCACCTCACCAAACTGACTATTATACAGATCCGCATAAAAACCGTTCTCCCTGAGAAGTTCTGCATGCTTCCCCTGTTCAATCACAGATCCCTGATCCATGACAAGAATCAAATCCGCATCCTTGATCGTCGAAAGTCGGTGAGCGATGACAAAGCTCGTTCTGTCTTCCATCAAGCGGTTCATCGCCTGCTGGATCAATAGCTCTGTCCGGGTATCGACGCTTGACGTCGCTTCATCCAGGATCATGATCGGAGGATTGGCGAGGATCGCCCGTGCAATGGTGATCAGCTGCTTCTGTCCTTGTGAGATGTTCGATGCTTCCTCATTCAGGACCGTATCATAGCCTTCCGGAAGCGTCCGGATGAAATGATCCGCATGGGCCATCTCGGACGCCTGCATGATTTCCTCTTCCGCAGCACCCGTCTTCCCGTACGCAATATTTTCCCGGATCGTCCCCTTAAAGAGCCACGTATCCTGCAACACCATACCGAAGCTCCTTCTCAATTCACTTCGAGGGACGGACCTCGTATCGATGCCGTCGATCTTGATTTTCCCATCATTCAATTCGTAAAAACGCATGAGCAGATTGATCAGAGTCGTTTTCCCCGCTCCCGTCGGTCCAACAATCGCAACCGTCTGACCGGGCTTTACGTCAATATTCATATCGTTGATCAACAAATCTTCGCCATATCCGAAGTTTACATGTTCAAACGCCACCTCGCCTTTCGGACGGGATAAGTGCGCGACTGTTTCTTCTTTCATTTCTTCTTCCTCATCCAACAGCTCAAATACCCGTTCCGCCGCTGCCACGGTCGATTGGATGATGTTCGCGATGTTTGCCGTCTGGGTGATCGGCTGGGTGAACTGGCGTGTATATGTGATAAACGCCTGGATGTCCCCGATGGAAATCGCGCGGTTCGTAACAAGGATCCCCCCGACGACACTGATCAGCACATAGCTGATGTTTCCGATGAACATCATGATCGGCATGATGATCCCTGAGATGAACTGGGCTTTGCTTCCCGCTTCATACAATTCATCGTTCACCGAGTCGAACTGGACGCCTGCCTTTTTTTCATGTCCGAACGCTTTCACGACCTGGTGTCCGGTGAACATTTCTTCAATATGGCCATTCAACTGTCCAAGCGTCCGCTGCTGATCGGCAAAATGCTTCTGGGACCGCTTCAGTATCGGACGAATCGCAAACACGGAAACCGGCAAGCTCACGATCGAAATCAACGTCAACAGGGGACTGATCGATAGCATCATGATGATGATCCCGACAATCGTCACGATCGACGTGATGAACTGGGTGAGACTTTGCTGAAGCGTACTGCTGATCGTATCGATGTCATTCGTCATCCGGCTCAGAGTCTCCCCGTTCGCACGTCCATCATAATACTTCAATGGAAGCGTCTCGATCTTTTGATTCACATCTTCCCTCAAGTCATACGCCGTCAGCTGGGCGACGCTCGACATGATATATTGCTGGATAAAATTAAAAATACTGCTGAATACATAGAGTCCCGCTAACAACAACAGGATCTCACCGATTTTTTCAAAGTCGATCCCGGCACCGGGCACCCCTTTGAACTTCGCATAGGCGCCTTCAAATAATTCCGTGATGGCGTTCCCCATGATTTTCGGGCCGATGATGGCAAAGACGGTACTTAAGATCGCGGCAAATAGAACAGCGATCAATTGCCCACGGCGCGGCTTTAGATAACCAAGCAGCCGCTTCAAGGTGACCTTGAAATTCTTCGGCTTCTGCCCCATCATCATCATGTTGCCGCCACCCGGTCCGAATCCTCCATGTCCTCCGCCTCTTTGAGGTTTACGATCTTTACTCATGCCGATTCCTCCTCTGAAAGCTGTGATGCGACGATTTCCTGATACACTTCATTGGTGTCAAGCAGCTCCCGGTGAGTTCCGATCCCGGCCACTTCACCTTTGTCCAACACGATGATCCGGTCGGCATCGATCACCGTACTGACCCGCTGTGCGACGATGAGCACCGTTGCATCAACGGTTTCCTGTTTCAATGCGGCACGGAGCCTGGCATCGGTTTTGTAATCGAGGGCTGAGAAGCTGTCGTCAAATAAATAGATATCCGGCTTCCGGACCAGGGCTCTTGCAATCGACAATCGCTGTTTCTGACCTCCGGAGAGATTGGATCCGCCCTGTTCGATTTCTGCCTGGAATCCTCCGTCCATCCGGCTGACGAATTCTTCCGCTTGAGCGATCCGGGCCGCCTCCGCCACTTCTTCATCACTCGCATCTTCTTTTCCGAAGCGAATATTCTCCGCAATCGTTCCGGTAAAAAGAGTCGCCTTCTGCGGGACAAGTCCAAGCTTTGACCGGATTTCCTCCTGAGAAGCTTCCCTTATATCCACACCATTGACCCTGATCGTCCCGCTCGCGATCTCATAAAATCGGGGGATCAGGTTGATGAGGGTCGTTTTCCCAGAGCCGGTCCCGCCAATGATGGCCGTCGTTTCACCGGGATGTGCTGTGAAACTGATACCAGACAGGGCAGGCTCTTCGGCACCGGGGTAATGGAACGTGACAGAGTCGAATTCCAGCGTCCCCTGTTGAATGTTTGCTGCTTTCGTTCCTTTATCTTCAAAAGAAGGCTTCATTTCAAGCACCTTGTTGATCCGTTTCGCCGATACATCGGCACGCGGCACCATGACGAACATCATAGACGCCATCACTAAAGCAAACATGATTTGCATGACATATTGAATGAACGCCATCAAGTCTCCGATCTGCATCCCGCCGTTATCGATCCGGATCCCTCCGAACCAGATGACCGCGACAACAGTCATATTCATGACGAGCATCATCACAGGCATCATGAAGGCCATGATTTTATTCACCTTGATCGATACATCGGTCAGTTCATGATTCGTCCGCTTCAGGCGCTCCTTCTCTTCCGGTTCCCGGTTGAAGGCACGGATGACCCGGATACCGGTCAAGTTCTCACGGAGCACGAGATTCAATTGATCCAATTTTTTCTGGACGGTTTGAAATAATGGAATCCCTTTATACAAAATCAGCAGGATCGACCCGACCAATACCGGCATCGTCAGGATAATGACCAGGGATAATTTCGCATCCATCAACACCGCCATGATGATCCCGCCGACCAGCATGATCGGTGCACTGATGATCATTCGGAGCAGCATGATCACGACCTGCTGCACCTGGGTGATATCATTCGTCGTTCTCGTAATGAGGGATGCCGTCCCCACTTCATCAAATTCCTGCAGCGAGAACTTTTCAATATGATAGAAAAGCTTCCGGCGGACATCTCGTCCCAACCCGACGGCTGCTTTAGAAGAATAGTAGCTCGCAACGATGGAAGCCACCGCACCGAGAGCGGAAACGACGAGCATGAAACCGCCAATCTTCCATATATACGGGATGTCCCCGACGACGACCCCTTTGTCGATGATGTCCGCCATGAGGGTCGGTAAGTAAAGCGTCGACATGGATTGAATGAAGATCAGCGCGAAGATCCCCACGATCATCCATTTATACGCCGATAAGTGTTTCAGAAGTTTGATCATGTGGCATCCTCCTCTTTCTCTTTTTGATCAAAATAGTCGGCAATCTGCTCATGGGCCTGCAAGAGACCGGCAAACTGTTCTTCCGACAGCGTCGCCACCGCCCCGGCCGTCAGCTGGTGAATGCTGCCTTCCTGTTTGTGGATCCCTTTTAACATCGTCTCCCCCTGTGGACTGAGGGAAAGAAGCATTTCCCGGCGATTGTCTTCCACCTGTTGCCGGTGGAGGTACCCTGCCTGAACTAGCCCGTCGACGGCTTGACTGAGCGTGCTTTTCGGCAGGAGGGTCCTCTCCCCGATTGTCTTCTGAGTCAGCTCTCGCTCAGGGGCAATCGTCACCAATATCGTATATTGCGGGACCGATAATCCGTTGTCTGCAGCCGTCTTCTGGACGAACCGCATCATCGTCTTATTCACCCGTGAAAATGAACGCAATAATTGCAAAGCAGGAGTGATCTGCTGACTATCCATTGTTATGCCCTCATTTCTAATGGTTAATATAATGAACTGTTCATAATGGAACTATCTTATTCTATTCTTTTTGTGGGAGATAGTCAAAGGGATGATTTCGACAAGATATGGATAGGTATGGAGGTCCGTCCCTCACGTTTTACCATGGTGGAATCATATACTTTTCATAAGGAGGAGTGAGGAATGAATGATGGGAACGAGCTAGAGAGAAAAGGCTTGAATGGAAAAGCCGTGGCGTCTATCTTATTTGGGATCTTATCCATCGTGATGGTGATATTTCCCATTGTGGGGGCGATTCTCGGTCTGGTGGGTGTACTACTTGGAATGATCGGGCGGAGTGAAGTCAAACTGAGTGGCCTGGAGGGGAAGCATCTGGCCATTTTAGGGATCATTTTTAGTTTGGCCGGCATTGTGTTCTCGATCTGCTGGGTGGTCATGCCGTATATGACATTTTCGAGTATGATCTCTTCTTGAAAAGATAAGGGAACCTCTTTATTGGACGTTCCCTTTGTTATTTTCCTGGTGGGGCCGGTTCTTTTCTTCTCTTTTATTTAGCAGAATCAGGGTTTCTTCCTTTTAGGAAGCAGAGGAACTGTCCACGTGCTTCTATAAAATAAGGTTATATATGAATCATGCGGGAATGGGACTATTCGTGCGGGATAAAGCATAATCATGCAGCTCACAAAAAAATCATGCCGGATTCAGATTATTCATGCGGGAAATCCAATAATCATGCCGCCCTGTCGGATTTTCTTTATTAGATCTACTATTCTATTCGCCCTGCTTCCTTATATACAGCCGATTCCGCCATTTAAAAATAAAATATGTAGTCAAAAATAAGATCAGCCCCATTTCATTAAAAAGGAAATATACGCTCACTAAATCCCTAAATGAATCAATTGGATAAGTACCACCCAGGAGTAACGTCGGGAAAACAGTAAGCAGCATGACCACATAATGTACCGCAATCTGTTGGATGAAGCTCCATCGTTCCACTTCATAAATCACGCTTGCCACCCCGAGGAAAAAAGCGATCAGACCGTAAAATAAGAGACTCTTTGAAATCGCTGATCCCCCTTCGAATTGCGTCCATATCAGCGAAGTGACGGTGAAAAGAATAAACGGGATGAGACCTCTAATTAATCCTTTTTTTAGTAGATTCATCGATTTCCTCTCTCTTCTTAAAAGTATTGAAGCATAGTGAAGCATGGGGACGGTTCTCTTGCTTCCAAAACCACCGGGACAGGTACCGTGGCTCTTTATACTAATTTCATCTATTAATACTTCAACATTGCCGCCCAGAACAAATGATACATTGGTGCAAAAAAACATATAGCCATTAGCATGATTGCAATTGAATATGGCAAACCCGACTCCATTCCCACTGCATTTCTCAGAGTTGCTTCGTTAGCACATACAAAGACTAGAGAGCCAAGATACTGAATGACCGCCATTCCCTTTTCAGCCTTCACATATTGTATTTGTCTGTTTTCCTCTGTTAAATTCACATAGTTCAACTTCTCTGGCTTTTTGACTACTAAACCAATAAGAAACCAGATTACTAAACTTACAGCAGGCATGATAAACAGAAAGTATCTTGACCCCCAATGATCAGGCTTTCCTTTACTAAAATGAATAGGGATTGTATTCGGAATCTCTGACCACAGGGAAAACAAATGAAATACATGATAAATAAGAATAGTAGTTGAGATGATTACTAGCATCCATTTAAACGTCTCTGTTCTCCCCTCACCCGCCCCCAGCATTATTTATATAGAAAAAATTGAATTCCCTGCCAAACCAGGATACCCAACCCAGCAATGACAAAGACAATGTTAGCAATCATCGACTTCTTATTATCTTTCCTTCTATCTTCAACCGCATCAAACAAACCTTTAAAGGTCCAAAAAAGAATCATCACAGACCACCCAATGCGGTCATTAAAAGGATCTTCATCAAATAAATACCTTATAAAAATGAACAGGATGATAACCAAAGAGATGTCCCGAAGAGTATTCCATATTTTCACTGAAGCTTCTTTCTTCAATAAAATCCTTCTATCCACTAATCTTCCCAATCAATTCCACAACCTCTTGTTCATCCCCCGCATCAACCGAAACCTTCTCCGTATCATCCACAATCCCTTGCGTATACTCTTCCATCGACTCCTCTATCTGTTCACTGCTCGGCCAGTGTGATGGCACATCGTACACATTGATCGTGCCGTCTCCGTTGCCGCTATACGTGACGGTTCCATCTGCCATTGCTTTGCCGCTTAACACGATGACGTCTTCTGGATACGCGACGCTGGTGTCATCATAAGGATTCAGCTGCTCTCCGGCTGAAATCTGTCGGACGTTCAGTTCTTCAACGTCTCCATTCCCGATCACCTGCAGCCAGACGCGGGCGTATTCGATTTTTTCTGAAGGGTATGTAGAAAGTGGATCTTCCTTAGTATCCGATTGATCTTGGGACGTTGCTTCTACTAAATCTACTGTATCAACTTCTTCTTCCGTTTCTCCTGATGCAACTTCCCCGCTCTCGCTTTCCTGTTCGGGCTGTGCCTGTTCCACCACTTGTTGCTTTCCACCGCTGCAGGCCATTAAAAGGAATCCTATGGCGAGTATCATGATCATCAGTATGTTTTTCTTCATTTTCCTTCCCCCAATACTCTTTCTATAAATGTTGCTTTCCCTTCCGAATACGCTTCGCGGTCGTCAGGAAATTGGTTTGCCAGACTTTTTTTCAGTTCTGCGTATTTTTCCCTCAAAGTAGGGTGCCCGTTCAACTGGTCCCTGAATAACCGCTGCTGGTCCCACCTCAGTTCCCCTTCCAGCATGAGATGTAAATGGGCGGCACGCCTATCATTTTCAACCTTGATAAAAAATCTTCTCCACGGACGGTTATCAAGCTCCACCGGCACATAATGCCAATCATCCTCAGCAAGCTTTCCCGCGACCTCTTCCACTTCATCAAAGGACGGAATCTTCGCCATCACATCAATGATCGGTTTTGCCGGAAGGTCGCGGATCGACGTGCTTCCCACATGCTCGACTTCCTTGACACCAAAGGGACTTAAACGCTGCATGAGTTCCTGTACCTCTGCTCTTCCCGCATCGATCCAGTCCGGATTTGGAGGAACGACCTCTATCGATTCCACAGCCCATTTTGGCCAGTGACTATTTTTCATAACCCGTCACACCCTTCTCCAGTTCAATCTCATCCCGAATCGGAATCCCGTTATTCCCGATCATCGGAATCTCAGGCTTTAGCCGTCTCGCTTTCTCCACGGCATCCCGGTTGATAGTCGATATCCTGAAGCCTCTCTTTTGGTAAAATTTCAGCGCCAGCAGATTGTCATTCGTCGTAATCAGTGTGATGCGTCTACACCCGTTCTCCGCAGCCACCTTTTCTACTTCTTCCATAAGCGAGGTGCCAATCCCCTTTTTTTCTTCCAAACTATCAAGTGAAATAATCTCGCATTCGGCATCTTTAAACACATATGTAATCAAGCCAATGACTACCAGATTTCTATTCAAAACGGCAAAGCCATCTAAATCAGCACAGTCATAAACCCCGCTTGAAATAACCATCTTCGCACTTCCCCAATGCTGGTTAAAAAAAGCGGTGATCTTCTCTCTCGGTAATTTTTCTAGTGATAATATGTTCATTCGTTCTCTCCCCTTTTTCAGGCACTCTACTGCAAGATACCATAAATTTAATTGTAAAAAAAGGAAAATAAGAGATATTTTATGGTAAAATAGGGGTATTTCAAAGAGGCGGTGATATCGTTGAATCGTCTTGTTTTATCCTTCTTACTGATTACTTGTTTCGTATTGAGTGGATGCAGGGTGATTATTTTCGCCCCAACAGAAAAAGCCCAATTCAACTTCACGATGGACGCACACGTATACGTAAAGCGCGCCAAGCTCCTCGTCCGAACAGAAACCACCCTTCCACCAGAGACGCCTCTAACCATCACAATCCAACCATACTCGGACAATCATCTTTTGGGGAAAATACAATCCTATAAAGTAGACCCAGAGCATGAGAATGTCGCGGAAACAACCGTCTTCGTGGATAAAGATGGAAAGGTTAAACCCGCAGTAATCGACAGGCCAGACCCTACTAAGAGATATAGGATAAAAATCTCTGCAGACATGATGGTGAAGTACATGAATCTCATGAAAATCGAAGACCCTGATGGTATCGGAGCCAATCTTACCTTTTTGTCTATGGAAGAAATAAAGGAACGTTATCAGACGGCTGTTCGGGTGAAAAAATAGAAAAGGGTGCGTGCCCCCGGAACGACAAATGTTCCAGGGGTACGCACCACTAAACAGCTAACGATCTTTTGAGACTCCAACATGAACAGCCTCCAACAACAACTAGAGATTATTTAAAACCATATCTTAATGTACTGGTTTTGAAAATCTATAAAACTCACTGCCTGTTAAAAAGAAAGACTCTGAAACAGCGAAACCGTCAAAACCAGCGTGAGCAATGACCCTGACGCCGTTGAAATAATGATGATTCGGTTATTCTGATGTCGTTCAGGTTTTTGAAACTCGTGAATGGCGACAAGCCAGGTCACCGTCGTAAGTAAGGCGATGATTCCAGTGGACATAGGCATATCTCCTTTTCGATCACTATACTTGAAGATATCATAGATTTAATTGTAAAAAAAGGAAAATAAATGAATCAATATGATAAAATGGATGAGCATTGTTACCGCTTCCTCTATTTTAAAATATCTAAGGAGCAATGAGGCTATTGACAAAGTTACGATTCCTTATTTTAGTGATGAGCGCAGTCTTACTGGCAGGCTGTAATGACCAAGACCTGAATCTAACGGATGGCGGCAAACAGATCACACAGCAGATCGATGAGGCGATTTCTCATTATATTGTCCAAAAGTACGCCACCTCCTACAACGGCACAGAAAAGCAGTTTGAAGTCCATAAAGTCTATGGAACGAGCGAAAAGGATGGGTTCCTGAGTATCTATATGTGGTCGTATTACGGTGGATTCAACCAAGCCAACGGTTTAGAGGCCCAATCCGGACATTCACTGCCTGCCGTGATCCGCTTAAAACAAGATGGCGGCACCTATTCGGTCATCGACTATACAGAACCACAAGACGGCAGTATGTACCAGTCCTCCCTGGAAAAAATGTTCCCGGCGAAATACATCAAATCCGCTCAGCGGGACATTGGGAATGTCGGGGGACTAGAAAAAGAGATGAATAAAAAAGTGAAAGCATGGCTTAAAAAGCCGGAATCCTAAGGGGGAAATGAACATGGAACTGACCATCAGAAGACGGACACAGGAAGATATCCACGAATTCATCACGTGGACGTATGAAGGCATCTATTCGTTTTATAATAATAATAGCCAAAAAGAAAAAATCGAAGGATTGAAAGAGAGCGTCCATTTGGAAAGAGCCTTTTCCGTCGTTGACGAGAACGAAAATCTTGTAGGAAATTGTGAGTTTTATGATGTGGAAGAAGACGGGGAAACCATCCTGGTCCTCGGGGTTCAGATGAAGCCATCCATGACAGGAAAGGGACACGGCCAGGCCTTTGTACAAGCAATCATAGAACAAGGCAGGGAACGGCTGAAGTTCTCCCATTTGGAATTGGCCGTCGCGGATTTCAATGAACGGGCGATCAGAACGTATGAGAAAGAGGGATTCAGAAAACGGGGATCATTCGAAAATGAGATAAGGGGAGAAAACTATCAATTTAGTATTATGGCGAAGGATTTTTGAAAAAATAAGGGTCAGGCTTAAAGGCCAGACCCCCATCTCCTCAAGTAACAGTAGAATCTTCCTCATAAAGAAAAGGCGATCCACTTTGCTGCAATCGCCATGCTTAATACCAGTTATTTCAAAACGAAACATTTTTACACAATACTTGATAACATTAAATAAGACGCTATCCTTGTTTCAGATAAGCGCCCGTTTGTTTGTTATGAATTAGGCTAGCAGTGATAGCGTTGGAAATTCATGAATTAAGAAAACTTTTTACGGCGGCTAAGAAGGCTGGTAAATTATCATCATGCACAAAGTGCCCGGCATCTTCTATCGTCACCAGTTCGCAATTCGGTATAAGCTCAGAAACTTCCTGCAATTTGTTTTGAGCAATATGACTGGACCCACCGCCTATAATAAGAGTCGGCATAATAATGTCCGAAAGACGCTCCCACCATTCGGGATTAGGTTCATTAAGTTGCTGTAGAATTGAAGGCACTACCAGCCAATCAAACGGTAGGGGATCAGAAGGTTTGGAAGGAACTTCGAACGTCTTATCTGGAACAGGAGGAGGAGTGTCTTCAACAATCAACCTTTCTATTCTTGACGGATATGTTTCCGCGAAAAGATAGGATACTGTTCCTCCCATGGAATGACCAATTAGCGTAAACCGTTCCAATTTCATAGCATTCGCAAAATGAAGCAAGTCATCGGACATCAGTTCAAAAGTGTATGTACTAGTTCTCGCACTCCCACCGTGCCCCCGTTGATCTAAAGCTAAAACTCGGTATTTTTCTCCTAATACAGCAGCAACTTGATCCCATGTTTCTGCACTTGTCCCCAGCGCGTGAAGTGCAACAAGTGGTGGGGCAGAAGGTTCTCCACTCTCGCGATATTGAAAAGTGAGTCCATTCAGTTCAATTTGATACACCCGTGTTTCCATCTCTGATCATCTCCTAGGGTAGGTATTATTATATCAAACCCGATTTATTTAATCTCTGTACCTATATATTCAGCGAACGTGTGAATATTCCTTTTTAAACTCTTTTTCCCGTTAGTTAAATATTCTCTGCTCATCTTGAACTATATAGCCCATAAATTAAACTAGACGCATTTCTTATTAGAGAAATGCGCCCTTTAAAAGAAGACTCGATTTAAAGATAATCTTCACAGACATTAATAACGATCTTCAGTTATTGCCCTCTTACATATCCTAGTGACAGGGTTCTTGGTTTAACTATTTTTATGGGTAATTCATTTCCGTGGTTCTGTGTAACCAACTTCAGTTGGACTAATCTCGAAGGGCTCGACGGCGCTCGTGCAGCACCAGCAGGATAATCATCCCCATTATTACACCTAAGACGATGCCGGCCTGAGTGGTCAACAACCACGCCAAAGGATACTCTGGGGAGGGTGGCGCATCAAGTCGAACTGAAGATAAGGCGGAATAGAGGTTGTTGGAGAACAACGCTCCCGATGAAATCCATGCCGCTGCCATAGGCGGTAGAAACCACCTCGAACCACGACGCGATGCTACCACCAGTATGCCCCACGCACCTGCAAAGGACCACACACCTATACTCAATGACAGCACGTGCCACCACACATCGCGTTCACCCATGATTGCCGGGTCGATGCCGAAAGAGCCGCCTACCGCCCAAAACACCTTGATGACACCAAGCAGAATACAGCCGGCAGCGACGATCCTAGCCAAGATGATCTGTAGTTGTCGAGTATTTCCCGGCAACTCCTTGTAGTCGGTTGTGCCACTCAGCGCCTCTGGCCAACGTGCCTTTGCATACCCCGCCAAAGCAAGCGGCAGGAAGATGCCGATCCCGAAAAGTGAGATCATGACGAAGATCTGCTCGTATACCCAGAAGTCGGCGGCACCTGCCTCTTGATCCCGGATCATAGCTGCAGGGCCCAGAAATGGTGCAATCAACACCATGGGAACGAGGAAACCGGTACCAACCCAAATGGGTAGAGCAACCAACCACGCAGGTAGCCGCTCCCCCCACGGCCTGCAGAACGCCAGTGCAAGAAGGATACCAATAGCAGCGAGAACGGCGGTTACTGCGTTTACAATGCGCCAGCTGGCGTCACTCATTTGCTCGGTTGGAAGGAAGAGACCGAAAGTCCACACGATTTTGATCAGCAGGTAAGGTGTTACTGCTATTGCGGCACCATAACCGCAGATTCTACGCAACCTCATCAATCTTGTGGCCTGCCTCTCTGCACTAATAGTCACCTTCTCATCTCCTCTACAAGTTCTAACTCGCTTTGCTTCAAAATTATTTATTCACTCCTACCCTAATGCCTTTAACGCTTTTAAACCTTTCACATACAACTTTCAAGCACTTTATATTTCAAAGACTCATATTAGTGCCTTCCTTACATAACATAGTTACTCTAGATTATCGAATAAAATATCATAACTCTAAATTAACTTCGATTTTCGTTTGAGTAATCCCTTCCTTAATTCCATTAAATTGCCCTTTAATGGAATAACTGTAGGTTCACCTCATATTTATCTCATTCTGTATTATTTTTCTCCCATTATTGGAGGTATTAATGTAAAGAAAAGCAAGAAGTCCATACAAGATACCTCCTAACAAGAAAAACGGTTCAACTATTATTAATAGTAAAGAAAGTGGTTCTGCTTCCAACAAGCTTTGAATTATCCCTGCACCACCGCGCAAACCCAATACCACACACGCTCCCCATGCTGAAGTGAGCAATAACCAGGATGGAAACCTTCGTCCCCATGCTTGAACAAATGCAAGTGCAGTAAAAGCAGCAATTACACATAGGGCAATTGCAACCAGATTAATGATGAATAACACTTCGCTCATCGTCCTGCCTTCAAATCCTAAAGTGCCTCCTACAGCCCAGTAAATGTGGATTAACCCGAATAGAGTCGACCAAACAAACGCTGCATAACCAGTAAAAACCAACCAACTCCCTTTTTTGTCCAGAGGATGACGTTCATTATTTTTTTTGATTGTAATAACTCCTTTCATTATGAGGGATAACAGAACTCTCTTTAAAATACGTATAGTTTTTTATATTGTTTCATTCAATAATTTGTTAAGTTCAATTAAATTTTTCTGAATATCCAGATTATACTTGTGCATTTGTACAATCAGTTACTGCATTATATGGCCAGTTTGTTAAATAAGAAGATTATTTAAACTTAAAAAGCAAAAAAAAAATTCCGAGTTGGCACAAAGTTGGCACGACACTAATTTACACACAAAAAAGCCTCGGTATAAACCTTTGACGCTTCATTTCTGGTCCGTATTTTAATGGTATTGCATCTGGATTTACGGCTTTTTACTTATCAAATTTCTTGCCGTCGATGATTACACCAATATTTGGGATAGGCTCTGTTCCTTTGTCGTAGAACAGATGCTTAGAGCTCCCTCTCTTCCACAAAACACGTATTTGCAAAATCCTTAATTGCTTTGTTATTGGTAGGATTCTTCTTACCTAATCTAAATGAAGTTTAGTGGTTTTCTTTTGTGTCGTCATCTTGGAGTTGGGCATTGCGCATTTTCGAGAGCCCGAACCAAACTCCGCAGATAGCTAGTCCTATTATGGAAACCCATAAAGCCATTCAATACCCAAATCCATCGGCTATTCCCCCGCCTAGTGGACCTTCCAATCCCATGGCAAAACCGTAATGGAATTGACCTATCACAACCATTATCAGTGCATTTGTCTGCAGATTATCTTGGATAGCTGGTGTGCTAGGACAATCAGAATTATCGGTGGAATATACAGAATTCGTCAAAAAGTCAAGACTCCTCCAATACCCCATCGCTGACCTGCCCGAGTGGAGAGCGATCTTCCAAGTACAGCACCAATACCTGCGGCAGAGAATACAAGCCCAAGGATTTACCTGGATCCATATTTCAACTGGGCCGGTAACAGCGTTAGATTAAAATGCACATTGAAATCGTCTATAATCCGTGGGGACACACGGTACATCTTTCTTCGGTAGATCATTATGATTCCTCCTCTCCTTTATTGAGGGACGGACCTCCCTCACCTTATTTTGAATGAAACGATTTAGATGTCCGTCCCTCTTACTTCCCTCCACTCATACCCAATACCTTCGCCTTCACCCAGCTCCCGCCAAATAATCCCGTGTAAACAAGGACGGTGCCAAGCATGACGATGAATCCGATATAGACACTCATCATCGTTGGCATCAGGAAGGCACCGATGATGATGGTGGATCGTGCGACAAGGTCCGCTCCGCTGAAGGACAGGTTGGAGAATGCGGAGTAGGATCCCCGCTTGTCGCTCGGGATCATGTTCGCCTGCTCTGCATTGCGGATCGGCGAGTAGATGAGCTCTCCCATGGTCGCGATCAGATTGAAGGCGATCAGGACGTACCACGTGTTGGCGGATGTGACGGTCACATAGCCAATGCCGTACAGGATCAACCCGATCAATAAAGCGTGCTTTTTATTTAGCTTATCTGTATAACGATTGATGATGAACGTCAGGCACACAACGAGCAGCATGTTCTCGATGTTCAGGATACTGAGCATCCTCACCCCGACAATTTCGAAACTCCCGATGTTCACCGCCTTGAAGGTTTCTGCCAGCCTGATCCCGATATAGCTGTTCAGGGAAAATTCCGCTGCGAAAATGAAGGTGGACCCTGCCACCACTTTTACAAACGCGGAGTCCCTGAAGGCAATCCGGTAATTATTGACGAGATCGACGAACACATTTTCATGTTTTTTCTGAAGCTGATCTTTAAAATGGTCCTGAAGCCAGATTCCATACGCAATCGGAATCGTTGTCGACGTGAAGGTCAGCATCATGAATAATTCTGTTTGATGGTTCAAGTACAGCAGTCCCCCAAGGGCGGCCCCGATCGCCATACTCAAATTGACCAGCCAGTAATCCAGCGCGTAGACAGCTTTCCGGTTCTCCGGAGTCGTCGAGTCGATGATGATCGCATGCATCGCCGGGCGTCCCAGGCTGCTTGTGATGATGAATCCGATATACGCACCTGCGAACAGCAGGATCAAGTTATCTTCCGGAAAAAGACTCACCGTCATGATGAAAAAGAACAGTGCGTTCAGCCAGGACGTCGTCAGCAGGACTTTTTTCCGGGGAAAGCGGTCCGAAATGTATCCCCCGACGAGATTGACACAGAATCCGATCACCACGGTGACGATCAGGAAGATCCCTGCCCAGATTTTATTCAGTTCCTGTGCAAAGAACAGCGCCATGAACGGCATGACGGCGGATGAAACGGCACGATTGAAGAATGAGGTGATCATCCGTACTTTAATGTTTTGAGGTAATTCCTTCCACTTCATGTTGTTCCCCCTCCTCTATTTACTGTATAGTAAACTAGACGGAACATTATAAAAATAGACATTTTTCAAATTGATGTCCCCTTTTAGGAGGGAAAACATATGGAGAACAAATTACTCACCCTTTGGAGGTACTATCCCTCAGGCAGCATCCGCGTGGAAGAAATCTCCGAAACCCTGCAATTAAGCCATAAACAGACCTCCCGCTATTTGAAAAAATGGGATAAAGAAGGCTGGATCGCTTTCACCCCGGGACGCGGACGGGGAAATGTCTCGACACTCCAGTGGAAGAAAGATGTGGAGGATGCGTTCGAAGAAGAAGTCGAGAAGCTCATGGAAGAGGAACCGATCGAGCAGAGCAGCAAGTATCTCATGTACAACTGGTCCACCGATAGCAAGATGAGGCTGATGAATACTTTTCACAGCAAGCTCGGATTTGTGAAGGAGTCCAAGGACAAGCTGATCGTGCCGAAGCGATATCCCTTTTTCTCGATCCATCCCTTGGAGGCAGCCGACGTCATGAGCGCCCATCTCGTGGCAAACGTATTCAACCGTCTTGTCTCCATCACAGAAAAAGGAGACATCCTGCCGGAACTCGCTCACAGCTGGGACGTGTCCCCCAGTAAACTTCGACTCTATCTAAAAAAGGATGTCCGGTACCACGACGGCTCCATCCTGACGGCTAAAGATGTCGTTCAGTGTCTCGAACAGCTTCGGACCTGCCCTCACTACCAGGAACTGTGGGCTCCTATTGAAATGATCGAGGTAAAAGCCCCCCTCATCATTGACATCCACCATCCTGGAGGCTGCAGTTACACCCTCCCCATGCTCAGCATGATGTGCGCAAGCATCTATAAAGAATCCAAGGGACGGACCTTCGGGACAGGGTGCTTCTCCCTTGAAGAAAATACCGAGTCCAAGACGACCCTCGCTGCCTTTAAAGAACACTTCCAGGAAAGGCCGCTCCTTGACGCAGTCGAATTTGTCCAGGTGCCGATAGACTTCAAGGGAATCTATCACTCTCATCTAGAAGAGAGTCAGTCTTCGTCCGTCGAAGTCGAGAGTGACTCAGGATTCGGGATTATCGTCATGAATGCCGTCCCCGGGCGAGATTCCCAGATTCAGAGAAAAGAAGTGCGGGATTATCTGCATTGGGTGATCGCGAAAAACCGACACACCCTCCGTGACCTCGATCCTCGCATGACACCAAATGGCAAGAGCATTCTCGTCGGCCAGGATCAAGGCATGACGATCCCGGAAGTTGACCGTTCCCTGTTCCCCGAGCCCCTCGTGATCCGCTGTGCCAATCATACAGCGAAAACAACCGAGTGGCTTGTGAAGATTCTTGAAAAAGAAGGGATACCCGTTGACGTACAGTGGTTTTCCTTTGCCGACACGCTGACGAGGCATCCGGAGACCTTGGATGTGGATCTTTTCATACACGGGGAGATATTTGAATCGAATCAGGATTTTTCGTTTTATCATTTTTTGAAAAACGGTTATTCCCCTCTTAATGGACTATTCGAAAAAAAAGGCATCTGGAATTCACTCCTGGACGAATATCGGCATACGCCATTTGAGGACTGGACGTCGTTGAATATGAACTTAGAAAACTTACTGATGAAAGAATCGATCATGATTCCACTTTACTATGAGAAACGCTACATCCCTTTTTCGACGGATATTATGAATATCGAAATCAAGCATTTTGGGTATGTGGACTTTGCCAAGCTGTGGGTGCGGCCGGAGATATAGGAGGAAGCGGGGGGGACCGTTCTTGTGCTCCCTCAGAAAATAGTTAAATAATCCCAAACCAATCATTACTTCTGATAATATAAGCTTAGGAAGTTTTTTTCAGAAAATCTTTGTAAGGAAGGGGTTGAGTCTATGAAAGCTTTATTCTTGTTATATGATCACTATGTGGATTGGGAAATCAGTCCATTATCGTACATCTTCAGTGTAACCAATGTGGAGATCGAGACGGCAGCACTCCAAGAGGAAGTGACCCATAGCGGTAAATTCAGAATCAGAGTCGATCGGACCTTGAACGAGTGCCGAGTGAGCGATTATGACATATTAGTCATCCCCGGCGGAGACCCTGAACCACTTTTAGAGGAAGAAGCATTACTGAATCTAATCCGAGAATTCGATCATGAAAACAAGTGGATCGCTGCCATTTGTGGAGCTTCCACCCTACTAGGGAAGAGCTCAGTATTGAGAAACAGGCAGTATTCCACTTCCATTGATATTTCTGAATTCCCTTCCTGTTTCGATCCGGGGTATCAAAGTCAAGCCGATACCACAGTTTGTGAAAACCTCATCACGGCAGAAGGCAGCGCCTATGTTGAGTTTGCGGTTGAGGTTGGAAAGCAGCTGGGGCTCTTTAAAGATCGGGAAGATGAGTTGGAAACCGTGTTGTTTTTTAAAAATCAGCTCAGGGGATAGAAAGTGATGGCCATGGTGATATATTTGCCGTGGCTTTTTTTCAGTGTCTTCCCATCCCCTCTCAACAGACTCTTCTCAACCCATCCCTCCATCTGTTATGCTATCAAAAAAACAGAATTTCAAAGGAGTCACCATGATTTCATTCTTTCTCACACTAAAACGGCTGCTCAAAGCCCTATGGCAGGCCTTTAAGCTAAAAAACTTCCAGGTTCTTTTTACATTGGTGTTAGTCCTGTTGTTCTCAGGAACGACCTTTTATGTGAAGCAGGAAGGGCTGTCTGTGATCGACGCTCTTTATTTTTGCGTGGTGACCTTGAGCACCATCGGGCATCCAAGCTTCGAACCTCAAACGACATTCGGCAAGATATTCACCATGATTTATATTTTTGGCGGGAACGGGGTTTTCATTGGGATGATCGGGTATGTGGCGTATGCGATGATTCAGAAACCGGAAAAGTTGAAAAGGAATGGTAATAGGGAGTAGCATTCCTTGGGAGGTCTCCTATGAATACCTTATCGAAACTAAAGAACTATGCCAAAACCGTAAAGCAGGATCTTATCGTGCTTTATCTATCCTATAAAGATCCAAGAACCCCTCTGTATGCAAAAATTTTGGCCATGTGCGTCGTAGCCTATGCTTTCAGTCCCATCGATTTGATCCCTGATTTCATTCCGATCATCGGGTATCTTGATGATGTGATCCTGGTTCCCCTGGGAATCATCGTCACCCTGAAATTGATCCCGTCCGAAGTACTCAAGGAGAAAACGGGAACAGGCAAGACATAGGGTGAAAAGCGACAAACATAAGAACTGGTTTGTAGGAGCTGTTTTTATCATTATTTGGATTCTATTAGCTGTATGGATAGGGAGACTGTTGTTTGTGTAGTGTTTTGGGAAGCACGGGGACGGTTCCCGTGCTTCCTCAAATGACACGACAATACCTCAATGACCGATACTCCCCCTCCTCATTTCCATAAACAGGCTGTTCGCTCTCATAAACAAATCCCCTCGCTTCATAGAACGGAATCCCTTTCTCGTTCCCTTTTTGCACAGACACCCACTGCTTTTCGGCATGGAATTCTTCCTTCTGCTGCTGGGTGATCGCATCCAGCAATCGAGTCCCGATGCCTTCATTGCGCCTCGAAGGATCCAAGTATAAAACATACACTTCTCCCTCAGTCTCATTCATCATCCCGCCTCCACCAGCACCAATGACCTTATCGTTTTCAACAGCGACAAAATAGCCACCCCACTCCCGGCTCGATGTGGTCACTTCTTTCAGGATTCGTTCGTCATTATAGAACTCTTTTATCACTTTCTCTATATAATTTTCAGAATAAATATTGCGGTACGTCGCCCAATAACCATCGGAGCAGACTTTTTTTATCCCTTTTACATGATCCTCGTTTGCCTTCAGAATATGTATCATGATCTATCCTCCAATTTCTATTTCAATAATAACTGTACGATTGTATCCGTTTGTTTCTGCTTGATTTTGTAATAATCTTCATTACGATCACTCGAAATCAATGTTTCATTTGTGTCGAAACCTTCGTGAATACATAACACTTCCTTATCCTCTTTGTATTCCAGTTTAATTTTGTATGTAGGTTCTACGGCAAGCTTATAGCGCGTATTGGATATTTTATTCGACCGATTAAGAATTCCCGTAACGGTCGAGATGATCTCGTGATCGGTAACCGGTTCAGCGCCCTCAAATGATTCATCGTATTCTTGAATCGTTATGCTTTTCACACCAGAGAAGCCGTTGTATAGCATGGAATAGCTTATAAAACCAAATAGAATGACGAAAATGATAGTCATTATGATTCTTTTCATTTAACCCCTCCTGGCAGACGCCTTATATCCAATTATTTCAAATCCACTCTTGCATATCCACTTATTTCTCACTACTTCCCCCAAAGATGACGTCCATATAGTGATAATTACACAGACTGAAATCAATTTTTATGAAGAAATGATCCTGAAGGAACAGGAAGAAAGATCCAACTTGCTAATGAGACCCTGATTTACAAAATATTAACTTGTTGAAGCTTATTTCATCCCCTATCATTTATGGTAGAAGCGAACACAACTTATGCAAAATCCTCAATAAGAATCCTTTCTCACCGCCTGAGTTCATTGTTTTACTATTAACATGCCATTCTCTGAGGGAATGACATGTTGATATAAAAAAATACATACAGGAGGCATCCCCATGCTAAAGAAATCATTGTTGTTTGTCGTTGGTTTACTTCTCTCATTCGCTCTATTCCTGCCCTCGGCACTGGCATTCCCGCCCGGTACACCATCCAAGTCCACGGCCCAATCTCAATTGAACGCGTTGACTGTAAAAACGGAAGGCTCTATGACCGGATACTCCCGTGATAAGTTTCCCCATTGGATTGGCCAGGGGAACGGATGTGACACACGCCAGCTCGTCTTGCAGCGTGACGCTGACAGCTACAGTGGCAGCTGCCCGGTGACATCTGGTTCATGGTACAGTTATTACGACGGAGTCACATTCAACGATCCATCCGACCTTGACATCGATCACGTTGTCCCTCTTGCAGAAGCATGGCGCTCCGGAGCCAGCAGTTGGACGACGGCTAAGCGCGAAGACTTCGCAAATGATCTGAGCGGTCCCCAACTGATCGCCGTCAGCGCAAGCTCCAACCGCTCCAAAGGAGACCAGGATCCATCCACATGGCAGCCACCGCGTACCGCCGCAGCCTGCGGTTACTCCAAATGGTGGATCAGCACGAAATACAAATGGGGCCTAAGCCTCCAATCTTCAGAAAAAACCGCCCTTCAAGGCATGCTAAACAGCTGTATTTACTGATTGAGGGAAGCACGGGGGGAGCACGGGGACGGTTCTCGTGCTCCCTTTTCATTCAACATTGATTAAATCCACACATCGAAAGGGAGGAATGCATATGGAAAAGAAATCAACAGTTTTCACGGCAACACACGGGGTCATGACGTCTGAAGTAGGCGTGATCAGTGGAGAACTTGAGTTGGTGACAACATGTGATGAAGATGGTGTGCTACAGCTTTCTATCACCTACGTTGGGGCCGAGGAATGGTATTCGCTACCCGGGGAGGAGTATCGCTTACATGATGTCCGGGATCATGAGATTGTTCATAAGATGCTTGTTGCTGTGTTGGAGCGACCTTAAAAAGGAAGCACGGGGACGGTTCCTGTGCTTCCTTTCCTGATTGAGAAGAAGCAACAGAACCGTCCCCATGCTTCTACTTCCTCTCCATCACCGCAAAATAATTTTCTTCATGATCGGCAAAGTTAAATACTCTTCCCCCAGGCATGTCGACGATTTCCCCGATTGTGACCTTCTTATTGGATAAACCGCTATATAACTCATCGAATTGGTCTGTGAAAAACATCAAAGAAGGAGTACCCAGATTTAAACCAGGTGACATTTTGGCCACGAATTCCTTGTTATGAAGAATGATGCTGGTTTCAGCCTCTTTCGTCGGGGCCACTTCAATCCATCTCATTCCCTGACCGTTATCTTCCTCAGCCTTCACTGTAAATCCTACTTTTTCCGTCCAAAAATCCACTGCCTTATCTTGGTCATTGACGTATAACATGACTTGACCGACTTTATGAATCATTGATTGCTCCACTCCTCATGATTATATTAGGAACCCATTGTAGTATTCTCCAGAGAATCCTTGACTCCTTCTCTTTTTCTAACTTTATTTCTTAAGCCAAATGAAGGTTTCAATTTCTTTTAAACAAAATATATATCCATAATAAGTAAATCTTATCATACATAATAAAGTAATCGTCATTTACTTATTAAAATGGGAGAGATAGGATTGGATTAAGGTTAAGTTCCACTCACATTAGGGGGAGATACTATGATTCTAGGTCTACACCACGTACAGATCACGATTCCAAAAGGTTCTGAAAAAGAAGGGAAAGACTTCTATTGCGGTCTTCTCGAATTACCTGAAATTGAAAAACCCGACTCACTAAAAGGTCGGGGAGGGTTTTGGTTAAAAGTCGGAGACAGAGATGTTCACGTCGGCACGGAAGATGGGGTCGACCGTTCCAAAACGAAAGCCCATTTGGCTTACCAGGTTGATAATATCTCAACTTGGAGAAATGTGCTAGAGAAAAATAACATTCAAATCCTTGAAGGGATCCCGATACCCGGATTCGAACGTTTCGAGTTCAGGGACCCCTTTGGGAACCGCGTGGAAATGATTCAAGCGGTTTGAGGGAGAAGCGCGGGGACGGTTCTCGCGCTTCCTATTTCAATCAAATGGAAGCAGCAGAACCGTCCCCATGCTTCCAGGCTTTTTTAAATCCATCATAGCTGTTGGTCACAGCCGCGATTAGTAACGCAACGGATATGGTCAGGTAGAGCCACTGGAAGTTGAAGGAGCCGTCAAACAGTTCCTGGATCCGATCTGTGAATCCCGCATTCAGCAACTCCATATTCCTGAACATAAACATAAAGGCTAGAACAGGAATGAACTGATAGACTGCATTCACAATCGCAAGCTTCTTGGTCCAGACCCCCGCTTTCCATTTTCTAAAAAGCAGATGAAGTTCCAAGCCGATCAGGAACACGACCAACGGCCAATACCCGATGAGCACATCCTGATGAAAGAACGGAGTGAATTCTCTTCCGCTGTCAGTCTTTTCATACAATCCGACGATACTTGACGCTTTAAAGTAACCGGTTGCCCAGATGATCGTCCAGGCCAAGCCTCCGAAAATCTCAAATTTGGAAATTCGTTTTTCTTTCGGGATATACGGGATGTCTTTCAGGTCATCAGGCGTCCATTCTTTCCCTTTCATGGTAATCGGAAGCTGACTGTCCGAGGTAACGGTCCGCTCAATGACGGCAAAGGTAAGGGTCAGCCAAAAGAATACCTGCATGGCTGTTCCAATCGCCTCGACAACCCCATTTCCTGCAATAGACAAAAACACCTCCATGGGATTTGATTCCCCTGAATAGTTTAAAACGGATGTTACGGCCAACACGATGAACGTGATTGCTACGGAAAGTGGGAGAATGATTTTCAATAGCGTCAAATACAGATCATAATATCTTGGCCCGATCAAATACATCGGCCGGTCTTGATAATTCGAGGCAAGCACAGCAGGATTCCCGAGTGAAGTCAGTACCTCTCTCACATCATCTTCTGTGTAATCATCAGGCAACATGTCTTCAATCGTCGATTTCAATTCCAAGGCAATATCATCCCGGTTCTTCTCCGGAAGCCTTCTCATCACTTCTTGAATATAGAGTTCAACAAGCTTCATCCTTCCTCATCCCCTTTTAATAAAATGGCCAATTCCCCGGACATCTTTTCCCATTCTGCCTTTAATTGTCCGAGAATATCAGTGCCGTATTCACTCAGTACATAATATCTCCTCGGCCTGCTTTCCGCCCGGTCCCAGCTGCTCGTGACCAGTTCCTGCTTCTCCAACCGGCGCAGCAGTGGATACAGTGTACTCTGTTCCATCGAAATCCCGCTTTTCTCAAGCAACTGGACAAGTGAATATCCATACTGCGGTGTCCGCAATTGACTTAATACCGCCAGTGTCAATGTCCCCCTCCGCAATTCCGTCGTCAAGGATGTCAGCAGTGACTTATCCATAGGTTCACCTCTTTGCTTAATAAATACTGTGTGTCGTACACTATATGCTTTATACTATGTATCATACACTATAGACGTGCAGAAAAGAATGTTTTTTTTTGAGAAGCAAGGGGACGGTTCTCGTGCTTCCTTTTTGGTTAGAAAAGAAGAAGCAGAACCGGCCCCCAAGTACATCATTTACAAATTCCCACAATTTCCCGACTACCTTTTAGTTTATTTCTATTCCTATTGGATAATGAATAATAAGAATAAAACTATAGAAATGAGGTAGTGAGAAATGAGCGAAAATCATGATCAAGTAAAGGGAAAGCGAAACCAGGCAAAGGGAGATTTGAAGAAGGGCTTAGGCAAACTTACAAACGACGATTCTAAAATTGCGGAAGGCGAACGCGATAAGGATAAAGGGAAGCTTCAAGAAAAAGTTGGAGATGTGAAAGAATCTTTTAAGAAGAGTTGGTAACGGCAGTCAGGAAGCGCGGGGTCTTTTCCCGCGCTTCTTTTCTTTCTCAAAAGGAAGCAATAGAACCGTCCCCTTGCTTCCCCCTCAACTCCTCCTTCACTTCATCACTCACAAAAGCAGCCTCCACACTATTCATATAAATCTCCCGATAGTCTTCCTCACTCATCGCAAATTCACCCCATACCAACTCACATTCCTTCGTCATTGTGGTATCCGATACCGTTCTGTTGTCTGTATTAATGGTGATCTTGATTCCGTCCCTGTGAAAATTGTAAAGCGGGTGATCCTGGAACTCTTTTACCGCTTTCGTTTGGACATTACTCGTCGGACAGATTTCAAGCACGATCCCCTTATCCTTTACAACCTGATACGCTTCCGGACAGTTTGTAATATAGACGCCGTGTCCGATTCGTTCGGCACCTAGCCATTCAACAGCCTCGAGCACATTTCTACCGATTCCCGTTTCACCAGCGTGGATCGTGACTCTGTAGCCATATTCTCTCGCCAATGCGATCGGCTCGATGAATTTCCCGCAAAACCCCTTTTCTTCAGAGGCACATAAATCAATGGCGACGACTCCTTTCCCGAGGAAATCCTTCCCCTTTTCCACGACCTCAAAGGCACTTTCCGGCGACATCGTTCTCATACAGCACAGAATGATATTCCCTTTAATATCGAATTGTTCTTCAGCCTCTTTCATTCCTTCAATGACACTTCCAATGATTTCTTCGACCGATAATCCTTTCCGCGTATGAAGCAACGGGGCAAACCGCACCTCCATATATTTCACGTTTTCACCCGCTGCATCTTCATAAAGCTCAAAGGTGATTCTCTTTAAATTTTCTCTCGACTGCATCACGTCATTAGGGATCGAGAATTTCTCCAAGTATTCATCCAATGATTCGCAGTCCAAAGGGGCAATGAGTTCCCCTCGCATCTCTTCTCTATCAAATGAAGGTAGATCGATACCGTCCTTCTTTGCTAAATCAATAATTGTCTCAGGTCTCACACTCCCATCCAGATGGCAGTGCAGTTCAATCTTTGGCATAGTAGAATAATTCATGTTTAACCTCCTCAATTTTCATAAAAAAAATCCTGATTACGAAGAAAATACAATAACAGTACCTTCTTCGTAATCAGGATTTTTTGGTTCCTGGTAGAGACCTCCAAACCATATTATTGGAGTTATACGAAAGTGAAAATCGTATGTGGTTTTTTATAACGATAATAAACTTCTGTTGGAATGTCAAGGGAAGCGGGGGGACGGTTCTCGTGCTTCCTTTTAGGTCAGGATGGAAGCACGAGAACCGTCCCTGCGCTTCCCTCCCAAAAATATGGGTAGTATCCTCAAATTATTTCCACTATAATAATGTGAAGGAGGTGAGAAAAATGGACAAGCAAATCGTGAACATGCTAACTGATATTCAACAGAACATGAAGGAGTTAAATCTAAACTATAAAGAGCTAAATCATAAGATGCAAGGGCTCGATCATAAAATGCAAGGGCTTGAAGGTAATGTACAAGGACTCGACCATAAAATGCAAGGACTTGAAGGTAATGTACAAGGGCTCGATGATAAAATGCAAGGGCTTGAGGGTAGTGTACAAGGGCTCGATGATAAAATGCAAGGGCTTGAGGGTAGTGTACAAGGGCTCGATGATAAAATGCAAGGGCTTGAGGGTAGTGTACAAGGACTCGACCATAAAATGCAAGGGCTTGAAGGTAGTGTACAAGGGCTCGACCATAAAATGCAAGGACTTGAAGGTAATGTACAAGGGCTCGATCATAAAATGCAAGGGCTTGAAGGTAATGTACAAGGGCTCGACCATAAAATGCAAGGGCTTGAGGGTAATGTACAAGGGCTCGACCATAAAATGCAAGGGCTTGAGGGTAATGTACAAGGGCTCGCGGGTAATATGAGAGAGTTAGGGAGTGACGTAAAAGAAATAAAGGAAACGGTCAACAGAATTGAAACCTCACAAACAGAAGATGTCATTGCTCTGTTAAAAGTGGGCAACCAGCGCTCTGAAACAGATTTTCGTTATTTAAATACAAGAATCACTGATATCGACAAGCGGGTTTTCACCCTTGAAAATCGTGCTGAAGGGTAATGGTCCTTTCTCGATAAAATGATGATGGTTACCCATTCTTACTCTTCGTTTCCTCTCACCATGACCCACACTTTTTGCTTCGTTTTTTCTTTTATAGAATTTCCATCAATGAACGGAACCTGACCTTATGTGGTCAGGTTCCGTTTTTTAAGCGGGGAGCGGGATTTGAGCGCGATGTCGATGACCTCATTTTCTAGTGAAATAACAACCGTCCCCACTCTACCCTTATGGATGTCTGTAATCATACTTTCCATCAGGTATATTAATTTCTCCGGCCGTCTCTTTATATTGCCAATAGATATGTTTGGAGTCTGTATTTTTTTCATTTGAAAATAAAACACCAAGGACGGCATAATTCACCGTAGCTCCTCCGTTATTCAAGTACGTTCGCACTGTGTAGGCACCGCTTGGTGATGTTTTTTCAGAGATGAGTTCCCCCGGCTCAATTCTTTCAATATTGTAAAATGCCCAATGAACTATGTAACCAAAAACGCAAAAGACCATAATGAAAACAAAAGATAAAGATATTAAAACAGGATGTCTTATAAAGAATGATGAAAAACGCTTAAACAAACATACCCCTCCTATGATCCATTTACAAAAATTGTATCACATAGATGAGAAGCAGGGGACGGTTCATAACCTACTTTTTGGTGAACCAAATGCGTTTTCACCTTGTAAAATAAAAAAGTAGAGCGAGAAACGTCCCCACCCTACCCCTGCAAAATCATATCAACATGAGGAATCCCATCATCCAGATAAGTTTCCGTTACCACCCTGAATCCAAATGATCCATAGAACTCCCGCAAATATTCCTGAGCCTGGATCTTCACCGTTTGTTCTCCCCACTCATCATGAATGAAAGCCAATCCTCTTTTAACCAGCTCGCTTGCGAACCCTCTTCCGCGAAATTCTTCCTTCACGAGGATTCTCCCGATGGAAGGTTCTTTGTAGGAAACACCCGCAGGCAAAAGTCTGGCATAAGCAACCACCTCACCGTTTTCTTCCTTATAAAGATGAAAAGAATGCCGATCTTTCCCATCGACTTCCAGGTAGGCGCATTCCTGTTCGACTACAAATACCTCGGTCCTTACTTGTAAAATTTCGTAAAGCTCGTGGGTGGATAGTTCATTAAAGTTCTTTACCTTCCAGCTCATGATATGGGACACCTCTACTGTATTATTTTGATCATTTGAGCGAGCCACCGGGACAGGCAGCTCGGTCCATTTTTTTATTGTACCATGGAAGCATAAGGAATCTATTTAGGTACTCATTAAACAAGATCCATTGGGATAAACTACTTATGACCAATTACTGGAGGTATGTAAATGGAAATCAACAGTCACCACACTAAGATAAGTGCATCAGAACTCGCAAACCTTTGGACACAATATGTGAATGATAGCTTAGCACACTGTATGTTTCGTCATTTCCTTCATTATGTTCAAGACCCGGATATTACTCAGGTGCTTGAATATGCCTTTGAACTTACGGAAAGACACCGTCAAAAGGCTGGAGACTTTCTAACAACAGAAGGGTATCCCATACCGATAGGATTTACAGATGAGGATGTTACCGTTGATGCCCCTCCTTTATTTACAGATACCTATATCATTGTTTATCTCCATATCATGGCTATTCACGGACTCACCAGATATGCTGGCGCATTAGGCAATGTCATTCGGGAAGATCAGAGGGAATATTTTATCGGGGTTATAAAGGAAACGTTGGAATTGTATGATAGGTCCACTAAAGTCCTTACACATAAAGGGATTATTGGCAAACCACCTACTTTTAACAATCACCAAAAAGTTGAGTTTATAAAGAAACAAAAATTCATGACGGGTTGGTTAGGGAAACGCAGACCGATAAGTGCAGTAGAACTAAGCGGTACCTATCTGAATTTGCAGAAAACAATGGTGAAGACTGTCCTTGAATTAGGATTCAGTCAAGTGGCTAAATCGAAAAAAGTCAGGAATTACATGGAACGGTCCAGGCAGCTATGTAATGACCACTTCAAAGTATTATCTTCTATGTTAACCGAAGATAATTTACATGTTCCAAGGACCTATGAGACGGAGGTGACTGATTCAACAACTCCACCATTTTCTGACAAACTGATGTTGTTTCATGTCACGGCATTACTCTCTTCTGCCATTGGTTATTACGGTGAGGCAATGTCGGTAAGCCAACGAATGGATCTGGCGGCGAGTTACGCTAAAATGATTGCAGAAATTGGACTGTTAGCTGAAGACGGCATGAATCTCCTAATAGAAAAAGAGTGGATGGAACAGCCCCCTCTGGCAACAGATCATAGTGACTTGGCAAAAAACAAATGATGTATAGAGATGAAAAAAAAAGATAAAATCATTGAGAGTATATTATGGAGTATAGCCCTGCCTGGATTTCCACAATTATTAAATGGACGGCTTGTCAAAGGAATTCTCTTTATTGGATTGGAATTTGTAATTAACGTGATGGCAAACTTCAATGAAATAATCCGCTTGAGTTTCATTGGAAATATTGAAGATGCAGTATCACATACAAATTATCAGTGGCTTATGTTTTATCCCTGTTTATACTTCTTCGCGATGTGGGATGCCTTTAAAGACGCTGGTGGGGGAGAAAAACCTTACTCCTATCTTCCATTCGTCAGTTCCGCATTTCTTGTGACAGTCGGAATTATGTACTCAGCACAAGCGAAAATTTCCGGAATACTATTGGGATCAGTTTGGTTTCCCATGTTCTGTGTCATTCCTGGATTAATAATTGGATTCTCTTTAAAAATACTATTAAACAAAGCAAAGATAGATTGAGAAGGAAGTATGGGGACGGTTCTCGTGCTTCCTTTTTGAGCAAAGCGGAGCAACAGAACCGTCCCCGTGCTTCCCTTTTTGGTCAAGGCAAGTAACAGAATCGCCATAAAAACCACAAAAAAAGCCTCACTCCCAAACATGGAGTGAAGCTCACCTCTACTTTATCCCTGTAGCAAATCCTTCCGAATCGGCGAAAACATATCCAGAATCACACATTCCTGGAGCACCTTCACCCGATGCTGAATGCTCGATGGGATATACTGCGTATCCCCCTGTTTCAGGATTCGCTTTTCTCCATCAACTTCGAATTCCACTTGCCCTTTTTCAATGAAGCTTAATTGTTCTTCCGGATGCTGGTCGACATCACCGACGAATCCTTCAGAGAGTTCCACCTTTACGAGCATCATGGAGCCTTCACTGCTTAACACTTCTCTTTTTACCATTGCGATCGACTCTCCTTTTTATATCCAGGCAGCTCATTAGAATAAGCCTGGGTTAATTAATTTCGGAAGGTAGAATGCCACTTCCGGTAAAAATGCGACGAATAACAAGACAACAAGGACAATCAATATATACGGCATGACGGCAGAGAAGGATTTCTCAATGCTGAGATTGCCTATTTTCGCTGCCAGTAAGAGACATAACCCGTAAGGAGGGGTGACGAGTCCGATGGCGAGCGTCATAACCACGATCAGTCCAAGATGTACCGGCTCCATTCCGAATAGATTGGCTGTCGGCAGGATGACCGGGACGAATAAGATCATGGCCGGAATCGCGTCCATGAACGTACCGATAAATAGGAAGAATGCGATGATGATCAAGATGAAGACCCACTCTGTCCCAACGTTATTCACGAAGAATTCCTGCGCTTTCACCGATAATTGATAATAGCTCATCAACTCTCCCAGTGCACTTGCAGCAGCAAGGGCAAAAAGGGACAGCGAGCTTAGTGCCAATGTGTCTTTGATGATCTTTGGAAGATCCGATAGTTTCAATGTTTTATAGAAAAACATACAAATCAATAATGTGTACAAGCACGCAACGGCTGCGGCTTCCGTCGGGGTGAAAAACCCTGAGATGATTCCACCGATAATGATGATCGGCGTGACCAGAGCCGGCACCGTTTCATAAACCAGTTTGAAAAATTCGCTGAATGTCGCGCGTTTCGATCTTGGATACCCCTTTTTCAATGCCATGATATAAATGAAGAGCATCATGCCAAGCCCGATCAGGACACCGGGAACGATTCCACCGAGGAATAATGCACCAACCGAGGCATTCGTCAATCCGGCGAAGATGATCATCGGTATACTCGGCGGGATGATGACGCCGATCGTGGAAGATGCTGCCGTCACACCTACTGCCGTTTCCGTATCGTATCCCTGCTTTTTCATGTTCGGGATCAGGATTTTCCCGACACCGGCTGTATCAGCCTGTGCTGCTCCCGAGACTCCGGCAAAAATCATCGAGACGAGGATATTCGCGTGAGCAAGACCACCCCTGATATGACCGACCATCGTCAATGAAAGATCGATAAGCTTTTGTGAAATCTTTCCGTGGTTCATCAGATTGGCAGCCAATATGAATAACGGCACTGCCAGCAGGACAAACGAGTCAATCCCGTTCAGCATCTTCATCGGGACTGTCACTTCAGGAATATAAGGAACCGTGAAAATACCAAGGAGAGCAATGATACCGATGACAAAGGCAATCGGTACACCGATCAGCATCAAAATGAGAAATAATCCAACCAATCCTATACCAATCATGCCTGTGCCCCCCTTCCTTTAAGCGCTTTGATATTGGTGACTAATTGACCCCCGGAGTAGATCATCATGGTCGCTCCCATGATTGGGATGGAAATCCATACATATCCCATCTTCAATTCAGGGATGGAGGTCCAATTATAGTTCCAGAAATTCTGTACAGTTTCAATTCCATAGTAGAAAAGAGCAAATGAGAACATTAAAATAACCGCATCAATCACAATCAGTAATGACACTTTCGACTTCCCTTGAAGCTTCCCGATCAGAAAGTCGAAGCTGAAGTGTTCCCTTTTGCTTACCATGACGGATGCCCCCATAAAGACTGACCAAATGAACGAATAGTTGGCCACCTCTTCTGTCCAGATGACAGAAATCCCAAGATGTCTGGTGACGATTTGAACCATGATGGCCGCAAAGAAGATAAGTAAGAAAATAGCACCGATGGTCATTTGAATTTTTTCAAGAGCCTTAATCATCGTGATCGTCTTCCCCCTTTTCACAAGTAAAGGGAAGAACAGATCATCTCTTCCCTTTTAACAAGCGTTTTTATTTAAGCTTTTTAATCTTTTCAAGCAGGTCTTCTGCTCCCATATCTTTAGCTGCTTTCTCTTGAAGAGGTTCTGCCAGTTTGATGAATGGTTCACGGTCGATTTCGTTTACTTTCGCCCCTTCATCGATGGCTTTCTGTTTGTACTCCTCTTCCTGTGCATAAACGGCTTCTCTTTCCGCTTTCACAGATGCCTCTGCTGCTTCAATGATGATATCCTGCTGTTCTTTTGAATAGGAATCAAATTTTTTCCCGTTCACTAATAAGAAACGTGTGGTGTAATCATGTGCTGTCTCTGTGATATATTTCCCGTTATCCGTTTTGTGATGGTTCTGCTGTACAAAGTATGGATACGAGTTTTCAGATGAATCGACGACATTTTGCTGAAGCGCTTGATATAATTCTCCCCACGCGATCGATGTCGGGATGGCTCCGACTTTCTTCCAATAGTCCGCCACTACACCTGAAGTCTGTGTTCTGAACGTCATTCCCTTAATGTCTTCCATCTTTTCAAGTGGCTTTTTCCCGTAGTAATGTCTCACACCTGCAGACCAGTACCCGATCAGTTTGAAATCATTGTTCGACTTTTCATTGATCAATTTTGCCATTTCTTCCCCGACTTCTCCGTCAACCGTCTTTTCCCAGTGATCGTAGCTGTCAAATAGGTAAGGCAATGCCAAGAGGTCAATTTCCTTGATTCCTGTCTGAGTCATAAAACCAGGTGAAACGAGTACCACATCCGCTCCCCCAAGCTTCAGCTTTTCAACAAGTTCTGATTCTTCCGTTCCGATGGTTCCTGCGTGCACTTCCACTTCGATATCCCCGTCTGACTTACTTTCCGCCACTTCCTTGAATTTCAGCAAACCTGTTTGGTATGGATTATCCGGTGATGTCTGGTTATGCGCCGCTACGATCTTGATTTTCTTCCCTGCTTCTCCCCCTGATGCTTCGTCACTTCCGCATCCAGCCAGAATGCCGGAAACAGCCAACAATAATACAAATGAAAGTAAGAAAAATTTCTTCATCCCTAATTCCCCCTTGTTATGATTAAATGGTTTGAACAGCCTTTACCTTCTGAACGATTTGCCTGTATTCACGTGCTTTCTGAGTCAAACGCTGAAAATCTTCTTGATGCTGCAATTGCTTTGTATTCACTAAGTTGCCCCCAAGACCGACAGCCAACGCACCTGCTTCCAGATATTCCGCAAGATTATCCATATTGATCCCCCCGGTCACCATCAGCGGGATCGATGGGAATGGACCGTGAATGCTCTTCACATAGCCTGGTCCGAAGGTGTTTGCCGGAAAGACCTTGATCATGTCCGCCCCGAGCTCATATGCCGTCAGGATTTCCGTCGGTGTCAGGGCACCCGGTATACTCGGGATGCCGTAGCGCTTGGTCATCTTCACCGTCTCCGGATTGAAGGATGGTGAAACGATGAATTCACATCCTGCCATGATCGCGGCACGTGCCGTTTCCGGATCGAGGACAGTGCCTGCACCGGTCAAGACCCGACCGTCCATTTCCTCTCGGACGATCTCGATCAACCTAGTAAACTTCGGTGTCTCCGCCGTGATCTCAAGCACCTTCACTCCGCCCTCATTCAAAGCTTCTGCGATCGGCAGAATCGTTTGCGGAGTGGCTTCACGGATGACGGCCACAAGGATTTCTTCTTTCATAAACTCTACTGGATTCATTCCTTCACCGACCCCTTTACTCTATATTTGCATGCCGTTTGGCCATGGTTTCATTCGTATCCCCATCATCCAGTGTCCCGATGATGACTGCGTCAAGCACCAGATGGACCGACTGATCGAACTGGTTCCCGAGAGGCTGAATCGTTTCCGGTTCCTCCGCTCTCCGGAACTTCGTCGCAGCGGGGATGATCATGATCCCGTCGCTGATCGACGCAAGCTTTGATTCCCGGTTCGTTGTAACGAGGAAAACACTCGCACCAATTTCTTTCGCTTTCGAAGCAAATTGAACAATCGCTCCTGTAGAGCCAGACCCTGAAATGGCGATGAGAAGATCTCCTTCGTCCATGCTGGGTGTGATGGTTTCCCCAATGACATAGACCGGAAAGCCTCCGTGCATCAAACGCATGGCAAATGCTTTCCCCATCAAACCGGAACGTCCTTCACCATATACGAAAATTCGCTTGGCTGTTTTTAACTGCTCTGAAAGGTGGATCGCTTCTCCTTCGTTCACCTTTGATAAAACTTCTGAGATTTCACCCGCTACCGACGTGATGATTGATTTCATTCTTTGATCAGTCCCTTCATCGCCCTTGCAGCCTCTGCTGGATCGGCTGCCTTTGTGATAGCGCTGCCAATAATGACCGTATCGGGGCTATTTTTCACAATGCCTGGCAGTGTCTCAAGTGTGATCCCTCCGGCAACAGCCGTATCGAGTCCACTGATTCCTTGTATCAGATCAAACAGGCTGCCGGTGCTTTCACCTGTTTCCTGCATGTCTTTTCCAATATGCAGACTGACAAGGGATACACCAAGTTCCTGTAATTCCCGGACTCTCTTATTCTCGGAAACTCCCAGAAGGTCGATCATCACTCTTTTCCCTCGTGATGCTGCCACCTCGAGAGTATCGGTGATCGTTTTATAGGCAGAGAACGCCATGACAGTCGTGATATCCGCCCCAGCATCAAATGCTTGAATCGTCTCATGTTTACCGGCATCGCATGTTTTCATATCAGCGACAATGATTTTATCCGGATACTTCTCCCGGATGTCACGGACAATCGCCATTCCATATTCCTTAATCACACCGGTACCAATCTCAATCCAGTCCACGTAAGGACCCGTCTTTTCCAAAATCTGAAAGCATTCTTCCCTGGTCAGGCGGTCTAGCGCCACTTGTATATTCATCCCATCCCCCTATCTTTCCACTCGTTCTTTTTCCCCCAAATGGACAAGGACATCTTCTAAATACGGCAGCCCTTCATTATCACCTGTCACACTGACGACCATCGATCCGATGATGTTCGCGAAGTGAAGCGCTTTCTCCAAGGGCCAGTTCTGCAGGATCCCGTAAATGAAGCCTGCATCGAATCCGTCACCGGCACCTACCGTATCCACCACTTTCTTCGCTTTAACAGCAGGGGCTTCAACGTATTCACCGTCCGCATATCCAATTGAACCTTCCTCACCTTTCTTAATGGCAAGATGGGTGATGCCGAATTGCTTACAATTCTCGATGATTTCATTCGTGTCTGATGTTCCGAACAGCAGCTCGGCTTCCTCGATACCCGTCAGAAGGATGTCGACATATGGGAGGAAGCTTCTCAGCACGTCCCTCGCTTCATTCTCACCCCACAGTTTTAGTCTGATATTCGGGTCGCAAGAAACCCTCACTCCATGCTTTTTAGCCTCGATTATCGCATGGCGGATGAGCTCAATATTCTTCGTTTTATCCACTGCCAGGAATACCCCGGTGATATGGAGGATCTTCGTGTTTTTCAAAAACTCTTCGTTCAGGGTTTCCTTTGTCAACACCGTTGTAGGAGAACGGTCTCTGTAGTAGAAGGTCCGTGAGCTCCCATCCCCCATGATTTCCTTGAAATTCAGAGAAGTCGGATATCCATCCGCCAGTTCTACTTCGGACACATCCACACCTTCACCGCGGACGGTGTTGAAGATATGCCTTCCGAATTCATCATTCCCAAGGCGGCTGATCCAACCGGTCTTCAATCCAAGCCGTGCACAGCCAATCGCAAAGTTCAGCTCGGCTCCCCCGATTTTCCGTTCAAAAGAAGAGACAAACCGCATCGGGCCCGTCGATGACGGATCGAGAGTGATCATCGCATCGCCTATCGTCACTACATCATTCATGGGTAACACCCTTTCTCTAACAAGATTCCCGTATGATTAACTTTGGATCAAAACGGAATACCAATCCCTCATCCTGATCCTCTTTTTTCTGGATTTTGTTTAATAAAAATTCCGCCGCTTTCTTCCCGATCTCAAACGTGGGCTGAGCCACGATCGTCAATCCCGGTTCATAGAAACCCGCAAAGGACACATCGTCGATTCCGATGATGGCCAAGTCTTCAGGAACCTTCACATGATTTTCTTTTACATATTTCAAGATTTCAATTAGTGTTAAATCATTTCCCGCAAGGATCGCTTCCGGGGGATCGTCCAGGGTTAGCAGCTCGTGAACCCCTTCTCTGATCCTGCTTACTTCCAGGCTCTTGATGTAGTCCTCCCGGATGTCCAGGCCATTGGCATTCATCGTATTCTTATAGCCGTTGATTCTCTCCATCCTTGGCGTGACATTCCGGATTACGTTCGTAATGATGCCAATCTTCGTGTAGCCCCTGTCAATGAAATGTTGGATTCCTACCCCCGCCGCTTTCTCGTTATCAAGAAGCATCGATGGAATCGGTACATCAGGCACCGTCCGGTCAACGAATACAATCGGATAGCCCTCCTTCAGCATCTCATTGTATAAGGCCGCATTATCCCCGGTTGGCAGCAGGATGATCCCATCCACCTGCTTGGCACGGAGCATTTCGATATACTTCCGCTCCTTCTCAGGATCATCATCTGCGTTACAAACAATCGTGTGAAACTCTACTTCTTGGCAGGTGTCTTCAATTGCCCGGATTACCTGAGTCGAGAATGTGTGAAGGATATTCGCCACAATCACCCCGATCGTCGTCGTCGACTTCTGCTTGAGGCTCCTTGCGACAATATTCGGTCGATACCCAAGCTCTTTGATAGATTCTTCTATTCGATTCTTCGTTTCTTCCCTCATATAATCAAAACGATTATTTAAGTACTGGGAAACGGTACTCTTAGATACATTCGCATGCTGAGCAACATCAGCAATCGTCACTTTTTTCATTCCATAGTCTCCAACTTTCATTTCCTAAACCGGTTTACTAAATCGGTTTACTAAATCGATTTATTGAAATTATATGATAATTGAAAGCGCTTTACAATATGTTTTTTGAAAATTTGTAGATTTTTTGTTTTGGGCATAGAAAAAACACGTAAGGGACGCGTTTTTATAATAATAATTTACTGTGGACGGTTCTTACCCTACTTTCCGGGAAAATACGGCATGAAGTGGGGCTATTAATAGAAAGACCCACCTTTTTTAAAAAAGAAAAGTAGAGTGAGAACGTCCTCACTCTACCTCTATTTACCACTTAATTCCTGAAGCTCATTAACCGTGACAAATGTATATCCCTGATTTGATAATGATTGTATGATCCCTTCCAGAGCTCTCATTTCCTCACCTGTTTCGTCATACATGGCATGCATTAAAATAATGGAACCTGGTGTAATTAGTTCGTTCACATATTCAATTTTATCTGCAGCATCCGTATAAAAAGTATCCGGTTCGATATTCCAAGTGATCGTGTCTCGATTATGCTTCGATAAATAATAAGGCAGTCCTACAATCTTTTTACCGTTTGGTGGTCGAAAATCAATTTCTCCTGAATAACCAGCTTTCCTAATTAAATCGTCTGTTTTTTCAATTTCTTCTTTAATAAACGAAGGTGATTTCAAAATCATTCGCTGGTGGGAATATGTATGATTTCCGATCTGATGACCTTCGTTTACTAGTTTCTGCGCTTCTTCAGGACTTTCTTCCATTTCGCTCCCGATCAGAAAGAAAGTTGCTTGGATACCATACTTTTTTAACAATGCGGTGATATCACCCACATTCTTGGTCGGACCGTCATCAAACGTTAATGCAACCATTTTTTGATTGGTTTCCACTTTATGTGTCAGCCCTCCAAATAATTGAAACGTTCTTGCATTCATCAATTTAAACGTACCGAATAATAAGAAGAAAATGATTAAAATGACTGCGCCCATAATTATGAGTTTCATTTTCATCAGTGGTCATTACCCCTTTTATGTCTTAATTCCTTTAATAGTACTCCGATTACAAACCTGCCCCTTTAACGAGCTGCCGGGACAGGTACCTCGGCCCGATTTTTAACTATTGTACCATGCAGAAGCATGGAGACGGTTCTCCACTTAAGAACAAAGGTCCGTCCCAGCGTGCATTAACGAATTAACGCACCCTGGGACGGACCTTTGAAATTACAATTACCAAACGAGGCACCTATCCACCAGACACCGCATCTTCTTTCTGTCAAACCGATGCATTCTACGCCTTCAACTTCTCATCCTTCACACTAGCCATACTTTCAGTCTTCTCATCCACTGTCTTGCCACTCTTGAACAAATGGCTCTTGAAAAATCCGAACGTCAATCCAACAGTGATGACAAATGTGATGGCCATTCCGGTAAAATAAAACGCCCAGTGTTCAGGATAAACAGAAAGGAACGATAACACTCCGCCTACCCCGACGGATGTAGCTCTCACCCCTTGTGATGCGAGGTACGCGCTTCCGATGGCGCTTCCGATCATGACGGCGATGAACGGGTAGCGGAATCGAAGGTTGATTCCGTAGATGGCTGGTTCCGTGACCCCTAGCCATGCAGACAGTGTTGCCGTTAACGACACACCTTTCAATTTCTTGTTCTGCTTTATGATGAAAAACATGGTCAACGCGGCCGCACCTTGAGCGAGTGTAACCGTTTCCCCGATCGGCCATAGCGTGACGTAGCCAAGCGTTCCAGCCATTTGCAGGTTTACTCCTAAAAAGATGTGATGCATCCCTGTGATCACAAGGGGGCCAGAGATGAATCCATACACGGCACCGGCAAATGCAGGCGAAACTTCAAATAAATAAAGTATTCCATCCGTGATCCAGTTCGAGCCTGTCATCGTGATCGGTCCGATGACTCCGAACGTCAACAGCCCCGCAAATACCAATGCAAGCGGTGCCACAAAAATCATCTGTAAATTATCAGGAATGTACCGCTTCAATTTCTTTTCCGACCAAGTCAAGATCAATGTCGCAAAAATAACCGGGAGCACCTGACCCTGATAGCCAATCTTAGCAATGTCCCATCCGAACAAGCTCCAATATTCAACATCCCCCGGATTTTCTGCATACGCATATGCGGACATCAACGAAGGGTGAACCAATAACAACCCGAGCACGATTCCGAGTAATGGGCTTCCGCCGAACTTCCTGGCAGCAGACCAGGCGATGAGTACAGGCAGGAATGTAAACGCTGTATTCGCTATCACATTAATGAACTCGGCAAAGCCTGTCCACCCCGTATGAACATCTAATAATGATTTTTCGTCGTAAAAGATGCCCGGATTGGCAAGAAGGTTATTCAATCCTAACAGCAGTCCGGCCGCAACGATAGCCGGCAGGATCGGGATGAAGATATCCGCCAGGACCCTCACACCCTTTTGGATGACATTCCCTTTCTCCGCCACTTCCTTCTTCATTTCGTCTTTGCTCACAGCCTCAGCTCCAGTTTGCTGGACAAACTCGCTGTAAACCTTTTCAACCATGCCCGGACCGATAATCACCTGAAATTGACCACTCGCCGAGAACGTCCCTTTCACGAGTTCGTTTTCTTCCAACGCTTCTATATCTACCAGACTCTCATTCACTAACACCAAACGGAGCCTTGTTACACAATGCGACACACTGCTGACGTTTTCCGCACCGCCTATATTCTTTATAATGTCAGCAACGTTTTCTTTAAATCCCATCTTCTTGACCTCCTCAGTTAATCGCTTTCATAAAAATTCTAACTTGTTTAAACAAGTTCGTTATAGTACAGTATAAATTGTTATGAATCATTGTCAAGACAATTTTGAAAAAGGAGTGTTCAACATGGATATAAGCATCACACCGATGAGCCACTTCGGTTCCTATATGGCCCTAACCTACCAGGAAAGCGATATTCCTGAAAAAAACGGATTGTATATAAATTCAGTAAGGGGGAAATCCAAGCAACATCAGAATGCCCTCAAGATCATCCCTACTGTGAACGGGGCCTCTGCCCCCTACACATATAAAGCGGATGAATTTCAAATCTCACTTTCATTCGACGGAGGGGAATTGCACCTGTGCTTTGAAGACTCAGAGCGTATTTATGTAAAAGGCATCGGGGAAAACGTCGGGCTCACACTCGATACCCAACCCGTCTTCAACTTTGAATATAACTATCTATTAGGTAATCCAGGCAAAGAGTTCAGTCTGATTAACAGCTACAAGAATCTCACTAAGTACATGATCTTCGCACCGAACGGCACCGTTTCCCTGCAACAAAATGTATTCATGGACACGACAGGCAGCACGGTAGAAGCGGATAATCTCTCCAATATCCACATTACTCAACCCGACGGTGCACAGGAATTCCTATGTGTCATTGAAGACGTCCCAACCCATGGGGCCATGCCTGAAGAAAGAGAATACAGCTTTGAAGCGGCTCTTGATAAAAGCACGAACCATTTTCTGACGTTCTTATCAAAACAGCCCCCTGCCCCTGATGGATATGAACAAACACTCAGAGAAGCTGCTTACCTGAACTGGAGCTGTATCGTCAATGAGCAGGGCCTCTTGAAACGGAAAGCGATGTACATGTCGAACCGCAACTTCCCGGGGGTTTGGAGTTGGGACAACGCCTTCAACGGTCTCGCTCTCGCCGGTGTCGATGATCGACTCGCATGGGACCAGATCCAGCTCTTATTCGATCACCAGGACGACAAGGGGCAGATCCCGGGATCCATCAGCGACTCGACCATCCGCTGGAATTTCTCCAAGCCACCGGTGCAAGGATTATTCGTATTGAAGATGATGGAAAAAATGATTCTCTCCACCGACCAATTGGAGACCATCTATTCCCAGATTAAGAGACACGTAGAATTCTATCTTCACTACAAGGATTTCAACCGTGACGGCATCTGTGAGTATCATCATGGAAATGATTCCGGCCAGGATAACAGCACCGTTTTTAAAGATGCCAATATCATCGACTCACCCGACTTGACCGCGTTCTTGATCAAGTCGATGGACATGCTGGCTATCGTATCCGAAAAACTGGGGCGTCCTCATGATATGGCCTATTGGGAAAGAGAAGCAGACAGATACATGAAAAAATTCTGCGACTACTTCCTCGTAGATGATCTTCCCGTCGCACGCTTCACAAAGGACGGAGCATTAATTGAAAGTCAAGGTTACCTGCCGCTTGTGTCGCTTATCCTTGCCGGGAAACTGCCCGAGGCTGCACGCAAAAAAATGATCGGGACGCTGAGCAGTGACCGCTACCTAACAAAATGGGGAATCGCTTCTGAAGCCATCGACAGCCCACTTTATGAAGAAGATGCCTACTGGAGGGGACCGATCTGGGCGCCGACGACACTACTTTTCGTGGAAGCATTTGAAGAATGTGGGGAACATGAACTGGCAAAAGAAGTGGCCCGAAAATTCCTCGAACTCTGCAAACACGGCGGATTCGCGGAAAACTTCCACGCCGAAACGGGAGAAGGATTAAGGGACCTCGCCCACACATGGACATCCAGCGTGTTCATCCACCTGGCTGCAAAACTGGCTCAATAATGCAAAAAAAGTGTACGGGACATATGCCTCGTACACTTTTTCATTTCCGCTGTGTCTGATCAAAGAAGACGAAATTTCCAGGTGTGTGACGCGACCGGGTATGCTCGAACATTACACCATCACCATTGAAGATGTGGCTCGTCACCACCACGACACTATTGAATCCATCCAGCTTCAAATACTTTTCGTCCGCTTCCGTTGTCCGCTCCACCACCATCTTTCGCTTCGCCGTGACCGCCCGCTGGTTCAACTCCCTGTCCAGATACTCATAAATTGAATCCTCCGCAATCTCGACCGTGAGCCCCTTCACGACATCCTTACGGAAATAATTGTAGTCCATGATCACCGGATTTCCTTCTAAGTAACGGATCCGCTTCAGATGATACACCTCAACTCCGACCGGGATCAACGTATGTGCATGAAGTGTCTCATCCACCGTCAACTCCTCAAACACAACCACCTTCGTCTCATGCTTCTTATGGTTCCTAAGGGAAAACTCCTTGAACGTCTCCGTCTCCCCGAACATATACTCATTCTGCTTGAAATCCTGATAAATCACACGAGCCCCCTGCCCATGCTTCGTCTGCACATATCCCTCGCTCACTAGATTCCCAATCGCCCTCCGCACCGTATTCCTCGAGCAATCATACTCCTTCACCAGCATATTCTCAGAAGGCAGCAGCCGCTGATACTCATAGACATTTTGTTCGATTTTTTGTTTTAAGTCTTCGTAGATTTCTATGTATTTAGTTTTTGGCATAGTGGCCTCCTAGACATAACCGTTGTTCTTATAGTAGATAGTAACATAAGTTAGGAAGCATGGGGACGGTTCTCGTGCTTCCTTTTTGAGCAAAGCGGAGCAACAGAACCGTCCCCGTGCTTCTTCTCACCCTGCCCCAGATCCAATCCACCCTTTCACCCTCGCAATCTTCACGGCATCGAGACGGTTTTTCGCTTCTACTTTTTGGATGATTTCAGAGATGTAGTTCCGTATGGTGGGAGGAGATAGATATAAGAGTTTACTCATTTCGTTTACGGAATAGCCTTCTTCAAGATGGATGAGGATGTCTTGTTCCCTTTTTGTCAGTGGATTCATTTCTTCGAACATCGAATGGGAGAGTTGTGGACTGAATACTTTTTGACCTGTTAGGATGGTCCGTAAATGCACAGCCAATTGGGATACGGGGGAATCTTTCAGGAGATAGCCATACACCCCTGCCTGGATGGCGCGCTGCAAGTAGCCGCTCCGTGCGAAGGTGGTCACGATCACAATGCGGCAAGGGTGTCCCTCCCCTTTCAGTGTTTCCGCTGCTTCAAGGCCGCTTACGATTGGCATTTCTATATCCAGGATGGCGATGTCAGGGGATGTCTGTCTTATGAGGTGCAGGCCTTCTTCCCCATTTTCCGCTTCCCCCACCAGTTCAATATCCGGTTCTAAGGACAATAGCTTCCCAATCGCCCCTCTTACCATCCCTTGATCTTCTGCGATGATGATTCTCATGTTCTCACCTCTCTTCACTTATTGGCTTTTCAATTTTTGGTACAGAAATGGTTATCTTCATCCCTCGACCAGCATTCGATGTCCAGTGCAGAGTCCCTTCAATCATGCGAAGGCGCTTCTTCATCCCCATCAAACCGCTTCCTTCATGACCTCTATTCATCCCTTCCATGCCGACTCCATCGTCTTCAATCTCCAGGATGAAAGAATCACTATTTTCATAAATGGCCATCCAACAATTTTCAGCCTGACTGTGCTTCACGATATTGGTCACACATTCCCGAAGGCACAAGCCGAGGATTTTCCCATTCACCAGAGGGATTCTTTCCAAATCCATCGTCTGGACATGGACCTCTATTCCCGCTGACTGGAGGAAATGTGAGACTTGCTCCACTTCTTCCGATAGCCTGACAGACTGCATATCACTGACCAATTTCCGGACTTGTATCAACGTATTCCGGGAAATGTCTTGAAGCTCGCGTACCTCCTGGATCGCCTCATCAGGGTTCCGACGAACGAGCTGTTCCACGAGTTCCCCCTTCAAGGTTAAAAGGGATAGAGTATGCCCGAGCGTATCATGCAGGTCTCTCGCAATCCGTTCTCTTTCCTCAATTTTGATGAGGCGGGCAATTTCTTCATTCGCACCCAGAAGCTCTGTTTTTATTTGATTCGAAATCTGTTGGTTACGGAGGAAATACGGCAACCCAATGAAAAGGATGAGGATCGGGATCCAGGACAAATCCTGTGTTCCTAAGTTAAATTCAACATGATACCATACAGACGTGACATACAAGGCGGCCATCGATCCAGTATAGACCGTGATTCTTCTAAACGAGGGAAGAAATCCGGTGACAATAGCAGGATACATTCCGAACCAGATATTCCACGGATTAAAGAGGATGATCAATGCCATTACACACAAATGCTGAATCACTATGCCTGATTCACGATATTTTACGTGTGACGTACTTCCCCAAAAGGCAAGGGCAAGCACTAGAAAAAAAACATACCCATACCACTTATCTTCAAAAGGCAGGAGCAACATATAGAAAGAAGGAATGATGAGCAGCCTCCACCAAGGAAACGTTGCGATTGTCGGCATCCTTCATCCCCCTCCCTCTACGAATCTCAAGATTTTGTTCTACTGACCGTCCGATCCATCCAGCCCGGAAGCCATGCAATGGAAAGAGTCGCCACAAATCCATGTAACGTATTCGCTACACCAGCAATACCCGGCTCTGCAGGAAACGCCCAATCAAATAGGGAAAGGGCCAATGCCACCCCAATCGTAATGAAGGCATACATCCATCGCGGTCTCGCACTTCGCTTCTTTAACTTCGCATAAATCAGTGCCCCGACGATATTCACGACAACCGACATCAAGAAGATCGACACCGGCGTTATCTTCTCAAATGTAACGTCTAACAAAAAGCATAGCAAGTAATACACCACGATTGCGGCCACACCGGAAATCGCCCCCACCATACACCCAACCTTTACACTATTCTTCATACATGCACCTACTCTCATAAACTAAAAATCTGCTTACATCGTAGCATGTGGTAATAGGTGGAAATAGTGATAAATATCATTTGTTTGGAAGCGCGGGGACGGTTCTTATGCTTCCTTTTCACCCATAGAAAACCTCAAACCTCCCCTAACTCCTCACCCAACAATCCCACCAGCATCCAATCCCGTCCCTTTATCATTGGCTATCTATGAGCCAAGGGACCTGGCCCTCAGTATCAGAGTTCACCCAATATCAGAGTAGTATCATCCATTCATATCCACTATAATAGTATGAAGAAGGTGAGAAAAATGGACAAGCAAATCGTGAGCATGTTATCCGATATTCAACGGAACATTAAAGAATTAGACAGTAACATAAAGGAATTAGACAGTAATATGAAGGAGTTCGACGGTAAACTGAAGGAATTCGGAAATGATTTAAAAGAGGTAAAGCAAACGGTAAATAGAATTGAAACATCACAATCAGAAGATGTCCTTGGTAAGTTAAAAGTAGGCAACCAACGTTCTGAAACAGACTTTCATTATCTGAACACAAGAATCACTGATATTGATAAACGGGTGTTCACCCTTGAGAATCGAGCTGAAAGGTAATCGTCATTACTCTATACAACGTTATGGCGAATTACCCTATACCTACTCTTCGTTCCCTCTCACCATGATCCACACTCCATTTCTTCGATTTTTCTTTTGTTAGACCATTCCATCATAAAACCAAAAAGGGTGTCTGACCTACTGGGGTCAGGCACCTTTTTTTCACGACTCATTTAACCATCTGTCAATCCACTGCTGGAAAGCCATGGGGACAGATACCTTCGTCTACCTTAAAAACTCTAGAAAAGAGGCCCTTCACACCTTTATCCTCCGCCCCTTCCACTTCACAGAATGAAAAACATTCACCCGAACGAAAGAATAAAGGAAAATCACCGCGAAGAATAAAAACAGCAACGGATAAAAAGGGTAATACACCCATCTGAAATCCCCGACCCTGCGGGCAAACCATGCCGTTTGAACCGCATAGAGGATATACAATACCCCATTGACGATCGTAGCGGCGGTTCTTCCCTCTATAATCGAAGAAATCAATGAAGATGCGGTGGTTAAACTGCCCGTAATCCAGAGGATCACCATCAACATAACGACGGGATGAGTGGACTTCGAACCAACGGCAAAACTTTTGCACCAGCCTTCGATAAGACTCCCCAAGCCTTCCGGATACATGCGGAACGAAATGATTCCCCTGCCGCCAAGACAGCGAACGGGAAGATTTTGATCGAGAAAGGCCTCTCCCAGTGCCAGATCATCCATGATGGCCCCCTCGATTTTTTCATGTCCTCCGGATAAAAAGTAATCGTCTCGATTACATAGAATACATGGTCCGAACGAGCCGGCTGCCTTGAACCGGGATCCCCAGACAGTAAAGAGATTCATGCCCACCACGACGATGATGTTAAAGACAATGGAGAGGTGCTCATACACACGCTCCACGGTGTGATAGGGCTGCAAGGCGAGGATACCCCTTGCTCCTTTTCCCTGGTAGTAATGAAGAAGATTACGTAATCCATCCACACTGGTAAATCGGGTATCGGCATCGAGGAACAGCAGCCAGCTCCCTTTTGCTTCCTTGGCCCCGCGCCAGCAGGCAGACGATTTTCCTGCCCCTTTATTCTGGAGGACCGTTACACCATAGCTTTCTGCGACAGCCACGGTACGATCCGATGAATCGTCATCCACCAACAGAATTTCAAATCCCTTAAATCGCTGCTCCTGCAACGACTGCAATAACGGGGAGATCCTGGCTTCTTCATTCCTGGCAGGGATAATGATGGACACAAACGGCAAGCCGTCCGTACTTCTTGAGATGAAACCCGGAACCGGCAAGGACCAAAACATAATGATGCCAATGATAATCCCCAGGAAACCCAGGATGAGATTGATCACTTCTGAAGCTGTCATTTAACCTGCCTCCTCCCTCTAGAAACTACCAACGTGACAATCCCCGTTCAACCTTTATGTAGCTACTTCCTTACAGTAGTCCGCTTCATTTCTTCCCAATGCCTGACGTGATCGCCGATATGCGGCCCCGATTGTACCGTTGAACAACAATAATCGGAAGGTTGAAGACAACAGCATACAGGATCATCACCCATCCCGCCCAAACTGGATTCCATATAAAGAACAGCGGCGCAGGGAGAATGGAGAGCCAATGGGTTAATTCCGCGCGTTTCGTTTCTGCCGCGAATATCATCAAGTCCCTCGACCTCGTGCCATGCAAGCCCTTTTTACTGTATCCCTTTTTGAAAAAAATCGTGCCATCCAGAATCAATCCCTTCCACGTTTTCACCCGGAATAAACGCTGCCACAGCTTTCCGGACTGTTCAAAAGGGAACGTCCGAAACCATAAATGGTCTTTCAGAAACCACGTCAAAGGCAGTTTCAAACAAACGGCCGAAATGGCGAGATGAAAGAACGTCCAGGCAATCACATCAATGAGTATGATCCAATGATCAGGCAGTGAGACGATCATGACACCACTCCTTTTTTAAAAAGAATCCCTCTTCACAATGCTCTCGCCTACAAGCTGGCCGCTTAAGGTCACCATCGGCATTCCGCCTCCCGGATTCACCGTCCCCCCGACAAAATAGAGGTTGTCGTAGCGTTCACTCTGTTTCGGATGCTTCAACCCTTTGTTCTTCTTACTGTCTGACACAGTCCCATAAATCGCTCCGCGGTCGGAGCCATACGTGCGCCTGATATCTTCCGGTGTCCACATATCCCTGGTGACAATGTTATCACGCAAGCCATCAAGGCCCATTTTCTCCAACTTGATCAGGACCCGCTCAGCGAATTGTTCATAGTCCTCTTGCGTATACGGATTCGCGTCCCGGATAAAAGGAATATGAGGCAGCACCTTAATATTTTCATGGCCTGGAGGTGCCTGAGTCGGATCGGTCTTATTCACATTGACGAGATATATGACCGGATCATCCGGCAGTTCATGGCGGTGGAAGATCGATTCCATTTGCTCTTTCATATTTTTAGCAAAAAAGAAATTATGATGGCCGAGCTGCGGATAACTCTTCTTCACACCCAGATGCATCACGAGACCGGAACTCGCTGGTTCGAATTTCTTTTTTAATTTATCAATATATTCGCTGTCTTCCTCCAGTAATCGCTCGTAAACCGGTATGACTTCCATATTGGACACATAATGATCGGCGGTCACCCGTGTCCCGTCTTCCAACACGGCTCCGGTAATGTCGCCATCCTTCTTTTCAAGTTTGACGATCTGCTTTCCAAGGTGGAAGGTCACCCCCACTTCTTCCGCCAGCTTCACAAGGGCGTCCGCAAGCTTGTGCAAACCGCCGGGAACGTACCATGCTCCCTGATCATGCTGCATGTAGATCATCATATTCATCACGGCCGGCGCATCGTAAGGGGACGAACCCACATACTTGATAAAATAGGAAAGCATATCGCGAAACTGCTCATGACTGATCCGCTTATCGAGGGATTTATGCACTGTGGACATCAGGTCAATGTTCTTCAAGACACTGAACAGTCCCGCCTGCTTGACGATTCCTTTTGCCGTATCCGCACCTTTAAATAAGGTTTTATCCGTCATATCGTAATGAGTCTTCGAATGCTCCAACAGACGTTGATATTCACGAATGTCCTTTTCACTGAGAGAGGCATTCTTCTCTCGCATGTCGTTCACATCTTCATATAAGTCTATGACATTTCCATCGGGGAAAAAGGAACGCCATTGATGATCCAGCTTTTCAATTTGGACATAATCTTTCATCGATTTACCGCTGGCCGCAAACAATTTCTCAAAGATCTGCGGCATCGTCAAAATGGAAGGGCCAAGATCAAAACCAAAGCCGTCTTGCTCGAGCCGGTTCAACTTTCCTCCAATGTGATCGTTTTTTTCATATAAGGAAACATCGTATCCCGCCTGTGCGAGTGTAATGGCAGCCGACACCCCGCCGAGTCCGCCTCCAATGATAAGTACCGTTTTCGTTTTCAATGGTTACCGTTCCTCCTGTTCGGAAATCTTGTTTGGAGTATGTATGTTTATCTAAAACACTTTCAACATCTGCCTGGAATTGTGCCAGTGCTTCTTTCAATACATCAAGTCTGTATCTTCCGCACTTATCTTATACCCTCACTGCCACTAAGAAAAAACGTTGAATGTGCTTGGGTCATGGTTCAATATGGAGGGGAAGCATGGGGACGGTTCTCCTGCTTCCTTTTTGAACAAGGTAAAGCATTTCAAGAAAATAGTTACAAAATAGCCCCACTCCCAATCATGGAGTGAAGCTCATCACTACCTTATCCATATAATAAATCCAAAATAGGAGAAAACATAAACAAAGGGGCGTATCCCACCTTTGGCAAAGTGAGATACGGCCCCATTTAGCTATTAAATAAGAAACTGTCGCATTTCTTCATCTGTTAAATCTTTTGGCTGAACACCGTGATCTTTGCAGTATTTGTCCAATGCCCTTATTTTCACTTTGGGGGATTCGGCGGGTGCAGGGAATGCAAATACTCCATCAGGAAAAGCATGATCAAATTTCTCGATATCTTTATGCATACTATCACTCCTGGTTATAGTATGCCCTCCTGGAGTTTTTTTAAAATACTTTGATTTCAACTTGGTTCCTGCCACCATACTACACCTCCCGGAAAATATATTTTTACAAGCCTTTCAGAGGCAATATCGTTAAACATAAAATGCTGCCCCATATGTCAGTCGAGCTCCCAGACTCTCATAAAAGGGATATTTGTTACTTTTGGATGTAAGACCTACATACCCATCATACCCTTTTTCTATACTGTACCAACAAGCGAATGCTATGAGGACTCTTCCAACATTAATATATAAGCGCTCTTTGTTAAGTACACCTTTTATGAACTTCTTATTTTGCGGTGAAGACTCAATAATATCTATATGTCAGGGGTCAGGCATCGCTTTATGTGTTGGGCAAGGGAGCGTAACCGTGGATTGTTTTCATCCTATTTCCTGATAGATTCGTTGAATCCAGCCATAGGGTGGTGTCGGCCCCCACTCCCACCTATCCATCCACCCCCGGATACACGACTGTCCCATCCTCTTCAATGATCGGCAAGGCTCCCCATTGGCCAAGTTCGTGACTGATCACATCAGCCTTTCCATCAGAATCATCGATGATGTGGGAGACATCCCAGCCATTTGCTTTCAGCACATTGCTGATCAACAGGCGGTGACACCTGGCCGGGTGGCGTTCCGAGCACGTATATGCCAATTTGTTCTCAGCAGCCGCTTCCTTCAACTCTTCAAGTCCATCCTTGAACTCATCCGTCAAGGTGTAATCTGCATAATTGTGGAACGATCGGTTGTTCCAGCCTGCGTTCAGGTCTTCACCAATCACCCCCGACAAACGCCTCCTGCCTCCGAGCTTCGGGAAATGACGGTATTCTATTCCTGCTTCATCCAGCCACTCTCCCATGCTCTCCTTCTTGAATTGAGGGTGTTTTCGACTGGCGGGAAAAGCACGGATATCCGCTATGTATTCGATTTCTACGGCATCAAGCATGGTCAGGAATTGTTCTTTGGAATGCGTCGAGTGCCCGATGGAGTAAATTTTCATGAAACCTCCGCCTTTCGTATAGAATATAATCTCCGTGTAGTTAAAAAGGGAGACAATGGAACTGCTCTTACGTTTCTTATACCCGTTCTCTTACTTCACTAGTCTTTAGAAGCATGGGGACGGTTCTCCTGCTTCATAGATGAAATCAATAACAAAAGAGGACCTCACACATAACGGAGGTCCTTTCTTATACTGAACTCTATCTTTCAATCCTCGCTTCTTTCCTTATCACAAACTGGTTACCTGTTCCCCTGGGTTAAAACAATAGAAAAGGAACCTTCTGCTTGTGGAGGGTTCCTTTTTTAGGTTAGTTTGAAAAATCCTCATTTATTATTGACCATTTCAAGATGCTCACCGACGTTTCACTGCAATGCTTCTTTAGCTAGCAGAAGTGAGCCGACAATTCCTGCGTTATCTCCTAGCCCCGGGCTTACGATATAATCAGAAAGCTCCGGTAAAGACACATAGTCATTTAAAAATTCCGGTAAATACTTATAAACAGAAGAAAACACCTGCTTCTGGTTCATGACTCCGCCGCCAAGGATGATTTTCTTTGGGGAGAGAATCAGGATGTATTGCATGAGTGCCTGGGCGATGTAGTAGGCTTCCAGATCCCAAACCTCTTCGCGCCCAATTAGGTCGATGCCTTTTGCTCCCCAGTGTTCTTCTATTGCTGGACCTGCAGCCAGGCCTTCAAAACAGTCCTGGTGGTATGGGCATTTTCCTGCATACTGGTCCTCTGGGTGCCGTCTTACGAGAATGTGTCCCATTTCCGGGTGGGAAAGTCCTTGAAGCAACTTTCCTTGAACCACTGCTCCGGCGCCAATTCCTGTTCCTACCGTAATATAAAGGCAGCTGTCTGATCCTTTTGCTGCACCAAAGGTTGCTTCTCCTAATGCAGCGGCATTTACATCGGTGTTAAATCCTACCGGAACAGCTAATGCCTCTTTTATCTCCTGAACGAATAATACGAGTCTTTTTTTCTTATAATCCGGCTCTCTTTCAATTGATTCGTAGATCATCGCATTCATCGAAGTGCCGATCATATTCATGGCTATCGGCGACAGAATTCCAAAGATCAACAATGAAATAAAGACAGGGTAGGCCGAAATCAGTACTGAGCTCAATAATATTGTAAATGAACCAATCGCAAAAACGGTAATCCGGTCCCTGGCTTTTGAATACTTTGCAAGCATATAGTAGGCCAAGATAGGAATACACTTTGGAAAACACCTGATAAGGATGTTCCAAACGCAAAAAGTGCATTCATCAGCAGATAAAACTTCAATTCCATGGAAAAAGATCTAAAGGCTCAACAAGGACTGCTTCCATCATCACCCCTCGGTTATCTTCGTTTTCACGCTATTAATTGCTTTTACCCTTAAAGTCTCCCACGGAATTTCTTTCCCTTCGGCCTGGCTTACTTTAATTGTTTTTGTCATATGAGGCTGCTGGTCAAAAAAGTTATCCTCGAGCACAAGCTGTTCGATCTCCATTTCAATCGTCATCATTCGTGCCAGAGCATCACTTGATAGAGTGATCTCATTATCTTCTCTGCTGTATTCTACAGTTAGCTCAGCATTAGGAAGCTTTACATCCTTTTGATCACGGAAGTAATAAGTATTTTCAAAGGTTTTATCGTTTAATGAACGAAGAATGATCATTGCCTCTTCCGGCTTTAATCCTCCTAAAGCCTTTCCCTCTAAAACCGTGTCTACGTGATAAACGGAATTTGCCTCAACAGAGACATTCCACCTCTTTGAGAATGCTATTTCTCCATGAAAATCATAAACAGCAAGCTCGATTTCATCCTCATATCCTTCTAATCTGTCATTAACGACCCATACTTTCAGGCTATCACAAGGATCATGATCAATGGTTAATAAGATAGGATGATAGAATTTTTTTGCATAGTGGTAGGAAGCTTTCGGCAGCAAATAATAGTCGATGACAGACCAACTCGTACCAGGCCAGCAATCGTTTAACTGCCAAAACAAAGCACCACTGGTTTGGGGTTTATTCCGGCGGTAATGTTCAATGCCGTATTTCAATCCTTCAGCCTGTGTCAGCATTGAATAAGCAATATACTCATCTAAATCCTTTGGCACTCCAATGTACCCTTCCATCAGTAAAATCCCCTTAGGATGATGGATGTCTTTATTTCTGTAGGCCATTTCTTCACTGCCCCAGAAGAATTGGTCTTCAGGGATGTTCCGTTCCAGTGTATAGCGGTTAGAAGACGCATGCATGCCGAATTCACTGGCAAACGTGGTACGATCGTTTTTAAAGTTTTTAAAAGAAAGGCCGTCAACACTGTAATTCACAGTCTGCGGCTCGCCAAAGTTGCGCGGCTCGATATTGCCGTGCCATACCTGCCAGTTATGCGAATCACCCTGCTCCCTCGAGTTGTGGTCATTTCCTCCGTACGGAGAACTCGGCCAGAACAGTCGGGTTGGGTCCAGTTCGTCTAAAATTTCCGGCATCAGTTCGTGATAAATTTTTTCGCCGTAAAAAGGATCGGTAATTTCACCTGAAGAAAACAATGCTTCATAAAGCCAATCGTTTTCATTATTCCCGCACCATAAAGCCAGCGATGGATGATTCCGCAGGCGCTTGACGACCTGGATGATTTCATTCCGGACATTGGCCATGAAGTTTTTATTGTAATCAGGGTAGAGCGCACAAGAAAACATGAAATCCTGCCAGACTAAAATCCCAAGCCGGTTGCACTCCTCATAAAAAACATCTCGTTCGTAGATGCCGCCCCCCCAAACACGAAGCATATTCATGTTCGCGTCCTTTGAAAGCTTAATTAAGTGGCTATACCGAGAGACCGGAACGGCCGCTATGAAGCTATCAATCGGAATCCAGTTCGCTCCCTTTGCGAAAATTTTCTCGCCATTAAGCACAAAGGTAAAACACTGATTCCCTTCCTCATCAACACGAAGAACTTCAATCGTCCTGAGTCCAAAATCCTCGTGTTTTTCATCGATTTTTTCTCCATCAGAATATAATTCAACATTCAATAGATAGAGGTGGGGCGTTCCCAGGTCATGGGTCCACCACAGCTTCGGATTTTCAACTTCCAGGGTAACGAAAGTCTTTTTCCCTTCAACCTTTGCACTTCCAGTGAACTTTTCTTCACCAAAAGACAGCTCTACCCGAACTTGATAGTCTTTTCCTCTTCTAAAAGCATCCACTTCAACCTCTACATCAACTTCTGCCTTATCTTCGGAAAGAGAGGTTGTTTTCGCAAACACAGAATGAATGTTGGCATATGTCCGTTTTTTCAAATGAACATCTTTCCAAATACCCGCTGCTACAAGCCGTGGTCCCCAGTCCCAGCCCCAATGGCTTTGATTCTTCCTCGTCCAGATCCGTTCCTTGCTGAATCCTGACCAGTAATATTGAACCTTCTCCTTCACATGCACATCGATGGGATCGAATTTTACAGCAAGGACGTTTTTGCCTTTTTTCAATTCCCTAGTCACTTCAAAGGAATGGCTGATGAACATATTATCCGTTGAACCAAGTTCGACTCCATTCAGGTAAATCGTCGCATACGTATCGAGCCCTTCAAACAGCAAATCATATCTTTCATCCTTATGTTCTGTTCCGTCGAATTCAAAGGTGGTACGATACCACCAAACCTTTTCCTCTACCCACTGACATTTCAAATCATTATGGCCATAGAATGGATCCTCGATTAACTTTCGGTCAATCAGGGTGGAATGGACGTCACCAGGAACCGAAGCAGTCATCCAAAAGTAATCAATAAACTCAGGTGCGGCCACCTCCAGTTCACGTGCGTCCCCCACATCGAATTGCTTAATCTTCCAGTTTTTATTAAGCTTCATAGAAACAGAACCTTTCATAATAAAGTCACTACAGGACACAAAGACCTTCATTAACATAAAAGCCAAAATCATCACGTGATTTTGGCACTAATATCGAAATTATTTAATATAAGTCAATGAATCCAGGATTTCCTGAAGGCTTAACTCAGCACATGCCATTGAAGTATCTGCAACTCCGTAATACATTTTTACAACGTCGCCTTCAACGACCGCACCGCATGAGAAGACCACATTTCCGAAGAATCCTTCCACTTCATAATCTGCTTCAGGCTCAAGGATTGGTTTGTCAGAGCGGGCGATGACCTTGGTTGGGTCTTCCAGGTCAAGCAATACAGCCCCCATGCAATAGCGGTGGTCCGTCGTTGCGCCATGGTAAAGCTCCAGCCAGCCTTTTTCCGTTTTGAACGGAACTGCTCCGCCGCCCATGCGGGCACTATCCCACATACCCTCTCGCAGGCCAAGTAAATATTTATGATTTCCCCAGTGCAACAGATTAGGAGATTCTGCAATCCACATTTCAGGCTCACCAGTACTCCTTGGAACAGGACGATGAAGAGCATAGTACATGCCGTTAATTTTCTCAGGGAAGATTAACACGTCTTTGTTTTCTGGCGCAAAAATCATTCCCCGATGCTCAGTTGTGACAAAGTCCTTTGTTGTAACCATCGATTCGCCAACACCAACAGGTGAGACAGCACTGAAGTAAATATAATAAGTATCATCAATCTTCGTAATCCTTGGGTCTTCAATCCCGAATGTTTCAAGCTCATTTGAAGGGTAAACAAATGGCTTTTCATCGACCGTAAAGATATGTCCATCCTTACTGCGGGCAATCCTTAAATAAGATAATGAAGTCAGAAAAGCGAAACGGTTCGTCTCTCCGGCTTTTTGAATCGTACGGGGATCTGAAAAATTGTACTTAGGATCGTTCAAATTGAATTCCAGAATTTCTAGCTCATTTGTTTCCGGATTATAAACAGGTGATTTCACAATCTTAGGGTCATCACTGATCGGACGCTCTGCGACACGGAGCAGCATGATAATTTCATCGTTAAAAGTCGTAATTCCCGCATTGAATGCGCCAATGACTTCAAAGTCCTCGCGATGCGGTTTTACATCCATTGGTGTCACTACCGGATTCTCTTCATATCTATAAACATTCATGTTGTAATCTCCTCAATTCAGTAAGTTTTTTGCTCGTATTGTAAAAATGGATCTGCAATCGTGATTTTTTGCGCTTCGGCATCACTGATTCCGGCATAGATATCTGCTGTGCCGTCCGCTTTCCGTACAATTCCCCCACTGAACACAACATCCGTCAGGTCAGGTCGCTTGGAATCACCTGGAAGAAAATTACTTCTCGTTGCAATCAGCTCCATATCCGAAAACACTCCTGTTTCCGGATCAAGGGCGAAAACCATCGGATAATAATGGCGGTCGCAAGCTGCATCAAACGAAGCAACGTGCCCAAGTACACCAACCAAACCATTTGCAAGCAGATGCGGCTCGTTCGCTCCTCCCCATTCTTCATCTATAAACTGACCTTCAAATAAAGGAGCCTCATTGATGACATCCAGCGTCAATTCTTCCAATGTAGAAATACGGGTCCAGCCAATCTTTCCCCTGCCTCCCTTATCTCCCTGAGGTCTTGTTAACACACCGATGCTGCCATCAGCCAGTTCAACAAGGCGCAGATCCTTCATTCCATCTGGTCCCTTGGCAAATTCCTCTAAACTTGCAATATTCTTTCCTTTATAAAAAACAGTACGCCAGCCAAATGCATTTTCGATTGCAGGATGCGGGAATATCTGTACGCCTCCGAGGACTAAGCAACCGGCAATCCTTGTGTAAAAAGGATCCTGCAATTCAAATACAGGCGCGTTTTTCCGAGGAACCCATTCGCCGTCTCTCTCCACAAAGAAATAAACGCTGGAATGCTCGCTGTCACGCGATTCTACGCGTCCTGCAATGACCTGATCACCCTCATCTTCAAAAGGTGCTGAAATATTATAGACATCCTTTCGTCCAACACCAGAGAATACGATTTTTTCTGGATGGTCCGGCTGTGCTTTCGAAGAGAACTCCTCCAAAAGCTGTTTGCACGTTTTTACATTACCTTTGGTTAAGACTGTCATTCCCAGCATCCTCCTTTAAAATAATGACTTCATTTCCTACTATCGTTAGTACCTCACTGTTTTCAACCTTATTTCGCTTATTTGAAAGCAGCAGGTTCATGTTTTTCAACTCTAATTCAAGGGATTTTTCCTCTTCAGAAAAGTTCAGAGCCACAAATGTCCGTTCCATCTCGTTGCTTCTTATGTAAGAAAGGATTCCATTCTGAAAGCGCAAGAATTCATATTCTCCTGCTTGGAAGGAAGTATGTTCTTTACGCAGTTTCAACATTCTTTTATAGAAGGAGAGCATGGAATCAGGGTTGCCTTCCTGATTTTCAACATTAGTGTGGAACGCATCCTCTGGCACCGTTATCCACGGGACAACTTCGGAAAAACCTGCATGAGGACCAGAATCCCACTGCATCGGAGTACGTGATTTATCACGGCATCGTTCGTTCGCAGCAAACAGCGCTGCCTCCTTAGATTTACCACTCTTCACTGCTTGTTCATAGGTGAGGCGCCCCTGGACATCCATCATCTTCATAATGTCATCTGGAACCCAATCCTTCATGCCAAGTTCATCGCCCTGGTAAAGGAAGGGCACACCCTTCGCTGTAAGAATCAGCACCGCTGCCATCTTCGCACGATCCTCATCACCTCCAAACCGTGAAATATGGCGTGACATATCGTGACTTGAGAAGAACAGAGTAGCAATCTGCCCGGAATCATACGCTTTCTCTGTTTCAACCAATTTCTTGTAAATCTTTTCTGCATCAAACTCTGCAATACTTCCAATGTTGAAGTTAAAGGATACATCCAATTTATTCAGTCCGGAGTACCGTTTCAGTATATTAATATCTTCAGAACCAACCTCACCGACAAGGAATTTACCCGGATATTGATGAACCACATCGGCGATTTCCTCGATAACCGATAAAATCCCTTCCTGATCCTTGTCATACAAATGTATTTGTTCCTTTTTTTCATGGTGATATGGGTTATCGATAAAGGATTCGTTGATCGTCAGGAAGTTGATGACATCCAGTCTGAACCCATCCACGCCCTTTTCCAGCCAAAACCTCATGACATCATACATCGCATTTTTGACTTCAGGGTTGGCCCAGTTCAAATCCACCTGTTCCCTAGCAAAAGCATGGTAATAATATTGACCGGTTGCCTCATCAAATTCCCATGCCGTTCCGCTGAAAAAAGATTCCCAGTTATTCGGTTCGTCTCTCCATATATACCAATCACGCTTGGGGTGATCCTTGGAGGACCTTGATTCCTTGAACCAAACATGCTCGGAAGACGTGTGGTTCAATACGATATCGACTATGACTTTGATATCTCGCCTATGCGCCTCCGCGATAAATGCTTCAAAGTCCTCCATCGTCCCATAAACCTCATCAATACAATAATAATCAGCAATGTCATAGCCATTATCAACCTTCGGCGATGGATAAAAGGGAGTGAGCCACAGCCCATCTACTCCGAGCTCCTTGAGATAATCCAGCTTGGAGGTGTTTCCCGCAAAATCCCCCAGTCCATCTCCGTTTCCATCCTTGAAACTTGGCATATATATTTCATAGAAAGCTGATTGCTTCCACCATTTAACCATTTGCTTGAACTCCAATCTCTGGTTACTTAAGTGTAAATTGCATTCCCTCTTGAAACTTCTTCGCGAAAAGCAAGAAGATGATGATAATCGGCAATGTCAATAATACGGATGCAGCATACATCGGTCCTGGATAGCCGCCATACGGGCCGAACATTTGTGATAAAAGTACGTTTAACGTAAGCATGTTATCACTCTTCGCAACAAGCATATCCCATAACAGCTCTGTCCATCTTTCCATGAACAAGAACAAGAAGATCACGGTAGTAATCGATTTTGACATTGGCAGTACAATCTTGAACATGATTTGCATTTCGCTTGCACCGTCCAATTTTGCCGCTTCAATGAATGTATCCGGGATTGCCTTGAAGAAGTTCGTGTACATGAATACTGCCCATAAGCTCATCGCCTTTGGCAGGATCATTCCCCAGTAAGAGTCGTACATTCCGACCTTTTGGATAACCAAAAATGTAGGAATTAGCAAGATGATTGCCGGGAAGAACATTTGGAATAAGACCACGTTATTAATCGTATCTCTTCCTTTAAAATGTATCTTCGCTAGCGCATAAGAAACCATTACCGCTGAGACCATCATCAAAATGGTCGAACCAGCTGATACGATAAAGCTGTTAAAGAAGGCATTGAGCCACGGGCGAGGGATGACAGATTCTCCGCCGCCAAGCAGCCATTCCCATGACTTCAATGAATATTCTGTCGGGAAGAATTTCTTATCGACCTGACTCCAATCAGCAAAGGAATTCAACACCATATAGATATATGGATAAATCATGATTAACAATAGGACGAGCGCAAACAGGTAACGAAAAACCAATCCTTTTTTCTTAGGTCCAACCATTTCGTTTCCCCCACAGTTCTAAGAGTTTTCGAATGATGTAAATCGCAATAAACGTTACAATCGATGCGATGATGGCAATAGCAGAAGCGTATCCGGCTTGCAGGTTAGAGAATGCTTTAGTGAAAATCTCCATTTGCCATGTATTCGTGGCAAAATCCGGCCCACCTCCGGTTAACTGATAAACTTCTGTGAAAATACCAAATGTAACACCAATCGATAAAATCAATACAGTAAACAACGCTGGATAGAGGAGCGGAAACGTAATTTTCCAAAAACGCTGCCAAGGTGTTACTCCATCAATCATCGCTGCTTCATAGACATCTTGACTGATGCTTCCAAAGCCCGATGTTAAAATCAACGCGTAATATCCGGTGAATTTCCAGGCAATAATCAAGGCTACAACAAAGAGTGCAGAAAACGGTGTTCCAAGCCAGTTAATATCGATGTTCAATGTACCTCTAAGGAATTCATTCAGCGGACTGTTGTAAGATAAAATCCCTTTCACGATCAGCGAGGAAACAACTCCTGAAGCCAGGTACGGAAGAAAGAATCCGATTAAAAACAATCCTCTAAATCTTGGAAGCCCTTGAACAACCAATGCCACAATAAGGGAAAAAGCAATAACTAGTGGAACAAACACGCCCATAAATTTAAAGGTTACAAAGAAGGCGCTCTGCACACCCTGACTTTTGAGTGCCTCGGCGTAATTCTCCATTCCGACGAAATTATACGTCGGCGAGATTAAGTTCCAGTCTGTCACAGATAGAAACAGTGACCAGACAAGTGGTATCAGGAAGAAAACAATTGAATATAAAAGATAAGGACTGGCAAAAAGCCAGCCCAACCATCCTTGGTTCTTTTTCATTATTTGAGAGCCCCCTCAATGGCCTCTTGCATATCCTTCCATGCAGCTTTCGGATCTTTTTCTCCTTTTACCACTGGATTGAAAGCTTTCTGGCCAATCAATGTCTGAATCTCATTGTATTTAGGGTTATCCATAGGCGGTATTGCATTTGGAACGGCAGCAGCGTATGGCTGTAATGCCGGGTTGTTTTCAAAGAACGCTTTGAAAGTATCGTTCGTTGTTAAATCATCACGTGCCGGTGGCAGGTTTGTCTTTTCAAGCCATTTCAAATCATTTTCAGGATTTGAATAGACCCACTTAATGAATTCGCCCGCAGCCTTTTGTTGTTCTTTCGTTGCTGAAGCATACACGACAAGACCCTTTGTATCTGCGAATGTCTTAACGTTTTCTGTATCCATTCCGTCTGGAACTGGAGGCAATGCTAACGCATAGGTTTCATTCAATTTCATTTTTGGGAATTTCTCTTTCCAATAAGAAATTGTCCAAGGGCCAATATCCGTAAAAATTCCCAATCCGCTTTCAAATGGATCTTTAGACTGCCTAGTCATTAAAGCATCTGCTTTTTGCAGCTTATCTACAAATCCAAGAACTTGCTTTCCTGCTTCTTTATCTGCAGTGAAATCAGTTCCCTCTACGAACTTGTTGCCATCAGATGCGGCATTATAGAGCATGAAGAAGTCGAACCATCTTTTCCACCCTGTTGGATCAGCAAGGTCTGGTTTAGCCCAAACATATTTGTCCGGGTACTTTTCTTTCAATTTCTTCGCAACTTCCAGCATTTCACTATATGTTTTTGGTGGTTCATTAATGCCAAGTTCCTTCAGGAGGTCCAATCTCCAGCCGAACAACATAGCATTCGAATAGATTGGCAAAACGTATTGGTGGCCGTCAGCAAACTGCCAGCCTTTCATTGTATCTTCCATATTTCTCTTTTTCTTAATTTCATCCCAGCCTTCTAGTTCATCCAACGGTAAAATCGCTTTACTTTCAGACAGTTGAGCAGCAAAACCACGGTTGATATTTTCTGACATCGTTGGTGCACTGCCGCCAGCAAGCGCTGATTGGATACCAGCTTCAGATGTCGGGCTTTCCTTCATCGGGCTTACGTTTACCTTGATATCCGGATGTTCTTTTGAGAACTCTTCCGCTATTTCCTTCCAATACACTTGCTGTGATGGGTTTGGCGCCGCCCAGAATTCGATTGTTGTTACTCCGTCTTTGGTGCTTCCGTTTCCTTTATCTCCATTACTACAAGCCGCAAGTCCAGAAACAGTCAGTGAGGCAGCAAGGAGTATTGAAGCTGCTTTTTTAATTTTCATCCGATATTCCCCCAATTATTAGTATGATTTCCTAACTTTATGTTTTCAGTAAGGTTCCCGGTAGAATGAGAAAACTATTAGCCTATCTTTTTAATGAGGATGTAATGATAGCGCTATCATAACTTTACAAAAAAAAGTATAATCAATTGTATCTGGGTCACTTTTTTAAATAATTTATCCTTTACCCCTCATTTCTAAAGATTTTTTATAATCATTACAAGAAAATAGGTAATTAATAAATAATGTAATTAGTAACTTTACAAATACATTATTACACCTTGCTTATTATCTGTCAAACTCAAATTAAATTAAATTTTCTGTAAGGTTGACTTTTTCATGTAGTGGTTAATCTTCCAATCTTATCAACCGCCTTATATATATAGTCGTATTTTAACACCTATAACAAGTTGAACAATTACAATGATAAGTATGTTGCTAAAAATAATTTGTAACGTTACAATATAATTACAAAACTAATTACTATTATTCACTTTCATTAAGGAGAAGTCTTATATATGAAGAAAAAAGTAACGATGCAGGATATCGCTGACCGCCTGAATATTTCTAAGAATTCTGTTTCGCAGGCTTTGTCGGGTAAGCCTGGGGTTAGTGAAGAAACAAGGATGTTAATCCAAAAAGCCGCAGATGAGTTAGGGTATACCTATTTGAATAATAGAAATACCCAAAAGCCTGATGAGAAAAAAGGAATCAACATCGCCCTTATTGCCTCTGACTATGCTTTTTCTCTTAAAAGCTTTTTCGGGGAGATTTACCTCAGTGTGGAAAAGGAAATGAGGACACGCGGCTGGAATTTATTAATTGAATCAATCGATCAGGATTCAAAGGACAAGTTAATCCTTCCCTCCCTGCTATCGAATCATCAAATCGATGGGATTTTAGTTCTATCTCATATCAGCACCGATTATATTTCAAAGATTATTAATACTGGAATCCCGACTGTGATGATTGACCATCACTCTCCATACCTGCAGGCAGATGCTATTTTGACGAACAATCGCTTTGGCGCTTATAAGGCAGTTGAGCACCTGATTCAATTAGGACATCAACACATTGCATTCGTAGGAGATATAGAGGTTTCCCCAAGCTACCAGGAGAGACTAGAAGGCTATATGCTTGCCCTGAAAAAACATGGAATAGAACCAAGTCAGCCTCTATTATTTACAGACGCAAAGGAAAACCAGGAAGAAATAAGTGGATTTGTCAACCGACTGTCTTATATGCCGACTGCATGGTTTTGTGTAAACGATGGACACGGGTTCCTTGTCCAGTCCGTACTGCAGCAAAAAGGATTCAACATTCCTAAAGACATATCAATCTGCAGCTTCGACAACGGTCAGCTATCCCAAATAGCCACACCAAAAATTACAACAGTTAATATTGATTTAAATTACTATGGTAAAAAAGCAACCGAACAGTTGAGCTGGAGGCTTAATCATAAGGATGAACCTATCCACGAAATTCTGCTGCCCACCACATTGATCGTTAGAGAATCAACCGCTGTTAATAGGTGAACCACGGGGACAGGTTCCTTGGTTCACCTCTCCAATCAACATCCTATTTTCATAGTCTATATCCACCCCAATCCCTCCCCATTTATCATCACCTATCCAAGAACCAACAAACCTGTTCCCCCAACTCACTCAAACCGAAGCAACAGAACCGTCCCCCTGCTTCAGTCCCCCCGCTTCATCCATCCCCCACGAAACCGCCCAAACTCCTTCACAAACTCCAGCTTCACCGTCCCCACCGGCCCATTCCGATTCTTCGCAATCTTCACTTCCACTTCCTGCCCGTTCTTCGAATCTGGATAATAATAATCATCCCGATACAAAAACAACACCACATCCGCATCTTGCTCAATATTCCCCGAATCCCGGAGATCCGACAACTTCGGCCGCTTGTCATCCCTGGACTCCACTCCCCTCGATAACTGGGACAACAGAATGATCGGAATCCCAAACTCCTTCGCCATCCCCTTCAGCTGCTTCGTAATATGTCCAATCGCCAGGTCATGCCGGTCAAACCGCTCCTTCACCGTAATCAGCTGCAGGTAATCAATCACCACAAGAAACGGTTCCGTCGGGTACTCCCGCTTCAGATTCATGATCCGCTGTCTGATTTCAGGCAGGGTGATCATCCCATTCTGCGAGAGTTCGAGCTCACGACTGAGCAGCCGGTGAGGATACGCTCCCTTGATCATCTTCACCAGCTCCCTGAACTCTCCCGACGTCATGCCTCCGTCACAATCTCCTCAAGCCCCTCCAAGAAGTCATCCATGTCCTGCATCGATTCCCGAGGAGTGATGTACGCCTCAAGTGCCTTCTCCAAATACTTCGGACTGTTGATCGTCAGCTTCGGATTGATGCTCTCCTGCTTGTCAAACTGCTCATCCATGAACATAATCAGCTCATCCGTAGACAACTCGCTCAAGCTGATCCGCTCCATTGCCACGTGATCCATCGGCGTCAGCAGAAATCCTTGTCCCCTCCTGCCAACGAAATGCCCGATCAGCGCCTGCAGTCTATTTACATCCATAGTGTCTCTAGTGGCAGTGGTGTTGATGTTGTTGTTCTCTAAGATCTCTTCTTTCTCTAAGTTCTTAAGTCTGTTTGCAGGTTCTCTCCGCACCTGTTTCACATCCTTTTCGCCGCACGAAGACATCCCGGAACCAGCCCCATCATCAGGCTGGTCACCACCGGATTCCTCACATCCCTCCTCCTTCTTAGACATCCCCATCCAACTCAAATACTCTCCACAGGCGAAATCCTTCGTCGGCCGGAGCGTAAACACATACCCATGCTCATACTTCTCCGCCTTCAACCACCCACACTTCTCCAACCGCTTAATCGAACGCTGAATCCGCGAATGCGAATACTCATCAATCTTCTTCCCATTATAGAACCACAGATCCTCCCGCAGCTTCCGGAGCGAACGCACATACTGCCTCTCCCCAAGCACCACACCCCCAACCTGAACCCCGCCTTTATGCGTCGCATTCAACAGAATCAACACATACAACCGAAGATCCTCCGTGTGATGAAACGTCTCCTTATCCAACATACCTGTCTCAAGCTTTCTCCATCCATTCATTACAATCACTCCTCATTCATTTTGGTTTCACCCTTTATATAGAGAGATGGGAGTGAAAGGGACACCCTATGGATAAATTTTTTATAAAAAAAACATTCGGGTGGGGTCCGAATGTTTAAAGGAGGACATATGAGCTTAATGAATACGCCATTTAATGGCATGAAAACCCTTGAACTTTCATCTATATAAACTAGACTTAAAGTAATGACCATTAGAGAGGATGACCATATGTGCAAAAGAAAACATTCACATTCAAGCTGTCTGATGACGGATATTATGAGCTCCTTAAATACATGCCCTACTTTAGAAAAGTTTACTTCTTTGGAAACATCGGAGTGTTTGTGATTTCCACAGTATTCTTTTTGTATTGGAATCATGAATTTCAAGAATCAGCCAGTACATCTTCCCCAGTGATGTTCGCATATGTATTGCAAGTGATGGTCCCGGCTCTATGGGCGTTTGGTTTATCCCTTGTCGTACATCTTGTGTTGTATTTCTATTTCCGCTTCAGAATCCATGCATTCCTAAAACAATCAGCCCGCCGTTTAAAAGAGAAATACCAGCCAGTAAACAATGAGGAATACATGATTGTGTTTGATCAGGATCAAAATGCCTTCTTACTAGGAAAACAACAACATAGGATTGGTCAGAATCTAAAAGTAGTATCTACTTCTAGACATCTTCTTTTTTATGATGGGGATGGGAAGTCTCAGGAGAAGTTTTATATTCCTAAGGATGGAGATCAAGAACATCAGGAAAATGTAGCTTATATTTTGGATTACTTAGAGAAATCATTAGAGATACAGTATAAATAGAAGGAAAAAGACAGGTGAATGTTTACGTGGGGTTAGATCGAAATGAGAAGTTAGAGCCCCTTTTGAATCTGGTAATTTAGTTTACGGAAGTGTTTTTTTTAAATAGAAATCAAGGCTTTATATACAAATTATTAAAATCTTGTATATAAAGCCTTATTTAACTTAAGAGCTCAATTGTTGTATATCATTTCTCTATTGAACAGTATGGTTTTACTGTGCAGCAAGATATCCTCTTTTAAACCTGGTTGCTTCTTCAACATAAGCCCCCTATAGTTTAAGTGAATATCCTCAAAATATTTTGTGTGGGAGCATATAAAAATGACGCCTTCCTACTAAGAACCTTGTTGAACATCTTTAAAAGCTCTCGATTCCCCTCCGAAATTGAGGAGGATTGCTCATGCTCTATAGTATTTTCTAATAAATAATATATAGTAAGAGCCTAAACTCTACATCTACCTTTACTCTTTACTTTGCTATGCTAAAAACTCACACGAAAAGATTAGACATAAGCTCCTTAGATCTTTATCTACTATCTTTATCTATAATTAATTGGTCAAATTATCCTATTACATATATTTAACATATAGCTTCTTATATTCCGCTGCAAATTCAGCAACAAGTTCTTTATCTATTGAAGTAATCCAGGTTTCATCATTATATTCAGCAGCATAAATCCAATTATATGAGCCATGCATTACTAATTCAAAATCCACAATACAAAATTTATTATGAACAAGGTTGTATCCATATGTACCAAATCCAGGAACAAATAATGCATTAAAGTCTCTTATTAACTCCGCCTTTACTTTACCATTATTAGGAGCATCTGAAGTAATAATCCTAACTTGTATGCCTTCCTTTTTCTTTGTTAAAAGTTCTTGGTAAATTACTTTGTCTGTAAACCATGCAACAGATACCCAAATAACATATTTTGCGATACGGATGCCTTGTATAATTTCTTCTCTAATCTCTTCAAATACAACAGAATGCTCTATGTTTTCAATATCTTGTCCTTCAACTGGTTTAGGTCTAATAAGCACATTTCTTAAATCATATTCTTCAGTCTCTCTCTATATAAAAGATACTAAATTTCTAAATGATTTGATTAATTTTTTTGCTTCTTTCAACATCGGTATTCTAACTCTAATAGCTATATCTTCATAGTACTGATAAGACTTTCTTGTAAAAGTTGTTGTCTTTTCAAGGTCGATTTCCGCATATCGCAAAATACTAAGCATTTTTTCTTTATTCTCGAAGTCATCACCATCCCATTTCAATGTTTCTATCATTGTTCTTAAAAATTGTTTTTCATCCATAATTTCACCTACCAAAATTTTACGATTTTATATATTCGAATTGTTTTTCAATCCATTCTTCCACCATAGTTTCAGATTTAAAAAATAGTTGTGCTAGTTCTAATAAATCAGAAAACATGATGTTGTCTGCTCTTATTAAATGTGTTCTAACAGATGCGTCTGTTATAACGCCTCCAGAAGCCAAGCTACTTCCCATTCTTTCGCTTATCTTATTATTTTTATAAATATTTATTGCTAAATCTAAATGATTCAATCGTATTTCATTGAATGGTATATCATATGAATCTATAGCATCTAAATGAATCATTCTTCCGACTAATATTCCTTCAGATAAACTCTCCTCTGACAGTTCTTCTAGTGACATACTAAAGTGTTTCTGATTCGATTCATTTTTCATAGTTGCATTCGTTTCTAATTTTCGAATCCCCTTAATACTGTACTCATAAAATTGCTTCCTTTTCTTTTCATCCTTTCCAAACTCCCCATCACCTAAATCTGGTAAGAAAATTTCACAACCCTCACTTTTTCCAGGGTATATTTTTAACCTCGCTATCCACTTTGGATTTGGTGTTCTTAAAAATTCTTCTTCTAATATCATTGGTGGTGCAACCTTACTTAACATATAAGGATCTATACGGATGTATAAATTCTCATTACCATATTTATCAATAAAATATCTTGGTATTCTACTATCTAAATATTCATTTATAAACAAATAATGCTCCTTATATTTACAAGTTCTATATTTCGGAAAATTAGGAATGGGATTATAATTAATTGCTCTTAATTTGATTAATTCTAAGTCCTTACTTCCATTTGGCTTTTTACGTAATTCATCAATTAACTCAGGAAATTTTTTGAAAACTGTTTGTTCTGAATGATACTTTTCAAATGATCGATTAGCATGGAATTCTTTACTGAATGAGAGTACATCTTGAATTATCGAGGAAACAACTAATACTATAGAAGCATCACCTTCAAGAATAACGTTGTGTAAGTAGTAAAAAACACCATTTTTATCATTTTCAGTTATTATGGCTTGTCTAGTAGGTATAAATGAATCTATCAATTGATTATTAGTTTGTAATTCTTCTTTGAAAAAGGAAGCTAAATCGAGTAAATCCCATTTTTTTATTTTTGCTATTTTTTCTATATACTCATAATATAATTCTAATTCATCCATTATTTTCTCTCCTTAATTTCTTCGATGGTCCTTCTTATTCTACTAAATCATTCCGTTAGTTTAAGTTTTTTCACTATCTCTATATATATTTCAGCATTATTATCCAATTAAAATGTAAATTATTATTCAAAAAATGGCCCGATTGTTGAACACAAGTTAACCACTCATCTTCAACAATCCGACACTATAGTTTAAGTAATATCCTTCACAATGTTATCTGAAGCTGATCCTCTTTGCTGCGCAGTATTTAGTCTATTACTCAATATAAGAGTTATTCTACAATACGTCTTCTTTGTTTCCCAGCTCGATTACACCTTAAATTAAACAAGGATTGATATGTCAAAACGCCATCTTCCCAAGCTTTATTCGTTAAATTAAATGACTTAAAATAAAAATAAATAATCAAGATGATATAAAAAAAGCAATTCAATCGGGGCATTCATACATCCAAGTCAGGAAAGGAAGTATCCATTAATGAAAGTAGAAAAATTCCGTAACCACAATAGTTACCAAGTGACATATCCTGATGAGAAAAAACAATTATTGAAAGCATTGGAGAAAGATAATCCGATCCTTACAGAAGATGAAATCAAGAAGATGTTAAAGGGCTGATGGGGGATATATAAGATTAATGACCACCACAAAGAAATATCCACACCTTCCATACAAAGGATTGGATCTTTCTAGTTAAGAAAAGAAAACCTATCACATCAAACCAGAAAACCACAATCCCAATGTCGTCCCAATATAATTCCCAATAATATACCCTAAAGTCCCCACCACAAGTATCGGTCCAATCAAATCTTTCCATCCTTTCGCAATAGCCATCGCAGCAGCGGTTGTCGGCCCTCCCACATTGGCATTGCTGGCCAGAAGGATCTCTTCAAGGTCATACTTTAATAGTTTTCCTACTGTTAAAGACACAGCCAGGTTCACTACGACAATAATGAACACAAATACAAGAAGCAGCGGAGCATTTTGGACAATGAGTGGGATTGATGCCGGAATACCAATCACCACAAAGAACAAGTAAATGAGGAACGTACCGATTTCCTGGCTTCCATTAATCGATTCAAAGTACTTCGGAAACAAGGCAAGTGCCAGGAAGGTTAATGTAGTCAACATTAAGTACTGGTCGCCGAACAATCCATTCAGCAAATTGAGAAAGAAAGACGTCTCCTCACCGGAAGGAATCACTCCGTCCAGGAATTCGGCAATTTTAAACGAAACCATCACGAGCAGGAAGGCAGTCCCTACAGACAACGCAATATCCTTTAGAGAGATATCCTTTCGCTCCCAAAAGCTTTCCGCAAGGGTCTTTCCCTCATCTTTCATTCTTCCGCTCTCAACTTTTTCCACATGCGGTGCGTTAAAGCGTCTTCTGAAAAAGCTCATGGCCGGAATCATCATCAGAACGATGAAATAAATCGCCATCATTAAATTGTCTGCGACCACGGCGGAAGAAACCATTTCCCCAGGCGCTTCGAACTTTGCTGCCATCGCTGCAAAATTTACCCCGCCACCAACATAAGAGGCACTAAGCATCGCGCCAATCTTATCAAGGACTGGTATATGATCCTTTAACAAAAAGAAACTGATGATCACCCCTGCAACCGTCCCGATGGAGCTGATCAAGAAAAGAATCAACAACCGTCCGCTTTCCTGCCAGATCTTTTTAAAGTTCACATGGAAAAGCAGCAGCGGAATCGCAAGCGGAATGATAAATGTCCAGACAGCATCATAAACCGGCGACTCTGTAGGAATAACCCCCGTATTTGATAGAATAATAGCACCTATCAGCGCAACAATGGCTCCAGAAATCTTCGCCGCCCAACTATAGCGCTGCTCTAAAATAATGCTCACCGAAGCCCACACGACAATGATTCCCCACAACGTTACATAATCATCTGCTTTAATTAAAGTCTGCTCCATAACGTTTCCTCCTTTTTACAGTTTTTCTCACTATTCATATAGTACCTGTAGTAGGTGGAAAATTCAAAATATTGGTGGTGGGGTCGAGAACTCAATTAACTGGGAACGTACCCACTCTACTTAGTAAAAAGAAGCGCTAGCTACGTCCCAGCGCTTCCAATTTAACAAACAGGGACAGATACCTCGGACCAATAGCCGAGGTATCTGTCCCTGTGAATTTGAGACTTTGAAAGGAAAGGGAGTTTCGTTCCCTCAGTTCTATCATTATTTGATTACTAATAACATAATTGAACTAAGTGATACTAAAAAAGAAACAGATAGCACAACAAAAGGTACTTTATATTTATTTTTATACGATGCAAACGACATTACTCCCGTGAAAAATAAAAAAAGAAACTGTAATCCCAGTGATTGAGCGAACGGGCCAATATAAACAAGAAATCCAATAAGCAACGCCGACACAAAAAATATTAAAATTATTTGATTCTTCATTTAATCACCTCATTATTGGCAAGCTCTTGTTCCTTACCAACTTCTTACTGAACTATATTGTCGACTAAAGGTTAACTGGGGAAGGTTGGCATTCTACTTTTCAAGGTAGAGTGAGAACCGTCTCGTAATTATTTTTGTTTTTCGAGCTTAACCTTTGTAGTCGTCCCCAAAGCAGAAACCTCATAACTTAATACCCCATCTTGGTATGTCATAGTTTTAGTATCATCCGAAGATGCAAGCATAGCATTTTCCGTTTTACTATGGTCATTTTCTGAATCCCAAGTATAAGGTTCGCCTGCAGATGTAGGAGCGGTAAATGAGCCAGCCCAATATAGAGATTTTGTGTCGCCGTTATCGCTTATCCAGTAGATTTCAATCGTATCATTGCTAATTGTAGCAGCTTGATAAGTGTCTGAGGATTTACTATTTGTCTGTTTCCACTCACCTGCTAACTCTGGTATTTTCTTTGAGGTTTTATCGCTGTTTCCTGAACTTGTTGAACTACACCCAGCAAATAGACCTGTAAGTACTGATACTAAAAGGGCAATGAATATCGTTTTTTTCATTTTTGTCATCCTCCTACTATTAATTTATCTAGTCATTTTCTGACTCGAAATGCGACTTCAAATTGGTCTGCTGGAGTTAACCGGGGACGGTTCCCTCTGTATGAGTAGAAGAGATTCCGCCCCCACTCACTCCTTAGCTTCCCTGGTACCCTCCACCGTTCATAAATGATTTCAACTCTTCCAGATTCTCACCGTCCATCAAGTAAGTCACTCCAAATGTTTCGCCTTGTCCATTATGATTTAGAGCAATGTCTAAATCGTGGACGATTCTCTTCATATACATATATGAATAATTCAAATCCAGACTGGCCGGCCTCCAATCACTCACGGCTGTTTGAGCTTCCGTCTCCCCTCCCGTGTCGTCTATATGGGCCGTTCTTACATACTGAAGATGCCCGATTGTAGCAGCAAGCAACCTGATATTCAACAAGTCGCTTGATTTAGGTTTAGCCTGAAACCTTAGGAACTCATCGACTTCATTGGATACTTTTTTAGACTTTAAATACCAATCATATTCCTTATCAAAACCAGCTTCGACCAGAGAAGCGTCCATAGGCTCATCCAAGATCCTCTTTAAGCTCTCTACGACTTTAACGGCTTCTTCCTTATTTTCCAAGAAGTTTTCCTTCATCTCATTCTGTTCTTCGTCTTGTATAGACTTGAATGATTTCACTTCTACATTCGCTACTTTTTCAACTGGTTGTTTTGGTTCAGACGTTTCTTCTGCTGAGCAACCGACCAATAATGTTCCGATTAAAATGGATGCGGTGTAGTACTTTAATTTCACCAAACTTAATTCCTCCTAAAACTCCTTTTTCCGTGTCACATGTATATCTTTTAGGTTTACCAGGGAAGGATTTCATCTTACTAAAGTAATGTTGGTTAGAAAAATGGTGCTTGACCCCTAACTAAAACATTAACGTACTAAGCGTCAGACAAATTATCTTCCTAGATTACTGACTAAACACAAAACTCCTTATCAAACTAAAAGCCCGTGCCGGCTGCTTCCTCAACAATTCCAAAGAAACAACCTCCAAAACCTCACCATCCTGCAAAACCTCAATCCGTCCACTAACCCTATTCAACAAAACCTCCACATGCCCAATCTGATATGCCAAGACCTTCCGAGCACGATCCACAGAAACATCATCCAAACTAGTAAACACCCTACTACTCAACCGCCTCAACATCCTCCAAAGCTTAATCTCCTCCCCAGACTTCATAAACAACTCCGGAAGCTCCTCAGACTGCTCCAACAATGACATTGTCGACATCATATGAGATTGGATCCCGTATCCTACAGGCTTAATCACCTTCTTCAAGACTTGCCAACTCTCCACTACAAACCTAACCTTACCGCCATTAACCTTTATATCTTCAACTCTTCCATAATACTGAATCCCATTCACAGGACCCGCCTCACTACTCACTTCACTCGTCACATACAGAGCAACATACAAACTCTCCTGCCATCCCCTCTTTAAAGAAGAAGAGTCTAGCTCAAAATACTTTTCCCTCTTATACTCTTGATAATCGGACCTGTCATTCACCGTTCCAACAAGCACCTTCACATCCAAAGAAGACTCCCAATGCTTCCAAGCACCCGTAGGCAGCACACCCTCTTCCTGCAGATCCTCAGGATTACTCTCCACCAATCGCTCCACTAATGTCTCCACTAGCACAGTCGAATTAGGCAAAAACGGCAGTCCACCAATATTCACCTCATCAATGCTCTTATAAAAAGGATGGTCTAAGTAAACCTGTTCTTCATGCCACGGAAACAACACAAACGCACCAAACGAATACCGCTCATAGCTATCTCTCTCATGATGCTTTCTCACCAATGCATCTCGATAACGATGCATCGTATTAATATCCTCTTCCAACGGCCCAACCTTTTCAGCCTGATCAGATCCAAAACCGAAATCAATCCGATACTTCGCATCAAACACATAATGATAGCGATTATGTGAGTACTTCTTCTCCACCTCAAGCATAATATCAGGCTTCTGCGTAACTGTAGGTACCTTCCCTTCTCTCTTTTGAAAAGAAAGGACAATTCGCTCTCCGGTCTGAGGGTGCGTGAACACCTGTTTTGCGTTAGAAGTTTGGTCTAAGTCAACAAATAATGCGCCATGACGAATTGCCACAACATCCTGATATTCGGGCACATACTTCGCTCGTAATATCTGTCCCATCTTCAGGTACGTCCAATACTCATAAAGCGTCGCGACATCCTTCACCGACATTTTGAAAAGCTCACCTTCAAGCATCAACCCTCTGGTCACAACAAGATAGATTTTATACGCATCCCGATAACCAATCTTTCTCTGGATCACCATGCTTGTGACCGTTCGATCCACACTACTTATCCCTTTCCAAAATGGTTTATTCAAATAAGCTTTCAGGGTACCTTGCATCCCTTTGACCTTGAGCAGCAAATCTTCATCTACCTTCCGCTCATACCTACCCGATTGACTGCTTATCTTAGCAGCAAGATCCGCTAGCTTATGAGTTAGCCGCTCCATTATCCACTTCACAAATCGGTTTTCTAACGTATCATAAGTAATCGTTTTTCGAGCATTTAACCCCTTCACAGGAAAAACAGGCTTATCATGCAGTACTAGTCCATTGTCTGCTTCCATAAGCAACTGAGGATTGCTTCGTAAATGCTTACGTCCCTTGCTATCTAACCTCTTAATCCGTTCCCCTCTCACCATTTGATGCTCCGTCAACAGCTGGTGATGAGGCTGTTCCTCAATCCGTTGAATCGACTTAATAAAGCTCTGAAAATAGAACTCTATCAACCGATAAAACTCCGCCAAAGAAGGATTCTCCGATAAGTGGTTAGAAGCCCCGAGAAACGTCTTCTTAATAAAATGAAAAGCAAGATTATACACTTCATCATTTACTTCCTCTAGAAGCTTACGATAATCATCCTTATAACCTAATTTCGTTGGGAAAATTTCAAGCTTCACTTCAAGCAATGTTTTCTCATGATGCTTAATCGAAAAACTCGTATATCCCACTTCATTCATAAACTGTAAATTCCCCATCAGGATCGGATGACTTCCTCTACCAACTGGTTCAACCGCATTCCTTAAACCTGGATGCTCATGATAAAAAGACAGGCTTTTATCTTTCTTTGGAGAAATCACAAACTGATACACTCCATTTTCAAAGAAAATAGGTGAAAATGGCTGACCCTGCACTTCTTCAAGAGAATCCGTTTCAACATCGTACAATTCTACCGATTGAACGCTCTCACCTCTATAGGTAAACGCCATAACTTTTTTCTCAAGAGCAGAATGCTTCCGATACTGTGTTAAACTCTCAAATCTCGCATTATACGGCATACCCTTAATATAAAGGGAGAAATCGTCAGTCTCAATATACAGCAGCTCTTTCGTTTCCAATCCATTCATCCTTAACTACCCCAGAAGGAAGTGAAGCCATCATGCATGATTTTCGGAATCATATTAGACAGCTTTTCCGCTGATTTAGAAAAACGAGCTTCCTTCACGATCGAGGCTGCATTCATCTCATCCCACTCATGGCTTGTACAGAATAGAAATAGCTTCTTCAATGCCTCTTCCGTTTTCAAATCGTTCCCTGTTAATCTTGGAAGAACCTTTTGAACTAACTGATAATCAAAAGCGTCATCAAACTTCATCAGTTGTCCCTCATCGTTATAAATCATGTAGAAGCAAACTTCATCACGTACCCGGTACCCGAAATGAGCCTTAATCGGTTCCAATATTGTATTTACTTCAACAAGCAACCCAGTAACCTTTCTCACAAGATCCTCATGATCAAAGAAAGCATCCTTCAGATTTAGAAACCTTCCAGCCATTTGTTTATTGTCTATATCTACTGGTTCAGCAATCGAATCCTTTGTTAAAAATCCAAAATGATCTAGCACCACGTCATTGTATTCAATCGTATTCGCCCGATCTAACACCTTTGGACTGAACGGATGAGTCGTCTCATCCATGTTCACTGTGCCAATAATGTAGAAATTATCTCGTAAAAGAAGTCTTCCTACTTCTTCTTCCTCCACAACAGGAGCTGATACCATCTCACCATTCTGACGATCACGACTTTCCATCACACTCAACAAGTCACTAAAATAGTATTCTACTCGCGCTAGATTCATCTCATCCAACAACAAGAAATAAGGCTTATCACGGTTTTCTGGCTTATTCGCTTCCATTAATACTTTTGTTAACGGTCCTGCCTGAAACTCTCCTTTAATATCCCGATATCCAATTAGATCGGATCCGTCACTCCAGTCAGGTCTTACTGGAATTAGGGCAAACTGTCCATTTTCTGCCGTAGCACCAAGACTTTCAGCAAAGAGTTGTACGATTCTTGTTTTTCCGGTACCTGAGATACCGGAGAGGATGACGAATGGTTTTGTTTTAAGAGATAGATATAGGTTAATGATATCTTTTCGTTCATAGTAAAAACCTTTGTTTGAAATGTAAGAGTGAATATGATCAATCCCTTGCTGGTCAGTAGAAAAAGTCATAATTTCACTCCTTATATTTTCATCATTAATATCATCTGTTACCTGAAGATGATTAACGATTTCTTGAGGTAATCTATCTTTAAATTTATTTAACAATTTAGTACTAAAAGAATTTGATACTTTGTAAAAATACCCCTGCTTTACATTTCCATTGCGATCAAACGGACCATCTTCATCCTTTCTCCATTGCTCAGGAATTTCTGCCTTATTTATAACTTGATCTAAGGTATTGAACAGAACCTTCAAGTAATTGCCTTGCTCTTCCCAATTACTATGGCTAGAAAATGAAGAAGGCTTTGGCTTATCTTCTGAAGCTCTTTCTACTATACATATAGAACGAATCGCAACATCTGAATAAGCAAATACAATATCACCGGGTTGCGCTAGCATGACATCATTATGGTGGGCAAGGGGCGTACCTTTTTTATCTGTTTTCGGTGACCATAGGAAGCCTCCTTCAATCTGAAGTTTGGCGCTTTGTCCTTGGTTTACCCACCAGAAGTTAACACTCTTAGAACTATTAAGATCTGCAAACCTAGAAACAACATCTAAATTGTTATCAATAAGTTTAAATCCTTGTAACCAAGATAAAGTATCTCCTAATCTTCTAGTTGCAACCGACTCGGTTATTGGAGTACCTGTTGTAGAACTTTTAATTGTTAAATACATAATTTCCAACAAAATATTCCTCTTAATCTGTGGCGATAACCTTCCCATGTGATCTAGAAGATTGTATATTAACCTAAAAAAAGGTGACTTTAAAATTAATTCCCTATTAAGTACATTTTGATCGGTTAGAAAGTTCATTGAATCATTAAAATGTCCTGGAAGATCCGATGTCCTATAAGATCTAATTTCAATAGTATTATTTTTTTTAGCTTCAACAAATGGAAGTAACTTTAACATATAAAATACTAAGGCCTCTATTGATTTTTCATCTTTGTTATTAAAAGATATATTCCTATTTTGAATTAAATGCTCAAAATATTTTAAGAATACATTTTTCTTAATAAAGACTTCACTTGTTTTATTTTGATTAATATGTAATAGAAAACCGTCTATTTTTACATCCACTTTGAATTGAGTAAAGGCGGCGAAATTTACAATGTTATTTTTTGAAAAAAAGCTATCAAAAAATTGTTCAAACATTTTGTTTTGCATTTTATTACCCCTATTTCTTAATAATAACTAATACCATTATATCCTAAATTAAAACACCCACGAGACTTACCAATTCTAGTGGGTATTTGATAAAATTTAATTATTCTATTTTATATTAGTAGTCGGCCAAGTAAAGTTACTTTTATAGTATCGTGATTTTAATTTCGTCAAATCATATTCCCATTCACCGATGGCATAGCTAAACTTTTTCGTTTCATTTTTTTGCCCTTTTCTTAACTTGACATGTTGTGCTATTGTATATGCTACTTTACGTAATCCAATTTGTTTAACAGCGATTTCGAGAACTTTCCATCTTTTCTCTCTTGATTTACCTGTGATTTGATATCCCATTTTTCTTAAATCACTTTCCTCATTCAATAAGTTATTATCTTCGGATCTTATACCACTATGGTTAGTAGATAGTTCAGTACTTGGCCATGTAAAGTCATTTATATTTCTCTTTTGACTCTTCATTTGATCTTCATCATTGCTTTCTCCTTTGTATTCTCTTACATCAACCCACATATTTCCGACCTTTTTTACTATTTCTTTAAAAAGCTTATGAGTAACATATGCTTTTCCTAATTTATTGTCAGAAAGCGCCTTTACTAATACATAACCTTCTTCTTTTCTTGAGAAGGTATCTTTGAAAACTTTTAAATATATCCACTCTTCAAATAGTTTCTTATTTGTGTCTGGTAGTTGATATTCATTTCCATTTATTTTTATTACATACCAGATTTTCCTATGGTTTCTCTCGATATTTTCTTGTGCATTGCTATTACCCGGCACTTTTTTTGTTTTCCTTTCAAATCTTTCAAGTCTCTTGTCTATAGACTTAAAAATCTTTTCTTTTTCTTTAAGATCCAGAAAGATTACCTGCTTTTGATAGGATTCAACTTTTTTAAAATCTGTATGTGAAACATTATTCCCTTTTAATATACTTGTACATAGTTTATAAAGAGCAAAATCTTTTTCGGGCCGTGTTAAATAAGCTTTAGAGGCTTTAGTTTTCTTGAGCAAATTTTCATCCTTATCTAAATAAAATGCTAACCATAGTATCCTAACAAAATCTTTTTTATCTATAGTTGAATCAATATAATCCCATTCATTTATGATTCTATCAAGATAACTCATAAGAATATCGTTCATATCAAAGCATAAATAAAGGCTTCCGAGCTCAGAGATAATGTTTGGTTCATTTGTGTCTATAACTTGTTCGGAGATTTGTTTTGCATTAGTACGCATGAAGCTCTTGATTTCTTTCAAATGATTCAAATTTTTTATAAAGTCGAAAACAGCCTTGTATGAAGTATCTAGTTCATGTACATCTTGCGGCCGGTATTTAAACAACTCAGAAAAATATTGTGTAAGAAGTTTAAGTGTTTCCTTATTGTATGAACTAGTTTCCAATGTATTAAGAGCCACAATAGTATCCTTACTTTGTAGAGAATCAACTTTACTCTCTATTTTACTGAGCCGATTTAAATAATGATTTGTCTCTTTTTGTTGAACAAGTTCTATTTGATCAACTTTCTTTTCTTCATCAAATGCTTGAAATCTTAGTTTAAGTTCATTATTTTCACTTGAAATAACGTTTATTTCTTCTTTTAAATTCAATATCTGGTGATCAAGTGACTTATTCACTCTCTTTAATTCCTGAATCTGCAACTTATACTCCTCAATCATTTCACTTAGCTGACTGTCAATCAAAGCTAGAATACTATCTTTAGTAGTAGAAGTTTTCATCTATACTTGCTCCCTTTAAATCACTTATTCCTTGTATATTTTTATTATCGGATTTTACAGGAAACTCTTTACAAACCTATGGTATATATATCATTCCTATTTTGCTCAATAAGCAGGACCACAAAAAAAAGAGCTGGCAAACGCCAGCTCAAAAAGTAATTAATTATTTTACATACCTCTTATATTTGTTCTTAAATGTTACTGTACTCATCATTAATTCGGGAACTTTTACTCCTTCCCAAGTGTTTGTTGTATTAATACCATCATCATACAAGGAGATTATTTCTTCACAAACATCAATGACATCATTTAGTGAGTAATCCTTTCCTTCTTCATCTAATTTTTTCTTAATATGAACTGGTATTTGTTCTGGCCATTTGGATTGTTTTTTTGCAATAGGCTCTGCCATCGTTAAACTCATTCCTTCGTTATTATCTACTTAAGAGCAAAATCAACGATATCTAAATCGTCTGTATCTCTTAGATCATAGTCAAACTCATTTATCAACTGATACATATTCTCTAATAAATCTTCCTCGTAATTTGAGGTTGTTATATCTGCAAGAAGTTTTTCATGCAGCTTCTCAACACCACCAAGAACGTAACTTATAAATATTTTATTGTTTTCTTCTGTTGATTCTTTACTGCCTTCTTTGAAAGCCATCTTTATTCTTTCTTCTGCATCTGATTTTTGAGAATTTAACAACATAACTAATCTGTAAAGAAACTTTAGTCTCCTTTGTTCTTTTATTAAAGTTTCTACAAATATTTTTGTGGTTTTTCCAGTATTCTCTTCATCTACCACGTGGTTATAGTGAAGTCCTATAAGGGGGGCAATAAACAAGACATCAAGGTTTCTATTAAAAATTCCGTATTCTTTATCGGTTAACTCATTTACAAGTTCTGCATGCTTACCTTTGAATATAAATTCTTTATCGAACATATATCTAACACTCCTTGAGAACGGTACTAGTCTCTGATTGCTTTTTTAATTCATATGTTTTAGCTATTTTATTTTTCAACACTTTTTCTGCATGATTCCAGTCCTTGTGCATTACAAATATTAATATCTGTTCAGCTACTTCAGGCATAATCTTAGCGATATTTTCAATATGTTTTTCATCAGCATTCGAGAATGGTCCATCCATTACAAGGGGATAAGGTTCAGAGGTAAGTTCTAAACTGTTGTCAATACGATTTATATTCTCTCTTGCTAACTTGACTATTCCACATATAAACGAAAAGCTGGTTACAATCTCAAGGCCTTTTGATTCATCAGCTTTATTAGAGAACCCTTGATTAATATTTGGCGTATCTAATTGATAGACATATTTTTCATTGATTTTGATTGACCTTGACCCATGATACATCTTTTTGAAAATCTCATTTACTTTTTCTTCAAGTTTTGCACGAAACTCTTTTTCATTTTTATCATAAGAAGATTTTAGAATATCATTAACGACTTGAGCATATTTAATATATTCACTTATATGTTTGTTCTTTTCATCTGCTGAACTAAATTCCGTAATTTTTTTGACAATATCATTGATTTGTTGATCAATGCTTCCCAATCGTTCCTTTAATGATTCTCTATGGCTGTTATATTCACTAATTTTTCCTTTGAATAATTTGTTTTCTTTTTCAACTTCTCCAATGTCTTGGAAAGAAGAAATATCATCACTAATTTCATCATTTTTCTCATGTAATATTGAAATTTCATTTTCATTTTCTCTAAATTTCTTATATTGATTGATAAAACTCTCCTTTAGGTTGTTGGAGGGAGAAAGATGAAGAGAAGCATCGTTTCTAAAATTATTGATTAATGTACCTAATGATTGTGGTGGTAAGTAAGATTGTTCTAGTTTCAAATGATTGATTGCATCTTCATTAGAATTTATAATTGTTCCACACACACACTTACCTCTTTTTATTAAAAAATCGATTGAGTCACCATGCATCTCAGGTATTCCTTTATCATGCATTTTTTGCTTTTCTAGTATTTCTTGTGATTTTGAGATCAACTTAGTGCCAAAATACATAAATTTCTCATTGAATTCTTTTTTTATACCTTTGTATATTTCATTGTTCAACTCTCTCTTTGTTGCAATTGAATCTTCATTATGTTTTCTTCTTAGTTGTATCTCTTTGATTTCTTGATTTTCCTTTAATATCTTCTCATTCTTTTCAACCTGATTTTGGAAATATTCAACTGAATTTAAATTTGAAGTTATTTGTTCTTCGATTGATTTTTTCTGGTCTAAAAGATCACTCTTATTTTTTTGAGATGTGTTTAATTCTGCATTTCCACTTAAATCTAGACTTTCTCTAAAACGTCCTATAACTGAATGCTTATGCCCCGCACTTAAATGTTCAACTGCATTGTTTAAGGCTTCAAGCCCTAATACTGTTTTTACCGCACGGGCTAGATCTTCTTTGCCTTTTTTCTCATTTCTCCCTAAATTCTCTATTCTTTCTCCATCAAAAAAGAAATAAGATGTTAATTCTTCTGGAATGATTTTATTTACTGTATCTTCTAGATCAAAAGAATCTACGAATTTTGTTTGGCCATCTTTATCTTTATAACTTATTGACTGCTTAGCCTGCATTGGATTAACACTTTGGGATGTATTTTTGTACTCTTGGCTTCTCTCTATCGTATATTGAGTAGAATTATGCATTAATACTAGTTTCACTTTAACAGTTTTAGACTCATTAACTTTTAAATCCTGAGCGAGCTCAAGATTTAATAAAAAATCCTTTGTTTTGAAATTTGCTTTTCCATATAATACCCAATTGAATGCTTGAAGAAGAGTCGTTTTCCCGCTAGTATTCTCCCCTAATATAACTGTCACATTCTTATCTTGAGAAGTGCCAAAATTAATTGTATGTTTATTTTTATATTGTCGGAAATTTTCAAGTGTAATACTCTTAATAAACATTCTTTTTGACCTCCTCTTCTATAATTTTTTGAATTTTTTTTAGCATTTCTTCTTTTCGATATTTCTTTGTTCTCAAGTTATCTTTTTCAAGTTCCACAATTCTACGCATAATATTTTTGACTTTTCCTTCGTCTAAATTATTCAATGATTACACCTCTTTAATACTGTATGCTTCCTTTAACTCGTTAATAAGTTTCAGGCCTTCTGCCTCATTTAAGGCTAAACTTGAAAAGTCATTGATTCTTTCTATCTCTTTTTTCACCAAAGAAAGGTCAGTAGCAATCTCTTGTTCATTTAAATTTTTTATTGTTTTTAAGTCTCTAGGAAGAGTTACAAAATCATAAATTGTAGAATACTCCTTACCTTTAGCAAGTCTCAACACTCTACCTCGCCTTTGAATATACTCTTTAGGATTAGTACTACTTGCTAGAATAAACGCATTTTTGATTTCTGGAATATTTACACCTTCGTCTAAACACTTTATTGCAACAAGTGCTTGAATATTATTTCCTTTTGAAAATTCTTGCTTTAGTTTAATTCTCTCTTCTCTATTTTCTTCTGAAGTAAACTTTGCTACTTTTAGATTTAATTCATTACCTAATATATCTAAGACGTGACTTATCTGTTTCGTTTCTTCTAAATTCATAACTCCGTCTAAATAATCTGGATCTTTTATTGTGGTAGCCCCACAGTATACTAATGTGTGCTTATCAAATTGATCAGGTTTCTTTAAAATTTCTTTTTTTAACTTAACTAGTTTATCTACTGCTCCTGCAACTAGTCTTGCCCGTTTAATTGCAATTTTCTTTCCTTTTTCGCTGAGTTTTTGTGCTCCATCCTCATTGAACATATAGCATTTTGCTAATTCTCTCGATAACTCTCTATACTGTTGTAATTCCGTTTCTGACAAATAAGTGGGAATAGGATAGTAATAGTAAGGTGTCAACTTACCTTCACGAATAGCAACTTCTAACGAATAGTTAATACATTCAGGTCCAAAATACTCTCTTAATGACTGTGTGCCCTCCGGATCGCCGTGTCTATCAATGGTTGCAGATAATGCAAGTCGATAAGGGGCATTATCTAATTGATAATTCCTCATATTTAGAGCGCCGAAATTATGAGCTTCATCCACTACAATAAGGACGTTTCTTTTTAATTTGCTTATTTGTTCTTGTACATAACTAGAAGAATAGGTGGCATTAGTAGTGACAAATAAACAACTTTTATTAAATTGAATATTTAATTTCATGTCAAAATCAATAACTGCTCTTTTAAGTCTTCTTTTCCAATCTTTTTGACCAGAACTCGAATACCCAATTATTGGATTTACATTAAATTTAATTATGTCCTCTACCCACTGCTCGACCAAATGTTGATAAGGGCAAACAATGATAATAAATAAATCATGTTGAACATACTTAGACAGTTCAACAATAGCTGATAAACCAGTTATCGTTTTTCCCGTCCCAGTTGCCATGTTAAATATCCCTTTAAAATTGTTGGATTTCCAGTTGTTAATAGCCTCTAATTGGTAATCATATAAGGTCATTCCTTTTGGAATAGCCGGGAATGTATCCATCTTCTTATTAACAGTATAATTTTCATTATTTTCGAAGACTAAATCACTTTTTTTATAACTCAACATTTTTTCTTCTACTGCCTTTGGGAATTGTATTACTTTAACTCCAGAAGTATTATCATTCCACAACTCATCAAAATCGTTCTCTTTAGTCGCAACTCTTTTGTCGTCACCATTTACCCATGAAAAAAACACATCAATTGATTCAAAGTTAGATGAAAACGCATTTTGAGTCTCATTTAGAGATCCATTAAATGCTAATTTATTCTCATTTTCATCATACATAATGCCAATCTTCTCATGGTACATCCCTAGTTTATTTTTGGTTTCTAAAAATGCAATCTTTATATCTAAGTAACCGTGACATATGAGGTTAGAGATAAAATTTAATCTCTCCTCTTCAAACTCATTATTAGGTGCATTGAGACTTCTTAGAAGTGAATTCTCGATTGCTTTATCTCTATCTAAGTAACCTTTAGATATAGCTTCAAGATCTTTTTCGTCTAGTCTAGGAGAAGATATTAGTTTAATTCGTCCACTATTATTAATTAACCCCTCAATGCCCATTGACAATTCGATCAATGAAGAAGAAGAAAAGAAGCCTACAGCTCTTTTGTATAAAATAGAGTTGCTCAAAACAGGGTTATAAAATGATTTAACAACATCATCATTAGAAGAACGGTAATCAGTCTTAATATTTAATTGTGTAAAATTCATAATTTATCATCTCAAATTTAGTAGAATAGTATCATTCAGTAATATTATAACAATAATATTACAAATATAATACAATTGTTGACAAAAAATACCCACCAGATTTTAGAAAATCTAGTGGGTATTTCTTATTATGAAAATGAACAAACACAAGGCACAGTTTCATCTTTAATATTTATAAAGTTGTCTACGCCTTCGCGCTCCATTTGTTCTCGATATTCTTTTAGTGTGTATGGGCCACCGTTTTTCTTAAGAATTGAAACATCTTTCTCAAAATGCTCACGGAAGTTTTCTTCCATTTCTTCTTGCTCTTGATAACGATCAGGCCATACTTTATATAATAGGGCGTAGTGACCAAATCCTCCACGTACACAACGCCCACCACAGTTTGCATGAGAGAAGCCCATCTCGTACATTCTTGGTAGTTTAATTCCCCATTCATTCTCAATAATAGATCTAGCGTCAACATCTGCTCTAAACGTCTCAATCATCGGGAATCTAGTTTCAATAGGTTCTAAAGGATAATGCTTATAAAATTCTCTTAAATTATCTGCACGATGTGACTCGTGAGGTCCAATCCCAAAATATAAGATAGGTTCAAGATTATGCTTGTCCCGGAGTTCCTCTAGGAATACAATCGTTTGATATACCTTTAACTCTTCAGAACATTTAGCTAATCGTGAGTTCCCTAGGAACCGGTAATCATAGAATACTTCTTCTGGTGTTCTACCATCGATTCTTTCGGTAATTTCTATTCCGATATAGTCAGCAACTTCATCCATGAAGCGGTAATTATCATCGTCTTCCCATAATGTATTGGTAAAGAATAATATACTATTTTCTTTCCCATGAGCTTGTACCATTTTGTATGCAACATATGAACTAGCTGCTCCCCCACTGAACATGGCTACATGGACTGGCTTTCTTTCCATTATATCTCTCCTCTATTTTACAAACTCTTTTACTAGGTTGTAGATCATGTACTCAACTTCTTCTTTCGGAACGTTTCTTCCAGCATTTTTAATCATACGATGAACGTTCTTGTAGATAGTCTGAGTTTTTGTAGAAAGATCTACTTTAGTAATAGATTTGTCGTCTCCATTTAAACTAATGGTTAAATAGTCTCCTTCTGGTAAGGCTTCATTAGTAGAATTATAGTCTTTAAGAAGTAATTGTTCAAACATCTGATCCGTAGTATCCGACCATTCGTTTAAAGGAACTCCAACAACGTTGAGGATCAATCCTTCAATCCAGTTATCTTCTTGCGATTTCATAATTCCGTTTACCAAAGAGTTATTCTTTTTAACTATCGCGTCTTTAGTCTCTGCCCATTCGTACATTTCAGCAAAGTTATTTACATTCAACAAGGACAGTACCCTAGTTTCTAATTTATTTTTATATTCTCCTAAGAAAAGCTCTAATTCCCCTTTATGTTTAAGAAGAAGATTAAGGTCATTTTGGTACAATTGATACAGCTTTTCTAGAGTAGATCTAGGATCTATTTCACTTCTTTTAACAGTGTCTCTGAATTCCTCGAGGTCTTTTCCTACATTTGTTGAAATTTGTGAAAACCTAGGTAAGTTCCTTAACCAATTAAGAAGACCGCTGCTTAGCATGACAGGGGTTGAACTGTTCATTGCATTCTCAGATACGTACTCTCCGAAGATAGTCTTGATTTCTGTAAAAAGAGGCTTATACTTTTCATCAAAATCATAATAGACAAACGTATACTCAGCAGCTTCTTCTAACATTGAATAAAGTTTTTCTCCAGTCAATCCAGGCACATACATTCCATTTCTATAGAACATAATCTGCTCCCATTTGTCGCGGATTAAGCTTACAAGGAGGATTGGAATTAAAGGTGCTCTGATACCAAACGGTTTATTTTCTAAAATACTCGAAAGATCACTTAACTTCCCTTCAGTATTTTGCTCTAATAATTCTAGTAGCTTTCTTCTAATTTCATGTAAATCAGTAGATTCTATGTTTTCTAAATCGGTTATGTCTAGCTTGTTGTTCTTAAAAATGGTTGCATATATTAAATAGTCAGGACCATTCCCTTCGATTTGTATCGAACTCGGATAATCTGATAGAACATGATCCACTACATTATATGCAGCTTTCTTTTGTACAGAGTTTATTTTTCTCCTTACAAAAGAATCGTTTCGAACTTCCGGTGTATGAGGATAAAGGGTGTACATTAAGTTGGAAAGCACTTTTTCAAGCACAATATCATTTTTAATTTGTAGATTTTTCCCTTTACGAATCCACTTCAACTCTGAACTAAAGCTAGTGTATGTGCTCATGAATTTTTGAATGGAGTGGTAAAGATCCTCTAACTTCAAAGATAATTCTTTCAACAAATCTTTATCATTCTTTATAAAACTTATATCTGACTTCAAATCAGTTAAGATATGATAATCCATCACTTGATTTATTATTTCTTCAATACTTTTGTTAGCTATTGCAAAGTACGAATGTTCGTCATAGGCTTGATTACTGATTATTTCAGTAACACGTTGGTAGTCTCTAATATTTTCTAAAATAACGTAATGAACGACAGCATCTGCATTCATTTCTTCACGAACCTTGGCTGCATCGAAGGTTTCTTCAATAATTTCTGAGCTTAGACAAATATTAACTGTTGCGAATCTTGTCATACTCTTATTGTCGTTATAATCATTGGCCAAGAAGAATTTTTTGCTGATCGTGTTTTCAAGAAGCAACTTCTTTTGATTTAAGGTTAAGTTAATAGTTTCTCTCCTAGACTGCACTTCCATATCTAAGTCAATCGAACTTCCTTCAAACAGCTCCCATTGTTCGAGTATTCGATTAAAACGTATCACCTTTAAACTTGTTAACCCATTTAATAACTCTTTAGTTTTTTTCATATTATCATTAAAAGAAAATGCCAAAAACTCTGTTGTCAACTTCTGGGAAGTGTTGAGATTACTCATCGTCCATAAAGTTATAAATTTAAATAAATGGTTTAAGTCCGTTCTATTATCGGGAATCCTTTCAGATAGCCTCATATAAATTTGAAGATTTTTATCTTCTATATGCTCTTCAAATTCCAATTCAGGAAAAAAGAAATCAAATAACTTACTAGATAGGTAATAGCGATCACTATTTCTTTCAATGTGTTGCTGTAATCCTCCAGCATCGTTGCTTTGAAGGAATGTAAATAACGTTCTTTCGTTTTGAGCAAACTTGTTAGACAAGTGTGGTAGAACAAATAGCGTAACAGGATGAATAGGATAAGCTCCTTTAATGACTAATCGTTCAATCTCAACTTGGTTCAGGTTTGAGAATAACGGGTATTTTCTAAGCTCACTTTTCGTTGTTGCTGCCTCTTCAGAAGAAATTTCATTTCTATCTGACTCCGAAAGAATAGATTCTGTTATGCGTATGAATGTAGAGCGATCACTATCTATGTGATACAACTTATACCGCTTTTCAATTCTTTGAAATTCATTTTGGTATTCTTCACTAAACTTAAAAAAGTAATGTCTTAAATTCTTGTGAGTAATGAACAAAAGGTGTAAATGTGTTGCATGGTTATCTGCAAGTTCAGCTAGATCTTGAAGGTCTTGCATTGTCTCGTGAATCATTGTTGTATTGATACTTTGTAAAAAACGTCCAAATTCATCGTAAACAATAAATAAGCCTATATGTTGTTTATCCAATTCATCCATAACATACTTTAATTGTTCAATAAAATCTTCTTTATAATCAATGGAAAACTCAGCACCAGAAGACAATACAGGAAAGATTTCTTTAAACCACTGTATTTCTTCGCGGTCATAACTTTGAATTTTAATTCTCCATAATTCAAGGTCCCGTCCTGATTCCTTCAATAACTTCTTAAATGATCGATAGGTCTTAGGAAAATCCTCTTTCCAAGTATCGACCATACTAAAAATTTTGGATATGACCCCAGGAACAACAATATCCAGGTTATTTTCATCAAGTGTCCTCATGATTGCTGATATGATTGACTGTCTAAAGCTTCCTTCGTTTCCGTTTAGTATTACTGGTAGATAACGCTTCTGGTTGCCTTGAAATTTAGTCAATTCGTTAAAGACTTTATCATCCACATTATTGAATTTCTTAATTAAATGGTTCATGGCAGATTCGTTTACACTTTTCGATGCCATACCCCCAATTAACGTCCCTAATAATGATTTCCCCGTTCCGTAAGGTCCAACAATTATATGCGCACGTTTACTCTCTTCGTTGTTAAAGCCTTCTAAGATATTTTGTAATGAATCTGCGTGTGAAGGTGTTGGTAAGTAGTCTCTGAAAAACTCTTTTTTACCTAAGTCAAATTTAATATTCACACTAGATTTAAAATTTCTTTTTACCTTATTCATACTAGTGTCTCAGCCTTTCGTTTATATTCAAACTCTAATAATTCTAGAGATGAAATATCTGGAAGTCGTACGGTGTCTAGGTTGTTTGTTCTTGTAAATTGCAGAGGGTACTTAGGATGATACGTCAATCCTTCTAACGCCTTTACAATTGATGGACGACTTAAATTAAACACCTTACCCCATAATCCTTTATTTGTAGCGATTTCTTCTACACTCACATTATCAATTTCATGTAGCTCAGCATATTTAATCAATGTATAATACAGCGCACTTTCGCCGATGTCTTCAATGACCGGAGTTTTCTTTATAATCATGCCTTTGTTTTCTTTAATTAAACCAGTTTTATTTATCGGACTTTGAATCACTTCTTCAGGATCAACTACACTTTGTCCTGCAGTGTAAAGTTTAATCATGCAATCAATATCCCTCTTTAACGATCGTTCCGAAAACTTTTTATCTTCATTCGTATTCACCCAGTCAACTAACGAGACGTGTAAGTCTTCTTTGCTTATTACGCCATTAGAAAAAATGTTAAAGAACCAATACCATGTGGTCGCAGGCTCCATTTGATGTACAAGATGAAAATGAAGGATTGAGGCAGTATCGTTAAATTGAATAAACTTGTCATAGTTATATAACACTTGTCCTAACGGAGTAAGAAGATGAATTTTCTTTCTTTCTTCATTAAACTTCTCTTCCACTACTCCTGTAGCTACCACCCAAAACCTTAAAGATTTAACCATATTCTTTCCTAGTCCCATCTTTTCAAAAGCTTCGTCATCATAGAAGAATCTTTCATCTTGTTTCAAGTGCTTAATTGCTTTATTTAGCCATCTATCTCTTAAATAGAAACTCTGATGTTGTCCATATGCCATAATTAAATCAGCCTTCCAAATTCTATAGTAACACTTCTGGAGATACGTCTCCAGAAGTCGTTTTCGCCGATAATAATGCACCTAGATATCTCATCTAGATGCATTATCAATTCATTGAGTAGCTTTAAAGTACTTCAATAATGCTCTTTTCACCTGAGGTGTAAGGAAAGGGCTTTTTCCTCTAGTCACTTTCTGACTAGCTGTCTTAGCCAAGAAGTCACCTTTCCCTCCTAAATTTTCTGCTCCGCTTTCTCCTAAAATAACTGAAGAAGCAGTTGAATCTGTTGCTCTCAGTGCGAGTCTTGCACCTAAGTTATTTCGAATGTTTGTATTAATGATGTCAGATTTTGGATTTTGCGTACAGATGATTAGGTGAATACCTGCCGCCCTCGCCTTTTGACCAAGTCGTAATATCGCATTTTCTACTTGGCTAGCAACGTCTTTTTCTTGACTCATGAAGTCCGCAAATTCATCAAATACACAAACGATTCTTGGTAACCTATTTTGTGTAGCATCAATGTATTCATCTAAATTACTAGCAAACTCATCCTTAAACAACCCATATCTTCTTTCCATTTCTTCAACCAGCATATTCAGCTTAACGACTGCGTTATCAATACTAGTCACTACATCTTGCGTATGAGGTAAGTCTTCATAGATAGAGAACTCTACTTGTTTTGGATCTATAAACACATACTGTAGTTGTGATGGGTCATAGAAACACATTGTTCCTAAAATTATGGAGTTGAGCGTGACACTTTTACCACTTCCCGTAGTTCCACCAGTTAGAAGATGTGGAGTTGAAGGGTCGGATAAATCAATATTTATCACATTGTTTAATGGGTCAAAGCCTAGAGGAGCAACTAAATTTGAGCGTTTAATTGTATCATTAAGTTGCTTCCTTGCAATGGCCATAAACTCTTCGAAATAAATAGTATCCGGATCTTCCCTTACAATATCAATATTCAATCCATGCTTATCAATGAATAGGTTTGGCTCTTGATCTAAACCTAACCAAATTTGAATATCTTTCTTTCTTCTTAATATTTTGTCACTGTTTAATGAAGAAGGGAGTGATAAAGTTAAACGAACAACGCTAGATCCCACAACCACATCTTGAACCTTTACGTTTAATCCGTTTCGATTAAAATGTGTTTCAAGAGTAGATACATATTTTCTCTTTAATTCAGAATGATCATTAGATTTACTTTCGTGTTCAATCTCAAGATCCTTTAGTGCTAGTACTTCAGGATACTCATTGGATAGAGTAATATCAGGCATAGGTGGATCTACCACCACTTGATCATCCTGGTTATCATCAGGAACTCCATATGGATCAGCATCTTCTACTCCTCCATAATGTTGTTCATCACCAGAATTACCTAGTTCTTCAGAATCTTCATCTGGCCCATTTTGAGGATCCTCTTTATTAATTTCATCATCTTTCTTACCATTAACTTCTTCATCATCAGTCAGTTCATACTTTTCATCCTTAAGTATAAGGCTCTCAGAGAACGTATCTGTACTGTTCTCTAATTCTTCATACTCTGGTTCATTAATGTTGTTCGCCCCGAGAGACTTTAAGATATATGCACGATTGAATATATAGTTTTTAAACTCACCTTCAATCATGTCTACATAAACGTCCTCTTCAATCGATTCAAAACTATTTTGGTACAGGTTGGACGTGTAGCAATAGGCATCAATAGATGTATGAATATTGACTTGGATTTCATCCACTTTTGCATTTTGAAGTTTCTTTAGTAAATATGCCCCTTCAGGTGCATATGTCCCCTTCTCGATAAAGTAATGAACTAACTCATTTCTCCAATATTCTCCATCCGCTTGATTCTGATTAAAGTCGAATAAGTTTTCATATAACGTTTTACCTGACTGAATTTGTTTGATGGCATCGTATCTTTCTCTTTCGAAAATAGCTTGATTAACAAACTTCAGTTCAAGTAGCTCAAAGTCTAATGAAATTTTCCCATCATTCTCTTTAACGGTCGTAATGACTAAATCTGGTCGTCTATTATTTTTTTTGAACCAAGGTAACTCATCACATACTGACCACACTTGAAGATCATGTTCTAACTGAGAACGACGATTCATGCTTAGATAAGTAGCCACTAACTCGTGAGAATATTTTCCTGGGCCAATCGCCTTTAAGACTAGGGCACCAGAGATAGACTTAACTTGATTAACAGCTTCTTTCACATTTTCTTTACTAATGTTGTCATTTTTCAAGATGAGAGAAAGTTTCTTAGTCAATCGATCATAATACTCATAATCGTGTTTATTTGAATTCAGCTTCTTAATATACTCCGATGAAGATACAATCAATTTAAAATTCTTGTTTGCTCCAGCTTTAGACTTATATTGAATGATTTGAGCTTTTGATGAAGCTTTTTCTAGTAAGGACTTATCCAGGTACCGATCCATGAACATTATCCAGTTGAAATTCTCATGCATGTAGTCAATCAGAGCATTATCAGAAAAATTCGATAATGAAATTTTGTTCTTCAGAACATATAATTCGTCTTCTCCAAGTATTTCCTTTTTCTGGAAAATATATTGCAACTGATAAAAGGACTTAAGGGTGCCAGGTAAATGCTCACTCACATATGAAATCCTTTTTAAGCTTTCCGTTTCGAGAAGTGGCTCCTTATACACCAAATTAAACCAGTCTCTCGACTCTTTCACATCAACCTTATCAAATTCATATTTCACCTGATTGCTTTGACCAAAGTAATCAGCTAATACTACTAGATCTGCATCAATCATATGGGCATTAATTTGATTTGAAATTTCATTAATGGTATTCCCTGAGATAACCTTCACTTCAACAGTTGGGAACTTGCTAAACCTATCTGGATTGGTGTATTCCTCTTTCTGCTTAATCCACTGGTTGATCTTCTGATGAATGCTTGCAGCTTGTGTGGAATGTACGGTAATTTTTAACTTATTTAAGATTTTATGTTTGTTAAACAAAGCATCAATAGATTTAGTAATAATATCTGCACTTTGACAATAAAGGAAAAGGATATCTAAACCATCTTTAGCATAAGGGTATACCTCAAAGTAGTTTTTGACACTCTTAACTAATTCCTCAGATAACTCGTTCGATAAATAATCCATATTCTCTGAGCGTTTTGTATTTAGGATAAATTGCCCTTCACCTAATACCTCACTGACTTCAATTAGGAAAGAATCGTCTCCATCACTAGAGAAATATCTTGGCGCCAGGTTAAGAGTTTTTTCAGTAACATATTCAAGGTAGTCTTCTAAATTTGTAACCTCTAAATCATCATTGACACTTCTATCTATCCAATCGATAATTTGAGATTCGAGTTTTTCATATCTCGACACATAACTTACTAATCGAATAGGATTCAAAATTGTCACTAATCGTTCGTCACAGAAACCAGACTGACCTAATTTAACATCTAAAGTATCTATAGAACCAATATAGTTTATAAATCGGTATATATGACTTGCAATATCTACAGAAGATGACACACCAGATAGAACATTTTCTAAATTTCTTTTAAAATTGTCAATATCAATGCTAAAAATACCCGAATGTATGATTTTTCTTAGAATCGTAGAATATTCTTCTAAGAAACCAGAGAATTGTCTATAGTGCTCTTCAAATCCTGCTTGATTAATTGATAGGTATCCATCAACTCTTTCATAAACCATTTCTCTAACATCGAGCAATTCAACTTCATCTTCTTGATAATTCTTAATATGAGGAATTTTATTTTCCTCAATTAAATCTCTGAATGAAAGAAGTTGTAAATCATCAAACCCTCTTACCTTAAACGATTCAGAGCCTAAAAATTCTCCTTCATTTAGTAAGCGAAGTTTAAAGGTTAGCTCATCACTTGCTGTCTCATCGATATTGATCGACTTTAAAGACGTTTCCTTAAATGTAATGTGACGAACAACATTTGATATCTTAGATAAATAAACCGTTAAGATTTCTACCATTTGATTCGTAATTTTAGATGCATGTACAGTTAATTCAAACTTAGCATTTTCACTAATCTTGGCTGAATATTCTTCGATTAACGAAAATGATTCGTATTGAAGTGCATTGATCAGGTCATGGTAGTCTTTAGGATGACGAAGCTTTTCAATTCTTCGCGAAATAACTTTATCCAGTTTCCCACTTTGAGAAAGTTGTTCTTCAAATTCTTCTAAAAAATCTTGAATGGCATCTGGATTTTGATTTTTTTCTACTTCATTAATACCTTCTTCAATTTTTTCGATTTCTTCTTTTGAAGGAATTCCATTGTGAATTAGTGCGTCTCTTAGTTTATCCGGTAAGGTCGTCTTGGTTTTGAAATTTAAGACCGTTTCTACCAAATGAAAATCATAAGCTAATAAATCAAGGTTCTTCTGATTTAAAAAATCAATTACCTTTTCTTCAAATTCTGAAGGATTAATTCCGTTCCATAATTCATCAGAAAAATTGTTTTTCTCTTCTGCTTCAATAAAATTGTAAAGATTATTTTGTAACTTTTCAGTATCTAAGTCACCATTGGGCTTTTGAAGATTCGCTAATAAAAAGTTAGCACGCAATCTTTTTCTTCCCTTTGCTCCAATCACTAAGCTCTTATCTCTAAATAAGTTCAATTCCGGGAGATTCGTTTGAATCTTCTCAATGATAGAGGGTGAGTCTTGATTCACGATTTTTTCTATAAATCTTAGTATAAACCGAAGTTGTGGTTCGGTAAGGCTACTATACATATTGAAAAAGTCTTTTAATGTATCAATTTCAGCCGCGGCTAGTTGGAATTCTTCAGATAATAAAGCAAAAAGGCTTTCAAGTCCAAAATCAGATAGCAAATACGCCTCATCTATGGCAAATAGATTCTCTAAACTCTGGGCTTCGGGAGTCATTTCATTAATAATGATCACCAAAGCATTGCCAGAGAACGTATAGTTTCTTAACCATGTACTTGTTTCAATTTCTTTCAATTTGTACTGATTGAAACCTTCAACAGCTTTAATAGTACGTACATTAGGAGTGTAATACTTTTCAAGTTTGGATCCCTTATCATCTATTTCATATAGCAACGAACCAACATTATCGTCAGTTAAGCCGTTTACTTTAATAAAAAGTTTATTGGTACCATCTTCGCTCTGTTCTTTAAAATGTTCTAGTAGGATGTGAAAAACCCATTTTCCTAGAATTTCATTATACGTAATCATTTTGTCACCTGCCTTGCTTGTTCATATGGATTTCTAATCATTGCAGTTGCATCTGAATACTCAATTAGAAGTCCATTATGTCTTAATTTCTCTCTTAAGGCATACTCATTTCGTTGAAAGTAACTAACATTCAATTTTGATTTTTCATAGATTCCATTTTCTTTTGCCTGCAACTCACCAACGATGAATCCATATTTTTCATAGACTTTTTGTAAGAAAGCATGGAATTCCATCTGTTGACCGGGTTCTAAATTGCCATAAACTAGAGCCTGAATAAACGTGTCAGACATAAAGTATCTATACTTACTTCCACGTCTGAAGCCTCCATAACCACCATCTCTTGTAAGTCCCCTCACAATGCTTAATTGATGCTTTTTCAATTGATCTGAAACTATATCTTTTACAACATTAAATAAGTTAATCATGACTTTATCATAAGAGTCGCATTTTTGAATGACTTTAACGACCTTATTCTTTCTAACCTTCGAAAGACGACTAAGCCCAAGTAGCTCAATCAACAATGCTGGATCAGCATGCCAACTTTGTAAATTTTCGTCTACAAATTCTTTTGTTGGGATCTTATCATCAAATGTTTGCTTAAAGAAGTCTTCAAACTTATTTTTAATAAGCAATTCATTATCACTAAATGATCTAGCTGAAAGCTTTTGAATTGGCCCTACTTGAGCATCTAAGCAATCAAAGAAAAAGGTTACCTTGTCCAATTCGGTTAATTGTGCCCTTTTCAACATATATCTACCTAATTGGAAGGTAATGAGACTAGTCATCAATTCAAACAACTCATAGATATCAATGTTTAAACTAATGAGATTATAGAATTCTTCTGCGAACTCGGAATAAATGGCATCATCCGTAACGGGTAGCATAGGGTATTCTCTATTGTTTCCTGCATCTTTCTTTAAAGGATAAAGGTCCGAACTACCACTATTGTCATCATTTAGACGAGATGAGATTTTTGATACAATATTTTCGATTGCTTTGTTCTTACCTAGTAAAGACTTAAGACGATCTTGAATTTTCTCTCGCAAGACTAAGTTGTTCTTTGTACCATAAGACAACATTAGAAAATATAGTTCTCCACCTCGAGCAAAGAAATTCCGTTCAAAACTATAGGACTTTTGATTACCTTTGCTATGAGTTCTAAGCTCAAAAAATAACAGTGATTCATGCAATGGATATAAAGTCTTTGCATACCAAGAGCGGTTTGCTGATTTTCCTGTCCCATCTGTCAGAGGAATTTCTAAGTTTCGAAAGAAGTCCCTTATGACATTTAATTCATCTTTGTTATCTACCAACTCATATAATGATTCTTTTTGTTCAGTCGTTAAACTGACAACACCTGTTTTTGCTCCTTCTTTATCTCCTTCAAAGATAAATTGTCTTAGTCCTGTTGAGCGCACTCGGGAATAATTATTCGCGCCAAAGTCATACTCCGTACCTTTTAATACATTCAGAAACTCCAGAACATATTCAGCACCTTTTTGTCCATCTTTAAATCGATGCCCCCATATTTGCGCAGATAGCTGCGTTGAGAACTCTTCTACACTTTGTTTCTTTGTAGTCATTTAAGTATCTCCTTTATAACAAACTTATTTCGTCATCTATAAAGAGTCCAGTTTTGTTATCGTATCTTAAGATGTTTAATTCATATTCTTCCGGTTCACTTATTCTTATCAACTCATTCTTAAACGTATCAATCAGGATCTCAGCTTCTTGTTGAAGAACATTATGGGTGCCTCCACCACTAGCTCTCATAAGGTATTCAAAAACGGCTAAGTTCATATTTAAGGAAACTTCATCCTTTACCGATATTTTGAAACTAGAAGGTAGTCGATCTAAATCAGTTCGTTCTTCCTCTTCTTCAATATCTACATCTTTCGACCTGAACTGCTCATATATCATTAAGTTCTTATTAGTGGCAAATAAGTGTTTATTGTTCATTTCAGTCAGTCGACCTGAAAAAATTCGATTTAGCCCATTTATCAAGTCCCGTTTTATTAATGCTTGAGCTTTAGAGTTATCAAATAATCTTACATATTCGTCGACATATTCAAATGGCAATAGTTGATTTCCATTTACGCTGTCTTCGCTTACTGTTTCGTAAAAGTATTTTCTTCTTAATTTTGGAATCCACTCGTTGACAATAGAGTGATCCTTATCAACATCATAGTCACGATACAAGGTTAATTTTTTCTTGAAGTAACCAAGTTGTAGGTCTAATGAATCTCCAATTAGCTCGTTATGTGCTTTCTCAGATTCCTCGTCTCCATTAATATCACCGTTAATGATGAAATCGTCTATTGAAGAGTGGGAATAAACTCCCGGATCTAAAGCTTTGAATATTTTCAATGCATTCATTTCTGAAAAGGCATTCTCATCTAATTCATGACCATAGAAATTCTGATAGTAAGGTTTCTTTGTTTGATTTTCAATTTCTTTATAATTGGCATTTAGTACATCATCACATGTATATCCACCTGTTAACATGTAACTAATGTGAATTAACATTTCCCTCATAGTAATATGAGTATCTAAATAGTCGAGCAACTTGTACTGTTCTACGATTTTATCTTGTATATGATTTTGAGAGGTCCTCTGGTGATTCATATGTATGATGCATCGTTCTTGCTTTGGGCACCCTTGGCATGCTTCCCAGTTTCCAGGTTTATTCCACTCCGATAGAACTTTCTCTACATAAACAGAAGAAGTTACATCTAATAAATTAAAGATGCTAAATTGATCAGAATTATTCTCATGTGATTTAAAGCGAGAAGTTACTTGTTGTTGTAATTTGTTTAAGTGTTCATACTGCGACAAAAACTTCGTCAGTTTTCCTTCATTCGCTGCAACAAGGTAATATACTTTTTCTTCATTTCCAGAAGTTATTATTTGTTGCAGTTGCGCTAGTTCATTTTCAATAATGTCTTCTTTTAGCTCCGACAAATCTTTAACGATTCTTATTTTCCCATTACTAAAAGGGAACTCAACAATTCCATTTTCCGGCCAGTTTTCTAAATTATCCTTATTAAAATAATCATGTACGATCCTACAGAGCCTTGTTTTACCATCACCCGCATTACCTGTAAGAATGATACTTTGAGGATTAGTTTCAAATAAATTTATAAGTGTCTTTTCAATCTTCGTTTCAATAGTAAATGAATAAGATTTTCCATTGTTTGAATCAATGGTATATTCATCGTAAATTTTGGAATGGTTAGGAGACAATACGTTGTATTGATCTAAATAGTAAACAAAAGAGTTTCCTTTCAAAATTTTTCCTCCTTCGAAAAAATTTATATAATTTATAAGAAATTCATTTTTAATATGTTTGTATTTATATTGTAATATAAATACCATAAAATTTCAGTTGATTCGGCAATTTTTAACAAATCCAAAAGATTGATATATTACCATTTTACTACAGTTACCAGATTCCCTAAAGGAAGATCATATTAAATTCATATGCTTACAATAACTATTACCCTAGCGTAAAATTCGGAAGGGTGAAAATTTTTGCGAAATAAAGTAAAAAAAGCCCTCTAAGTTAAGAGAACTTTTTCAAAGTACTTCCTCTACATCTACTAAAAAAATCTTGTTATTAAATGAACCTCTCTCATTGGCCTTTTCACGCCGTATAGCTTCTATTTCATCTATAGATGTATCATGAGACTTGGCAAACGCATGAACAATCTCCATAAGATCAGCCAATTCTTCTATTGCCTCTTCCCTGGTTTCTGCAACATGGTATTCCTCTAATTCTTCAAAGCTCTTTTTCTTCAATTCAATTAGATACTCCTCTTTGGAAAGAATTCTTGTTGTAAAAGTCTTTCCAGTTGATTCAATGATTTCTGGTATTCTATCCCGAACTAGTTTGTTATATGTAGGCATTAAACATTCCTCCAATAGATGTAGTTATCAAACTTAATTAATAATCCGCTTTCCCCTCTGCAACCATACTTCCACCTCTAAAAAACTCATTCTCACCATAGTCATGATTACTCTCTTCAAACCGTTCCCTAAAGTACTGTCCAAGCTCAGAGTCCGTACAATACACATAACAACCCTTCTGGCCACGAGTCATCAACGTCCGGTATGTATTGCGTATAATCTCATCCGCTACCTTCTCAGCTCTCTCTGGATCTTCATTCAGCATTTTCTTTATACCCTTCAATGAAGAATCGGTCTTAGCTCTTTCGGTATGATCTGTGATCACCTGTCCGCCTTCATATCTCATGTCATCCCCTATGATCACCCCTACGTATTCAAACTCCAGACCTTGGCAGGTATGAATACAGCCGGCTTCTTTGACAGAATCGGTATCAATGGCCCAGGTGGCTGAATTATCGAGGTTCCAGCTCATCTTGAAGTCATATTCATCAAGAACAATGTCATGATAGTCCGTATTGCTCTTCCCCTCTTTGTCCCAGTTCCAGCAGTAGCCTGCAACCATGCGGGATTTGTTATTGGCATTTTTTCTCTCAATTTCGTTTCTCAGTGCATTCGGATCGTTGAAAACCCTGAAATCATACTGACTGCCGATATAATTGGCATTTGCTGTTGTTCTAATCTGAAGAACATCATCTAGCCAAGCTAAGTAACCATCGGAGCCATTGCAGCGAAATTGAGATTCGAGGTTCATGATCGTGAGCGGCGCATTGTTTTCTTGAGCAAATCGTTCAATTTCTTTGATACTTCCATGATCTTTTAACGTGACCCGCTGCCTTTCATCAATGAAGAAGATGGAGAGCTTTGATGCTTCGATGATTTCCTTTGTTTGATTTTCACCGAGGTGCTGAAACATCCCAGACTTCAGATTCAGTCGGTGGGCTTCATCCACAATTAGCGCATCAAACTCATCCCGAGGAGCATCGAAATAGCTTCCCGATCCTTTAAACAAATTATCAATATGTCCCTTTTTGAATTCTTTCTTCAGTTTGGTAGAGTAAATGTTTCGAGGTGCCGCGTTCTTCGTAACATACTGACAGACCATGCTGAGATTGGTTAGGTGGACCAATAGATTGATAGCGAGAACCGATTTCCCAGTTCCTGGCCCACCCTGGACGACCAGGACCTGCTTTGTATTTGTCCGAAGTGCTTCTTTTGCCAAATGAATGGCTTCCTCATACACCACTTTCTGATCATCAATCATCACAAATTCTGCGTTCCCCTTCAGCATTTGATTTAACGAATCCTGAAGTGACTTTGATGGCCGGATTCGACCATTCTCTATCTTATAAAGGTTCTCCTTATTATCCCCAACCTGAATATAACGCTTAATGAAGTCCCGGAGCTTCTTGGCCTGACCCTTCACAAAGACTGGAGCCTGTTCTATATAATAATCGTAGACCGGATCCGTCAGAGGATCCTCTTCCCCCTGATTTAAGTAATTATGTAAATACGCACAAGGATACAGCTCCATCTCCGCGCTTTGAGCATTCTCGTTGTAGTCTTTGATGAGAGATGCATACGACCAAGCCTGATAGGACGGATGAGTCGTCTCCACCAGCCCGCGATTCATCGCCGTCTTCACGATCGCTTCCTTCCCCCTGATCACTTCAACAGACTCCCACTGCTTCAACTCCACTATCACAATGGAATTTTTTTCTCCATCCTTCCCAGAGATCAGAAAATCCACCCGTCTCGACGTATGCGGAATCTTAAACTCAATCGCCACCCCAGCGTCACTAGGAATCTCTTGATCACTAAGCACACGAAACATGTACTGCATCGAATTATCCCACGATCGAACCTCTCGTTCATTGATCTTCCCAATCTTCGACGTGTAATTGCTGCATATATTATTGACCAATTCATCATGAAAAACGTCTTCCAAGAATTCTTGTTTTGTAGCTTCATATACGATCATTATCGTCAGCCTTTCGTCTAACAGTATATTCCTATTATTTAGTTAAATTTGGGATTTAGCAAGCTTCTCCCTAATTTTCACCTTTACGTAAAGAGCATATAGAGAAACACTTTAATAATATTCCATTTATTTCAATAAGTTGACGACCTGTCCGTTCCAAGCCATTTTTCACCATTTGATAATGGTTGTAAAAGGGGTCAAAGTATTGGATAAGCCATTGACAGAACGAGAAATATACGGGTTATACTTAGGACGTTTATTAAGAAAAAGACGAGACGAAATGGGCTACACTCAGGCCGAATTGGAAGAAAAAGCACAACTAGCACGAACCACTATAAGTAAGATTGAGCGTAATGATCGCATACCCGAATCCTATACCTTATCGAAAATTGCAATAGCACTGGGGATTAGCGTGGACCGCTTAAATAAAGAAGTATGGGAGAACATAGAGAAACATAAAAACAATAAATCTTCTGCATTAAAACATCAATACTCCGATCTAGACTATAGAGGTGATTGAAATGAAAAAGCAGGAATTTATTTTGATGAAGGATAAGCAAGTTTACCGTTTTAAAATTGTTGGGTTTGATGAAAAGAATGCTTATGGGGAGATCTATTTTACGGAGAATGAAAGAACTACTTCTATATTTAGGGGTTCGGATGTGAAGGAAGTAATTAGATTGGTGAAGAAAGAAAGCTGTGGCTTACGGGGGAGGTAAGCCACAGCTTTCTATTATTTTTATCTAATAGATTCTTTCTGCTCCCGTGAGCACCAGCCTGCTTAATCTTTTCTTAATTGACTTTATCGATCTCTTTCACTCAAGACGAAGAAGTATACAGTGATCATTCGGATGTGAAGAAAGGTCCCCTTGTTACCGTAGCGTTAATAAAATGTCTTCACGCTGAAAATAAGACCTTTTGTTTCCTTCTATACATTATTTTCGATAGCAGTAGACTGCATTCATATAAGAATACCAAAGGAATAGTCACCAATATATCTGATATAAAATCAGGCGGGGTAATGAGAACAGCCGTCAAGATTAGTAGAAAGTACGCATATTTTCTAGCTTTTTGTAACTTGTAAGGATTCAATACGCCCAAACTTGTTAAGAACATTACAACCACAGGAAGTTCAAATAAAAAGCCAAACGGAAGCGTCATGCGGAATAAGAATGCAAAGTATTTTTCGGTGGTGAAAAAAGTGGTAAACATGTCTTGGGACAAAGAAAGTAGGAATTGAAAAACAACTGGAAAGATGACAAAATATCCAAAAGAGATACCTGCGATGAATAAGATAAATAGAGCTGGAATGTAAACTAATGTTATACTTTTCTCTTTTTCACTAAGTGCAGGTAGGATAAATAGCCACAGCTGATGCGCAGCTATGGGTATGGTTGCAGCAAGGGCGATGATACTGGCCAATACTAAATACACCCATAAGATATCGCTCGGACCCAATACTGCTAATTTCATTGGTAGGTCTTTAATCAACCAGTAATATATATCTTGCACAAACACGAAGGATATAATCAACAGCACCAAGAATGACCCTGTTGCAACCATGATCCTTTTCCTGAATTCATCCAGATGAGCAGTAAACTCTATATTTCCTCCCATTATTATCACCTCATTCCATGAAGGAAGCAGGGGTGGAAATCCCTTCCACCTCCAAGGTTTTGCACTATACTACAAAGATTCCTCCCTTTTTTTATTGATGGCAGACTCTCTGTTTCGATTGTCCTCTTCTGATACTAGTTCCCTTGTTGATTTCTTGAATTCTTTTAACGTTGAACCCAATGCCCGGCCTATTTCAGGTAATTTGGATGGGCCAAAAATAATCAAAGCAATAACAAGCAGCAGAATTAACCCGGGAATTCCTATATTTTGCAACATATGCGGACAACTCCATTTCAATTTTTTTCACATCTTATAATCTATAATCCCACCGGCTGATGCTTCAAAGCAGATTGGTAGGCTGCTAAAGCAACTTCTAATGATTGAAGGCCATCAATTCCAGAGACAGAGGGATTGCGATCTTCTTTAATACATTGAATAAATTCATGGACCAATCCTGAATCCATATCTTTGCCGAGTAAAATATGACGAAACGATTTGCCTTGAAGAGAATAATAATCCAAATGCTCTCCAAATGCGTCTGCGTAGATTCTTCCTTTGGTTCCGATTACTTCTATCGTCGCATCCCCCCATGTTGGGTAAGCATTATTACGTGACCAACTAGGGTCATGAGAGGCGATGACTCCACTTTCAAAAGATAATGAAAGTATACCCGCATCATCAACAGGTAACTCGGTAAATAACGTATCAACTTCAGCAAAGACATCTTTTACTTCTTCTTCCAGTATCCAACGCATAATATCGATCATATGGACGGTATGATCCAGTACAGCCCCACCACCCGAAAGAGCTTCGTCTACAAACCATCCACCAGGATTTTGTCCCCTGTTCGTGGTCCTCATCGATAAGATATCACCAATTTTCCCTTCATTGACCCATTCTTTCAATTTCAACATGGGGGTACTAAAACGCACTGGAAAAGCAGTCATGAGTTTAACTCCATGTTCTTCACAAGTCTGAATCATATCCCACCCATCCTCAACACTGGTAGCCAAGGGTTTTTCACATAATACATGTTTTTTTGCCTTTGCAGCTTTTAATGTCAACTCTTTGTGATGGATGTTTTCACTACAGATAATTACGGCATCTAACCTCTTCATGCCCACTAACTTATCATAATCCTCATAATACGGAACTTTAAATTGTTCTGCTGCTTCCCTCCCGCGGTCCCCGTTCTCATCCCCTATCCCTATTAATTCAACACCCTCAATCCTCTGAAGACTTTTCGCATAACTATATGCATGCATATGGGCAAAACTCATTATGGCTATTTTCATTTCGTGACCTCCGAATAGCTTAATACGCTTTTTCCAACTTCTAATGCTGAGAAGATTTTTGTGGATAATTGGATAGCATTTTTTAATTCTGCATAGGAGTATACAGCCTCCCTTTCTATAGTACTTTCCAGGAAAGTTGAATGATGAGATTCATACATATAGGAGGGGAGGGTTTCGTTTCGATAGTATATAATCGCACCATCTCCTGCATATTCCACTTCACAGCTTTCAGTCAACCCTTTACCTTTTGCAACTTCTATCATTGCCAATTTCTTTCCGGCACAACGGAGGGTTACCATCAGGTGGTCATAGTCATTTCTCCTTATTCTTCTTACGTGCAGCCTCATGATTTCTGTAAAGTGTTCAGATATAAATCCCAGTTCTTTTATGAGTTCATAATAGAGAAGGGGCGATTTCAGTTTCAGACCCCTTTCATTTATTCTTCTAAGAAGCCGGATCACTCCTCGATCGCCAACATCATCGCTTCGAATGATGTCACCGAATTTTGCATTTTCTACTTTACTTTTCCATCCATTCGATAACTTAAATGTTACGTGTTCTATATCATATAGTGGGTGATCATCTATAAAATCAACGGCATCTTCGAAAGTACCAACCAAAGTTTGATGTTGATTTGCTGCTTCCGGAACGTCTTCATACGACAATTTAGATACAGGGACAACCTTTTTCATCATGAAGTCCTTCCTCCCTTACTGTTCAAAAAACGCTCAATATTTGATAGGGCTCGTTTCACGGACTCTCTTGAATCATCATCTCCTTCGTATTCAATGGAATACCACCCATCATACCCGACTTCCATTAATTCAACGATGACAGCTTCCAAGTCAACCAATCCATCACCCGCTACAACTCCAACATACTTTTCACCATTTAATGAAGTGAATGCCTTTCCTGGATATTCCGGATTCTTCTTGATGAAATCTTTAAAATGTACGTGTACGACGTGTTTTTTTAATAATCTTGCCGACTCTACTGGTTGATCTCCTACCAAAAGGAAATTCCCCGTATCTAATGTGCTATTCACGTAAGGGGAATTGATTTCTTCTATCAATTCTTTTACCTGGGTAGCCTTTCCCGCGAAAAGTCCATGGTTTTCAATAGCTAGATGTACTTTCTTTTTTTCTGCTTCTTGAAGACATCTTCTAAATCCCTCGATGATCCATGCTTTACCTTGTTCATACTCAATTCCCTCTTTTATATTTCCACAGAACACTCGTACTACATCAGTCTTAAGGACCTTAGCCGTTTTAATGGCTTCAATTACTCGGTTGGCTTCTGCCTCTCTTTCTTCTGCACTGCTTTTAATAAAATCATTTGATACATCGTACGCAGAAACAGACAGTCCCTTCTTTTCTAAATATTCAACAACACTGTGAATTTCATTTCCCTTGTCATTCCAATAAATGTCTAATAACTCAATTCCTTTAACACCTATTGCTTTGGCATAGTCAATGAAATCGAAAATGCTCCATGCCTCTTTCTTAACATATTGGTTCATACTATACATACTGACACTCGTTTTCATGCCATCCCCCCACATAATGATTTTGTGAAGCAAGTATTTCAGCCATCTCTACACAGTTCTGCGAACCTACTACATTGAATTCCTCGTTAGATTATAAAGAATTACACTCCATTACCCGTGCCAGTAGAAATGGGGTCAGAAAAAACAATTTCTTTACCTTTTTCGGCAGACTCATAAATGCCTCTCAGTATCTTCATCATTTCCACTCCATCTTCGACTGGACTGAGAGAATCTTCAAGCCCATTACAACTTCGAACAAAATGATCGATTTGACTAAAGAATGCGTTCGTGAAATCAAACGTCAGGTCATCTATTTGAGGAGTCATATTTAAAATGGTATTGTGCTTTTCTGTAACCATGGAAAGCGAAGGTTCCAGTTCAGCTCCTCCCTTTGTCCCATATAATTTCGCGTTCAGATCATCACCCTTGGCATGGAGCGTGTAACTGACATCCACCATTAAAGTAGCACCGTTATCAAATCGAATCAAAGCGTTTGCCATATCTTCCACTGAGTTTATTTCATGATGATAATCAGACGCTTTATAGTAATGTAAATTCTCAACATTAGATCGATTTCCCAACAAATTGTATGTGTTTCCTACAACTGATTTCACTTTTGGCTTACCCATCATATACCAACATAAATCAATCATATGAACACCAAGATCAATTAACGGCCCTCCCCCCGACCGGTTGACGTCCGCAAACCATCCACCAGGATTCCCAAGTCTGCGAATACATGAGGTTTTAGCATAATAAATCTCACCAAGTTCATTGTTATCAATAAATTGCTTTAATAATTTCGCATTTTTTCCATGCCTGCGTACAAACCCTACCTGCAACACCTGTTGGTTACGGTCGACTGCTTCCTGTACTTTTTGAGCTTCTTCCACGGTCATGCATAATGGCTTTTCTACTAGAACATGCTTTCCTGCATCCAACGCGGCAACAGCAATTGCTGCATGGGACTCATTCCATGTACAAATACTTACGGCATCAACTTCTTCATTTTCTAAAAGTTCTGAATATTTAACGTATAACTGGTCAACTTTATAAAGTTTGCCTTTTTCCATCAGACGTTGTTCATTTACATCAGAAAATGCTACCACTTCTACACCTTCATGTTTCATATATGATTCAATATGATGTTTCGATATGGTTCCAACACCTATTACGCCTACTTTTAACATGGAAATTCCTCCAATTAATCTATTTGGACTCTGAAATTCACGACAATGAATAGACATCGTATTCCTCGACACATTCATGACTTGCTTCAACGGTTAATCCTACCGATTATTTACAGGTTCTCTCTTCTACTGAATGATCTATTTGTTGCACCGATTCCCCAAAGATATATTTTTTTATAGTATGGGCTACACCATCCTCTTCATTGCTCATTGTGACTACATCAGATAGAGCTTTTAATTCATCGTGAGCATTACCCATAGCAACACCCAACCCGGCAGACTTGATTAACTTCGCATCATTCAAACTGTCTCCTATGGCAATGACTTCCTCCATCCTTACATTACATAATCTACAAATCTGCCTTACGCCTGTTTCCTTTGTTATTCCTTTGTAAGTAATTTCTATGTTTGTTGGACTTGAACTGGTGACTTCTATATTCTCATAATCATTCAATCTTTCTCTCATCTGTCTTAAAACAATTTGATCATCTATTCGAATTCCAAATTTCATCCATTTTTCTTGAAATTGTTCTGATGTCCACTCATGGGAAACTACTAATCTATTTTCTTTGTATCCCCAAAATTCAGCTCCTTCTGTGACTGCCAATCGATGAAGAGAGAATATATCCTCGTTATTCAGGTAATGTCTTTCCATAAGATGTCCCGGCTTTTTCCATACTTCTGCTCCATTAACCAGGACCATGGGGGAATCCAATGACAGTTCTTCTAGTATATAATCAACTCGTTGTAATCCGCGCCCTGTCGCCATCATCACAATTATTCCTTTTTTCATTGCTTGAGTAATCCAATATTTAGTTTGACTTGAAATGCCTTTATTATTTGTTAACAGTGTTTCATCTAAATCTAAAGCCAATAAACGGTATTGGGCCATGTATACACTAACTCCTTTATTCATACTTATAACGGAAAAGTCATGCATGATTAATTAGTGAACGCTTCCTCTTTTGTTTCTAGTTTAGGAAACACTTTCAAAGCTCCCCACATTAAAATGAATGCCGAAGAGCTCATGCCAAACACTAAAAACAATGCTGGCAGCTTAGAAAAGATAATGAAATGAATGATCCCCAAACCACCTGCCAGGGTAATTGTCAAAATGGGATGAGTAGCACCGATGATAAAAGCCCACTTTATATACTGAAACGTTCGTAATTGAAAGTGAACGAATATCGGAAATAAATAGATGGCCATGATAAAGTACATAAGAAATAACCCCAATACGCCAAAGCTCACAATAGAATAAAACAAACTTTCTTGAGCTCTTAATATCTGCAGTTCCATAAATAGTCCATAACCAATAAGGAGAACTGTGTAGCCTACTAGATTTGATTTGAGGAATTCTAGGCGGTAAATCTTCCAAAATACTCTATAAACTCTTATTTCCTTCTCACCGCTGGCCCACTTTCTTACCACCGCAAACATAGCTGCAGTTGCCGGCATCATCCCGAATATTCCTAAGCCTAAGAAAGTAAATAGGAACCACAAGATGTTTAAATACGCAAGCTTTGTAATCCAAAGACAAAGATCATAGTACCTCTCTATAAAAATCCTATTCACTGTCAAATCTCCTTTAACCGTGATTATGCCTTATTTATTCCTTAACTGAACCGATCAATACTCCTTTTACGAAAAATCGCTGCAGAAATGGATAGATAATGAGCAGTGGAAAAGAAGATATGATAATCACTGCGTATTTAACAAGAGAAGCCGTTTTCACTTGATCCACAAAAGCAGCAGCTTCCCCGGTGCCTCCTCCCTCCGCACTCATCTCAGTAACAATAAGAATTTCCCGAAGAATAAGTTGTAAAGGATACAACTCTTCATTCGATAGGTAAATCAACGCATTAAAATATTGATTCCACAGGCTAACGCCGTGAAACAGGGCCATTACTGCGATAATCGGTGCTGATAATGGTAAAACCACTTTAAAGAAAATGTGAAAATCTGTTGCCCCATCTATCTTAGACGCTTCTACTAATTGATCTGGAATACTGTGTTGGAAGAAGGTCCGTGCGACAAGGATGGACCAAGCTCCAACCACATTTGGAATAACGATGGACCACATAGTATCCAGCATCCCCAGTGACTTGATAACTAAATACGTCGGGATGAGACCTCCATTGAATAACATTGTAAAAAGAATGAACCAGAGGATGAGCTTTTTTCCCATCAATTCCTTTCTGGACAACGCATAGGCGCAGGGTAAGAGAATAAACAGGTGGATTGCTGTACCGACCAGTGTATAGATGATTGTATTTTTGTATCCAGTCCATATGGCATCGTTTTGAAATACCTTTTCATACCCATTGAAGGTAACGTCAACGGGCCATAGCCACATATCCCCTGAACTTACTGACGCAGGATCGCTTATGGAAGCACTTAATACAAATATCAATGGATAGACAATCAATAAAACAATGATCGTTAAGAAAATTTTATTGAATACATCAAAAGATTTATCCGAAAGGCTATATTTATTCATGACTCTCCCTCCTTTACCATAAGCTGTTCTCTGTTGTCTTTTTAGCAACAATGTTTAATGTCACTAGTAATACGATGTTGATTATAGAATCAAACAAACCAATTGCAGCAGCAAAACTGTGTTGTCCCTCTAACAATCCACTCTGATACACAAACGTCTGAATAACGTCCGAAGTCGAGGAGTTCAAAGAATTTTGCATCAATAAGACTTTCTCAAACCCAACAGCCATAAAACTACCGATATTTAAAATTAACAACACAACAATAGTTGGAAAAATCCCTGGGATGTTGATATACAAAATTCGCTGCATGCGAGTGGCGCCATCCATTTTAGCAGCTTCATGATATTCAGGATTCACTCCTGCTAATGTAGCTAGATAGATGATTGAACTCCACCCTAACGTCTGCCACACTCCCGACCAGACAAAAATATGTCTGAACCAGTCAGCTGATGTTAAAAAACCAATAGGATCTCCACCCAAGGCAACAATAAGATTATTTACCAGACCAGTAACCGGATCCAAGAATGCTACTAACATTCCGACAACAACCACCACAGAAATGAAGTGCGGGGCATATGTAATGGTTTGAGCCCACTTTTTAAATACTCCATTCTTTAGTTCATTTAAAGAAAGAGCTAATATGATGGGCAGTGGAAATAGAAGCAGCTGATATAAACTTAAGAGGAGTGTGTTTTTTAGCAATCTCCAAAAGTAATAAGAATCAAAGAAACGAATAAAATGATCAAACCCTACCCAAGGACTGCCCCAGATCCCTAAAGTGGCAAAGTAGTTTTTAAAGGCTATTTGAACTCCGTACATCGGAAAATAATGAAAGATGATAAAATACATGACAGCAGGCAAAAGGAACACGTACAACTGCCAGTTTTTCGCTAAATTCTTCCTTACTTCTTTCATCCTGTTCATTTCTTTCAAGTGTGTACGAGTCGGGATTGATGTTTTGATACTTGCATTACCCATTTGTTTCACAACCCCTCAACAAATTATTAAAATAGAAATGGAGAATGAACATTCCCCATTTCATTAAAGAGCTACGCATTATTCACCTTTATATCTTTCATATGCACTCTGATAAATTTCCATGTAATCTTCTAATCCCATGTCCTCTATCGTTTTCACATAATTATCCCATTCTGAAAAAGGAGTCTCTCCAGTGATAAACTTTGCCTGCATTTCGCTTGCGTATTTTTCAATATCAGAAGACAAAGCTACTAATCTTTGATTTTCTTCAACCGTGTACGTAAAAGATGGCCAAACTTCATCAATAAAATACGGCTCCATTTTTTCAGTGGCTTCTAAGGAAGAAGGAGAGGTCTCACTTCCTAAAAAGTATTCTTGTTTGATAATTCCGGGATACCCGCCGCCAGGAAACGCTAAATATTTGACTATTGCTTGATCCTGTGTTAATCCTTCTTTGTTGTCTGTGATATCCTCTACGTATTCATACTTCCCATCCTTTTCGTTGAATGTTTTGCCTTCCACTCCCATAAAGAACAGTTTTGCACCTTCATCACTGTAGAAATGATCCATCCATCTGACAGTAGCCGCAGGGTTTTCATTAGCGCTTGTGATTACAAAACCACCTATGTTTGCTAATGTCGGTGTGATATTTACATATTCTTGATCACCATGAGGACCTTTTAACGCCAGTCCCCCGACAAATGCTTTACCTTTTTCACCGAACAGATCTTCCGGACTGTAAAAAACTGTACTGCCATAAACGCCGTTGGATGCATTAGCTAAAAATTGATTCCCTTCAATGGTGTAAATATTTTGTTGGATCAGGCCTTCTTTATAAAGTTTATTGACGTATTCCAACATTTCTTTATATCTCTCTGAATATGCATAGAATCGCAGCTCATTGGTTTCAGGATCCACATCAACATAACGGTGGTTTGTACCTTTATTCCCAATACCATACGAGCCTTTTAACCACCCGATGAGATGAGCCATATTGGTTCCTCCATACGGAATTTCGTCGGCTTTCCCATTTCCATTCGGATCTTTCTCTTTTACAGCTTTAAGATACTGATAATATTCCTCAGTCGTGTCAGGCATCTCCATACCCAATTTATCTAACCAAACCTGATTGACCCAGGGCCTGCTTCCAAATCGGACAGAAGGAAAATCAGGTGAATAAATGGTCGGTAAAGAATATATATTCCCATCTGGGAAGGTCAAACCTTTTTTAACCTCAGGATAATTTTCGAAAACCTTTTTTAAGTTAGGGGCATATTTATCGATTAAATCATTTAAAGGAAGGAAAGTGCCCTGCTGCCCGTATTTAAGTAAGTCCAGCGGAGGCATATCAGCACTGTGAAATGCATCTGGAAGGTCACCGCTGGCCAGTGCCAGGTTCCTTTTTTCAACCAGGCCGGAAGTAGGGACTTGCTCCCACTCAATATCAATATTTGTCATTTCCTCATACGTATTCCATATTAATAAATCATTCCAGTTATCAGCGGTATGAGGGGATTTGTCCGCAAAGAATTCCAATTTGATTTTTTCATCTACCACAGGCATGCCTTTTTCATTCAGGTTCTTAAGCTGCTCTTTATCCAACTCTACATTTTTAGATACCTCATCATTTTGACAAGCCGATAGTACAAGTAGAGAAGCCGTTGTTAAGACAGCCGCAAAAGATTTTATTTTTCTCACAAATAACACTCCTTCACTTTTTAATAAAAACAATTAAACAGATCAAAATCTTTTTATAAAAAGATCATTTTTGAGCCTGATTGATTCACTGAGCCAGTTCTCTCCAATTCAATTCTGTTCATAGAATGTTTTAAGGAGAATAGGTTTTTTAGTTTTGAGTGATTCGATGGCTGCCAAGGATATTCTAACTGCTTCATACGCATCATTTGGTGTCACTAATGGAACGCGGTCTTGTTCTATACAATCTAAAAAGTGCTCCAATTGACAATAATACGGAGATGGGGTCTGTTCCTCTGAAAGTATATTGATAACGTTTTCATTTTTGTTTATATTTTTCAGATCCATTTTTTTAGTCTCGCTGTCCAGCTCGATAATCCCTTGATCACCCATAACCTCCAGCTTGGTATGAAAACTTTCATGAGACCAGCTACCCTCAACATAAGCTACTACTTTATTATCAAACTGTAATTTCACAAGTGCATGGGTATTTTCCAATACCTCGCTATCCCTTGGCTTGATGAAAGTTACCTCCTCTACCTCCCCAAAACACCACCTAAGGTAGTCAAAGTCATGGATCATTAAATCTAAAATCATCCCTCCACTATTCACTGCGTCAAAATACCAATTGTTCCAAGAAGTTGGATAAGAGCTATTACGGGTTGATTTTACTCTGGCCGTTTTACCGATGCCCCCTGAGTCTATTATTGTTTTTGCTTTTTGATATTCTGGAAAAAAACGTACAACATGTCCAACATATAAGTTCACTTTATACCTTTTGCATAGTTGTATAATTTCTTTTGCGTCTTTTAAGGTGTTGGCTAAAGGCTTTTCACAAATAATGTGTTTGCACACCGCAGCGGATTTCTCTACAAAACTTTTGTGTAAATAGGTTGGAAGGCAAATATCAACAACCTCAAACGAATCCTTTTCTAAAGCTTCCTCAAAGGATGAGAAATATGTTATCTCCTGATCTTCTTTATCTAACCAAACAGGATAACGTATATCCACGACGCCAATTTGATAGACATTTTTCATTTTCTGATATTCCCTTACATGAGTTTCCCCCATGTTTCCAGCTCCGAGAACAAGCACCGATTTCATTGCTTCACCACCTTCCCATCATGGTTTCGTTTTGTGAATACTTTTTGTGTTGAATTTAAGTTAGCATTTTGATGGGAATTCAGTATATATGTCACTTTTGTGCTTACTGTGTATAACATGACAAATGCTTATATAAAGCCTATGATATCGAGGGTATCGATTTACATTCAATTTATTTCTTTTCTTTTTGGGGTATCGGTAACCAGGAAAGGACTCTCTGGATTTTTTTGTCCCAATACACCCAATCATGGGTCCCCGAATCAAATTCTTTTGTTACATCAAAACTTGTTTCATTAATGGTTTTATAAAATCTTAGATTGTCCTGGTACAAAAAGTCTTCCCTGCCACAACATTGATAAAGGAACGGTTTACTTTTTTCAATGGCTACTTGATTAACCAGCCATAATAGATCATGATCAGAATCAGCTAAACATTGTCCCTTTCTAAATATAGGACGAAAACGATCGGGTTTTTTCTTCCTATAAGATTGAATATCCAATACCCCTGACAAGCTGGCAGCCGCTGCAAATTGTTCGGGATGATGGAGTGCCCATTTAAATGCTCCATAACCTCCCATTGAAATTCCAGCTACAAAATTCTCTTCTCGCTTATCAGACAAAGGAAATAAAGAACGAACTACAAAGGGAAGTTCCTTCGTCAAGTAAGTCCAATACTTTTTCCCCATGTGCATATCTGTATAAAAACTATGGTCAACTTGAGGCATTACGACAGCCAGATTATAAGGTTCCACATAACGTTCAATGGAAGTTCTTCGTAACCATGCAGAATCGTCATCGCTGTAACCATGTAACAGGAAAAGGGTCGGAAATTTACTATTCATACCCTCCGGATTAGAAAATTCAGATTCAGGAATAAGAACGGATATTGATGTGTTAATGTTTAATACTTCAGAGAAAAATTGACATTTGATTAAAGCCATTGTCTGCCCCCTTGTAAGTTCTTGATTAAAAATCATGATAAGCAAAAAGAAAAAGCCCCTAATTAGGAACTTTTTCTAAAGTTATCAAGTTGAACAATCAACATAAATATGTCATCCATGCACAAGTATGTGATTGTTTACATATTGGAATGATTTAAGGATTAGGTGCTTGAAATTCTTTTTTATCCTTTTTATAGCTGTATTGTCTTCTATATTGACCAGGGGTTAACCCTTCTTCCTTTTTAAATTTACGTGTAAAATTAGCGACATCTATATATCCGATATCCAATACAATTTCTTTAATAGGGCAATTCGTTCCTGTTAACTGACGTTTAAACTCCTTATTCCGCAAATCCCACACATACTGTGTAAAAGTAGTACCTGTCTGTTCCTTAATAAATCTGCTTAGATAAGATACAGAGAGATTGAATTTCTCAGCAGTGCCTTCCAGGCTTAATTCATGTGATTTATAGCGGATAGAAATAAAATTCAATATACTATCTCTTAATGTGTTGTTTTGACTTTCTTTTCGCTTATTTATTTCTTCACAAATTAAGGATAATAATTCTTTAACTCTGATCTCAAGTTCATTTATAGAATGAAACTCCACAAGTTCTTTGATATTGGTCACATTTAATCCAAGTTCAGAGATGCTTTTTAACACAGTATTGACCACATCAAAGCACATGCACCGTAAAAGGTATACGGAAGTATTCTCTGACCGGATCTCCTTGAAAATTGTTGACAAAGTGTGCTGAGCAACCACTAAATCCCCTTGCTTCAAACTCTGTGTAAATCTTACCTGCTGGTCCATAGGGTACCAAAAAGTAGAAGGGGACTCTTCTTCTTGAATAAACTCTTCGAAATATACAGATGTATTCAGAAGGTTATAGGTTAAAGAAGCATTTGCTTCAATATAAGAGTGGTTAATTCGTTCAATCCCCTCATATACTCTTCCTACACCAATTCTTGGGGAAGGGCTGCACTTTTCCTGTAGACGGTGAATCATTTTATTGACAAAAGATTTCTTCATTAAATGTTCGTCTTCTTTGTCAGCAGATATATTTACGATCAATGCAATGGCATTATCATATACCAATTCGACCCCATACCCTTTTCCATGTTCAAACGAGAATTCAGAAAGCCATAGTAATAATGCTTCCCTCTCTATAAGGGTTCTTTTTTTATTTAGTTTGGCGTTAAAAGCAATCACTACTGTAAAATAGTGTCCGCCCAATGCCATGTCTAGATCTTTTAAAAGGAAAGCGTTTTCTGTAACATTTCTTGTATCACCATTCAATAACTTAATTAACAATTGATCTCTGACAAAAGGTTTCTGAACTTTCATTTTATCTAGTAAGATTTCATTATCGTTATACATGTATTCTATCGTTTCAACAATATTTTCTAACTCATTTTTCACTTGAACGTCCTTGTCAGGCTGTATATGCTTTGCTTTTAACTTTTCCGTAATCTTATAGATTGGTTTGTATTGCTTAAATGTAAACAGTATGGCTATACTGGCACCAAGAAGAATGATCAAAGAAAGCATGATGATGATGGATGTTTTCAAAGATTCCATCTTGCTGTAGAATTGTCCTGCAGGAACAGCCGATACAAATGTCCAATTACTTTTGTCCGAACGAATTCTCACTAATGAGTACTGCTTATCACCGAGTTTCTTTTCTTCTATACCTGGCTGTCCTTTGGTAAATGCAAGGAAGTCCTTCGAGTCCAGGGCTTTCCCATTGGTACTAGAAGCTATCTTTTTCCCCTTTTCGTTAAATATATAAATACTTCCGTCAAATTCTCCTAACAAATCTTTAATTAAATTTGTGTAAGTTTTTTCTTTCACTATAAAAAGTAAAGTACCATAGCTCGCAGAGTTGACTGGTATTGGATAAGCATATGTAATAGCGTTTAATTCCTTGTTATTACTATTCTTAATAGAAATCGACCTGTTAATCGGAACTTTAGCCGATTTCAAATCCTTCACCAAATTCTCTTTGTCTTGTTCTGTCAGATGATATATTTCCTTTGCAAACGTGTTAATGCTCCCGCTTCCGCCAGTAGAATGCAATTGTCCTTCATCATGATAATATAAATATAATTCCTCTATAAACGAACTATTCATTTTGTATGTATTTAATTCCCTGATAGCTTCAATACTCTCATAAGGCTGTTTAAACATATAAGGGGTTAACCGGGGGTCATATGATATTCGATTAGCTATGTTTTGAAGCTCTTTTTGCCTTTCGTCTACTAAATCTTTTACTTGCTCCAGTTTTTGAGTATTGGACTGAACAATTTCCTCTCGAAGATCCGTAACCGACATATAATATAAAATCACACTCGTAATGAGGAATGGAATTAAAAAAATTGTCATGTAAGAAAATAAGTACTTGTAGAACAATTTCGACTTTTTCTTCATTAACATAAATCTCCCCCCCTTTTTATCAAAACCTCCAAAAATTGTAATCTTACCACTTTATTTTACAACAAAAATTGATGAAATGTTTCAATTTTTTGAAAATTTTCCATCAAATTAAATATTCCATTTTGAAGAACCTTTAATCTATACCGCTTGACGTTCCTACCCTAGTACATAATTGCAAAAATGACATATTGTACAATTTTACAATTAGTGAAAATATTAATCTGAATATTAAGAATCCATAAATTTTTAGGAGGTGTCTAATTTCTTTGTCTGATTTAATGCAGCTTCGCTCGTTCCATGAATGTATGGAAAATTAAAATAGAAAGGATCAAAATATGACAAATTCACCTGAAAAACAAAAAAATGAGAGACGCCAAGTCCTTAAAGTTGCCGGACTTTCGCTTGGTTCTTTAATTGCTATGGGAATCTCACCCGGAAACGTATTAACATATGCCAACGAGACTAGCAATTCAAAGCCACGCGCTGAAGAAAACAAGCCACGATTTTTAAGTGAAACACCAAACTTTGTTATAGCCACTGATGTACCTGATGTATTAGGAGACGGTTCTAATGATGATACAGCAGGTATTCAAACCCTGCTTAACTTAGCAGACTCCCATGAAGGAGTAACGATTTACTTCCCTGCGGGCACATACAGGCTTACGGATATACTTCTGATTAAAGAAGGAACAAAGATTATCGCGAATCCGAAAGCCATATTTAGTAAAGAGCATAATGCAGGGCTTCTAAAAAACATCGCCCCTGATAGTACAGCAACAAAATATAATGGCAATGGGAACATAACCATTATAGGTGGTATATGGAATAATAATGCTCCCTCTTATACTGGAGGAACTTCTTTTATATTTGCACACGCTGAGAATCTACTATTTAAAGATTTAACTATTCTAGATGTGGATCCCGGTCATGGCATGGAAATAAACTCTTCAAAAAATGTCCTTATTGAAAACTGCAAATTCAAAGGAATGAAACAAGTTTCTCAATACAATGAAGCCATACAAATTGATTTAATGAAATCTATCAATACCTTCCCGTGGAAATCCGGAAACTTCGATAATACACCATGTTCCAATGTAACTGTGCGGAATAATTACTTTGGTCCAAGTGAAAACCTGGGTAGTTGGGCAACCGGTGTAGGCTCCCATGGAGGGACGATAGGGGTGTATCATGAAAATATCACCATTGTAGATAACGTCTTCGAAGATACCATTCGTTATGGAGTGAGGGCCTATAGCTGGAATTATCTAAATGTATCTAATAACCAATTCATGAACTGCGGCGCCCCTGTCATGGTTGAGACCAATGCGATCGGTGGAGAAAACTCCGTAGATGCCAATGGACAGCAAACTAATGCTTCCCAACCCTGCAATTCCATTGTATTTGCTAATAATATCATTGTGGGTGGAGGTGCATACTACAGTTCCGTTACCGTAAGAGGCAAAAATGAAAACGGTGAAGTATCTAATGTTGTGATAGAGGGAAATTCGTTTGAAAGTGAAAATGAATCAGCTAAACATGCAACTATACAAATCCATACCAATGTAAAACATTTAAATATTTCGGACAATACTATTTCAGATTCTAACCAAAATGCACTTTATATTCATAGTGGGGTTTGGTTTGTGACCGTGGGAAATAATTCTTGTGAGAATATTGGTTCAACTGGGGTATACCTTAAAGATGTTCACAGTCTAACTATTACAGGCAATGTTATTCAAGGAACTGGCTATGACGGACTATGGCTGCAAGAAACTCAAAATGCTTCGATAACAGGCAATGTAGTTAAAGAGATTGCTAGTGGGCGTTACCACTATCGATTAAGCGGGGGGAATAATAACTTTACAATAAATAGCAATACCGCCTCAAATGCGGATAGTGATGCAGCTAAAGCGTTATATATTGGTTCAACGAATGCAAGTGGCGTCATAACTGGAAACAACTTTTCAGGTATCGGAGTAAGTTTAAATTCCTCAAACAATATATTAGAAGCCAACAATTTATTATAATATATCCCTTGCGTTTTTCACTTTTGGAAACAATTTTTTTGACTCTAAGATAAAGATAGAAAGAGCGTGTTTAGAAATGAGATTTATCAAAACACGCTTATAAAGTATAGATCATCTTAAAGGATACGGTTCAACGTACCATTCAAACCTAATTTTCAACTTAAACCGGCTCTCCAGAAGAAGCAACTGACTGACCATTCTTCACACAATCAATGAAAACAAAGAGTGCCATAATTATGGTATCCAATTCTTCATCTAGAATTTTCACCTTGATGGAGTATGGGGACGGCTCTGATACTTCCACTGATGAGGATGGGACGTTGACGTATTGGGTGAAGGATCATTATTCGAGGAGTTTGGAGTAGGATGACCAAAAAAGGTCCGTCTTTAAGCAAATGATCCTGCTAAGGGACGGACCTTCGTCAATAATATGAATTCATTTGCAAAGCCCATGGCCGTTGTAAAAAGTATGAGCTCTCTTATCTTTACCCCTGGCACTCAAATCTTCGCAAATAAGTACGATAATAACCATATCAAACCACCAAGGAGAAACTCATGCTATTATTCCTAAACTTCCTAAAAAAGAAAACAACTGAACCTAAACCAAAACAATCTGCTACTCCACCACCATCAAAACCTAAAAGAACCAATGAACAAATCGCTACTAGAAAAGGAGAATTAGGAGAATACAAAATTGATATCCAACTGGATCAGCTCCCAAAGGACTATCGCCATCTAAGCGATCTCCTCATCCCCAACTCGAAAGCGAAGTCCGGCTATTCACAAATCGACCATGTGGTGATTACTCCATACGCAATCTTTGTTATTGAGACAAAAAACTATCAGGGTACCATCTATGGCGGGAAAGATCGGAACACATGGCTGGTCAATGGGAAGTTCAAAATGATGAATCCTTTTGTACAAAACTATGGGCACCTGAAAGCACTGTCTTCATTGATCGATGAGAAGTACCACAACCTATTTGTTTCCATGGTTTCTTTTACAAAACGCTCTACATTTAAAGTAGATCCGGATTACCGTAAGATCGCTTCTACTGAACTGATTGTGTATGACATCGAGCTATCGGAGTTTATCCATCGGAAAGAATCGGTGTTAAAGATCCAACATAAAGAACCTCTTATAAATGAGAGTGATATCCTGGCCATTCATCAAGCCATCGTTAATGCCAATATCCCTGACCTGACCGTTAGAGAAGGGCATAAACGAGCGTTGAATAGCACTGAAAAAAAGACCAGTTTTCCCTCTAAATGTGAGATTTGCGATAAATCTGTTTCTGATAAGGTTAGGGCTTATTGTTTATCGAATACTACTTTTAAAGGGAAGGTTTATTGTTATGAACATCAGAGAAGCGTTGGTAAGTAATTTAGATAGTCGCCTCTCTCATGGGGTTTTGAACTGTAAAGGCCAGAGGGACAGATGCCCTGGCCCGTCATTTTTTATAAAGAGCCAAGGTCTCCATGGCTCCTGTTGGCATTACCTTGAAGCTTCATAATATACTTTAATCCCGCGTTCGCACTGCGGAAAGTTCGGACGTTGAAGATATCTTTAATCGTCAATGCCAGTTCTGGTGTTATCCCTACAAGAATGAGTTCTACCCCTATTAATCGTAAGCAATCATGCAACGATTGAATCGTGCAGGTGAATTGATTAACAACCTGTTTCACTCCACCTAATGATAATAAGACAAATTCTATCTGTTTGGATGTACACTCTTCTAGCACCATTGAAATCAAGTGATCTCCTCGATCTATATCCATATCTCCTAAAAGAGGCAGGGCAATGGTGTTCTCCCAAATATGAATAATCGGAACCTGCAGTTCTTTTATCATCTGGTCTTTTCTTTTCTGTTCCTCCGCTTGTGACGTTACATCCATCAACATAACCATATATCCTTCTATTTCGGCAGTATCTTCTAGTGGGTGAATGGGCGTAATGACAATATCCGCAGCAATTTTATCCGCAATCATAATTCTTGCTCTGTGCCCCTCTCCTAGCTCCTTCATCATACCCCTTTGATAGTCAGGAGAACGATGAAAGTGGTCCATATTTAACCCAATCATATCTTCCGCTCTTGATAATCCATAATAAGGAGCAATGGTCTGCAATGACTGGATCGCTTTGCGATTCATCCAAGTGATCTTGAAATCTGTGTCGGCAATAAGAATATTTTCTCCAATACTATTTAACGTATTTGTAGCTGTAATATCCATAGGAAGCTGATTACTCATGATCCTCCACCTCGTAATGAAATTTATTTCTTTCTCTATATTATAGTGCAAACTTTATGAACGTAAAAACATTAATGAAGAATATAGAGTCACTGTGTCTCACTCTGTGTATAGGAGGGTTCTACCCTAACCGGGGGCATGGGAATAACGGGGAGGTTTCTGATGCTTACTTTTATTATAAAAAAAGCACGAGAACTGCCCCCCTCCGTGCTTCTATCTTCATATCCCGAAATGGGGTCAGTCCGCTAATCCGTTAGTGTGTCGGGGGACTGACCCAAAATCTGTGATAATAATTTTAGGTTTTATAATGAACGGAGGTCTATAAATCCCTGCATAACCGCATCAATTTCTTCATCAGATCTTACACGACCAGTTCCAGCTTTCTGAGCGATAACTTAGAAGCAGAGTGAAGGTTCTGGTGCTTCCTGGCAACATAAAAAGAAGCACGAGATCCGTCCCCATGCTTTCCACTAGCTTTCGTTTTGCATACTTAAAAGGAGACAATCCACCTCTTAATAAGCCTTAATCCCAAACATCAAAAGCTTCTTAGGTAAAATATCATCTAAGTTCTGGATATCAGCGTCATTCAGCTCAATTAAATTAAATCCATATTTATGATAGATTCGTAATTTCTCTTGTTTCCTTGTTGCATACTTCGGATCATTTTCCAATCCCCAATATTCTATGTATACTTTACCAACGGGCAGATAGAAATCGGTATATACATCTTCTTCAACTGGTAACTTTCTTTCATAAGCATGTGCAATTTCGGACATGTACAGCCAATTATCAATTAACATCTCTGCTCTTGACCGGACATAATGTCCATCGGTTGCTCTGTGTTTGGCTTCGAACTTCTCTCTGAACTCTAATGGGTTGTGTTGGACAGACTCTGCTTTCTCTTCCGTCCCATTCCCCTCTAGCTCTTTCATTGTTTCGACTAATCTTCTATTCTGCAGTATACTGTTTGGCCAGTTTACATATGGGACACCCGTTTTATCGTATTCAAGCTGTTTTCCACCCAAACTTAATCCGAGTTTTGTTACGGTCCAACCTTTTAGACCCTTTTGAACAAACCCAAGTTCCGACAGGATTGGATTCATTTTAAGCTTCGATACCCCAAAATGTTTACTTAATGCAGTAGCATTTATAAGGATTTCATTACTATCCGTTTTAAACATGCTATGATCTTTTATGTCTTCCTTCCAGGCAATGTACTCTCCCACTCTTGGAAGTTTTTTTATGGTGCCCCCTATCTGCTTTCCCTTTTCAGTTAGCATCCAATTATCATCTACCCTGTTAATGAACCCATTTGCAAGGAATATATTAAACATTTCTTTAACATTTATTTTTAATTCCTTTGAAAGTGCAGTTGTGGAAACGTATCTCACTTTATCCGTTGTACTCATGCCATCCCTCTTTTTCAATAATCTGCTAATTATATAGTACTTCTTAATTATTGAGAGAACAATAGATATGGGGAGATTCCTTTTTTCAGTAGAAGCAAGTGGCACATTAACATTAAACCGTTTTACCGCTAAACACAGCAACAACATCCAGTTAATGGTAAAATAAGGGGTGTGAGTGAGCTGGCTCCACATAAGCATTTGAATCTTTGTTTATTCCCTCCCATGAATGCCAATCTTCCTCTATGCAGGTAGAATAAACAATTCAAAATAAAGGACGGATCCATAAATGAACTTCTACTCTGGATAACACTTGGTTTTTTTCTTATGGGAATGATTACACTCGTTTTTATAAAAAGTCAACAATCTGGTTTATAGTAGGAACGACAGCATGGGGTGCAGCAAGCATCATGGTTTTTGTTCGGTGGTTTAATACGATTTAGAAAGGTGAGAACACGATGAAATACATATTCAGCATGTATGCCGTGATGGCGTTGATTATAGTGGTTAATTTGATAAGTGAGTATCTACTAAACGGAGCATATTCGGCTATTGCGAGTTGGGTGGTTACCGTTTTATTTTTCTTCGGTACTTTGTTTTTATTAATGCTAGATACGTATTTTCAAAGAAGAGGGATGAGAGGTAAATCATATGATGAGAGGTAAATCATATAATGAAAGAAAAGGCTATTCACAATAGGGGGGGGCAGAATAGCCCTCGTTAACCCATAAAATAAAAACTCCCCATGACCATCTGACTACAATTACCTACGTCAGGTCGGAGAGTTTTTCAATATCTAAAATATAAGGTTGTGTGTGAAGTTCTATCCAAGCTTCAATTTCCTCCAAATTTGGTCTGGTTTCATGATTAGCGATCATCAAACAGAAATCGTACAATTCATTTTGATCGACTTTAAATTCATATCCATTAAACTTCAAGAACAAGTCCGTTGATAGAAAGGCAGCCCGTTTATTCCCATCAGCAAAACAATGTGAAATGGTGATCCGTAGCATGTAAACGGCAGCTTTCTTGAACAAGCCTGGGTATTGTTCTTCGCCCCAATACTGAGTTTGCGGTTCGACTGTTCGTTTCTCTACACAATCTTCATCCATTCCATAAGTCTTTCCGCCATATGTTTCCCATCCAAGTAAATGGGCTTCCCGGATATCTTCTACTAATAAATAATAGATTTCGCTCAATTACGTGCGAGAAAGACGCTGCAAAGCTTCATTATTGTTATGAATACTTTCTTTAATCAAGGCTTTCTTCAAATCCTTCATAGTCATATCCTTATCTTTTTGCTTCTGCATGTCTTTCAACTCCTTATCCATTACGTTCATATTATCCCCTGCCTTTTGTTCTGATCGCTTGCCCAACTCTTTATCCTCTTGGTCGCTCATATAACCACCCCTTGGTGAGAAATGTATTCTCATTATGGGTAGAGTAGACCTTAAATTATACCTATTTTACCATAAAAATGGTATGTCAGTGTAAAACTTTTTATTCGTATACTTGGCGGTTGTTTGCTTCTCTTATACCTTAGTTATCACTTAATCAGCACTCTTGCAGTGCAGATAGAGGATCTATTTTCATCAGTAGGTACCTTATCTAAATATTTGCTTTTCCAAATAATCATTTGGTCACTAAAACTATACTCTGTATCAAACCAATTTGTATAATCATAATGCAACTTAAATTTACCACTACTGTTTAAAGACATTGTAAAAGAATACCAAGCTTCTTGATCATTATCTTTAAAAACTTTCCTAAGTTCCTTACTTAATTTATATAAGTGATCTACATTTTTATAAATCCATCGAATCTACAATATCTTCAAAGGATTGCTTCAGGTCCTTCCATATGTACTTCGCCGTGTCGATAACAAAACGGGGTCAGTCCCTCGGCACAATAACTCATTATTATGCAGGGGGACTGACCCCAAAATTCATTATTCAACCATATTAATAAAATATTCGGCATCATCGTCAATTTTTCTTAAAAATCCCTCCAACGATGCAGCTATTTGTGTATCAAAAAAATATACTGGTGATTGTTTAGAAGTATCTAAAGCAAGCGTTAAATATACACCCTCGTTCACTTCAAAAAATACTAATTTATCTTCTTCCTCATAAATTCCGTCTAAATCTGGGTCATACTCGTAAATACCTTCTCTCAATGTAATATCAACTATAGTATCAGGGTCCATTAATCTATTTATTGCATCCTCATTGCTACCTTTAATAAAGCCATAACCTACTTCTAGATAAAATTCTCTAAGTTCATCAGGTAATCCAAATCCAAGTCGCTTTTCTGCATCTAACAGTTCTTTATTTTGTAGTTTAATAAATTTATGCTTCCCATGTTTAATAAAATCAAATGTAGCCATTAAAAGCTACCTCCTCGGAAACAAAAAGCACTTGTTTCCTAATCGGCAATCAAGTGCTTTATAGTTTCAATAATAAACCGGCTTGACAATCAAACCTTAAAGTTTATTATTTTGTATTTCATCAAACCACTCATCAGCAATCTGACGGGCCGTTTTAGTTTCATGATTAGTATAAACTAAATTATACTTGTATTCAGATTTGAATTTGCCACTCTTAACATCATATATTAACTTCATTTCAGTAGGCATGTCTTTTTCATAATCCAAACATAATTTTTTAATTTTTTCAATATCTTCATTTAAGATATCTAATACCATAAACTGGCGTTCCGAAGATACATTGTATCTTTCATCCCCATTCGCCAATGCATCATTCACTTTATGAGGCTTCACATACTTATTATTAATTAAATAAAAAAACTTGCTCGAAATAATACTTTCCTCACATGAAGCGTAAACATATACTTTATCCGCTCTCTCTTCAATATACTCCATACATATAGATATCATATCAGCTTGCAATTCACTAAATCTATCTTCAAAAGTCTTCATCTAGTTTTCACTCCTTAGATTAGTTTAAAAGGACTTCAGAGAACGACTCACCATCAATTGTGTATTTTACTAGGAATTTTTCCGGCCTCACATTATTCCCAGAGTATATTACTTCTAGATTAATTGTTACTTCTTTTGGAGGGGTTTCCTTTAAAGCTGCAGCCCATTCATCTTCAATTTTCTTATATTGCTTCAAATTAACATCAGACAATTGCGAAACCAAATTATCTATTTTAGGTGAGCCTCCAAACCTATCACCTGCCAAATGTCCCGCGTGGTCCTGACCTTTTACTTTACCTGGTGTATTTTTACTGTGTGACAATCTATCTTTTCTCGTTGTTAATTGTAAATTTTCTGTTTCGAATTTTACAATCCTACCTTCACTATCTGTTTGATAGAAGTAGTTATACTCTCCAGTTTTATACCTAATATTAGGCTTTAATCGATTTTTCCTTCCGTTTGTGTACTGTTCGCCTTTTCCCACAAATATTTTAACATCTCTTGCACCAGCCAAACGATTACCCGTTCCCTTAGTCGCACTCTTCCCAGAAACCACCACACGCCCATCCTCATTCAACAACACCTTCCCCATCCTGGAGAAAGCCTCGGACTGAGCTACCCTCGAAACCGGACCGGCCACTACCTTTTGATAGGTCTTCTCCATCACCGATTTCACTTTCCCCGGATTCAAGACATGTTTGGTCTTCCGGAATAGCTCTTGAAGATGTCCGGAGAGGGAATTTAGTCCCAGTGCCCTTCTTCCTGTTCGAGAAGAAAGCAGCTGATGCGCGGTGTCTTCCACTTTTCCAAAGGTGCTTTTGACTCCGTTGTGGATGAAGGATTTGATTTTGGCTGTCGTCATGACGTTGTAGGGAACGTCGATCTTGGAGCTCATTTTGCCGGTTTTACCCATCTTACCGACTTTGTCTACGCCTTTTGCTCCGAAAATAGATGCGGCGATATAGGTTCCCGCATAGGAAAAGTATCTCGCCCTGCTTCGCACGTCTCCGTTGACGACTTCTTCTTCAAAGGATTGTTTCAGGTCCTTCCATATGTACTTCGCCGTGTCGATGGGGTGAAGGACGGTATGAATGATGCCTTTGAAGAATCCGATGGGATCGGTGAACAGGGCGATGAGCGTGTCGACGAGATCGCTGACGATATCCACGATCGCAAACAGGGCTCCTTCCACGGTCCCAAGAAACTCGGATTCTTTATTTTTGGCCATGACCGATGTAAACTCGGATAGTTTGGATAGAAACGATGAGTCTTCCTGGTGAGCCTTCTTCTCTATTATACCAAGCTTTCCTTTTTGAAAAACAGTTTGGAGCCGAGCGATTTGCTGCGTCATCGTGTGGACCTGTTCTTCAAGGGAAGAAAGCGAAGCCGTTTGAGTATGGTCGAACTCATTCAGCTTTCGGAGGCTACGTTCTTTTTCCTCCTGGGCATGGGTTACCTGCTGTAAAAACGACCAGTCCTGGATTCTTGGCACCGATACAATATCTGATACACTTCTAATGGTGGAATTGGCTTCCCCCGTTAGTTCCACGGTTATCTGCCTTGCACGGTGAAGACCTTCCTCCACTTCGTTGTCCAGGAAGCTCTGCCTTATGAACCCGTCAGGTGAAGGCTCCACGTGATCAAGCGCCTCCTTCATTTGACTGATCACGGATTGATAGTCGGATAAAAACAACTGGTATTGTTCCAGCATGGGAAGGTGCTGACTCCGGTAGAAATCGCGGATCGCATTCCCGCCCTCCCCCTTAAACGCCTCATCCAGATGGACCACGTCCTGAACGGCTCTTTCAATCTGCTCTACCTGATCTTTCTGGGAAGACAGGGTTTCCTCTATTTCCTTTATTCCATGTTGAAAGCCGTCAACATCCAGTATTTTCATAGAGTGCCTCCCTTACCGGCTCAAGGTCATGGTAGAAGAAAGAGTACGATCGGTTTCTTCCATGCCCTCTACGGAAAGTTGTGTCGCCGACTGGTTTTCCATCAGAAGCTGTTGATAGCTCTCAAGCATCTTCTGGCACTGCTCATTGAGTTCATTGAGCTTATTGATGACCTCAAGTTCATTCGCCCCGCCAATCTGCCTTGGGTACGCTGTATTCCAAGCGTCAATCGTCTGACGAAGCTTGGAGAGCGCCCTCTCCGTCTCTGAGTACTTAATCTGGATTTCAGTGTGCATGTGATCGATCCTTTCTCTATAAATCTATTTATTTTTAATATCCTATAAAATTCCAATTCACAGAATATCGTACCATCGTTTCTTTGGTCATTCTATTGTGAACCTGGGTTTAACTAAAAATAGGAGATAATGCTCATTTCTTAAGTAACAACATGAACATGAGAGCCCTTTAATCGTAAAAGAAGCACGGGAACCGTCCCCATGCTTCTTTGATTCTTTCATGACATCGTCCGTATAGAATCCTCAACCACAATCTCATACCAATAAGTCCAGGCGTTCAGGTAGATGGGTAAGTCTCGTGGGTGATGTTTGATACACCTGGCTATTCGGAAGTATAATCCTATGAGTACCTCCTCGTATAACGTTTGTTTACTCATTTCTCTTCCAACCTTCAGTAATTCGGCTGCCGCTTCAAAGGTTTCTCTATTCAAACTATCCGGGGTAGAACAGAATGCGTATACCAAATCATAAATCGGATACCCCACCACCGGCATAGGATCTATGATTCCTTCCAGGTTATCATTCATGACTACGCAATTATGGAACCCGCAATCTCCATGTAATAGATAGGGCGTTTTACTTGATTGATTTCTAACTGGAGCGTCAATCAATCGATAAATCACTTCTTTTTCATTATGGGGTAAATAGCCGGCTATCCACTCATCAGCCTCCATGGTCCAGTCTTTTAGAAAGCTGGTCCATGAATCCGTACTTGTTTGAACCCATCCCCAACCATTGTCTGTATCTATCGGTTCATAGCGGTTGATTAGTGTCTGAACGACCATCTTAAGAAGAGTTTCTTTCCTTATCATGGAAGGGTTTATTTCACCTGGCACGTAGGAATACACCATATATTTATTGTTCGCCTCTGTGTACAGAAGGTTTGCCAGAATGGGAAGATGCTTATACGTTTGTAAGAAAAAGGATTCAGCTTTAAGTACTGGAGGATCATTTATTTTGATGACTTTTTTTGAAAGAGTCGACTCTGTAATAAGAAAGATGTGACTTAGTGTTCCACCCTTTAACTTTTCAACATTCAGTATATCCGGATCGATCACCTTTTTTTTAATTAATTCATCTACAATGGCATCAATATTCATGTCTATTACACCAACCTGCGATATTATCCAACATTCATCATCGACTCTAACTTTTGATAAATTTGATCTTTCGCGTGTTCATATTCGACTTTTTCATTGAATAATCGCTCGAGCATCGTTACATCTTTCTCATGAAACATCCTTTCATCGATGTCATCCATCTGGCGTTCCAGCTCTATCAATTCCTGTTCCAATTGATCCAAACCAACTACTGGATGATGGTCTTTCTTTTTCTCATCAGTATGGATATTCTTTTTTTCCACTTTTTCCAACGGTTGTTTTGCATCCATTTCCTTCGCTAAGATCTTATCCTTTACGGAATCATAGTTACCCTCAAAGAATGTTAGTCTACCATTCTGAATCCAATACACTTTATCAAATAACTTGTTTATGAAATAGCGATCATGAGATACCGCCAATATGGTCCCGTTAAACTCACTCAGAGCTTCTTCCAGCACTTCCCTTGACTCTATATCCAGGTGATTGGTCGGCTCATCCATCACCAGGAAATTTAGATCTTGATGCATCAATTGGGCCAGCCTAAGCCTCATTCGTTCACCGCCGCTTAGTTGTGAAACTTTTTTAAACACGGCATGACCATAGAATAAGAATTTGGCTAGAATATTCCTGGCTTCTCCTTCTGTAACGGATACATTTTCCCTGAAGGATTCCAATACCTTGTTTCCTGAATCAGGGAATAATTCTCCTTGAGAAAGATACCCAATCTTGACATTACTTCCAATCGCAACCTTTCCTTTATCAGGGGGAATCTCGCCCATTATCATTTTAAGGATCGTGGATTTCCCCACTCCATTGTTCCCCAGCAATACCATTTTGTCTTGATAACGTAAACTCATGTTTCCGTCGTTTACTATGACCTTGTCGTCGTATTTCTTTGAAACATTCTCCATCACCATCACGTCAGTCCCGCTTCTGTCACTATGGTCTAATGTAAGCTCCATTTTCCTCCTGTTCAACTGGGGCCGATCGATTTTCTCCATTCTTTCTAGAGCCTTTTCCATACTTTTCGCTCTTCTATGCATATTGGCATTGGGAGGATTGGCTCTGTTTGCCCATTCTTTAAGGGTTTTAATCGTTTGTTTCATTTTCTTTATCTTCTGTTGCTGCAATTTATAGCTTTCAAACTCTTTCAGTAGCCTTTGTTCCTTCTCTATGACAAATCGTGAATAATTGGAGTGATAGACGGTTAGTTCCCCACCCTCCATATCAAATATTTTAGTATTGATTTCATCTAGGAAATACCGGTCATGCGAAATGACAATTATGGTGCCTTCATAACTCTTCAAATAAGTACTTAACCATTCTACTGATCCAATATCAAGGTGATTGGTGGGCTCATCCAATAGAAAGATATCCGGATTCTGTAATAGGGAAAGACCTAAACAAACCTTGGTCTTTTCACCTCCACTTAGATCATGGAAATTCTTATTCAATAAATTTTGTATGTTAAGTCCGTTTGATATGTACTCAATCTTGGCTTCCATTTCATATCCGTCTTTCAACGCGAATTCGTCCTGGATCGTGCCGTATCTCTTCATGATTATGTTCAATGCCTGGGCATCCGCCTCATCCTTCATTTTCGTTTCTAATACTTTCATCTCCGCCTGGATTTCAATCAAATCCTTGAAAGCTAGTTCCAAAACCCCTCTGCCGGTTATAATCGAGGAGAAATTCGGGATTTGTTCAAGATAGCCTACTTTAATGTTTTTCTTCCAATGTATTTCTCCACTATCTTGTTTATCATGCCCTGACAGAAGTTTGAATAAGGTTGTTTTTCCTGACCCATTACTTCCAACAACCCCAATACGGTCTCCGGAATAAATATCAAAGGCTAAATCATTTAGAACGATTGAGCCTCCATACATCTTACTGACTTCTCTTCCACTGCATATAATCATTCTTTTACCCCCAGCATTGAGGAGAATGTTTCATTCCTGCCTCATTATTTCTTGGTCTTGTTGGACATACTTTCTTAATGGCTGTGTAAGTAGCATCGTCTCGTAGCCAGTTGCATTGTCATCCATCCATTCACTTCTGTCACTTTGATTCACTCATTCTCCATTTTATAACGAAATATTCTGTTTATTACTCCAATACCAGTACCTACAACCACTCTATATGGTGACGATGGAATCTTGCATATTCTTTATACATTCCCCAACCCGTTCAATCCCTGTCTTTATCTGGGCATGATCCGGGTTTGTAAAATTCAACCTTATATAATTTCCTGAGCCCTCATTATATTCTGGACAAAAGACGGACCCCGGAATAAAGGTGACGCCTCTTTTCAGAGTGAAATTCAAAAGCTCTGTTACATTGATTTCCTCTTTCAATAATACCCAAAGAAACATACCACCCTTTGGGGACCGATACTCAACATTCGTATGTAAATATAAATCTAAATAATGCTGCATGGTCTCTCTTTTGGCTTTATATTGTCTCCTCAATGTATCTAAATACGTTTCAAAATGATCTTTTACTATTTCCCGGACCACAAATTGCGATAAATTACTCGTGTGAACATCTTTATTCTCTTTTAATTTCATGACTTTCCGGATTATGTCCTCATGTGCAATGATATAGCCTACCCTCAGTCCAGGGGAGATGATTTTTGAAAAACTTGAAAGATAGATGACATTCGGATGACCGGATGATTTAATCGGCTTGATAAATGGGGCATCATAGTTTAATTCGATATAAGGGTCGTCCTCAATGATGGTGATATCGAATTCATTCATGATATCTACCATCTTCCTGCGTCTGTCCTTACTTAAAGAATAGCCTGTAGGATTATTATAATTCGTCACAATATAGAGAAACTTTGGGTGGTATTTCTTTAGTTTCTCTTCTAAACATTCTATGATGATCCCATCTTCATCTGATTCTACTGGAATGACTTCCGCTTTATAGCTTTTAAATATCTCGAGGGCTGACACAAAGGAGTATTGATCCACAAATATATAATCACCTGGATCAATGAAGAATTCAGTCATTAGTTCAATCGCCTGTGTGCCACCGGAAGTAATCATGACCTCCGAATCGCTCGTGTTGATCCCATACCGTTCAACCCATTCGCTTATTAATTCCCTAAGCTCCCTGTCTCCTTCAATTTGACCGTATTGGAAGATGGATTGGTTCACATCGAGACAGGCACGATTCAAGATTTCTACATAGTTATGATGATTCACTAATTCTGAGGATGGCAATCCTCCAGCGAAAGAAATTACCCCCTCGGTAACATTAAGAAGCTCATTAACGGGATTGACTTGTTTCAACGTCTGTTCTGCCTTATTGGAAATCTTCACCATCCTTTATGTCCTCCGTCCCTTTCTAACCATTGTTCTATTCCTCTCCCACATCACAACTTCTTCTAGAAACATACACTGATAGCATACTCTCCTCCTAATTCAAAAGAGAGCAACCGTGGCTTTATGTCCTCACACCCTGTATCAACATAGCCTAAGCCTGGTTCTGTTGGAATGGAAAAAGAATAAAGCGGCATCTTCAGGCCCGCACCCATATATTTCACAAAGCTTTCCTTACCTGTCCAGATCCTGAAAAACTCTCTTTCTGCTACACTTTGATTGATACCATGAATGTAGTGCTGCTCACATAAACTAAAGTGCCTGGAAATATTCCTATAGTCTATGGTTCGTATTCTTTCTATGTCTACTCCAATTGGGGAACGTGACATCCCAATCAACATCCAATCACCCGAGTAGGAAATGTTGAAGTGAAGCCCTACTTTTTCGTCAACGAATTTTTTCCCGTATTTATCTTCTTCTATCTTTATTTCCCTTGGATTCATATTCACTTTTCGGGAGATGAGGAATCGAATTATATCATTCGATAAAACAGATAAGGTTGACCGCTTGCTTAGGCTTAGGCAAGTGCTTGTTATATAGCTTTCGAATGTGGAGGTATTAAATATGTAAAGCTCAATCATCAGCTGCCCCTCGTTTATTGTTCGGTTATAATGATTGGACAAATTTCACTATCTCTTCAAAGCGGAACCCTAAATTTTCTTCAATCAATGAATTCCATTCCTCGACGTTTTCAAAGGAAACGTCATCATACATAGTCGGTACATTCTTACTGTCGACCATGAAGCAGTTTTCGTTTGCCTCAAGAGAAAGGATAGGTAATGTAGGGATATATGCAGCCTGTTTTTCAATGCCTAATATGACCGATTGCGATAAATGCACGCCGTCTACAATAAGATCTTCTTTCCCGACATCTCCCGCTGGATATCTATATCGTAAACAATAGCTTTCATATCCCTTCAAGATTTGGTCTTCGTTAGAAGCCCCCATAGGGTATAGCTTTAACTTAGGGTTATCGGTATATGGTTGAAACAACCCGTATAATTTCCTTTTACTGATTTCTCCACCGAAGAGATGATTCGCATGCGTTGCAGAAAGGTGGACTCCCAGGAACTCAGAAAGCTGATCAACTAAACGACTGATTTTTGATGATAACGTTTGATAATGAGCTTCATAAGATGGATAGTTATGGGACTCCTCCATGATTGGAACTAGTATTAAGCCTTCCACCTTGAATTTCTTGGCAAACATGGCCACCACCAGTATTTCCCATAGGAACGATAATGGTAGTTGGTCATACTCTCCATTACTTTTGTAGATACATACCCCACCTATGACGCGTTTAACAGGTGCTTGGGGCAGATTATACCCCCCAACAGCGATTTGGGTCAGGGATTCCAGCTTCTCTTCCCACTCCCTGGACAAAGGAAGGATCCCCTGTTCCTGCCAGGCACTTGGGTTCCCCTCTTTTAGTTCCATGGCTTTCCTAGCACCAGGTGGATATTCTCTTGTTAATGGACTCATTCAACCTTCACCTCTATTAATCGATTCATACAATCGCTCTATTCCTATACCAAAGCAGCAAGAGACTCCTTCTACCTTCTTCTTCGCAGAAAAGTGCTCTCCGTGTTTGTTTGCTGAAGCAATGGATACTTTGTTGCCTCCACTTCCTACTATCCATTCTTCTTTTTCATATTTTTGAATAAAGGAATCATCCGCTTTGGTCCATTCCCCTTCTGTATATCTACTTAAAAAGGTGGTTAGAAGCTCTTTCACCTCTATGTATTTAGTGGCTGTATATTCCTTAGAACCCGTGATGATCACTTCAGCCACTTCGAATGATTCCATTCTTGTTTGCTTATTCAAGTTTCGCAAGGGCTCCAACCGATGTACGCGATTAAAGCCAAAATAAATATTGTCTGTATAATTTTCCACCTCATCAAAAAATGGAAGACATGCAGCATGGACGAGAGTCCCTTCTTTATGTCCAGAATCGACATTTTGCGGATGAAAAAATGAATCCTGCACCAGTGAAGGCAGCCACAAACTTGTATAGTCTAATTGGCTAAGAGTATCTTCTATTTCTTTTTTCAGGCTTGCCAGTTGTTTTGCTCCTTCTCCACAAACAAAGAGAGCGCCAGATTTGGTTGATTTAATATCTATCAATATAGTCGACCTCTTTTTCTATTTTTGTCATTACTTGACTGTAATTCTGAATGTTTGCCGGAATTCCTAATAAAATTTCATTTTCAGTTAGTTTAAATGCAATGTTTCGATCAAACTGAAATTCTATCCACATCCTAAATTCGATTAAATCTTTGTCGGTTCTGACTACATACCAGTGTCTTACCAAATCTTGTTGAGTAGATTCATTTACTGTAGAAAGTAAATCCCTGACCGTTCTAAAGGATGAAGGTGGTAAATGTGTCAGCTGAATATGGACCCCTTGATCCATTTCAATAAATGTTATCAGTTCTAACAGTTGAAGAGAATTGATCAATTCGCCATATAGAATATCGTCATGGCTCACTTTTTTGTGACTTTTCTCTTCCAACCATTCCAATACAGCCTCTGATAAGCTTTTCGTTTTCAAGAAGTCACCCCATTTAAGGACTACATAAGAAAAAGCAGAGCTCCATATAGAATCTCTATCATTCTATTCAGTTACCCTGCTTATATTTAGTCGTTTATTTTGTTAGAAGTTCACACACTTTTACTGCACAACGTGCCGAGTCTTCTTCACTCATTTGAGTTCCGACTACAAACACTCTGTCCCAAAGTTCTTTTTCAGACTTTAATAACGCTTCTTCTTCCTCTCCCCACCAATTCTCTTTCTCCATCCATGTCTTAACCCAAGGGGTTTCGATCAGGGACGGATAAACCCATGCTGGAACACCTTCCATATTAAGGGCTTCCACTAACCAATCTCTGTCATCCTTCGTCCAATTCTCAGGCAATATCACCGCTGTATCGAACCATACCACTTCACAATCCAAGTGTTTGTGAGGCTCTGCCACTTCAATTCCTGCTTCTTTCAATATACTTGAGAAGCGATTGGCCGATTTATTTCGCAGAATGATCTTTTCTTGCATGACATCCAACGACGCATGCCCCAGAACCGCTTCCATTTCTCCACCTCTGAAGTTATAACCTGGTGTAACGGACCAAACATTATCACTTTTCCCATGGTGGCCGATGGTTCGCATTCTCGTTCCGATTTCAGGATCATCGTAAACATTCATTCCGCCTTGTCCCGCTCCGAACAGCTTCCTATTTGATCCTGCAAAGGTTGACACATCTCCCCTGAATCCCACATAGGTACCGTCCAGTTTACTTCCTAATGCCTGGCTTGCATCTTCTAGTAAATATTTTGCCTGTGTCTTTTCCATAATATGGTCAATATCAACTACATTCCCAAAGAAATGAGTGATAAGGGCAACTTTGATGTCTTCTGGGATTGTATAGCCTTCCGGATAATGACTCATCAGGGTTTTTCTGTCTGTAGGAATGAATACCGGCCGCGTCTTGGAATGATATACGGCATTAAGGGAAGAGATGAAGCCTGAAGAACTTATTGCCACTTTATCCCCTTCATTCAAATCCAATGCTCTTAATCCGGTCACTAATGCCGCACTGCCGGAGTTATGAAAAAACGCACCGTTCTTTCCAATTACATTAGCAAAACGTTCTTCTAATTTCTTGGCTACTGGTCCTCCCCCCCAATAAGACGTTCTACCACTTCTTACGATATCGGCTACTTTGTCTGCAGCATCGGTGCATATCCCTGTATCTTCATAGGGTAATGGAATAGGATCCTTCCCACTATTGATAACTAGATCCATGTTTTCTTTTACTTCATTTGGCTGCTTTATATCTTTTACTTCATTAAGCTGCTTTATCATTTATCTGTCCCCAATCCATACGTTTAGTTTTATTAATATATAACAGTGCTGTTGCTAGATTTATCAATCCTATAGTCGCAGTGGTGATATTTAATGAAGTCACATCCAATAAAAATCCGATCATCAGATAGGACAACCCCAGACTAACACTTCCAATCATGGAACCAACGGACATGATGCTTGCCCTTGTAAGTGACGGTATTTTACTATGAATAAAATTCACGTTCAGAACATTTGAAATATACGGGAATATCACAATAGCTACAAACGAGATATAATAGTAGAAACTAAGGTCAAAAATATTTAATATAAGCACGAAAGACGTACCTAACATGGTAGACACAATGACTTTTCTGGAAGAGAATTTATTGGCCAATTTCGGAGCGATAAAATAACTGAACCCTGAAAAGAGTCTCCCTCCCATAAAGACAAGTGAAATCACAAACACATTCAGCCCTAACATATGGAAGAATTGCTGTGAAAACATGAAATACGACATACAAGTTGCTTCGAATGCCCCAAGAAGGATGAATACCAGAAGAATTTTACGCCCCTCATAACTTTTAAAATATTGAGAGGTTTCGCTAATAATATTCTTCTTCTGAGAAATCACTTTCTTAGTTAGCGTGTCTATACTTTCAGTTTCATTAACTGATAGCTCTTTGATGGATAAGAAGAATACGATAGATCCCAGGATCGCGATTGAACTCAAGCCATAAACAAGATTCCAGGATACCCCCTGAATGGCACCTCCAACAATGGAAGCAATCGCCAACGAAATATAGGACAGGGCTAAAGAGTTGCTCATCGTTTTCAGAAACTGCTCTTCTTCATCCATCTTCTTCAGATTATCGTAGAGAAGTGATTGATCTGACCCGGAAATAAAAGACATCCCCAACCCTTCCAAGAAGAAAAGAATCGCCAAGACCCAAAAATGTTCAAACATTATAAATCCTAAGGATGAAAGTGTTAATAAGGTTAGTCCGGTCACAACACTGAATTTCCGACCAAACCGATCACCTAAGATCCCTGTAGGAACTTCACTTAAAAACATCCCGCCCAGGAGACTCATTTGTAAAATAGCGATCTCGGAATTATCCAACCCTCTTTGGGTGGTTAGGAATAACATGAAAATCCCTTTTTGGAACACTAGATTAGATAAGAAGTAATATGAATTGTATTTAAATACTAACGATTTCATATAACCTTCCCTTCTAATGTAAAGAAGTGACGATTGATGGTTATGCCTAAGTTTTGTACAGTGAAGACCGTGAAATAGTATCCTTGAGCAGGAATATCATTTCTAAATTCAAACTCTAATTCCACTTCAAACGCTTCTTTACTCTTATTCTTAAATCTCTTCAAGGTCGGCTCACCAATCAGATGCTCTTTAATATAATTGGGTACGAACCACCCAACCATGATTTCTCCCTCTTCTTCCGGAGTAATGGTGCATACCCCTTTGATCCGCTCCCCTACTTTAAAGTCTGGAGTTACATCGACGGCGATTTTTGGCCCACCAGCCATTCCAATGCTTTTATCCCCACATCGGAAGCAGAATTCCATTTTCAGATCAAAGGTTTGGGAACTATGTCCTTTGTAGAAATATGACAATCCTTCCTGTCCACAATTACATAGATGGGGATGGATCGTTTCAACATCTACCTTTGAACGATATACGTTGTATCCATCGAATTCCATGATAGGGTCATCTGGATCTTCCATAATCGTATTGGCGATAATATCATTAAGAGCTTGAATTTTCTGTTTCCAATTATTTTCTATTTGACGCTTCTCTTTGGCATCGAGACCATACTGCCCCCTCAATACATACTGATTACCTTTATTAATGAAATTAGGCAATAATTTCTTCAATGAATGATTTTCATCTATGAAATCGTTCGTATAATATTTTTGGGCTCTTTCTAACGTTCTGATAATCCGATTACTGGGCTCAATGATGTCAATATCGATTGTGTCTTTCGTAACCGGTAATCCAACTTCAATCATACTTGGGAACGGCTGCATATAATCCAGGGAATCGTTTATGATTCTGGCAGGGTTCCAATTAGGATTGGTGAAATCGACTAACCTTTTCAACTCCAATAAATCGGAGTCCTGAATCGTTACCGCAGCTGTAATATTCTGGGCAGGGCTGTCTATCGCATTCAACAATAAATTGAACTTATCATCGTACAGCGCCATATCGGCGAATGGTCCATTATTACAAGAGGCCATGATCACATTCGCTGCCTTTACTCTGTTTAGTGGGATCAGTTTCTGATCATCTTTAAAGCACGATTGCTCACAATACCCGCATCTTGGAAAGATATTGTGTTTGTTTACTACCTCATCATTTCTCCCACAGATGGTATAATCCTCAAAGTTGATATTGTCCTCTTTCCCGTGTCCGTGAAGAATCAGCTTACTCCAATTGTTTTCCAAAAGCTCTAATTGCATATCGTGCTTCTTGACTATAGCTTTGTCGTAAATCAATAACTCTTCAGCAATATTGATCATTTCGGTTTTTAAGCTTTGATTGATTTTCCTGTGAGTTAAAAGGCCATTATCCATGCCCTTTGATTCTTTCAGAAATTGCTTGGCACACAACCAGGATAGGGAACTTGTATCTCTTCCAATGAGGTAAGAAACCTGTATTTTTTCCTGATAACATTTAAATATGAATCTTTTAAGATTGTCGTATTTAAAATCCTTATACAATCCCATAACCACAACGGATTTTTTTTCGAGGTCTAAATCAATCAGGTCTTTAAGTTCATACCAGTTATCAGCGAAGCTGCTTTCGAGTGATGAAAACATCTCGATATCTTCATGAGGAGATAATCGAATTCCCACATCTACTTTGTTAGGGTTTTTTCTTTCATCATATAGGGATCGGGATAAACGAATGCTTTCCTCAAGATCATTCCGACCCTTTACGAATACTGGAATAACCGTTGGATCGGCCTCCCCTACAAACTCTTCCATTGCTTGCATATATGTCTGTTCGTCTGTATATGTTTCCAGTAGTTCTGATTTCAGTAATTCCACAGCAATACCCCTTTTCTATAACTTTCTCATTTCTGTGCCCATAGAGTATCCGCATTTTCTCTCTCTTTCTTCTACAACAGGAGATCAATACATAAATTCAAATTCTTTTTTACCTTCGGATAGCATGTCACTGCACCCGGAAGCCGTGGACGAACAGCCGTGACATATCGATGGTCCATTATGATAAAAATAGTTCGCTACTTCTTGTGTCTTATCATCCGTTAAGCTAAATTCTTCCATTGAATCAAACGAGCGATAATATTTTTTGGACAACCCTCTATGAGGTAATAGACTACACACGTATAAGTTCCTATTTTTTGCATCATAATACCTAACCAAATTCACCATGTGGCACTTACCTGTGGCCCGCGGAGGTAGCGAATGTTCAAAGTAATTCGTCTGCTCTTCCTCCGTATTACCACACCAATATTTACCGAATGGGACGAGTCTCCCCTCACTTTCCCCGTTTACATACACTTTTTCGAGGATATCATTTACTTCATCAATCCCATCTTCATAGATGATTCTCTCGTCTAGTTTCAGGGCGGATAGCTCCCAATAATTAACCCCTGCTTCTGTGAAAATGGACTGTAATTCAGGCATGGATTTATAGTTATGGGGACCACAAACCGTGTTAACGCGTGTCTGCACACCAAGTTTCTTTGCCTTTTCCAATCCTTTTAATGCCCTCTCGAACAGCCTAGGTAAAAGTCTGATATCATTGTGCTTTTGATCCACTTCATCTAAGCTTACAATCACTTGATTTAGACCATTCTTACTTAATTCATCAATTTTTTTCTCAAGGAGAAATCCATTGGTTATAAGAGAGGTTTTCAAACCATTTTCATTAGCAATCCTTACAAAATCCACAAGATTGTTGTGGAGAAGGGTTTCTCCCCCTGTAAATCTCACATATTCCACGCCAGCTTTTTTGGCCTCTTCTATGATCTTCTGATACTCTTCCAGACTCAGTCTGTATGAGTCACCCGACTTGGCAAAACCACAAAACCAGCATCCGGCATTACATGATTCCAGTATCCGAATGAATAAATACTTAATGTTCATATTGATATCCCCTTTCCTTTTTGAGCAGTATATTCACCATTTGCTCTTGTCCAAGAGGCTCGATCGATTGTTTTTCATATGGGACTGCTGTATCGGCTACGTATTTAACCATCTTTCTTAATTCTTGATCATATTCTTCAAGAATTTTCGCTATCCGTTCATTGACCATTGGAACAGCGATTGACTCAGGCAATTCTTTAGATATAGCAAATGAATCATTAAAGTCTTCGAGCTTCATCGTCTTACTATCAGGATTGAGGGCAGAGTATTTTTCACTTAGTAACACCTGACTATAATTCGATGGTAGTAAGTATCCCATCCTCTTCCCCAGGATCCTTCCTTCCAATGTCGCTGTAATCCCTGGAGTCGTTAACACAAGTCTAGATTTACTCATCAACTCAATAAATTCATCATGAGGAAGGCACTCGAAATAAATATTCGAATATTCACTAAATTCAACCTGCAACTCTGCTGCTAAATAAGTGTTCGTTGTGAACACGATTCTTTCGAATTTATCATGATACTCTTCCAAAATGATCTTAGTAAGGGATTTAGAGTACCGGCTGAAAAAATCAGGACTTGTAAAGGGGTTGCACATTCCCGAATAGTTCACTAGCATCCAGTCTTCTTCTTCGCAATGTGTAGCATTTATGATCGTTATTGGATTTATTATGTATGTGTCTACTATTTCTTTGTTTATATTCTTTTGGTCCAACAAGAAGTCTTGAATATAATATTCACTCACATTCTCAACCCCTTTTGGAAGCTCATCCCACATCCAATTCAGACTATCCACCAAAATCATGCGGGGAAATTCCTTTTTCCAATGTGGTAAAACATCCATTTCCATTACATTCACTACATAATCGTACTCTTTGATTGCCTCAGCAAGTGTAGCGATTCCATCTTGGGACTCCCATTCATACACATGATCTACAGGGCTATTATTTAGTATGAAATCCCTGGACACTCCTGAACCGAAGAAATCTATAGTGGACTGTGGAGATTTCTTCCTCAACGCTTTGATAATGTAGTTGGTTTTTGAAACAGGGCCAAATCCAAAATTGGTCGTAATGAATGCTAATTTCATGCTTCCACCAGTTGAACTTGATCGGAAATCTCAATTTCCTTTTTCAATTGTGGATATATCACTTCTTCCCAAATGTCCTTACTTGGGAAATCCTCTTCACACCTGTACTTTATTGTTTTCACATTCGTTAACTTATCCAGCCCTTCTAACAGAGGAGACTTAATGCCAAATTTCTCATTAATGAGTAGCACGATGTTTTTATTTAGTGCACTTGCCCATCCAACTTCAACATATACTCCGTAACTTTGGTTAGGAATGGCAATAAAGACATCCGTATCAAGCATCTCTTTATGGTCTAACCAAGTACATTCCTCGCCTGAAAGTAATTCCTCTCCCCATTTCTCCCTTTCTATTGCACAGAATACATTCGTATCATCCTTTCGCAAGAAATCAATGATGTACTGTAAATTACTTTTATTTTGGTTAGTGAACGCATTATTCTGATCTAACAAGCAAGTGATGGGTGTGCCAAGAAAAATTTTCAATGTATTTCCCCCTATAAATATGTAGATTAGTTCAAAACAAATGAATTATTACTTTATGCTTATCGAAATGGATTAAATTAACTTTTCAATTCAATTGAATGCATAGCACCAGGATCATCTTCAGACGCCACCTCAACATGTTGATTGAGATTTTTCAACTCATAACCAGATACAGTTGTCAAAATTACCATTAAACACAGTAGTGCTTTTTTCAATTTAATTCCCCCTAAACTTAGTATAGTTGTATGTTAGCAAAGTTTAATTTGGAAAGTATTCCTCATTTAATCTGTTATAATATAATTAACCAGCAAAAAATGCTCATAATCTTCTTAATTTTCCGACCTGTATAAATATAGTTATATGTGTAAATAGGAGTGGGTACATTTGGTCAACTATTTAGGTGATAGAATCAAAGAATTGAGGGAAAAATACGCATTATCTCAGAAGGACATATCAAAAAACATATGTTCTCAAGCTTTTATTAGCAAGATTGAAAAAGGGAATGTTTTTCCCTCAGCAGACATCTTAATAAAATTAGCAGATCGATTATGTATCGATATATCATTTTTACTAGATACATCAAACACACCTAGACATGAATATACTGTAGAAACCTTTTCACAGATCAGGGAAGCTGTAAGCAAGAGGGATTATAAGTTGGTACGGGAAATAATAAAGTCAGAAAAAGACAATAAACTTTTTTCAGATAATAAGTTACAACAGTTCTTCGTATGGCACGAAGCTATCTGTAGTTATTATGAGGACAAAAATTTTTCGAGATCCCTTACATACTTAGATCAGGCATTAAATTTAACCTCGCTTGATCGAAAAATCCATTCCGAGAGAGAAATTGAAATTTTAATAAGTAAAGGGAATATTTTAACTGATAATAAAAAAATCAGTGAAGCTTTGATCGTTTATAAAGACGCATTAGAATATCTTGCCTACCTTTCGAATATCCAGAATAAATTTGTCCCCATCCGTCTTTATTATAATTACTCTAGAGCATTAAGAGATAATGAAGACTTTCTGGAGTCAATCAAGGCTTGCCAAAAGGGGATTCGCTTAACTGAAAAACACAGTCTTCTTTATCTAAAGGGGGACTTATATTTCCAAATGGGCTTAAATTATAAACTTCTAAATGATTACCAAAATTCTTCAGAAAATTTTAATCGTTCTCGTATGATATATCAGTTGGAATCAAATGAAAGGTTGTTAAACCTGGTCGATTTACACTTAAAAGAACTAGAGGCTTCGTCTAAAATGAAGTGATTTATATTTTCGAGCCCACCGTATTATCCTTTAATGGATTAATTAAGCATCACCCATTAAAAAATTGAGAGAGCCAAGGTCCCCCTTGGCTCTCTCATCAATATTACCTGCTCTCCAGTGGCTCCACATTCCCCAACCTAAGAACCGGAGAACCCTGCTCAGGACACGCCCACAACACAGCATTCCTGATCACCTGCTGTATATCCTTGTTATAATACGTCGGATACGTCTCATGCCCCGGTCTAAAGTAAAAGATCTTCCCTCTTCCGCGCCGGTATGTACAGCCGCTTCTGAACACTTCTCCTCCCGAGAACCAGCTGATGAAGATGAGTTCGTCAGGCTTCGGGATGCCAAACCGTTCGCCGTACATTTCTTCTTTCTCGAGTTCGATGACTTCTGGTATGCCGTTCACGATGGGATGACCTTCCTGCACGACCCACAGTCTTTCTGTGTCATCGGCTTCCCTCCACTTGAGTTCTCCCGTCCTGGTACCCATCAGTACCTTGAAGACCTTCGAATTATGGGCTGAATGCAGTGGAATGAATCCCATTCCATCAAGGATGCGTTCTTTTACTTTCTCTACAATGTGGTCGCTTACTTCATCATGGGCGATATGTCCCCACCAGATCAGTACATCGGTTTCGTTGAGGATTTCGTCTGTCAATCCGTGCTCTGCTTCATCAAGCGTGGCCGTCTTCACCCTGAACTCTTCCTGCAGGAAACCAGCAAGAGCCTGATGGATGCCGGCAGGATAGATCTCCTGTACAGCCGGATTCGTTTGTTCGTGTCGATATTCATTCCAAATTGTCACGTTGATCATTGTCATTCCTCCATTTTTTCAAGTTCTTTTACGACTACTTCTTTTCGTAATGTATTGGATAAGAGAACGGAATCAATCACCCGCTGGACGACATAGCCGTCTCTGAATGTCGGCCTGTCCCTACCTTTTTTATCGAGAATGGCGTCCACCCATTTCCATATTTCGTTTCTATTCGTTAGACGCCATGGGCGAAAACGTTCTTCAGAAGGCTCGGCCGCATCGTTCCACAGCACACTGTTTTCCACTTTAATTTCCTGCCAAGGACCTTTTAATGGTGCATACCTGAGTCTTATCCCTAGTTCACTTGATAGAAGCTGCAACGCTCCTTTCTCTCCTTTGAACGTCAGCTCGATTGTCTGGTTCCGATTTCCCTGGGTTGAAACCCAGCTTGTATAAAAGGATCCCTGGACTCCTGACGGAAACGAAGCATGGAAGAAGGCAGAATCAGCAGCGCGATCCTTATCTACTGATTCACTGAACCTTTCCAGCCTGCCGTCCTCCAGACATGATAGGGAAGCGGAAACGTGCTCTATTTCTTCTCCAAGGATATAGTGGACTGCATCGATGAGATGGGAACCCAGGTCAGCGAGCACACCGCCCCTTCCTCCCGATGAATGCGTGCTGCGCCAACCCGGTGGACCTGATAACCCGTAATCACCCGAATACTCGAACTTTCCTTCATACACCTTACCTATTAATCCATCCTCTATCAGTTCTTTTAACCGGAGGACGGCAGGGTTCTCCCGATACGTGAAATTCACTCCATGGGTGATGCTGTTTCGTTCTGCCGTTTCCCACATCGCTTTTGCCTCTCTGGTATCCATAGCTAATGGTTTTTCACACATAACATGAATACGTTTTTCTGCAGCCAGTAAGGCAAGATCATGATGACTGGAGTTGGGGGTCACGATGCAAACGCCGTCGATGTCTTCTTCCAGCATTTCCTCGTAGGACCGGTAGCTGGATGGGATGCCGTATTTGGCAGCAAGCCTTTCTGCATTTGTTCCATTTTGACTGCAGATCGCTTCCAGGATGACGGAGGGATGACGCTTTAGAATTGGGAGATACCACAAATCCGCAAATGAACCGGAACCGGCGACGCCAATCTTTACTTTTTGATTACTCATAAACGTCTCCTTTCTATTCGTCTATGTTTACGGACTGACCTTTTTCGGCTGATTCGATAATTCGCTCCAGCACTTTTTGATTCTGATAGCCATCATGGAAGTCAGGGATTTCTTTGTGCCCCTGGCCGGTCACTATAGCGATGAAATCTTCGAGCTGCTGACGCCTGTAGCCCGGAGGAATCTCCATGGTCTCTTTCGTTGTTTGAAGGTCATTACCATCAACCAAACTGAGCAGGACTTCATCCGGTTTTTCACAATTGACGTGTATCGTCCCAATATCCCCGTACAATGTCACTTCATGCTGATTCCCGGAACCAATTGCGTTCCTGGTCGTCAGGAACGCCCCTACCACATCATGCTCCAGCACAGCATGGAAGCTTAAATAATCGTCCACTTTCACTTTGTGCATATTACAGCTTGCCGGGTTCCTGCGTTCCGGGACAAAGGTTCTCATTAACGCAGATACTGATTTGAATTCCCCGACAAGGAACCTGGCGCTGTCGATCATGTGTGCACCGAGATCACCCAATGCTCCCGTCCCGGTAATCGCCTTATTGAACCTCCATAAATATGGGACATCAAAGATCGGTGAGCCGAACGATTGAAGATAGCGGACTTCCAAATGACGGAGGGTACCGATTTTGTTTTCCTCCAGCAGCTTCTTAGCATATCTGAAGGCCGGTATATAACGGTAAGAAAACCCGACCATGCACGGAATCGGTGTCTTCTCATACAGTTCCGCCAGAAATTCCGCTTCCTTGAAATTCAAGGTGAATGGCTTTTCTGCCATGATGGGTTTCTGATGACGGATGCACAACTCCAATACTTTCGCATGCAAATCATTCGGCACAATCGAAATCACGGCATCCACAGTCGGATCCTGGATGAGCGCTTCCATCTTGTTGAATCGCTTCTCTTCTCCAATCCCCTCTTCCTCTCCCACTTTATTTAGGAGTTCATCGTTCACATCGCACAACGCGCTTAATTGGAGTTGATCCAACTCGGAAATCATCCTCCGGTGGGCATCCGCCATCCCTCCGAGTCCGATCAGTCCTACCTTGATCACTTTATTGACTGTCATATCTGTTCCCCCTTTGCTTCTACTTCCTATTTTATAGACACCAGCTCTTCAGAAGAATAGGTAGAATGAAAGCGCTTAATTTATGACACTCATTCATGTATATAAAACACTTTCTCACAGAAAAAAGCAGCACGCCGGCTGCTTTTTCTGAGTTGTTAGTTTAATTTATACACTCTCGCTTCATAAGGCTTTAATTTCCCATTTTCCACGAGATGATTATCATCATTTTCATAATTACCAATCAGCAAAGATGAAGATTCAAAGTGAAGATCTTCAGGCAAGGTAAAGGCTGCTTCTTCCCACGTAAAGTTACACAGGATGATCAGCTTATTTTCCCCGAGCGTCCGGGTATAGGCATAAATTTGCTCATGGTCATCAAGGATAAGGTCATACGTGCCATAAACGATGATGTCATGTTCCTTACGAAGGATGTTCAATTCCTTGTAGTAATAATAAATGGATGAGGAATCTTTCAACGCGTTTTCTGCATTGATTTCCTTATAGTTCGGATTGACCTTCAGCCACGGCGTACCGGTTGTAAACCCGGCATGTTCACTGTCATCCCATTGCATTGGCGTCCTTGCATTATCCCTCCCTTTTCGATAGATGGCTTCCATGATCGTGTTGTGGTCTTCTCCGCCCTCCGTCACTTTTTCACGGTACATATTGTGAATCTCAATATCGTTGTACTCTTCAAGGGAGTCGAATGCAACGTTCGTCATCCCAAGCTCTTCCCCTTGATAGATGTAAGGAGTTCCCTGCAGCATATGAAGGAACGTAGCAAGCATCTTGGCAGATTCAACGCGGTATTCCTTATCGTCCCCGAACCTCGAGACCATCCTTGGCTGATCATGATTATTGAGATAAAGACTGTTCCAGCCCCTGCCTTCAAGGTCTTTCTGCCATTTGCTCATCACCTGCTTCAGATCGGCCAGTGACCAGTCCTTCACATCCCATTTACCGCCCGGACCGGAATCCAGGTCCATGTGTTCGAATGTGAAGATCATGTTAAGCTCCGTACCCTCTTCATTGGCATATCGAGCGGCATCCTCAGGGGACGCCCCTGGACATTCGCCGACTGTCATCATGTCATATTTCGAGAGTACTTCCCTGTTCATTTCTTGCAGATACTCATGTACACGGGGGCCGTTCATGAAGTAATCTCCGCCCCAGTCGTATTTCTTTCCGCCTGGTGTACTCGGGAGGCCGTCCTCTTTGGAGATGAGGTTGATGACATCCATCCGGAATCCGTCGACCCCTTTATCCAGCCACCATTTCATCATGTCATAGATTTCAGTTCTCAGTACAGGGTTTTCCCAGTTGAGGTCCGGCTGTTTTTTACTGAAAAGGTGGAGAAAATATTCATCCGTGGCCTCATCATACTCCCAGGCCGATCCACTAAAGAAAGACGTCCAGTTGTTTGGTTCATTTCCGTCCTGGCCGGGACGCCAGATGTAATAATCCCTGTAACGGTTGTCTTTCGATTTCCGGGATTCGAAGAACCATGCATGTTCATCAGATGAATGGTTGACCACAAGATCCATCATCAGCTTCATTCCTCTGCTGTGAAGACCCCCCAATAACTCTTCCCAGTCTTCCATCGTCCCGAACTCGTCCATGATCGCTTTGTAATCGCTGATATCATAGCCATTATCATCATTGGGAGATTCATAGACGGGGGACAGCCAGATGACACCGACTCCCAGTTCTTTTAAGTAATCCAGCTTGCTTATGATTCCTTGTAAATCACCAATCCCGTCTCCGTTACTGTCTTTGAAGCTTCTCGGATAAATTTGATAGACGACGCTTTCTTTCCACCATTTTTTCTCCATTTCCCTCTTCCTTTCTATGATGAGAGCTGACGGTCTATATCAGCTGCCGCTTTCTTTAGTCCTTCTTCTACACTTATTTCACCAATGAAAATGTTCCTGAAGGTATTTGTCAGGATCGTGTTGATTTCTTCCCATTGTGGCACCGGCGGCCTTAAGAAGGCTTCATCGATGCTTTCGATATAACTTTTATAGTAAGGATACTCTTCTGCAATATTGGATATTTCCACCCGTTTATTCGTTGGGAGCAGGCCTGCTTTTAACAGAAGGCTTTGAGGCTCTTCGGTTGTCATCCATTTGACGAACCTCCAGGATGCCTCCAGATGTTTCGTTCCTTTCGTGATGACCGCATTTTCTCCTCCGAGGATGGAACGCTCTTCTCCATTACTCGGAAACACGCCTGAAACCGTTTCTTGATTGACAAGAGCCAAGTCATTTTCTGACCTTACACTGTAGAACCATGGCCCTTCATCAATCATGAAATAATCCCCTGAACTGACATTCTGCCACGTCTCCGCATATCCACTGAGTACCTCGGGGGGAATAAATCCGTTTTGGTACAGCCCCACCAACTCTTTAAGGGCTGAAATGCTCTCGTGGCTATCCAGATAACCGCTTGCCTTCGTATAATCCCCGTTCATCACCTTCCCCCCCAATCCGTAAAAATAGGGGAGGCTGTTCCAGGGAGAAACGTCACTGATTCCGATTTTCAGATTGTTTTCCTTTACGATCCCAATCAATTCATCCATCGTTTCAGGAAGATGATCCAGGCCGAGTTTTTCCACTGCTTCTTTGTTGTAAATAGCAGCTTTCACATTCGTGTTCAGGGGTAAACCGTAATAATTCTTTCCGAACCGATTCGACTCAAGGGGATTCTGAAGGAATCTTGTCTTGACCAAATCAAAGTCATCAAATTCACTTATTGGATAGAGTAAGTCCAGGTGGACAAACTTGGGAATCCATGTAATATCCATTCTGACGACATCGGGGGTCCGATTGACAGATGCCCGTGAAATAAGCGCTGACATCAGCTGCTTGCTATGAGGCTGCCTGACGGATTTGACATCGATTTGCGGATATTTCTCTTCAAATAGTGGAATGATCTCATTCTCAAAGATTCTGGTTTCTTCGTCGCTGTAAGTGTGCCAGATCTCTATTTCTTCTACACTGTTATCATCAGATAATTTCACTTTTTTCGAATGGTCGATGATATGTTGATTTCCGCAAGCGTTCAATACAAGCAATAGGATAAGTATGATGGTTGTCCGGAATCGAATCATGTGAGCATTCCCTTTCCCTATCTATTTATGATGCTCTGACCTGTAATCCCCCGGGGAGAAGCCGGTGACTTTCTTGAATAATTTACTGAAGTATTTCACATCATTAAAGCCTGATTCACCGGCTACTTCATACACCTTTAATGAAGTGTGGCTAAGAAGTTCTTTTGCTTTGTTGATTCTGAGCCTTATAACGTAATCGATGAAATTGATATCCATGAATCGTTTGAATAAAATGCTAAAATAATTCCGGCTGATATGGATATGATCTGCGACGTGCTGAAGAGTCATCTCTTGTGTAAAGTGGTCATGGATATACGAGAGGGCCTTATCCAACAGCTCATTATCCGTATGCGGATGCTTACTTTCCGATTCAAGAAAGAGGTCACATTCTCTCTTGGCATCATGGAAAAGTGTGATCAATTCCTCCAATGTCTCAGAAGATTCCAAGTTCGACATATAGTCCATTAATACACTTACTTCTACCTTGTTCCAATAAAGTGCCTTCAGAATATCCCCAGCTTCTTTCTTGACATTGCCGGGGTGCATGCCCTCTTCCTTCCAGTGTGTAAACCTTGCTTCAAAGAACTTCTCCAGTGATTCTTTCTTAAGAATTTGAGCTTTAATTTCCTCAAGACTCAGGGGCTCCTGAATCATTTTTTCTCCTTTTTCATATGGAAAGATCTCGGTCTCACTTTGGAAGAAGTACTGCTCACCTGCCAAAGAGGCATCGTGGTATCCATCGACTAGTTTCCTTGGATCTGAAACGGTTGCATAGCTAAACACCAGTTTCAGCGAAGACTCCTTTTCAATCCTTTGCTTTAACTTTTTAACGACTTCCCGCGGTTCTTCCTTATTTCCCATGAAGAAAATCAGTTCATTTTCACCTATCGGAAAGCAATAACCGGATTCAGTCTCTCTATAAAATCGCTCTTGAATTTCATCGACAATCAAATTTTTATAAAGGAAACCAAATTCATCTTCGAGTCGATCGAGTTCCTTTATGCTCCCAAGCAGTAGAAGCTGGGGCATGTGAAGAGATTCAATCCTTTGTTCACAATCCTGGTATGGCATTTTTCGCAGAAGGATCCTCTTGATCGATTGTTCCGTCCTCCGCCTGTCGTTGATCTTATTAGTCTGTTCCGCCTGATCAAGCTTCTCTGTCACTTTTTCCTCCTCGAGGATTTTGTCGATACATTTATGGATGGTCCTTGAGAATTGATCGGGTTCAAGTGTCTGTTTCAATATATAATCGACCGCCCCGTGTGTAAGGCCTTCCCTGACATATTCGAATTCGTTGTAGCTGCTGACCAGGACCACCTTTAGTTTCGGGTTCATTTGAAGGGCTTTCTTCATCAACGTAATGCCATCCATAACAGGCATCTTAATATCGGTTATGAGAATATCCACATGGTCGGTTCTTTCCATTGCGTCTAACGCTTGTTTTCCATTTGAAAAGTCACCGATCAAGTGAAGATTCTTACCCTCCCAGTCGATGGAGGATTTCAGGCCAAAGCGGATGATCGGTTCATCATCCACAATCATCACGTTATACATCTTGATCACCCCCGGTTTTCGTCATCAATACAAGTTTCACAACGGTCCCGTCCCCGCTGCTGATTTCAAACTTCGAATCCGGACCGAAATAAAGTCTGATGGAATCGGCCACATGACTTAATCCGATGCCTACGTATGAGTTGTCGCCAACTGAAGACCTTTGAACTCGTTGTAACATATCCTGCTCAACACCCACTCCGTCATCCCTGATTTCAATTTGAATTCCTCCGGGGATATTCTTACCCGTGATCCACACTGTCCCTTCCGTTCCTGTTGGTACGATCCCGTGAAAGATTGAATTCTCCACGATCGGCTGCAGAAGCATCCGCGGAATCTCCCAGTCTTCCACGCCCTCTTCAAAGTCCGTCACCAAGTGGAACTTCTGCTCATACCTGATTTGCAGGATGACCATGAATTGTTCAACCAATTCCACTTCTTCCTTTATCGAGATAAAGGTCCCGGTCTTCCCCATATTTCCTTCCAGGAGTTTCGATAATGCAGTAAGAGCAGTGTTTGCTCTCTCCGTTTCTTTGAACTGGACGAGCCAGCGTATCGTGCTCAATGTGTTAAAAAGGAAGTGAGGATTGATTCTGTGCTTGATGGCCCGAAGGACGGCTTCCTGCTTCTGATGCTGTTCTTCCTTCACTTGCTCGAGTAAATCTTCCACCCGATTGATCATATGGTTGAATTCGGAGCTCATCCTTCCGATTTCATCCTTCGAATCCACACTCGTACGCACCTTTAAGTTCCCCTCGCCGACAAGCTTCATTTGCTCCGTCAAGATCTTAACCGGATCGGTCACTTTCTTCGCGATGAAACTCCCGACGAGAATCGCCAATATTCCGAAAATGATGGATGCACCAATGATGATTTTCTGAATCGAAATGAGTTCGCCTGTGATTTCAGAAGTTGGCACCCTTCCAACAATCAACCAGCCGTTTCCGATTGGTTCCGTTACACCATAATAAGGGATATCATCCTCTTCGAATTCGAATTCCCGTTTATCAGAAAGGATATACTTCCGCATTTCCTTATTTTGGACCGGTTTATGCAAAGTCTCTAAATCGTTATCGATCACCACTTCAGCTTGCTTATTCACAACAAAGAAGTGGCCGGTCTTCCCAAGCTTGATTTGACTAATTTTATCCAATACAGCCTTTCCGTCCAGGCTTATCTGGATATAGGCAATGTTCTCCATCGTATCAAAGTCTTTCAACACCCTTGTGATGGGCAGGACAAGATCCGTGTTTTCCCCGGCCCCGCTAAACCGGTCATACTGAAGTCCGCCCCACACCAGCTCCCCATCTCTTCGAACTGCTTCCTCGGCCCAGTCCATTCCATCAATATTCACTTTTGACAGCTTATAAGGGGAAAATGTCCCGCTCCCCCAGCTCATCCCGTCTTCCTTCAATACGTAAATGATCCTCACGAATGAGCTCGTATAAATATTTGAATTCAAATAAGATGTCATATATTCTTGATTTTCTTCGGTGGCCGAGGAGCGATTGTCCAAGTCATCCTTCACGATCTCCTGTATTCTTTCATTACTGTAGATGAGATCTGACATATCACTTCCATTGGAGAAGATAAAAGACAGGGATTCCGCTGCCTGTCTCGCAATCTGTCTTGACGATTCCCTTACATTTTCTTTTACGACGTCAGAGGCAGATTGGTAGAAGAACACGCTATTAAAGACCGTAGGGATTAAGCAAACGACTAATATGGTGAGAATGACCTTGGCAGCCAGCCGTTTCTGTAGAAGCTGTCTCATTTGCTAATCCCTCTTTCACTTATTCTTGTTATCTATCATATCTCTCCTTCTTAACCGGAGCAATAGGTCCTATTTATAGTCGATCACGACCATGTCCCAATACTTTAGGGAAGGGACGGTGAACGTAATCGAGTCCCCTTTTTGCTTAAAATCAATCTCCAGAGGGGAACCCTGGTAGGCATCAGGTGTTGCCACCCAGATCTTATCTACCTTCCCCCCAGCCTTCACTTCCACTTCGATATTCTTTTCCCCCTCAGGTTCAGGCTGTGACCCTTGATTATCCCGCCATTCCAGCGAAGAAGCATCAGTGAAATTAATCAGATGAATAAGCTCTTTATCCTCTTTCTTTTTGGCAAATGACCAGATGGAGCCGAGCTTCGGCTGATCGGAGATGGTAAGATCCCCTTCTATCTTCACTTCTTTTTCCGCTTCCACTCCGCCATCACGAAGAAGATTCTGATAGGCTACTTGGAAGTCATAGTATCTTGTCAATTCGGTTTTCAGTTCATCACTCATGCTTAATTTCTTATGAGGGAAATATTCTTTCGAAAGCATATTTTCTCCAAGTTCCAAGTGAGACCCTCCAGAAGCGAAAATGACCGCATTCGTAATCAAAACACCGGGCGTATTGAATTCTCCCATGGAGTCAGAAAAATCATAGTTCATGTAGGCAGCCAGAACAGTATTCAGCTTTCCTTTACTGTACTTACTATTCTGATCAATGACACCTTTAAGACTTGAATACGTATTATGGGCATCCCAAAGCTCCGAATAGAGGAAGCTCACCGGTGCCTGGGAAGCGATATACCCTTGTGCATACTGGGAAACGGCATTCATGACCAGGTCGACGCCCAGTTCCTTTTTCGCTTCATTCAAAAATGGCACATACGTAGTCGAAAGGTCTACCGTCTTTCCTTCACCATTCCAAAGTACGCCCCGATCACCGAGCTGATCGACGTGCCATCCGTCAAAATCCAAATGATTAAACACTTGTTTTTCTTCCTTTATGATGAAATCCTGCCACCCATTATTGGAAGGATCCATCAGGTAAATATCACTCGCCCAATTATCGGGAAGGGGATGGTGATCCTGCTCTTCGGCATCCGGATCCTTGAATAGTCCCCACTCTTTTTTTACTCCCTCACTCTCAGCATTTTCATAGCTGCCGAAAAGGAGATTATAATTCATCGCCTTCATATTTTTTTCATGGGCAAGGGCAATGTAGCGTTCGATTGTATCCCGTGATACTTCCCTGTTGGCAATATCCGGCCAGGTTTCCGCAAGTTCACCATCTTGCATCTTCAGGGGCTTCTCATGTTTGTACTGCCAGTCGTAAAATTGAAGCCCATTGATGTGGAATCGATTTAAATTGTCGATCAATTCTTCCTGCTGATCAGCTTCCATGTCGTAAAAATCGGCAAGGTACCCGTACCTCGGAAACTTGGCCCAATCGGAGGATACATCAACACCTATGTTCTGGTGATCAATGACCTCATCTCCTTGTTTTACATACACTTCTACCATATACCCTTTAAAATCATCTTCTTCGGGTTTCCATGACCACGATATGTCTTGATCTTTCAGATCGAATTCTTCCTCTTTCACTGTTTTTGCCAAGTGTTTATACTGAACCTGTATTTTTCCTTCTTTTACTTTTTTGTTCAGTGATAACGAAAGCTTCACAGATTCCCCCGGTGCATAGGCGGCTTGATCTGTGCTCAGTTCATCCACCCATTTCCCCTGTTGAATCGTCTCCGCTTGAAAAACAGGTTCAGAATTTGAATTCACACAACCGAAAAGCATCGCTGCTGTAAGTGACATGCTTGCCAGAACGGCCAGGCTTCTCTTTTTCCCCATTACTCTCACCCTATTCCTCTTATATGAGTTATCCTTTGACCGCTCCTTCTGAATGTCCGCTCTGTACAAACTTCTTCTGGAAGATGATATAAATAATGATCACTGGCAGAATCGCAATCAAGGAAGCCGCAAATATCCAAGACCAGTTACTCGCATATTTGCCCTGGAACATCATAAGCGCAATCGGCAATGTTCTCATCGCTTCATCCTTGATGATCGTCAACGCAACGAAATATTCATCCCATGTCCCCGAGAATGAGAAAATGGCCATTGTACCGAGGGCAGGCTTTGAAAGAGGCAGATAGATCCTTCTGAAAATGGTCCAGTTTCCCCCTCCATCCATCAAAATGGATTCTTCCAATTCCTTCGGTACGGTCTCAAAAAACCCTCTCAGGAAGAAAGTAGAACCGACCACACCACCGCCAATATACAATAACCACAAGCCCCAGTAAGTGTTAACAAGTCCAAGGTTCTTAATGACGGTAAATTGAGGAACGATGGCAAGCACAAGAGGAATCATCATCGTGAATAAAAAGATCCTGAATAACAGTTCTTTGCCTGGAAACGTAAACCGGACAAAGGCATAAGCTGTCAACGCTCCAAGAAAAACACTTCCCACCGTGGCCACACCTGCTACCAGCAAGCTGTTTAAGAAATAACGAAAGAAGTTATTCTTGTTCCAGACAATTTCATAGTTTTCAAAATTAGGGACTGCCGTGAACACTTCCTGTGGCTTCGGAAGTGAGTATGCCCCGTTAATGAATGTCGTCATCACCATATAGATGAAAGGTGTGATAAAGACGACGACCCCCAAAATGAGAAACAGATAAACTACCAATTTACTAAAAAAGTTCCCATTCATACGTTTACCCTCCTCTTCTATCTACATGAATTTCTGATTGCTCAATTTCTTCTGTTGCGTGAATGTAATCAGGAAGATCGTCAGACCCATCATCACACCCAGCGCTGAAGAATACCCAAAGTTAAAGTTACTGAACGCCTGTTTGTAAATCATGCTTTGGAGCACTTCTGTCTGCCCCATCGGTCCGCCGTTCGTGATGAAATACACCTGCGGGAAAAAGTTAAAGGCACCCATGATTAAATTAATGATGACAAATGCCGTAATCGGACGAAGCATCGGTATCGTGACAAACCTGAAAGCCTTTATTCCGCTTGCCCCGTCGATTGCTGCCGCTTCATAAAGATTCTTCGGAATTCCTTGGAGGGCTGCTAAATAGATGACCACTGTCCACCCCACTGTTTTCCAGATGTGGAATAGCCAGATGACGATCATCGCTGTCCACTGATTCTGCAGCCAGCTGATCGGCTCATCCACGATTCCGAGATGGACGAGGGCAAAGTTGATCAACCCGTTATCCCCATCTGCAAACAAATAACGGAAAAGGAATGCAACGACAATCCATGACGTGATAATCGGAAGATAATACAACGTCCTGAACGTAATCTTGTACTTAACAAATTGAATATTGATCAACACAGCAAAAAGCAGTCCTAAAAACCAGTTGATCGGCACCGTCACGACTGTATTGAGAAATGTATTCCTGACGGCGTACGCAAAAGCCGGGTCCGAAAAAGCCTTTTTATAATTCTCCAACCCGACAAAAGGACTTTCCGCACCTGGAATGATGTTATAGTCTTGAAAGCTCATGACAATCCCCTTTATCAGAGGATAAATGACAAATATAGTTGCCCCTGCAAGCCCAATGAGCAGAAACGGCGAGACTTCCAACCACTGCTTTGCCCCTTTTCTGAACCGCTCGGAAAATGGTTTTTTTGTAGAAAGAATAATATCACTGTCATTATTATTAAGTTTCGGTTCCACCTTGCTCCCTCCTTATGTCCTTATTAATGAAAGAAGATACTGCACCAGATCGGTGAGTATCTTCTCTTGTCGAAATTACTGTTGAAGAATAGCGTCCGCTTTCTTCGCTGCATCATCCATTGCTTCTTTCGCTTTCATTTCTCCGCGCATCACTTTCTCGAAGTCCAAGTTAATGACCGCTTCAATTTCAGACCATTCAGCAATCGGAGTACGTGGCAGCGCTGTTTCAAGCTGCTTTACGTATTTCTCGACAATCGGATTCTCAATCACGCTTGGATCATTCGCAGCGCTCTTATTCGTAGGAATCAACCCCGCTTCTGCCATCAGTTTCTGAGGCTCTTCCGTCAACATCCATTTCGCAAACGCCCATGCTTCTTTAGGATGCTCGGAACCTGCAAATGTAACAAGGTTCTCACCGCCGATAACAGAACGGCTTCCACCAGGACCTTCAGGAATCAAACCACTCACAGTCTCTTCTTCCGGATTGAACTTACTTCCTTCTTCATTCCCAAGAATACTGTAGAACCAAGGGCCGTCATCCAGCATGAGATATTGATCTTCTTTCATACCATCCCAAGCGCCCGGTTCTCCGCCTAGAATCGTAGGTGAAAGAAGCCCGTCCTTCTGCCAATTTGCCATTTCTTCAACCGCAGCAATGCTTTCTTTACTATTTAAATAGCCATCGAACTTTGTATAATCATCATTGGTCATCTTACCGCCAAGACTCCAGAAATACGGAAGGAATCCCCAAGCGTTACTGCCTCCGATGCCAATTCCGCCTTTAGCGCCTGCATCGACCGCTTTCTTCGCTGCATCCTTCAACTCATCCATCGTTTTCGGAGCATCTTTGTAGCCTGCTTTTTCAAGTAAGTCTTTATTATAGATTGCTATTTTCGTATTCGTATTTACCGGTACTCCATAGTACTTACCGTCATAGATATTCGTAGCCATTGGAGCTTCAAAGACACTGTTCTTTACTTCCTCGAACCCGTCCATACCGCTTACTTCCTGAAGGGCGCCCATCTTGGCAAACTCAGAAACCCACACAATATCCATACGCATCAAATCAGGTGCTTCCCCACCGGAAACCCCGGCAATCACCTGCTGTTTCAATCCTTCATAAGGCATCCTCGTAAGCTTCAACTCAATATCAGGATGTTCTTTTTCAAACAATGGTTTGATCTTCTCATTAAGAATGACTTCTTCCTGATCACTATACGTATGCCAATAATCCAACACGACCTTATCACCACTGCTCTCAGATCCAGTCTCACTCGATCCCCCACTGCAGCCTCCAGCAAATAACATCGTGGATATAGCTGCACCTGTCATAAACTTCTTCCAAGCCTTCATATCCTTAACCCCTCCCTTTTCTATAACTACATTTTCCATGAAAGCGCTTCATCATAAAACCGCTTACATTTTTGTGATGGTGTTATATATTTGATTGTTTTAGGAGGTGGGATCGTTGTGGAAATAAAAAAAGTGTCATATGTCTCTGATTTAGAGAGATATGACACTTTTTTTGGAAGCATGGGGACAGTTCTGTTGCTTCGTCTACGACATTGGATTTTCTACCTGTAAGGATTACTTAAGTCTTTCAAAGTGAAAACCACCTGCTGCCTAAAGCAAGTGGTTTAGTAGTTCGACCAGTAAATGAATTTCGGACTTTTACTGAACTGGTCCCATAAACTCAGTAATAACCAGAATATGTTCCTTCAATTTCACTTTGCTTAAGTTTTCTACTTTTTCATTTCCACCTAACCCTAATAAAGGAGTGTATCCAAAACACTCATCATAGTCAGGGGCCACTGTAGGTTCTAAGCGCATCGGGATAAGGCTGCCACATTAATTCATCATTCATAAAGTCTGAATCTTTTAAGTCATCAAAAAAGAATTCAAACCCGGATGAAACAACATTAACATATCCTTTTCGATAGTTTATTAAATTTACATACTTACCCTTTTCCCATACTATAATATCACCCATCGCTGTTGCAAAAATGGGAATCGCCTGCTCATACCTTAAATAGCTTCTCTCTAAAATATCCAAATAATCGTCTGGATTAATAACTTTTATAAAGCCATTTAGAAAAGTACCATAACCATACCTTTCCCAAGTTTCTATTAATTCTCCAGGAAGTTTAGCCTTGTATTTTAAAATAACATCTTCATCAATTTTTTCATTTTTTATAAAATCGCTAAATATAGTTCTCAATAAATACCCCCTTAGACTATTTAGTTAATTTCTCATTTACATGATTATTCTTTAAGAGCAGACATCATTGGCGGTTTAGGAGATAAAAGAGTAAATTCCTAAATGGTCACAAATGGATATATAGAATTGATGTTTTTGATGAAGAAATTTACTTTGTCAATTCCTTATGACAGATGAAAACCAAGATCACTCACGTAAAACAAAACACCTGTTACCTAGTAGGCAATCAAGTGCTTTATAATAAGCTACATAAGATATTTTGTTTCTATTTTCAATCTCAAAGATCTTCTTCCCATGCTTCTTTTGCGCTCAGTAACCTTTGTGATAAAAACTCATAAAAATTCTTTGCCGTACTGAAATCATCAAGCCCCCCTGTCCTATTCCACACTATTACCGGGCACTCATTATTTTCCATTTCACTCGTATTAAGACAATAAACATATTCTCCAGCATCTTCAATAACTACTAGTTCCTTTTCCATTCCTAACTCTCTATATCTCTTAGTACTCACAACCACAGGAGTTCTATTTGACTTAGCCACTCCTAAAATATCAACACCAAATAGCCCACCAGAACCATAAGTAGTTAAAAACCACTTGAAACTTTTTGGTAATTCCACCCCTAGCTCATTTTCAATTGAATGAATTTAAATTTCATCTACTCCGCCTGTAAAGTCATCTGATTCCTTATGCTCATTAACAAGGTTTGATAATTCCTCTTTATTCATTCCAGGTTCCTCCTTTACAATTCAATTTTATCTATCTGATTAGCTCTCCATCTCCAATATTTACTTCTAAAATTATCGTATTGCTTTCCTAATATGGGGTCGTTTTTAAAACTCCCACCAAGGTGGCACCATATTCTCCCTATTCATTTTAACAAGCACGAAATATATGGCCGTGCCTCCACTCTTCTATGTTTTTCACATATCTATAAGACTTCAATATCTCCACATCATACACCAAGTCTAATATCTTCTGCCTATTTTTTTACAAAAAAGCACCTGTTGCCTATTAAGGACAATCAAGTGCTTTAGATAATTCTGATTTAAGAGTATTCTATTCAAGTTTATATTTATAAAACTTGAATCTATTCTGTTAACATATTTAGAAATCCTTCGAAGCTACTATTGATCATATATGTTACGGGATTCAAATCTGAAGACTCTTCATGATTCCACACGCAAACTGTAGGCTCTTCACCATTTTTACTGTAGTCTAAGCATACAAAGTCACCTGCAAATAATACAGCTATCGGTAAGAGTTCAGTACCTACTAAATCTTCATCAAACACAATTCTTTCTTCCAATTGTGTTCGAACTACTCCTATGTCGTAATACTCATCTTCTCTTTCCCCAGTTACTTGCAAAGTACATAAAAACCTATCAATCGCATACATGTGGTTATTACACTTAAAACTATCCTTTATAGGAATACCACCATTGTATTTTTTTATAAATTCTTTATATGAATCTGGTAATTTTATTCTCCACTTGCTTTCTTTTTCAAATAATAATGTATCATCCGGCAAGGGATATATAATTGATCCATCCTTGAATTCCATATTTCAATACCTCCTCAAAGTTGTTACCTAGGAGCGTCTGCCCACATTCCTTTTGTTCTTCCTCCATTATGAGGTGTAATATTGTGAATACCAAAGGGAACTAACTCCATTCTACTAGGAACTTCTGTATGATGCCATGTCATTCCTTTTCTTGTACCGCCTATTTGTTCATCCAACCACTTAAACTGTTCTTTGTCCGATAACTTCCAAAACACTTCTGGTAGTTGTACAGTTTCTTCTACAACACCTGCTCTTGCGAAGTCAGCAAATCCGTATCTCATTCCAGCTACTTTTGTAACCTTTATTTCAGGAATGTGCCCTTTTTCTATAGCCATTTCTTTAATCTTTCGTTTTTGAGCAGAAGATAAACTATCTCCACCGGGAATGGTGTCGTCCCATGACCAAGGTTTGTTTAAGTCTACATGTTTTTTATATACTTTTGCGTAGTCTTCAATTACTTCATCAAATTTCTTATTACCACTAATAAAATCATCAATATTTCTTAAATTTGTTTCATTGACTTCCTTACTTTTAACTATACCCTCATTTCCAACCCTTCGACCCTTCTCCTTCCCAAAAACCACCACATGCCCATCCTCATTCAACAACACCTTCCCCATCCTGGAGAAAGCATCGGACTGAGCAACCCTCGAAACCGGACCGGCCACTACCTTTTGATACGTCTTCTCCATCACCGATTTCACTTTTCCTGGATTCAGGACATTTTTGGTCTTCCGGAATAGCTCTTGAAGATGTCCAGAAAAAGCGTTCAGTCCCAGTACCCTTTTCCCAGTTCGGGAAGAAAGCAGCTGATGAGCAGTGTCCTCCACTTTTCCAAAGGTGCTTTTGACTCCGTCGTGGATGAAGGTTTTGATTTTGGCTGTGGACATGACGTTGTAGGGAACGTCTGTCTTTGAGCTCATTTTGCCGGCTTTACCCATCTTGCCGGCTTTGTCTATGCCTTTCGCACCGAAAATGGACGCGGCGATGTAGGTTCCCGCGTAGGAAAAGTATCTCGCCCTGCTTCGCACGTCTCCGTTGACGACTTCTTCTTCAAAGGATTGTTTCAGGTCTCTCCATATGTACTTCGCCGTGTCGATGGGGTGAAGGACGGTATGAATAATGCCTTTGAAGAATCCAATGGGATCGGTGAACAGGGCGATGAGCGTGTCGACGAGATCGCTGACGATATCGACGATCGCAAACAGAGCTCCTTCCACGGTTCCAAGAAACTCGGATACTTTATTTTTGGCCATGACCGATGTAAATTCGGATAGTTTGGATAAAAACGATGAGTCTTCCTGATGAGCCTTCTTCTCTATTATACCAAGCTTTCCTTTTTGAAAAACAGTTTGGAGCCGAGCGATTTGCTGCGTCATCGTATGGACCTGTTCTTCAAGGGAAGATAGAGAAGCCGTTTGAGTATGGTCGAACTCATGCAGCTTTCGGAGGCTCCGTTCTTTTTCCTCCTGGGCATGGGTCACCTGCTGTAAAAACGACCACTCCTGGATTCTTGGCACCGATACGATGTCTGATACACTTCTGATGGTGGCATTGGCTTCCTCTGTCAGTTCCACCGTTATCTGCCGTGCATGGTGAAGATCTTCCTCCACTTCGTTGTCCAAGAAGCTCTGCCTCATGAACCCGTCAGGCGATGGCTCCACGTGACCGAGGGCCTCCTTCATCTGTCTGATGACGGATTGATAGTCGGATAAAAACAACTGGTATTGTTCCAGCATGGGTAGATGCTGATTCCGGTAGAAATCCCGAATTGCATTCCCGCCCTCCCCCTTAAACGCATCATCCAGATGGACGACTTCCTTAACGGCTCTTTCAATCTGTTGTGCCTGATCTTTCTGAGAGGACAGGGTTTCTTCTATTTCCTTCATTCCAAGTTGAAAACCGTCAACATCCAATATTTTCATAGAGTGCCTCCCTTACCGGCTCAAGGTCATGGTAGAAGAAAGAGTACGATCGGTTTCTTCCATGCCTTCTACGGAAAGTTGCGTGGCTGTCTGATTTTCCATCAAAAGCTGCTGATAGCTTTCAAGCATCTTCTGGCATTGCTCATTGAGTTCATTGAGCTTATTGATGACCTCAAGTTCATTCGCCCCGCCAATATGCCTTGGGTACGCTGTATTCCAAGCGTCAATCGTCTGACGAAGCTTCGAGAGCGCCCTCTCCGTCTCTGAATACTTAATCTGGATTTCAGTGTGCATATGGATCGGTCCTTTCTATTTAACATTTAATATCCTATAAAATTCCAATTCATAGACTATCGTACCATCGTTTCTGTGGTCATTCTATTCTGAAGCTAGGTTTTTCTAGAAATAGGAAATAAGTAACGGAAGCACGGGGACGGTTCTGCTGCTTCCATTGACAGAAAAAAGAAGCACGGGAACCGTCCCCGTGCTTCTTTTAACTTAATGTCCCAGGATCTTCTTCATCACTGTCTGGAGTGATGACATCTATAGAGCTATAGGCCTTATACGAAGAATCCTTGGGAGTTTGGCTTGCTGTGTGAGACAGGTTACCTGCATTGACAAATAGTAATAATGACAATAATAGTAGTTTTGCCGAGTTTTTCATGTTTCATATCCCCTTTGTGATCATGTAACTACATAATAACTTATTATGGATTTTTGTGAATCTTTAGTCTTATTTGATATACTATCTTTATACTAATAAATAGGTGCTCTTTAATCGTTATTTGACTAACGATATGAGTTTACGAATATTTTACGTAGGGGATAGTTATGAACATTGGAGAGAGAATCAAAGAGTTGCGTCAGAAGATCAACATGACACAGGGTGAGCTGGCTAAAGATATTTGCACTCAATCTTTCATCAGCCGATTGGAAGGGGGAAGTGTGTCTCCCTCCGCTGAAACCGTTTATAGACTATCTGAAAGACTGGGAGTTCCCATCTCTGCACTAATCAATCCTGCTTATAATGAGCGATATGACTACTTCAGCGAGGTTTATAAACAATTACGAAATGCCAGGGCGGCAAGAGACTACGATCAGGTACGCAAGTTAATCCATTCCCAAAAGAACAATCCTTTATTTAAAGACATTCGTTATCAAAAGATCTTCACATGGCATGAGAGCCTTTGTGCTTTTTTTATAAAAAATGACCTTGATCAAGCACTAGCCCTGATTAATTCTGCACTGGAAATGTCCTACAGCACCAAAAAGAATCTATCGGAAGAAGACTTAGAAATTCTCATTACCAAATGCAACCTACTAATAGAAGCGAAACGATACAATGAGGCGCAGAAAGAATACCAAACCGTGTTCAGCCACCTTAATCAGAACCTGCCACTATTAAATGATAAAATCGTCATTCGATCCTATTACAACTATGCCTATGTTTTATATCACACAGAAAAGTTTAATGAATCCATCATGTATTGCAATAAGGGAATTACCTATTGTACTGAACATCACTACTTATATGCACTGGGTGATCTCTATTTCATGCTGGGACGAAACTTCATCAAGCTGCATAATAAGGAGTCAGCCATCACTCATCTCCAGTATGCCAAAATGGCTTATCACTTACTGAAAAGCGAAAAGAATATCAATATGACTCAAAGCCTCATCACACAAATGAAAGACGCGTGAGACTCACATGAAAAAAGCATCCTAAGCGGGATGCTTTTACTCGTTCATAGATGCTTTGGTTTTATTTATTTGGTACTCAGATACTTGCACGAGGCCGATTACTGGTGAATCACCTTCGCATTCTTGTAAAGAGATGGATCCAGTTCTTTCCTCAATGCTCTTGCAGCTCGTGTTCACCCGTTCTTCCCCTTTACCATCTGTTAGTTCATACGTCAACGATTCTCCATCGAACTTCATTTTATTTAGCGTCACTTGACGATTCGAGAAATTCGAGAGGATCAGTTCCGATTCCTTATCAGCCTTAACATCCTCTATAAAGGATAATAGTTTATCCAGATTTTCTACTTTTCCCTCTTCATTTACAATCGTGTCCCCATTATCAGTCGCTTCAGCGATGGTGTATTGCTTTTCTTGAGGGGCACTGGAACATCCTGATAGTAAGAGTCCTGTTAGGGTCAACCCCGTTAGTAGTTTCTTCATTCTATTGCCTCCCTTATTATGATACGGTTTCTTCTCTTAAAGAGATAGCAATCATTTCTTGTATATCTTTCAGACTGCCTGCCTCTCCGTATTGAATAATGTTTCGCTTGGCGTCAATGGCGATACCATAGGGCAGACTCGGAATGCCCAATTTGAAAAATAGATCATTATCCAGAACCATGGGGATATTCTTTTCCTTTAAGATATGGAAGTATTTCAAGTGTGATTGCTTCTCATCCTTCATGGAAACCACGGCAATTTCTTGGTGTTGGGGTAATTGAATTCGGTGGAGATTGGTTAGAACATCTTCACACGCCATACAAGTGGGTGATACAAATAATAAGAATTGATACTTTTTTCCGCTCATTGTATCGACTTTTCCAGATGTAGAAATGGATTCTGCCTGATATTCAGGAAAATGGGTATTAAATGATAATCCCCCTTTGCCATGCCTCTCCATCTTCTCTACCTTGCGAATATATTCCCCTACTAATTTAAGGGTTTGATAGAACAGTATGAGTAAAACGGCAATGACTGCCCATTGTATAATATATGCGATCATCCATGGTAGCTCCACACGGATCCCTCCTTTATATTTTTTTCAATTCGACTAACTTAGATAAACTGAAGACGACTAACACCGCCGTTATTGAAGTCAACACTGCCGGCAGGAGAGAATCAAGATGATATTGATTCACTCCAGAGAAAAGATAGACCATCAGCAAGCAACAAATCAATGCACCATTCCTCCATACAGATTTCTTGGTAATGGCTTGACTACCAATCAGCCCCCCGCATCCACAATCTATCTTTCTTCCCGTCCTTAATGGTTGAATCATCGCCCACGAATAGGATGTTAAAAGGAAGAACCCGCAACCAAGGGCGAGATTTAAGTGAAACCCACTCATCAAACCAGCAGCAATGAACAACTCCAAAACACCAAGAAAAACGACTGCTGGTTGGACGAGAATGTTCGGAAGCAGATCATAACTCTTCACAGAGAAAAGATGCTTTTTGAAATGAATGAACTTATCAAAGCCCGTCGAAAGAAATAGAATGGACAAAATGACAGAAGAGTATAATGCTAAATATTCCATAGGTCTCCTTTCTATGCATACCATCTTGCCTGCATATTAAATAATCGGGCGTATTCTGAATCGTGAGTGATTAATTCATCATGATGACCCATCTCCACTAACTCTCCATTTTTCATGACAAGGATCCTGTCTGCTATTCTTGCTGAAGCCATTCTATGAGAGATGTAAATCGTGGTCTTTTGTTTCGTTAAGACTTCGAATTGCTTGAACACCTCAAGCTCTGCTTTCGGATCGAGAGAAGCCGTTGGTTCATCAAGAACGAAGATTTGGCCACTTTTAAAAAGGGACCTGGCGAGCGCCACCTTCTGCCATTGACCTCCCGATAAATCCTCCCCTTCAAACAAAATTTTCCCTAGAATTGTTTCATATTTCGCACTATATCGGGATACAAAAGAATCGACGCCTGTTTGTTTTGCAACATCCATCATTTTGATTTCATTGCTTTCATCTTCATGTAGACTAATTGTAATATTTTCCTTAACGCTCATATTGTACTTTACAAAATCCTGGAATATCACTGTGAGGTTCTTATATAATTCCTCTTGCTTAATGTCTTCTAGGAGAATTTGATCAAAATAGATCCCACCATGTGTCACCGGATAAAGTCCCATCAGACATTTCACTAAAGTTGTCTTACCAGATCCGTTCTCACCCACTATGGCAATTTTTTCTCCGGGACGTAGGATAAACGAAATGTTTTTCAGTACTTCCCTATCACTATGGGGATACTTAAAGGATACAGAATCAAATTCAATTCCTTGGTCCAGGGTCTCCGGAAAGTTGTTCTTCCCTTTCACGATGTTCAATGACTGATCCTCGAACTCCAGGAATAAGAATAGATCTTGAATGTATAGAAACTCACTGAACACGTTGGCCATTCCAATCGACAGATCATTGATTGTATTCTGAGTTCCCTGAACTGCTTGCATAACCCCAACAAAGTCACCTATTTTCAAAGTTGTTGTTTTCAATAATCGAATTAAAAAGAAGGCATTAAACACATAGATGAGTGCCGTGAACATTTGTAATCCTAAATGTGCCATTTCCCGCCTCTTCGATAAATTGAAGAGTAATGTATTATTCTCCTGAAATAGGTGACTCCATTTATTCAATAGATAGTCCTTCAAATTAAATAACCGGATTTCCTTGGCCATATCCCGATCATTCAACAAGGCAGATAAATAATGGGCTTTCCTGATCGAAGGTGTTTGATAACGTAACAATCGAAACTGCTTATTTCCAAACTTCCCTTGAACTATCAACACAGGGATGGCCATCAGTGCACTTGTTACCGCCAGCAGCCAGTGAATATGAATGAGAAAGACGAAAAATGAAGTTAACGTAACAATGTTCTGACCTATATCCAATACAGCTTTAATGGGGCTCAATAACCGTTCGCCAGAACTCCCCATAATCCTGTCGTGATGATGATGAAACTCCGTATTATCGAAATAAGACAGAGGTACAGACGCAGCCTTCTCCGATATTTTTTTCTCTAATTTATAGTCAAGCTTCTGCTCAATTCGCAGGTCGAATATCTTCATCAAATTGATGGCAGCCGATTGAAAGAATAACATGGCAAACTGTAAGACCAACAACCACACAACTGAACCCAAGCCCTCATTTTCATTATTAAAGTACAGGGTAATTTCATTAATAATATTCTGAATCAATAATACAGACACAAGGGGTATAAATCCTAATACAATCCGCATGAGTAATGAAATGATCATCCAGACTTTACCTGATTCCCAGATCAAGGACAATGCTTTTTTTATAAAATGAAACGGTCTCATCTAATCACCAATATTCTCAATTTCTTTAAATGATGCACGATGCCGACCTATAAGGCCGGCATCATTTTAACCAATTAGAATACACGTACACATTTACACGTTTTTGTTCCATCTGAGAAAGTTAAACATTCATAAGCATATCCACAAGAACATCTTTCATCGTAGCAAGGAACCTTGCTCGGTCCCCCACTTAGTTTAGTAGCCAGTTTCTTCAGCATGACAGCACCTCCTCATTATTAATTGAACTTACTTGTTGAGTATATAACATTATTTATTATTAAGAATTTTCAGTATTCAATGATTTACGATCGTTTTATTATTTATTATGACAACTAGTGACCACTTCCTTAGTTGAATATGAAGATAGTAATATTATCGGGTTTCATTTCTCAACAGAAAAAAGCACGGGAACCGTCCCCATGCTTCTCTTCTAGTTAGCTGACGATGCAGCCGCTGATTCATCCGCTTTCACACAATCTATCGCAATGACAAGTGCAATCATAATCGTTTCCATCTCTTCATTTATGACGTTCACCCTGTAGCTGTCGCCCCAACTGAACCACTCCTTACCCACTTCACCAACCACTTTGCCATACTGTAACACTTGGAAATTCATATCCCACCAGTTACCCTGCACTTCAATGCCTCCCGCATCAATTGAATAGCGCGCTTTTAAAAAGGATAACTCCTTCTTAATCGTCAACACCTCTTGACCATTTACCTCCACAAAAAACTTCGGTAAGAAGCTGAACGTCTTCTTCGTAATCAGCGCTACTTCTTCCCTGCTTGCATCCATAATGGAGAAAGTCTTCGGAACCTTCATAAAGCTTCCTTCCACATAATATCGATCCTTCTCCTCATGATCCTTCACCGTGAATTTCCCGCTCAGACTGAATACCTTTTGTTTGATATAAAGCTGTTTCATGATTTCCCTCCCCAACTTAAGTCCTTATATTATCTACGATTGAGTTGGGATCATGTTCCAATATTTTTACTATTACCCCAAAACAAAAGCCATTCCCTTACAAAAGGAATGGCCCGTACTCTCTCTTATCTCTCACACGCCCAGTCGTCCTTATCCCGGTCATGCTTCCGTGCATAAGCAGGATGATCGGATGGGACTCCATCCGGATAGACTTTTCTCAGTTCCGTACAGTTTTGATAATACTCTTGTCCTTGAGCAGCTGCCGGTTCTTCCGTTGTGGCACTGGAGCCGGATTTAGGTGTGGCGGCTGTCGTTGTTTTCTTTTCTTCCTTTAGATCCAGATCCCCTTTGGTGGTGCCATCTTCATCATAAGCCCAGAGGCCCGTTTCCTTCTCCCTTGCTTCCCTGGCAAATTTCGCGAAGTACTCGCTGTACTTCACATCCGGATTATAGGTCGACGGCTCTGCATATCCGTTTAATACTAGGTCCGCATTGAACATCTTAGTCCGGATTTCTTCTTCGTCCAAGTCATCCTTAGGAATCTCAAGCCAGATAAGACGCAGGAAACGATTGTACCGATCCGTTTCGGACACATCTTTTTGAAGCCAGACCGTCTTGCCTTCTAACTTTTCGGTCGTATAGTTACTTGCTTCTTTTCCATATTCTTCTGTTCTCGTTGTGGACTCAGGGGTGTTGACGCCTATGAACCGGACTTTTCTTCCATCCTTCAATTCGACTGTATCGCCATCTACCACTCGGGAAACCAGCACTTCTTCCAATCCGAATGAGTCGGCCAGCTCCTGCTGCTCTTTCTCAGCTTCCGCTTTTTCCTTTGCTACTTGCTCTTCTTCTTCCTTGGCTTTCTTCTCTTCCACCGCCTTCTTATCTTCCTCTGCTTTTGGCTGTTGGTCGGCTTCATTCTCAGCATTCTCAGTTGCTACTTGATCCACTTCATCTGATGGAGATGCACAGCCCCCGGTGATGACTACTAGAATTCCGATTATCATCAACCAGCCTGGCTTCCTGAAGAACATCCTCTTTTGAGAAGTTTGGTATAAACCAAATCCCACAATCAATAATCCAACCCATGCTACCGGCGTTATCATCGCCATGAGCAAGGGGAAAATGATGACCACGGCAGCCATGGTGACACGTAATCCGTTCATTTCAGCACCTCATTACAATATTTCGTTAAAATCGTTCTCGATTCTCTTTGGATAACTCCGTAATTTAAATCGGGTTTGTATTTTAATTGTATTACAAAATCTCTTATTTATCTGACAATCTCACAATTTAGTAAAGATTTTTCTGTATATGGCTGAAAAAAGGAAGCATGGGGACGGTTCTCCTGCTTCCCCCTCATAAAAAAGACGCACGAGAACCGTGTCCCCGTGCATCCTTTGTCATTTTTCTCAAACGCTACCCCAACAGATATAATTCTTTTAACGTTTCAATAAAGTCACTATCATCTTTCACTTCAGTCTTATCAATAAGCCCATAAAATTGTCTAAGTTTAGAAGTAAAATTGCATAGAACAATAGCTGCACGATTCAAGTTTCTAGATTTAATTATGTACGTCTTAGAATCACGCTTTCCTAAGAATAGAACATTGTACTTATCATTCGTACTTTTCTCTAATATTATTTTATCCGGCACCATTTTTAATAGTGAATAATAGTTGTCGTCTGAAAACGTTTTTAACATCCTTTGAAGATCATTAAATGATGCTGCATTTTCAACCGCAACGTGACTATCTGTATTATATTTTCTTTCTTCCAATTTACTCTTTGCAAAGAAATATAAAGCTATGATGGATTTATATTTATCTTTAAATACATCTACTTTGTATGCTTTTCCTTCGTTAACCTCAAAAAGCTCATAAAGATCCATTCCTTCATTTAAAGTTAATTTAACAGTGGTTTCAGGATAATCCCCTCCACTTATTGGTGCGACGCAAATAAAGTCTTTTTCACTTTTAATTACTTTAAACTCAGTCTCAATGAAATGATATATACCATCGATGTTCAAATTTCACACTCCCATATTTTTAATGTAAAAGAAGCATGAGAACCAGAACCGTCCCTGTGCTTACACACCTAAGTTTATTTATTGTTTTTTTCAGAGGTAGTTATCTTAGCTTCTTATACTCCTCATATAAATCTAATAATTGTTTTCCAAGTTCACTATTAAAATCCCAGGAGTCAGCAATAGCTTTTGAATATGTTGGGACATGACTATTGCTTTCAATCATTGATTCGATATCTTTATAGAAATTTTCAAGTTGACTTATTGTCCCATCTTTACCTTGACCAAATTTGTGAGCTTTAATTTCACACTCTAGCTTCGCTTTCGCTTTTTCAGCTTCTTTAATAAAATTAAGTGTTTTATTAAGCTGTCCAGGTTCATAATATACCATTATTCTACACCTTAATATTTTGATTTCCTAGTTGAAACTTCAGACTACCTGCTTTTTCTATTTTGGGCTTAGCCCCCGACACCGTTTCTCCATCCCGGTCCAGAAATCCTGGCAAATTTCTGTGAAAGAGGGTTGGATTCCCTTCCATTTAACCAAACGCTCACATTAAAAAAGAATCACAAATGTTAAACACCGTGACTCTCTCTGTTAAGAAATATCTTTACTACGTTTCACTCTGCTTTTAGTTATGCTACTCATGACACTAAATATTTCCTCTTCTGTCCCTTCTTGAACAATATCAAAGTCCTGTGGTTCCCCTACCATATAAATTTTCCATACACCATCTTCTTCGAAACAACCTGTGACATAAGGAATTATCTTCTTTTCTCCAATAACTATATTTAATTTATTTGTGTCTATGTTTTGTATTGCTATAAATTTTTCAAACTCTTTTTTAGTCAAAGTATTATTTCTCCCTTTTTTTCACCAATTGGAATGTTTATCCATTATGTATAGAGAATAAAGTAGAAACCTTGTCACAAGTCAAAATTCTCACGAATAATATTATATAGATCCTTACACGCTTCATCCTCAGAATCAAACTTCTTTAGTTGAGATTTACTTCCCCGTTCACTGTAATATACTTCCCAAAAATCCTTTTCTTCATTTAAACAGTAAGATTCGTTTGGTAATCCACCAGTTAAACTATAAGCATCATTGGATACATTCGCTTCTCTTAATAAATGTAATAATTCACCTTTTTTCATTTTTCTTATTTCACAATCTTTCTGATCAATTTTATTTTTTATAAAATTGACTTCTAACGCTTTAAATAGATCATTAGATTAATTGTATCTTAGAATAATAGAACTTACGCAACCTTTTTTATCAAATACAGATTCTACATACCCCCAAGAATAATGGTAAGTTTCGTTCCCTAAAACACTTAATAACCAATGGTCATGACTATTTTTCTTAGAAATCTCAACATCTTCTGTCCGGCTGTTCCAAGATAACCCTTTCACTACCTCTGATAAGTGTATCTCTTTAAGCTTTCCATCATTAAAAAATAAGGTTATAAAGAAGTCCTTTCCATTAATTTCTTGTGCCTCTTCTATTGAATATCGATTATCAGCAGTTCCTCCCTTGGATAAAGGAGTAGCCATAAATGTCTCAGCAGACATTTATGAATTTAAAACTATTTTTCCATCATCCAATATTAATGAACCAGTAGCTTTATCTATCATTTTTATATCTCCCTACCATTACTTGAAATTTTTTAGACGTTGAGAGTAGATTGGTTTTATAATCCCTTTCTCAATCAATACATTTGTGGAAGGTTTCCAGGACCGTAAACGGAGTCAAACTTCTCTCTTCATTTCGTTTCTACATTCAGGCCCCAGAGATCCTGTCTTGAAGCATAGGGAAGGTTCTATTACTTTCCAGAAATAAAAAAAGCACGAGATTCGTTCCCGCGCTTACTTTCGCTTACATAGCTATAATAAATTTTTTAAATATTTCCGCATTGCTTTGTCTCCCCTTAGCCTCTCAATAAAATCTGTTAATGCATCACTTTCAGCTTTATATTTTTTTTCTCCTGTTTTCGTTGCCCTTTCATTATTTGTATATACTATCCACTCATTAGCATCTTTCTCAATAACCACCACCCCTTCATTGGTGGTATCGTCGCAGAAAAAACAATAGTTTTCTAACTGTTCAGTTTGAATTATTTTTTTTGCTTTCTCTATGTTCATTGTGAGCCCTCCTTGTTTAGAATAAAATTTTTATAACACCTAAATCTTCTAAAAGTTTTGCTGGTAGTGGTAATTGATATTGAATGCCTCCTCCAATTGATCCAAAACCTGGAGCAATTTCTCCTTTTTGAACGACTAAATCCTCAAAAGTCAGAGAATATTTTTTCATATAACCTTCAATTGCAGCTTTTAAATCTTTGTTAGGAGTCCTCTTAATATAGGATTCAATATCGTTAAAATCCCCAACAATTTCATATTGATGATATTTTGTTGTATCTTCAAGATATGGTAAAGAACGTTGGTCGTAAGAATAGGGTTCGCCATCAATAACTGGAGAAGTAAACCTCCCTTCTTTAGGTCCAAATCTATCAATCACCTCACCAACTTCTGGAAAATATAGTTCCTTTATTGGGGCACCTGATGAATCCAGTTTAAATCCATCATTAGGAACCTGTGACCAATCTATTCTACCATCACGCTTTAAAACACTTGGCTCTTTAGGAATTTGAATTTCCTCTGGCCATTTTCCTGAAGTAGAAAATTGGTTGGCATAACTAGTTCCATTATATCCATCTAAATTTTTTAAATATATTATTAATTCTTCTACCTTACACTTTGAATTTCCCAACAAAAGTTTAGGATTCACACCTTCAACCTTATCCCTGTAAGAAAACCTACTCCACCCAGGCTCACCACCAACCAACATCCCATTATCAGCAGCTACCATCGGTCGGTTATAAAGATCATCAATCCCCAACCGTATCTGATCCCATCTATGCGACAATGAAACCTTCGGAACAGCTCTCGGTGCAGGGGTTGATATATTCGTGCCACCTTTCACTTTCAACCCGGGTTTGGCACCTCCGACAAGAAGTGCAGCCAGGCCAAAGCTATTCATCCAGTGTTCTTTCGAATAGGCGTCTTCTGGATTGACTGCCCCGTTGAAAAGGTCCATCCCGCCCATTGTCAGGTAGTTGATAAAGTCAGAGCCGGAGTCGGTTGCTACCTCCGCTCTTTCATTCAGACCACTCATGAATCCCTTGCCTAAATCAAGGCCGCCTGCCGTAATATAGTTTCCAAAATCATAGACGGAGTCAAACTTCTCTTCATTCCGTTTCTCCATCCCGGCCCAGAGATCCTGTCCGATTTCTTTAAAGCTGTTAAGGGATTCCATGAACGGATTTTCATTGACTTCTTCTTCCGGGAGTGGCTTGGGCTCTCTTTCCTGTTGCTGTGCTTCCTTGAATTTCAAATAAGAGTCTGTCTCGGCTGTAATGTCATCCGTCAGCTGATAGGCGTCACTGGAGTAATAGGCTGCCGCATTGAAATAAAGCGGTGATATGTGGCTGCCCTGCGTGGACGATTCCATTAACTCCTTCATGAGACCTGTGAGTACCTGTTCACTGGATTCTAAATGAAGATATTCCCGTTTTAATTCTTCATCAAATTGATTAACGGCGTCAAGTGTATCTTCTCGTTTCCTCCTCGCGTCTTCCATATGGGCATCGAACCGTTCTCTCGAAAAGACGTTCAATGGATGGAAATCGCTTATACGATTGAGGATTCCTTGAAGTCCCTGCTGTTGTGCAGCGACCATTTCATCTGATCGTCGCTCACTTTGACGGAGGTCTTCCTCCAGGAATGGAAGTTCCACCGATTCCCTGCCAAGGTTTCGCCCATCGGCGTCACCATGAATGCCGTCGAAGAAAGCGATGTTCCTTTCAGCAAGTTGAATCCAAACCTCAACGACATCGATTTGAGCGCCGTAGAAACCTTTAATGGCATCGGCACCCTTTCCCTGAAATTCATCGTCAAGGTCCACAATGGCTTGAAAAGAGTGGTTAAGTGTTATCAGTTGATCTCTTAATGTTTCGTATTCATGTCGGCGTGATGACATTGCGTCTAGTAAAGTAGGGGCTTCATATACTTTCAATGGTCGCGTCTGCCTTTCTTTCAGGATTTGGTTACGGCTTCATCCTGTTCTTTTAAAACCTCTACATTCGCTTTTGTATCTTGTATATTTTTTTCAACAACGGCGATGTATTCCTTCAATATCTGGTGAATGTTCTGTTCACGTTGGATCCATGCATCTGTATAATGCAGCTTGTTCCGTCCCAACTGCTCTTGTGCAGGTGGATTCAACTGTAGCCGTTCCAGGTTGTGCATCACTTCATTCAGTTTCGCCATGACCGCATGATGGTTAAGCTTTATTTGCTGAGCTGATCCTCCTCCAGATACCGGGCTCACATTCATCTAAAACAACCTCCCTTTCAAGTCACTGATTTTATGAGAAACCTGCTCATAAAAATCTTCCCCTTTTGAAAGTAAATGTTCTGCGTCATTAGCCAAATGACCATAGAAGCTGATAACACCCTGCTGAGCTTCCAATAAATGAATCTTTGATTCTATTGAGCTGACATATTCGTCATAGTTTTCATGTCCGATCTGCCTCATGGCATGGAGGGCAGAATCCCGGTCCGTTTGATATTCTTCAGACCTTGGGCCCACCCAACTTTTATGTAATTCCGGCTGCTGTATTTGCTTAATTTCACTAAGTAGTTGACTTTGCTCATGCAAAATGGCGTTCTTCGCTTCCCTCAACCGCGAAATCTTTTCCTGAATATCGCTCGATTGGGAATGGATCACACTCTGAATGTAATTTAACTCATTGTAGAGTCCCATTTCGGCATCTCCCTTACCAATTAATCCGCTAAAATACCTATAAAATTCCAATCACCTTTGATATCGTACCACCCTTTTGTTCATCATTCTACTCAGTAACGAGAACATAACAAAAAAAGGAAATTATTCATGATTCTTTTGTACCACCATTTTTATGAACCCAAACCTTTTAAACATTAAAAACCCCCTATATGTCGATGACTCACTTCCCACCCCCACCATGCCTCACTCTATACAAAATCGAAGCAAAAAGATTAGCCAGAAAAAACAACGGGTTCCCCTGCATATTCCCATGAAGGCTCAGTTCACCAGCGTTCATGGCATCATACATATCCCCCTGTTTCTTTCCTTTTAACCGGTTCTTCTCCTCTTCAGCTTTTAAAGCGATCAAGAAGCGATATTGCATAGGTAAGATCAACAGGGAAATCAACACATATATCCCGATAACAGCTAGAAAGATATACCATTTCATTTTGACTGCCTCCTTAAGTACATCACTGTTTTTACTCCTTATATATGTATACGTTTAACTGAATTGGAAAGTTTCGTTAATGGAAGTCTTTTGTCAGGTGGATAATTTGAGTATGATAGATAGAGAGTTGCTTAGAAAAGGAGATTCATATGTATGTGTATGTAGATTACATAACTGATATCATCAAACTATTCATCATCGTGGTCCTCTCCACCCAATTTGCATATGGATGCACCATTCTTTTATTGGAAAGAACCATGTTGGATTACTACGATTTGGCCGTTTACCGCCCTGCAACCACGATCTTTCAAAAAATCACGAACGCCTTCCAAAAGGGCATGTTCGGTTCCGGATACTACATTTATACGAAGATCGGAAAGTACAATTGGTTTGTGCGAAAGATTCTATATTTGCTATCGCTGATTGTGCAAGGCGTTCTTTCCATTATCATCTATTACCTATTGGCCTGGCTGGTTGATTTAATCTTTGGTTTGATTATTTAATGGGGAGCATGGGGACGGTTCTCCCCCTTCCAACTCATATAAATGAAGCGAAGCAACCTTCCCATGCTTCTAAAAAGGAGACACACATGCTATTGATTCTCCCAACAATCATTGAATTCATAAAGTATCTATTGATTGCCATCTTACTCACACAATTCGGTTTCGGTTGTCTGATTTTATTATTTGGAAGAACCATGGTGGATTTCTACACAATCTCCATTTACGAAAAGCCTGAAAATCCATTTCAAAGAATGAGTAACGTTTTTCAGAAGACCACCATTGGATTTGGGTATCTTCTTTACACCAAAGTGTCAAGATTGAATTGGGTGCTGGGTAAGGTCTTATTACTGGGATGTTTACTAATACAAGCCATCCTATCGGTTATTCTGTATGAAATCATTTTGGAATTGCTACATTGGCGATCATTCTAAACTATTCCTAAGGGAAAAAGAAAGGAAAACGTTATGTTCTTACGCCTGATGATATTGGTGAATTTATTTTATTGGCCATTGCTGCCGTACTAGCCATCCAGTTCGCATACGGCTGCACAATCCTGCTCTTAGAGAGGACCATGCTGAACTTCTACGACCTGTCCATTTATCGTCCCGCTACCACCGTCTTTCAAAAAATACAGAACACCTTCCAAAAGGGACTGCTTGGATCTGGGTACTATATTTACACGAAAATCGGAAAGTACAACTGGTTTGTCCGAAAGATCCTATTTATCCTTGCGCTGTTTGTTCAAGGAGTTCTCTCGATTATCGTCTACACTTTCCTTTCCTTGATAAAAGAACTTATTGTTTAAGGAGCACAGGGACGGTTCTCCCGCTTCCAACCGACAAAAAAAAGAAGCGAGAGAACCGTCCCCTTGCTTCCATCAACCTTTACTTCAAACTCTCCGCAAGCTCCGTAAATATTACCCCAAGCGCATAAGCACCTGCATCCGGATGTCCAAGGCTTCGTTCCCCAACCGTACCGGCACGCCCCATCCGGGCAACGATATCCTTGGTTTTCTCGGCTCCTTCTACAGCGGCCGCTGCTCCTTTTTCAAACGCGGTCTTGAAGTCAGCTCCGTTTGACGCACTTTCCGACCAGGAGTCCGCGCAAGGAACGAGTGCATCCACGAGGGTTTTGTCCCCGACTTCTGCTCCTCTGCCGAAGGATCGTTCGCCTGTATCCTGGATTCCCTTCACGGCCGCTTGCAGCATGTCCGCAAATTCTCCCACGGTCAGTTCCTTTCGATCCTCTGCCGCTTTCCCTGCCGCACGGAACGCAGATCCCCATATTGGACCGGAAGCACCTCCGCAGTATTCCATGATGACCATGGAACTTGCATCCAGGAAGCTTCCTATGGTGAGATTCTCCTGACTAAGGATGTCTTTCCACTCCCGCTTCAATTGCTTGAAGCCTTTGGAAACGCTCATTCCAAAATCCCCGTCTCCGGCATGTGAATCCAATTCACAGAATGGTACTTCATTCTTGATGATGATGTCGCTCATTTTGTCCACAAGATATATCATGTTTTCGAGTGTCGCTCTATCATTTTTAATCACAGCATGTTCTTCCGGCGTTTCTACTTCGAAGGAGACTGGTTTCGTTTCCTCATCTTCCTCGAGATCGATGTACTCCACACCCGGGACCGGCCCGTCCACTCTGAACGCAGGCGCAGTGCTTTCACTTGAGAGCAATGTTTTCAACTCTTCATCAAGCTTCATCACGGTCAGGGAAACGCCTGCCATGTCAATGCTTGTCATGTAATTGCCGACAAAGGTACGATTAATCTGGATTTTTTTATCGGCCAAAATCCGGGTAACGGAATTGTTGAAAAGGTAGAGTTCCTGTAGCGGAGTCCCTCCAAAGCCGTTTACAAGGACCGCAATCTCGGAAGAATCCCCATCTTCCATCTTCAAATCCTTCAGAAGGTCATTTACCATACGATCTGCCAGTTCGTCAGCGGACGCGGTTTTTTCCCGTCTTGTCCCCGGCTCTCCGTGAATTCCGACACCATATTCGATTTCGTCGTCAGCCAATTTGAACGTCGGAGATCCACTGGCTGGGACCGTACAGGATGTCAGGGCGAATCCGATGCTGCGGACATTCTCGGCGGCTTTCTCCGCCACGGCTTTCACTTCCAGCAAGTCCCTTCCTTCTTCAGCAGCCGCTCCGGCCACTTTATGTACCAACACGGTTCCCGCGACACCACGGCGTCCCACTGTATAAAGGCTGTCTTCCACGGCAATATCATCATCCACTTTGACGTATTCCACAGGGATGCCATCCTTTGAAGCCATGTGAGCCGCATTTTTAAAATTCATGATATCCCCGCTGTAATTCTTAATGACCAAGAGGGCTCCCTTTTTACCGGCCGTCGCCTTGATCGCCTGATAGACCTGAATTTGAGAAGGCGATGCAAACACGTCACCGCACACAGCAGCATCGAGCATCCCTTTCCCAACTAATCCCGCATGCGCAGGCTCATGTCCGCTTCCTCCGCCGCTGATCAGCGTTACCTTCTCTTCATTCAAATCCTTTTTCTTCATCACCTTATACTTCTTCATAAACTCAAGCTCCGGATGAGCCATGGCCATCCCATTGCACATCTCCACGACCAAATCTTCAGGTTCATTCATGACTTTCTTCATTCATAACTCCTCCTTCAGTTTTGTGATTGCTCAAATTATCTCACTCACCTCGTTAAAACGAAAGTAAGAAGCATGGGGACGGTTCTGATGCTTCTTCTTGATGTGAAAATGAGCACTGTCACTATTGATCTTATGATAAAATGACATTATCAGAATTTTACAATTAATATTAGGGTGTGATTCCCATATTGGTTTCATTTTGATTTAGAATGCGTAATGCATTGGGGAAAGGAGGAACAAACACATGAAAGAGACTTCAATCCACCAAAGAATTGAGTCGATTTGGAGAGCGGAATCAGCTAAAGTAGTCGCATCACTTACTCGGATCGTGAAGGATATAAGCATTGCTGAAGATCTTGCTCAAGACACACTGATCATAGCACTTGAGCGTTGGCCAGTCTCTGATATTCCGGAAAACCCTGGTGCATGGCTGATGACTGTGGCTAAACGAAAAGCCATAGACATGCTTCGCAGAAAAAAACGGCTGGATCAAAAATATGAACAAATGGCTTACTCGATGAATACTCAGTACGATTATGACTTGGCTGATGAAATGGATGAAGAAATTAAGGACGATGTACTGAAGCTGATTTTTATGACATGTCATCCGGTGTTATCAAAAAACGCACGTGTAGCCCTTACCCTAAGACTGGTTGGGGGACTGACAACAGAAGAAATCGCAAACGCGTTTCTTGTACCTGAACCGACGATTGCCCAGCGAGTGGTGAGGGCAAAACGAAAACTTGTAGAAGCCAATGTTTCTTTCGAGGTTCCTAAGAAGGCTGAGTATGCAGAAAGGATTTCTTCCGTTTTGGAAGTGATCTATCTTATGTTCAACGAGGGATATTCGGCTTCTACAGGTAAACATTTGATTCGAATGAATCTATGTAACGAAGCATTAAGAATGGGAAGAGCTTTAGCAGAACTCATTCGTCTGGAACCGGAAGTTCATGGTCTTGTTGCGCTAATGGAAATACAAGCATCTCGTTTTAAAGCCCGAACAAATACGGAAGGTGAAATGATTTTGCTATTGGATCAAAACCGCTCGTTGTGGAGTCAGGAACACATCAACCGGGGTTTTGCTTCACTAAGAAAAGTAGAAGACCTGGGAGGCACAATTGGATTGTATGCATTGCAAGCTGCTATAGCTGCTTGTCATGCAGAAGCCGACTCACCAGAAAAAACCAATTGGGAGCGAATTTCAACTCTTTATCGTGCGCTTTCACATATTGCTCCTTCTCCCATCGTTGAACTGAATCGGGCGGTTGCTATTTCAATGGCCTATGGACCAATTGCAGGCTTGGAAATTGTCGATTCTTTACTTAAGGAACCAGCGTTGAAGAATTATCATTTACTTCCAAGCACCAAGGGGAATTTCCTCCTAAAGCTAGGAAGAAAAAAAGAAGCATATAAAGAATTCCAGCGTGCTGCTTCGTTAACCCAAAATGTACAAGAACAGAAATTTCTATTAAAACAGGCTGAAGATTGTATGAAATAAAAAATTAATTATTCGTTATGTCGATTTTCCGACTTGCTGATCGTTGTATGAATAGATACAAAAAATTCGAGTGACCTAGGAGAGATGACGATGATATTTTTATGTATGGGCTATTTCAACTCTGAAAAAATGGATGCACGTCCAAGTGCGGAAATAGAGGCTGTGATGGAGGAATGCCAGCCGCACACGGAGAAATTTTACGAAAGTGGGAAGGTGCTGCTTGATGCAGGTCTGGAGTCAGAAATCAAGAACTTGCGCCGTGTGGATGGAAAGGTCATGGTTACAGATGGGCCGTTTACAGAATCGAAAGAGCTGATTGGCAGCATATTCATTTTTGAAGCAGAAAACATGGATGAGGCGATCCAACTTGCTTCTATTCATCCGACCACGCAATTGAATATAGGAGAAGAATTTGGGTGGCGAATCGAGATCCGTCCAGTTCATTTTTTTAAGAATGATAAGTGAGTTAGCCATAATGTTTTTCACACTATTTTTAAGGAGTGGATGATATGACAAATAGAGCGGGATTGGTTCAGGACGTTCTTGAAACGTACAAACGCGCCGTCTACGAAAGCGATGTTGAAAAATTCCTATCTATCTATTCGGCAGACGTACATATTTATGACTGCTGGGGAAACTGGGAGTGTAAGGGTCTTTCTTTATGGAAAGATAGTGTTACAGAGTGGTTTAATGGTTTGAAGGAAGACCACTATGTACTACAAGTGGATATCAATGATTTAGTTATTGAGGAAAATACGAATATAGCATACGTGCACTGTGCAGTAACTTACTCTGCTTTCAGGGGGAATTCCGAAGAGAAACATCGTCAAATGACCAACCGTTTCACATTTTGCTTAAAAAAAGAGAACGAAGCTTGGCTAATCACACACGAACATTCTTCATTGCCAATCGATATGCAAACGGGAAAAGGTATCTTCAACCCAAAATAATAGAATTGGTAGAGAAAAATAGTGCATTTCTTCAAGAAGGAGAAGTGCTTTTTTTATTAAATGTATGAAAGAGGAGAAATGAACATGAATGACCTTAAATTGATCGAAACATACAAAAGCTTCCTACAAACCTATTCGTTGGAGCAACTCAGGTATGTACCTGAGCAAGGGGTCTGGTCCATCGGTCAAATGTATGACCATCTACTTGTCGTGGCACATGAGTATCTGGACAGTGTTGAAGCTTGTGCGCTGGCTGCTGGAGAGCAAACACAGGGGAAAACAGAGTTTGGAGAATACTTATTTAACATTGGTGGATTCCCGCCAATTAAAATCCAGTTACCGCCCGAACTTAATGCTGCCCCGGACAATACAAAAACGAAAGAGGATATTATACGAGAGCTCGATCAACTAATAAAACGAATGACAGAATTGAAAGTGAAAGCAGATGAAATCCACCCAAACTACAAACAGAAGCATGGAGGCTTTGGATGGTTGAATGCCCAGGAATGGTTTGACCTCGTTGGAATGCATTTTCGTCACCATCTGCGGCAGAAGTATGAGTTAGATGAAGCATGGGGACGGTTCTGATGCTTCTTCTGAATAAAAAAGGAAGCAAGAGAACCGTCCCCTTGCTTCCTGCGGGTATGGATCAATGAATGATGAATCCACTAAAGACCATAAAGAGGTTAATGATGAAATGCCATAGAATCGATGGGATGACACTTTCACTTCTATTCCTCACAACCGCAAAGAAAAAGCCTCCTATAGAAAAACTGATGGCAGCAGCAAATGGAATGCCTATGGCAATATGATGAAGGCCAAACGCAAGACTTGTCAGGATAAGGGCATAAAGCATTGATACTTGTTCCGAGAGTATCTGAAAGAACGCTCCCCTCCAGAGTAACTCTTCCAGGAAAGCATTCACCACGGAAAAAGCCAACGCAAAAACAAGTAAGTCCTTCATTCTTTCCCAGTCACCAAATATGAATAGAAGGATGGTGAATACCACCATATTTCCAAGTACTGAAAGCTGAAAGAATCGTTTGATCTTAATGGAGTGGAAACCATGTGTGATAAAAGGGAAATAGATGGGATTATCCCACTTGGGCTTTTTCAGGTTCAGCGAGAACGGCTTTCTACATACGATGGCTGTTACGACAATACTGATAATGATGAGGCTTAATAAGAGACGATCCATTAACACAATCAGCATAAGATCATCCGTATGGTGACGAAAAAGACCGCTTAAGAGAACGTAAACATAAAAGCTTACTAGAAAGGCAGACAAAATCATCATAAGATATCGCAGTTCCTTTTGTAAAAAAGCGAGAACACAGAAAATGACCGTTATGATCAATACCCATTGTGCACTAATACCATATGAAACTAATACGATTCCAAGTAAGTAAAGAACCCCGATGATAATATGGATCATACACATATTCGTGTTTTTCATGTTATCTCCTATCAATGAGTGGCTACATTTGTCATAAGACCGTAAAGTTTTGGTTTGTCGATTTTCCCCCCGAGATTAAACGGCATCTCTTTCAAGAATGTAACGTATTCGGGAATCTTGTGCGCCGGAAGTGTGAGCAATAGCTTTGTTTTTAAATACTCTTTCATTTCCAGCTCGTCAAATGGTTGATGACTTTCTTTTAAAACGACAAATGCTGCGGGGACCTGGCCCCATTTATCATCTTGAACGGGAAGGACGGCCACTTCTTGAACCCCTTTGATTTCCAGCATGCTATTTTCCAGCTCAGAAGGGTAGAAATAAAATCCGCCCCGATTGATGACCTCATTTTTCCTGCCTACAATAAATAGATATCCGTCTTCATCTAAATAGCCCACATCTCCAGTACGGATGTATCCATCGACAAAGGAATCCGCTGTTACATCCTTTTCAAATTTGTATTCTTTCATGGCATACTTGGACTTTACACAGATTTCTCCAGGAACCAATGGTGCTGCCTTTCCCTTTGTTTCATCCATTATGATTACATCGACGAAAAATTCCGGTTTTCCGGAAGATCGATTTTTCATTTTCCATTCTGATTTACTGATGGATGATATCGCACCTATTTCACTTGTTCCATAAAAATCAATGATGTCACATCTTGGAAAGTGGGATGCCATGCGCTCTTTTAAACCATCTGGCAAAGCTCTGCCGGTTGTCATCACTTCTTTCAAAGAATGCGGTGCTTCTTTAGACTCTGACTCCATATAGTTTACCAATTCATATAAATCCGTCGGCCCGGAAGTCATCTGCTTTACCAGATTTGCAGTTAGTAATTGATAGATGGTGCCTGGATCGTCTGAACGGCTGACCACCAGTGTATCTCCCTGAAGAATCGTGTTATAGGCCAAAGTCAAGTGAGAACGGAAGAACATGGGACGCACCAGTAAATGAACTGAAAATTTCTTCTTTAAAAAATCAGGAAGTACCGTGGGATTCAACGATTTCTTTAAGAGTGAAATTCCTTTCGGTTTCCCTGTTGATCCTGATGTAAAAAAGATCATTTCACTTTCATCATCATAGTGCTCGAATAAATGTGAGGCCGTAGTAACATTTCTATCCATGAAACCGATCGTGAGGTTTTCAACAAAGTGGGTCTTATCTTCCAAACCAGTGAAAGTACTTTGGAAATACAACTCTGTTATGACATATTTGACGTTATATTTACCACAAATGTCCTTAACATCTTTTTGAAAGAGCTGATAGTTCATCGGCATGATCGTGGCATCCAATTTCTCCAATGCCACTATGACGGCAAGGAACCGGCTGCTGTTTTTCATACAAACCATCACTCGATCATTCTTTTGAATCCCCATCTGGAGAAATGTCAATGCCCAATTCGTGCTGAGGATTTCAAGTTCTCCATAAGTCAGAGAAATATCATCATCTACTAATGCCAACCGATCCGGATGAAATCTGGCGAACGTTTTGATGCTTTTTATAATCGTCATTTTTTATCCCCTACTTAATTCATATATCTGGTCTTCGGCCAGCTTAAATGCCTGTTCACTCTTCTTTAAATCTCCCAGTTGTAAATAGGTATAGCTGATGAGTCTATAAATATCAGGATCTTTTAATCCATGATTCACGCAGTACTCAAGTTCTGCCACTCCTTTTTCTAAACTCCCTCCGAATTCTTGAGGGATTTTAATCAAGCGGGTACCGGTCAATCTCTTCACAATGAGGGACTCGGCTTCGAGTTCCACACATCTCTGTACAGCCATTTCAAATTTAGGGAGCAGTTTTACTTTGAGCAAAGCATTGCTTTCTTCCATCTTGGATCCCAATGTAATCGCAATCCACGCGTGTGCCTCGGGATCATCCGGATCCAGGCAGGTCGCATCCTCGAAGTGCTCCAATGCCTCATCCAGATGATCCAGATTGAGTTCGTCGATCCCTTTTTTCAGAATCCCCGAAACGTCTGTCTGTTGATGATACTTGAAAAATCCCGACATACTTTTGAAATTCCCTTTGTCCTTTTGCACCTCTTCGTCGTGTGTTCCCTCTTTTATTTCTTCATCAAGACAGTTCCGGATGATTTCATCAATCAGTAATTCGTTCGGATTCACGAACCGGATGGACGGATGTTCAAATGAGATGAGTGGTAATTCTGTACAGGCAAGGACAATGGCTTCTGTATCACAATCTAATACTCTTTTACAAACAGTATTAATATACTCTTTCGACGATTCCTTCGCGATACCTTCTTGTAATTCCTCTGAGATGATCCGATCTATTTCTTCCTGTTCTTGAAGCGTCGGCTGGACCAGCTCTATTCCGTATTGACTCAATTTCTTCTCATATAATCCAAACTGCATGGTTACAAAGGTTCCGAGTACAGTCACCTTTTTAAACTGCTCATCCCGGCATTGATTAACGGTCAAGTCCACAATATCCAATAGAGGCAGAGGGAGTCGGTCCCTGATACTTTCTACGGCATAATGAGTCGTATTGGCCGTTAGTGCAGCGACGGAAGCACCTGCATTTTTTAAAGAGGTAAGGGAAGTCATGAGTACCTCTCCTGTTTTGCTCAGGTCTGAGTTGCTGAATTGATTAATGGGCATGGTGTGGAGGGTTACTTCCGGGTGTGTTCCGAACTTTTTCAAGCATTTAATGATCAAGTCTTGATAACAAAGGGCAGCTCCAACTGCTGAAACCCCTACTAATCCGACGTGCTTCATTTTTATCAATTTAGGTTCCTCCTCTTATGGTTGCATAGGATCCGGGGAGATTTCCAAACGTTCACCGGAAAGGCTGCCCCATCATTTTACAAACAATTCCACCTTCTGCTCAGAAGGTAAGGCTATGTTATTCAGGATGGCAGGATTGAAATATTCCAATAAATGAATACCTGGCCGCCCGTTCTGCTCAAAGCTGATTTCATACTCTTTAAAAGGGACTTTGTCGTTCACCTCAAAAATCAAGTGAGACGTGTTACCGTGAAGATCAACAATTTCCGGACAATACTTCCAACCATATTCCAGAATTCTCCTGGTCGAAATGATATCCATATTCTTTATGCTTTTTCCTATCCCTTCCGTTTTTCCGCTGACTTTGTTACCCAGCTCGTTCGGAATGAATTCCGGATAGATTTTTGCAAAGTTATGAGAGAGAATGAACTTGGAATCTTTGGTGATGATATGGGATTCACGGTATATGTACGGCGTCAACCTGCCGTTGTCTCCATTCACCTGTCCCGCTGTTTGATTCTCCACTTTCAACTCAAGATCTTCGCCAGCCAACACTTCCAGGATATCGGTGGTTCTTCCATTAGACGTTAAAAGAAGTTTATAGATTACGTCTTTATACACATCAGCTAAATGATTCATGGTCTCCTCCTTTTTCATCCTATTTCTAATCATCAAATCGTAAACGCCAAACCGCTATGAGGATAAACGCGATTCCAAATAGGAACAAAACAAGCATATTTAACCATACATCAGTGAATCCCATCCCCCTCACTAGAAGGCTTTGGTATCCAGTCAATGCCCATGCATGTGGGGTGAATAAAGCTATTTTCTGCATAATGTCAGGCATGATGAATAACGGGACCATCGTCCCCCCTAATGCCGCCAATGTTAATACAATCATCATGGAAACACCGACAATCTGCGTCTCAGACCTGACCAAAGAGGCAATTAACATTCCGACCGCAGTGCTTGCCCATGCCAAACATATTGAAATTCCAATTAGTCCAAGGATGGAATTTCCAAGTGACATACCAAACACGAAATGCCCAATGGCAAACATGACAAAGCATTGCATGAGACTGATAAGGAAGTTGGGAATCATTTTCCCAATGAATAAATTCCATTTGCCTATGGGGGCAGATAGAATCCTTCTGAACGTTCCTTCTTTTCTTTCAGTCAAAAAAGAACGTCCTGCAAACATGACAATAAAGAAAACAAACATCACTGTATAACCTGGAACGTTCTGCTGAAATGAGTCAGGCTTATCGGCATTCTGTCTAACGCCCAGATTCTCATCTACCGTAATTAATGGTTCTCCCACAGAGTCATTTGCCTGTTCCAGTAATGATGCCCTCATGGATTCTACATTCGTATTCTGGTCTTCCACTTCAACGGGCTCGATCTCGATCGGTTGACTGGCAGGAACACTCTGTACAAGTGTATTGAGCTCTGTCGTCAATTCATCGATTTTCCCTTCGTATACTTCCGTTAACTCTGTAATTCGATCATCCACTACTTCATTTACTTCCGTAATTTGATTGTCAACCATCTTCTCAATGGTAAACTGAGCGGAGTATGTACTTGAAACACCATCTAACGCTTTGACCAAGACTGAACTTGTATTATATTGAGCAGGATCGATGTAGCTTTCCAGGATTACTTTCTCGTTTTCTTTCACTTTCTTTCCGAATTGGTCCGGGATGACAACCGCCATCGGATAGGAATCTCCTAGTATTAATTCCTCGGCGTCCTCTTCACGGAATTTTTTTCCATCTTTTTTCATTTCGACGGTCAATCCATCAACATCTTGGAGGCTTTCTATAAACCCCTTCGACTCTGCCGTTTTATCTAGGTCGATGAGAGCGATGGATATAGTGGAATCAGACCCTCCATTATAAACAGGCATTAATGCAAAGCTCATCACACTGATGAACATAATAGGTAGAAGGAACAGGACGACGATGGCTGCCTTGTCCTTAAAAATCAGTTTTAAGTCTTTTTTTACAATCGGTAGAAACTTCACGTTCTCCTCCTCCAGTTAATCTGAAATTTTACTATTCTCTTAACTCTTTTCCGGTTAAATGGAGAAAAAGTGTCTCTAGGGTAGGTGGCATTGTATTGACGGAACTGACCTTTATACCCTTTGAATTCAGAGAGCCCATTATGACTTCAAGAGCTTCCTGTGCGTCTGTCACCAGGAAAGACAGCTTATCCTTCGTCTGAATACATTCAATGACACAGTCATCCTGTACTACCAGGGACTGTACCTCTTCCCTTACCATATCCCCGTCTATATGAAGCTCCAATATCCCCCCGTGAAGCTGCTTTAACAATTCTTCTGTGGTACCATGCTCAATTATTTGACCATCATCCAGAATGGCAATCGTATCGCAAAGGACGGCTGCTTCCTCCATATAGTGGGTGGTATATATGATGGTTTTCTTCTCTTGTTTCAGTAACTCGATCAACTCATAGATCTTATTTCTTGATTGGGGGTCGATCCCTACAGTAGGCTCATCCATAAAGACGATCCGTGGATCATGGAGAAGAGCTGCCGCAATGTTGATCCTTCGCTTCATGCCTCCTGAATAATTCTTGACCGGTTCTGACGCACGATCCTCCAACCCAACCATCTGCAGTATCCAATTGACTCTCTCTTTCAATTCCTTCCGTTTCAAACCATATAAAGCACCGAAAAATGTAAGGTTGTCAACGGCATTCAATTCCGGGTAGAGGGCAATGTCCTGGGGGACAATCCCGATCAGCTTTTTGATTTCCTTTACATTTTTATCCAGGTTCATTCCGGCGATCATCACATTCCCTGAAGTCACCGGCAATTGAGCACTCAACATTGAAATCAACGTTGTTTTCCCGGCTCCATTTGGTCCTAGTAAACCGAATACCTTTCCCTCATCGATGGACACATCTATTCCCTTTATGACCTGATGATTTCCATAGTTCTTCTCAATATCCGCTACTTCAATGATGGCCATTGCCCACTCTCCTACTAACGAATTCCAGTTCTTTCTGAATCAATACATCCCCCGGTTTTATCTCGATCCCTCTTTCAAATGCTTCTCTTGCATTTACGTAATCTTTTACTTGTATATAGGTAAGTCCGAGACCATAGTAAAGATCAGAGTCCGTAACACCTCTTTCTATACAAAAGAGGAATTCACCGATCGCTTTCTTGGGGTTCCCCCCGAATTCTTTCGGGGTCTTCAACAGCCTGAACGCATTGACTCTTCTTGCAACAGTGGATTCGGGATCCAATTTGAGAGCCGTGGAGATGGTCTTCTCAAATTGTGGGAGATATTTGACTTTATCCATGAATCCCCCTTTTTCCATCAGTTTTCCATAGACTGCAGCTAAAAAGGCGTACGCTTCCCCATTATCAGGTTCTTCTTGTATTGCAGATTGAAAATACTTTTTGGATGCTGCCATATCTTCTGCAAGGAAACTTTTCTTCCCTTTGGTTATCCAATCGGCTGCTTTCATGTTTCTTCACCACCTATGATTGATATTATTTTCGAATAATCATTCTATTCGCTTTACCGAATGTTCTGGGGATTTCTGTAATGACAACTTTAAAAGAGGTGGAAAAAAGAGCGTTCATCTCCGCTTCTATGCGATCTTTCAGATTCTCATCCGTACAGTCCATGCTTCTTTCAACTTCTATCGTAATGCTTTGATCTTCTTCAATGACGAAGTGATACCATAGCCCGACACCTTCTATCTTTAAAAGGCAATTCTCCAATAAGAATGGTGAGTATTGTTCACCGCCGATATTCAATTGGTTCTCCAATCTACCTCTCAACTGTAAGAGATCCATCTGGGAGCCGCATGAACATTCGGATTTCATTAAATATCCAATGTCCCCGGTCCGGTACCGGATCATCGGCATCCCCTCACGAAGCAGAGTCGTCACGACGAGTTCCCCGATTTCCCCGTGATCCAATACCTGTTCTCCCTCAGCTTCTACAATCTCTACTTTCACATGACCCTCAGCGATATGATAGCCATTGTGCTCTTTGCACTCAATGCCGATCACACCACACTCTGTGGAACCATAGAAGAAGGAGACCTCACACCCCCAAAGCACTTCCAATCTATTTCGAAACTCATAAGAGCACCCTTCACCCGTTAAGATCATTCTCTTTAATCCAATGTCCCGCTGAATGTCAATCCCCTGCTTCACGCTTTCTTCGGCTAAAAGGGCAGCATATGAAGGGGTAGTGGCTAAAACGGTGACTCCAAATTCCCTCATCAACTCCAGGGACTTGTCGACCGGGGCCATGTATCCACCTTTTCCTAATGACAGGACCGTCGAGCCAAAGGAAAACTGAAAGAGCCTTTGAAAGCCTAAACCAGGCAAGGCAAATTCATAGGGCAAAGCAACCGCAGCTACATCCTGGTCGCTTTCTGGAAAAAGGATTGTATATTTAGGCAATAACTCATAAATATATTGATCTGCCAATGTAAAAGAGGTATATATCGGCTTCCCGGTAGTACCCGACGTTACGTGGACTTGACCGATTTCCTTGGGATCCATACATAAAAGCTTGCTCTTATCACCCCGGATCGACTCTTTGTGCAAGAACGGCAATCTCGCTATGTCCTCGAGGGAATTCAATGCAGGATTTGAAATCCCGTTCATATGAAAGGTCTCTTGAAAGTACCGGTTGTTATTGACCGCATGTTCTAGAAGAGCATTTACGGCTTCTAATTGATAAGAAAGGATTTCTTCCTTTGGAAGGGCATCAAACGATCGCCCTTCCGCCTCTACTTGATCGAAAAAGGGAAGGAGCCCTTCATAAGTAAGGTCCGAATCAATATCGACCACCATTTTTCGTGAATACTTATGAGCTTGTAACTCCATGGTTTTCACTCCCTAAATAAGAATTTTCCAGTTGAGCGGAATGATCCAGATAGATGTCCACCGCTTCTTCCGGTTGGACAAAATCATGAACAAGACTTGACAGCGCTTTGGACATTGCAGCAGGATACCTATCTTCAAAAATATTCCTTCCTATTGATACACCTCTTGCTCCAGCTTTCATTGAAACATGAATTTCTTTAAATAATGCGATAAGATCATTAGACTTTTCTCCGCCGGATATTAATACAGGGATGGGGAATGCTTGAATGGCTTCTTCCATCTTTTCTATCGTTCCCGGGTATTTCACCTTGACGATATCCGCTCCCACTTCACCTGCTACACGAACCGCATGAGCAATACTATTCTTATTGGGATTGAGGGCCTGTTCTCCAAATACGTTCATCATTGCCAATACCGGAAGTCCCCATTTATAGGCTTCATCACAGACAAGTCCTAAATCCTTCAACATGGCAGGCTCTTCTTGGACCCCGAGATTCACATGGACGGAAATACCGGATACCCCGATCCTGAGTCCATGTTCAATGGTAGAAACCAATTGTTTAAATTCCCCGTTCAATACAAAATTGGTGGAAGCAGAAAGGTGGAGAAGATAATTCATGTTCCGGGTTTCACCACCTCTTTCGATTGCCCAGTGAATGGTGCCTTTGTGTGCTACTATGGATTGAAAATTGTTTTCTTCAGCCATCTTAGACAGTGCAGGAATGTCCGTTAACTTCCCCAGTGGCCCTAATGTTGTTCCGTGGTCTACAGGAAAAAAGATTGCATTGCGTGAAACTGGATGAAACAATCGATTCATTCTAAGAGACTTACTCATCTTAAACCACCCTTTTCAAGTTTAATTTTCAGTAATCTTTTCTAGTATTTTGACTCCTACATGCCTTCCCGGTTCACATTCATATGCCAGTATCTCGTCACCCTTTTTGAAAGCCGTCGCATTTTTAGGATTGCCATCTCCATCAAATATTCGAATATGCCAGTCATCCTGGACAATGGCATTAATCTTCTTTCCTTCATACTCAGCCTCTATCAACAGGAGTGGCCTTACCTCTATCTTTATTCTGCCAATATTCACTTCCCTGAGGTTCCCCTTCGTATCGATGACCGAGACTTTCCCCCCTACCTTCAAATCTGTAATATATTCAGTTGTATCGTTTGGACACCATACATAACTGTGGACGGCTCCCGCATTGACACGAAATGGCCTGGTATTCATATACGGTAAATAATGCGTCTCACTGCAAACAAGGAGACCTCCACCAGAAGTAGATCCCACAATCATCGCTTCTTCTGTGGTGAGGAGACTCGTTGTATCAATACATGCCCGTTCGCCTGGACCAAGGTGAACGACATCCGTTACGATTGCTCTGACGACCTGGAGAGAAGTCGTCTTTGCCTTTTCCAACACAGTATTCAATTGAGAAATGACCTCCGCCTTGTTAGTGTCTATCAGGAAGCCATCACAACCCACTTCCATCACTTCTTTTGAGACCACGGCATCGCTTACAGACTGGACGTACTTAATAATTTCCGTGTCGCTCTGTTGAAGCTTTGCAATCACCAACTCTAGCGGTATATTCGTCTCATCCTTAAATTCCACCAGAAGATAATGGTGGTCACTACCCTCTTCACAGGCTCTTAACATAGACGATTCATCCTCTATATACACATAGAGACCAGTCTTCAAATCTACTAATCTTGCTTTGTCTAAAACGCCTTGACAGGAAGATACAATAACGACGTCTGCCCGTTCATTGCTTGCCTGATCCAGGTAACGCTCCAGGTCTTGCAATGAATTGACATGAATGGCAATCGTCAAACGATCAGAGTGTGCCCACTCTCCCATTTGATCGACATGATAAAGGATGCCATTAAAATTATAGGATTGATTGACCAATGCCAACAGTTCTTGCTCTATATAATCGTTTCGCGCATCGTACCAGATCGTTCGCTTTTCCATGGAATTCCTCCTAGTCCTCTAACCAGACTCGTTTCATTTTCCCAGCATTCCGGTGGACCTTATCCACCACTTGCACATCACAATATGTGTTGATATGAAATTCCAGACTGGAACTGATTTGTTCTGAAAGTAATTCACGATCAACCGTTTCATCTAATGGCTCTACTTCTACCTTCAGCTGCTTCTCTTTTACAATGAACCGATACCAGTTCCCCACTCCATCCACCTGCATAAGAATATTTTCAAGGTAAAAAGGGGAATATTCGCCCGTTTCAATGATGATTTGTTCAATATTCCGCCCACGGAGGAATAGTTTCGGAAGGTTCACTCCACAATCACAACCACTCTCATCAATGAAGCCTATATCGCCAGTCCGGAATCGGACCAGCGGCATGCCCTCACGGAGTAAAGTGGTAACGACAATTTCTCCTTGTTGCCCGGCCTCCAGAGGCTCCAGGGTTTCCTGGTCGACGATTTCTATATAAAGGTGCCCATCTGCCAAATGGAATCCGTCCTGCACCTCACACTCTAGGCCGATAAGCATGGCTTCAAGCGAACCAAACAAGATGGTAGACTTACACCCCCAAATGGTTTCGATTCTCTTTCTGAAGTAATGGGACGTTCCCTCACCGGTCAGAAAAATATGGTTGATAGTAAAGTCTTCCTTCACGTCCATCCCGAGTGCTTTGGCATGCTCATATAAGACAATCGCATAAGACGGCGTTGTGACGAGTATTTCAGCTTCCCAGTCTTTCATGAATTGAAGGGCAATTTCCGGTTCAGAATAGGCCCCGCCTTTTCCGATGGGAAGAATGGTGCAGTGAAGTAAATGTTGAAATTCATGGTGGAATGTGAGTGCAGATGAACTCATTTCATAAGGAAGGGCATTGGCCACCACCTGGTTTTTCACCTTTTCCATCAACGTCGGGTATTTTGGAGCAAAATAATAAGAATACAATTCATCCATCGTATGTCCAATGTAACTTGGTTTAGTCCCCGTAGTGCCCGTCGATTTACATATATGGGCAAGTTTCTGCTTGGTTAAGATGTCTTTATACCTTTCCCTCAAGTCATCTTTCGTCAGAAACGGGATTGTTTTATAATCCTCTAAGCAAAATGGCTGATCCGGTTCAAATCCTGCTGATTGTAATCTGTCACGATAAAATGAATTGTTTTCCCATACATAATGAAGGAGGTGCTTTAAGGTTAACCTGTGATATTCCTTCACATCATCCCTCGACATCGTTTCAAGCGAATCCCCTGAAGCTTCCAGACCATCAAACCAGCGTTTGATACTGGTAAGATGAAATTCTCCTTTCGGGATGGAAAGTGATTGGGTCAGTAATGGCATACTCATCCTACCCCCACTTCTGCTTTCATCAACCGAAGTATATTTTTACTGAAGATGTGGTCTTTCTCATCATCTGTAATCGGCAATCGCTCAATTTTCACCTTCTCGACATAAGGGTCGGAAAGTGGAAATTCCGATCCATAAATGAGCTTTTCGTGCCCGCACTTCTTCACAGCTGTTTCGATAGCCAAGTAATTGGAGGAGGAGGTTTCTAAATATACATTATCTAACGTAGCGGACAATTCGATCGCTTCAATATCAAGCGGTCCGAAGCCCATATGTCCGATGATGAATGTCGTGTTCTTGAATTCACTTGCCAATTTGCCCACTGCTGCCGTGCTTGCACTTGCATGGAAGATCGTATGGGTATAAAAAGGGATATCCAATTGTCCGCAAAGATCGGCAAGTGCTTTTGAAGTTTTCCCCAATAAGGAAAACTGATGTACCATCGGAGCCATCTTAAGACCATGCAGTCCCTGCTTAATATAATAGTCCAACTGTTCAAGGACCTTTTCCGACTTATTATTTACATTCACATTACAGAACCCAAAAAATAACTCCGGATATTTCTTTACCAACCTTAAAACATACTCATTATTCGCTTCAGGTTTCTCCGGTTTATCTTTTCCTATGACATAATTGGTCATCTTCCTGACATCGACCATTCCTCCGGGGAACAGCACCGTTTTATCAATCTTGGCTTCCAACATGGTTGTCATTAATTTTTCAACGCTGATATAAGGCATTTCCGCAATGTGAGCATGGGCATCAATAATCATTGATTCGTTTCCTCCTTATAATGCACTCGATTTACTTTTGAGTATTCTCGCTTAATCTTCTCTACAATAGATACGTTGCAAACGACCCCTCCTGCAGCATACATATGCCTTTTCACTTGTTCTGTCAGCTCATCTTCATCAACTCCATTGGGATTCTCTATTTCAATGGTCAATTCTTCATCATGAATTACAAAACGAAACCATAGTCCTACATCTGGATTCATCAGAAGAAAATGTTCCAGCAATATAGGTGAATATTCGATTCCTTCTATTAAGAACGTACTTCCAATCCTTCCTCGGAGGTGCAATCGTTTCAGCTCATTGGGCGACCCTTCAGCCGGTTCTTTAAGAAATCCTATATCACCCGTTTTATAACGGATAAATGGCATGGCTTCTCTTAAAAGAGTTGTAATCACAATTTCTCCGAGTTCCCCATTTTCCAATGGGCTCCCTTTTTCATCCACTATTTCAACCAGTACATTGCCGTCTAAGACCTGGTAACCGTCCTCTACATTGTCCTGTATTCCAACCAGACCACATTCGGTCGAACCATAAATCTGGTGAATCTCACAATTCCAAATTTCTTTTAACCTGGTAATGAATTGCGGAGAACACCCTTCCCCGGTCAACATCAATTTCCGTACATTGACCTCTTTCCCAATAGAAAGCCCCATGGACTCAATTTGTTCTGCTAATAAGGTTGCATAAGAAGGCGTGGTAATAAGGATGGATACGTTGAATTGGTTTAATGCCTCCACCGTTTTATCCAATGGAGCCATATAGCCCCCTTTTCCAAGGGATACGACTGCTGCTCCGAAAATAAATTGATAAAGTCTGTGAAATCCTAAAGCTGGCTGGGCAAATTCATAGGGCAGGGCGATTCCAACAACATCATTGGATGAATCGCCTTCATAAAGTGTAGGATAGGATGGTATTGCATCATGGAAGTATTGGTCATTCAGTGTAAGTGCATTATAAATGGGCTTACCTGTAGTACCTGATGTGAGGTGATATTGGGTAATTCTTGAGCGGTCTACGGATAATAGAAGATCACGATTTCCTTTCAATTGGTCTTTCTCAAGAAAAGGGATCTTGTCTATATCAGCAAGGTGGTTGATCGTTGGAGTAGTAAATCCACTTTCTATTAATCTCTTTCGATAATATTCATTATGTTCCCAAACATATTCTAATAATAGATTAAGTGCCTGCATGTAGTAGGCTTCTTTATCCTCCCGACTTAAGGATTCAATGGTCTGACCCCGCTTATGTACACTCTCGAAGAAGAGCTTCAGTGGAGTGAAAATGGACGTTTCCAAATCCTCCTCAAATACATTCGGCCTAATTTCGGATGAGTGAATCAAATCCCCGTTCCTCCTTTGAAGCTGTTTTTTTTCAATATAAACAGGCTTTCTGCTTATTTCCTTATCTAGTAACGCGGATGTATCGAATAGAATTTCACCAATTCTCAGATTGATGCCATCCGGTAGGTTGCAATTCAATAAATGTTCTTTAATCTCATCGTTTGATAGGGAAAGGGGTTCTGTAAATTGCAATGCAATATCCATTCCGCTGTCTGTCTCTCTTACTTTCCAAGCTATCGGAACATGCTCCAAAGAATAAATCGCTTCCTGCAGTTCGTACAGCCCAATGGTTTTACCCGCAATGGTCAAACAATCATTCGCCCGGCCATAGTGTCGTATTTCCACATGATTTGAACCGCATCTACATTTGGAATCGTGTATAGAAACTAAATCCCCGGTTGCATACCTTATGAGTGGTGACCCTTGATTTGTAAGAGTCGTAACCACTCCTACTCCGATCTCTCCAAGGCTTTTTTCAGATTCCAATGACTCCTCAAACACTTCTACATAATAGTTTTCCTCAGATAAGTGAAGGAGCCCGAATTCACACATTTTAGCGATATTACCGGTTTCTGTTGATCCATATAAGTTATATATGGGCCTTCCCCAGACCTTTTCAAGATACGCCTTTCGCCTTGGCGACAACAACTCTCCAGCAACCAGGATACCTCTCAAATGTGGAAAAGCATCTTGGGGGTCGATAGACATTTGCAAAGCAGTTTCAGCAAGCAGTTCCAGTTCTCTCGGAAGTCCGGCAAATACAGTCACTTCAAGCTCTCTCATTAATTCCAGCACTTTCGGGTAAGGTGTAACCGTGTTCCTGCTACTTGCCGGAACCACCCCTGCACCGGTTTGGTACGCTGCATGAAGGACTAAATAAGCTGGGACGAACAGGGAAAATGGGAATCTGATCAACACTAAATCATTGTCATTCAGTTTTATTCCTGATTCTGCTATCTCTTGTCCGCCCGTTTCTAAATCCTCTTTGGTATACCATGAGACGGAAGGAATGCCGGTTGTACCGGAAGATTCATGAAAATGACTGATACGTCTTTTTTTCACTGCCAACAAATCGAATTTGGATGTCTCTCTCAACTCTTCCTTTGTCGTAAAAGGAACATCTTTTATAGACGAAAAGGAATCCTTAGACTTTAATTTATTCGCATAGAAGGGCGAACCAAGTACTTTTTCGAGTAAACTCCCAAGATCGATTTCAATTCGACTTTTTACATATGTATTTATGTCTCTCCCTCCAATCAAAACTAGTTAACTACCAAATTATTGGTTTACTAGTAATTTATTCTAAATTATAGACAGGTAGTTCATTATAATCAATACAAATAGTACAAATTTTGACTATATTCTGATTAATTTGAGTCTTTAGCCTCATTTTTATCCGTCAATTTTCTACAGGGGGAGCACAGGGACGGTTCTGTTGCTTCCTATTGGCACAAAAAAGAAGCACGAGAACCGTCCCCGTGCTTCTTCAACCCGCCAATACTCTCCCAACCATCAACCTCATAAATGAAACAACTTCTCCCTCACCAAGCTCTTCCCGGATCCATTCAAACTCACTTTCTAACAGACCAGCAATCTTCCGCACCGCTTCCCCATGATGAGAAGGTGTCATCGCCTCATAAATCTCCACCATACGATCTTGTCGTTCTTTTGGGAGGTCCCTGTGAATCGTCTTCAACCCAAGTACCGCCCGCTCCTTCGCGTATCGCGACAGCAGGATGATCGTCACGTTTCTCATAGAGTGCCGCAGCATTTCCACGGCCCACGTATCATTCCCTCTCGCCGCTGCTTTCTGGTGCTGAAACAAAAACCAGGCTGCGTCGAGTACGTTATCTTCGAACTGCTCTTTTGAAACTGTGAGGTTCTGGGTAGATTCATATTTTCCCATCAGATTGTCAGGGTCGTGTGCAAGGGGACGGTTCTGCTGCTTCCATTTGGTACGAAAAAGAAGCAAGAGAACCGTTCCCTCGCTTCACTTCAACAATTCCCCCGGCTGATAGAATTTCTCAAACAGCACACCGAGGATATAGGCAAACAGTAGACCGAATCCGATGTGGATCATGGTGAATTTCATCCCAAAGGAGGCCAGCTCGTAAATCACGACCGGCAGTTTCGACGTTGACCAGACTCCGAGGAAGAAGACGATGTAGCGGACACTTGCCCCTTTTTTCAAAAACAGGACAGCCATGGGAAAGGCCACATATAAGGGCCCCGCTGCGATGGTTCCGAGTAACAGGGAGAAGAGGATGCCATAGAATCCTGAGTCTTTCCCCATATAGCGGATCATCGTTTCCTTTTCCACCCATTTGTCCAATAATCCCACTAACACGAGGACCGGGGGCAGAAGGAACAGCATATCCAGCATGCTGGTTCCCGTCACCTGAGCCGCCTCCCATCCTGCTGATCTGTTTACACTAGTCAGAACGATAAGGCCGACAAGGAGAATAAGAAAGAATCGATATCTCTTTACCTGTTTCATGCCATCACCACCCAAATTAGAACGGCGAATAGAACAGACATGACAACGGCTGCCCCATTTCGCGCTATCGCAAAACTACGTCCAAACACCTTTTGTTCCATAGGTAACGTGACGATCCCGACGGCCATGAACGAAGCCATCAAGGCTGCCACCTGGGGAAGACCCGCCCCGTTTTCCACCAGTGTCGCACCAAGTGGAAAGACCACAAAGCTCGGGATGAGGGAAACAGAACCAATGATCGTGGAGTAAACGAGGCCCAAGACGCCGGATTCCTTCCCGACGATGGAAGAAATGAGTTCTGGAGTGAGAATGGATAAAGATAATCCGACAAACAGCATAATCGCCAGCACATCAGGCATAATATTGCTGAACATTTTCCACACCTTACTCATGGCTCCTCTCGTCTTTTCCCTGTCTTTCCAGAACGAAATTCCGGTTAAGATAAGAGCTATTCCGTAAAGAATCAGACCGTTAATCATGGTTGGGTCCCTTCTTCCATTCCTTATACTTACCTAAGAAAAAGGATAAGTTCTTGATCTTACTTTCAATATCTTCATGAAAGTCCTCCAATGTTCTTTTTCCCGTTTCGGTGATCCGGTACATTTTTATCGGCTTCTCTCCTGATGTACCAATATAAGACTCAACGGCCCCTTCCGTCTCCAACTTTTTCAGGGTGCGGTAAATGATCGCACTGTCAATTGGGTTGACCGGAATTTCATCCTGACACTTCTGAAGAAGCTGACCACCGTAGCAATCCCCCTCCGTTAAAAACATCAAAAGAAATGCGCCTGTATGTCTTCCTGTATGTTTCATCTATGATGACCTCCTACATTATGATTTAAACTGTTAAAAACAGTATACTGCTAATAACATTATACTGTCAATAACAGTTTGCAAAATGGAAGTATCAACGAGTTCAACGTGATACAATAAAAAGGAAAGTATCATTTAAAATTCAGGAGGGAATACCATGTTCACATCCAAAAATGATTTCCTACAAGAATGGAAACAAGAAGCCGCAGTCACCCAAAAGGTAATGGACGCACTGACGGATGAGTCGCTGAAACAAGTTGTCGCACCCGACCTGTACAGCATCGGAAGCGTTGCCTGGCACATCACGGGAGCTACATACTACTTCCCGGCTCAAGTTGGCATCACATTCGAAGTGCCGGATCTTCGCAAAGAAGCACCGACGTCGGCTACAGAAATCAGTGAAACATATAAGCTCGTCAGCGACCGCCTCGTAGAAGCCGTTTCTGAGCAAGTGTCAGATGAAAAGATGAACGAAATGGTCAATCTCTTTGGAATGGAAATGCCGGTTCAAGCCGTATTCCGCTTACTGATTCAGCATCAGGCTCATCACCGTGGTCAATTGACGGTTCTCATGCGTCAGGCTGATTTGAAAGTGCCTGGGGTGTATGGACCGAGTAAGGAAGAAATGGAAGCGATGAAGGGTTAAGTAGCAATGACAGCCGGCGGGAGCCGGCTGTTTTTATTATGTAGTGACAGTTTATTTTATGTTTGTTGCCCGCATTTCCTTGTCGACTGCAGATACACTTTGGATTTTCGCACGAAGATCTTGAATAAACGGCTCCGCATCCTCCATATAAATCAACGCCTTCTTCACCACTTTCCTCTGCCCGAAATACCCTCTCGCCTCAATCGGTTCCTTGAAGATGATTTCATACCTCAACTCATCGATCATCCCGAAGACACGGGTGAACACCCTTGGCAGCATGGCGACATGAAACACATATTTCTCATGGATGATGCCCCCGCTTTTAGCATACAGGGTTCTTGCCGGCTGAATGGCCGAAACATCCTCTATGTTAAAACGAAGGGACCTCCGCACGCCGATTTTCATGGTGACCTGATTTCCCTTGAACGTAATCGGTGAGTTCCGGACAAGATTATAGTCCCCGAGCATATAAAGGATGCTGTAGACATGTAGCACGACAAGGATATCCGCCCGGAGTGGATCCACGTCTTTTAAATAGTAATGAAACGCGAACGCTTCGATCACCTGTTCATGAAGAAGCGCGATGAACAGCCAGAAATAGTTGGAGCCCTTATGATAGGCATAGGTTGCTTCAGTCGGCCTCACTTTCCATTTGAACAGGGCATAGTAGAAGACAATCGCTTCTTTCTTTAGAATCGTGATGAAGGGATTCTTCTCCATGTGGCCTCTTCTATATTTTATAAAAAGAATGATGGCGCCGACATCCGCCAGTACAATCAGGATGACGAGTGAGATGATCAGTTGAGTGTCCACGGTCTTCCTCCTTTATCCAAGAAAATGAGGGATAGCCAACGAGTGCCTGATACCGGTAAGCCAAATCCTGTTGAGTTACCAAAAACCATATATATCCTTTTATGGAATTATCATCTTAAATGTAAGGTATCCTGTGTAGGATGTATAGGATTATTTATCGTATTTTCTTAATAGACAAGGGATTGTGACGAAATGGTTAATAAATGGAAATCACGGTTGACTGGGGAGGAATTTTTAAAAAAAGAGAAAATTAGCTTGCTTTAAATGTAAAAGCCAGGTGGACAGTCTATCATGTTCACCTGGCTTTTGTTATGATCCATGCTCTTTTTCTTCGGAATATGGATGATGGGTCTATGAAACAGTCAAAAACCAGACTGAGAGAGGTCTTAATAGAAGGTCACAGCTACGTGTATAAACCTCCCTCTACTTCATATTCCCCTTCATCCAAGCAGCAATCTGCTGCTCATCGGTAGTTGGTTTCTGCTCAAGCTTCTGGATGACCCGCTCCTGCCTCTCACGTGAATGATTTTGACTCAGCTTCGCTTTTCCTTCAACCTGATTGATCTTGATTTTGAACCCTTGAACTCCCTTGCTCATGCCGGCGAGCAGCTCAGGGTCTAGATCCCCCAGGCTATAGGAACTGTCCGGGGCTTCGAACGTTGATACGAGTTCATGTAGCGATTCGATGAGCTCATGGTCATCCTCGACAAGCTCGACTTCCCCGGACACATGAACGGATACATAGTTCCAGGTCGGGACGGTTTGATTCGTCTCGTACCATGATGGGGAGATATAACAATGAGGACCGTGGAAAACGGCCAGCACCGTTTGTTGTTCGATCTCTTTCCACTGGGGATTCGGACGGGCAAAGTGTCCGTATAAATGCGTTTTCTCCTTGTTTAACAGCAGCGGTAAGTGCGTCGCAACCGGCCTCCCCTCGTGCTGGGAAAAAAGCGTCGCAAAGCTGTGTTCATTAATGACACCAAACGCCACCGTTTCATCGGTGATCTTAAAGTCTTTGGGAATATACATTGTGATCCGCCTTTCTACATTTTTGTGGCTACCTTTTTAAGAAAAAAGAAGCAAGAGAACCGTCCCCTTGCTTCCCGAACAGCCCATAATCTACATTTCATAAAACAACCAAGGGACCTGTCCTCGCGGCTCCCCGTGTGCTATAGTATCCTAGTATCAATTGAGAACGGAGTGAGCACATGAATTCAACAACGAAAGAGATCACACTGATCATCATCGGATCCTTATTCTTCGCCCTCGGGGTCAACTTGTTTGCCATTCCGAATGAGCTTGGGGAAGGCGGCGTGACGGGGATTTCCATGACCCTCTATTATGTATTGGATTGGTCGCCGGGTATCACCAACTTCATCATGAACGGCATCCTCCTCGCGATCGGTTATAAGGTATTAAATAAACGGGTGACATGGTACACCATGCTCGCCATTTTCTTTACGTCCCTCTTCATTCAATTGACAGAAGGAATGGGAAATTCCGTCGACATCATGCTCGGCACCGTGTTTGCCGGAGTGTTCATCGGGATCGGACTCGGGCTTGTACTGCGCTCAGGGGGTACCACGGGTGGCTCCACGATCATTGCCCGTATGCTCAACCAGCAATTCGGCTGGGCAGTCAGCACGACCATGTTCGTGTTCGACATTCTTGTCGTCCTTGGTTCCTCGTTCGTCATCGGAATTGAAAATACGATGTACACCGGGATCTCCATCTACATCAGTACGAAGATCCTCGATTACCTGATCGACGGATTCGATACACGAAAGGCCGTCACCATCATTTCACAGGATACCGACGCCATTGCGGAAAAAGTAAGCGCCGAAATGGACCGTGGTGTCACCATCATCAACGCAAGAGGGCACTATTCAAAAGCGTCGAAAGATATCTTATACGTCGTGATTAACAAACAGGAGCTCTTCCTCCTGAAGAAAATGATCCAGCAGATCGATGATAAAGCATTTGTCGTTGTCCACGATGTGAGAGATGTATTCGGGGAAGGATTTACGTTTCCGAAGACGTAAGCATGGGGACGGTTCTCGTGCTTCCTTTTTTCCAGAGGGACAGGTTTCTTGGCTCAATTAGGCTGGGGAACATGTCTTTCTTTTCACCTATGTAAAACATTTGTTTAGATGATACCAGCCACCTTACCTTCTCCCATCCATCTCCTCATAAGTCCACCCCGCAACCTCCACCTCATACCCCGCTTCAAACTGCCCCATCAACAACCGCAATCCATTTTCCCGATCTTCAACATTCCCTTGTTCATCCATTAACTGCATGCCATATGAAGCGATATCCGCCACAACCCGCTCATTCCGGTAATAAGCGAGAAGGACCGGATCCACTTCCACTTCTCCATAACCCTTGTAGAAAAGGTCGATGTGCTCACGGCCCTCATCCTTGAAGCACAACCCCAAACCCACTCCCGGGAACATCAAATCCCTTTCAACAGGGGCCATGACGGGATCGTCCCAATCGACGATGAATAGCTTTGAATCCCCATCGATCATCACATTCCCGGGATGGATATCCCCGTGGCATAAAACAAATCCACTTTTATCACGATCCTGCAGCCTCTGTGAAAGTTCTTCCGTCCGCTCCACAAGGATCAGGATGTCTTCGCGCTTTCTTTTCCAAAAATCAATGAGTTTCTCTGCCGCTTTGTCACGGGGAAGATCTGAATACACCTCCCTGTCAAGCTCCCTGACTTTCTCACACCAGGGTCCGGAGAAATCTTCTTGACGCAGTTGCACTTGAAGATCATGAGGGACCCCTGCAGAATGAATGGACTTCAGGATCTGTCCAAACCGAATCGACTGCTGCCCGCTTAACGGCGATTCGAAACCCGTTCGCCCGTCTACGAATAACGAAAGGATCCAGTGGTACCCTTCATGATGGACCGCCAACTTATGACCAGTCGTCGGTATGGGCGGTATGACCGCGTCGATTCCTTGAGTAAAGAGGAAATGAATGATTCTGATTCCCGTGTCATCAAAGGAACCTTGGATCATTTTCAGAAAAAGGACCTCGCCTCTCGACCCTATTACACGATAGACTGCCGCTTTCGGATCATGTCCTATGGGCAGGAACGTCACTTCTTTCGCTGCAAAGTTAAAGTGTTCTTTTAATCCGTCTATGATTTTTTCATGGTTGAGCTCAGGTTGTGTTAACATATATCCGTTTCCCCTTTCAGATGCAACAGAGGGAGAGGTCCCATGGCACGGAGTCTCAAAATGAGCCGCGGGACCTGTCCCTCTGGTTTTATACGGTCCTGATTGCCGCAACCGCTTCGATTTCAACCAATTGATGTGTGTATCCAAGCACCGTCACTCCTGATAATGTACTGGGAACGTCATGATCCCCAAACTCTTTTCTAATCGCCTCCCAAGCCGTCACTAAATCGGTCTGTTGATGAGAGGCTACAAGGACCCGGGTATAAACGACGTCCTTCAAGGAAGCACCACTCTCTTTCAGTACTTCCTTCATATTTTCCACACACAGCTTGGCTTGAAGTGCGTAATCCTGTACATGAGGCACTTCCCCTTCTTTATTCAGAGGACAGGCTCCGGCTAAAAAAAGGAGGTCCATGTCTGAAGGTACTCTTGATGCATAGGCATAGTCAACATGGGCTAAGTGCGTTGATCGGATAAAGGATATATTACTAGTCATATTGTTCCTCCCATTTGTACTGTCCATTCCGGACCTGTTCCGCCTTCCCGGTATGACAACCGATGCATAGAAGTTGTGAAAAGGGACAGGCACCGTATCACGGAATCTCAAGATGAGCCGCGGGACCTGTCCCTCTGGTTTCTTTTAATCTATCAAAATAAACCTAACACCTCACATACTTCCGCTTAAACCCGATCCGTCCCTTCTCCACCTGCTTCTGAATATCATCGGCAGACTTCAGGACACTGTTCTTCTTCCCCTCCCGCACCATCTCGACAGGCCCGATTTCCTTTGCCGTCTCGAGAGCCTCTTCATGAAGAGGAACATAGGAAACACCGACTGTCGTGACGAAATTACTCATTGACGATTTCGTCCTTTCGGGTGCCTCGTGGATGGTCTCTTTCACCCTCTCCAGCATCCCGGCGATCTTCTCTTTGGAAAACTCTTCGTCCTTCCGGTTCCCGAGGAGCCAGCAGTAGCAGCTCCATCCCGCCGACATTGTCAATTCTTCCCCGCTCTCAATCCACTTATCGGCGACAACTTGCGCGATATCGGCTTCTGCCAAGGTGACCGCCACCACGTAATCGGACAGCATATAGAAGTATGCCCCCTCGATCCAGCGGTCAAAGTCCGCTTCGGTCATCATGATCGGGTCTGCGATGACGCCGGCAAAGTACATGGCATCATAATTTCCGGTAGCGTATAATTCCTCTGCCAGGTCCTGGTCCTTCTTGATTTCCTTCGCCATCGGCTTCATGGCACCCGTCGCAACACCGAACACAGGCTCACGGGCACCGTTCGATACGTACATTTTCTTCATTCGTTCCTTGCCGAGGGCTTCTAGTTCCTGCATCACCGTTTCCAGATCCATTCCATCCACTTCCTTTATTTGTCCATCTTATATGTATTCTTCTTACATCGCCCTGTCCCTTTTATTTTTTCTATTTTTCACGAAGGCAATGAGAAGGAGGAGAATCGGAATGACGACAAGCAGAGGCAAATGCAGCACATACATGGCCACCTTCAGCCCTTCATGGATATGTTCCTGAAAATTGCTCGCAATCCACATCGACATGAATAGGACGATCAGGCCGAGCGGATAAGCGAGTCTCGAAGGCGATTGAACCTTGAATAAGCTCGCCGTTCCGATGACGGCCGCATAAAAAAAGATGCTGATCTTCAAAAAAATCCCGATCACCAGACCAAGCATAAAGAAGACATCCAGGCGTTCCAGAAAGTCGGCTACTTGTATCGACTGAACCGTACTAAGAAGGGGGAACTGTGAACGGGCCGTCAGATCCACCCCAAGAACACTGATATTGATGAGCATCGTCAGGATCAGGTTGATTCCGCTAAGTCCTACGGCACAAAATATGGTTAACTTCGCCTTCTTTGGATTATTCAAATACGGCAGGATCATTGTAAAGACAAAGACTTCTGCAAACGGAAAATATAAGGTTTGTGTAAAAGTCACTTTCAGGACCGGCTTCAGCCCTTTTTCCAATACAGGCTGCAAGTTGGTGAAATCGATCAAACCGGAAACAACGATCAAGATGAATCCAACAACCGACAGGAGGAACATGAGCATGAATAGCAGTTCGCCTGATCGGGCGATGACCTCGATTCCTTTCCGAACCGTATAGATAATGACAAGCATCAACAGGGCATTGGCAATGAATAACGGGGTTTCCGGATAAGCAAAGGTCAGCAGCATTTCACCGAAATCCCGGAGGACCCTGGACGCATCATACATAAAATAAAAAAGATAAAGGAAGGCAAGGACCGTTCCAGCTACTTTACCAAGAATCTTCTGCATGTATTCGGTCGGCAGATGGTCTGGATAATACGAGTACAGCTTATGATAGACGAGCAACAGAACGAAACTCGCGATCATCCCAAATGTGATTGCAAGCCACGCGTCCTTTTTCGCATCGATGGCAAGAGGGACCAGTAAAGCACTTCCCATTTCAAACAGAACCATTAAGACAAAGAGCTGAATACTGCTGATTTTCGCCTTTTCCACTGTACGGTCCCTCCTTTTCCTCACTCTTCTTCCAGACTTGAAAGAAACGATTTATTTCTCAGACCGGCGCGACGGATGTAGGCTTCCACTGTGATATCAACCTTTAATTCAGGGAAATACACATCTCCCCACATCGCTTCAAGTTTATTCCAATCTGCTGGTCTCGACCGGCGAATCACTTCGTCAAACCCAAAGATGTCGGTTTTATTGCTTTGAGCCTGTTCAATCGCTTTTTTTATTTCTCCTTTAATCTCTTCCTCCACCTTTTGTTCCATCTGAGAAATCATCTTTCCATCCGTGATATCGACCGGCACCTCCATTTCACCTATGCTTCCTTCCACACGGGTATGAATCGAGATATGAGGCTGACCATTCTTCACTTCCCCGGACACGTTCGTCTTTTGCCGGTCCGTTTGATAGGCAATGACTTCTTTCTTTCCTTTCCAATCGATGTTGATGTCTGTGCCTTGGATCTCATCCCTGATCCATACAGTCCCCCTTGCCGTTTTCCCGTAAGACCAATCCACTAATTTTCCATCTTTTATAATGGCGATCCCACTCGCTTGGAGTGTGGATTCAGGTTCACTTTCCTGAATGTTCTCAAGCTGGCTGGCATGCTTGGGATTGCCTACAATGCGGAATCCGGATACCACGGTTGCCCTATCAGATGACTGCAATCCTTTCATAACGTCCTGAATCGACGTCTTCACGTTCTGCCCCCATTTTTTCTGTGAAAATTCCAATGTTTTCAGTACTTTATTTGCTGGTATTTTATCAACCGGAGTTAAGGTTCTGAGCAAATCTTCTGCCGTTGAATGATTCGCAATCACCATGGTGGTCGTGATCCGGAATTCATGATCCCGGTCGATGGCATCAATTAACATCGTTACCCCTTCTTCTCTTGCAAAATCCTCCCCGACGACCACCAGATTGGTGTGAGCATAATATAATCTTCGGGAAATCTTGCTTGAGGCACGCCTGCTTGCTTCTACTAAATTATCCCCGGTAGACGAATAGATTGTAACAGGAGGGCTCTGTGTCCCTCCTCCACCTCCACGCATGCCCCCGGCCACGTTCCCGGGATTGATGATTTGCAGTGTCATGGTATATTTTCCATCCTCGGTCTTATCTACGCCCAAGGCTGCCACAATGGCAAGATCCGTTAGCTCTTTCTTACTCCAACACCCGGAAAGGAAAAGGGTCAAGCTCATCATTAAGATAATAAAAGTCACTTTACGATTCACGGTTGCCACCTTCTTTCCCCTCTGCAGTGACCATTGCCCTGGATGAAGGCGTCACGGGACCTTGGTTCGTCCCTTCCCGTACCGTATTCGCGCTTATGAGGCGTGGTCTTTGTCTGAGTGTCCACCATGGCAGCCGTACAAATGTATCCTTATTATTCACCAGTATAAACGGAGCAAACGGAGCCATATAAGGCACGCCAAATGAACGCAGACTGCATAAATGGACGACCATCATCAGGAAGATCAAAATGATTCCGTAAAATCCAAAGGTAGCTGCACCGATCATGAATAAGAATCGGATGAGACGGGCAGAAATCGCCATATCAAACGAGGGCGTGGCAAAACTCGCGATCGCCGTGATCGATACGATGATGACCATCGCCGGTGACACGATGCTCGCCTGAACGGCTGCCTGCCCAATGACAAGGGCCCCGACGATCGATACGGCAGAACCGATCGCTTTCGGCAGTCGTATCCCCGCTTCCCGCAAAATTTCAAACGTGATTTCCATCAGGAGGGCTTCCACAAATGCCGGAAAGGGGACCGCTTCCCTCTGTGCTGCAATCGCGACGATGAGCGTCGTCGGCACCATCTCCTGGTGAAAGGTGGTGACCGCCACAAAGGTTGCAGGGGCAATCAGCGAAATCGTGAACATCAATATTCTTAAAAGCCGGATCGATGTCGCAATATCGAATCGGGCGTAATAATCCTCTGCCGACTGGAAAAATTGAATGAACAGAGCAGGGGCAATCAAGACAAAGGGAGTTCCATCGACAAAGATGGCGATCCGCCCCTCAAACAGATTCCCTGCGACCACATCAGGTCGTTCGGTGTTAAAAATCGTCGGAAACGGCGTCATCGTTTGATCTTCTATCAGCTGTTCGATATACCCCGATTCCAAAATGCTGTCGATGTCAATCTTCTTTAACCGCTGGCGTATTTCCTCGATCACTTCTTCATTGGCAATGCCATGTATGTACATAAGGGTCACATCGGTCTTCGTTACCCGGCCGATCTTCGTGGTCTCCATCCATAAATCAGGCGTCTTGATGATACGTCGGATCATCGACGTATTGGTTTCAATCGACTCTGTGAACGCCCCTTTTGGACCTCGGACCACCATTTGCGTCGTCGATTCTGAGATGGCACGCTTTTCCCCGCCTTTCGTGCAAGCACTCAAAGCCTTCCCGACCCCATCCACGAGGATAATGGTATCCCCTTCCATCAAGGATGAAAACAGCTCCTCCCATTTATCGAAAGAGGACACATTCCCAACCGTCATCATGTCATCCGAAATCAGATTCAACGCATCGTGCTTATTCAACTCTTCTTTATGATCATCCTTCATCATCGACTGCAGCAGGAACTCCTGAATCGATTGATTATCCACAATCCCTTCCACATAGACTATTGCCGTTTCAATGTCGGCATTCTTCCCCATTTTCAACCGGCGGACAACGACGTCAGAACTGTTCCCTGTTTTCTGGCGGATGATAGCAAGGTTGCCTGATAATGAATTCTGTATATGTTCTTTCGAAGTATCAGAAGCTTGTGATTCCGACTGTTGATCCTTCTTTGGTTTTCGACCTTTAAAGAACGAAGGCATAAATTCTGGCACCCTTCTCTTATTTTTTATTACTTTAACCATATGAGGGTTTTTTATGTAATTTTTAACAAAGGGAAGTGCTGCATGAACCAACACCTAAGAGAAGAACCTAAGAGGAGGAGCGTGATCAGCATGAAAATCATGGGTATTACCTTTTTAATGATGGGATGTTTAATGGCCTTTTCTTTAGGTCTCGATATTCTCCAGGGTTACGACCTATCAGATGCCTGGCAAAATGCCATCAGCCCCTTCCGCGTATTGGAAGTGGCAGAATTGGTTGTGCTCTTCTTTCTTCTCTTTCTCTTTTTTGGTGAAACGGCCTATAATTTTTTCAAAAAAAGAAAGAAAGGATCTACAAAACAATAAGCCCTCCCACGCAACTTCCCCTCCTTTCCCCTCTTCACAACCACGTATTATTCACTTCTTGTTAAAATTCACCATTCAAAGAAGATTCACGCTTTCAATAACCATTCCAATCTTTTATAATGATAATTAAGAATTATTATAATTATCACACTATTTATGTGGTAGTTGCTTTCCCCTAATTTTTTAGAACAGGAAGGTGAATCGTAATGGAAAAAGAGAATCGCCCTGATCAAAAGGATCACTCTGCAGCATCTGGAGAATGCCCCTTCACTCATCACAAGGATAGCGCCATCACGACAACGACGGCTCCTGGAGGTATGACGAACAAAGAATGGTGGCCGAATATGCTGAACCTGAGCATCCTTCGCCAGCACGACCGGAAAGCGAATCCCATGGGAGAAGACTTCCACTATAAGGAAGAGTTCTCGAAGCTCGATTACGACGCCCTGAAGCAGGATCTTCACAATCTGATGACAGACAGTCAGGATTGGTGGCCCGCCGACTACGGTCACTACGGCCCCTTCTTCATCCGTATGTCTTGGCACGCAGCAGGTACATACCGCGAAACGGACGGTCGCGGAGGCGGTTCATCAGGCTCACAGCGCTTTGCGCCACTGAACAGCTGGCCGGATAACGTCAACCTCGATAAAGCCCGCCGCCTGTTATGGCCGATCAAGCAAAAGTACGGCAACATGATTTCGTGGGCTGACCTGCTCGTCCTGACGGGTAACGTCGCCCTTGAATCCATGGGCTTGAAGACCTTCGGATTCGGTGCCGGCCGCGAAGACATCTGGCATCCTGAAGAAGACGTCTATTGGGGAAATGAGAAAGAATGGCTGGCCGACAACCGTTACTCCGGTGACCGGGAGCTTGAGAATCCACTCGCTGCCGTGCAGATGGGTCTCATCTACGTGAACCCGGAAGGCCCGAACGGCGAACCGGATCCACTGGGAAGTGCCCGTGACATCCGCGACACATTCGGACGCATGGGGATGAACGACTACGAAACCGTCGCCCTGATCGCAGGCGGTCACACATTCGGGAAAGCCCACGGAGCGGGAGACGCTTCCCTTGTCGGAGATGATCCGGAAGCTGCCGACATTGAAAACCAGGGACTCGGCTGGCTCAGCTCATACGGCAGCGGAAAAGGACGTGACACGATTTCAAGCGGTGTCGATGGTGCCTGGACGTCGAATCCGACGAAGTGGGATAACGGCTACTTCGACCTGCTATTCGGCTACGATTGGGAGAAAACGAAGAGTGCAGCCGGAGCTTCCCAATGGACACCGGTCGGCATGACCGAAGAACATATGGCACCTGATGCCGAGGATCCGTCCATCAAGGTGAAGACGATGATGACGACCGCCGATATGGCACTCCGCATGGATCCTGATTACGAAAAGATTTCCCGTCATTTCCATGAAAATCCGGAAGAATTCGCCGATGCCTTCTCCCGTGCCTGGTTCAAGCTTCTTCACCGCGATATGGGGCCGAAAGCACGCTACTGGGGTCCAGAGGTTCCGGACGAAGAATTGATCTGGCAGGACCCGGTTCCGACAGTGGACTATGATCTAACTGACGGTGAAGTTGCTTCTCTAAAGGAAAAAATTCTGGACACCGGCTTAACCGTAAGTGAGCTCGTGAAAACCGCCTGGGCATCCGCCAGCACATACCGCGGTTCCGACATGCGCGGGGGCGCGAACGGTGCACGAATTCGTCTCGCTCCTCAGAAGGACTGGGAAGTGAACGAGCCCGCTCAGCTTGAGAAAGTCCTTGGTGTCTACGAAGATCTACAAAGCAAGCTCGATAAAAAAGTCAGCCTTGCGGATCTGATCGTATTAGGCGGAAACGCAGGCGTTGAAAAAGCCGCCCGTGACTCAGGCTTCGACGTAACCGTTCCATTCTCACCTGGACGCGGCGACGCAACGGGCGAGCAGACTGACCCCGACAGCTTCGGCGTATTGGAGCCGGTATCAGACGGATTCCGCAACTACCAGAAGCAGGAATATGCCGTCAGCCCTGAAGAAATGCTTGTAGACAAATCACAGCTCTTAGGATTGACCGCTCCTGAAATGACCGTCTTGATCGGCGGCATGCGTTCATTAGGCGCCAACCACGGCGGAACGGAGCATGGCGTCTTTTCAGACCGCGTCGGTACCCTGAACAACGACTTCTTCGTCAACCTGTTGGACATGGGCATCGAATGGAAGCCGGCCGGATTCAATCAGTATGAAGGCCGCGACCGCAAGACCGGTGAAGTCGTCAGAACGGCTACCCGCTTTGACCTTGTGTTCGGTTCCAATTCCGTGCTGCGTGCACTAGCTGAAGTATACGCACAGAATGATAATCAGGAAAAATTCGTCCGTGACTTTGTTACCGCGTGGGCGAAAGTGATGGATGCAGATCGGTTTGATTTAAGATAATGTGTAACAGGCCTCTTCCTTGTTGGAAGGGGCTTTTTTTGAATAGACCCCATCATCCCTCCTATAAATCCATTGACAAATCTCCCTACCTCCATTATTATCAATATCGATAACAATCACAAAAGGATGTAATTGAATGACCGAAATAGATACAGATTTGATCCTGCACCCAGTCCGGATGCGCATCATACAGCATCTCTCCAAGGGGGCGGCGACGGTCCATGAGCTGAAAGAATGGATGGCAGATGTCCCACAGGCCACCCTTTACCGGCATTTGAATCGACTGACCCAAAACAAGATCATTCATATCGTCGATGAACGGAAAATTCGGGGGGCCGTCGAGAAAACCTATGCCATGCAGGAAGACAGTCCTTATATGACCGTTGAAGAATTGGAGCAGCTGTCAGGGGAAGAACATCTTAAACTGTTCATGACCTTCCTATCCTCTGTGACAGGTCAGGCAAGGAACTATCTTCTGAACGACCCGGATCTTGCCCCGGATTTCTTCGGATATAACCAGCTGGACCTTTACCTGACACCCGTCGAGCTTAAGGAATTGACTGAAGGCATGAATGAGCTTCTGAGTAAATTCAAATCGAACCGACCGACGGATGAAAACGAAAAGATTTCATTCATCCAAATGCTTATCCCAGAACCCAAAGGACGTGACCACATATGATCAGATCAAAATTTTACCGAAAAGTATTCGAACTGAACGGCCATCCCATCATCGCCAAAGGATTGCGCTCATTCGCCCAATCCAAGGTGAGCAAACCGTTTATCGCTTCTTTTGCCAAAGTCTATAAGTTGAACATGGAAGAAGCCACGCGCGGACTCCGTGACTACGGCACCCTTCATGACATTTTCACAAGGGAGCTGAAAGCCGATGCACGCCCGGTCTCAGGTTCTGAAGGTGCATTCGTCAGCCCGTGCGACGGCTATTTATCCGTCGTCGACGACTTGACTATGGAAAGCACGTTCACGGTCAAAGGTCAGGATTATACGGTGGAAGAACTGCTAGGGTCCCCGGTTAAGGCAGAAGCATATGCCGGCGGGAAGGTTCTCATCTTTTACTTAAGTCCGACCGATTACCACCGGGTACACGTGCCGATCGACGCCACCGTCGAGGAAGTCTACACACTCGGTAAACATGCCGATCCCGTGAATGAACTCGGACTGACGCACGGTGTCCGTCCCCTTACCCGGAATTACCGACTCGTCTCCCGCTTTGATGTGGCAGGATCCCCTCTTGCCCACGTCATGGTCGGGGCGCTGAATGTGAACTCGATTGTGAGGACGAATACAGCTGACACGGTTCGCCGGGGAGATCCGTACGGGTACTTTTCATTCGGATCGACGGTCGTGGTTTGTGTGCCGGAAGGAAAGTTCAGCTTCACACGGGAAAAAGGACCAGTGAAAATGGGTGAAGAAATTGGGAAGTGGCATTCTTAAAAAAGGTGACTGCTCCCCATTATGGTGGGTCGCACATATTTGTGGAGAGATCAGGTTAAGGCACCAGAGCGGATAAATAAACGGAATATCGAGACTGTCGATTAATTAAAATGTGAAACTTTTACTTGACCTCACTGAATCTCAACTGCTATTTTAATGCACTAGAGAGTCACGATCGTTTACAAAAATCCCCTTGAGACGCATTTAAATCGATTTTCAGACAGTTAAGGCTAAAAAAGGGGTCAAGATACTCTGGGTAATACTAAATTGATCATTGAAACCTAACGAAATTTTAAATTTTTATTTGTCTAAAATATGGAGCATTTATTAAAAGTAGTTAATCGACGGTCTCAAAATTCCGCCTATTTTGTCAAAAAATACAATTAGGGGTGGCTTTTCTTGATGTAAGTGGAATATTTCCGCTTATTCACCCCAAAAACCACTTCCATTCTAAATGTAACCGGAAAATCGAGACTGTCGATTAATTAAAATGTGAAACTTTTACTTGACCTCACTGAATCTCAACTGCTATTTTAATGCACTAGAGAGTCACGATCGTTTACAAAAATCCCCTTGAGACGCATTTAAATCGATTTTCAGACAGTTAAGGCTAAAAAAGGGGTCAAGATACTCTGGGTAATACTAAATTGATCATTGAAACCTAACGAAATTTTAAAACTTTTTTGTCTAAAATATGGAGCATTTATTAAAAGTAGTTAATCGACGGTCTCAAATCTCCGCTTATTTTTCTTTTGCCGGTTCCTCTATATAGGGGGCTTAGAAGATTATTCCTATTAATCAAATGTACAATCCTACTACAACCGTCATTTAAAAAGCGCCCGCTCCCCACAAGAGACAGGCGCTTTTCCTATGTGACCGGGCATCACGCCCCGAGACTCTCCCGTACTTCTTCCTCTTTCTCTTCCGTCCGCTTCTCCAACTTATACACAAGCACCCCACCAATCAACAACGCTATCCCAAGGAGCTTTTCCCAGGACAATGAGGACGGTTCAAACCCGAACCAGCCTCCCGTGTTGACGATGAACGCGATCGTGATTTGCGAAATAAGTGCGATGGAAATCGCATAGGCCGGTCCGATCAACGTGACTCCCCTCATGAGGAAGAATACGATGCCGACGCCGAACACTCCGCTGAAAAGGAACACGGGATTGACGCCGCTGAAGTCGAGTAGACTCTTATCTTCCATTGTATAAAAAACCGGCAGTGAACAGATGAGACCGAGTCCGAGTACCAGGCTCGTCGTGGCCCATGGTCCAGTCTTTTCGCTGACCCGTGCATTGAATACGTTTTGTAAACTGATCAAAATACCTGCGATGATGGCTAATCCGATTCCGAACATGTGAGACCCTCCTTATTCATAGATGTTACCTTTAGCAAGGGTGCTGAGCTTCTCCAGATCTTTAATCGTGATGGAGCCGTTGACCCGCTCGATAAGGTCATCCGTCGCCATCTTTTTCAGTACCCGGTTCAGGTGGCGGTAGCTCGTACCGATCCACTCGGCGAGCTCCATGAGGTTCGAGGTATGCATCTCCTGATGAAACATGGTCCCTTCCCCCGCTTCCGAAATCGACAGCAAGTAGCTTGCCAGGCGCACTTCAACGGGATACAGCATGTGCATGCTTGTGATATGGGATTCCGTGTAAAACTTATGGGCCACCGTATCAAACAGAAAGCGCATGATCGCGGGATTCTCCTTCTCAAGAGCAGCCAAATCCTCGAAACACACCGAGAGGAACACCCCGTCCGTGACGGCTTCCACCGAATTGAGAACCGCTGTGCCCTTCGAATATTCCACATCCCCGATCAGGGCCAGGGGCCGCTTGAACCGGTTGATCAACAGCTTCCCTTCCGGCGTATGGGTGAAAATCTTGATTTTTCCTTCCATAAGGAAATACAGTTCGTCGAGCTCTTCCCCCGTTGAAAAAAGCACATCCCCTTTTTCAAAGGAATAGATTTTGATAGGTTTTCTGAATTCAGCCGGAAATAAATCATCCAGCTCGAATTGATTAATATAACGGTCTGGATTTGCACCTTGCATTTCTTTCATCATCCGACTCCTTTTCTACAGTTGAAACAAAATGACCCCTGCAAGCATCATCGTAAGTCCGACAACCTGTCGCGTTGTGACCGGGATTTTCTTTTCCCCGAACCACCCCTTCGATTCAATGAGGAAAGCCGTTCCGATCTGGGCCACAAGCAGGATGGCAATCGCCGCTGCCGGCCCGATGCTGTGGATCGCCGTCAGTTCCGAGAAGACGACAATCACGCCGAACGTACCTCCAATCAAGTACAGAAACGGCACCTCTCTGAAGCTTTTCCCTTTTCCATCCCTGGTTTTCATATATATCGTCATCGAAATCGCAAACGCCACCAGGTGGACCATCGACGTCGTATGCCACCCGCCGATCGTGTCACTCATCCGTGCATTGAATATTCCCTGCATCGTAATGCAAAGACCTCCAAACAGAGCAAATAAAGCACCTTTCATCGTTCATCCTCCTATTCTTTGTTCTATTAAATAGGAGGTTGTGGTTTTGCGAAAGGACATATGTCCTAAGGTTGTGCTGATGGGGGATTGGGTATGCGTTTTCATGTATGATTCCTGGCGCGCAGGGATCATTTATCGGCGAAATGTTGATTTTATCATAAGCGTAAAAAGATCCACACCTTCAAATGAAGATGCGGATCTTTTTACGCCATACGCGAAATTCTAGATATATCAGCGACTCTCACTTTATCAGCGATTGCCCATATAACGGTCACAGCCAATAAGCGCACCTGCCGTTCACGGAGAACCCGGAGGATTATACTTCGGCGGAACCCGCAGCCAGCCCCTTGATATCATCACGTTCTTTAATGGTGCGGCGATTTTCATCAGGTTGATCTGGATGGAAAAGAACATCAGTCCGACATCGGTCCGGACGGTCTTGGACATGGCCTGAGCGCAATAAGTGATGGATGCTGCCACCTTAACTGAGATGAGATTTGCAATCTCATCATCCGACAGCCTGACCCCTTCCGGCACGGCGCTTTGTTCCGACTGTGGTTTCTTTGGATTGACCAAGGGCAATGGGACCCCTTCTTTTAAAAGGAACTTCTCTATTTTTTTCGTATCCAGCATGCTTCCTTCCAATGCGCTTTCCAGTACATTTTGTAAATCCTTGTCCGTCGTGGTGTTCAGTCCCACCTGATAGAGGGCGTGGGCTTCGTGAAATGCCGTGAAGGCCGTCCAAAGGTCCATCACTTCACCGACATGGAGCGGGGGCTTGGGGGCTTCATCTGTGAAATTTTTTATGATAGCGGAAATCGCTTCGAATACATTGGTCATCATGTAACCTCCTGATGCTTGTTGCTATTATTATTCGCTATACATTCAGATTGGATACATGTTTAAAGGGCATAAAAAAAAACAGACCGTTGACCGGCCTGCTGAAGGGGATGAAACTTTGCTTCCAATGGGCTCTGGATTCCTCTCAACGGAAAATGAAACACACGCATACTTCCCCTACTCATCCAACACCCAATCCCCACTTCACATACCCCATCAACCACTCCGTCTGTTCCTTCAACTGAATCGTCTCAGAGTCCAGAATCGCATGGTCCATCGCCATCCCATCGATATGGGAGATGATCCCCTTGGCAATGACTTCAGGTTCAAACCGGGGTGAGAATTCCCCTGCCTTAACGCCTTCTTCGATGATGTTGACGGTCATTTGGTAGGCCTGTAGGAATCGTTTCCTCGCGTGCTTCTTCCTGCTTTCATCATTGCGACCAGTGATGAAGTATTCCAGCTTGGAAGGGGCCAGGGCGTCCATGTCATTGGTTGCATGCTTGCTTTCCCCGAGGAAGCTCATGAGCAGGACATCCCAATAAGAACCCTGCTGCTTCCTCATCTCCTGAATGGATCCTTCTACAACCTCCATCAGCTCATCTTCAATCAAGGCTTCAAAGAGATCCTCTTTATTTTCAAAGTACTGATACAATCCTCCCCTGCTTACGCCGGCCCGTTCCATGACGTGCTTCATGGTGGTGTTTTCATAGCCGTGCTCGCAGAAGACTTCCCGTGCGGCTTTCAATAAGTTAGAGCGGCGTTGCTCCTTGTGCTCCTGACTGACTTTCGGTGACATCCGTCTCCTCCTCTACTTTATGTCTTACTGCAATGGATACGAAGAATAATAGGATCAATAATGAACCGGTGATGATGAAGGACGGGATGATCCCGATCACGGTTGCAAGGGCTCCCCCTGCGAGCGGTCCGATGATCGTGGCCGTCGTCGTGGTGCTGTTGACGACACCGAATACCCTGCCCGTCATATGAACCGGCGTTTTCTCCTGGGTCGCTGCCTGGAACGGGATGAAGACGAGGCCGGCAGATGCCCCGGCCATCAATCCAAGAGCGGGGACCCACAGCATGGATAGACTCAGATCATAATGCGTCAGGACCCCCATCAAACCGAATCCCAACCCGATTCCGAATACCCCGACACACATATAGACGAATGCGTTATAATCGGTCTTTTTCGAAAGATAGATGCCTGTGATCAGCATTCCGACACCTGCACTTGCCACCAGATACCCCAGAAGATTGGGTGAGACATCCGTCAACTGGCGCAACAGTACGATGAACTGAGAATCCGATAGTTGGAGGATCAGTAAGCTAATCCCCAGCAAGAATAATCCATATAATAAGAAACGGCTTTTCTTAATGAATGAGAATCCGACTTTGATCTCTTCCTTGAAGGAAGGTCCGTCCCTCTTCTCCACTTCGACTTTCACTTCTTTCACGGCTTTTGGCAAAAGGAAGATGAAGATCGCCGACAGGAAGAAGGTGGCGGAGTCTAAATAGAAGACGTTGTACGTTCCAATCAGGGAAACGAGGATCCCGCTCACGAGGGGCCCGATGACCTTCGTGCCCGAATCGATGGTGGACGAAAGCGACATGGCTCCCTTGATGTTCTCATCTGCCACAAGTTCCTTCAACTTCCCATTCTTCGCCGGAATGAACACAGAAGAGAAGATCCCCGTCAGGAACAAACAGCCGTACACCATCCACACATTCGTGGCCAGCGTCAGGAGCAGAATCAGCACACCCCTCACCACATCGGAAAACACCATCAGCGTCTTCCTCTCCATCCGGTCCGCAATCGTTCCCGTGATTGGTCCGAATAAAGCCATCGGCAGCGCAAGACTCAAGATGATCAACGACATCTGCATTGGTGTTGCTTCCCATTTTAACCCAACCAGCGTAATGATCGCCACAATACTCAACCAATCCCCAAGCCCCGAAATCGCCTGCGCCGTCATCAACGTGATGAACGGTTTGTTTTTCCGTAAAGAAGATCCCATTTCCCATCGCCCCTTTATTTAAAATGACATTAGTGTCGTTTTCTTACTCTTAGTATATCGACACGAGTGTCATTTTACAACCGGCTTTTTAAATTTTTTAAAAAATAGGTATACTTATCTTATAAGAAAAGGGGGTCTACATATGCCTAAACCGGTAAAACTTGAAGTATTGATCGACGAAATGGAATCACAATTTGAGGGATATTTCTATTATTTAAATCGGGATACGGGAGAAATCGTCATGGTTGGTGGGGAGATCTTCGCCAAAGCGGAAGAGGAAGATCCCATCGACGGGCTTGAAGACTGGCAACAGTTTGAATATACCCAGGCAACGGATATTCTAGAGCATCCCTCCCACTATCTTGAACTCCCCGACAAAGAGGAAATCAATGAATACCGCATGATGGAAAACTTCTGCTATTCCCTGGATGACGCCCCCGCCAAAGAACGGCTCATCTCGGCCATTCAAGGACGGGGAGCGTTTAGAAGATTCAAAGACCAGGTGGGTCAGTTAGGTTTCAGGGAAGAATGGTTTGCGTTCAGGAAGGACTGTTACAGAGAAGAAGCTTTGGATTGGTGTGAGTTTCATGGGTTAGAATATGAGTAATAGTGGTACTCCATTTAAGTAAAAAAGGTCCGTCCCTCGGTTACTAAAACTTAGTGAAGGATGGACCTTTTAAATGAACGTTGAGCTGATACCTACCCGCTTCCCCTTTTTAGATAAAAGATTTTCACGTTGCACGAACAAGAAGTGAAATTAATGACACTCGTTTTTTCACCATACAATCCTCCCCCTCCGAAAACTCGATCTTTTCCCTTGACAAAAAAACGCATTTATATAATAATGAATATCGAATTAGAATTATTACAATCTGTTAATGATTCTCAATCACATACCACTACTAGGAGGAATTTACACTATGTCATTAATCGGTTCACAAGTCGTACCATTTAAAGCAGAAGCATTCAAAGACGGTGAGTTCATCACTGTTACAGACGAAAGCCTGAAAGGTCAATGGAGCATTTTCTGCTTCTACCCTGCGGACTTCACATTTGTATGCCCGACAGAGCTTGAAGACCTTCAGAATAACTATGAAACTCTTAAAGAGCTTGGCGTAGAAGTGTACTCAGTTTCTACGGACACTCACTTTACACATAAAGGCTGGCACGACAGCTCAGAAAAAATCGGTAAAATTAAATACGCAATGATCGGTGATCCGTCACAACGCATCACTCGCGGTTTCGATGTATTAAATGAAGAAGATGGTCTTGCTGACCGCGGAACATTCATCATCGACCCGGATGGCGTCATCCAAGCAGTTGAAATCAACGCTGGCGGAATCGGCCGTGATGCAGATATTCTAGTAAGCAAAATCAAGGCGGCACAATATGTGCGCAACAACCCAGGCGAAGTTTGCCCGGCTAAATGGCAGGAAGGTTCTGAAACACTTAAGCCAAGCCTTGATCTAGTTGGTAAATTATAAGGAGTGCTAAAACATGCTCGAAGCAGATATTAAAGCACAATTAGAACAGTACCTGCAGATGATGGAAGGCGATATCGTCCTGAAAGTCAGTGCAGGTGACGATGACACGTCGAAGGAAATGCTCGCTCTTGTAGAGGAGCTCTCTTCCATGTCATCCCGCATCTCAGTGGAAAAAGCAGAACTGACAAGAACACCTAGCTTCAGCGTGAATCGTCCTGGTGAGGAGACCGGCATCACTTTTGCCGGGATTCCTCTTGGACATGAATTCACTTCCCTGGTCCTTGCCCTCCTGCAAGTGAGCGGCAGAGCGCCGAAAGTGGATCAAAGCGTCATTGACCAGATCAAGAGTGTCAAAGGCGAACACCACTTCGAAACGTATGTCAGCCTAAGCTGTCATAACTGTCCGGACGTGGTGCAGGCACTGAACATTATGAGTGTCCTGAACCCGAACATCACACATACGATGATCGACGGAGCTGCGTTCAAGGAAGAAGTGGAACGCAAGAACGTCATGGCCGTTCCTGCTGTCTACCTGAATGCAGAATTCTTCAACGGAGGACGTACGACGTTAGAAGAAATCCTATCTAAAATCGTGGAAGGTCCCGGTGCGGATGAGCTATCGGATAAAGATCCGTATGACGTCCTTGTCGTCGGTGGCGGACCAGCGGGAGCAAGTGCCGCGATCTACGCTGCACGTAAAGGAATCCGTACAGGAATCGTTGCAGAACGCTTCGGTGGTCAGGTCCTTGACACGATGAGCATCGAGAACTTCATCAGCGTGAAGCAGACGGAAGGTCCGAAACTTGTGGCGAGTCTTGAAGAGCATGTGAAGGATTACGGCATCGATGTCATGAACCTTCAGCGTGCAAAACGCCTCGAGAAGCAAGATCTTGTGGAGCTTGAGCTTGAAAACGGTGCAGTCCTGAAGAGTAAGAGTCTGATCATCTCGACAGGTGCTCGCTGGCGCAACATCAACGTTCCTGGTGAACAGGAGTTCAAGAACAAAGGAGTGGCATACTGCCCTCACTGTGACGGACCACTGTTCGAAGGCAAAGATGTCGCTGTCATCGGCGGAGGAAACTCCGGAATCGAAGCAGCCATCGACCTTGCAGGAATCGTCAAGCACGTAACGGTACTTGAGTTCAATTCTGAACTGAAAGCCGACGACGTACTGCAGAAACGCCTTTTCAGCCTGCCGAACGTGACCGTGATCACGAACGCACAAACACAAGAGATCACAGGTACGGATAAGGTGAACGGCATTACTTACACCGACCGTGATACTCATGAAGAGAAACACATCGAACTGCAAGGCGTATTCGTCCAAATCGGTCTCGTTCCAAACACAGACTGGCTCGGCGACCTTGTCGAACGCACGAAATTCGGTGAAATCATCGTGGACAAACACGGTGCTACCAACGTCCCTGGCGTCTTCGCCGCAGGAGACTGCACAGACAACGCCTACAACCAAATCATCATCTCCATGGGATCAGGAGCCACCGCCTCACTCGGCGCATTCGACTACCTGATTCGTAACTAAAGAGATTGAGAGGTTCGCCCCTTTTATGAGGGACGGACCTCTTATTATTTTGTGTTGGGATTTTATTTGGAGGTCCGTCCCTCTTGATGGTGATATGGTGCAGCTTCATCTGAACACTTACTTACTAGAAACATACTATTCAGCGATATTTTCAATATATCAGCGAATCTAAGAATACTAGAGATTCCCATGTCCGACTCACTTCGGAACCACATCCCGAAACAAAAAGCGGTCCCGCCCCGTCACCACGTCCGGCGTCACTCTCTCCTCCCCGAGCTCGTACCGGATTGGAAACTCAAAGTTCGGACCGTCAAACACAAATGTATGAAACTCTCCGTTCTCTCCACATATATCACAGTTCTCAGGATAATCACTTAGAAAATCCGCGTTGTATACTCTCCCTGCAAACGACCGATCCAGCTGCTCCATATCGATACAGGTGAGCACGGTCTTGAATCCACGTTCGATAAATTCACGACCCAGTTCTCCAACGTCCCGACCCCACAACGGAAAAATCGTCGTAATACCTGTCCCTTCAAGCATCTTCTCACGATATGCCCGTACATCCGCAAGATGAATATCCCCGAAGACCATATGGGTGACCCCGTCCTCCAGCGTCCCGGAAACTGCTTTCCCCATCCGATCCTGATACACTTCATTCGGACAGTCCTGGGGTATCCATACCTCACGCAGCGGAATCCCAAGTGACTTCGACTGCTGCTTCAACATCTCATACCGGACTCCGTGGATCGAAACGCGGTCGAATCCTTCCGTCAGCGTCACGAGGAGCGAATCCACCTCGTATTCAGGATTTTGCTGTATGTTATATAATGCCAGAGTGGAATCCTTTCCACCGCTATAAGCTATGACTGTTTTCATGTTGACCTCCCTGTTTTCCAATAAGTATTCTCACTATTCATTATTCCAAACCTCGACGGGGAACTCAAACTTCTTGGTATGAAAAAAAAAGAAGCTATGAAGCCCCTTTTAGTTGATGATTTTATTCTTAATATAAATCTCCCCTACTCCTCTTTAAATTTGTCCTTCACCACGCCAAGAACGGGATCGTTTCCACACCCGCAACCCCACGTTGACATAGGGACCCCCCTGTTTTATCAAAGGTTTTGATATCATTCATTCCCAGAAAAAAGTGGCCCAGGTCACCTTCATTGATGACGGAAATCAAACTCCTCACCGGGTACATTCAGCGTTACCCCATTGATCACGACAGTATCATCATCCGTCCACGAGATTTCCGCCTTCTCTTTCCGGTAGTCCCAATAAATATTTTTCGTCTTGATCTCTTTTTCGTTATCAACCAATTCGCCTCTGACCGCATAGGAAGTCGTCGCTCCCCCATTCGTGACATATGCTCGTAGCGTGTATTTCCCATCAGGAGACGACTCTTCTGTCAGAAACTCCCCTTCCGGCAGCCTGTTCATATCATAAAATGCCCAATAGACTGCATAGATCCCAAATCCAATCACACAAACAGCAAAGAGACCCAATACAGTAAAGACCACTTTCTTTTCCGTTTCAACCCCACGATTTGATCCCATCTTATGTACTCCTTTTAAGAATCCTTCTATTATTTCCCCACCTTGCACTGAGGGACGGACCTCCAATTCCCAAACACCCCCACTCTCAAATCCCCATTTCAGGAACCCCAGTCTCAATATAACTCCTCACCAGCTTCCAACCTTCTTCCCGTTTCTTAAAGGTGTCGAAAAACATGCTTCCGGTTTCCATCGGTTTTCCGTCCAGTACGATGGTGGCTGTTAGGATGGCCATCGTTTCATCCTCTTTCAGTGGAATGACCGACATTTCGCGGATGTCCCATTCTGCTTGTTCGCCTTTCACGTAGGCAAATCCCTGCTTCCATCCTTCTATCGACTCCTCATATCCGAATGCCTCGATGTCTCCATCCCTGACTTCCCTCGCTTGATAGTCAGCGGAAATGAATGTCTCCAATTCTATGAGTGATGAATTCTCCCATGCTCGTAAAAACGCGTTCAAATCGGCTCTAAAAGTTTGATTGTCCATTGTAACCTCCTATACTTCGCCTCTACCAATTATTTCAAATTACAGTCATAATCTCAATCCCCATAAAAAAGAAGCGCGACTCATTGTTCACGCTCCCCATACTCTTCATAATATTTTTCAATTTCCCTTCCCTGTGCTGAGTATCGTTCATTTCCGTTTAGATGGAAGTCTTCCCCGCATGCAGAATTCGTCACTTGAAATTCATCGTACGTCATCTCACCCTCGTCGGATTGAGTCACCCTGCCGCCTCCGCTACGATAAATGCACTCATCCTCTATCAGAACCCGGTTCCCTTCTTCATCCACATAGAAATATTGATTTTCACTCACATGGTGGACTTGATCTTTTGTCGAAGTCAGATAGACTCCGTATCGTTCAATATCCGTTCTCATGAGGGTAGGCAAACTTTCAATCCCGACTGGAACGATGGAAAACCCATCCTCTTTTTTAAGTGGTGGCTGATCCGCAACGCCATAGAAAACAACGATTGTCCCCTCATGTCCTTCTGGGATGAGGTACTGAGACTTGATCCCTTCTTCCTTCTCCTTACCAGGTATCCAATTTACAGCCACAATCACGGCAGATAAAACAAAAACAACGCTTCCTAATTTCAGGTAAAACCTCTTGTTATCCGGATCAACATTAGACCCATGCTTCTTTTTCAACCATTCATCTATGAAGAAAAATATCACCGCACAGATAACGGCGAACCAGGCAAACCAGTCGATCACAAAGTATGTAAGACCGCCAAATAAAGCATGGATAAATCCTGCGGTCATCAATCGCCATTTCCCCATCTTTTTCGTCAGCCAATCAGACAGCAGGGACACAGGAATTCCATACGCAACGTTTCCGGCCAAAGCATAGATCAGAACAATCGGAAAAATCCAGAGCCCTCCGTCCATTATGCTTATGACCATCATGAACGTTGAAAGGATCAGGCTCGTATAAAGTGAAGCTTTGATTTTAATCAAGGGGTAAACCTCCACAAAGATATTGTGAACTATTTCGCAATAAAACTTTACCATTTAATTTGATTTCTCTCATTCGCCAACTACAGTAGCTTTTTATTCCATTTCACCATCAACAACAGTACGCATCCATGCACGAGGGAAACCAGTACAAGCGTCACGTAGGGAGACATTCCATCCCAGGCATCCATGATATACGGTTTGTCAGAGACTGTGATGATTCGAAAACCAATCACGACCATAAAGATGACCTGATAGAGGGCACTAGGATACATTCCGCCTTTTAAAAAAACTCCTTTAAGGCGCCAGACCCTGATGAAAAGACCGTTTACAATTAAGGATAAGAAACCGGCCATTAGGAAGGTTTCCCACGAAATTGTATTGCTCAGGATGTCAGTAAAATTGAATATACAAATGCACATAAGCAATGCCCCCACCAAAGAATAAAGAACCTTCTTCAATTCGACTCACCTACTTCACACTATTTATCTAGTGTAATTTTACACCAAAAGAAGAATCATTCCAATATTTTCTTAAAATAAGGCTTCAATATGCTCTCCCCTGTTTAATCTACATCTAAAAGGGAAACAAACAACTACAACCAACAAAAGGAGGAATTCATTATCGCACACGTTCCTAAACAAGCAGCGGCAAAAATGAATGAAGACAAAAAGGAAGATATTCTGCAACACTTCGATTCGTTCAAGGATTATTTGGGTAATCAGGTTCAGAAGGGTGAAAAGCTGGGTCTCGGGGAGGAAGCTCTATCTAAAGGAGCTAAGCGCGTGGCCGATTATTTAGCCGAGCATGAGGAACCGCGTAACCGGGAGCAGAAGGTGCTGAATGAAATGTGGCATGTAGCCAATAAGGAAGAGCGTGAGCATATGGCTCATGTGTTAGTGAAACTTGCGGATCAAACCAATTAAAGAACACAGTTCCGAGCCCCCAACTAGAGTGATCTTTGGGGGCTTTTCCTATGATTAATTTTGTTCTTGTAAGGTCATCCCGATTTGCGCCAGGGCCTCTTTAACAGTAGCCACCGTTGGAATCGCGGATAAATCGACACCCACCTCGATCGCTTCAACGGCCAAATCCGGTCTTATTCCTGTTATGATGGAATGCACACCTAGAAGGGATAATACGTTCGTAATCTTGAAGAGATAATCGATGACCATGCGATCAAGCGTATAAACACCGGAGAAATCTATGATTAAGCGATTAACGTTTCGATCCTTTACTTTGCACGGAATTAAATCCAGGAGGGTCATGGCTTTCTCTTGATCTATTTTCCCTCTAAGCGGAAGAACGGCCACATCATCGGTCAACGGTACGATGGTCGCAGATAATTCATTAATTTCATCATTCATGTCATGTTGATTCTTTTCTGTTTCTTTCCGCTTGGTGATATCCCAGACGTACGTTTGAATGGCGTTCGTGTCCCCCACTTTCACAGGGTGGCAATACAACTCTACCTCCACTTTCGTTCCATCCATCCGGTAGACTGTTTCTTCAATGATATCTGCCGGCTTTCCATACGCCGACTGAATTCTCCGACTGATGGCGGCCTTTGAGCTTTCCTGAAAAATATCGAGGGGACTCGCACCGATCATGCTCTCTTTGTTGCTCCTGAAGAACTCTTCCGCTGCATGATTTATATACAGAACCTTATAGTCCGTGTGGATGATGAGTGGGTCCCGTGAATATTCCATCACTTCTATATAATCTACTTCTTCAATTGAAACATTCACATTGTCACTCCCTTTCCTTCTACGATACAGATTGTTTTACTATATAGCAAGAATGTTGACAGTACTTGCCAATTTATTGAAAACGAGAAAAAAGCCAACGCTGCACGTTAGCCTTTCTACCCATTATGTTCACGACTCTGGATCCTTTTTTCTGAAAATATACTCCACCAATCCTCTGATCAAATAGGAAAGGACAAAATAGATCACAAATGACCACCACATTTTCCAGTGATAGGTCTCGTAAATATGCAACCATTCAAACAGCGTTTCTGCAATAAACGATGCTCCTCCCGAAACAATGAGGGTGGCATAAAAGAACGGCTTACCCTTTGGAAAGTATGTATATAGCAACATGAAGGTGACCGGTATCAAGGCATAATCGAATAAGTATGCTTTCGGAAGAATCGGAATCAGTTGTGCAGGGTATCCCCACATTCCGAGATCAAACCCAAAACCGTCTAAATTTGCTGCGACAATGATCCATACAAGGCCAAGGAATAGAAGTTTAGGCTTATTCGTTTCGTTTCTCGTTAAACGGACAAACACCACCCAGCTCAGTATAAAAAGGATGAGAATAAACCACCAGCGCGGAGAAAGGAAACAATACTCCAGCCAATAGTTGATATTCTCCCGGGTCACTTCCAAAGACTTTTCTCTTATTTGATCATATCGTTCTTGCATACAATACACTATCCCCTTTTTAAAAAAAGCCCTCATAGGTGGTCTAGGAGGACTCTTTAGTGCAGGTTATATTCCGGTTATAGTATTTGCCAATCAAGAGAGATTATTCTCTGTCATAATACAAATTCCCTATTCTCCACTATTTTCTAAATTTTTCGTTTAAACGATGAGAATTAGAGGTAGGGTATGTATGGAAAGGCTTACCGTCCTATTTTCGAGGGACGGACCTTGCGAAATGAAGAAAGGGGGATTCCATGAAGCGTCTTTGTTTCGGTATAATGCTTGCCGTATTGTTCCTCACCGGCTGCAGTTCCTTAAAGGTACTCGACCCGAAAGGAACGGTGGCCGAACTTCAATTGAACTTATTCCAAATTTCCATTGCGATTATGTTGTTCGTCTTTTTCGTCGTGTTTTCCATGTTCGTGTACTTCACATGGAAGTACCGAGAAACACCGGAGCGCCGACACCTCACCCCTTCATATATCAAAGGGAATAAGAAGCTTGAAGTGACGTGGACCGTCATTCCCATTCTCTTATTGGTGATCCTCGCCGTCCCTACCGTGAAAGGAACCTTTTCCCTCGCCGAATCGGATGAAAACAGTGATAACCCACTGAAGATTGTGGTGACGGGACACCAGTATTGGTGGGAAGTCCATTATCCCGATCAGGGCATTACCCTGACCAATGAAGCATACATACCAGTGGATCGTCCTGTCGTATTCAAGTTGAAATCCGACGATGTCATTCACTCCTTTTGGATGCCAAGGCTTGGTGGAAAAAAAGATCTGATACCAGGGAAGACGAATACGTTGACGTTGAATGCCTCAGAGGAAGGCGTCTACAAAGGACAATGTGCGGAGCTCTGCGGGGCTTCCCATTCCTATATGAGATTCCAGGTTCACGCAGTCGGGAAACAAAAGTTCAGTCAGTGGGTCGATCAAATGTCTCAGAAAAAGGAACCTGAAACCCTCGATCCGACAGCTGAAAAAGGAAAGAAACTATTTATCTCCAAATGCTTAACCTGTCATGCTGTATCACCTGCAGAAAGAAGCAAGGGACCGAATCTTTCCGGATTTGCAGGTAAAGAGCGGGTCGGGAATGTACTTTTGAACACAGACGAAAATGTACAGAAATGGATCAGGGACCCGTCCTCATTCAAACCGGATGTCAATATGCCTCCGTTTCCTGATCTGACAGAAGAAGACCTTAACGCATTAAGCTCGTATCTTTCACAATTAGAATAGGAGGTGGAGAATATGGATATCAAGTACACCCTTTTCGGACGGGAATTCGTATTCCCCTCTGATATCATTGCGGCAGACATCTCGATATTCCTCATGGCAGTGGCTGCCCTGTTCTTGTTGACACGTTATAAAAAGTGGAAGTGGGCATGGGAATGGGCTACCTCCACTCACCATCATAAAGTCGGCATCTTATATCTTGCGGCAGGAGGAGCCTTCTTCCTTCGCGGCGGTCTTGACGCCCTGATCATACGGCTTCAGCTAGCACTTCCGGAGAATCAGTTCTGGGTCTTCCAGGGTGAAAAATATAACCAAATGATGACCACCCATGGGACGACGATGATATTCTTCGTCGCAATGCCATTATTGATCGGCCTCATGAATGTCGCCGTCCCCCTTCAAATCGGGGCAAGGGACTTGGCATTCCCCCACCTCAACTTGTTGAGCTTTTGGCTGTTTCTCGTCGGAGGGGCATTGGTCAATATCAGCTTCGTGCTCGGTGGATCCCCTTCTGCAGGTTGGACGGGCTATGCTCCCTTAAGCCTGGATGTGTATACTCCTGGCCCCGGTCTCAATTATTATGCCATCGGAATCCAGATCGCCGGTGCCGGGACGATCATGTCCGCCATTAATTTCCTGGTGACCATCATACGGAAACGGGCTCCAGGGCTCACTTTTATGAGAATGCCGTTATTCACGTGGTCTGCATTTGTTACATCGATCTTGATATTATTCGCTTTTCCTGCCTTGACCGTCGCCCTGTTACTCATGACGATGGACCGGGTCTATGGGACGGCTTTTCTGACGGGGACAGAGGGAAACCCCATCATATGGCAGCATTTATTCTGGATCTTCGGTCATCCGGAAGTATATATTTTGATTTTGCCGGCGTTCGGCATTTTTTCTGATGTGATCACCACCTTCTCAAGAAGAAATCTGTTTGCCTATCCTGCCATGGTCTTTGCCCTGGTCCTGATTGGGTTTCTCGGATTCATGGTGTGGATCCATCACATGTTCACCGTGGGACTCGGGCCGATCTCCAACGCCATATTCGCCCTCTCGACCATGTCGATTGCGGTTCCGACGGGCATAAAAATTTTCAACTGGCTCTTCACACTCCGGGGAGGGGTCATCCGCTTTAAGACCGCCATGCTATTTTCACTGGCGTTCATCCCTACCTTTCTCATCGGCGGAGCCACCGGTGTCATGCTTTCATCGGCACCTGCCGACTATCAGTACCACGACAGTTATTTCGTCGTCGGACACTTTCACTATGTGATCGTCGGTGGGACTGTCCTCGGAATCTTTGCAGGAGTGTATTATTGGTGGCCGAAAATGTTCGGCTTCCTACTCAATGAAGCTTTGGGAAAATGGCATTTCTGGCTGTTCACCATCGGCTTTCATGTCACTTTTTTCCCGATGCATCTCATGGGATTGAACGGGATGCCCCGCCGTGTGTTTACGTATTTAAAAAGCGACGGATTAGGGACCTTGAATCTCATCAGTACAATCGGAGCCTTCCTCATGGCGCTGGCCGTGATGATCTTTCTTTGGAACATTTTCTGGAGTTACCGAAACGAAAAGCGTGACCTCACCGGTGACCCCTGGGAGGGACGGACACTTGAATGGTCGATTCCATCACCGCCTCCCCTGGGCAATTTCATCAAGCGCCCTCTCGTCACCACCATTGATCAGCTTTGGTATGAAAAGCAGGAAGGGAATGGAACCATTCGAACGGCAGAGGAAGAAGAAGAGATCATTTACGTATCGAATCCTACGGCACAGCCACTGATGCTCGCAGGAGCCCTTTTCCTCTCTTCCTTTGGATTCATCTTTGGTTTTCCACCCCTGCAATGGTTCGGTTTTGCCAGTGTAATTGCAATGCTGACGGTGCGCTCCTTCACCGCCGGACGCACATGGACGCCTTATACGCCTGATGAACTGCGGGCAGAAAGGAGGAAAGGGTCAAAATGAATCAACATGCTTTCGAAATCGAACAACAGCAGGACAAGAAGCTTGCCATGTGGTTCTTTATTGCGGCGGAGGTTGTCATCTTCGCCTCCCTGTTCGGGGTGTATTTAACCCTCAAATCCCATCTATCCGACGGTCCATCCAGTAAAGAAATGCTGGAGCTGAAGAGTGTCATGATCTCGACGGTCCTTCTTCTATCAAGCAGCTTCACCATCTATGCCTGTGTCAGCTCGAGTGAAAAGGGAAAAACGAGGCAGACGCTCCTCTTATTACTACTGACCCTTCTCCTGGGAGGCGTCTTTTTGATAATGGAATCAAGGGAGTTCATCCACTACTATGAAAAAGGATTTGAACTGGACACCAGTCCATTCCTATCCTCCTTCTATCTATTAGTCGGGACCCACGGAATGCATGTCCTGGCAGGTGTCATCTGGATGGGAATCCTACTCATACACTTTGGGGTGAAAGGAGTTTGCCGGGAAACATCCTCAAGACTTTCGGTGTTCTCCCTTTATTGGCACTTCGTGGACCTCGTATGGGTCTTGATCTTCACCCTTGTCTATCTGTTTGGAAAGGTGGGATAAGCGTGAAAAAAGCTGCGTTCTTCTTCCTTTATATCATTGTGATCGGTTCCGCCATCGGTGGATATGTACTCGTAGAATACAGCAGGGAACAATTTAATCGTTCAACCCTTCTCCTCCTGCTCTTATCCCTTGCCATTTTATCCATCAGCCTGCAGCTGACAGTATTGATGAAAACGAAAGCACCCCTGACAAAGTGGAAGTGGCTTTCTTTATCGAGCGGGCTGCTTATCGGGGGCCTGACTTTTGTTTATTTATTTCTTCTAAAATAAGTTAAAAAGGGAGCTGGCATGCTCCCTTTTCCATTTCACCCCTAACATTTCTTTCCCTTCCGCTATTAACATGTATGTAAAACATGACTTTTCGCCCTTCCCTACCTCTATCACTCATGTTAAAATAATCCAAAATCAGACAAATATTTTTCCCTTTATTGAAAGGAGATGTAGATAATGTCAGAAAATAATGAGCTGTACACCATTTTAAGGACACTTGAAACCTATTCCCAATGTGACATTACCCATTCATTTTCTGAACATGATACTGACCTCTTGAAGGTTTCTTATTCCCATGAATCAAAAGTGTTTGTCATCACCCAACACGACTCAGTGGAAACCTATCAGGATATACCTTCCGCTTTAGCCAGGTTAGAATCACTAATAGATGTTTTAAAAAGCCTTGCCCGTTAAAAAAGCATGCAATTCCACAAAAAAAGAAGACCCGTCGCTATCAATCGACAGGTCTTCTTTCGTTTACGGAAACCACCTGGTGCTAGTTATTGTTGTTTGAATTGTTTGAGCGGCTTGAATTGCTTGAATTACTTGAATTGCTTGAGTTGCTTGAGTTACCCGAGTTGCTTGAGTTACTGGACTGACTTCCGCCCTTCGCTCCGATTTCCTGATAAAATTTCTTATCGTGATTATCCGACGTGGCTTCTCCGCCTTTTTCACCAATCTCCTGGTAGAATTCCTTGTCATGATTCTTCGCTGTTTGTTCCCCGCCTTTACGGCCGGCTTCTTCGTAGCTCATTTTGTTGCTGTTGCTGCTGTTGCTACTGTTGCTACTGCTACTGTTGCTGTTGCTGCTGTTGCTGTTGTTGCTGTTGCTGCTGCTGTTGTTGTTGTTGCTGTTGCTGTTGCTGTTGTTGCTGTTGTTGTTGTTGTTGCTGCTGTTGTTGTTGTTGCTGTTGTTGTTGCTGTTGCTGTTGTTGCTGCTGTTGTTGTTGTTGTTGCTGTTGTTGCTGCTGTTGTTGTTGCTGTTGCTGTTGTTGCTGTTGTTGTTGTTGCTGTTCCTGCTGTTGCTATTATTGTTGTTGCTGTTATTGTTACCACTATTGTTATTGTTGTTGTTTGCCATAAATAAAATCCTCCTTAGTGTTAGTTGGTGGTGTTTTATGCTTGTACAGTGGTTATATACCTCGTTAGATGAGCGGTAAACGCTAATGGGTGTTTTTAACATTTCTGTAATTTAATTTATACCAGTGAGAATCCGGGAGAAGTGATGCCTCCCAATAGAAGTGCTTTGTAAAGAGGTGTATCATGGAGGGAGAATGATTACAAAAAGGAGTCTTGTGACATGGAATACATCATGCGGGGAACCCAGGCGTTCAAGAATGCCAACCTGGCATTGTTTGCAGGAGGCTTCAGTACGTTCGCGATTCTGTGGGGAACGCAGCCTCTGCTTCCGGAAATCGCCAGTGAGTTCAATGTCTCCCCGGCCACATCGAGTCTCAGCCAATCATCCACCACCATCGCCCTGGCAATCAGTCTGCTGATTGCGGGGTCGTTATCGGATGTGTACGGCCGGAAATCCGTGATGACCTTCTCGTTACTGGCTTCTTCCATCCTTGCCATCTGTACGGGATTTGCATCAGGCTTTCATATGCTCGTCATTGGCCGGATCCTCCAGGGGATTACGCTTGCAGGTCTTCCCGCCGTCGCCATGGCTTATCTGGGTGAAGAAATCGAAGCGAAGAGCCTCGGAATGGCCATGGGATTGTACATCAGCGGGAACTCCATCGGAGGCATGTCTGGCCGGATCATCAGCGGCGTCCTCACCGATTATTTCAGCTGGCATATTGCCTTGATGGGAATCGGGGTCATCAGCCTGTTTTCAAGCATCATCTTTATCATTCTGCTTCCGAGACCTGCCCATTTCGAACCCCAGAACTTTAAGCTCACGTCCCTGGCAGGTTCCCTGTTCAGTCAGTTCAAGGTCCCGGGACTCACGTATCTTTTCTCCATCGGATTTCTCTTGATGGGCGGATTCGTCTCACTCTACAATTACATCGGATTCGAGCTGATCGCACCACCCTACTCACTCAGCCAAACCGTCGTCGGCTTCATCTTCATCGTCTACATTGTCGGCACCTTCAGCTCGACGTGGATGGGAATGCTCGCAGATCAATATGGAAAAAAGAAAATTCTGCCTTTGTCGCTCGTTATCATGTTAACAGGCGTCGTAACGACACTGCACCCGAATCTATGGGTGAAAATCATCGGAATCGCCGTCTTCACATACGGATTCTTCGCCGGACATTCGATTGCCAGCAGCTGGGTCGGACGATTAGCCTTGCATGACAAAGCACAGGCATCTGCACTCTATTTATCTGCTTATTATGCCGGATCAAGTGTCGGTGGTACCGTTAGTGGAAGTTTCTATCATCAGTGGGACTGGCCAGGTGTCGTGTGGATGATTGTTGCCCTTTCTGTGATTTCGATTGGGATATCGTTTAAGTTGAGGAGGCGGGACCCAGTGCGATCAATATAAAAGAGGACTTGCGATGAAGTCCTCTTTTTTGGGGTTAGATAGGTTTTAAACGGATAAATGAGTAAACTAATGTTAGGAGTTTTGCATTCACAAAAGGCTTTTCTTCGAGTCCACTCTCTTTATTCTAGCTTTTTTCTCCATTCATACCGAATATCCGGCAAATTCTCCTCGTTTTCATGACCTCTGCCGATCACGACAAACCCGTTCTTTTCATAAAACATCTGCGCATTTCGATTCACTTCAAAGGTGTATAGAGTCAAGCGCCCACCGGACTTCGCCTTTGCTTTTTCCAGTAACATCCGGCCGATTCCTCGTCCTTGATACTCTACGTGAATGTAAAGCTGACTGATTTCCGTTTCATTATATGCGCTCATCCCGACGACCTTTCCATCAAGTAGTGCCAAATCGATTTCAAACTCTTCATGCAGGATTTGGCTTAAAAAGTAGAGATGACTTTCCACGCTGTGCTTTTCTTTTTGGCCAATGGCACGTTCTTTGCTTTCCCGCCACATAGCCACCGTTTCTTCGGCATACTGCGGGTCGAAGGAAATGATGTCTGCTTTCATTCAAGCACCTCCAATGAGCCTTCCACCAATCGTTTCATCGTAGTCCACCTCAACCCTTCTTTTTCTCTTTTAAAATGTTTTTCTAATTATTTCAAATAATGGAATCTTTATCAATCTTTTTTTGAAGCAGAAAAAGAGCTTACCCTCCAAAGGTAAGCTCTCACATTTATTCTTTCCGTATGATCTTAAGCTTCTCCAACACATCGACCGTCACATTCTTTGCTTCTGTTCCGCTTCCAGCAAGATTGACGGCAAATACCCAGTCTCCCTTGTCCGTTTCCACATAGCCCGTGTACCAGCCGAGCCCATAATCCGTTAGCCGGGTGCCGGTTTTGCCATGAATGGTATAATGATTCTGTTCGTCATTGATCATCATGCGCTTCACCGTTCTCATCTGCTGTTTATCATAGGGAAGGCTTTCTTCTACAAGATCTTCGAAAAAGTCGGTCTGTTCCCGGGCGGATATTTTCAAACTACTGTCGAGCCAGAAGGTGTCGATACCTCCTGAGATGTCTTCATTTCCGTAATCCATCAGCTTCAGATTTTCCTGCATTCTCTCTTCTCCGATGTCCCGCGCCATTGATTGATAGTACCAGATGACGGAGTATCTCATGCCGGATGCGAGACTATGGTCCCGGTTCCAGTCCGGAAACTCCCTCACCGTTCCGTCCCATCTTTTCACCTCATATTCATCCCTGACGGCTCCCGTCGACAATCCAATCAGTGCGTGAGGCACTTTATACGTCGACTCCGGGGTGAATCGCTGCTCACTCCGTTGCTTGTTATAGATGAACTCTTTATCCGTTTTCACATTACGGATGATGATCGTTGCGTCTTTTCCGTTCAGCATGTCGGTAATCTCTGTTTGAATATTTGTCTTAGCCTCGGCGTAATTTCCTCCCATGATGATCAGGGCAAAACTCAGTACTAGTGCAGCGATTCGTTTCATTGCAATCCACTCCTTATGGTTTACTAGAATGACAGGCCTATCGTTCTTGATTTTTAGTATACTGACAGAAACGAGATCGCCCAACGCCGTTTTTCATAGACTGTACCCTTACAGATAGGAGGAAACAATTAATGCCACCTGCTAAATTTGAAGAAATCATCCATTACATTGAGAAGCTGGCCGAAACCGGTCACCTCAAACCCGGCAGCCGCCTGCCATCGATCCGATCCCTTGCGAACGAGTTCTCCTGCAGCTTGAATACCGTTATCAAAGCGTACAAAGAATTGGAATTCAGCCATAAGATTTATGCGGTGAGTAAAAGCGGCTATTATCTGGTTGAAGATTTCCCTTATAAAAAACAACGTGATTCCGAGGCACCTGTCTATGACTTCCTATCCGCAGGTCCCGATAAACATGCAATGCCCTACCTCGATTACAAACACTGCATGAACCAGGCCATCGACCGGTATAAAGAAGATATGTTCACCTACTCGGAACTTCTCGGGCTATGCTCCCTGCGCGCAGAACTCGCCCGGCATCTGCGTGATCTCCAAGTGTTTACCACGCCGGAACGAATTGCAGTGACGACCGGATCCCAACAGGCTCTCCATCTATTGATCCGCCTACCATTTCCGAATGGAAAGCAGGTAATCCTGACCGAGCAGCCCGCCCATCCCAGTTTCATAGAGTCGGTGAAGGACCAGCCAAGTTTAGGTATCGAAATCGGGAGGGACGGACCTGACTTCCAGCGGCTCGAAACGCTTTTTAAATATGAAAATATAAAGTTCTTCTACATGGTATCGAGGTTCCATAATCCTACCGGGCACAGTTACACGAATGAAGAAAGAAGGAAAATCGTCGAACTGGCTGAACGGTATGATGTGTATATCGTAGAGGACGACTATATGGGCGATCTGGATCCCGATTTGAAGCAAGACCCCATGTTTGCTTATCAACCGAACGGGAGGGTCATTTATACAAAGAGCTTTTCTAAAACCCTATTGCCGGGTTTACGTCTCGGGCTTGCTGTTCTTCCTCCAGAGCTGATCGAAGGATTCACACGTGCCAAGTTTGCCGCAGACGTCCATACACCGGTCATCACTCAGGGGGCCTTGGAAATCTATTTAAAAAACGGGATGTTCGCTGCCCATATTGAAAAAATCCGGAAGCTATACCGACAAAAAGGTGAGGTGCTTCATGAGGCGTATCGAACGTTCATGCCGGAGGGGACGGTTTATACTTGCCCAGCCTCGGGGTTCTACTCTACGGTGAGGCTGCCTTCTCCATTAAAAGCAGGTGAGTTCATCCACCGGTTAAAGGAGAAAAATGTATTGGCTCAGAGTACGGAATCGATGTACCTTGACGATTTCATGAGACATGACGAGCTCCGGCTCAGTGTTTCCCACGTGGAAGATTACATGATTGGCGAAGGAATCGAGCGGATCGCAGAAACCATTCAGGAAATGATGAATGAGCGAAAAAAAGGGCTGATTTGGAGATGATCGGGGCTAGTTTTAATAGGGGTGGTCCCAAACTTGTGCCAATTCCTAAAAAACGATTCTTCTAAAATCAAAAGCCGGAAGACTCCCCTCTTCCGGCTTCACTCTCCATTATTTTATAATCGTGGATCCTTGCAACAGTTCCGGCTTCGCGCCAAGGATCAATAAGAACAATTTCGAGTCACTGATTTGTCTGTGCTTTTTCATGATGTCTTTCAGCTGAACGATATTCGGGTGTTCTTTCAGCTTCCGTACCTCATCCTGATAGAGTGAGATGATGGAGTCCCGGACAAACTGTGGTTCGTAATCCGGCAACTCTTTGTCCCGTAACAAGGACCCCATATAGCCGTACTTCAGCTGCAGCTGTCGCGTCAGGCTGGTCACATGGACGAGCTGATCATTCAGTTCAGGGTAATCCTGTTTCAGGGCCTCTACATCTTTTTTTGCTTCATGAAGTTCGTTCATTCCTTCTACCATCATGCTCATGATGCCTCCCCTCCCATGTTCCAAGGTTTTTCGAGTCCGATGATGTCATTCAGGATCTTACTCTGTTTGCGGCGGACCCTTCTTCTTTCCGCACGTTCTTTTCCTGATTCGAACAAGAATCTCTCTTCTTCCGTTTCCGGTACGATTTCCGGTACCTTGACGGGGTTTTTATTTTCATCAAGCGCGACAAAGGTTAGGAAAGCTGTCGCTGCCATTCGTCTTTCTCCTGTGATCATATCTTCTGCGATCACTTTGCAGAAGATTTCCATCGATTTATTCCCTACATAGGAGACGAAAGATTCGACACATACAGAATCACTTTGATGGATCGGATACAGGAAGTCGATGGAATCGGTTGACGCCGTTACACATTCCTTCACCCGTGCATGACGTCTAGCAGATAGCGTCGCATTATTATCAAGCTTCTTCATCAAAACCCCGCCGAACAGGGTGTTGTAGTTGTTTAAATCATTGATCATGACCTGGTCCGTACTGACGACCAGACTCTCTTTCGGATGCTTCTTGTTTGGCATGAAGAACAAGTCCCTTCTGTTTGTGTATTGGTATTTCAAACGTTTGATACCCAAAGTGTACGCCCCGAATCAGGATAAGTGAAATGAATGTTCCTTATCATCAGCATAGATACTGTCTATGAAACGGCTTACAATTGAATGGTATCAATACCCATTTTTCCTAAATCGGGGCAAAAAAAAAAGAGCATCCCTCAGTCAGAAATGCTCCCCATTAATCGTTCCTGGGTAAAGGTGAGCCACTCTTTCGTGGCATACGATAAGTATTGATTTTTCCTCCAAATGATGGCGAGGTCCCATTCGATGACAGGTTTGACGACACGGATGGATATCAAATCCTCCTTCAGCTGTTCATAGACGCTATAAGGCAGGATCGAAATCCCAAGTTTAGCCTCGATCATCTTCCCGATGAAGTCCCACTGAGAGCTTTCAGATACTACTTTCGGAAGAAAACCTGCTTCTTTGCATGCCTCACGGATTCGGTCATTCAACGCGAAGTCCTTGTTAAAAAGAATAAGTTGTTCATCTTCTAGCTCCATTAATTTCACTTGCTTCCTGCCCGCTAACCGGTGCGTCCTCGGCACTACAACCCGGAGTTCTTCCCTCATAAATGAAAAATGATGAAAATCCTCCTCAGCGGCAGGCAGCACCCCGACTCCGACATCCAATTGATCGGCAAGGATATCCTCTTCAATCCGCTTCGTCCCGTTCTCGATCAGCTGGAACGTGATGCCCGGATAGAGCGCATGGAACTCCCCGAGAACCTTGATGAACTGACCCGCATCCATGATGGGCGGCAGTCCAATTCGGATATGTCCCCGCTGGAGGCCGATCAGGTCATCTAGCTCATGTTGAACATTCTCGAACGCCTTATCGATCGTCTGTGCCTGTGTCAAAATCGCCCGCCCCGCATCCGTCAGAACAAGCTGTTTCCGGGAACGGTCGAACAGCTCCACTCCGAGCTCATCCTCTAAGTTCCGGATCATCTTGCTGATCGTCGGCTGCGTGACAAACAAATGATCCGCCGCACGGGTGAAACTTTTGAATCTCGTTACTTCTATAAAATATTTTAAGTGTCTAATGTCCACTTGAGCACCTTCTTTTCCGATATCCATTCCTTTATAATAATAACAAATTCATTATAAATGTTAAGGACGGCGAATTGATTGACGACCAAACTTTGACGAGTTACTTTCATATCTGTGATACTTTTCATCCTAATCTATTAAATAGATGAACCACCCAAAGGAAAATAAGCGGAGTTTTTCCGCTTACTTTCAGAATGGACCTTGTTTTTGGGGTGAATAAGCGGAATTTTTCCGCTTACGCACAGAAAAATCACCTATTTTTGACTACTTTGAATCTTAATAGGCGGAATCTTTCCGTCTATTTCAGCCTTTTTCATCTAGTAATGACTAATTAAGCGGAATTATTCCGTCTATTTATCGGCTCTGGTGCTTAACCTGATCCCCCAACCGATAAGTGCTCGCCCTCTTTTTAACTAACTTTTTCCCCTTAAGGAATCTCAATGTTTCCCTACTCTTTCTTTCTTCCAAACATACTTCTTCCCGACCAGTTCAAAACCCGCGGATTCATATAGTCGATTCGGGGCAGGGAATTTTCCCGGCATGCCTGTATACACCGTCGCTTGAGTGGCACCCAATCCTTTTGCGGCAAGAAGTGATTCGCGTAACAGAGCTTTACTTATCCCTCTCCCCCTATATTCATGAAAACAGGATACAGCTTCGATCGTCACCAATCGATTCCGTTCATCGTATCTCCCACTACATAACGCGACGACCTTGTCATCAGGACCCGTCACGACCAAATCCAACTCTTTTCGATAGGTGGAAGTTTCATAGAAATGATCAAACATCGTCTGATTGAATAATAGACCGTAACACAGTTTATAAGCCTGAAAGACTTCTTCTTGCTCCTGAAGATCAGGGACGGACCTGACCTCATAGCCCTTAGCCAGCCCGCTTCCATCGACCGGTCGGCTAAGATCGCAATCCCTTCTTACCCAGTATTCCTCTGACCTGAGGAATCCCCTGTTTGACAGAATTTTTTCAAAATCTGAGTCACCGTCATAAACCTCCCATTCCATCTCAGGAAAGCTGTTTTCTCCCACCTCCACCATTTCTTCAAAAATGAATCGGTTATCGGTAGCTACATAGAACGCCCCTTCTTCAAGAAATCCGACTAATCGATCTCCATTAAACCAAAGGTGTACATTCTCCAATACTTCATCAATCGTCTTAACGTGCTCTCCCAATCCACATGAAAGGGCAGTTTGAAATTCAAATAGTGTGAGATTATGATCAAATCTCGTATTCCAGTACTCTTTTTCCAGAAACATTCGAATTCGATCATAGTCTTGTATACCTTCGTACTGCCTATGTATGATCGACATATTTCCTCACCCCTCCCCTCTAAACCCCAACCCCTTCTCTCCAAGCACCTTCCGAAGCTTCGGTATCGAAGATGGTCCCATCCCGTGAAAAGCAAGAATCTCCTTCTCACTTAATCCAGCCAGTTCTTCAAGCGTCGTGATCCCGTTATTCTCCAACGCTCTTCTTGCCGGGCTTGAGAGAATCGATAGAAATCCTGTGTCAGGTTTCCGTTCTTTTTCGCAAACGGGACAAGTCGGGCAATCCCTTTTTTTCACATAGGTATGCCCGTTGTCGCATATCTTCACTTTTTCCTTAGAAGTCAAATCACTTCCCCCTCTTTTACCTTGTTCCTTGATCTCCACAGCCATGAAGTGAAAAGAAGAACCACCCCAACACATGTTGCAATCAGATGGTACACAAGTAGATCTCCCGTTTTTATATAAACAATCGCAAGCGTACCGCCAAAGATGATCATGATGGAAAACGACAGGCGTATAAGATACGCATTTATTTTCACACTTTCCCCTCCTCACTTTCATTATTCCAAAATATGTTATCCTGTTCAATCCTTTCCTCATGGTAAAATAGAAAATATAACCAAAGGAGTCTGGTAATGTGAAATACATCATGATCGGGACGGCTTGTCTGATGGTCATCGGGATTATCGCAGGCACGTACTTTTTTGAAAAAGAGCCTAATGTAAGCAAACCGGAGACACCGGAAATAAGTGATCCCGGCCCCCCTCCACTTCAATCGGTGGATGAAACAGCACCTGTCGGATATTCGCTTCAACAGGATCAGCTGCAGATCACCTACAACAATGGAGCAAAGTGGATTCAAGTACCTGTGGAAAAAGATAATTTATTTCAAGGGGAGTATTCCGGGAGTGAAGATGAGCTGATAGAGGATAGTTATATTCTGACAGAAGATCTTGCTGCCTTCTTATATGCCGGTGATTATTCCGTCGATAAAAGCGTCCAATTACTTTTTTCAAAGGACAAAGGGGCGACATGGGAAGAGGCCAAGGTCACAGCTTCTTCTCCTCCACTCCGTTTCAGGAAAGTCGGCTTTCTCAATGAATCCTTCGGCTATGTGATCCTCTCTGCCGACCGGACGATGTCACAGGAAATGATCACCGTCTACTTATCGAAAGATGGCGGGAAGACCTGGAAGGAGATGCCCCGACCGGACATCACCCGGCTCATTTACGACGGGGGCTTTATAGAAGAAGATACCGGCTTCCTCTCATTCGGCATCCTTAACCCGGAAGAACCGGACCTTCATGTCACACAAGACGGGGGAAAATCGTGGAGCAAGGCAACGATTGAGATTCCGGATCAGTATAAAAGGACCTTTGTCATAGCGGAAGTACCATTCAAAGAAGAAGATCACCTGGCCGTCTACGTCAATCAAGGTCCGAACGGTGATTATGAAGGCGGAAAGGTTAAAGGGAAATTCATCTCAGAAGATCAGGGACGGACCTGGTCATTCCAGAAGGAGGTTCGGCCTGATGAAACCAACTAAGAAGATAACCGGGCGTATGCTTTTCGTCTTATCCATCGCCTTATTCATTTTCCAGATGGGATACCTTTTCCTCCACGCGACATATGAATTGGAATATATCGATAATCGTCTATTCTATGCAATAAATATCCTAATCGTGGCGGGCATGGCTGCTTCTATCTTACTTCTCTTTTCCATTCCGAAAACGTGGAAGATCATCTCATACGTGATAGTGGGTATTCTTATCCTCCTTCAAGGGGGACTCATCCTGAACCATAGTCAGCAAACAAAGCAGATTGTAAGCTTTTCACCAGACATGAAAAATCAGTTCGTCTTAAAAGAAAACAGAAAAACGGGTGAAGCCGTCTATTACAGAACCTATTACCGGCTCTTCGCCCGACCGAAAGAAGTCCTTCCCTACGAAACACAAGGGAAATTCAAGCTGAAGTGGCTTGAAAATGACATTGCGGCGTTGACCTATCAAGCCTCTGACAAAAGCATTCACCAGTACATCGGCACATACGGCGCAAGAGATTCAGGCATTTCCTACACGTATGTCGGTCCGACGATTCAGGGTCAATGGGAAGGAAACGGTGCAAGAATCGAAAGCAGACCAGACGGAATCTCCGTCAACTACAATGGAAAATCCGGAGAGTATAGCTGGGACAATGTCGTCCAATTCGGAACCATTGCCATCGTTCTGATGCATAATGGGGAAGCGGAATGGACCATTGGATTAAATGAAAATTTCCAAAGTCATTCAAATGATCCGAAGCCTCCAGCAGGTGATATAACTCTATATCAAGTAACTATGAAATCTGTAAGGCCCGTCAGACTTACGTATGTGGAATGAAAAAGGCAGTCGTGATCGTGTAGACGATTACGACTGCCTTATATCTTGGTTTACACCTCTGCCTTGGCAGAAACTCTCCTCGCAAGACCTTAATCCACCTCTACTTTTTCAGAAGGATCGGATTCCTTATCCTCAATGTTCACCGTAGTGATGTAATATGAATCTCCCTTTTCGGCTTCTTCATCAAAGAAGCTCTTTCGTTCATGTGCAGAAATACTTGCAATATGTTTGTACTCTTTCGCATCCACAGCCTTTTTATAGACTCTATATCCCATGACGGTATCACTTTTTACCGAATGCCATGAAACCGACCCTGTATCTACCTGAACAGTCGTTGGAGGTTCTGGCGCTTTCACTTCATTGACGTTTGTTTCAGAGATGAGTTCTGTATACACGACCAGCCGATCCGGATAGAGATGCTTGTCATGATTGAACGTACCTGTGCATGTAATGACATTCAGGTTCCGTTTATCCGATGGACCGAAGATTTTCTCGATTGGCGCTTCGTCACTCGGATAGCTTTCCTTTGATTTCACCTCAAACGTTCGCTTCATTCCTTCTTCATCTGTGACGATGACCTTTTCCCCTATCTCGATGTTCTTTAGATAAAAGAAGATTGCCGGTCCTTCTTTACTATCGACATGACCAGCAAGGACAGCATTCCCCTTGGCTCCGACCTTTACACCACGATCATACCAGCCAACGACATCCGTTTCTTCCGGAACTTCCATTTCCCCGTTCTCAAGTAGTCCGACTGGGATGACGTTCGTATCGATGTCCATGCTCGGGATCTGGACATGGGAAGGCGTAATTCCTTCTTCTTGAACCTTTACCTGCTCTTCAAGCTCTGTCTTCTTCTTCTTTAAAGAGTCAAGAAGAACAAATTCTTCTTCCTTGTGGGCGGTACCCACCCCGCTTTTGGTTTTTTCTTTGTTCACTGTCGGTTTCTCGACGGATTGAGCAGTGCTGGTATCTTTCTCTGGTCCATTTTTGGCGATTGCCTGAAAACCCACTGCACCAATCATCAAGACTGCAATCAGTATGATAAGCATTCGTTTCTTCATCGTGTTCCCTCCACTTAAGAGAAGAGAGAAGAGCGTGATCCCGCTCTCCTCATGGCTCTATGATTATTGTTGATCCGCAAACTTCTTCTTGATGATGATTCCTCCAGCCATCATTGCTACCGCTACAAATGTGATCCATGCGGCCATCGGCATTCCTTCATCGGCTGCTCCACCCATTCCGGTGTTTGGCATTTGTTCCGGCATGTCACTTGAAGCGAACTTCTCAGGATTCTGCTTCACAATCGCGTCCCCAAGAGCTTTCCCTACACCGAACATGAATGCATAACCTTCACGGAATGTATCGGTGCTTGCTTTATAATCTTCCGCTACATACGAGTCGAACGCTTTCACGACTTGATCTTCATGTGTTTTCAAAGAAGAGATGGCCGCGTCTTTCGGAAGATTTCCTTCTGTTGCCGTTGCAAGGAACGTACCGAATTCTTCTGTAAACATACCGAGGCTGTCTTTCGCTGCCTTCACGCCTTCATCGTCACCTGCCAGTGTCGCGCTCACAAGATCTGCCTGTGCATTGATGTGCTCACTTGTCCATAATTTCTTGAATTGTGCCGCACCTTCTTCACCATAAATGGATCCGATTGCTTTCGTCCAAGCTTCTGTGTTCATATCTTCTGCCCAAGTCGCTGTATCATAATCAGGCGCTTCGTTGACACCTTTTTGCATGCTCATCGCTGCCAGTGCAAAGTGTTCTGCAGCCAGATTATTGAGTGTAGAGCGTAATTCCGCTGCCGGTGCATCTACTTTCGTGTTGTTGAATTTATCCGGCATCTGCGTCACGATCGCTCCGGATAATGCTTTCGAGATATCGAACATTCTGTCGTACCCTTCTTTGAAGTTCGTTTGATATCCTTTGTAGTCTTCTTCTACATAGCTATCAAATGCTTCGATGACATCCATTTCATGTGCTGTTAATACTTCTTTCGCTGCCGCTTCAGGAAGATTTCCTTCTGTTGCTGTGGAAAGAAAGCTTGAGAATTCGTTGACGAAATCTTTCACTTCGGCTTCAGCCGCTTTTCTCATATCTGCGTCCTCTGATTTTGCTGCTTCAACGAAATCCGGTGAGTATTCATTATGCCCTGCAAAGATTTCTTCGAATTTCTGAGCACCTTCTTTACCATAAATCGACTCAATCGCCGGTGTCATATCCAGTGCATTTTGATTAAGTGCTTCATATGCCTCTTTCTCATCCGGTGCATCCTTGTAATCCTTCACCATAGCGTTGACCGCTAATACATAGTGTTCAGATAGTAATTGATCCAGTGTGGAACGAAGATCGGAAGCCGGCGTCACCGCTGTCGGTGTTTCTGCCGCGAAACTTGCCGTTGGAGCGAGTAGAGATAATCCTAACATCGGTGCTGCGATTTTCTTAAGTAGTTTTGTTTTTTTCATTTTTTAAACTCTCCTTTTTCGTTTTGTTTTTTTATTCTGGTAAGATAACGCAGCGTATTTTGATATGGATCACTTTTTTACAAAAAAATTTTATACTGAATAGGAGAGTTTACTTTTTTAAAAAAGAACCTCGAATTACAGACAATTCACAAAAACCCAAGAACGCAATTAAGAACAAATACCCTCTTATTCCCAATATAATGGGTTGTTACACCCACCTACCTCTTGAGCCACCTACCCCATGAATAAAGAACTTTCCAGGTACAGAACCCCTCAGCACGTTCTCAATAACACGTCTTCATTACTGGAATTTTCGGAATACGGTAATCGTTATTAACATACCAACCTTAAGACCGATAACTACTATATAAAATAGGAGGTGTTTTTTATTATTATTTTAGAAAACCAAATTGTTTCACCTTTATTACTAAAGACCGCAATTGATTTAAAACTGCCGATCTACTACGATACGGACGGGCGACATCCGGCGATCCGTGAAGAGGATAAGGTGCTGACCAATTCTGAAAGCTGCTTGACCGTTTTGGAAAAAGAGGCTCCTTCCCATCCTTTCACAACCGCATCCAAGTTGGTGAAGAACAAGGCCCGCTTCCGTCAATTCTTATCAAGTGTGTACCCCGACTATTACTTTCGCCTCGTCTCACTTGAAGAGTTACTTCAGTTGAACAAGGAAGAAATCCCTTTCCCGGTCGTCATTAAACCGAATAAGGGATACTCGAGTATCGGTGTTTATATAATCGAAACGGAACAAGAGTGGGACCAGGCAGTGGAAGGCTTATATGCAGACCTGCTACTCACGAAAAATACATATTCCAATACGGTTGTTAACGGAGAAGAAATCATCATAGAAGAATGGATCGATGGAGACGAGTATGCCGTGGATTGTTATGTCACTCCTTCAGGTAAACCAGTGGTCCTGAACATTCTCAAAAGGACTTTCATAAATAACCGGGACACATCAGACAGGATATACTTTACGTCGAAACAAGTGATCAACGAGATCAAGGAAGAAATCGAGAACTTCCTCCATATGCTAAGTGAACGAATGGACGTAAAGAACTTCCCCTTCCACCTTGAGGTGAGAAAAAGCCGGAAAGGGATCAGAGCCATCGAACTGAATCCACTCCGGTTTGCAGGAGCTGGAACGACTGACTTGAGTCATCACGCATTCGGAATCAATGGCGCGGAACATTATTTTCAAAATAAAGAACCCGATTGGGAAGACCTTTTATCTCAAAAGGGAACTGAGGTTTACGGGTTCTTCTGTGCAGAGATCCCTTTGGAAATCAGTAAGCATTTTGTTGAATCGATTGACCATGAAGGGCTTATGGACAAATTCAGCCAAGTCCTTGAATACCGGGCGATTCAGGCGTCAAATGATCGGACTTTTGCCGTGATTTTTTTCCAAACGTCCGATATGGATGAATTGCAAGCGTTACTGCATCTGGATTTATCCACATTCATCAGGTTAAAACAAACAGAGGAGACCGCCGTATGATGAAGAATTTATTCAATCCGAAAAAATCGATTCAAGCGCAATTATTTTTAAGCTTCATTATCCCATTTTTTATTTTAGGCGCACTTATCTTTTTATTTATCCGTTTCTTGACTGGGTACATTTTTGAAGAGCACGTATTGCCTCAATTTGATCAGCTGTTGACGATAAATGGAGAAAATTTGGCTAGGTCAATCGATGAAACAGTCGTGAATGACATCATCCAAAATGAGGATAAAAGCAACGGAGCCATTGGAAATGAGTTAGACCAGTTTATTGAAGGAAAAGAAGGGATCGAGTATGTGTATGTCCTCACACAAAAAAACGGGAAAGATTTCATCGTAGGACTGAACGACAGCCCTGACACAATGGTCGAATCCCCCTTCACCGACGATCAGGCAAAGGCATTCTCCAACCGGGAGCCTGTCCTTTCATCGATTTATTCCGATGAGTGGGGAACGCATAAATCCTATTTCGTCCCACTTGAAGGAACGAATGCCATTGTCGGCATCGACATGAGTGCTCAATTTATATCAGACTTAAAAAGGAATATTACAATATTCCAATCCATCTTCATCGGAATCGCCCTTCTCCTCGGTGCAATCTTATCGTATATCATCGGCAGAAGAATGAAGAAGAACTTTGAACAGCTTTTGTCTTCCATGAGTAAGGTCACCAATGGCGACCTGACGGAAAGCATCACCACTGACCGGGCAGACGAAATCGGTACCCTGGCCGCCCGGTACGAAGAAATGAGAACGAGCTTGAAACAGGTGATTCACCATGTACAGGGCAACGCCAACCAGATCAATGACACAAGTGCCGTCCTATTGACAGCCTTTGATGAGTTAGCCGACGGTTCCAATCAAATTGCCATCGGAACAAGCGAAGAAGCCAATGCTACCGAAAGCCGTTCCGCCCATATTGATAAAATATCTAATGGTACGACTCTCATGTCCAACAAAATTACCAGCGTCGCCAATCAAACAAAACAAATTGACCAATTCACACGAAACACCGGTCAAATCGCCAAAGAAGGAACCGGAAAAATCAAGAAAATCCAAGACCAGATGAACAAAATCAGATCCAACGGGGAAATCAATTCCACTAAATTGACTCAACTTGATGGAAAGATTTCTCAAATCAACCGGGACATCGATCTCATTAAAGACGTCGCAGATCAAACAAATCTGCTTTCCCTCAATGCTTCCATAGAGGCTGCTCGTGCAGGAGAAGCTGGAAAAGGATTCTCCATCGTCGCCCAAGAAGTGCAGAAATTGGCGAGCCTTACCGACGAAAACGTCAAAACCATCAATGCTGTACTGAAAGACATCACGGACCAGACAAATGAAATGTTGCACGCTAATAAAGAAATCAACACAGATATCAAAGATGGTGCCGACCTTGTTTCAACAAGCGGAGAATTGTTCCAACAGATTTTCCAAGCCGTAGATTCCCTGACTGACCAGGTAGCTACCATGGTAGAAGATGTGGCGGACATACAAGACACCTCCCAAAGGACAGTCGAATCCATCCATGAAGTAGCCGCCATTTCCGAAGAAGGTGTCGCCACCATCCAGGAAATCTCAGCTGCCTCTCAACAACAACATTCCACCGTCAGCATGTTACGAAATCAAAATCAGGACCTTAAAGAATTGGCAGATTCCTTAAAGAAACTTGTCCAGAACTACAAGCTGTCATAATGAAAATAGAAAGCTCCCGGCAGACTCGGTGTTGCCGGGAGCTTTACTCTCAAAGAATCTGTTTGCTAACTCCTTTTGGGCAGAAGCAATTTTCCCTTTGTTGGTGGTGACTAAGATGATTTCTTTCATGGTTTTCTCTTTCGTTGTTATCACATTTCCTCCTCCCGATCCTGAATGCTTTCATCCAGCTGTGAGTCGCTGACTTTTTTCAATTGAAGCTGATGATACCCTAAGACAATAGCTAACGCGCCCATCACAAATAAGATGCTTCCTCCCACCAAATAGGTATTGATATAGCCTTTTAAAATAACGTTATAATTTAGAGCGTCGCTTCCATTATTGAATAACTGTGCCTTCGCAGTGGCAGTCCCAAAATAAACATTAAAGAAAAGCATGATAAATCCCGCTAATGTTGACAAAATACCCAGAGTGATGACAGTAGTCAAGTTATCCTTTGACATGGGCGTTTCCCCTTTCGTAATCCTCTATTGATCAATCCGCACCGGCACCTCCACCGCCTCCGCCATCAAAGCCGCCTCCATCACTGGAATATCCACCATCAGACGAACCCGATGATGCGCTCGGAGGAGGACCGCTCCACTTCCATGAATTCGTCAGAAACTCGTGAGGATTCTGGCCCGATAGGATAAGGGCTGTAAGGGGTGCTGCTGAAAACAATGTACTGTCTTCCATGCCTGCACCCGACATTCTTTTCAGTTTCCTCTTTCGTTCAAACAAAAGAGTCCGGATCATCCACACATCTATTTCCTCGCTAGTCCCCTTAGGGTACCCTTCTCTCTTCACATGTTTTCGGAATCGGCGGATGCCCTCTTTTACATCAAGTGCCGGTCCTGATAACGTATGGCGTGGGACGAAGAATAAGAGAAATAAAGTTATGAAAAGGCATAAAAGCAGGAGAAAAATGGCGGTTTCATCCTTGAGTTGAGCAACCGCAAAAAATGAAATAACACCAAAAACGAGTACCGGCCACTTCTTTTCATTCTTCCACCATAATAAAACAATGGACCCACAACCAATAATTCCATAAAACCACATGGCAAACATCGATTGTATGTCAAAATAATATGCACATAAAGTTCCGACTACAACGGATAGAGGGGTAAGTTTCGTAATGAAGTGGAACCAGCGATCATGGAGGAGTCCCGCTTCCTTCGCTTCTTTCAACACTTCTGCAAACCACTCTCTTTCCTGTTCCTTCAGTGTCTTGACCTTCGTATGATACTTTTTCACATGGCGGCTGAGATCTTTCTCACTCTTTGTCGCCCCAGCAAGATCGGTCATAGCAAAGGATGCGGAACCGTTCTTTCCTCTTCTTTTAAAAATCCAGGACACCAGCTTTTCTTCCATCGTCGATAAGTGACTTTCAGAGGTTAAGGTAAAGAACAAGGTTTCATCCGGTGACCGGGCATCGCTGAGAAAACGGGTCGTCGTTTTCTGTCTGTGGACCGTTGCCTTCCCTCTTTCCACAAGGGAGTATAATCCTGCCATCAATGCTCCATGGGTGAACTTCCCCCGCCTATGGACCATATATAAAAGAAGGGGATCCGACTCCTGTACATCCCTCGTTCGCCCACTGCCTCTTATTCGGCCAAGCATGAATCCAAGCATCATGATGAATAAAACGGCACCTAGGGTGAGTGCGAGCCCACCCAGCACTTTATTGTATGTTTTCATTTGAGCTTCCCTGTGAGCGACAAGGGCCGCACGGTCTTCTTCTTCCTGGATGGCAGCTTCCAACGATTTTGGAGCCGCGATCTTTTCCTGCTCACTCATAACTGAAGAAGGGAAAAGCACACGGGTTTCCGTTAAGGAATACATATCGGAAACAGGGGTGGTAAAGCGCACCACCTCTGGCCCCTCCTCTTCCACCTTTCCCTTTGGACCGTGAAAGAAAGCGTGATACTCTGCCGGGTCGAGTTTTTCAGGAAAAACAAAATCAATCGTTACATTATGTAAATCAATATCATGATTGCTATCCGTTCCGAAAAAAGGAACCGTCACATCGCTGTATGAATCATACGTTTTCACGGCATCCTTCAACTCATACGCAAATAAAATGGTCTTCGTGGCGTCTTCCACGGGGAATGGTGAACGATACGTACCATCCTCCCGTTTCACATCAAGCTGACGAAGATCCCGATCCTCGATGAAGCCAAGCTCCGCCTCATCATTGATCAGTTCAGAGGCTTTAAACCACTGCACTCCCTTATGGTTGTCCTCATGAATGGCCCTTCTGACACTCTTGTACTTTCCATCGAACGTGTACGTGAACAATTCATTGACCAGGAGATTCCCATTCGGCTGGATCCACGCACGGATCTGTACTTCATCAATACTATAGGACTTTGCATAAGAGGTCTGACTTAAGGAGAAGAAGAGAATGATGAAAACGAGAAGTTTTTTGAACATACGAAACTCCCCTTCCATATTCGTATTTAATAAGTTCTCTATAATATATCAATCTTTGTTTCTTAAAAATAAGTCACCATCATCACAACAAAACTAATAACCGTAAACAATAGGACACCATAAAACACGGAACCTACATTGGATTTCAGCTCATTATCCTTCTGAATCTTCCACCCTGCCTGACTTGCTCCAAGCGTAGCGTTTTTGGATAACGCACCGCCACTGCTATTAAAAAAGAAAAGTCCCACTGTTAATCCAAGACCGATGAAAAAGCTCCATTCGCCGAAAGAAAATGAGAACAGAAGACTTCCGATCCAAATCGCAACGGCAAGGATCACGGCCGTCACTAAAGATGTTCTTGTGAAGAATTTTTTCATGTCAATTCCCCCTTGTATTATTTATACTTACGTTCGGGGATTGTAAAAAGTTTCAAATTCCAGTCAAAACGAAGTCACTGACGAGTGGATTAGATAACTTCCCAATACTCTTCACGATTCAAATTCTCCACACACCACTGATAATGACCATCCTCACACGTTGGAGAATAAAGATTCGCGGTCATCAAACTGTAGAGTAAGACATAGAAATATAACTCTCTCCGTATCCCTTCTCCCAAGGTGGAAACAATGATTTCCAGATATCTTTCGCGAAGATTGGCATTCAGCTGATTATACATGTCCAGGCACACCCATCCGATCGCCACATCAAACAAATAATCCCCATACATGGTCAGCATTCCAAAATCAATCAGCCCTGTTACCTTATTTTTTTCATTGATTAAGATATTCCCAGGGTAAAAGTCTCCATGGATGATGGAATAATCCCCTTCATATCCCGCTGCCAGTCTTTCCATAATGAGAGTAAGCTTTCCCTCATAATCCCGGACATCCCTCTCAAAATAAGGTTTTAACTCAGACTGCTTCAGCTTTATCGTTTCACTTAATAGATCATACCAATTATCCATCCTGCCTAATGACAAACGGTGGTCATGAAATAGTTGGAATCCTTCCATCGTTGAGCTTCCTTGAAGGGATTGCAGTTCCACACTTGCCTGAAGATACGTTTTCATCATGTTTGTCTGCTCGTCATGGGTCATCCCCGCAAGCCTGTTTTGCATATCGCTTCCCTGTATCCTCTTTTCAATCGTCACTAACGTTCCATTCTCTACTAAGATTTCGTGAATATAGGGAAGCTCATAGCTCAGGTGATCCGCCTTTAGTCCGGAATAGAAATCTCTTAGCCTCTTTTGCTTCGCTGCATCGGACAAATCATTATATACTTTCAACACTTTTTCATCATTTAAAGCATATACTTCCGCTTCCATACCGGAACCCAGAAAATCGTTATCGGAAATTCGGAAACTATCCAGGAGATACGATTTCATGTTGTCTTCATTCATTTTTGTCACCTCTCTAGTATGAACGATTTCTTACCTTTTTTATCATCCATAAACCACTTAACCACATTCTTAAAACTCCACAAAAAACGGATGCTGTTCCTCATCCAAACAGTACTCAATCCGCTCTCTGAAATTTGAATGCGTTACTATTTTGAGCGCCTCATCGATCGGGAAAAATGCTACCTCCAGACTCTCAGGTGAAGTAGTTGGCACTCCTCCAACGGGCTTTGCGAGAAATAGGGTATTACAGATGGACCGTTTCACATTCTGAAATACCCCGCAAAAACCCAACACCTCTATATCAATGCCTGTCTCCTCTTTCGTCTCCCTGATCGCCGCATCCTTTAACGACTCTCCTTCTTCCACCTGACCGCCAGGCATTTCCCAACCACGTCTTGGTCCCTTTATTAATAAGATCTCCCGGTTTTCATTAATAACAATCGTAGCCGCTGAAACGATATGTTTTGGCGGTGTATATGTTTGTTGTGTCATAATGCTTCCCCCTTCATATTAAAAGGAGCTTACCTTTCACGATAAACCCCCGATACTTAACACCCTTTGTTTTATATAGCCTGACCTCTTTCAACAGTCGTGAAAAATGCCCCTTTCACATAAATCGTATAGATCAAGACAATCACCGAAAAAACAACATTTCCTATGAAAGGTTGCTGAGGTTGGTTCGTTGCAACAACCGAACTGATCAGACCAAACAGCACTGAGTACGAGACGAATAACCAGAATCCCCATCTTTTCAACCTCATGTACCCATACACCATCAACAGAGAAAACAGTGCCAATACTATTCTCATCAACCTTTCAGGCAGGATCGATACACCAAATCGTTCCGAAATGCTGATGGTGTCAGCATCAGCCTGATAAAAAATGGCGGTGAATAATAACACCACTGCTCCAAAAATATAGAAATATCCTATAAGGGATACACCTAAAGGTCTCTTCAACTCTTCCGCCACCCCATCGTTCAATCGTATATTTCTCTACTACCAATTATGTCAAAATAAACCATTATACTCAATTACTATTTCATTTTTAAAGAATTCTTCTCCACACAACACCCCTCATCCAAATTCCTCACCACCACATTAAAATACTCACTCTTCGGATGCATGAAGACTTCATATTGAACTCTTCGCTCGTCATGGGTTTTCCGTAGATATTCTACTTCCATCCTCTTTCGTTTATGTCGCGGATGCCCCTTCTATTGAGTTCTGTATCGCCATCTGTATAGAAATAGATTTTCAAATCATATAAGTCCGGTTTGCTGAACGCGACAGACATCCCTTCTACAATCGTCAGGTTGTTTTGAGAAGAGATGAGCCGGCTTGGATCATAAGGTACGTCCAAGGTGTAAAAATCCATTCCCTCCCTCACCATCTGTATGTCCCGGTCAAGGGCGAATATATGATGGGCGTCTGGATGACATGCGGTCATTTTGGACTGATGGTTTTCGTTCTTATATTCATACTTTATGAAGGAATGCTTCCTGACAGCCGAACTCACGATATACGGATCGGTGTTGATATAATTGACTTCTCCTAGCAGCGTCAGCAGTTTCTTCGCAAATGTCGTTTTACCCGAAGCACCGTGACCTGAAATGCCGATGACCATTTTCCCTTCCTGCTTCGTAAATCGATCGGCAATGGTATGTAAGATTTTATTCATGGATTTACTCCTTCTCTCAACTATTAGTCTTCTCCGCTGACATCGATTTCTGTATCATCTTCGTCCACACCGTCTGGATGTCTCATTTCGTACATCTGCCCACGTTTTCTAAATTGCTTGATCATCATGGCCAGTAAGACCCCGACTAAAGATAGATAGAAGAGGAAATCGATGTGAAAAAACAAAGCCACACTTAATAACAAAATTGAGGGAATAGCGATCATCATTTGAAGCTTTTTCATCGAAAACCTGCCAACCTGACAAACTCCGCGCTAATCTTTCCGCCATCAAAATACCATCAATATTCCGTACTGGTTTATAGTCTGTTTTCATCATGCGCTCCTCCTATCCCATTCCTAACAAAACGTATGTTCTTATTTTATCTCACCTAGAACTATTTTCCAACTTTTATTTGTCCTAAAATTCAAAATAAACTATAATTTGTTCATACAACTGAATCGGAGGATCCTATACATGAAAGCCATCTCTTTAGCACTATACAACCAATCATTCGAACACCACTTGAGCGACTTCCATCTCCCGGAAGACCAGCTCCAATTCACGAGCCTGCCCCTAGATAAAATCCAAAATCCCACCATCTCACCAGACACCTGTCACATAGTGATCCTGAGTAATGATGCACCTGTCGGTTATTTTGCGCTTGAGAATGGGGAAAAGCTTCGTAAATATTCAAGTAATCCACAAGCAAGACTCTTAACCTCTTTTTCTATCGATGCAAGACACCAGGGACAAGGCATCGCCAAGGAAGGGCTGAACCAGCTGCCAAACTTCATCAGGGAACATCTTCCCGATACGGATGAAGTGGTCCTCGGCGTCAACAAACGGAACCAGGCAGCCATCAGTCTCTACCTGAAGACTGGCTTCACTGACGATGACGAAGTATATGTGGGGCCTAAAGGACCTCAGCATGTTCTTCATTTGAAAATATAAAAACAGGAATGCCCTTTAGCCTGGGCATTCCTGTTTCATTATCCCGTACAGATCATCACCCGATTCCCATCGGGATCCTGAATGACGAAAAAGGAAAAATCATCAAATCTTGTGATCTCCGAGACAACCTCATACTTCAACCGTTCCACGTACGAATAGGCTTCTTCAATATTTTCAGTGTGAAAATTAAAAAGAGGATGTTTACTCTGATTAGCCTCTTTCGTGACACCCGCTGGCCCTGCATCCAGGGTCAATCCGGTAAAATGATTGATGGCCAGGTTATAGACGGGCTCTTCCACCTGCTCGAGATTATACACCTGACCCAGTAACTCGGAGTACCACCGGACGGATTCCTTCAGATTGCTAACATGGACGAACACCGTATTGATTTGACTTAAAATCGGACTTTTCATTGAACTCACTCTCCTTTAGTGTTTTTGTAGAATTAATAAGAAATGCCTTTAGACGAATTCCTTTGCACACCTCTACCACCTGAAAGAATCGTAGATCTTCTTCTTAGGTAATCCCCATCCATAAGGGAACGAATGCCGTTTGTCACCAGGGTCAGTGACACAATCAGAAGGGTCAGCATGAGAACCGGGAAGAAAACAATCCATGGAGACAGCATCAATTCATAGTAGTTGCTTCCGATGAATGCCGTCCATCCAGGAATAAAGCACGTTGGGGAAAACATGTCGGATCAAGATGTACAGCTTCCCCATCCCTTTTGCCACCCCAAGCTCGACATAAGGTTTACCGAGTTCATTCTCATACATCAAAATCGTATTTTTATAGAGATAAATCATGGGAATCAAGGATAGCGTGAGTATCGGCAGAAAATAGATCTTTTGTCCGGATAATGAATAGGGCTCTGTCACAAGTAGATTCGTATGTTTAAATACCCAAATGGCCCCCAACTGCAAGGAGAAAATCACAAATACATCGGGTAGCGCCTCTAGAACCGTAAGGATGGTTTTTACTGCTTCCTGCATCTTTCGGGGTAAATAAAACGTACCCGTCGTAAAAATAACAGCGAATACTAAGGCAATGAAGAGTGAGACAAAAAGCAGAAGAAGTGAATAGGCATAGGATTCCAGTATGTATGGAAAAATCGTCCTCTCAACGTTGGTCCCCTGTGCCACATAGCTTATCTCCTTAAAGTGCAACAGCTCACTAAACGTCTTCTTTAATTCAATGAAGTAGTGCCCAGGAAAAAAACCTAATTCTTTTGTTACCATCTCAAAAGGTTGATCAGCCGGTGGCGGAATGTCTTTAAACAGAAGTGCTGGAATATGGCAAATACAGATGACGCTTAATGTAATGGCTACTAAAACAATCAAAAAACGAGCGAATTTATGCCCCATTCAATCCCCCCTGACACTTATGGAAAACAAATCCAATTTATTATCATGTTAATACAAAGGTTAGAGTGATGACAACCTCTTTCAAATAAATCAAAGGAGGGAAATCACCTCAGTGTCTTGAAATAGTTAAAGAAGAGATCAAAGGAGATGAGACAATGAATGTCCAAGACGTGCTCGAACAATACAAGGATGCGATTCATGAGCGAGACATCGAAAGATTCCTCTCCATCTATGATCCCGCTGTCCATATCTATGACTGCTGGGGGAAATGGGAGTGTATCGGACTCGCTTCATGGCAGGAGAATGTGACGGAATGGTTCATCGGGTTAAAGGCTGATGGAGAAATTCTGAAAGTCGACTTTCAAGACGTGGTGATGGAGGAAAATACCAGTCTCGCTTTTGCCCACTGCGCCGTAACATTCGCTGCCCACAAAGAAGGATCCGGGGAGAAACTTCGCCAGATGACGAACCGCTTTACATTCTGTATGGAAAAAGTAAAGGATACATGGCTGATCACTCACGAACATTCTTCATTGCCGATCAGTATGGAGGATGGGAAAGGGATGTTTGGGCTCAGGTAGGAATCATCAGACAGACTTGGAGGACAACATGCACATTCAACAAATTGACCGTTCAAAGCTTTCCCAGTACGCAACCATTTCAATTGCATACGAAGTGACAACCGAGCTACACGTGTATCCCATTCACAACGGGATGGGAGGGCTTCGGTTGGTCGAAAAACCGTGCTCACCCTATGTGAAGGACTATGATCTCTTGCCGGATTGTCATCCACTCTGTTGGACAAAACAGTTTAACTTAGACAAATGGGGATTGTTCCTAGCTATCGAAAACGGCATGTACGTTGGGGCTGCTGCGGTGGCTCCAGAAACGGAAGGCACCGCGACCTTATGGGACTTACGCGTTCAGCCCGATACCAGGGGGAAAGGCATTGGCGGGAAACTGCTTGAAACAGTCATCTATTGGGCGAAGGAATGTGAATACAAAACATTGATAGTCGAAACCCAGAACGTGAATGCCCCTGCCTGTACGTTTTATTCCAGCAAGGGATTTATTTTAGAGACGATTGATCAACATGGATACCGTGATTCTTTAGTAGAGAATGAAGTGAAATTAATATGGTCTATGGATCTAAGTTCAAAGGGGTAAGCTAAGTGAAAGTTCTCTACCAAGAGCATCCGGTCTTTTAAGTTCCATGAATGTTCGCTCCTTTTCAGCCGTCGAATCATATTTCAATTCCACATTTCCTTAAAACAAATGCCGATGAAAAATAAACAGCCGGCAGCGCCACTAACCAGTAAAATATATTTTTCGGCATGATAATATTAAAATAGTAAAAAAACAACGTGATCCAAGTAAGCATCAATACTATCCCAAGTGCTTTTTTCATCGGTTTATGTAAACCCCTTCGTTAAAATCTTTTCACCAGCTCCATATCGGCAAAGCGACCTTCTCCATACCCAGTATCTCCATAGATCCCATTAATCGTATCAAGCCCAAGCTTTGTCCAGAAATGAATGGCTCCCCAGTTCTTTAACGCGACATTCGCCCGCACTTCCTTGAATTCGTGCTGTTTCACGACCTCCAATAGTCCCTCCACTATTTCCTGACCCAACCCTTGTTTATGATAGTCAGGATCAATCGAAAGGTAGTTAATGTAAAAGGAGTCTGGAACAGGGTGACCATGATAAATGACAAGCAGACCGACTAATTCTTGGAACTCCTTCATCCGCATCACCTGAATCCTAAAGTTTTCTTTCGTTCCCCCAGGCGGCAGGTCCCCCTCAAAGAAACAACGCTTAACAAACCCTTCTTCCAACGATCCGCCGTCCCATTGATGGATATAGCTGCCTTTTTCATAGAGAGCCTGAACGTGGTGAATCTCCTCTTTTCTTAGATCCCCCACTATTAATCTCTTTGTTTTCCATTTAGTTGGAATTTGTTCCATGATTCGTTCCACCCTTCATTTCATTGTAAAGATAACCTCCACATCCGTCGGCTTCTTTTTAAAAGGAGTCCCATATTCTTTGAACGTCAAAGTCAAGCCGGATAGGTCTTCAGGTAAACTGGGAGTCACAATAAAGTCAAAACTCGTATGTTCCTGCGATTCTCCTCCACCCGTTACCCGGCAATCATAGCTGTCCCCTATCTCCAAGTGCCAAAAGCTGTTTCGGTGAAACCTTTCCCGCTCCAGATTCTCATCGTACTCACGGTCGATGTTCAAGTGGACCACACTGGCATTCGCATATTGCTTAATAAACGGGACGGTATACAAACAATCATCTTGTTCAGCTGATTGGAGGACTTTTATGTATGTTTGAAAATCCTCAGGTTCAATTTGTGGCTTGAAAGCCTCTTCATTTTCCAGCACACCAAAGATAGACCTTAAAAGGTCCTCATACAGATCATACTTTTCTGCCCATTTTGCAATATCTTCGAGTTTTGGATAACCAGGATTGTTATGGGATACTTGTTTTCTTTGTTGTAGCAATGAGCATAGTTCCTCATCGATTGGTAAAAGTTTTTCATCATAATATTCCGTTGGTCTTTCGAACGGCACCCGTCTCATTTAATCAACCTCCTCTTTCACGAAATCCATACCCTTATATTACCAGAAACGCAACTGAAGTTCCTCTCCAACTACAAAAAGGATAGTGCCTCAAATAGCACTATCCTTTCTCTATATATTCATCCAAACTTACAAGCATTTATTACTGCTTACTTAGTCTTTCTATTTCAGATACAACATTATAAACTCTCTAATTTAATGCCTGTGTTTTATCATCAAGGTGGTCAACTATCTTTTCGGTTTAAGATCCAAGACTATCAATCAGGTTTTTTTGTAACTTATTCTGTCCTACCTCAAGTCTAGCTTGTCCATCCTTCAAATCACGAATATCTGTCTTAATTTCTTTTAACTCATTAAGAATCAGTTTCAAGGTCTCTTCCACAACGTTCAACCTCATTTCTACAATTTCTCTCTTACATTAAAGCAAAAAATAAAGAAAAATAATATCCCCTTTTCCATCTCCCTTATTCTAATACCACGGATCATCCTTTTCGGTTAGAGTCACAAACAGTGGCATCATTAACAAACACCCCATTACCAACACTATGAACAATGAGATGTAGTCAAATAGGAATGAAGGAACAAAAAGCACAGGTATCAGCATGGTCATACTCATCAAAATCCTCTTGGAACGTGATGTGAAATAGAGCTTCTGAGCGCAGTGAGAGCACTCCAATTCAGGTCTTTTCACGATCATTAATCTCTTGAAAATATAAAACCAAGACATGTTTGTTTTACAAATGGATACAGCGTGCCATCTGTCAGCCCCCTCATGGTTATCTACACCCTTTTCTGTATGATATAAACCGGTTCAATCATACACCGCATCCTTCCCACCATCCCTCAAAAATTCAAACATCATCTTAATCTGTGATTCTGTATTTCTTCCAATGGACAACTCCGGCAAATGGTCCTCTTCAAAAAATCCGATTCCCTTCGTTTCGACGCCACTTCTGGCTTCTCCGCCGGTCAACCTGCATTGGATGAATATTTTGTAGTAATGGTGTGACTGCGGGGGATGGGGGTGTTTGTTCAAGTCGAGCAGTGCGAGTAATTTTACAGGGATGACATCATATCCTGATTCTTCCCTTATTTCCTTTATGACGTTTTCACTAGGAGACAGGCCGATGTCACAGAATCCGCCTGGCAACGCCCATTTGTCATCGATTTTTTCTTTGACCATCAGTATTTTATCGTCCTTGAAGACGACACCCCTCACGTCTACTTTCGGTGTCTGATAGCCCGATTCGTTCGCGAACAAATCCTTTATCTTCGTCATCTCCAAGCCGGTATGTTTCTGCATGATTTCCGTGCTGATCTCCCTTAATTCTTCATACCTTTCCCTATCATAAACGTTCTTGGAAAAGGCCAGCCCCGATTGAGATAAAGCCTGTATCCGCTTCGCCCATTCCAACCATTTATCGCTCATCGCTTTGCACTCCTTTCGTATTCCGATTTGAAAAACGACAGTGAATTGTGTAGATGGTTCGATTGTTTGTGATTTATGGTTTCTCCCATCTCATTCTCTGATTTCTAAATAATTTCGTAAAACCGAATGATGTATAGAAATGATCCGCTTTCTCTGTATCTGTATTGAGGACCAAAACACTGAAAGAACGTTTGGCATCAAGAATGATTTGCTTTAATAGAAGAGTACCTATCCCTTCATGCCTGCATTCTTTTTTCACATATAACCTTCTTACTCTGCCTGTTTCAGACGAGGATGGATCGACATTCAGCCCACCCACCGCTACGAGCTCATTCTCCTCATTATAAATACTGTATAAAGCTTCACCTTGTTTGTTGAAACAATTGGTTCCTTCTCGATAATCGTTCAGGAGTCTTTCAACAAAGCGGAAACCTTCTTCTTTACTTTCTTGTACTAATGGATGTAAGTCGTGGTTAAGTAGATTTGTAATAGTAGTAACCCTGTATTTTTGCAACATAATTATTCTTTCCTCCCCATTTTCACCGACAACCTTGACTCCTCTTTAAACACTCCCGATTCACTCATCCCATGCATCTCCTCCCTCACATCCCGTTCAAATAAAGGTATATCCGAACCAAGGAAACGCTTCGAACCATATGAAGTCGAGTAAAGATTCCCGAGCATCGACTCAATGGTCCAGGTGATCTCGTATGTGGGTAGCGTGTGCACTTCAAGATTGAATTTGGATTGTGAAATGATGTCTTCGTGGGGGTTGACGGGATGGGTATAGGTGGAGTTCCCGGCTTTCCGCTCGCTTCCATACCATTTATGGATCAGTTCATTAAACCTTACTTGCCAGGGTTGCAATGTCTTATGGGGCTCGTAGTTGTCTATGATGGCTACCCCGCCACCTGGTGTCACGATATCAAATAATTCATCCAACACTTTTGCCCGGTCCATCCAGTGAAAGGCTTTGGCAATGGTTACGAGATGGTAGTGATGGTAATGGTTGTATTCATCCAGCGTACCATTGAACCATTGAATCTCTCCTACCCTCATTTCATCGTGCAGCCGTTCCGCTTCTTCAATCATTTCCGGTTCCATATCGATCCCGACGATCCTTTTACACCAATCTGAAAATCGAATGGTCAGTTGTCCCGTGCCGCAGCCAAGATCCAGGAGGTTCTGTTCTCCGTTTAATGAGAACTCTTTTACTAGGAATCTGATTAAAGTGGAAGGGTAGATGGGCCTGTACTTCGAATAATAGGGTGCTGACCCCTTAAATAATTCTGTGCCGTATGTATTCATTTTGTAAACCTCCGTCATAAGCTTCCTACCAATTATTTCAAATCGACAGGATGAACTCAATCATTTTGTATAAAAAAAGAAACTTATCATTATTAAAATAAGTTTCCTTTCATTAGCAGATCAGCAGCCAAGAAACCGTATGAACAACCCGCCACGCACCGTCACAATCTGTCGTCCGCAGGCATCGGTGATCACTTGAGGAGCAAAGGCAAATGCACCGATCGTATCAATACAATCCTCTTGGCACATGTCCGTTTTGCAAATCGTCTGGATCACTTGATTGACCGGTACGGAAACATCGCTTGCAAGGGTACATGGAATATCGCCAATTTTAAGTCCCCCTTCAATCGGCTTCAAGTCCCCCACATTGATATGAAATCTGGCAGTTCCGATCAAACGGACGGCATCCACTTCAATAGGACAGGTCAACGTACCGCCGCATGGGTTCTCAACGGTCCCTTCTGCCTCCTGCTTTTCAAGAGTACAAACCAATGCACTCAAATCAGAGCAGGCTGTGAAGCTGTCGAATGTCGTGAACCGGAACGTAAATCCATCTGGTACAACAGCGGTTGCACAATAAGTTATGGTACGGATGCAGCTTTCCTGCTCAATATCCAATTTGTCTACCATTTTTCCTTCTGAATCATAATATATAACATTGTCTTTTAACATCATTATCCCCCCCTTCTATACTATGTATATGCATGTTTAGTAGATTCGAAAGGGACAGGTTCCTCATAAGCCAAAAAAAAGCAATCCCCTGTTTCAGAGATTGCCTTCAGACTTAAATATAGTGTTCTGTCTCTTCCAAATACATCTCAACCGCTTCCTTCAACGGGCCTACAGCTTTCTCCCAGAAGTCCGTCCCTAATTCTTCCTGCAGAAATTCGACGCTCAGTTCGTCCATGGAATGGTTCCCCGATCGTGTAAGCAGCTGGTCGTACCGGTCCGGGAATGTTTCCTTGTCCTCCTGATAGAGTGAATAGACTCCGTTGCTGAATAGATAGCCGATCGTGTACGGCAGATTGTAAAAGGCTTTCTCCGTACTGAAGAAGTGGGGGATGGTCATCCAGTTATGGGCAAACACTTCATCCACGGAGTCATGGAACCAGTCCCTTTCTGTTTCTTCCATCAGTTGAACAATCTCTCCAGCTGAAAGCTTCCCGTTCAGCCGTTTTTTGTAAAAGGCCGCTTCGAACTCGAACTTGGCCGGGATAAATGTGGTGTATTTCAGTCCGCTGGTGATTTTCATCTCTAATAGAGATAGACGGTCTTCTTCAGTTTCAGCCATATCAATCGCTGCATCGAGGACGAGATTTTCCGCGAACGTCGATGCTGTTTCGGCTAGTCCGGTTCCTACCTTGTGGGAAAAACCGGGCTGATCATGAAGCAGGGAATTGTGATAAGCATGCCCCAGTTCGTGAGCGATGGTGACGACATCGTTGTAGTTGCCGGTGAACGAGAGCATGACACGGCTTTCCTTCGCATTCGGGAATGAGGCACAAAATGCACCGTGCTGCTTGGAGTCTCCAGGTTCAGCGTCAATCCACCCTTCTTCAAAGGCCGTTTGGGCAAATTGGCCGAGCTTCTCACTGAAGCCACGGAACTGTTCGATCACGATATCTGCCGCTTCTTCATACGTCAAGGTCGTCTTGGACGTGAAGGTCGGGGCATAGATGTCATACCAGCTCAGTTTTTCCATTTGAATCAGTTTGGCTTTTCGTTCAAAAAAACGATGAAGCAAGGATTTGTGTTGATGGAGCGTCTCCATCATGGTGTTCACGGACCTTTCACTGATCCGATTTTGTTCGAACATTTCCTTCAGAGGATTCGTCCATCCCCTCAGCCGGTACAGTTCATTTCGGAAACCGGCAAAATGGTTGAAAATCGACCCAAACCGGTCTTCGTTCTCACGGCAAACCTTGGAGATGGCTTCACCCATTCCCATCCTCGTCTCCCGGTCATTTGAGAGCATCCCGCGAATATAAGCCATATCAAAAGAAATATATTCCGTCTTTCCATTATCCGTTACCGGCACTTTCAGTCGGGCGTATTCCTGATCATAATGATCTTCCCAACCGGCAAATCCGTCAACGGAAAGGGCATGAATCAGCTTCTCCATCTCGGGATCCAGCTGGTCCTTCACCTTTCGTCTCTGTTGCTTCAAGAACCGCTCACTGCCTGCCATTTCACACCGTCCGAGGAAAGCATTCCATTCCTCCTCGGGCATATGGGCAAGATATTGACTATACGCAAGGAGCAAGGTGGCCATTTTCGCCTGTAGCTGAGTACTCCTGTCGTTTAGATCCTGCGCTTCCCCGTCCAGGACATTTACCGATAGCAGGCAGATGATATACTCATCCATGTGAAAGGCTTCCGTATAAAGATCCTGCACGCGTTTTGTGATGCTAACTGCTTCATCGGGACTCACCCCATCCGCCAATGCAGATTGCATCTCTTCAATATGTAGAAGAATCTCCTGAATTTGATCTTTCACCGGCCCGCTTCCCGGTCGTACACTTCCCAGATTCCATTGCTTGTCACGTACTTGGTTCACACTAATCCCCTCCTATTACTCTATTATGATGGTATAGAAAAATAGAAAATTTTACATCATCCTGAAGTCTGAGTTCGTCTCATTCATAGGCCGTGATTTTTTCAAAGTCGTTTTCAAATGAAGGAGAACAAAAAAAAGAACCACCCGATTTCAACCAGGAAGTTCTCATGATCCTCACCCACCGGTATACACACTTGCACACGTCCCTGCCGCCGGTTCATAATAGCAATGATTTTTGAATTGTCCCGTAAAGGGCTGGTCGTACCATGTAGGGGGACAAGGGGCGTAAGGATTGAAGTACCAAAGGGCAAATTTAGCCGGGTGCTGGGCCCAATAATCCAGATTCTTTTTAGCCAGTCTTTTCTCGACCGACCTTGCCCGGTTATAGAAAAGATTCCCTTTTTGGACGGCTTCAAATGAATAGTTCCCACCCTGGACCTGGAAGATGACCTGACGGATGGTTCTTACTTTCTTGAAGTCCAAACATTCCGCCTTCGCACGATTCACGATGACATTGCCCACGTACAGCATCCCCTGTTTCCCTTCGCCTTCCGCTTCCGCTCTCATCATCCTCGCCATCAAGGCCACATCGGCATCGGTGTATTTGACTCTTGGCATTTTACTCACCTCAGAATAGTTTATGAGGAATACCTGGTTTCATGTCAGGAATTATTCGAGAATATGCAGTCGGATATGCTTTCAACGCCATCCTTCTTAAAATCGTTCAAGCTCCTTTAAAAAGTTACCGATTCGCTCTTGTATCTGCTCCTTCGTCCCGTACCGGATCACTTGCTCACGGCTCAAAGTTTCCTGCTTCAGAAGCTGATCATGTTCATAGGTCATGGTGACGAGCTTCAAGTACACTTCCACGTTCAGGTCATTCCATTTCTGCTTTGAACCGTTCACATACCCCTCCACAAAACCTTCTGCACTGGCTTTCAATTGTGGGATCAATAGGTGGTATTGGTTCTTGCCATGCCGCTTTGTATTATGCAGGGAGTGAAAAAGCGTCTGATAATTGAAGACGTAATTGGCAGCGAGGGAAGTGCCCGTATAGAGAATCGGGAACGGGTCGATCATCCAGACGCCGCTACGAGTGAAAATCATATTCTCAGGCGACGTATCCTGATTCGTAAGGACGAGCTTTTCCCTTTCGACGGACCGGGCGGCAATCAGTTCTTCCCCGGTCCTTCTCACTTTTTCCTTATCAAAAGAATAAGAGCTTTCAAGAAGGGACCCCCATTCTTCCCGGTATTCTCCCGTTTCTTCCCGGATGAACGCACTTAGGTCTCCCTCGTATAGTCCTTTTATCTCTCCGTGTTCCCCAACCGTTATGTATCCGATGCCTGGAATGGGTGAATCCAGCTCTTCAAGGGCCAGGAAGAACTCACCTAGTTCCCTTCCATAACGTTTCGATTGATCCGGGGTCTGTCCGGCAAGCCCGATTGATTTTCCTACATACGTTTCGAGCGTATAAGTTAATTCCTCAGAGATGCAGTATTCGTAATGTGCAGGACACATCCCCTTTCCCGTCCTGTTGGCATGCTCATAAAAGGCCTTGGTCCCGGCATAATCCGCTTTAAGCTCATTTCTGTTGAAGACGACCTCTTTCTCATAGGCGATTCTTTTCGGGATGCGGAGGACGAGCTGTTCTGCCTCAATCAAGTAGGCATAGTGCCAGGCACCTTCTCCTAATCTGGTGATCTCGGAATCACTTGAGATTTGTTTTAATCCTTCGTTTTTAAGAGCTTTATTGATGAGTTCTTTTTCTGTTAGTGTTGTGGTTGTTAAAAATGGCTTTAACATTTTTTCTCCTTTTTCACTTCATTATTTTTCTATGTTGGTGCTATGTTCATGATTTTTGAAGTTGTCTTGTATACCGATTTCCTCATTCAGCTTCCACGCTTCCTCTATTGCCCAATAATGATGCGCATGTACCAGGAGCCTTTTCGCATCCTTTCGATCCATCCAAACTGGAACATGGTCATCTTCCATTGGTTTCTGCGTCTTTTCATTCAGCTCAACCAGATAAAAGTGTCCTTCCCCAAGGAGCGGATCTCCCTTTTTTGAAACAAAGTAGCACATGGCATTTCCGATATAAGAACCAATCGATACACTGTAACCTGTTTCCTCCATCAGTTCTCTTTGCAGACACTCTACATGACTTTCATTTCTTTCTATGCCGCCACCCGGCAGAAAGTAGTGCCCCGTCTCGTTTCGAACCGTCAGGATTTTGTCTTTTTCATGATGAAAGATGACGGCATAGACACCTTTTCTCTTTTGAAAATCCATTCCAGGAACTTTTTCACCGAATACATTCATTACCTCTCCACTCTCCATCTCCCAACATGGATGTCCTCATTTTGGTGATCTTCCGTATCTAAACTCAAAAAATTCAACACCAACACATAAAAAGGAAAAGCAACCAATGCCCCGATCAACACTAAACCTGTCGCAGGGTTAGGAGCGTCTCCCCCATATGTCGTTGGAAAGAAAGTGGCGATGACGTACGTAAATAGCAGAAAGTATGGAAACCAAAGAACCGACGTCCAATAGCTTGCCCTCCGCCCCTCCATCCACTTCCACGTTAATAAGTAGAGGAAGACCGTTCCCATCAGAAAAATCGCGACAATCAGGAATCCACTGACATCCATCACCACTCCCATTTCCCAGCTCGTCAGTCTCGTCAACCTGTATACATTCACCATCAGCTCCACGGGAACGAGAATCATCAGGGCATAAATCATGCTGACCACATTTAATTTGACAAAATAATTCAATTCGAATCACCTGTATCCTTATGCCAATTATTCCAAATCAACACAATATTCTCAACCCCATAAAAGAATGACCTTGATATGGGGCACTCTGGCTGAGATTCCTATATTATTTGAATCATACGTCAATCCATATGTCGTCTACCCGTTTTTACATAAAAAAAGAATGACCATCCAACGATGATCATTCCTTTCTCTTATTTATACGTTTTTAACGGCTTCTTCTATTCCAGTACTTCCTGAAATAAGATCGAATCCTTTATTAAACGTGCTCGCTTCCGTTAACGATGCCACGATGGTTCTCGCCACATCTTCACGCGGAATGGATCCTCTTTCAAGATTCTCACCCGCCGATACCTTACCAGTACCTTCTTCGTTCAGCAATCCTCCCGGACGAATGATCGTATAGGTAAGTCCACTGTCCTCAAGTGCTCGATCCGCAAAGTGCTTCGCCACATAATACGGCTTCAGGGAGTCATTCCAGTTCTCACGGTGATGAGCCTGCAGGGCACTCACGATGATGAAACGTTCTATTCCTGCCTCTTTTGCAGCCTCCATCGTTTTCACCGCTCCGTCAAGATCTATGAGAAGGGTTTTGTCTGAACCAGTGCTGCCACCTGATCCTGCAGAGAATACGACGGCATCGGCTCCCTTCAATCCGTTTGAAATTTGATCCACCGTGCCTTCCAAATCAACCAGTGCAGCTTCTACACCGTCCTGCTCGAAAGACTGTACCTGCTCTTCTTTTCTCACGATCGCTCTCGGAGTATGTCCCACTTCCTTCAAGAATCCGACCACTTGCTTCCCGATCTGTCCATTTGCTCCAACAACTGCTACGTTCATAACCTCATCTCCTTATTCCGATAATTTTGGTATGAATTTATCATCACATGTTTGGCGGGGTGATGACAAATCATCTGTTTGGTCTGTGCTCATATAATGTATCCGAAATGGGGAGTTTCAAAACAAAGAAGAGCACATGCAGTCGTAAATGGAGAACGATTTTGAAAAGAAGCAGGAAATTGGTAGTGTCATAGACTCCTGAGAAGTGGATTATATTCATAAGGGGGCGTCGGTGGACCATGATTGCGTCATTTTCAGATTTATTGCGTCATTTTTCAATTAATTGCGTCGTTTTCACGATAATTGCGTCATTATTTTGTTTTATGCGTTTTTCCCAAAATTACCCACAAAAGACCATCGAGGTCCGTCCCTCAATGGTCTCCATCCTCAATAACCTTATACAACTCTTCCACACTCGTCACTACGTAATCTGCGTGAGGATTTTCTACCCGCTCATCTGCAAAGTAGCAGGAACTGATTCCGGCATTTTTCCCCGATTCGAGATCCAAATCCCGGTCACCGATCATGATTGCTTCTGATGGCTCAATATCATGTGTGCGGATCAGATGCTTAATGGCATTCGGACTGGGCTTTCTCTCAAATCCGTGCTCGGAAGTGATGAAATCAGAGAAGTAACCCGTCAACCCGTAGCTCTCCAGCATCGTGATGGATGACTCACCTCTATGGGTGTACAGATAATTCCTGCGCCCCGATTCATGAATATACTTACATATTTCTGCGATTCCTTCAAAGGGCTTGGACAAATCGTACTCGACTTCTTTTCTGCGGGTATTGTAGGCTGTGATAAACTCGTCACCAATCCCATACTTTTTACCATAATGATTAAAAGCGTGAGTCATCGATACCTTCATTTGTTTCATGATGTCCTCTAACGGTTCCTCGATTCCCCGGCTGTCCAGCGTGTCTTTGAAGGCTCCCGCCATCACGGGATATGTATCAAAAAGAGTGCCGTCAAAGTCCCAAATGATATGCTTGTACATGTCCTAACCCCTCTCTCTTATGTAAACTATCTTCATGGTACCACAATGAAAAATGAACAGATACAAAACAGGAAAATTATGCTAAACTATTTTCAACGATTGCCCTAGGAGGACTATATGACCCGTTCACCCCATACCCTTTTCCTTATAAGCTCTGCCGGCCTGTTTTTCTCAGGCATCATCCTTCTTTCGTATCGCGCATACGGATGGGAACTTCTGCCGATGCTAGGGCTTCTCATCCTCTATTTATCTACTAAAAACAACCGATCCGTCGTTTCCTTGTTCTTATTCTTTCTTATAGGGTTCCTGATCTTTCAATGTGCAACAGGCTGGATCAACGGCTGGGAGATCTTAAAAGAAACGAAGATCCTTTTGAACAGAAGTTTTCTTCTATTCATCCTGTTTGCCTTAGCCGTCTCACAATGGATTGCGAAGAGAAAGGTCCGTCTCTACATGACATTACCGGATTGGAGCAAGCGCATCTCCATGCCTTCACAAACTATTTCACTGCCGCTTTTTTTATTAATCGGGCTTGCGGGATCAAGCACCATCTTCATTCCACTCATCTGGTCGGAGGGAATCAGTGAGTTGAAATCATTATTCCTTTTCGCAATAGGATTCACCATCCTGAACGCTACGCTGGAAGAACTCATCTGGAGAGGCGTCATGCTGTCGTCATTGATCCAAAACACCTCAGTCGTTTATGCCATCACCGTGACAAGTATCGGATTCGGACTCCTGCATCTCTCCATCGGTATCCCGCTCCTCCTCAGTCTTCTATTCTCTTTCGGAGGACTTTTTTACAGCATCGTAGTCTTGAAGACAGATAGCATCTATCCTTCGATCGCCTTTCATATGGTGATGAATATGGGGATGGTGTTGAATGGGTGGATAAACTAGACTTACAACCTCAGAAAAGAAAGGATTTGTATGTATGAAACATTTTTTAAGGGCTCTAATCTGTTTATTCCTTATTTTCTCCCTGACAGGTTGCATCGCTGAAGACTATGACTTCACTCCCCCCACTGTTACCCTTATGGAAACGGACAGCGTCGACTCCGTAGAATTAACCGAAACCAATATAGAGTGGCGGGGTGAAAACGGCAAACCATTGGAGAAAGAAACGAAAGAAGTAGTAGACTTCGCTCGGGAACAGAAGGAACTGACATTTCCATCCGGGCAGCAGGTAGACGTCCTTTTTGACAGTGAAGACTTTGCAGTGGAGGAATTACGTGCATTCTTATGGATCGGCAATGAAAAGTTGCAGCTGAAAATGGATGAGAACCGTTCCTTCACATTCCCTAAAGGAAAAGGGTCTTACGTTTTGGAGGTCGACCTTCAAACGGATAGAGGCAGTGCACAGTATGTTGGGAATATTGTTATACAGTAAATAGGGAGGGAAAAATGAACAACCGATGGAACGAAATCATTTATAAACTCTGGTCCCCTGTATACGACAGGATTTTTAATACAGGAAAATTCCTTGAAGCCCGTCAAAAGCTCTTTCTTCACCCACCATTCCATCCGCACCAACGAATCCTGGTCGTCGGCGTTGGCACAGGGGCTGACCTGGAGCTCTTGAGTCACACTCAATTCCAGATTACAGCCATTGACTATTCCGGTGACATGCTTCGAAAGGCTAAAGATAAATTCAAGGATACCAAGATCGAATTCATTCAAATGGACGCCCAACAGATGAGTTTCACAGAGAACAGCTTTGATGCAGTGGTAGGCAGTCTCATCTTATCCGTCGTCCCTGACCCGGAGCTTTGCATGAAGGAAATGATCCGGGTGTTAAAACCTCAAGGATCCATGATCATTTTTGACAAGTTTTCACCCTCTCAAATGTCTCTAATCAAAAAAATGGTCCGACCCTTTGTAAAGATATTGGGTACAGACATCGGAGTGAACTTTGAGAATTTATATGAACAGAACCATGAAGCGATCATTCTTAAAGAAGATGAACCTCTTCTTTTCAATGGAATGTACAGAAAGATCATACTTACCAAAACAGGGAGGTGAACAGCATGGAACTTTTTATTATTTTCATAAGTGTCATTATCCTGATCGTGTTTTTATTTATCTTCTATATCATAGTGGAACGGGCCGTTCGGGAAGGCATTAATAACTCAGTAATCGGAAGATACCTTGAAGAAAAGCATGGAATCAAAGAGCCACAAGGGGATGAAGATTTATATGACGATAGGTTCAAGGGGGAATGATGGTTGTTTGGGATGACAGTGGAAGAAATATGGATGTAACGTCCCTCCCCCTTCTCCCGACTAATTCACTGAGGTGAATTCAATGAAAATGCAATTCTTATGGATTCTACTAGTATCGACCCTACTTCTAGGCTGTGAAGACCAAGACTTGGCTTATGACAAAATATCCGACAATAAAACACTCCATGGGAAGGTTCTTGAAAAACGCAGCAAGGGAATAACTCTCGCTTTAGCCGGGGAATCAAGGGATAGATACTCTGAAACGATTCGTGTATCTGTTCAGGATGAAAATATGATCAAGCTTATAGAGGAAGGACAGGATTTATTTGTATGGTATGACTTCGTTCGGGAATCCGACCCTCCCCAGACTACTGCACTTAATATAGAGATTATAAGGAATAGATAAAAACCATCTCTAATTTAAATTCCCCTTCTAATCTCCCTGCAAATTCGTTGAGAATCTATCTGGCTTTTATTCTTGAATTGTTTGGCAAACTTCATTAAATTCTTTCTATCTGATTCTGCTATTGACTTTTCACCTGAGGATAAAGACATGTCCGTTCACCTCCCCCTTAGAGAAAAAAATCACAACTTCCCATCAACCTCAGACGTATCCACATCATCACCGAACCAGTCACTCAACTTCGCCTTGGCCTTCCCTTTCACTTTATCATCGATATACATGGATACCTGCAATAACGCGAGACCCAGGGCCCCAAGGTCATCTGTAAACCCTACCCCCACTGCCATGTCCGGAATGAAATCCGTTGGAAGGATGAAATATCCGAGTGCCCCGATAATGACCATTTTCGACTTCTTTGGAACATCCGGCTTTTGCAGGACAAAATAAAGAAGCAGTGCCGTATACACGACGGAATGTCCCGCCTTCACACCATACCTTTTTAACTTATCCCAGAACTTTTCTTCTGAAAAATGTTTTTCCGTGTTGTCCATATCAGTTCCACCTCCGTATTGAGACAAGTGACGATCTCTTATTCTTTTCATTGTAGAAGGTTTGGGGAAAATAGACAAATGTTTGCTAACCCGGATGTGCGTTATAATTCAATTACGCAAAACAAATTGAAGGAGTGATCACATGGTAAATGCCATCATCTTATTCATCCTTGCCGGAATCGCGGAAATCGGCGGAGGCTACCTTATCTGGCTATGGCTCAGGGAAGGGAAACCCGCCTATTGGGGAGTCGCCGGCGGGATAGCCCTGGCCCTTTATGGCGTCATCGCCACCTTCCAGTCCTTCCCGTCATTCGGCCGTGTCTACGCTGCTTACGGCGGGGTCTTCATTGTCCTGTCCGTCCTATGGGGATGGGGAATCGATAAGAAGACACCTGATCTGTATGATTGGGTCGGTGCCGGGATATGTATCGTTGGGGTTGGTGTGATGCTGCTTGGACCAAGACAGTAGACAAACAGGAACGCTTGTTCTATAATAGGTGAAAATGGAAAATCCAAGGAGATGGCAGCATTGAGACCAACCTTAAACAGGGACACCCCAATTGAAATGTTTAAAAAGTACTATTGGTTGAAAGAAGAACTGCGATCATTCTGCCGCGCTAACGGAATCAACACTTCCGGTTCAAAGATAGAGCTATCGAATCGAATTTGCACTTTCTTGGAAACAGGCGAAATCAAAAAGCCCGTCAGAAAATCAAAAGGGATTCGAAACACAAATCATAATGAAGTGTTAAGTCTAGATACCGTCATTACTGCCCATCATCGTTGCAGTCAAAACGTCAGAACCTTCTTTAAGTCTGTCATTCCCGGTTTTCATTTCTCTACTTATATCCAAAACTATTTTAAAAATAACGTAGGAAAGACGTATCGTGACGCAATCGAAGCTTGGTACGAAGAAGAAAATCGAAAGAAAGACCTGGCATATGAAAAGAAAATCGCACCTCAATTCGAATACAATCAATTCACACGTGACTTCTTTGCCGATCCGGCCAATAAAGGGAAAAAGAGAGAAGATGTCATTGAAGCCTGGAATGAAATCAAGAAGCTTCCGGGGAGTAATAAGTATGTTGGGGATATTTTATGATTTAATCATGGGTTTTAAAGAGCCTCTATCTACAAATAAAAGCTTGCCCATGGTACGGGAAATCTTTAATGTACCATGGGCAGGTTCTAAGTTACGCTTTTTCCACCGGTATACGGTAATCAGGGTTACTCTGCCTCCAGCCCCCGCCCTGTTCAACGGTTCGATCTACACTTGTATCGCCATCACCATCTCTCCAGTACCCCTCTACAAACGTACCGTCTGCTCGATAATAGCCGTCCACCCAATGAGGAGCGACTCCGTGATTGTTCGGATTATCATCCACTATATAGTCCTGATTAATTGTTCCTTCAGTCGCAGAAACAGGGGCATTTGATTGACCTTCCATTGCCAAGGTTCCTGAATCATTGCCACCTCCGTCAATGCCTCCCTCATTCCCATTTACATCCACTACATCTGCAATGTCCAAAATCGATACGCCAAGAGCTCCAACAGCAACGGTTTTCCCAACATCTCTTAGACCCTTTTTCCAGCGATCTTCGTCTCCATCCATCACTCCGCCTGCTACATTCCCCACACTTTTGACAGTAGAACTGATACCTTGTCCTACGGCTTTCGCTGTGCTTCCGACGCCTTCTCCAATATCAGAAATTCCCTTGTCGATTTTAGAATCATCCTTGCTTACCATACCACTTCCTACATTCCAAGCTCCTTCTGCCACGTTCCCCAATTGTTTTCCGGCAAATTCAGTGGATTGCTTTACTCCATCCCCTACTTCCTTAATGAAATCCGATCCAGTCAGTTCACCGACTCCTTTAATGAGTCCTCCTGTCACACCTCCAACCAGTTCTCCTGCACCCTTACCCAAACTCTTTAAAAATCCCATAACCAGACCAACTCTCTCAAAATAATTTATATGTACAATTTACAAAGTAACAACTCTAGTACTTATGCACTATCAATCATATCATCAAATGTAATATACTAGTAGATTCATTTTCACTAAATCACAAATTTATGCTAAAAAGGGATAAAAATCATCTATCATTATTTTCCTAGTTTAGGAAACGTCGTCAATCCCCTACGCGCGCCCGCTACACGCACGTTGTTGGTGTTGTTTTCTCTCTTCTTTCTCTAAAGATCTACAGTCTGTTTTCGCTTGGGTTCCATGGGTGATTCACATCGTTTTTGGCAAGGGGAATAGGGGGTCGCGAGGTTAAGACAAGACCCTTGAATCATGTTATTTTTCTATCTTACATATGTATTGCCCCCCATTCACCCTCACCCTTTATATACTGACTCCAATCAAAACTGGATACCTTTGAAATTACTATCAGAAAATTAACTTTATTTTTCATCAACCCCATCATACAATAAAGGTATCGAAATTAAAGGAGGCTGTTTTCATGAGAAACAAAGCAATGGTAACCGTACATTCATATAAGGGTGGGATACCTTTTTAAAGATGACGGTCTTCCCCCTTATATGTGTTTTGTGAACTAACGCATAAAGGGGTATGTTATGACTTTTCCTTTGAAAAAATTTCTTTCGTATTACAAACCGTACCGTTCAATTTTTTTGATTGTGTTGTTCAGTGCATTGGTCACGTCTTCCCTGACTCTCGTTTTTCCGCTGCTTGTCCGCTATGTGACGAAGGATGTTCTGGCCGGGAGTCTTTCTACAGCTTTTGAGGATGTCCTTTGGGTCGGCGGTGTGATGGTAGTTCTTGTCGTTGCTCAAAACGTTGGGAATTACATTGTGGATTACAAGGGGCATGAGATCGGGGCACGAATGGAAACCGATATGAGAGGTGAATTATTCGCTCATCTCCAGAAGCTGTCTTACAGTTTTTATGATAAAGAGAAGACGGGCCGATTGATGAGCCGGGTGACGAATGATCTGTTGATGGTATCGGAGCTTTATCATCACGGTCCTGAAGATTATGTGAAATATCTGGTCCGTTTTCTTGGGGCGTTTGTGATTCTGTTCTGGATCAATGCTCCTCTTACCCTGACCGTTTTTTGTTTCTTTCCGGTCCTCGGGTTCTTCTCCCTGTACTTCAATAAAAAGTTGAACCGGGCGCTGACGGATAATAAAGAGCGGATAGGAGACATCAATGCTCAGGTGGAGGATTCCTTATCCGGCATTCGGGTCGTTCAGTCGTTTGCCAATGAATCTCTTGAAATCAGGAAATTTAACGTGGAGAATGAAAGTTTTCTGAAAAGCCGGAAAGGAACCTATCGTGCTGAGGCGTACTTCTATAATGGGACGGAAGCATTCATTCAGCTGATTACGATCACCATTGTCATCTTCGGGTCCATTCAGATTGTGAATGCGTCCCTTGACCTGGCCGACTTGATTACATTTCTTCTGTATATCGGCTTTATGATCGAGCCCATTCAGCGGCTCACTCATATGAGTACTCAATTTCAAGAAGGTGTGACAGGGTTTCAGCGATTCATGGAGATCATGAATATCAAGCCTGACATCGACAATGCCCCTGATGCAAAAACTCTTTCAACCGTTCGGGGACATGTTTCATTGAAGAACATATCATTTCATTATGATTCTGCCTTAGGGCCTGTATTTAAGGATTTAACTCTTGAAGTCCTCCCAGGGGAATACGTCGCCATCGTCGGACCATCGGGAGTGGGAAAAACGACTCTCAGCTCCCTGATTTCCCGCTTTTATGACGTTTCTGAAGGTGGGATTTTTGTAGATGGGGAAAATGTGAAAAGCCTGGACTTGCATTTCCTCAGAAGCAATATCGGGATCGTACAGCAGGATGTGTACCTTTTTTCCGGAACCGTCATGGAGAATATCCGCTATGGTCATCCCGAAGCGACAGACGAAGAGGTGATGAAGGCTGCAAAGCAAGCGAACGCCGATGCATTCATTACCCGGTTGCCACAAGGGTATCATTCCGAAATCGGTCAGCGTGGCGTCCGGTTATCAGGTGGTCAGAAGCAGAGGCTCAGCATCGCCCGTGTCTTCTTGAAAAATCCGCCGATTCTCATTCTTGATGAGGCGACGAGCGCCCTTGATAATGAAAGCGAAAGCATCGTCAAGGAATCCCTGGAGTTACTGGCAAGGGGCCGGACGACGCTCGTCATCGCCCATCGTTTATCGACGATCCGGAACGCAGGAAGAATCGTGGTGTTGTCAGATGGAAGGATAGTCGAAGAAGGGACACATGAAGCGCTACTCGAGCAGAATGGTCATTATTCCAGACTATATTCGAAGCAGTTTGAGGTTCAGGTGTAAAGGAGAAGGCTCTCATACCGTTTTGGTGTGAGAGCCTTTTGATTTTCCATAAGGTACACTTATTGATTTTCATAAAATAATAATCATTACCTTATTAGATGAATTCAGTTAGCATAGAACTTATCAAAAGGCTTTTACGATTAGGAGGATTCACTTGGAGAGAGAATTGCACTTTAGAGAAGCTACTGAAAATGACGTAGATCGTATCGTGGAAATGCTTGCTGATGACGTACTCGGAAGTAAACGGGAACGTTACGAGCATCCCCTTCCTGAAAGCTACAACCAAGCATTTAACGCCATTGATACTGACCCCAATAATGAATTGGTCGTTGCTTGTGACGGAGATGAAGTAGTCGGTGTGCAGCAAATCACGTTCACTCCATACCTCACTCATCAAGGTGGATGGAGAGCGACGATTGAAGGTGTCAGGACCTCTGCTTCTGTAAGAGGGGAAGGCGTGGGCACGAAACTGATTCAGTGGGCCATAGCTCGTGCAGAGGAAAGGGGATGTCACCTCATTCAATTGTCGACGGATAAGCAAAGACCGGATGCATTGAGATTTTATGAGAGATTGGGTTTTATACCCACCCATGAAGGGTTGAAGCTTAAGCTGTGAGATATGACAAAACGCTTGGGGATCCAAGCGTTTTTTGTTTCACCTCACTTCCACCGAAAACACATAACTCCCGTCCCCCTGCTTCCAATGGGCCACTAGATGATAGATATAGACCCCTTTCTGGTCAGGAACCACGATCGTATGATTTTTCATGCTCACGCTTTCCACCTGCTCTTTTCCACCCCACTTCTCTGCACCGATCTGTTGAGGTTTCTTTTTAAATGTCACTGTGATTTCCTCACCTGGGGACACAGGGGTTGGTTGATCTTCCCCTGCCATCGCCACTACACTTGAATAAGCTTTATCCACACATCCCCCTGAAAGGAGTCCGTCCCAGCAATAGGAACCTTTCGTTGTCGGGATACTGACTTCTCCTGCTGTTACATTTGGAGTCGGAGGCGCTGTACGGAAAGGTTGAATAATAAATAGAATAATCGCGATCACTGCAATGATATTGCTCATTGCCAATGCCTTTTTCATGTCCATCTCCCCTTTTAAACGTTAGACGTATCCCATAGGAAAAGGGTTACCCTTTAACCCTCTCCCTCCTCACGAGCATCCCCATCGGTACATACGTCATGAAAAACACGACAAGTGCCGCAATTTCGAGATTGATATAATAGATGATCCCCGATCCGAAAAAGGACAAGATTGTTTTCGATTCTGTGGGATTGGCCAGATAAAAGAAGTTCGTATCAAGAAGGATGTTCAGGAAAAAGATCGGCAAAGCGAGAAGGTTGACCATGAGGAAGCCGGTCCATATGGCTTTCTTTGGGACCCGGTAGCCCTCATATACAATGAAATAAAGGACGGACCACGCAATGGCTGCATGATGAAGGAAGTATTTCAGAAAGCGGTAATGGGGAAATTGATAAGTCATTTCAGGTGTCACCATGCTTAATATTGGGGGGAGGAATCCGATAAAGAACAAGAGATAAAAGGCCTTCTGATTCTGTTTCAAGAATAAATAAATGGCGATGAACGTACTGACGGAACAGAGCTGCAGAGGCAGGTCCCCCATCTCCCACTGTCCCGTTGACACCAGCCACATATGCCAGGACACTTCACTCAGCACGAGCATCCAGAATATCGTCCATTTCAAAACCGATTGATACCTCTTTAGGAAATGCCTGAAGTACACAAGCCAAAATGATAGTGCCACAAACATCAAAAGCACCGAGATATGGGGAACAGAAAACAACTCGAACGTCTGCATCTCTGTCACGGAAAACATCATGCCACCCCTATTCGTTTTGAAAAGTGGTTATCATGGATAGTTTATTCGGCACACAGGATGGTTAAGAACGGATTTCAGAAATTGAAAAAGCCCCCTTCGAGAGGGGACATCCATTCTATAACGTAAACGGCGGAACATACCGTCCATCCACATCCGTAAACTCATATTCTTTCGCAAGGTCACCCGCTTTCAACACCTGTCCCGTCTTTCGCATCACTTCAGGATCCTTCGCCAGGGCCGTGATGGCGCGTCCCACATAATAAGGGGTTTCAGATACCTTCAAATCTTCTGATTCCTTCCAGTTTTCCTCGTCCACACCCATATGTTTGAGCACAAGCTCTGTTCTCATAAATCCTGGGGATACAGCCATGACCGCAATCCCGTCTTTTTTTAACTCCTCCGAGAGACCATACGCCATGCGGATGAGTGCATTTTTTGCCAGGTCATAATAGAATTGTCCGGTGTACTTGCCTTCATCCCAGAACGTCGTATGAACAATAAGGGCTTCTTTATTTTCCCGAAGCAGAGGAATGGCAAAGTGATTGGTGGCTAACTGCGCCCTCACACCTGCCGTGAACATCGTATCCCAGTTTTCAAGGGATTGTTCCCAGAATGCTCCCGGATTCACACCGATATCATGTGCGCCCCATACGTTATTAATAAGAATATCAAGCTTTCCCTGTTCCTCCCTGACTTGTTCAATGACCTCTTTCGTTTCGGCATCAATCATATGATCACAGCGTACCGCGATTCCTGTACCACCGGCTTCATCAATCTGGGCAGCCGTGTCATCGATGGTACCCGGAAAGTTCTGCGTGACATTTCCTTTCGTACTGCGCCCGGTGACATACACCGTCGCGCCTGCTTTACCAAGTTCAATGGCGATTGCACGCCCTGCTCCCCGGCTTCCCCCTGTTACGAGTGCTACTTTTCCTGCGAGTGATTTCATCCAACCATTCCTTTCAACATCGAAGATAACCCTATTATACGATTCCATTCTTGACATCCTTTGTCATATTTCATTAAATAAAAGAAAATCCAAGAAAAAGGTGACCAATATGAGAGGCGACCGATTAGTATCCATTCTGTTACTACTACAAACACACGGCCGAATGACGGCGAAGGAACTGGCGGAGAAATTGGAGGTGTCTGAAAGGACCATTCACCGTGACATGGATGCACTTAGCAGCACCGGGATTCCCGTTGTGGCGGAGCGAGGGCAAAACGGGGGCTGGTCGCTCCTTGAAGACTACCGGACGGATTTGACCGGGTTGAAGGAATCGGAAATCCAGGCACTGTTCGTGTCTCCTTCCGTTCACCTCCTGGACGATCTCGGCCTGACCCGCACCACCGAAGAAGCACGGAACAAGCTCATCGCCTCCCTCCCGTCCACGTACCGGGAAAATGCGAAGGACGTGTGGAACCGGATCCATATCGACACGAGTTCCTGGCGAAAGCAGAAAGACAAGACAGCCTCCCTTGAAATGATCAAAGTGGCAATCTTCCAGGAAATCAAACTGGTCATCACCTACGAACGAGCTGACGCCGAAATCGATGACCGGGTGGTGGAACCACTCGGGCTCGTGGCGAAAGGGGATCTCTGGTATCTCGTCGCAGCGAAAGAAAACGGGGATATTCGTAACTACCGGGTCTCCCGGATTCATCATACCGAAAAAGTGGACGAGACGTTTCAAAGACCCGAGGGCTTCGACCTGGCACAGTACTGGTCATCTTCCACACAATCTTTTATCAAGAGGCTTCCCTCTTTTGAAGTGAAAGTCGAGGTGGCGCCACAAATGTTATCCAGGCTAACCTTCACGGGCCGTTTCGCCCGGGTCCTTGAAGTCGGGGAAAGGAGAGGTGCGGAATGGATACCTGTGACGCTTTCTTTTGATACTGAAGAAGAGGCAAAAGGCTATCTGATCGGGTTCGCCGATCAAGTCAACATCGTTGAACCGGCTTTTCTCAAGGAGAAAGTCCTGAAAATGGCTGAGGCTACAGTTTCATTTTATCGACGAATGGAATAATTCTTCCCGTTCTCCGATATGTTTTAAAAAACGGTTGCCGAGGTGAATCCCATGAAAAACATTCTTTTATTTGCCGATCCAGGTATTGATGATTCTGTGGCCATCATGTATGCCCTCATGAATCCGGACATTAACATACTCGGCATCGTATCCAGTTACGGAAATGTCGAAAAGAAGCAGGCCACCGATAACATCGCCTATCTGCTCAAGCTTGCCGGAAGGACGGATATTCCGATCATCGGTGGTTCAAACAGCCCATCTTCGGGGGAAGTTCCCACCTATTATCCCGAGATCCATGGAAAGGATGGGCTGGGTCCGATTCGTCCGCCCGAAAACTTCTCCGGTGAAATCACCAATTTCTCTAAACTTTACACTATCATAAAAGAAAATAAAGACGTCACCATCGTGGATGTCGGGAGGAATACGTCACTCGCTTCCCTTTACCTGTTAGGCGAAGACATAGCTGAAAAAGTAAAGGAATTTTATATCATGGGAGGGGCTTTTTTCGTACCTGGTAATGTGACTCCATCAGCCGAAGCAAACTTCTACGGAGATCCGACTGCATCAGAACTCGTGGTCAAGAATCTCGACAATCTATACATCGCTCCTTTAAACGTCACGAACAAAGCCATCGTCACCCTCGAACACATCAAAGCCATCCAGGAGATGAACGGCAACCCCCTCGTTCAGATCTTGGATGACGTCATGACCTACTATATCGATGCCTATAAGAAACTCATCCCCGGCATAAACGGCGCCCCGCTCCACGATGTCGTCACCCTCTCCCTTATGGTGAATCCGGACATGGGGAAAACGATCAGAAGGGACGTCGAAGTACTGACCACAGGCCTCGGCCAAGGCACATCCATCGCTGATTTCAGGGTCAGTTCCAAACCGGCTGAAAAGAATATTAACATCTATCTGGAGATCGACTACCAATTGTTCGTGGAAGATTTCATAGAAGTCATGACAAGAAAAAGTTAATTTAATGAAAATAAGAAGGGATTGGCCTGTTAACTCCTGCCAATCCCTTCTTATCCTACTGACTCTTTTCCCCAATTGCGATCAGCTCCTGGAGAAACACGTCAATCTCCCCCACCAACACGCCTCCATGACCTGTACACAGTACATCCGCATCATATTCCTTCATGATTCGGAGGCCGTCCAGGAATACAGGCAGATCCTTGACCCCGCCACCCTGAAGATACTCAATCCAGGCTTGTCTCAGGTCATCCCCTTTTGAAACAAGCCCTCCATCTGACAAAGGATCGCCAAAGAAACAGAGGAAATCCCCTGTGAACAGTGTCCTGGTCGGTCGATGAAAGAAAAGGACAGAACCTGGAGAATGATACCCGACTCTCGTGTAGTCGTAATCCCCAATCGTTCCCCTGTCAAGGAGCTCTCCTCTTATGGAAGACTCAGCCGGCAACGTCTCATCAGCATGAATGACCTTCCTTGCCTTCGTAAATAATGTCGCCCCTCCCACATGGTCCTCATGACCATGGGTGATGAGCATGAGCTTTACATCGTCTGCCGTTATCCCGATTTTGTTTAAAGCGTGCTGGAGGAACACCAAGTGACCTTCTTTACACGAATCGACCACTGTCAATCCAGCTTCTCCCTCGATCAAGTACGCATTTGAATAGGTATTCCACTCAGCATCCCATATCGCCAGCACATATATTTGATTATTCACCTGTTCCAATTGATACTCCACTTTCACTTCCCCCTCCTGATTTCCACTTGAATCAATTCCACAAACAGGGGGCATTCTCCTTTTCATGATCGTAAAATTAGTAGATAACGCCTTTGATGGAGACGAGGATTAAAAAAAGGGCCTGACCCCCGATTCAGGTCAGACACCCCAACACTACTTCGCGTCCTTATCCGGCTGATGAATCCCGAACACATTTCCTTCAGTATCCACATAATACCCCTGCCACGCCATTCCCGGAAGAGCATACTTCGGCATGGCCACCTTGCCGCCTTGCTCAAGGATGAGTTTCTCGGTTTCATCATAATTCCCGACGCCCATCGTGCAGGAATATCCGTTCATCGGCTGATTCGGTTGAGGTGGAGGACTTTGACGCTGCATCAGTGCACCATTGATCCCCATCTCATTCTCATCCCCTGTCACAGCCCCCACATAAGGCATTCCAGCGTATTCGCTCCAGTCCTCGAACTTCCAGCCGAATACCTCTCCGTAAAACATTTTTGCCCGTTCCATATCATCCACATGCACTTCGAAATGTACCATTCTCCCCATTGTTCATACCTCCCATATACTGTCTTTCATTATAATGATTTCGATGTTCAGAGGAGAAAACCTTTTTTTATATTTTTAAACATACGGTTCATTCTAGTGGACTTGCTTTCTGACATATGAAATCACAGAAGGCTAATCCCAGGATCGAAAGCCCATGCCGTTTTCTATCTTTTTGTCTGATAGCGCCATTCAAGTTTTGCTATAATTAATAATAAAAAGGGGATGTTGATTCTATGATAATCCGAGAGACCGACGATTCTTTCATCATGACCAAACAGCATGACCACGCCTATTTATCCGGCGAAACGATCAAACACATCAATCGCAATCTATTAAAATCCGATCAGTTTTTCGATGACTTCGTTTACGCATCCCATCAGCACGACCGGAGCTGGATCGGACTCGACGACACGCCGATTTGGAACGACGGGAAGCAGATTCCCTTCACCTTCTCAGACTATCCCCTCCACCCAAAACTTGCATTCTATCAAATCGGTCTGAATGAAATCGAGGAGGTCAACCTCTATGCGGCGCTCCTATGCAGCCTTCATTTCTGCTCTTTCTTTGCCAAATCGAAGGATCCTCACTGCCTGACATTTTTACAAGATGAAGCAAGAAGGCAACAGAACATCCGAAAGCAGCTGCCAAAGTTCGATGAAACACTGCTCACCCAGCACTTTCAGCTTCTTCAACTTTCAGACAATCTATCACTCTACTTTTGCTTGAACGAGCCGGGGGTTGTGAAAGAAAACGAGCATCCGTGGTTCAAGGACGGATTTAAGAATACGGAAGGGTTCCATTCTGGGAATCAAAAGCTTAAAGCCAGGTGGGTGAATGAGCATGAGGTGACGTTGGATAATTATCCTTTTGAAAGTGATTTTCATGTGACGCTGCCTTATAAAAAAGTGAACAGGAGGGCGATCCGGAAGATGGGCATCGCAGAGGCTTATGGAGAGAGTCAGTTGGAGAAACATACGATACTCATTAGAAAGTAAAGAAGACCCTGCAATCAGGGTCTTCACACTTTATTAAGAAGAAACCGATGCCTTCACTTCGACTTCCGGCACCGCTTTTGATTCCAGCGTTTTCATGATGACATGATACATGACAGTCCCGGCCATCCCAAGAATCAACAGGATTCCGCCCATCATCAGCGGACTCACCCATTCCCCTACAATGATGAGAAGGGATGCGATGATCATGGCGCCATAGAAGGTCAGGCTGTAGAAGGCCATATACGTACTGCGGGCGTTGGACGGCGCCAGGTCCCCGATCATCGCCTGCTTGATCGGCACATACATGAGCTCCCCAAACGTTCCGACAAAGCCCAGGATAAAAAGGAATAAAATATTATTCGTAAAAGCAAAGGCGCTGAAACAAAGGGTAAAGATGAACATCCCCGCAACAAGCGTCCAGCGGTCACTCCACTTTTTAAACAGAAATAGTACGACGGCGGATAAGAGCACGACAATAATGGTATTTTCCGTCCGCAGGAATCCAAGCATCCGTGTCCCATCAAGCGTGAAGTCGAATCCAAACAGAGAAGCCTGCTGCTCGGGGATATCCCTCTCAAGGCGGATCCCGACGTAATTGGTCAACGATTGCTCCAGGGTAAAAATGAAGACGGCCCCGATGATATACATCATGAATAATTTATCTTTCAATACGGTTGAATAGCTTTGAACCATCTTGTTGGATGAAGAAGTGGTTTCAGTGGTGGCAGGTTCCGGTGTGTAGGTTTCTGAGATGAAGAAAATCGTGATCAGGACGGACAGGAGTGTGATCCCTGAGATCCCGAGGAATAATTCAAACAGGTACGTTTTAAATAGAAAAGCGCCGATGATCCCTCCGATCGCGGTGGCAAGATTCCCAAGCCAGTAGCTGACGGTGAAAACAAGCTTCCGTGAATCGGAATCCGTCACATCGATGATCATCGCCTGAGCTGCAGGCTGGAACATCCCGCCGGCAAACATATTGAGAACGAAGAAAGCCGCCGTGACATACGGAAGGTCGAACCACGCTGAATTGCACAGGGCAATGAAGAAGAACGTCACCATGATGCCGAGTTCCGCCAGAATCATGATTTTACGGCGTCCGATCTTGTCGGAAATATGCCCGCCGATAAAACCACCGATGATTCCACTGATGACAATCAGGATCAGGATGATCCCCGTTTGGGTGGCTCCGATCTTCTGGGCGAAATAGATCGCCATGAACGGGATGACTGCCATGGTGACAAGTCCTCCGAGGAACTGCATGGCAAGCCGCAGTTTCAGGTTCGGATGAATATCACTTATTCGCATCACACATCCCACCCTTCCGTCACAGGACCGAATAACCGCAGGGCCTGTATTTTCATGTTGCTCCAGATCAGATTCGTATGGTCATCAATGAAAGTCAGACGCAACCCATTCAATAAGGAAATATACGATTGAGCCATCAGCACCGGCGACCCTTCATAGAAGCATCCCTCCTTCTGCCCTCTTTCAATGACAGGATAAATGCGTTCTGCAAACACATCGACAAAGGTACTCAATTCTGCGAACAAGACGGGATACCGGTCCGGCCTCGCCAGTACCTGTTGGGAGAGTCGCAGGAAATCCTTCTTTCTCGCAAACACATCCAGCTGACAGTCGATCATATTTCGTACCATCTCCATCGGACTCCCACTGTACCGTTCCTCTATTTCACTAAAATAAGGCTTGATCTCCTCCAATGGCTCAAGGATCGCCGCTTCAAAGAGGACCTCTTTTGTGGCAAAGTATGTGAACACGGATCCGAAGCTGACCCCTGCCTCCTTGGCAATGGCCGAGATGGTCGTTTCAGCAAATCCGTTTTCGCTGTATGTTTTGACGGCCGCCCCTAGGATCGCCGCTCTCTTTTTTATCATTTTTTCCTCTCGTGACATGTTTTTCTCCCTCCTTTTTCAAAATTGATTGATTAATCAATTTTTATTTTACTGTTAGATATTTCCAAAGTCAACGATTATTTTTCGACAAAAAAATCCGCTTCCTGGTGTGCAACAACAGAAAGCGGATCTATTTTATTCGTCAAACGCCCCGTTCATCCTGACCAGCAGTTCCCCGAACATGTTCTTCTCCTCACCCGTCCAACCTTCAAGCAGGCCCTCATACCATTCGAGCCTCATGCGGCTGTCGAGAGCAAGCTTTTCCCTCCCCAACTCAGTGAGGTCAAATAAACTTACACGTCCGTCACTTGGGTCTGAAAACCGCTGGATGAGTCCCTTCGATTCAAGGGCAGCCGCCTGTCTAGACAAAGTCGAAATATCAAGTTGGAACGCTTCGGCCAATTCCTTCAGCCGGGACGGTCCGTGTTCATCCAGCTGCCTCATCAACAGGTATGCCGACCTCTCCAATATCCCGATTTTCCGTTCGGATTGATCACGGAAGACCGCTTTCCGGATCAAGCTGGTCAACTCATACTCAATCCGTTCGACTGCGTTCTCTTTGGACATAGGTATCCCTCCTTTTTACGTCAATCAACCTGACAGATTCATTGACAACGATTCAAGTACTTGTATAATACAAGTATATAGTTGTATCGTACAAGTAATCCCAGGAAAAGTAAAGCGTTTTCATTGAAAGGTGGGAAAAAGGGCTTCCTGTCGGGAGGTCCTGTGTTATGAAAATCATTCGAATTATCATCCAAATCGGCATTCTTTATGCTTTTTCATTTATAGGCGGAGCCCTCGAGGAGCTCCTCCACCTTCCGATACCCGGAAGCATCATCGGCCTGATCCTGCTCCTCGCATGCCTGTCGTTGAAAATTGTTCCCGTGATCATCGTAGAGGATGGCGCAAGCTTTTTACTCGCGATCCTTCCCTTATTATTCATCCCGGCCATGACAGGGGTCATGAACTACCCCGCTCTTTTATCAGGGACCGGTGCCATGCTCTTTCTCATTGTCGTCGTGAGCACCGTCGTGACCATGGCCGTATCCGGTTTTGCCAGTCAGCACTTAGAAAAACGATCTGAAAGAAGGGAACAAGCATGCAGCAAGCACTGATCGCAATCCTGATCATTACCCTCACCGCCGTCCTTTATTTTGCCATGGTGAAGGTGTATCAACGGTTCTCGTATCCCGTATTAATTCCGGTCCTGACGACCACGTTCGTGATCGTCGGACTGCTGATCTCTATGCATATTCCGTATGAGGAGTACATGATCGGCGGGAAATGGATTCACTCTCTGCTTGGTCCTGCCGTCGTCGCCCTTGCGTACCCCCTGTATAAGCAGCGGAAGATCCTGATGAAGTATCGCTTCCCGATCATCGGAGGCGTCTTCGCTGGACTCTTGACCGGAATGGTGAGCGGACTCCTATTTGCACGGATTCTCGGCATCGACCATGAGTTGATCCTGTCCATCGTTCCGAAATCCATCACGACACCCGTCGCCATCCAGATTGCATCAGGTCTCGGCGGCGTCCCGGCCATGACCGTCGTCTTTGTCATGATCGCCGGATTCTCAGGCGTCATACTCGGGCCGGTGATCCTGAAAATGGGCCGCATCCATAGCTCACTCGGACGCGGGATTGCCTTAGGCAGCGCGTCCCACGCCCTCGGTACGTCGAAAGCGATGGAATACGGGGAATTGACCGTCTCGATGAGTTCCGTATCCATGACGTTAAGCGCCCTGTTAGGTTCGGTGTTTGGCCCGATTGTGGTGTGGGTGTTTCAGGTGTGATGGTGTTTTGGCCACAGAGATTTTCAAAAAATCGGATTGAATATCCTGATTATATAGAAATAAAATCAGCTCATATTAGAGGAACAGCATGTATCCAATAGCAGAGAAACCGGAATAAATCGTACAAAAGGACCCGTACCCACCGGGTCTTTTTCTATTTTTCCGTTTACGGCACACGAGATACGAACAGAATGATACCAAGTATCCAACATTGAAAGGAACATATGATATGTCGAAAAATAAGATTGGCTATTCCCTTTTAATCGTCATGATCCTTGTATTCATTCTGTCCTATTTGGCCATTAACCCAATCGGGGGTAAGGATCGAGAAGGTGACGCCGGTTCCCTGATCTCCGACATGACCCTTGATGAAAAAATCGGCCAGATGCTCGTAGCCGGCGTCAACGGAACGCAAATGGATGAGCCGACGAAGAATTTGATTCAGAAGCACAAGGTCGGCGGATTCATCTTCTTCTCGGACCATTTGAAGAGCCCTGAACAATCTGTTCAATTTGTGAACCAACTGAAAGAAGCAAACGCCGATAACCCCCTTCCCCTCCTATTAAGCGTCGACCAGGAAGGCGGGAATGTGACGCGACTCCCTGGAGGACTCGCGGACTTCCCTACCAATCAAAAAATCGGGGACGCGAACAATCCCGACATTTCCTATGAAGTGGGGACCCTTCTCGGCAAAGAGCTGAAAGAGTTCGGGTTCAATTTGAACTTCGCTCCCGTCCTTGACGTGAACAGCAATCCGGATAATCCGATCATCGGCGACCGCTCCTTCAGCCCGGACCCTGATATCGTCAGTGAATTAGGGATCCAGACGATGAAAGGGATTCAATCCCAGAATACCCTGTCATCAATCAAACACTTCCCTGGTCACGGCGACACATCCGTCGATTCACATCTAGCGCTTCCCGTAATCAACAAGAGCCTGCAAGAACTCGAGTCCCTGGAACTGATTCCATTCAAGCGTGCCATCGCTGACGGAGCCGATCTTATCATGGTCGCACACATCCTGCTTCCCAAACTCGATGACACCTATCCGTCATCACTCTCTGCGGCCATCGTGACGGATCTTTTACGAAAGAAACTGAACTACAAGGGTGTCGTCATCACCGATGATATGACCATGAAAGCCGTGGCCGACAACTACGGAATGGGAGAAGCTGCGGTGCAATCCGTCAAAGCCGGCAGTGACCTGATCCTCATCGCCCATGATGCTCGTAAAGCCGTAGCAGGGATTGAAGCACTAAAATCAGCCGTTAAAAATGGAGAAATTTCAGAGAAGCGAATTGATGAAAGCGTAAAAAGAATCATCAATCTTAAACAAAAGTACCATTTGAAAGATACCCAAACAGGAGAAGTCGACCTGACGGAACTAAATCAAGCGATTCAATCAGTGAATTCGAAAATTTCACCCTAATAAAAAGCGGATCTCTCTTAATGAGAAATCCGCTTTAATTAAGATAACGGTCTTTCAAATATGATCTCATAATCAGTCGGTTTTCCGTTTCCGTTGTACCTAAGTGGAAGCACCTGGACCAGCCGCCATCCGTCAGCGGCATATTCCTCAATGATTTCCCTGTGCTTCGGCTCGGTAAAAAAGCCGCCCAGACTTGTTTGGACGTATGCGTATTCGTACATGGTTGCACCTCCGTGGGGTTTTCTTACTTTACGTATTCATGTCAGAGATGGTTTCAACTTTTTCATCGGAATGTAGTTCAATCAGCTTTTCAACCGCCTTTATTATCACCAGTGGTTCATCCTTTTGAATATAATGAGCGCTATTCTTGGCAAGTACACATTCACCCTTAGAAGAAATCAGTGCCAATTCCCTCTGCATGATATTCCACAATTCCTGGGCTGATTCTGAATAATGATCCTTTTTACCAGCGGAAAGTACTAAGACCGGCATACTTAAAGTCTCCTTATATTCTTTTAACTGCCCCAAGCTTTCCATAAATTCTTCGTAATTGCCCTCTCGTACAAATTGCTTGCGATATGCTTCCTGGAAATCACGCGGCATCGTCGGAAGGAAGCGTTCCCTATAATCCACTGGTGTCGAGTCCACCAATACCAAACCTGCGACTTCTTCAGGGTATTCATGCGCATATACACTCACATTCACTCCTCCGAAAGAGTGCCCGACAAATAGGTATGGAGGTTTGATGTCCAGGCTGCTTAGCAGTTCCTTCAGCTCTTTTACCATCTCACGGCTCGTCCTCCGATGTGGACTCTTCTCGCTCTTCCCAAGCCCGGCACGGTCGTAAACCAGTACTTCTGTTATTTCCGATAGCTCCCCAATCACTGAATCCCAGGCTTTTGAATAATCCCCGTAACCGGCATCCATCACCACCGTCGGTTTATTGTTTTTCTTACCTGTTAGTTTGGCGTATAGTTTAAAGTTTTTAATCGGTACCAGCATTTCTCTATTCATGTCTGGAAGTCCCCTTTTTGCTCTTCACACGTTTAATATTCTGAAAGTATACCTCTGGAGACGCCCAATTTTTATAAAGAGGAGGGATTTCAGTACTTTCTTTATGTTGAACAGATAAGAGGTGTGTCAAATTAAGAATCATTGTATCAATATCCTCTTTCGTCCCAATATCGCCATGTCCTGGAATGACTGTTTCAATATCCAGCTTCTTTACTTCTCGTAAAATATCGATCCACTTTCTTGGATCGGTTTCATCAAAGAATGTCGGGTGACATTGAACAAATACCAAGTCCCCCATAAAGATCACTTTCTCTTCCGGAAGGTACAGCATGCTATCACAAAAGGAGTGCCCCCCTCCCAATGTAAATAGTTTTGCGCTTCTCGTTGTTCCCTGTAATGTCTTTTCTTTCTTGAAAATTTCATTGGGCAAAGTCAACTCCAGGTCAGGTAACGACCGTTTCATTTCATGTAAAAAGCTCACTTGATCTTGAAGGGTTGCTTCCCCGGATTCATCAAGCTGCTTTTCGAGAGATTCTATATATTGAGTGAGTCCATCGATGTCCGCTTTCTGTTTCTCTATTCTGGAAGGCTGGATTTCTTTCATTTTTGCTAAAGTGGTCTCGCTTGAAAGAATAGAAGTGTCCTTGAACGTTTGATTGCCGCGAATATGATCTCCGTGATAATGGCTATTTACAACCCACATGACATTCTGATTCGTGATTCTTTCAGCGGCATCTCTCAACTCTTTCGACGCCTGTTGCGTGTTAAACGTATCAAACACGATTACTCCGTCGCCTAAATCAACAAATCCGGCATTGGCAACTGCCCCGCCACCTGGTTTTGAAATTGCTGCATAGACGCCCTTTTTGACCTCTTTAAGTGTAAAGTGTATGTTATTAAACTCATCATTTTTCATCCTCTTCCCCCTTATTAGAGATGTTAATGACTAAACTTGTTTTTCCTATCCATTACTTCAGATTGCACCCGCTCAATCTCCCCAATCTTCCATTCTATGATTCCGCGAATCCTCTTTTCGGATAGATGCCCCTGAAAATACTTCTCCACTTCCCAGGCAAGCATCATCGTCAAATGGTCTATGTATAGATAGCTCAGATCACTCCAAAAATCGTCATTATCCAGAATGAACCCCCGTTCCCTCAAGCATTGCAAGTAGTATTCAGGGACATAAGAAATCAGATCATCGTCATATATATCCTGCATCAAGATCGTCACGTCCCTTAAGGGAGACCCGATGGCTGCCCATTCCCAATCGATGAGCCAAATTCTTTCATCTTTATAAAAGACATTTTCCAGATGTGGGTCCCCGTGGGTTATGACGGATGGACATTTCGATTGATAATGAGGGATATCTAGTCGATCATTCACTTCCTGGATTGTTCTCTCCCATTTTGGACTGGCCCACGATTTTCTTGAGCCTAACTTGCCCAGTTGCTCTAAGCACCAATCCTTCCATTCCGAGCTTAATTGATGAATAGGGAGATTGGTTTGAACGGCTTCCACACAATGAAGAGAAGTTAATACTTTTAAAATATCACTGATCAAAATTTTCTTTTCACCTATAGGCAATGCTTCAAATCCGGCTTTAACTGGGTACCCCAAATCCCACATCATCATCGCTTTTGGGGAAGTCTCCCATACTTTCACGACTCTACTAAATGTCGTCAGTATTTCTTCTATATTCTTATGAATCTCAACTTCCTGATCCCGTTTCTCAGCAAATTCCTTGTAGATGTAGTGCTCTCTCGTATTCTCATTTTCACTTAGAGCTTCGACTTTACAAATGTTTCCTGCATGGGCACCACCAATCTCCTTCATGCTCAGAATCTCCAGGTTCATCTCCCTCAACCTGCGTTCCATATGCCTCACGTGCATCCCCCTCTCCCAAATTCATTATATTGTAATTATTTCAAATTACTGGTACAAACACAAATAAAGACGGCATCTATTTGAGCCGCCTACTGATCTTCACTGTTTTGTTTATCTAACTTACTATTAATCTCATGCATTAGGTACAACCCTCTCACCAGACAACCCGTGATGATTCCAAACCCGATGGCAAGGCCATATACGTGTAATGGAATCAATAAGAATCCGATGATGGAGGCTGTGATGATTAGGAATAATAAGAACAAATCTTTCCCTCCACCTATTTAATCGCTTCCTTCATTTGAACATAATAAGCATCCCAGTCTTTTTCTCCATTCTCGATAAGCAGGTGCCTAACCGGCAAAACTTCAAGAATCCGCAACTCCAAATTCCTGCGCATCTCCAAAAACTCCACAAGCCCTTGATATCCCTTCAACCCATTCTCTTTTCCATACCCTTGATTCACATGATAATCCGTGAAGAACTCTCGCCATTCCTGACTGCGCTCTTCATATACATGGTTGAAGGATTGATCTAGGTTTGCTTGATAAAAATAAACCATCAGAGGATTCAATGGTGCAATCAACGAACTGATATTCTTCAGATGGTTCTCAAGCCTCCTTGGTTCTGCATTATGCATGGCGATGAACTTGGTAAACGGATTCTGCAGGAAACAACATTCAAATATGTATACGTCATCGCTAAATGCCGTTACTTCCACAAATTCCTTCCAATAGTTATAGGAGACGTCTTCAAACGTATCCAGATCCAATTCGTAGACATCATACGAAGACAAGTATTCAACAAGAAATGAATCCTTATCAAGAAAATGACGGTACGAAATAAAATAGTGATCGCCTTTCTTCTCGGCGTACTCTTTGATACTCTCCCGACGGGCTGGAAATTTTTCAAGTATAGCGTTAAACTGTCCCTCATTTAAACAAGCGGTCGATTCATAATCAGCAGGGTGGCTGGTGTCTCCTTCTTGAAAGAGCTTAGCCTTTATTCCTTCTTTCTCCAAATGCTCTTTAATAAAATTCGCCGTGGTCGACTTGCCTGACCCCGGTATCCCTTCGACGATAATTAGATTGGTGTTCACCCCAATCCCCCCCATTCTGTATACAAAAAACACCCTGCGAACATCCACAGGGCATTCCTTCTTATTCACTTAACTATACGCAACCTCTTTATCCCTCAAACCCAACGCCTTCGCAGTTGACGTATGGATCTCCCTGAAGAGTTCAGGATTTTCACTTAATGCCACTCCATAGGATGGGATCATTTCTTTGATCTTCGGCTCCCATTCTTTCATGTGCTGCGGGAAGCATTTATCCAATACTTCCAGCATGACGTGAACGGCTGTGGAAGCACCCGGAGATGCCCCAAGGAGGGCAGCGACGGAGCCATCGGCGGAACTGACCACTTCTGTACCGAACTGGAGGGTTCCTTTGCCTGCTTCTGTGTCCTTGATGACCTGCACCCGCTGGCCTGCTACGACGATATCCCAGTCTTCGCTCTTGGCGTTCGGGATGAATTCGCGTAATTCTTCCATGCGTTTTTCGTTGGACAGGAGGACCTGCTGGATCAGGTATTTGGTCAGTCCCATTTCCTTCACTCCAGCTGCAAGCATGGTGAAAAGGTTATTCGGTTTGACCGATGTGATCAAATCCATATTCGATCCCGTCTTCAGGAACTTCGGTGAGAACCCGGCAAATGGTCCGAACAGAAGAGATTTCTTGTTATCGATGTAACGGGTATCAAGATGCGGAACCGACATCGGAGGAGCTCCGACCTTGGCTTTTCCGTAGACTTTCCCGTGATGCTTTTCGATGACTTCTGGGTTATTGCACACCATGAAGAGCCCAGATACAGGGAATCCACCGATCTGCTTCGACTCAGGGATACCTGTTTTTTGCAATAACGGAAGACTTCCGCCACCGCCTCCGATAAAGACGAACTTCGCCGTATGATATTCCATCTTGATGCCGTCGATATCATGGACCTTCACTTCCCATGAACCGTCGGATTTGCGTTTGATATCTTCTACACTGTGGTTGTAGTTGATCTCGACGCCTTTATCATTCAAATGGTCGAACATTTTGCGGGTCAGTGCCCCGAAATTGACGTCCGTCCCTGAATCGATCTTCGTCGCTGCAATCGGATCATCCGATTCACGGCCATCCATGATGAGAGGGATCCATTCCTTCAATTTCTCCGGTTTATCGGAGAATTCCATGCCTTCAAATAACGGACTCGCTGACAGCGCTTCCAAACGTTTTTTCAGAAACTCCACATTTTCTTCACCTTGAACCATGCTCATATGCGGGATCGGCATGATGAAGTCCTGTGGTTTACCAATAAGATTGCGGTTGACGAGATAAGACCAGAATTGTCTTGAAAGTTGGAACTGTTCATTGACTTTGATTGCTTTCGTAATGTCTATAGATCCATCAGGCTTTTCGGATGTATAGTTCAGCTCGCATAATGCAGAATGTCCGGTTCCGGCATTATTCCATTCGTTCGAGCTTTCTTCCCCAGGCTTCGCGAGCTTTTCAAACACTGTGATTTCCCATTCCGGCGCCAATTCTTTCAGGATCACCCCTAAAGTCGCACTCATGACACCAGCACCAATTAAGATAACATCTGTTTTCTTCTGTAAGCTGCTCATTATAACCTTCCTCATCCACTATATTTGCAGGCGCTTTCGACCCAGCACCTTCATGTGTCTAAAAAAAACCATACCATCTTCTATTATAATGATTCATAGGGTAAAATATCTAGTATTATCTGATTATTATAAACTATTTTACGAAAAAACAAAAGTGAAAATAGTGGTATGAATGCTTGGTGATAAAGGTTTGGAAGTACCCTCACCTTTTCTGAACCCTTATATGTCAAAGAGAAACCCGACAACTTCAGTAGAGATTCTGATTAGTTTTTCAGAAAAATATTTTTTCCTATTAATCGAACTAAAATTCAGAGTATTTCGTTTGTTTTTCACTTCGTTTTTGTCTGAACTAGTCTTTCACTCAAAAGACAGCCCGCTCTATATTAGAACGGGCTGCTATCAATCTACTTTTCCTTCTTCGGTCGGAACGGCCACCAGACCCCATTCCCGAATGACACGGTCATGGCTGGTATCAACAGTGGCAAGACAATCAGTCCATACAGAAGCAGGCCGGTTATGACGATTGTCGCGATCTGCACGAGACTGAGCACGCCCGATGGTACCATGGCACCGAATGTACCTGCGAGGATGATAGCTGCCGTAATGATGACAGTTCCCATCTTCGCCATCGATGCTTTGATGGCGTCGGTCACCGTCATGCCTTCTGATGCCTCTTCACGGAAACGGTCCATGAGAAAGATCGAGTAGTCGACTCCAAGGGCCACAAGCATGACGAATCCGAAGAACGGAACGGCCCAGCTGATGCCGTCATATCCAAGTCCCTCCACGAAGATCCACTCGGCTACGGCGACGGACGTGAAGTACGTCAGTAGAAGGGATGCGATCATGTAAAGCGGCATGATGAATGAACGGAACAGGATCGCCAGGACGACGAACAAACTGATAAGCATGATCGTAACGGTCTGGGTGAAGTCACTCGTTGAGATATCGCTAAGGTCACGGTTGATGCTTGAGACTCCTCCGATAGCGACTTCGGTATCTTCAAGAGGCGTATCCTTGATGACGCGTTCCGTCGTTTCATTTATCCGGTCCACGGTGTCGATGGCTTCCGGTGAATACGGATTATCGGACAGGATGACTTCGAGCTTCATCCCTTTTTCTTCTCCAAAAGAATACCGGTCGATCACCTGGGCAAATTCTTTATTTTCCAATGTACCCGGTGGTAAGTATAACCCGGTATCGCGGATGGTCTCGCTGTCACTCATCCCCTGAAGCTGATCTCCGGCCTGATTCAATCCACCTGTGATCTGGTTCAGACCCTCGAGTGAATTCGGTGCTCCCGGTTGAGGTGCCTGACCTTGCCCAGCCATGGCTGACTGCTGACTGAGTCCTTTCACGGCCTGATCGAGACCATCAGCCGCCCCGTTCACACCTTCAGCAATCTTTCCAAGCTGATAGTCTACATTGAATTCTTCGATTGCATCGCCAGCAGGACGTGTGATGGACCGTACACTCTTCACCCCGTCGACTTTCGCAAGCTCACGGCTCAACTTTTCAACGTAAGGAACGGTATCCTCGGTCACAAGCTTCTCATCGCTTGAAAGCAGAACCTGGACCGGCAGGGAATCCCCTTGACCGAATCCGTCTTCAATCGCCTGCAGACCTTTGACCGAATCATAGCTGTCCCCGATTTCATCCACCGTGTTGAAGGACAGGGCATCGTCATACGTAAACAACAATGGCACCGTGATAACAGCCACTACGGCCATGGACAATAGCGGACGATTGACGGAAAGCTTGCCCATCCATGCCCATAACTTGCTGTCATTATGAGAAACGGATTTCTTCGATGGCCAGAACAATTTTTCCTTCAAGGTAGCCATGAAGAACGGCATGACCGTGCTCAAAACCAGAAGCAGAACCGCAATTCCAACTGCCACGGCCACGGCTGACTTAAAGATCGGGAAGTCGGCAAACCCGATGGCAAAGAACCCGATGAATACGGCAAGTCCGCTTATGTAAAGCGTGCGTCCCGCGGTCTTATACGTGCGGATAATCGCCTCATTGATGGGCTGACCCGCTCCAAGCTCCTCCTTGAACCGGCTCAGCAACAGGATGCAATAATCCGTCCCGATTCCGAACAGAATGGCGACCAGGAATATCTGCGTATAGTTCGAAACAGGAAACCCGAACCAATCAATGAAAAACGCGACGATCGATTGGCTGAGTAAATAAGTGATCCCGACTGCCACTAACGGAATCAATGGGGTCACAATTGAACGGAATACGGCTAGTAAAAGGGCGAAAATCAAGACGACCGTAATGATCTCCGTCCGTTTCAGTCCTTCCTGTGCGCTCAGATTCACATCGTTGTTGATGATCGCTTCCCCGGTGAGGTACACGGATGACTCGCCTTTCAGGATGTCAGACTTGATGGAATCCGCGAGCTCCACCACTTCCTCCTGTGTTCCGTCAACCGTGATCGGAACAAGGACGGTCTTTTTGTCTTCTGAGACAAGCTGATCCTCCAGTTCCTCGCTTTCAAACGGATCAAGAACCGAGCTGACTGGATCCCCAAGTTCTTTCAATTCATCTACATTTGACGCAATGTCTTTCTTTGCTGAATCCGTCAATTTTTCGTCCAGTGCATACACAAGGGATATCGTTTCTTCCCCTGCCCCGGCGTCATTCAGCATTTCCATCGCTTTCTTCGATGCTGCATCATCCGGAAGTTGGAACGTCCCAGCATCTTCTGCCTGCTTAGACAGATTGGGCGAAATCACAAACAATAAAACCGTTACTATAAGAAGACCGATCGTAACCGGCCACTTGAATTTGATGATGGATTTCATCCTTTTTCACCCTCCAATTTCAAAATCGATCTGATCTTCCGGAACATGGTCAGGAATTGATCCAGTTCCTCGTCCTTCACGTGATCGGCGAATAAGTCTTCAATATAGGCATAAACCGCTTGATCTGACTCACTTACGACCCTGCGCCCATCATCCGTGAGGCATACAAGCTTGCTTCGCTGATCTCCTTCTGCCTTCACGATTTCGATGAGACCCTTCTCTTCAAGCCTCTTCAAACGATTTGAAATCGCACTCTTATGAACCCCCTGGAGCTCGGCAATCACACCCCCTGCAAGTGGGCCGTTCTTATTCACAAGCTTCAGCACCTGGATCTGCTCAGGTGAATATTCCTGCCACACGTCAGCTTTTACATTCTTCAGCACCCGATCTGTCCCGAACACCATTACATCCTCGAAGAGCTCGACTGCTTCAATTAACCGCTTATCCAACTAGTTGACCCCCTAAACTAATGATTCTATTTTATAGTTTAGGGGGTCAACTAGTTACAGTCAAGAAATAAGGTGTTCGAAAAAGTAACCTTATAAAATTTCAGAATTTATTGACAAATACATCCACTAGAATCATATAATGGTATTACCACATTTTAAAATTGGTAATACCAACCAGGAGGTACACTCAATGAAAGAACGTTCTTCCCATCTCATTGCCCGTGACATTACCCGGTCCATACTGGGTGGGGAACTAAAGATTCAGGAACCCCTTCAATCAGAAAGAGATTTGGCTTCTCGTTACAAAGTGGGGCGCCCTACCATTCGCGAGGCACTGCAAAGATTGGAACGGGACGGCTGGACCCGGAGCCGGAAGGGAATGCCTGCAGTCGTGAATGATTACTGGAAGCAAGGGAACCTGATGACCATCGCCACGATCCTTCAGCATGAAGAAGAAATCCCGGATGAATTCATCGTATATATGCTCCAGCTGCGCGTCTCCATTACCCCCACATATTTCAGGGACGCTATGGAGAACAACAAGCTGAAGGTCATTTCCCTCTTCGCTCCGTTTGAAGATATTGATGACAAAGCTCTTACGTATGCGGAATTTGACTGGCATATCCAGCATCGGGTTGCCATGCTGGCGCCGAATCCGATTTATCTCTTGATTCTGAACAGTTTTAAGGATGTGTATATCAGGATGGCGGAAAAATATTTCAGCGATCCCACCCATCGCGCCGCTTCACGGGATTATTACGAAACACTTCTTAAATGGATGTTAGATGGGGATCTTCACCAAGCCGAACAAACCGTCCGGGACATGATGGAAACGAGCATACGTCTATGGAAACAGAAAATGAATGGAGGTAAGTAATGATGAAAAAGAATCGATTGTATCGGGATTTCTTTTTACACTTTGATATTTTAGTCATGGTGGGCATTTTTCTCGTGGTACTCGGCTTTTTGTTCACGAAGGAGCTATCCCTATTCAGCTTCTTATTTTTTGCCGTCGGGATCGTCACCTATATGTTCAGCGAATACCTCACCCACCGCTTCCTCTTTCACATCAAGTCACCGAAGAACCCTTTTTTACTGAATTTAATCAAGCGCCTGCACTATGATCATCATAAGAAGCCGAATGACCTGAAGCTGCTCTTTCTGCCGATCTGGTACAGCGCACCCAACCTCTTTCTCCTGTGTCTGTTGTTTTATTTCCTGACCGGTTCGATGTCATTCACCCTTGCCTTCACCACCGGGATTCTCTTCATGTTCTTTGTGTATGAATGGAAACACTACGTCGCTCACCGTCCCATGAAGCCGAAGACGCGGTTCGGCCGCTGGCTCAAAAAGACGCATATCCTCCACCATTATAAGAATGAGAACTATTGGTACGGGGTCTCCACCCCATTTGTCGATGTGTTGTTTGGAACCTACAAAGAAGGAAACGACGTGGAGATGAGTGAGACGGCGAAGGATTTGGAGAAGAGGGCATGAAAAAAGTCCAGTCGGGTAGATCCGATTGGACTTTTTATGTATCCTTTACAAACTCTGAAATCTTTCACCATTTAAGTAAACTGATAATCTATTACAACCTTAAATAAGATAATACTTTTTGATTACTATTAATCTGTAAAATCTTGAAGTCATTTTGCAAATAAAAGTCGTTTAGGTACGATACATCATCATATTCTACGCAAACGACAAGTAAGCCAGATAGATCAAATATCCATTCACAGTGTTCTAGTGCCAAATCCAGAATGACATTCCCTTTAACTTTACCTTTATACTGGTCGTCTCGTCCCAATTGCGCAATCAATATAGAAATGAAAACTTTTGCTTTTTTATCACCGGTTAATCTTTTTCTTGATTCATTTGAAACTTCTTCGCTTAAGTCAAATGGCTTTATCAAGAGGGTGAAATATCCTATTATTTCACCCTCTTGTTCATCATCTATAATTAGACTTGTCCGTGTAAAAGCCCTTTTTTCATTTGGAATGGCTGAAGAATGAAGAAAGGATTCGACCTCTTTATTCTTATCACATTGAAACGAACTTAGGAAGTTATAAACTTCGTCCTCGTCTCGAGCTGCCTGTAACAAACTAGTTAAACTGACTACTTGCATCTTCGTTTGTTCAGGATCCTTTCAGCGTTTTGTATTCTATCGGTTTTGTTAAGCTTTAGATCGTTAAATACACCTGTACTCTTAATCACCGTACGTGGAGAGGAAATAATTTTTCTGGAATCATCCTCATCCAATGTATATTGTTGAGAAACTGTTTCAGTAGTCATTTTACCATCCTCCTTCTCACACATACCCATCACCCTTTTCAAACAAAAGTAGTAATTAGTATATGCATCTATTAGTAAAATTATAACATTTCCCGTATCACTATTCCACTTTGGAAGACATTTTAACTTATCTGTTGAATAGCTCTCTCTATTCCCACTTAAACACATAACTAGCCAATGCAAACCCGCCAACGAGCCAAGCTCCAAGGATCAAGGTCTCCGTCCCAAGCTCCAAAAACGGTGTTCCGAGATTCATCGTTTCCCTCAGCGCGGAACTGAGGTGAGCGATCGGCAACACCTTCACGATGGGCTGGATGATGTCCGGCATATTGTTGATCGGGAAGAACACACCGCCAAGAAACAGCATCGGAAACGTCACGAAGCCCGCAATCGGCCCTGCACTTTCCGGGTTCTTCGCCATACCCGCAATGATGAAGCCGAGAGACATAAATGCCAGGGTCCCAAGGATGATGAAGAAGATCATCGCAAGCCACGAGCCTGCTACGTTAATGTCAAAAATAAGATCGGCAATCAGTACGACAAGGAGGGCCTGGGTCCCATTCAGCATCAGTCGTGCCGTGATTTGGGCTGCAATGAAGGTGGATGCCTTCAGCCTCGTTCCCTGCATGCGGCGGAGGATGCCCCGTTCACGCCAGGCAGAAATTTGACCGGCCACCCCGTTCATATTGTTGCTCATAATCATCATGGCCACGATCCCCGGTACGAGGAAATCGACATAGCGAATGTTCAATGCCTCGATCCCGACTTTCTCGACCGTGACGACAGGCTTATAATCGACGAGTTCCTTGCTGTATTGATCGATGATTCCGTTCACTACCGTCAGTCCAAGCTCCGCGGTTGTCAGGTTTTTCTCGTTATAGTAGACGGGAATCGAGAACGCTTCGTCCCTGTCCTTCACGTTTTCCCCATATCCTTTCGGGATTGTGATCAGAAGCTGGATATCACCGTTTTTCACGGCTTTTTTTCCCGTTTTGACAGTATCAAATTTCTCGGTTTCAATTCCATCATTTTTTAAGAATAAGTTCTTTAAATCCTTTGAGGCATCGGTTTGATCACTGTCGATTATCCCCACCGAGAGCGTTACCGAGTTCCCTCCGCCTGCGAATGATCCGAGGGCTACCATCAGGATGACCGGGAAGAGCAGTGTGAAGAACAATACTTGTTTGTTTCGTGCAAAAATCCGCAATTGTGCCAGTGTCAGCTGCCAATACGCTCTCATGATTCCCTCAGCCTCCTTCCTGTCATATGAATGAAGACATCCTCGAGCGTCGCCTGACGCGTCTGGAGGTCCTCGATTTCCAAATCATGCTCTGTCGATAAGGTAATCAAGGACGTCAACGCCCTTTGCAGTTCATCGGTGTAAAGCTGGACGAATGAATCCTTGATGGCGACTTCTTCCACTCCCTCCATCTTCATGAACCAAACTTGTTCAGGAGGATTGTCCAGATGAAATTCAATCGTACTTGTCGACTGCAGTGTTTTCACAAGATTTCCAGGTGTATCGAGGGCGATGAGCTCCCCTTGGTCCATGATGCCAATCCGGTCGCAGAGAACATGGGCTTCATCCATATAGTGAGTCGACAGGATCACCGTCTTCCCCCGCTCCTTGAGTCGCAGCACAATATCCCACAGCGTCCTTCTTGCCTGAGGATCCAGTCCCGTCGTCGGTTCGTCGAGAAATACAATATTCGGATCGTGGATCAGTGCCAGGGCAATTGCCAGACGCTGCTTCTGCCCGCCTGATAGTCCCTTAATCCGGTCCTTCCGCTTCTCCGTCAGCAGCATATCTTCGATCAATTGATCGATGTCCACATTTTTCGGATAAAAGCTCGCATACAAATGAAGGATTTCCTCCACCTTGAGCAATTCAAACAGTGAGGTCGACTGAAGCTGGACCCCAATCACTTCCTTCACCTTATTCACATCTTTCCGGACGTCAAAGCCTGCTAAGCTTGCCGTCCCCGCGTCCGGCTTCCGGAGTCCCACGAGCATCTCGATCGTCGTCGTCTTCCCGGCACCGTTCGGCCCGAGCAATCCGAAGATTTCCCCCTTCTCCACCTGAAAGCGGACTCCCTTCACCGCCGTAAAGGAACCATATCTTTTCACTAAATCTTTTACATCTACCATGATTTCGTTCGGCATAACGAGCCTCCTTCTAAAAAAACGTAACCGCCCATGAATGAGCGGTCCAATCCTTGTTGTTTATACGCGATGATGATCTGCACGCCAATTCTGCACAGCTTTTTTAATATCATTGGGTGTTAAGGTTTCCGCCAGTGTCCGTTCGACCAACACCGGGAATTCTTCATCCGGAGCAAACCTGAGGGCGATGATTTGCTTCAGGGATAGTCGGCTATCCAGCTCATTTCCTGTGAGACGGTAGTAACGGAAATTCTCTTCCGCACGGATCACCCGGTCCTGAATTTGAAGGGCATATGTCCGGAGCCTCACCCCGACCAGGATCAATGTAGTCACGACCAGTAGTACGATAAAGCTAAGCAATGTCTCCTTACCCACATTCTTCACGAAAAATGTAATCGTCAAAATAAGGGTGATAAGGGCTGACAGGGCAATCCCTACATGAAATACCGGATCGACCTTGCTGTGATTTTCATAGTTTTGCGGTTTCATATGTACCTCCTGAAGGTGATAGATTCATTATATACCAGATGGATAAGGGATTGTGAAAAAGGCTCACTTAGACATCATATTCGAGGCGGGGTATGCCGTATGACATTTTGTTGTAACTTAGAGAAGTTGATCCTAATGAATCAGTTGGAATTTTTTATTAAAAAATCAATGATTAAAATAATGACGTAATCACAGTGGAAAATGACGTAATCCCCTTCTACTGACGCCTCATCCACCCCATACTCAAGCTTCTCACCCCTTTTTTTTATCCCCCTAAACCTTAACGAACACCATTCTATGCCGATGCTATTTAAAAAAAGCATCCGAATATGGATGCTGCCGTTCAGTCTTTCATCGAAGCCCTTGCCTTATTTACTTTATATTCCGAAACCTGCACGATCCCAATCGCATCCTCTTCCCCGTCACACCCCTGCAAAGAGATGAATCCGGTCCTTTCTTCTATTCCGTCGCAAACCGCACTTCTCTTTTCTTCCCCGGTACCGGTCTTCAACACATAGTTGACTTTATTTCCATCGTACGTTATTTTATTCACACTTACCTGGTTGTTGAAAAAGTTGGATACCGTCACTTCAGACTCTTTCTTCTCCTGTACCCCATCTACAAAACGCAATAGTTTGTCCAGATTGGTTACTTCCCCTTCTTCATCCACGAGCGTGTCACCATTGTCAGTTGCTTCCTTCACGGTGTATGCATCTGCCTGTTCTGTATTCGAACACCCTGCAAAGAGTAAAGAACCTGTCAGGAACATAAAAGCCATTTTTCGCACGATTTCCCCATCCCCCATTCCATTCATTTATGTTGAGTATAACGGAATTGGAAAAATTATGAAAGTGCTATTTTTGCAGAGTTCTTCCCCCTTTCTTGATGAGAAGCTCGATTTTCCATCGGTTTCTATAAAAAATAATAGCACCCGATATTCGGATGCTTTTCACGCACAGAATCACTTATACACGTCCTCCCTCGAATGAAAACCATCCGCAATGATGGTGCGATCGAGGTTGTCCCGGTTTACGGCAATGGGTTCAAGGAGGACGGATGGGACTTCGATTTTACCATTGTTGATTTTTTTATCGGTGTCGATGTATTCGTCTTTGGCGAGTGCGATGGCAAGGGATGCCGCTTCACGGGCAAGGGTGTTGATCGGTTTGTAGACGGTCATTGTTTGTGTACCGCGAACGATCCTTTGAGCTGCGGCAAGCTCTGCGTCTTGTCCTGCGATGGGGACTTTCCCTTCTAGGCCTGCTTCTTCCAGTGCCTTCAATGCCATTCCGGCGGTTGCATCATTGGCTGCAATGACTGCGTCTATTTTATTGTGGTTGGCTGTCAGGGCCTCTTTCATATTGGAGTAGGCGTTTCCGGGCAGCCAGTTATCTGTCCATTGATCATAGACGATCTGGATATCCCCTTGGTCAATTAGAGAGTCCAGGACGCTGAAGACGCCTTTTTTCATCAGGTGGGCATTGTAGTCGGTATCGGCACCTCCAATGTACACATACTTCCCCTTTGGGACACGTTCTGTAAGGGCCTTTGCCTGAAGCTCCCCTACCCGTTCGTTATCAAATGAGACATACAGATCGATGTCGGCATTTTTCACAAGCCGGTCATACGAAACCACCTTGATGCCGGCGCGATGGGCTTTCTGAACGATTGCCGCCGCGGCTTCCGCGTTATAAGGAACGATGACCAGCACATCGATTCCCTGACTGATTAACGTTTCTGCCTGAAGGACTTGAAGGGCATCGTTTCCTCTTGCCTCCGTGATTTCCACTTCTGCCCCCAGGTCTTCAACGGCCTGTTTGAATAAATCACGATCCCTCACCCATCGTTCTTCCTCGAGTGTATCCATGGAGAATCCGATCTTCACGACGTCGGGAGAGGCTTTCTCTTCTTCCTTATGCGCCTGTTCGACGGGATCCCTCTGAACGCATGCAGCCAGTATCAACACAGTGATCACTATCCAACTTATATTTATCCGTTTCTTCCAATGGACCATGACGTCTTTTCCCCTTTATGCATGTTGGCCAAGCAATGTCTTTCGGTACTCTTTTGGAGAATAATGGGTCATTTTCTTAAAGACCTTGCTGAAATAATTCGGATCGTGGTATCCCACTTCGAAGGTGATTTCCTTTATGCTTTTCTCCATGTCACCGAGTAGCGTTTTCGCCTTCTCCATACGACACTCCGTCAGGAAATCGATGTAGTTGATCCCTTGTTTCTCCTTGAACATCTTACTAATATAAATAGGGCTCAGGTTCACTTTTTGTGCGAGGGAATCCAATGATATGTCTTGATGGGAGTGATCTTTGATGAATTGTTTGATCTGTTGGAACGTATCGCTCTCCATTCGGTTGAAGCGTTCTGTATACGAGTCCTTCATGCCGCTTAGGAGCCGTTCGGTTTCTTCCCGCAGCTGACGGTAATCCATCGGCTGTAACGTGAAAAGCGGCGTGGCCGTTTCGACCCCGCATTCACTCAAGGTCCGGGAAATCATCCACAGTACCTCAAGGGTCCGCTGCTGGGTGTAAACGAGGGGCGTCCGCTCTTTCTCCAATAATGTGAAAGAATTCATGATCCGGGCATGCACCTGATCCCACTTCCCCAGTCTGATTTTCTCCATTAAGTCCTTCTGATCCATCATGGCTTGTTCCCGTTTCCCGGGCTCCAGGGGGATTTCTTCGAAAAAGCGGTATTTCTTTCGCACCTGTGTATCAACCGTGGCAAGCATCGCTTCCTGATAGGAATGACGCACTTGATCCATTGAAGGATACACCTTTCCGATTCCGATGAACCATTCCTTTTCATTGCCTTTAGCAAGTGAAAGCAACTCCCTTGCCAGGGCGATTGCCTGGGACCTGTAGGTTGTCGAAGGCTGCCTGAACACAATGATGGGGAGCTGCCTGCCGTACAACGCCCCGGTCCAACCACTTTGTAACACTTTCTTCCGGATGGCGGAGTACTGTTTTTCGCCTCCTTCAGGAAGGTGCAGGACCATCACGAACATTTCCTCAGACGAAGGGATTTCGAGCATGTCCATGAGCATATCGACATGCACGTCATGGACGTGATCGAATAATAACTGGGTGACCACATCGGTTTCAACAAGCATCTGTGTCTTTTGCCATTTTTCCTTCTGATGCAGAGTTTCTACATGCCGCTCACGCTCTTGTTCAATCTGTTCGAGCACCTTTCTGATTGTATGGACGATCTCAGAAGCTTTGCTCGGCTTCAATACATAGTCCTTGACGCCCAGCTTGATGGCTGCCTTCATGTACGAAAAGGTATCATAGGCCGTCACCATGATGAATTTGATATGGGGCTGTTCCACGTTGATGATTTCCATGGCCTCGAGACCATTCATGACGGGCATTTTAATATCCATCAAGATCAGATCAGGACAATATTCCTTTACCATCTCCACAGCCATCATTCCGTTCTTCGCCTGCTGAATATCAAGCCCGGGGAAATTCTTCTGTAAAATCGTCTGCATTCCTTCACGTTCCAACTGCTCATCATCCACTATGAGAAGCTTGATCATCCGTACCTGCTCCTTCCCTTTTAATCCTCAGCGAAATTTTTGTACCCTTGCCTTCTTCACTTTCAATCCGGAAGACATCTTCAAACCCATAAAATAATTGAAGCCGCTTTACCACATTGCTAAAGCCAATCCCTGTTGAATGGCCGTCACGGGATCCTTCTTCATGGAGAATCTGCCGGATTTTCTCCTGCGACATTCCCACGCCATCATCCTGTATCTCAACAAGGATGATGCTGTCTTCTTCCCGGACGCGAAACCAGATCGTCCCCCCATCCTCTTTCGGTTCCACCGCATGTATAACAGCATTTTCAACGATGGGTTGCAGGGTCAACGCCGGTATTCGAACGTCCATGCAGGCTTCATCCACTTCCAAGTGCAGTTGCAATCGATCGGTGAAACGCGCTTTTTGAATGTGCATATATTGTTCCAGTACATGAATCTCGTCCCTTAATGTAACAGACCTGTTCTGCCGTTTCAGATTATAACGAAGGATTCCCGCCACGCTCACCAGGAGGTCGCTCGTCTCTTCTGATCCTTCTAAGTACGCTTTTTTTGAAAGGGTATTTAACGTATTAAATAAGAAATGGGGATTGATTTGACTCTGGAGGCTTCTAAACTGGCTTTCTTGTAAGAGAAGCTTACTTTCCTGAAGTTCCCGTTCCAGTGCCGCTTTCTGCTTGATTTCTGAGATTAGATTGTTGATATTGATCCTCATGCGGTCGAACGTCTTTGCCAAAAAGGCGATTTCATCGCTTCCCTCCACCTTTACCTGCCGGCTGAAATTCCCCTTTGAGAGTTCATTTGCAGCCCTCGTCAGCTGAAAGACCGGACGCGTGATCCCGAGTGAGAACCAATAGGAAGCAATCAAGAGCAGACAAGTAATGAGAAGGAGCACCCAAATCCCAAGCTTGATGACCTCCGCCGACTGCTCCATGATCCCCCTGTACATCACATTGTACGTCGTCAATTCTTTATCTATCAACGTAAGGGTCATCTCAGAGATATAGCCTGATATCCGGTTTGCCTCGGCAAACTCCTGTGCAGAAGCTTCGGCATCCCTTTCTTTCTGGAACAAGATCAATCGGTCCGTCGTTTCTACCAGACTATCAATCAAGTGAAGATAGTTGGTCAGGGTAAAGTCGTTATCCCGGTTTCGCAGGGAATAGACACCAGACTTGGCCGATACGACCCCTTCCTTGCTTTTTTCCAATTGTTTAAGGGTTTTATCATTGGTGTCGACCATATAGTTATTCAAGTCGTTGACCACCTGCTGACTTGCCCTTGATACTTCATTCATGTTCAGATAGCGCTTGAGAATCTCATTGTATTGCTCATGCGTCCTATAATTATAGTAAGTAAGGGCGAGCCAGATGGCGGACATGATGATCATGACCACCGTGGTGAGGGTGAGGATTTTTTTCTGGATGTTTGTCATGGGTCCTTCTCCACTTTCAATATCTTCAATTCGGTCAGATACCCTTCCTCATCAAGGGGAACGGTCTCGCCATTCAGCCACTCCTCCATGAGACGGACGCTCATCCCTCCCATTTTCTCAGGCTCCTGTTCGACCACACCGTCGATCATCCCCCGTGATAATAGGGTCAATGATTCCGGTCCATCGTCAAATGAATAAATGAAATACGACTCCTCTTGAGAGCGCTTACTTATTTCATCGATCATGGCCCCGAGATTACTCGCATTGACAGAGATGAACGCATCGATATCCGGAAAACGGTTCATGACCTCCCTCGTTGCCGTAATGATCTGATCACGGTCCCTTCCTGTTTCCCCAACCACAAGTTCTATGGAAGGATATCCCTTCATTACATCGCTGATGCCCCTGACCCGTTCTTTTTGATAATATTCCTGATCACGATCCACCATGAGGACAATCTTGCCCCTATCCCCCATTTTACGGACAAGCTCTTTTGCAACCAGCTTCCCTGCTTCATATTGATCAGACCCTACATATGTACGACGCAGGCTCTCCTCCATCGGAACATCATTGGCGACCGTTATCACGGGAATCCCATTAAAGGAAGCCTTCACCTTTGTGAGCTCCTTGAATTCAGGTGTATCCGTCCCCTGGATCAGGATTCCATCGACCTTCGATTGAATGGCGATTTCAATGTTTTTCAGGAACTCCTCCTGATTTTTGCCAAAGCTTCCCCATACTTCAAGGCTCACACCTTCTTCTTCTGCCTGCCACTTCGCCCCCTTCGCTACCTTGTCCCAAAACGGCGTCCGGGTATCCTGAGTAATCAGCACGAGCCTGTGCCGATCTTCACCAGAAATCCCCATCTCCCCGGGTAGATGCGCGTCGGCATCGAAAACCCTTTTTGCTGATAAAAATGTTAAATGACACAATATAAGAACGACCACTAAAAGGCCGACAATACGGATCTTACGCACCCCACAAGTCCCCTTCCCCACGGTGAAAACTCCTACTTTTATCATAGCACAGGAAAGATGTGGAAGGATCCAGTACTTTCTTATATTTTTCAAATTCCCCTTTTGATTTATTGGAGAAAAAACAACGCAACAAGGCCGGACTCCTCAGGAATCCGGCTGCTTCGATTATCTTTTCTTACGGGTCATCACATCAAAGATGACAGCTCCTGCAAGCACGCCTCCACGGATCATATATTGATAGGAGATCCCGACGCCAAGGAGGTTCATTCCACTTGTCAATGAAGCCATGACGATGGCTCCGATGATGGCACCCGTCACTTTCCCGACGCCACCTGCAGATGATACCCCTCCCACGTAAGCAGCAGCGATGGCGTCCAGTTCAAATAATGTCCCCGCAGTGGTCGTGGCGGATTGAAGACGGGATGTGAACAATATACCGGATAGGGCAGCAAGCATCCCCATAGACCCGAAGACGATATAGGTGATTTTCTTTACGTTGATCCCGCTGAGATGAGCCGCTTCGGGATTGCTTCCCACGGCGTAGATATGGCGGCCAAGGACTGTTTTGGAAGTCAGGAAGTGATAGACGACCACAACGATCAGAATGACGATGACCGTCCAGGAAAACCCGTGATACCCCGCAAGAATCCAAGTCACATATCCGATGATGGCGGAAACGAAGACGAGCTTCAAGGCAAAAATCGGTGAAGAGATGACTTCAAACTCGTACTTGATCTTATTTTGTCTTGTCGAGATTTCACTATAAATATACAGGATGATCCCTGCAAGCCCCACAAGAAGGGATAGAAGATGGAGTCCGCCTACTTCCATTAGAGATGGGATAAACCCGTTTCCGATGGCATTAAAATGATCATCCTGAATGATGATGGTGCCCGTCTTCTCCGTCACCTGAAGCAGCGCCCCGCGGAAAATAAGCATTCCGGCAAGGGTTGCTACGAAAGACGGGATCCCGATTTGGGCCACAAGCAGACCGTTGAACAACCCGACGATGGCTCCGATGATAAGAATGATTGGAATCGTAAGCCAAGTAGAGAGACCTGCCTGTGTGAGCAGGATGGCGGCAATGGCACCAAGGAATCCCGCCGCATATCCAACGGACAGATCGATATGCCGGATGACGATGACCAGGGTCATCCCGACAGCAAGCACGGCGATATAGCCTGCAGAGTCCAATAGATTACTAATGTTCCTGGACGTTATGAATAAGCCGTCCGTCATAAACGTAAATGTAAGTATGATAGCGAATAGCGCAATATACATGCCGTAATCACGGATGTTGTCGCGAATCAGCATTCTTGTTTCTTGAAAGATATTCATATGTGTTTACCCCCTTATTGCGTTGCAAGTTCCATTATTTTTTCCTGATTGGCGTCTTCCACCTGTAATTCCCCTTTGATTTCACCCTGGGCCATGACGTATACACGATCACTCATCCCGAGTACTTCCCCGAGCTCGGAAGAAATCATGATGATGCTGAGTCCCTGTTCGATCAGCTCGTTCATCACCGTATAGATTTCGAACTTCGCCCCGACATCGATTCCCCTGGTCGGTTCATCCAGGATGAGAAGCTTCGGTCCGACGAAGAGCCATTTCCCGATGGATACTTTCTGCTGATTTCCCCCGCTCAAGTTCCCGACGAGCTGTTCAAGGGAAGATGCCTTGATATGAAGAGAAGAATGATAGCGCTCAGCCACCTTGATTTCCTCATTATCATTGATGATCCCTTTGGAGGAGATCCCGCCTAAATTGGCAGCCGATATATTACTTTTTATGTCTTGCAAAAGGAAAAGCCCGTCATCTTTACGATCCTCTGTGACATAAGCGATTCCTGCTTTGATGGCATCCTTTGTATGTTTGAGTGTGGTAAGGTTGTCATTCCATACAAGGTTCCCTTCAAGCTTGTATGATTTCGCATTGCCGAATATGCTCAAGGCAAGCTCTGTTCGACCTGATCCCATGAGACCCGCAATCCCGACGATTTCCCCTTTTTTCACATGAAGGTCCACATTCTTGATCACCTGTCTGCCAAGCTGCGGGTCATAAGCAGACCAGTTTTGAAGTTCCAAAATAGGTTTACCATGGGATTTATTCGGTCGTTTCGGATAGATATCTTCAATGGAACGGCCCACCATATTCTTAATGATGATCCCTTCAGATACTTCCTCTTTAGATGCATCCAGGGTGCAAATGGTCTTACCATCCCTGATAACGGTCGCCTTATCGGCGATGTGAATGACTTCCTTTAATTTGTGGGAAATCATGATACATGTGATACCTTGTTTTTTCAGATCCTTCAGTAATTCGAGCAGATTCTCACTGTCGTCTTCATTCAATGCTGCTGTCGGTTCATCCAAAATCAATAATTTCACGTCTTTGCTCAAAGCCTTCGCTATCTCGACCAGCTGGCGTTTCCCTACACTGAGGTCCCTCACAAGAGTATCGGGATTCACATCCAGCTTCACTTTCTTCAGGAGCTTCTGCGCCTCCACGATGGTCCGATTCCAATCAATGAAGCCTCCAAGCTTTACTTCATTCCCTGCAAAAATATTTTCATAAACGGTCAGATCTGGAAAGAGAGCCAGCTCCTGATAGATGATGGCAATCCCTGTGTTGACACTGTCACTGATTTTGTTAAATTGCTGAACGGCTCCATCGAACACGATGTCGCCCGTATACGTCCCATACGGATACACCCCGCTCAGCACTTTCATTAGCGTAGATTTCCCAGCACCGTTTTCACCTATCAAGCAATGAATCTCCCCTTCTTCCACCTTGAAATTCACATCACTCAGTGCTTTGACACCCGTAAATTCCTTAGAGATATCATTCATTTCTAACAAATACTTCTTCATCACACTTAACCCCCTTTAACAAAAACAATGACAATACAGGATGGCGGCGGCTTTCCGGCCACCATCCCGCTTATGGCTATTCCTTTAATCCTGTAAATTCATCCGCTTTGTAATATCCTGAATCGATCAGTTCTTCCTTCACGTTGTCTTGATCGACCACAATGACTTCCGTTTGCTTCGCTTCTACATCTTTCTTACCGTTGTCATATGAACCTGTCGTTTCAGGTGTTTTTCCATCCAGTACGTCAACGGCAATACCCATCGCATCGGTTACGAGCGTACGTACGTCTTTGAAGACTGTCATGGACTGCTTGCCATCGACCACATATTGAACAGACGCTTTTTCAGCATCCTGACCTGTGACGACGAAGTTTGTTACTTCTTTGTCAGAAGCAAATACATCTGCAATTGAACGTGCTGTACCATCATTCGGTGCAAGAACGGCCACATTCCCCTTCATGTCAGCTCCTGCTGCTGTCAGATGGGTTTGTGCTTTGTTCTTCGCTTCGTTCGGATCCCAGTTCGTTGTCACCTGACCAAGGATTTTACTCATTTCGTCACGGCTTAACTCAGCTGTATCCTTAAGCGATTCTGCTTCGCTTGAATTCGCGATTTTAAATGTTCCATCTGCAATTTTCGGTTGAAGGACTTTCCATGCTCCTTCAAAGAACAAGAACGCATTATTATCAGAAGCTGCACCGGCATATAGATAAAGCGGTACATTTTTGCCCTCAGCATGATCGATCAAGTATTGTCCTTGTGCTTCGCCGACGGCTACGCTGTCGAATGTCACATAATAATCAACCGCATCTGTATTCGTAATCAGACGATCATATGAAATGACCGTAATGCCTTCCTTCTTCGCTGACTCCACGGCAGCTGCTGCTGCATCACCATCCTGTGGAGTGATGATCAGTACGTCGATTCCTTTATTGATCAGAGTTTCTACATTTTCTTTTTCCTTAGCAGAAGAGCCTTGGCTGAACAGAATTTCCGTTGTATACTCGGAATCCTTCAACGCATCTTTAAAGCGCTTTTCATCCTGCACCCATCTCGGTTCGTCTTTTGTCGGCAGGACGATTCCTACACTGACACCCTTCTTACCACCCGTACTGCTACTGTTGCATGCTGCAAGCATACCCATGAATAGAATGAGAACCATTAACATTGAAACAACTTTGACCGTTTTCCTCATCTCTTACTCCCCCTTTGTTATCAAGCTCAAGGTTAATTATATTGAGAATTCGGAATGTTTGTAATCGCTTTCACTAGCACTCTTTTGGTATTGTCTGGACTTTTTTGGTATAGGAGATAAAAAAAGGAACGTTCCAATGTCGAATCGGAACGTCCCTTTTTTTACTTCAACTCATTAATCCGTCTAGTCAATTCAATAAATTTCCTGTCGAGTTCTCTATATCCCTCATCCTCATGTCTCATAAAACTAAGACGCCCCAGCACTTCCTGTCTCTCCGTCTCAAGTGTCATCCGTTGTTCTTCATTGTAATCCCTCTCGGATGCCGGCTCAGCCACCTCCTTCTTGATGGTCTCGTTTTCGACCACAAGCTTGATGTCCGTCGTTTTCTCAAGAAAATAGCGGTCATGGGAAACGATGACCAGCGTTCCATTGTACTCGGAAAGGGTTTCCTCCAGCTGTTCACGTGAAGCGAGATCCAAGTGATTCGTCGGTTCATCCAGTATTAAGACATCCCTTTCCTCCAGGATATATTTCATCAGCTTGATCTTCACCCGTTCCCCCATACTCATATTCCGAATCGGTTCCTTCCAATGAGATGTCTGAAACCCAAGATGCTTCATCAACGTCTGGACTTTCCCTCTTTCCGAGAAGGTTTCTTTATAAAAAAGCTCTCCCGGGGTCTGGTCTAGGGGCAAATCGAACACTTCCTGAGTAAGGTAACCGATACTCGCTGACGGCGACATCCATACATCCCCTTCTGCCGCTTCCGCTCCCAGGATGATCTTCAGCAGGGTCGTCTTTCCGCTTCCATTCGGTCCTGTGACCGCAATCTTTTCACCATGCTGGATGGTAAAATGGACGTTCTTGAACAAGGTCCGTCCCTCAAAGGATTTTTTCAGATTCTTCACTTCAAGGACCCGTTTCCCTGTTTTGTGTGTGGATTGGATGCTGAAACGGACGTTATGGTCTTCTTCGACCTCTGTCACTTTTGTTCTCTCCAGTTCCTTCTCCAGGCGCTTTTGTTTGGATTTGACCTGGGTGTCCATGCGTTTTGCCTTGACGCGGTAATGCTCTTTATACCCTTCCTGTTTCGTGGACTCGGCGTGGGCTTTTTTCGACCAGGAGGTGAGTTCCTTCATCTGGCTCTCGATCCGCTCCACCATTTTCTGCTGCTTTTCATGCTCCCGCTGCTGCGTCAACCTCCGCAGCTTTCGTGCCTCCATATAACTGGAGTAATTCCCGTTATGCTCAATGAGCTTCTTTCCTTCGATGGACCAGATCTTCGTCACAGCCTCATCCAGGAAATAGCGGTCATGGGAAACGAAAAGAATGGTCCCTTTGTAGTCCCTGATATGTTTGGTCAACGATTTCAGGCTTTCTTGATCAAGATGATTCGTCGGCTCATCCAATAACAGCAGATCAGCCTGTTGAGAGAACCCTTTAGCGAGTCTCGCTTTCAGCTTTTCTCCCCCGCTCAACTCCCCGTATTCATGCTTCGGCACCTGCCATTTCTCCCGTAGCTTACTTTCAGAAGGGGTCAGTCCTTCCGAAGAATGGGTTTCCGTTTCCTGCTCCACCATGGTGATCGTTACATCACGAAGCCATTGAATCTGCCCATCCGTTGCCGTCCGTTCACCTGCGATCAGTTGTAGCAGTGTCGACTTTCCTGCACCATTATTTCCGATGATCCCGATGACCTCCCCTTCCTGCACGCCGGCATTCACCCCTTCAAAAATCTTCCTGTCCATCACTTCATAACTTATATTCGATAATTTCAACATTTCTCTCATACCATCTTCCCCTCTCTTTAACAAGGGAGAACAAAAAAATCCTCCCAATGGTTCTGGAAGGATTAGCACTGCGCGCACAAAGAAAGCTACGAATGAACAATAGCTAAAAACATGTATAAAAATGGGCAGACTAATCCTATTTAGGTTAATTTGAAATATGGAATTTCAAACGTCTCGAAAATAAGATTAGTTCTTCATCGTCCACCCATCACTCCTGTCATAATTAGTAAATTTACTATACCATGAAAACCTCCTATGGTGCAAAACCATTTTAGATTCGTATTAGATGGAAAATAAGTGGTAAGATAAGCTAAGAACTAATTTTTCAGTGAAAATACCCGTTTTCATCTTATAGATAGGAGAGTTGCACTTGGAATCAATTTGGTTGGAATACGGTTGGACTTTGTTAGTCCTTATCGGCCTCGAAGGTTTATTATCAGCAGATAATGCCCTTGTCCTGGCCGTGATTGCAAAACATTTATCCGAAGAGGAGAAGAAGAAAGCCATTAAATATGGAATCTTCCTGGCGTTCGCCTTCCGGTTTGTGGCCCTCTTTGCCATTTCTTTCATCGCAAACGTCTGGCAGATTCAGGCGGTCGGGGCAGCTTATCTGCTTTATTTGGGTCTGAAACATGTCATCAAAGCGAAGTTTGGGAAGGACAATGAAAAGAATCAGGAAGAAACGGAAGAAGAAGCAGCAGGCAAAGGATTCTGGCCGACGGTTGGTAAAATCGCCCTGGCAGATCTTGCTTTTGCCATCGACTCAATCCTCGCTGCTGTCGCCCTTGCCCTTGGCCTGCCTGATTCACCACTCGGGGATTTCGGCGGCATGGACGGTGGCCAATTCATCGTGGTCGTACTTGGCGGTATTGCAGGATTGATTCTTATCAAATATGCAGCCACCTGGTTCGTTCAGCTTCTGGAAAAACGCCCGGCACTTGAAACGACGGCTTATGCCATTGTCGCCTGGGTCGGTGTGAAGCTTGCGGTCATCACCCTTGCCCATGAGGATATCGGGGTGCTGGATCATGATTTCCCACATAGCACCGTGTGGACCTTGATTTTCTATGGAGTCCTCGTGGGGATTGCCCTTTTAGGATGGTTTGCTCCTGGGAATAAAGGATCTAAGCAAAGTTCAGTGTAAAAGAAAACGTCCTGTGAACGAATCACAGGACGTTTTTTTCATATTATACTCCAGGGAACCAGCCAGGAGTGTTCACAATCGCATTCCATAACGGATCAGGAACGACCAATTCTTTCTGCTTTCCTTTGTCGATCTCCGTCACGATTTCATCTTCTTTTCCTTCTTTGATTTTTTTCAGCCAATCAGGATCGATGATGAGTTCGCGGCCGAGAGCAAGTAACGGGACGCCTGACGCGAACGCTTTATGGGCATCGTCTGCAGAGTAGATGGAACCTACCCCGATCAAAGGCGCGCGGTCACCGATCGTTTCCAACAGATAGTCCATTCTTGTTTTCTCCAGATCCGCAACGCCCCTTCTTGGCTTCGAGAAGAAATCGAACAGGGATACATGAAGGTAATCGAGATCCTTGTCTGCCAGTGCATCCACAAGGGAAAGGGTATCCCCCATCGTGAATCCATTGTCTTCAGGCTCCTCTGGTGAGAAACGGTATCCAACGAGGAATGATGGATCCGCATGCTCCTCGACCACACTCTTCACTTTGTCCACAATGGCAAGTGGGAACATCATGCGATTTTCAAGGCTTCCGCCAAAACGATCTTGTCTCTGATTGGTCAACGGTGAAAAGAACTGATGAATCAAGTACCCGTTCGCTCCATGAATCTCGACACCATCATAGCCTGCTTCAATCGCGCGGCGGGTCGTCTCACCGAAGGCTTCGATGATATTCTCGATTTCTGCTTCCGATAAGCCTCTCGCTTTCTTCTCTCCATTTTCACCCATGACGTCACTTGCACTCACAACATCCCCATCAGGAACCAGGTCAGGTGGGCATTGTACACCTCCGTGGAAAATCTGGAGAACGGCTTTAGCGCCCTGATCCTTGATTCCTTTCGCCAAACGTTCAAGGCTTGGAATCATTTCATCGGAATCCCCACCAAATTCACCGGGGAACCCCTTACCATCAGGCGTTACGTATGTGCAGGCCGTAATCACCATGCTGACATCCTTGGAACGTCTCGCATAGTAAGTAACCTCAGCGTCCGTGACGTTTCCATCCTCGTCCGAAGAAAAATTCGTCATCGGTGCCATGATGATCCGATTCTTTAATTCGACTCCGTTTTTAAATGTATAGGGAGATACTAACTCTTTATATTTGCTGTTCATGATTTTGCCTCCTTGTTGTTGTTCAAGGGACATATTAATGGAAGAAGCGGTTTTTGAACAGACATCTGCTTGGAGGATGTGTCCGCATGATCTAAAATGGGCCTCCCTCAAAAATTGAGGGAGGCCCTAGTGTTTGCATTAGAGTGTGGTTTTAACCAGGTTACTCGATATCTATTTCAGAACCAGCTTCGCCACAACCTCCACATGCGCAGTCTGCGGGAACATATCCACCGGCTGCAAATATTCCACCCGGTACTGCTTCTTCAAATAGTCGATATCCTTCGCGAGAGTCGACGGGTTGCAGGAGACATACACGAACGTCTTCGGCTTCACTTCTTTCAGCGTATCCAGAAGCTTGTTGTCACAGCCCGTCCTCGGCGGATCGACCACGACGACATCTGGACGCCAGCCTTCGTTTTTCCATTTTGGCATGAGGGTTTCGGCACCGCCGACAAAGTATTCGGCATGCTCGACTCCGAATTTCTTCGCGTTCTTCTTTGCGTCATCGATCCCTTCCTTGATGACGTCCATGCCGCGGATTTCTTTCGCTCCGTCTGCAAGCCATAACCCGATCGTTCCGACACCACAATAGGCATCGACGACTTTTTCTTCACCTGTGAGGGCCGATGCTTTCTTTGCTTCGTTATACAGCTTGCTCGTCTGGATCGGATTCAGCTGGAAGAAGGCCCGTGCGGACAGTTCATAGGTGAACTCTTCCAGACGTTCTTCGATACTTTCTTTACCAGACAAATGGATTGTTTCGTCCCCGAAGACGAGGGCCGTTTTCTGCGGATTGATGTTTTGGGCGATGGAAACGACTTCCGGAAGACGTTTCTGGATTTCCGAAATCAGCAATTCCTTGCGGGGGATTTTTTTCTCGGACGTCACAAGTACAACCTGAACCTCGCCTGTTTCAAACCCGACACGCGTCACAATCGTTTTCAGGATCGGCTTTTTCTTTTTATCATCAAAAACAGGGATGTTGAAGTCGTTGATGATCCGCTTGATTTCGTTTGTCACTTTATTCGTGAGCGGGTGCTGCACGATGCACTCATCAATGTCGATCAGCTTGTTGGAATTCATGCTGTATAAGCCTGCAATGGCCTTTCCGTTTTGTGTCCCGACCTGGAACTGACTTTTGTTCCGGTAGTGCCACGGGTTGTCCATGCCGATCGTCGGACGAATATCCATATCTTCAAGTTTGAGCTTCGTATGGCGCTCAAGTGATTGAAGAAGGATATCCCGTTTGGCGTCGAGCTGTCCTTCATATGACAGATGCTGAAGCTGGCATCCTCCGCATAGCTCATAGACCGGGCATGGCGCTTTCACACGCTCGGCTGACTTCTTCCGGATCTTTTTGATACGGGCTTCGGTGAATTTCGGGTGGACCTTGGTCACTTCAACGACCACTTCTTCCCCTGCAAGGGCTCCCGGTACGAAGACGATCTTGCGCTTGAAGAAACCGACTCCTTCCCCGTTGATGCCGATTTTCTTTATGGTCAGAGGAAATTGTTGTTTCAGCTCGATTTTCACTTCATTATGTTGTGGCTTTTTTGCGTATTGTTTTTTCATTGGTTCACGTCCGTTCTATTCGATACTTCTCCATAAATACAGTGATGCATAGCTTAAATAAGGGTGCCAGGCCGCGCTGAATTCATCCAGCTCGTCCATGGTCGGCTTTTGTTCCATTTGGAATAATTTTTTGATGGCGTTTTGAATGCCGATGTCCGCTTTCGGGAAAAGGTTTGGCCTTCCGAGTCCGAATAGCAGGAAGCTTTGGGCCGTCCATGGTCCGATGCCGCGGATTTTTGTGAGCTCTTTGATGACCGCTTCGTCCGTTTGTTCCGCCAGTTGATTCAGGTCCAGTTCCCCACTTGACACCTTCTGTCCAATTCCGATCACATACTCCGCTTTTCGCTGACTGAATTGGAGCTCCCTGAGTTCTTCCACTGTAAGTCCCGCTACTTTTTCCGGTGACGGGTAGAACCAGACTCCACCCTTTTCCCAGCCATATGTGGTGACGAATCGATGGGTCAGGGTGAAGGCGAACTTCAGATTCAGCTGCTGATGGATAATGCTTTTGATGATGGTGGCGAAGGGATCGAACTCCAGGACAAGTGGTGTTCCGACATGCTCCTCAAAGATCGGCTTCAGATCGGTTTCTAGGAAATGCGTGTGCATGTCATGGAGACCTGTCTGCCATTGAAAAATGTCTGAGATTCGGTGTTGCTTCGCTTCCAGGTTTTCTTCATTTTCAAACGTGATCCTGAATTCAGGCTCATCCGTTGTTCCTGTTGCCTGAATCTCGATGACCTCACCATTTTCCCCGCCATGATAATAGGGGACCTTCACGCTTCGATCCTCCTGATCCACTGCATTCAACGGATCAAGCGCCAGCCTGTCCAGCACACGGTCAAAATCATACGGACCTTCAATCTTAACATTCCTAACTGCCATACTCCTCACCCTTCCGCACAAAACTTGTATGTGTATTATAGCACATGCGTGGTGTAACGCATCAAGAAGAGGGACGGACCTCAATTCCTAGGACCTGGTCCTAGGAATGAGGGTCCGTCCCTCTTATTTCATCATCGGATGCTCATCGAGGCTTTTGAAGGTGTAGCCCCGTTTTTTGAGGTCCTGGATGGCTTTTTCGAGTGCGTCTGCGTTGTCTTTGGAGACGGAGTGCAGGAGGATGATGGCACCGGGATGAGCCTGGGCCATTATGTTGTCATAGGAATACTTCCATCCTTTTTGCTGGTCTGTCTTCCAATCGATGAAGGCAAGGGACCAAAAGACGTGGGTGTAGCCTTCTTCTTTCGCGATTTGAAGTGTGCGTTCAGAGAAGACGCCCCTTGGCGGACGGAGGTACTTCATTTCCTTCTGTCCCGTCAGTTCTTTCGTTTTCACTTTCACTTTTTGGAGCTCTTCCCTGATCTTCTGGTCGGAGCTTGCGGTGAAGTCCGGGTGATGCCACGAATGGTTCCCGATAATATGTCCCTCTTTCACCATTCGCTTGACGAGATCCTCGGCACTGAGCAAATAGTGACCGGTCACGAAGAAGGTGGCTGGTACTTTTTCCTGCTTCAATACATTGAGAATCTTTTCCGTATAGCCATTTTCATATCCGTTGTCGAATGTAACGTAGAGCACTTTTTTATCTGGTGAACCTTTATAAAAGGCATCGTACTTATCGAGCAGCTGGTCATAGGCAGCGCCTGCTTCCGGCTGTACCTCATTTTGACTCTTTTTGAAACCCCAGCCGATCGGATTATTGGATACTGCATAAGCCTCCGCCGGTATGAGCAATACTAAGATTGCTGCTATGATCAACACTTTTAGCGATTTTCGCAAAATTGAACCCTTCTTTCCCTTGCGTTTCCCTTAGTTTTTGAGAACGGGAAGGATTCATGTGTACTAATAGTATCCAGAAATGGGTGTTCATCTGGTGATTTTAATTAGATTTGGGACCGAAGCACATGATGGATCCGCTCTGTAGCGGCACTTCATTAATTTTTACGTCGCTTTCAAACCCAAGGTCCGTCCCTCTATTCAAAAAACGTCTGATACTTCGTTGCCATTTCGGTCAGTTTGCCTTCGTGTTCTTCGATGAAGGTGGAGACGATCTTTCTGTCCCAGATGTCGTCGCCTTTCGGGAAGTCGTTGAATTCCTTGGATAAACCTGCGACCATTTTATCCCTGGAGACTGATACCATGGATTCGTCGACGGTGAAGTGATATTCTTTCCCATTCGGTACAAGAAGCGTGAGGTAGATCGCGTTGTAGTAAAAGTTTTTCCGGTTGACGTTGCTGCCGTCAAACCAATACTCATTCACATCGCTTTCAGATAACTTCCCTTCTTCTTCATAGCCGTATGTCACCTTCACCATTTCACCGGAAAGATCGATTTCCTTGATCGTTTCAGCCCCTGGCAGGTCTTGTAGGATCGCCTGTACTTTCGAGTTATCTCCTACATAGGTTCCGCTATTTTCTTTCAATGTATCCACACTAACATCGTCAATAGACGTGATATCCGCTTCTTTTTCAGGATTGGCCGCACATCCTGATAAGAAAATCATCAAAGTAAGAATCAACATGCCAAATAATTTATTAAAAATCATACTCACCCTCCAACTCCTGTTTATATGTCATACGAATGAACGCTCGTTAAAGTTTCATCCTGATTTTAACATATATAACCAATAAAAAAACCACCCCGCAGCATGTACAGGATGGTACCAATTTCTTATTTAAAAACCTTTTCCTTGAACTGTGCCAGTTTTTCCAAAGAAGATTTGTCGACTTCCGCGTGCAGGCTGTTTCCGTGTGAATCCATCGTCACAACCGCCGTGAATCCTTCTACATTCAGATGCCACATCGCTTCCGGGATACCGAACTGCATCAGGTCGACTCCGTCTACGCCTTTGATACAATCTGCGTAGTACTGGGCCGCTCCACCGATCGCATTCAGGTACACCCCGCCATGATCCTTCAGAGCGTCAAGGGTTTTCGGTCCCATTCCGCCTTTACCGATGACGGCACGGATACCGAAGCGCTTCATGATATCGCCTTGATAAGGCTCCTCGCGGATGGACGTTGTCGGGCCGGCCGCTTTCACGTGCCAGTTGCCTTTATCGTCCTTCAGCATCACGGGGCCACAGTGATAGATGATCTGTCCGTCGAGATCAACCGGGGCATCGTTTTCGCTAAGATACTTGTGAATCGCATCACGGCCAGTGTACATGCGGCCGTTGATGTGAACGACGTCTCCCATTTTCAGTTCACGGATTTTCTCTTCCGTGATCGGAGCTTCGAGGACCACCACATTTGGCTGTTCCCCAGAAGTTGCCGCAGCCGTTTCAAGCTCAGCAACTGACCTTTCTGTCAGGTCGATCTTGTCGCCTTCCTGATAGAACCACTCGTCGACTCCGCCTGTTGTTGCGTCAAGCTTCACGCCCAGACGACGGAACGCCCAACAGTTATAGGCAACAGATACGAAGAAGCTTGCAGGAATCCGGTTCATGACGCCCACTTTACAGCCAAGAAGGGTCGTTTCCCCGCCGAATCCCATCGTGCCGATACCAAGCTCGTTCGCATTGTCCATCACATACTCTTCCAGCTTGCGAAGATCTTCATTCGGATTCACATCCTCAACGGAACGGAATAATTGTTCTTTTGCAAGATCATAACCGGAAGAACGGTCTCCGCCGATTCCGACGCCGATGAACCCGGCGCTGCAGCCCTGTCCCTGTGCCTGATATACCGAATGCATCACGCATTTACGGATTCCGTCAAGGTCGCGCCCGGCACGGCCAAGTCCTTCAAGCTCACAAGGAAGGCTGTACTGGATGTTCTTATTTTCACAACCGCCGCCTTTTAAGATCAGGCGCGCATCGATATAATCCTTTTCCCACTGTTCGAACTTGATGACAGGCGTCCCAAGACCGAGATTGTCCCCTGAGTTTGCCCCCGTCAATGAATCAACAGAGTTCGGACGAAGCTTCCCGTCCTTTGTTGCCTCTACCATGGCCGCATAGATCGCTTCCTTGATTTCAAGCTGATTCACGCCGACCGGAGTCTTTATTTTAAAAGTAGGAAGACCTGTATCCTGACAAATCGGGGATACATTGTCATCCGCCATCTTCACGTTATTTGAAATCGTGTCCAGGCTCATCGCCGCACGGGTCCCTGCATTCTCACGAGCTTTCGCCGAGCGGATCGCACGCCGTACATCTTTCGGCAGATTCGTGGACGTTTCCACAATCAAATCGTACATACTTTGCTGTAATGTCTCTTTATTCATCGTTCTCCCCCTCTAAAGATCTCAAACAGTCTCAATTTTCATTCATTATTATACTCCTATAAGAATAAGATTGAAAGGGATTTCACAATGGAATTTCCTTCTCGAAATAACACGAAACCTCGTCTTCTTCCATATAAGTAAACCCGTTATTTTTATAAAATTTGATGGCGTCCGCCCACTGTTTGTTTGTTTCGAGAATGAGTCTGTGTGCGCCAAGGGATCGCGCTTTGTTTTCGAGATGCTCGAGCATAAAGCGGCCAAGTCCACGTTTTCTGTAGGAGGATAGAACAGACATCCGCACAATGTGATACGTATCTTCTGATTCTTTCCGGATTGCTCCCGTACAGATGATGTGGTCATTCTCTTTACCTACAAAAAAATGATGCTGCGTACCATCATACTCTGTGGAAATGTCATGAATATCGGGGTTCAGTGTGTGATCGATGAATCCGAACCGTTCAAGGAATCCGGAGAGGATCACCTCTTTCGCCTGTTCGCTTTGTTTTTTTTCGATGGGTGTGATGATCATTGGGGTGTCGCTCCTTTAATAGATGGTTTTGTATTAAAGTTTGACATGTTGATAGGGAAATCCTGCTTGTGCATTCCTGTCTTATATGGGACATAGGATGGAAGATGGGGATATCAACTGTTAAGGGGATTTATCGACCGTTCTGCGAAAAACGACAAATACCGACTTCCCCCACCAAGGTCCGTCCCTCCAAAAAAATAAGAGTCCCACAAAGGACTCCTACTCACTCTTCTTAAATTGCTCGCATTTTACTTCTATGTCATCGATCATGGCGATCAGGCGATCGATATCGTCAATGTCCGCTTGTTCCGGGTCGATTGAGTCCAGCACGTCGACGAACAGGTTCAGGCGTTGTTTCAAATAGCTTACTTGTGAGTCTTTATCATTGATAGCTTTACCCAAGAGTTCTCTCTCCTTTCAATACGTTTACTATGGTAACCAATAACTTTCCGATTGACAAGGGCTGACCCTTTCTCAATAATGGATAGATGACCTAATCTTAAAGGAGCTTTTTCAAAATGAAAACTGACACTCTCCCCAAGAAAATGTCGATTGACCATGACCCTTGGGAGGCTTATTTAGACGTGGATGAGCATGGTGATATTACGCTTTCCAATATCGAATTCACCACCACCACGCTTTGCAATATGAGATGCGAGCACTGCGCCGTAGGATATACATTATCACCGAAGGACCCGAGTGCCCTGCCCATTGAACTGATCCTCGGGAAACTCGACGATATCAAAACGCTCCGTTCCCTTAGTATTACCGGCGGGGAGCCGATGATGTCAAAGAAATCGGTTGAACATTACGTTCTCCCATTACTCAAGTATGCACATTCCAGGGGCGTACATACCCAGATCAACTCGAACCTGACCCTGGACCTCGACCGCTACTTGATGATCGCCCCGTACCTCGATGTCCTGCACATCTCCCATAACTGGGGAACGATCGATGAATTCATCGATGTCGGCTTTGCCAATATGGAACGGAAGCCAACGAGGGAACAGCGCCGTAAGCTGTTTGACCGCATGATTGAAAACAGCCGTGCCCTATCCGAACGGGGTGTGCTCGTGTCTGCGGAGACTATGTTAAATAAAAACACCCTGCCTTATTTAGAAAAAATTCATCGCCAAGTAGTCGATGAAATGAAGTGTGGGCGTCACGAAATTCATCCTATGTACCCTTCCGACTTTGCATCAAGCCTTGAAACTCTTTCATTGGAGGAAACGCGTGAAGCGATCCGGGATATTCTTAGGTTCCGCGATGAGAAGGTGTGGATGCTATTCGGCACTTTGCCATTTTATCCATGCAGCTCTTCACAGGAAGACTTGGATTTTCTGAAGGAACTTTATTCTGCGAAAAAAGTGAGTGTGAGAAATGACCCCGACGGCCGTTCCCGTCTGAACGTGAACATTTTCACCGGCGATGTAATCGTCACCGACTTCGGGGACACACCGCCACTCGGGAATATCACTAAAGATACACTGCCTGATATTTTCGAAAAGTGGAAGGAGCAGCCTCTCGCAAAAGAACTGAACTGCCATTGTCCCATGGCCCGCTGCCTCGGACCAAATGTACTCGTGAAGTCAATGTATTACAAAGATGTAGACTTTTCGAAGCGTGAAGCGAAGATTTCCCGATAAAATGAAGGTTGAAAGCTCAAATCTGTTATGGATTCGGGCTTTTTTTGGACGCAAAAAAACACCACGGATATTCATCCGAAGTGCTTTTATCCTATGGGATTGCGGTCATTTTTGGGGGTGGTGATTTTTTCGAGTGCCGGGTCCATGACGTTGTATTTTTGTTTCTTGATTTCTGCATAGATTCTGGCTCTTCTGGCGCCGAACCATACGCGAAGTGCGGTGAATGCTACCAGCAGCCCGCCGAATAGTAATAGATATTCCATGTTATCCCCCATTTAATTCAGAATATTCTAATTATTATAACATATTAACAGAAATAATAAAAGAGTGAAATTAGGTTTTACCCGATTTCACTCTTCCTTAAACATTATCTTGGAGATTCGCTTGCCATGAATCCGAAGTGGACGTGATCCTGAACCGGAATCCAGGCTCCTACTCCTTGTGAAGTCACGTTTTTCACGACGATGGACCGTTTCGTTCCTTTCATGACGAGGAACACTTCCCCATAGGTTACTTTCCCTTTTTCGTTGATGGCTGGTGCATATGCATAGAGGTAGCCCAGTCGTTTAGGGGAAATGTTGTACACTTGATCCTTTTTTGTCCCTGCCCCCACGATGGTTTGGAAGGCGAGTGGCAATTTGGATTTATCCATGGCTTTGATGAGCATCATTTTTTCCACATCATCTGCATGGGGAACTTTTGCCGTAAGCCCACCCTTTACGACCTTTTGTGCTTCCTGGACGTAATGGATTTGATAGTTGGATTTTCCTCCGCGGTTATCAAAGTAATTCGTGTTGACCTTTTGATACTCCCAGTTCGGGGAGGTTTCCGTTGATGCATAGTTCAGCGGCCATTCCCCAAGATAAATGGTGGCACGAAGCCCGATCGTCGGTGCTTTATTGACCGTGGACTCGTTCAGGATGCGGATCAGGTTCGGGTTTTCGATCCTCACATTGGAGGTCTCGATCAGCTCCTGACTCCATTCGCTCGGTTGCAGATAAGGCTGATCCTGTGTAGAATTTGGATACGTATTTTCCTTGGCGATATTCAATACTGAGTTCGGGATCTTCACGCTCGAATCCTCAGTTGATGCCGGTGCCTTCTCCGTTTTTGGCTTCGTTTCCTTTTTAGGACTGTTTTGGGCGTGAATCCCTGTAGTTGCAACGAAAAATGCGAGTATGACCATAAGAGCAGTGCGCATTAGTTTCATGTATTTGACTCCTTTCAAGCGTATAAGGGTTTGCCGTTAGTTTTTCCTAGAAGGTGCAGCTTATCCAAAAAACTTAATTTGAAAGAATATTTACAAAATTCTCATTTTGTTTTATACTATCATTATTGAAGCGGGAACGTCCGAGCTTCTCCTACAAAGCAAATCGGCGTTTCCGATCATTCCTGCATTCCCTATAAAAAGCCATGGAATCCCTAAGATTCCATGGCTTTTTTAATCGTCATCCATTTTTTTCGAAGAACAGGCAAGAATGGTGCAACCCGGATGGGATACGATCCTTTTTCCTTTCCAAAAGATGAATGCCCTGATTGTGATACTCTCGGTCATACCGTGTTTTGGGGTGATGTCTGCTGCATAATTCCCGTCTTTATCCGGGATCGCAGGATTTGGCATGATGAGACTTTTCAAATGTTCCTCCAGCACTTCAAAGTATACTTCGATCTGTTTCATATCTTCACACTGGACTTTTCCCGTGAGGCACCCTCCCCTGCAGCTTACAACCACTGGAACATTCAGGGATAAACACGGATGCGCAGTTTCCTTGAAATCTGAGATCTTCTCCTCTTCTTCATAAATGTTTTCAGTTTCTGCATTCGAAGACACGACGTCATTTGAACGACTTTTTTTATCATCGGTTAAGTTTTCAAGAAGGAGCATTTCGCAGTCTCCTGGAGTTCCTCTGGCACACTCTCCATTCCCGCTACTTTCTTCCCAGCAGTCAATTGGTTCCATTTCATCCAGGTCGTCCTTTGGGTGAGAGCATGTGCAATGAATGTTGATTATTTTCTCCTCAACGATTATTTCCTTACCATCAATTAAGGCAATTGCCTGAACCACAGCTTCTCCGGATACATGTGAATCCGGGGTAAGCACAGCTTCATATTCCCCTTTTGCATTCGTTTTGATTTTATCGGGGGTAATGGACGCAACGTCAGGGGTGACTTTCAGCTTGATCCCGGCATTGGCGACAGGCCTTCCATTACAAGTGAATTTCCCTGTAATCGCTGCTCCTTCGCATTCTACACAATCCGGTACACATAAAGTCAGCTTAGGCTTTTCGCAAATGAGACACCCGGCGTAGACGAATACCATTTCCGATACCGCTTTTCCACCTACCACAGCTGTCGCCGTAAATGGGACCTCCCTGAATGGGGTATTCGGAGGAACAAAGGCAAGGGTTGAAAATTCCCCGTTCTCATCAGTAGTGACAACCTGTGGCTTAAAGGTTAACACTGGACTTGAAAACGAGACCTCTTTATTCGTCAGTGGAAATCCTTCACAGGAAAGACAGCCTGAAATGATCCCTTTACAATTCAGCTTTTTGTTCTCTTTTATATGAATCTTTGGATGCTTGCATCGACAATCGATGGTGATCTCCCCGGATGCGACGACCTGCTCTCCGAAGGCGGTGGCCGACGCTTTGATCATGATCGTTTCATGGACTCCGAGTCGTGGGCAGAGCTCGGTGACATATCTGCCTTCTTCATCGGTAAATGCCGGATTCGGATCGATCTCCACTGCACCTGGATCCGTGGCCGTGACCGTAAACGAAATCCTGGCATTCTTAACAGGCGCCCCGTCGCAAGTCAGCCTTCCCGTCAATTTCGTTCCTTCGCATGTGACGGTCTCACATGGGACTTCAAGGGTCAACTTAGGATTACGGCACTTTTTGCACCCTGCTATGACGGTATCCGTGGCACTGATGGTTTTCCCATCGATTACGGCTGTAGCTGTATAGGAAGCGGTTTGAAACGGTGTCCCTTTTTTCACGGTGACAACAGATGAAAATCTCCCGTTCTCATCCGTGACGGGATTCGGTGTCTGGAACATCAGGATGGATGAACCTGTCAATGTGACCGGTACATTCGCCTGTGGGACTCCATCACATGTGACCTTACCTGAAATGGTTGAGCGGCAGTCGATTTTCTTCAACTTGTTCAGCTTGATGGCCGGATTCTTACATTTCACACATCGCACAGCCACTTCCCTCGTTTTCGAAACGACCTTTAATCCGCCGATTTTCGTCACGGCCGTAATGCGGATCGTTTCATCCACATCGGGAAAAAGAACCAATGTCGCCGTGTATCTCCCGTCACTCTGTGTAATCGCGGGATTCGGGGTGATGACGACACGGTTGGAGGCGGATTCGATGATAAATGATATCGCTGCATTCCCGATTGCCTGGCCGTCACAAATAAGTCTGCCTTTGATCTGTGTGCCCTTGCAGCCGACCGGACAAGGAATCGGCTCGAGTGTCAGCACTGGGTTTTTACATAGGATACAATCCACTCTTACAAAAATCGTATCACTGATGGTCTTTCCGATCACGACCGCCGTTGCTGTGATCCTCACATTCGGTGTAATCGGTGTCCCTGGGGGCACGGTCACCCTCGTCGAAAACCGGCCCGTGCTGTCAGTGACCGGTGTCATATCCTCAAATACGAGCCCCGGAAATGAAGAGGTAAGCGTAACCGTCACACCTTGCAGGGGCTGATAATCGCACAGTACCCTTCCGCTGATGATGCCTTCGCAGCTGATGATGCCGATATCATCCAGTTGAATGGTTGGATTCGTGCATCCTTCGAAAGGAAAAATCCCTGGACATCCTCTCGGAGGTAAATCGATTTTGCAATTAATGGCTTTACCGTTCGTCGGTCTTTTCTTTTTTCTCACGCTACTCATTCCTTTACACAAAAACTCTCCTGTTATCTTATTCAAGAATGAGTAGGCGGTTCTCACGGAATTGATTTTCCCGCAAAAAGACCCGGCAGAAATCCTGCCGGGTCTTATCTTGACAACTATAGTAAATAAAATCCGATTCCCATGATGAAGTAAGCGGCTAGAAGGGTCAATCCTTCAAACCAATTCGTTTCCCCATCATTGGAAATGATCACTGTGAGCAGGACGGCTGAGACCATTGCCACGAGTTCCGGTAATGTAAACACGAGTGACATGCTTTTTTCAAAAAATAATGAAATCAGCACGAGCACTGGTGCGACGAACATGGCGACCTGCAGGGTGGATCCTACAGCAATCTCGACAGCGATATCCATCTTATTTTTATACGCCATGATTACGGCTGAAGCATGCTCCGCCGCATTCCCTACAATCGCTACAATGATGACCCCGATAAAGAGCTCGCTCCAACCGAAAGCTTCCCCTACTTCTTCAAACGTATGGACAAGGCGTTCCGATACATAGGCGACCGCAACAGTCGAGAGAGCGAGGATGAGTAACGCTTTCCCCTTGTTCCATTCTGGTTCCTCATCATGTTCGTGGGCTCCTTCGTTGTTCTCACTTTGATACACACCGCGGTGCGTCACGAGTTTGAAGAACAGGGCGAATAAATAAAGGAGAATCAAGATGACCGAAATCCCGATGGAAAGGCTCATCGTCCTCCCTTCATTCATATCCATGGAGAACACTTCCGGAATGACGAAGGCTACGATGATGGCGAACATGAGGAGCCCGGAATTATGGCGGGCATCGAACACATTAAACTTTTGACGCTTGAACTTCACGCCTCCGACAAAGAAGGACAATCCTGCAACCAGGAGAAGATTCCCAAGGACGGACCCGGTCAGGGAGGCCAATACGACCCCGATCAACCCTGCTTTCAAGGCAAAAATAGAAATGATCAATTCTACAGCATTCCCGAAAGTCGCGTTTAACAGCCCACCGATACGGGGACCCGACACGACGGCCAAGCTTTCCGTCGCCCTTCCCATAAACGCCGCCAGGGCAATGATCGTGACGCAATAAATAACAAACATAATGACACTTGGCCAATGAAGCAGAGAACCGATTACCGAAACCGGGACCCCTGCAAATACAAGCAGCGTAAATACTTTATTCACGTTTATGATCCATCCTTTTTTAAGAAATTTGGTTAAAACAAGTCTGTTTAGACACATTATAGATAGAACCTGATTAGGAGGAATATCCATGGCACAAACCTTAAAAGATAAAATAACAGAACTGTTTTCCCATCATAAAATTGGCACCCTTGCCACCATCCGTGACAATAAACCGTACTCACGGTTTATGATGTTCGATCACGACGATCTTACTCTGTATACGGCAACCAACGAACATGCCCACAAGGCAGAAGACATTGCACAGAACCCTCATGTGCACATTCTCCTTGGCTATGACCGTGATTCCGATCATGAACACTATGTAGAAATCGAAGCTGAGGCATCCGTCGAAGACTCCCCGGAACTGAAAGCGAAATTCTGGAAAGAAGAGCTCAAACACTGGATCGCAAGCCCCGATGATCCCGAATACCAGCTCCTCAAACTCATCCCCAAAACCATCCTCTACTACTCAAAACCCGGCAGCGAACCCCAGGAGCTGTAGGTGTAGAGGACTCTTGAGGGACGGACCTTCAAATGGTTAGACGCATGGCCGTGTTCTTTCCATTTAGAGGTCCGTCCCTCTCCTCTTCACGCATTTCACTCAAAAATCCTCTCATTGAGGGACGGACCTCACCTTTCTTTCCCCCACCAACTCAAACGTTTCTTCAATCTTGATGCTGTCCTGCACCGATTGCACCATGGAGCAGTTTTTGCGTGTGAGCTTCATGGCTTTCTCGATCTTGGCTTCGTCAAGGTCCGTCCCTCGGATTGAAAAGTGGAGGGAGATGGCTTCGACGCGGTTGGCTTCGTCTTCGTTGCGGGTGACGTCGGCTTTGATGTGGATGTCGTCGAACTCGATGCGCATTTTTTCAAGTACTTTACGTAGTACGCCACCGCTGCATACGGCGACAGATGACACTAATAATTGAAATGGGCGGAAACCATATTCTTCGTTACCCGATACTTCCAGCTTTCCAAACCCTAAATCACTGTAAAATCCGCCTTCTTGCATTTTATATTCCATTTCTTCATCATTCCTTCCTTAATATGCTAGTAGATGTTTTGATTTTACTCTATTCCCCCCATATTGCCAAACATTGAAATTGGGGGTACCATCAAAGAAGATATTTACTATGATTGGGAGTTTTGACAAAATGAATCAAACATTAGCCTTCCGTTTCAAGGTACTGGTCGGGATCGTCGCCATTTCCGGTTTCTCACAGGGAATGCTCCTTCCTCTCATCGCCATCATTTTCGAACAGGATGGACTGTCCTCTTCCCTGAACGGCCTAAATGCAACGGCCCTCTACATCGGAATCCTGCTGGCCTCACCATTAATGGAACGACCACTGCAGAAAATCGGCTATAAACCGATGATCATCATCGGGGGGATCATCGTTGCCGTATCGCTCTTACTGTTCCCGGTCTGGAAATCCTTCTGGTTCTGGTTCGCCCTTCGCCTTCTCATTGGGATCGGGGATCACATGCTCCACTTTGCCACCCAGACGTGGATTACGTCGTTTTCGCCGAAAGAACGCCGGGGACGGAATATATCCATTTACGGGGTATCCTTTGGGATCGGATTCGCCGTCGGGCCGATGATGACGCAGCTCATCACGATCCATCAAGCCTTACCGTTCATCATTTCTTCCTTATTAAGCCTGACGGTATGGATGTTCGTCTTTCGATTACAAAATGAATTCCCCGAAGAGCAGAACATCGGCAGCGCCTCGTTCCTCGGATCGTTCCATCGTTTTGGAAAGGTTCTCCAGTATGCCTGGGTCGCTTTGCTGCCGCCTCTCGGATATGGCTTCCTGGAAGCGTCATTAAATGGGAACTTCCCTGTATTCGCCCTGCGAAACGGTCTTTCCATTGAAGCCGTGGCCATCCTCCTCCCTGCTTTTGCAGTGGGAAGCATCATCTCACAGGTGCCCCTCGGTATTCTGAGCGATAAATATGGAAGACAACATGTCCTCCTCATTGTCATGATGATCGGATTCCTCTGTTTCTCGGCTGCGGGAATCGTTTCTGAGTCCACAGTCGGACTGTTCATTTGCTTCACGTTAGCCGGCATGGCTGTCGGTTCGACGTTTTCACTCGGCATCAGTTATATGACGGATCTCCTCCCGAAAGAGCTGCTGCCTGCCGGAAACATCATGTGCGGGATCTTCTTCAGCTTCGGCAGCATGATCGGCCCTTTCATCGGTGGAATCACGATCGACTGGTTCAAAGGGTCCAGCTTCTTCTATTTGATCGCCAGCATGATGCTGATGATTTTTGTGAGCCTCCTTGTCTTTTCCCTGCAAAATCGGCGTGGAGAAATAACCGAGAATAACTAGCACAAAATGCTTCCCATCCTCATATACATGTGGTAGGATTAGATTATAATAATTACAAATTACTAACATTATATACTTTCAGCTAAGAGCACGTGCCGTTTTGCTGTCACCTTTCACTGGTGGCAGCTTTCGTCGTTTTATAGGGGTAATGACGTTGATTATTATTCTCAATGAGAAACCCCCATTTTCATTTACTAAAGAGGAGGAATACTTATGAGCTCACAATCCAAAGCACTATCCATGGGGACACCGAAAGATAACATACACTTCATTGAAAAAATGAAGCCTCATGCCGAATTGATCGCTGCCCTCATCAGCGGTGTGTTCATCCTACTCGGCTGGCTGACATCCAATGAGGACTCAAGCATGAGCACCATCTTCTACCTCCTTGCTTTTGCCATCGGAGGTTTTGCGAAAGCGAAAGAAGGAATCGAAGAAACCATCGAAAACAAAGAACTGAATGTGGAAATGCTGATGATTTTTGCCGCCGTCGGATCCGCCATCATCGGTTACTGGACGGAAGGTGCGATCCTGATCTTCATCTTTGCTGTCAGCGGAGCCCTTGAAACGTATACGATGAATAAAAGTCAGAAGGAAATCTCCGCCCTCATGCAGCTCCAGCCGGAAGAAGCATGGCTTGTCACAGGCTCTGGCGAAAAGAAAGTCAATGTTTCAAGCCTCGAAATCGGTGATCACATCCTGATTAAACCGGGTGAACGGGTACCGACGGACGGTGTGGTCGTAAAAGGCACCACGTCCATCGATGAAGCAGCGATCTCCGGTGAAGCCGTCCCTGTGACTAAGGGGCAGAGGGATGAAGTGTTCGCCGGAACCGTCAATATCAACGGCGCCATCACGGTGGAAATGACCAAACCGAGCAGCGAAACCCTCTTTCAAAAAATCATCGACCTTGTCCAATCGGCTCAAAGTGAGAAATCCCCTTCCCAGCAGTTCATCGAACGCTTCGAAGGAACCTATGTAAAAGTCGTCCTTGCCGTGGTGTTCCTGATGATGTTCCTCCCTCACTTCCTCCTTGGATGGAGCTGGACGGAAACATTCTACCGGGCCATGGTCCTCCTTGTGGTAGCATCACCGTGTGCCCTGGTTGCAGCCATCATGCCGGCAAGTCTTTCGGCCATCTCAAACGGCGCCCGCCACGGGATCCTTTTTAAAGGCGGTGCCCACCTGGAGAACCTGAGTAACATCAAGGCGATTGCCTTTGATAAAACAGGAACACTGACGAAAGGGAAACCCGTCGTGACGGATATCCTGATTGCAGATACGATGAATGAACGTGACGTGATAAGCGCGGTTGCTTCCATTGAAAATCAGTCGAACCATCCACTCGCACAGGCCATCGTCGGACACGCAATCCAAGAGTTCAACGTACAACTATTCCAGCCTGATTCCCTGGAGGATGTATCCGGATGGGGAGTCAAAGCCCTTGTCGACGGATCAGAATGGAAAATCGGGAAAGCCGACTTTGTGGATAAACTGTTGGCAGAACGGTTTATGAACGGAGCATACGGAAGAATCGCCTCTGAAGGAAAGACGACCGTTTTTGTAGCAAAAGAAAATGAAATCGTCGCATTGATCGCCCTGAAAGACGTCGTCCGGAATGAAACCATCGAAGCACTGAAGCTTCTGGAAAAAGAAGGCGTCCAGACCATCATGCTGACAGGAGACAATGAAAAAACGGCCCGTGCCATCGCAGAAGAAGCGGGCGTCGCTTCTTTTATTGCCGAATGCCTGCCGGAAACGAAAGTAGACGAACTGAAAAAGTTGAAGGATCAATTCGGTACGGTCGGTATGGTCGGAGACGGAATCAATGACGCACCGGCCCTCGCAACGGCCAACGTCGGAATCGCCATGGGAGAAGGCACCGACGTCGCCCTTGAAACAGCCGATGTCGTACTGATGAAAAACGACCTGACCCGGATCGCCGAAGCCATCAAGCTATCGAAAAAAATGAAGCGCATCGTCCAGCAGAACGTTATTTTCTCCATCGCGGTCATCATGCTGTTGATTGCCTCCAACTTCCTGCAGATCCTCGACCTCCCCTATGGAGTCATCGGGCATGAAGGAAGTACGATATTGGTTATTTTAAATGGATTACGCTTACTGAAATAATGATAAGGAGCATCCACCCTTGGTTGGATGCTCCTTTTTTGCATGAACGACCAATTTATCCACATGTGAATACCCCCTCCCACCATCGAACGTTATCCACAACCTCACACCCACTACTAAACAACTATCTCTCAATTCCCCGCCCCCTCCTCCTACCAAGGTCCGTCCCTCTCACCATTAATATTTTACTAAAATACTATTTTGTTATTGCTTTCTTGAAAGGGATATCATAAAATGTGTTTAGCTAGTGCAAACGGTTGCATTTACCTTGCACTCATTTTTATGTACATAGCACCATACCATGAAGACACAGCGACACGCATTTCATTTTAAGCTGAAATGTAAACGCAAACATGTCATCCATTGTAAGAAATATAGTTCAATAGATTGATATTAAAGGAGGAAACGGGTTTATGAAGAATGTATTGTCATTTGATTTTTGGCAGAAGTTTGGGAAAGCATTGCTTGTGGTCGTGGCCGTCATGCCAGCTGCAGGGATCATGATTTCCCTCGGTAAGTTGATTGCAATGATGGGTGGAGACATCACATTTGTGCAAACGATTGCAAGAGTTATGGAAGATATCGGGTGGGGAGTCATCACTAATCTCCACATCCTGTTCGCAGTCGCAATCGGGGGCTCATGGGCGAAAGAACGTGCAGGAGGTGCCTTCGCTGCCCTGATCGCCTTCATCCTGATCAACCGGATTACAGGAGCGATCTTCGGAGTGAGTGGGGATATGCTAGGTGATCCCGAAGCAACGGTCTCTTCCCTGTTCGGACAAACGCTGGTCGTTTCAGATTATTTCACATCGGTCCTTGGTGCACCTTCCCTTAATATGGGTGTGTTCGTCGGAATCATTTCCGGTTTCCTTGGAGCCAACCTTTTCAACAAGTATTACAACTACAGCAAATTGCCTGATGCCCTTTCCTTCTTTAACGGGAAACGTTTCGTACCGTTCGTCGTGATCGTCGGATCGGTCATCATCGCCGTCATCATGTCGATTGTATGGCCATTCATTCAAGGACTTCTGAATGACTTCGGTCAGTGGATCGCCACATCGCGTAACACGGCGCCTATCATCGCCCCATTCGTATTCGGCGCATTGGAGCGTCTGTTACTGCCATTCGGTCTGCATCATATGCTAACGGTTCCAATCAACTACACGGAACTTGGCGGGACGTATACCATCTTGACAGGTTCAAGTGCAGGATCGACGGTTGCGGGACAAGATCCACTATGGCTTGCCTGGATTGCCGACCTGAACAATTTCCTGGCAGCAGGAGACACAGCAAGCTACAAACAATTGTTAAACGATGTGACACCGGCACGTTTCAAAGTCGGTCAAATGATTTTATCCACAGCTGCTCTGATCGGTATCGCGTACGCCATGTACCGCAATGTGGATAAAGATAAGAAGAAAAAATACAAATCCATGTTCTTCTCAGCTGGTTTAGCTGTATTTTTAACAGGTGTTACCGAACCGATCGAATTCATGTTCATGTTCGCTGCTCCATTGTTATATGTGGTGTACGCAATCATGACGGGACTTGCTTTCGCGATTGTGGATATCGTTCACATCCGCGTTCATTCTTTCGGATCCATCGAGCTTCTCACCCGTGTACCGATGATCATCAAAGCAGGCCTGTGGGTCGACCTTGTAAACTTTGTCATCGCGTGTCTCGTGTTCTTTGGTTTGAACTTTGCCGTTGCCAACTTCCTGATCAAAAAGTTCAACTTCCCGACACCGGGTCGTAATGGAAACTATATTGAAGATGAAACGACAACCGGCAGCGGAAGTGTAAGTGCCGATTCAATTGCACCTAAAGTCGTTGCCATGCTTGGCGGCAGTGACAACATCGTGGACGTTGATGCCTGCATGACCCGTCTTCGTGTAACGGTAAAAGACACGAGCCTTGTCGACACTGAACAGGAATGGAAGAAAAACGGGGCACTCGGCCTCATCCTGAAAGATAAGGGCGTCCAGGCCATTTACGGTCCGAAAGCAGACGTCATCAAGTCGGACATTCAAGACCTACTGGGAGCATAATCCATGAAATTACTCACGCTGAATTGTCACTCATGGCAGGAAGATAACCAGCTCGGGAAAATCTCGGTTGTAGCCGATGACATCGCGGAGAAATCCTACGATGTCATCGCCCTTCAGGAAGTCAGTCAGCTGATTGAAAGCGAAATCGTCCATGGCTTGGTCAAAAAAGACAATTTTGCCTTTGTACTCCTTGGAGAACTGAAGAAGCGAGGCGTAACAGATTACACACTTGTCTGGGACTTCGCTCATATCGGCTACGACGTCTATGAAGAAGGCATCGCCATTTTGACGAAGCACCCCGTCGTGGAGGAACATCGCTTCTTCATCTCGAGAAGCCATGATCAAGCCTATTGGAAAACCCGTAAGATCCTAGGGGCCACCATTTCTTATCATGGTAAGCCCCTCACCTTCTACTCCTGCCACCTCGGCTGGTGGAGGGACGATGAAGAACCATTCAAGTACCAGGTAGACTCCTTAATGGAGCAGGTCACCCCTGAATCCCCGTACTTCTTAATGGGCGATTTCAATAACAATGCCCTGGTTCGTGATGAAGGGTACGATTATCTCCTTTCCAAAGGGCTACTGGATACATTCGGGGAAGCCCTTGAACGGGACAGCGGCATCACCGTCCGGGGAAACATTGCCGGTTGGGATAAGAATACAGTCGATTTACGGCTCGACCTTATCCTGTCCAGCAAAAAAATAAATGTAGCTTCATCCCGGGTCATCTTTAACGATGATAATAAACCTGTCGTATCGGATCATTTCGGAGTGGAAGTGGTGTTAGGAGAAAGCAACTGATCGTGGATCGGTTGCTTTTTTATTTTGCGTTCGGAGAGGTCTCGTGGAAGGATATCGACCGTTCTACATCTATCGACAAATTTCGCAACCACCCTCTCTCCCCCACGTTTAACAAATCCACATCAGTGGTAAAAAATCACTATACACAATAAGGAGGTTCAACTATGGGACATAAACTCGCAGGGCAGGCAGCTGCAGATATCATGGAACAATGGAAGATCAAGCATGTATTCGGTCTTCCCGGTGATTCCATCAATCACTTTGTCGACGTACTACGAAGTGAAAAAGAGGAAATTGAGTTCATCCAGGTCAGACACGAGGAAGTCGGGGCACTTGCCGCCTCGTCGTATGCCAAACTCACGGGGAACATCGGGGTATGTTTATCCATTGGCGGACCCGGGGCCATCCACCTGTTAAATGGATTGTATGACGCGAAGGCCGACGGGGCACCCGTGTTGGTTTTGGCCGGACAGGTCGCGACTGCGGAGCTTGGCATGGACTCATTCCAGGAAGTTCATCTGGACCGGGTGTTTGCTGACGTTTCCGTATACTGTGAACGGGTGTCTTCACCTGAGTCACTTCCCGATCTCATGAATCAGGCAATCAGGACCGCTTATGCCAAAAAAGGGGTGTCCGTGCTGATCATCCCGGACGATATCCCTGGTCAAAAGATCAAGGACACCATAAAAGACACATCCAGTATCCCGGCAGCGACCATCGCCGCTCCCCTGGAACAAGATGTGAGGACCGGACTGGAATACGTACATAAAGCACAACGTCCGGTCATCCTTGCAGGAACGGGTTCCAGGCATGCCGCCCGTGAACTCGAGGCTTTCGCCGAAAAAATCGCGGCTCCGGTCATCTTTACACTTCCGTCTAAAGGAATATTCCCTGACAAGCATCCCCATAATCTCGGACAGCTCGGTCAAATCGGGACGAAACCCGCATATGAAGCGATGGAAGAAGCAGATCTTCTCATCATGATCGGTACGTCGTTCCCTTATCGTGATTTCCTACCCGATGATACGCCCGCCGTTCAAATCGATGCGGATCCGGCACAAATCGGAAAGAGATATCCCGTTTCCATCGGGATCGTCGGAGATTCGAACCTTGTTTTGAAGCAATGGAATAAACAGCTTCCCGTCAAGGAGGACCGATCCTTTTTAGAAGAATGCCAGAACAATATGAACAACTGGTGGAAACATGTTGAAAAAGACGAAGTGGAAGCGACGACGCCCATGAAGCCTCCTCAAGTCATTGCGGCCCTTCAGAAGATTGCAGACGACGATGCAATCCTGTCCGTCGATGTCGGCAATGTAACCGTCTGGACCGCGAGACATTTTAAAATGACCAACCAGAAAATGATTATTTCCAGCTGGATGGCAACCATGGGCTGCGGACTTCCTGGTGCAATCGCAAGCGGCCTGGCAGAGCCTGAGCGCCAGTCCATCGCCGTATGCGGAGACGGCGGATTCACCATGGTGATGCATGATTTCGTCACGGCCGTCAAATACAAGCTGCCGATCATCGTCGTCATCATGAACAATCGAAAGATCGGCATGATCAAATATGAACAGGAATCCATCGGCCACCTCGAATATGAAACGGATCTCCAGGACATAGATTTCGCCCAGTTCGCCAAAGCATGCGGAGGGGAAGGCTATCGCGTCATTAAACATGAGGATCTTCAGCCTGCCTTTGAAATGGCAGCGAAATCCAATAAACCGGTCATCATCGATTGTGTCATTGAAGATCAGCCACCCCTACCCGGTAAGATCAACTTCGAACAGGCGGCGGGTTACTCAAAGCATGTCATGAAAAAATTCTTCAAGAAGCATGAGGCCGAAATGCCACCGTTACGCAAAGCCATGAAACGACTATTTTAATAAGAAGATGAGCCTTTAAAGGGGCTCTCTTCCCCTATTGGAGGAATGAATATGAACAGTATATCCATCATTCAATGGATTCTCCTTACCGTCATCATTCTCGCACTGCTTATCCCTGCTGCCCTTATTCTCTATTTATGGATGACGGATGAGAAACAAAAAGAACATGCCGTGTTAAGGAACTTCCCGGTTCTTGGAAAAATGAGATACATCCTCGAGAAGATCGGTCCTGAACTGAGACAATACCTCTTTCATAATGACAACGAAGGAAAACCCTTCTCGAGACTTGAATACACGAATACCGTCATGGCGGGAAAATATAAATCCCGGATGCTGGGCTTCGGATCGGAACGGGACTTCGAAAAGGAAGGCTACTACATACGCAACACCCTTTTCCCTGTCCAACGTGACGAACTGCGCATCGATAACTCACAAAAAGTCAAAACCAAAATCTACAAGCTTGATAAAGATAATTTACTCAGCCGCAGGGAACATCGCGAAGAATCTGAAGCAGATCCCTTTCTCCTGAAAGACGAAGATGCCCAGGTCATCGGTGAACACACCTGCCGATATCCCTTTACAGTGAAAGGCCTCGTCGGTCAATCCGCCATGAGCTACGGGTCCCTCGGTGAGCAGGCCATTACGGCATTGTCAACGGGTTTAAACCTCGCTTCAGGTTCCTGGATGAATACCGGTGAAGGCGGATTATCCAAGCATCACCTGAAAGGCGGAGTCGACATCATCTGCCAGATCGGCCCGGGCTTATTCGGCGTCAGAACGAAGGACGGCGAATTCTCATGGGAAGAATTCAAGAAAAAGAGTGAACTCAAGGAAGTGAAAGCCTTCGAATTGAAACTTGCTCAGGGTGCCAAGACCCGTGGCGGTCACGTTGACGGAAAAAAAGTGACACAAGAGATTGCCAACATCCGAAACGTGGAACCTTGGAAATCCATCGACAGCCCGAACCGGTTCAAGGAATTCAGCAATAATGAACAGATGCTGGGTTTCATCGAACAACTCCGGGAAGTGGGCGGCAAACCCGTCGGAATCAAACTGGTCGTCGGGAACACGAATGATATCGAAAGCCTCGCTTCCTATATGGCCACGTCAGGAAAACATCCCGACTTCATCACGGTGGACGGCGGGGAAGGAGGAACAGGTGCATCGTATCAGGAACTGGCGGCTTCAGCCGGGGTCCCGATCAAATCGGCCCTTCCCTTCCTTCACGACACCCTGGTGAAACACGGTGTCCGGGATAAAGTGAAGATCTTCGCTTCTGGAAAATTGTTAACACCCGACAAGATTGCCTTTGCACTCGCACTCGGTGCCGACTTTGTCAACATCGCCCGTGGACTGATGTTCTCCGTTGGCTGCATCCAGGCTCAAGTATGCCACACGAACAACTGTCCTGTCGGCGTTGCCACCACCGACAAGAAACTGCAGCGGGCACTGATCGTCGAAGAAAAGTCATTTCGCGTCTGCAACTACATCATCTCCCTCCGCGAAGGCCTGTACAACCTGGCCGCGGCCGCTGGGATCGATACACCGACAAAATTCGGGCGTGAGCACCTCGTATTCCGGGATGAAGAAGGACGATTGCATCCGATCAAGCCGGAAAAGGCACTGTCATAATGGAAAGAAGCAGCCGAGCCGGCTGCTTCTTTTTTTGAGGTGACAAGACGCCGTGCCCCAACTCCTACTTCAATTCCACATTGTCAATCACCACGTCATGAACACCAATCGGCGAACCGCTTTTCCCAATCAGGAACTTAAGACTCGTGTCCTCGCTCACAGGTGTCGTAAACGTATACTCATAATGCGTCATCTCTCCACTCAACTGAGCGATTTCTGATAAATAGCGCGTATACGTAGCATTTTCGATCGTCACTTCCATCGTCCGGCCAACCGTCGAACTCGCGTCGAAGGAAAGGGTGTATTCCACTCCCGGCTTAAGCTTCAGTCCTTCTTGAAAAAGCTGAACACTCCAGGTTTCGTTCCCTTCGTTGCCGATCGAGATCTTTGCCTGACCATCTTCAGAAGAAATACCCGCAGAAGCATCGAAATGAATGTAATTTGCCCAAAATTCTAAATCGGAATCAAACGATCCGTTCTGTAGGACATTTTCACCCGCAGGTCCCGCTTTCTTCTTTAACCAAAGGTTATCGATCTTCACTTCATCGGTACTGCCACCAAGATCAATCACCAGCCGGGACTCCATATCCGTCACATCAGGCATCGTGAACGTCATGGCATGCTTCTCCCAATCAGCTGTGAAAGGGATTGTTGCCGCTGCATACACTTCTTCCCCATCCTTGCTTCTCAACTCGACCTGAATATCACGACCTCTTTCTGCCTCACCGTCAAACGTCAATTCATATTCATTCAACGCCTTAAGCTGGATCCCTTTTTGCAAAAGCCCTGCCTCGTCCGTTTCGCTGGATGGCTTGGACGAGAATACCCGCTCGTCAGGGTCCACTCCTTGGGCTTCCCCGGAGCCTGCCAGATGCCAATAGAGAAGGCGGTCAGGGAATCCCTGGTCGAATGTTCCATTATAAATAAGGTTCCCCGTCGGCAGTTCAGGTTTTGAAGCATCCGGATCCACTTCGACCGGAGGGATTTCTTCCACCCGGATATTTCCTAGCCACACAGGGAGCTTGGACAATCCGAGATTAAATTCCACACGGGCTGCCAAATCATTTTCCTCGGTCATCTGGAACACCATTTCATAGGATTCCACCCCGTCTTTCAGTGAAAAGGATTCACTGTTTGAATAGGCACTGTATCCCCTCTTTTCACCACCGCCGACTTTTACATTGACCTTGCGTGATCCGGTCGATTTCGCATCGAAGGATACCCGGTAGTAACGGCCCTTCCCGAGTGAAACGTCCTGGATGAGCTGAACGGAATAAGGCTGGCTTCCCGGTTCTTCCACATCCACTTTGGCAAAATTCCTTCCCTCGATCTGATCGACCGAGACATTGGCTTTCCCTCCGAAATCAGGGACGGTCAAGAAGTACCAGTAATCCGTATTTTCCACTCCAGGAATGCCGTCAACATCTTCCCATTCCTGATCAAACCCGGTATTGTACATAAGGTTTCCATCTTCAAGGGGCTGCTTCGCATCGTCAGGCAATGGAGCTTGTTCAAATTCCGGCAGTTCCGGCGTTTGATACGGTCTTCCCGCCAAGTCATACACACGTACATAATCCACATCCATGGATTGAGGGAACATCGTCTCTTCCGTCGGTTCACCGTCGAAATTCCCGCCGATCGCAAGATTCAACAGCATATGGAAGGATTGATCAAACGGTGCGGGATACGTGAAGTTGGCAGCGTTACCGGTCCCTTTGCTGTACCAATTGTTCTGGGTCTGGCGGAGTTTCCCGTCCACATACCAGCGGATTTCCCCCGGCTCCCATTCAACGGAGTACACATGCTCGTCGGCAATCGTCGATCCATCTTCAAACCTATAGTGATCACCTGTATATTTATTATTCGGCCACGATTCCCCGTAATGAAGCGTCCCGATCGCTTCACCCGGATTGCTGCCCTGTGCTTCTAAAATATCAATCTCACCTGAAGCAGCCCATCCGCCATACCGGTCATCTTCCGGAAGCATCCAGAACGCCGGCCAATATCCTTTTCCAACCGGCAGGGAGGCCTTCATTTCAAATTTTCCATACGTTTTGGAAAACAGGCCCTTCGTCTTCAAACGGGAAGACGTATAGTCGTATCCTTGATAGTTTTCTTTTTTAGCCGTAATCAGAAGCTTCCCGTCTTCAGTCCTAGCATTTTCAGGACGGTCCGTGTAGTATTGCTTTTCATTATTCCCCCATCCTGAAATGAAGGTACCATTCGCATCGGTATATCCGTTGCCGATATCGAACGTCCACTTGTCACGATCGATCTCATCCTCATTGAATTCATCATTCCACACGAGGGACCATGGCGTGACAATAGAAGAGGCGTCACTCGTTTCTTTTCCATTCCATGTGATGATACTATCCAAAGTGGCTTTTTCGATGGAACCTTGTCCAGCGATGGCCGATCCTTTCCCTGATTTCGATACGAGAAGCTCCTTCACCACACCGTCAGACGTAAGGGAGATATTTGAAAGCGCGTTCAATTCTACCCGATCGGCAATTCCGTCAAGTTCTACTTGTGCTTCTCCCTTTTTCCCTGTCGTCGAAATCGTATCGAATTCACCTTTCAATTCGGCTTTTTTCGTTTTTACATTTGATGCTGAGACCATAACATCTTGAAATCCTAAGGAAGTAATCTCGTTTTCTTCCAATAACACATTTCCTCCCAGAAGGGTTTGATCAACGACCGAATCTCCGGAAACTGTGATCTTCGACAAATGACCAGGTCCTTCAACTGAAAGACTCTTCAACTCGGAATCTGTCAATTGTAAGGTATCGGGTGCTTCTCCCTTGATCAGGGTCCTTCCTTGTACCGTCACGTTTTCAAGAGTGATGTCCTTTCCGGCTGCCGGCGTGATCACGAGATCGCCTTCTATCGTTCTATCTTTTAAGGTTGAATCTTTGAGGTGGAAAGGTTTGTCTTTTTGTGGTGAGGCTTTTCCTATATTCGCGGGTGGCAGAGTCATGATGAGACATGCAGCGGTAAACGAAGTGACTGCTTTTTTTAACATGTGAACTCCTCCTGTTTTCATTTATGTCTCACGTGGGACATTTGTATATAACTATAAGACCACTTGGTTCGTTTGACAACATTTTTCTACCATAATGATTTCCCACTCATTAAAAAAAAGCCCGTCCTTAAAAGATAAAGAAGAACGAGCAAAAGTAGAATAAGCGGAGTTTTTCCGGTTACATTCTGAGTGACCTTGTTTCGGGAGATAAATAAGCGGACGTTTTCCGGTTATCCACAGAAAAATCACCTATTTTTGTATTTTTGGAGTTAATAGGCGGAATCCCTCCGTCTATTTCGGCCTTTTTTAATAGAAATGACTACTTAAGCGGAATATTTCCGTCTATTGATCAGCTCTGGGGCTTAGCCTGATGTCCCAACAGAAAAGTACGATCCCCTATTTCATTTAATAACATGCACCCGAAAACGAAACCCCAAAGGGAATCAGGCTTTTTTCTCTGAACAGGAATTCCTGATGACCAAAGAAGCTTCAAAAGGAGTCATCGTTTCATATGGCTTCCCTTCAACCCTTTGTATCAGCTGCTCTACTAACGCAACCGCCATCTCCACTCTTGGAACGTTCATGGTGGAGAGTGCAGGTGATGTGTATTCTGTCAGCAAAATATTATCAAAACCGATGAGAGAAACGTCCCCGGGGACATCCCGTCCCGCTTCCTTCAGTGCCTTGAGGGCCCCGAAAGCGATATGATCATTGGAACAGACGATAGCGGAAGGAAGGTTCCCCTCCCGGATCCAATGATGGACGGCCTCCCTTCCCGATTCTTCTACGAACCTGCCCGTATAGATGTACTCGGGCTTCACACTGATTCCTGCTGCTTTCAATGCCTTTTGGTAGCCATTGAAACGCTCCACCGCTGCAGGATTATCTTCATCACCCGTAATGATCCCGATCTCTTCATGCCCAAGCTGAAGAAGGTGACGGGTCGCCTCCATGGCACTCGCTTCATTTTCCAATACAGGCATGGGAATGGAAGGAGTACGATGGGTCAGATTGTTCTGATCGAAGACACCGACCAAAAAGTTGACGGAAAGGATTTCATCAACGATCGACTGGACGTTGCTCCAGCTTATGATAATGCCCGCATCGATGCTTTTTTCCCGGTAAAGCTTCAACACGGGAGACGGATCATCCACCTCCGCCATTGTCACAAGAACTTTATACCCCCGAAGAGAGCAGGCATTGATCACCGCCCCGATTACCACGCTGTAAAAAAGATCATCGGAATAGATCCGATCCTTCCCTGGATCCTGAATGATGAATAGCCCGACCGTGTGGGTTTTTTTCTTCACCAGTCTCCGTGCTGAAACATTCGGCTGATACTGATGCTCCTCCATGATCTTCAATATCCGCTCCCGGGTCTCGGTCCGTACCTGGGGCGAATCATTCAACACGCGCTGAACCGTTTTCCGCGACACCCCAGCCAGCCTTGCTATATCAAATATATCCATATTTTCCTCCTGAATGGTTGCTTCTTCCTATTATAACGGATGATGAGTGGGTTATGCGGTAAAAAACAAATGAAACCTCCCTGCCCCCTCATCCGTATATACACTATAAACAGAATCACAACCTTGAAAGGGGAACACTATGGGAAACATCTTACTATTTTCATTGATTGTCGGATTGGTCATGGCCTTATTGCTCGTACCGATGGCCGTCATGAAAAAACAAAATAAAAAAGAGGGATACCCATCCTTCCCGGCACTATTTGGAGCCACATTACTCATCACGACCGTTGTGGTATTCCTGTTCTATTACCTCTCGAATCTCGATCAGAACTTCACGAGCATATGGATCCTCCTGATCATTGCATCAGGATTCGGGGCAGCCTTTGCCACGGGGAAAGAACGGATGGTAAAAGGGCTTCTGTTCCTGGCGAGCATCTTCGTCGGTGCTTACTTCCTGACTGCGTTCGTCTTCAATGCTGATGAGAAATTCGAATCGGCGAAAATGGATGTCAAAACAGAGATCCAGGCTTTTGATGAAAAGGAGACGCCTGCAAGCGTACCTCCTCAATTCGCCCGTAATAAAATGAAGAAAGCGTTCGGTCAGGTTCCGAATACAAGTTATTATGAACTCGGCAACCTGCAGATCCAGAAAGTGGACGGTGAGTATGTATACATCGCCCCTGTTGAATTCTCCGGTTTCTTCAAATGGTTCAAAGGGGACGAAACTCCCGGGTACTTCAAGCTGAGTGCAACGGATTCAAACGCCAATCCTAAATTCATCAAAGAAGAAATGGTGTACACACCTTCTTCTTACTTTAATAAAAAAGTGGAGCGACATATCCGTTTGAATTATCCGAAGGAAATTTTCAACGGGGATGTGCAGCTTGAAATCGATGATGATGGAAAACCTTTCTATATCCAGACGTACGGAAACTTCATCTCTGCCCGTAACGGTTTCGATGTGGAAGGAATCGTCCTGGTCGACCCGCAAACAGGGAAGACGAAGTCCTATGCCATCAAAGACGTACCGGCATTCATCGACGGCGCGGTTTCTCCTGAAACGGTCAGCCTTCAGAACAGTTATTTCGGTAACTATGTGAAAGGTTTCTGGAACAGCCGCTTCGGTAAATCGGATGTGAAACTTCCATCAGATGAAGGAACCGAGGCGAATGTGAGCCCTATTTTCGACGAAAATGGTGACATGTACTACTTCACCGATTTCACGTCACCTAAAGAAGGCGTCGATTCCATGCTCGGATACTCCCTGACGAACTCAAGAACGGGAGAAGCAACGTTCTACACAGGAAACCTTGAAGAATCGTACATGGATTCACAAGGAGCCCTGCAAATCATCCAAAAGAAATTCATCGAAAAGAAATGGGACGGCGAAATGCCTGTGCTCTATAACTTCTACGGTGAAGCAAGCTGGCTGACACCGGTGCTTGATGCGAATGGTTTCTTACAGAACTACTTCATCGTATCAGCCGCCAACCCGGAAATCTCAGCTTATGCGAACACGCCGAACCAGGCATTGAAAGCTTATAAAACCGCTCTCCAACGCGGAGGCGGAAGCGTCGACGGCAGCTCGAAAGCCGAGGAAAAGCAAGCAAACGGTACGGTTGTCCGGGTGTACAAAGAAAAATCCGGTGATTACACCGTGGTATCCTTCCTTCTGAACAACGGGAAGAACTACATCGTTTCTTCTGAAAACAGCTTGCTCGCGATCTATCTGAAGGAAAATGACAAAGTGAACGTTACGTATATGGATACAGGAGAAGCCTTCCTCCCTGTAAAAGACATGACGATCGAAGGATTACAACAATAAAGAAAGGCCGGAATCATTAGCTGATTCCGGCCTTTTATCTATTCTCCCGCATTCACATAATACACCAGATTATCCGTCCACTCTCCAAATTCATAAATGAACCCTTTACGTGTGCACTCATACTCCATCCCCACGGCTTCCGCAAGTCGGATTGAAGGCGTATTGTCCAGATTGATATGGGCTTCGATCCGGTGAAAATTCAATTTCACGAATGCCAGCTGAAGGGCTGCCTTCATCGCTTCCTTCCCAAATCCTCGGTTCCAATAGCGATTATGTATCGTGTAGCCCGCCCTGCCCCAGTTAAAGTTGTACCGCATGAGCGTCGAAAAATCGATCGTCCCGATATTCGCTCCATTCTCTTTCAGAAAGATCCCGAGGATATATACCTGATCTCCCTCGATCATTTCGTCATGTTTCTCAAGCATTTCCCTGAACCAGAACTCCGTGCACTCACTCATATCCTGATAGCCGACATCATACTTATGCTGTGACGGGAGCCTGTTCAGATGTTCGCTCAACCAGTTTTCATAATCACTGTTCACAAAAGGTCTGATGACCAACCGTGGTGTTTCGATGGTTAAGTCCTTATGCTTCATCTCTGCGCCTCCCTCTTATGTAATAAGTTAATAGTACCAACCACCTAAGTAGATTGGTAGTTCTTTTCTCAAAATTGTTGTTTTCTTACATAGGAACTGCCAAGGCTCTGTCTATGTGTGAGTGCTATAGATGGTGATGGGAACGGCTTCGCTTTCCAGCGCACGAACGGCCAAGCCTCCTCAGCTTAGCCGAACGGGGTCTCGGCACGCCCGTTTTTCCGCAGAAGTCTACGCCGTTCCACTCACCACCAAAATGAGATATCATGACAGAGCTTACTAGTGAAAAACCGAATAAAATAGTATTTTATTATTCATGTTAAAGTCGATCACTGGATACGATGAAGATTGATGTTCTCAAAAGGTATGGAAGGAAATTTATCCTCCGTACTCTTAGAAATGATTGGAGCGGAAGGTGCTCGACTCCGACGGGAATAGCGGGAAAGTTGAGACCCCACAGGGCGAATGCCCGAGGAGGCTCAACTCACGCCCCGCGGAAAGCGAGCACCTGTAGCGGAAATCAACCACCACTCGCTACCTTACCAACAAATTATGCTAAAAGAGACTTTTCATAAAAAAGGAAGGCGCCTCTCTACGGAGAAACGCCTTCATCGTTATTTCTCATTATTCCACTCTTCCTCTAATTCCTTCTCGATCTCCTCATCGGATAAATACTCCTCATCAAGCTGCTGTACATGCTCGGTGATCCGGTTGAGCTTGGAATGCACGATCCATAGGCTGATTACCACGAATACCATAAAGAAAATAACGATGAGTCCCACATCCATATTAATCGACGCCTCCTTTACCTATATTTATTAAGTAAACATAGAAAAAAGAAGACTTTAGTCAGAAAAAGCCAGAAAGGTCCGAAAGTCCCCTGCTTATGTGGAACTCAATACGCCTTTGCCCAATACACCAAGTGTTTCGCATCCTTTTCACAGCAAACGCATGTATCGGACACCTGCTCCTGTTCAAACGGCATGCATCGTGATGTGGCACTCGTTTCTTCCTTTATCTTATCTTCACAGTCTCGATCTCCGCACCACATCGCTTTGATGAAACCCCCCTTTTCATTCACCGTCGTTTTGAACTCATCAAACGTTTTGGCGATCGTTGTTTTTTCTTCACGGTGTTCTCTCGCTTTTTCCAATAGATTGCGTTGGATGTCTTCAAGCAGTGCTGCTACTTTCCCTTCCAGCTCTTCCAACGTGACCGTGTTTTTTTCACCGGTATCACGTCTCGCCAAAATAACCTGCCCGTTCTCGATGTCCCGTGGACCGACTTCCAAACGGAGTGGGATTCCCTTCATTTCGTACTCATTGAACTTCCAGCCAGGCTTTTTGTCACTGGCGTCAATCCCGACGCGGGCAACACCTGAAAGCTGTGTCTTCAAATTATAGGCAAAATCAAGGACGCCTTCTTTATGCTGGGCAATCGGCACAATCATCAGCTGTGTCGGAGCAATCCGTGGCGGTACGACAAGACCCCGGTCGTCCCCGTGCACCATGATCATGGCCCCGATGATGCGGGTCGTGAGTCCCCATGATGTTTGCTGTACATATTGAAGCTTGCCGTCACGGTCCGTGAACTGGATGCCGAATGATTTTGCAAATCCATCCCCGAGATGGTGGGAAGTCCCCGATTGCAAGGCTTTTCCGTCATGCATCAAACTCTCGATCGTGTACGTATACTTCGCACCGGCAAACTTCTCTTTCTCCGTTTTCTGTCCCTTTATGACAGGAATCGCCAGCATCTCTTCACAAAGCTCTGCGTACACTTCGAGCATCTGAACCGTTTCCTCATGGGCATCCTGATCGGTCTCGTGACATGTATGTCCCTCCTGCCACAGGAACTCAAGCGTTCTGAGGAATGGACGGGTCGTCTTTTCCCAGCGGACCACATTCGCCCACTGGTTGTAGAGCTTAGGCAGATCCCGGTAGGAATGGATGATATTTTTATAATGCTCACCGAATAGCACCTCGGACGTCGGACGCACGCATAGCCGTTCCGCTAGTTCCTCATCACCGCCATGGGTCACCCAAGCGACTTCTGGTGCGAACCCTTCGATGTGATCCTTCTCTTTTTGCAACAGGCTTTCAGGGATGAAAAGGGGCATATACACATTTTCATGCCCGGTTTCCTTGATTTTCCCGTCAAGGGCATCCTTGATGTTTTCCCAAATTGCATATCCGTAAGGTCTGATGATCATCGAACCCCGGACACTGGAATAGTCGATCAGCTCCGCCTTCGTCACGACATCGGTATACCACCGGGCAAAATCTTCATCCATGCCCGTTACATCTTTTACAAACTCTTTAGCCATTTGAGAGCACCTCGTTTTTTTAGTTGGATTGGTTTTAACGGCGAATCCCCGACAGAAACAAAAAAAGCCCTGCTTATCATCAGGGACCATTTCTGGCGATACCACCCTGATTCAAAGCAAAGCTTTACACTCATTCCATGATAACGGTTTCGGACCGCTGATATCTTCATTCGATACAGAACTTAGAGGCAGGTTCAAAGGTTCATCTATGGGAGCTTCTCACCAAATTGGCTCCCTCTCTTAAAAGACAAGATCCCTTTACTGATCCTCTTCAATGTTTCAGTTATTTTAGATGATTATATAGAGATTCTATGGGGGTGTCAATATCTGCTAGAGGGAATAAATTCGGTCCATTTCCCGTGCAAAGAAATCATTACCGTTCCTCGCATCAAAATCTTCCGCTATTTCCTCCGCCACTTCACTCATCACGTCCACGGCAAACCCCGGGCGATGCCCCGCTTCCAGGAGCTTCCTGTGGAGGACGATTGCACTCATATAAAAATAGAACATCCCATACGGGTCTTTCCCGCTGTCGGCATACTCGATGTGACGCTCCAGTACCTTGATGCCCCTGAGAGGTTCCGTTAAAGCAAGAAATCGGATATGCTCGGAGGCCTCAATGAGAAAGTGGGGTTTATCGTAAATGAAAAAGTATCCCTCGGATTGGTAACGTACGGCTTCCTCCACGCGGCCGTCCTCATAATAAGGAAGGAGCAGCTTGCTGTACGTAAGATGCGGAATTTCTCCGCAGCACACTTCTTTGGATAATAACAGCTTTTCGATGGGAGCCGCTTTTTCCTTTTCCCCTGTAAAATAGAAGTACTCAAGCTGTGTCTGATATTCACACGCTTCACAATCCGCCAGGGAATCCCGTTCTGCGGCGAGCCATTTATGATAATAGGCGTGGGCTTCCTCCACTTCGCCAGTCTTCAAAGCCCGTTTATGCTGATGCTGATAATAAGGGCGCAGACTGTATCCGTAGCGGTCATAGGCTTCCTGAAAATCATTGAAAAAAGTCTCCAGGAGCTCCATTTCAATGCCCGGCATCTTCACCAGATGCTCCGCCATCCATTTATAGATCCATAGGAAGCTTTCCACCCAATCCTCCAAGTTCTCTTCATTATCTAAAAAGAATCCGTTGCACCATTCGAAATGATCGAATAATTCCTCATACTCTCCAAGATAGTTGACGGTCCTCATGATTCCGAACCGACAGCAGAATTCCTTATAGAGATCCCCGTCTTTTTGGGCGATGAACAACAGATCCTCCAACCCATCCCACTTCTCAAAGCTCGCTTCTTCCCGACTCATCAATTCTTCCCATTTATCCCAATATTGATCCACCGTCATCTTCATCCGCGAACCCCCTTCATGAGTGCGTTTTTATTTATTATAACATTCTGAATTATAATTTAACTGTTTTTTCCAAGAATTCTTCCTCAGTGCTCCCCATAAAAACAGGGTGACCACGAGCATGACAATCGAACCTGCAACGACGGCACCCCGAACCGACACCCCTTCTGCCCCCACTCCGATCAGGACCGTCAGTAAGATGACGAGGACCCCTTCAAGCAATCCATACAGGCTCCCTACCCGCCCCATGATCTCAACGGGGATATGTTCTTGATAAAAAGTCTCGAACCCTGTTGTCGCAAAGGCCAGGGCAAAGGATAAAAGAGCGAATCCAATCGCAATCGTCAAGAACCCGTGTGAAAATGCATACACGATATATCCAATAGAGACGATGACAGAGCCGACACCCATGAGGTGCATATGATGAAGCTTATGAGAAAACGCCGCATTCAGGAGAGATCCCAGTACAAATCCTCCCCCTGCAATGCTCACCAGATATCCGTAGGTGCTATTGGAGAGATGCAGCACATCCTTAGAAAAAGCGGCTTCAAGGGAATCGATGGCGGCGGTCATCACAAGCATGCATGTGAACAATACGTATAGGATCATCACGTAAGCCGCTCTCTTGCTGAAACCCCACACCACCCGCCAATCATCCTTAATGATTTCCCACTCAAAGGTACTTGTTTCTTTCAATGAATCCCCCTCAAGTTTCGGCAAAAACAGGGTGATCACTCCTGATAACAAAAGGGCAAGAGCATTCATATATAGGGCAAAATCCGGTGTTCCCATCAGGAATAATATCCCTGCCACCCCGGGCCCGATCAGAAACGCCCCCGATCCGACCAGTCCCCGAAGAGCATTGAACCGCTGCCTGTTCCCCTTCGGAATCAAGGTCGTGATGTACGCCATCGACGCCGGATAAAAGACGGCACTCCCCATATTGATGAAAAGCACGACAACATACATCCACCAATCCGTCGCAAGGAAAGGCAACGCCCCTATCAATACCGCCCTGAAAAAGTCCAATGCCGCCATCAGATTCCGCTTATTGACCCGGTCAATCAAACTCCCGGCCCAACCATTTGTGATAAGCGCCGCAAATGGCTTCAACACATATAACATCACCACCGCCACAGGCGATCCCCACTCATCCAATACAATCAAATTCAGGGCGATCAGATAAATCCAACCCCCGATACTCGAAATCCCGATACCCGATAAAAGCAACATAGGATCCTTCCACTTTTTCATCCACTATTCCTCCCCGCGATTTTTGTAAGACAAAAAAATCCCACCCCCAAGACGTTGGTCTTGGGGGCGAGATTATTGATCGCGGTGCCACCCCAGTTCACCAGCATGTCACCATACCGGCCTTTTCGGGTACGGTCCATCGGCGTATACCCTAGCTCCGTAACGGGAGCTCCCGTCACACCATCCCCGTTCCCGGTTCCGATGCGCTGCTCAGAGCCTTGGTTCAATACCGTCCTTCCTGCCCCTTTTCAGCTGCCGGAGCTCTCTTTAAAGAAGTCTTTGATATCTACTCTTCTCTTCATGGCATTTTTTTGAAATTTTTATTATGGTAGCATGGATGGGGTGAGAATGTAAATAAAAAAATCACATGATCATCTTTTGTTTCAATAAACCTTCATACCCTGGTTTTCGTTTGATGATGTGGATGATAAGTTCTCGAAGTTCATCCATTTCCCTGGCGTCAGCAGTCGTATTGCAATCAGAATACCGGTATTCATACATCTTTTTATTCATCCTGATTTTCATGGCATAGCTTCTACTCGGTTGGATATAACAATTTCCCTCATCAGAAAGATATTTTTCTTCTATTAAATCCAAACTCTTCACTTTTGTAAAAATCTCCTCCGTCTCCTGTTTTGTAAAGGTCAACTCTTTCCTCTCCCCCTCCTCGCTAGTCAGGGAGTCAGAGAAAGTACTTATCTTCATTCCGCCATCGTACAGAATCTCCACATCAAAATTAGACTTATTGGTAAAGAAACCACTCAGCTTCTCGCTCCCCAGGAATCCCCATTGTTCACCCTTCACTACAGCAAACCCGAATAGGAGGATGAAAATCATCCCCAAACTGATAAAGGGGGCATACCATCTGCGTCGATATTCTTTTCTCGGTACTTTACCGCCTGCTTTATTTCTGACCTTTTCCTTCATAACGTGTACACCTCCCCAAAAAATCCACACAAAAAAGAGCACTCCAAAAGAGCGCTCCTCTCCCCCAATTAGCTACCCATCTTCCGGCGGGTATTACTCGGCTTCTTCGTTTGCTGACTTTGCATGCGTTGGTTGGATGCAAGACCGCCTGTTGCCTGCTTGCCGCCTGCCTGTGCTTCTTTCTTCTTCGCAAGCTGCTGCTTCATCGCTTCCTGAAGGCTGATTTTTTTCTTTTCTGGCTGTATTTGTTGATCATTAGTATTCGACATAATGGGATCTCCTTTTTGAGACTACTAAATTTTTGAAACTACCTCCATTATAATACATCCTACCGGATAAAGACATCTGCCAGAAAAAGAAAATAAGCCAACCCCATAAAGGATTGGCAAAAAATATTTCTAGTGATATCCATTCTGTCCGTTTGCAGATCCGGAAGTTTTTTGTTTCGGTGTGTGTTTCCCGTTTTGCTTCGTACCGCCGTCTTTTTTCGTTTTCTTTGTCATGCTGATCACTCCTACCATATAGTTTGTGAATCAATATTATTTTGTGCAAAAAAAGAAAAGAGTTTCCCGGTAATAACCGGAAAACTCTCCATTTACGCTGCTGGCTGCGGTACCTCTTCGTCGACCTGGATGACCGAACCATCGTTTAAGCGCTTTCTCAATGTGTAGATAAAGGCCAGGATTGACACAATCGTTATGACTGCAGCTCCCATATAAGCTGTGCCCATGGAAAGCCCGAATCCGATCGGAGCGTTCAGGATATACGTGAACGTGACCATGGTCATAAAGATAGCCGGGATCGTTGCGACCCAGTGTGGTTTCTTTTGCAGGGCCAGGTACATGGCGCCTACCCAAAGAGCAATCATCGCCGTCGATTGGTTTGCCCAAGAGAAGTATCTCCATAAGAGATTGAAGTCCATGCGTGTCAGTACGACTGAAATCACGAACAGTGGAACGGCAATCCAAAGGCGGCTGGACATTTTCACCTGTCCGACCTTGATGTAATCAGCAATAATCATCCGTGCACTTCGGAATGATGTATCCCCGGAAGTGATCGGAAGAACGATGACGCCAAGGATGGCAAGCGTTCCGCCGATGGAACCAAGCATCAGAACAGACACTTCACTCACGACCGCTGCCGGTCCTCCGTCTTTCAAGATCGCATTCAGTTCACCAGGCTCAAACAGGCTCATGGCTGCTGCTGCCCAGATCATCGCAATAATTGCTTCTAAAATCATCATGCCGTAGAAAATCTTGCGTCCGTTCTTCTCGTTTTGAGTCGTTCTTGAGATGATCGGTGACTGTGTTGCGTGGAAGCCTGAAAGGGCACCACAAGAAATCGTCAAGAATAGTAAAGGAAAAATAGCGATAGAATCAGGATGCATATTCGTCAGGGATACTTCAGGGATATCCGCTCCCGTAATCACCAATCCCGCTCCGATTCCTACTGCACTGATCAGAAGTAGAGCTCCAAACAGCGGGTATACTTTACCGATGATTTTATCAATCGGCAATAACGTTGCGACAATATAATAAATGAAAATGGCAGCGATGATCACGCCAAGTGAAATCCATGCTGGAGTCAGATTCGCAATCAGGGCTGCAGGTGCGGTAACGAACACCGTACCAACTAATACAAGTAACAGAATCGAGAATGCGTTGACCACATGCTTCATCGTTTTACCAAGGAAACGTCCTGCAAGCTCCGGTAAATGAGCCCCTCCGTTACGGATCGAAATCATTCCCGTTAAGTAATCATGAACCGCTCCGGCAAAAATCGCTCCGAGTACGATCCAAAGGAAAGCAACCGGTCCGTATAACGCTCCCATGATCGGACCGAAGATCGGGCCGACACCAGCGATATTCAACAGCTGGATCATGGAGTTCTTACCTGTTTTCATCGGAACATAGTCCACTCCATCCGCCTTTGCATAAGCAGGGGTGGAACGACTTTCATTCACTCCAAAAATCTTTTCAATCAATTTTCCATATGTGAAATAACCAATAATTAAGACAACAATTGAGACCAGGAATGTGACCATGTATATGATCCCCTTTCGTTCAGTTATGAATACGCTTTCATTATAGCAAGCATATTCACATTTTCGTCACATTCTGTCCAAGATGTTAAAAATCAGTGCTGAAATGCAGGAAGCAGGGATTGACGTGCTTTTGGAAATGGCCGGTGCCTGGTACTGATTGCGTAATTCGTGCCTGGTACAGATCGAGTGTTTTGTACCAGGCACCCATCAACCATTTTGTACCTGGTACAAAAATCAAAAAATGTACCAGGTACAAGTCCCTCCGATTGTACCTGGTACACCCAAACTACACTACAACTACAACTACAACTCCAACCGCTCCCGCAATTCCTTCACATAATTCCGGCTCACAGGAATCGCCTCATCAGCCCCATGAACCTTCAGCTGGTAGACCCCGCTTCCCCATGGAATCAGTTCTTCCACGAAGGGCAGCTGAACGAGATAGCTTTTGTGGACGCGGAAGAACGGATAGGTGCTGAGTTTTGCTTCCAATTCCTTGATTGGCAGCCTGCACGTGTATTTCTTTTTTTCCGTACAGATGAATGTTTCCCGCTCTTCCCTGAAAATGTAGAGAATATCCCCCGGCTTGACGAATACAATCTTATCCTCATCATGCACGGCCAGTTTCCCCAGGGATGGATTCTCACGGTGTTCGATCTTTACCAGGGACTTCAACCTCTCCATCGTTTGGGCAAGCTGATCCTCTTCAAAAGGCTTCAGCAGATAATCGACAGCCTCGACCCTGAACGCTTTAAGGGCATAGTCAGGGTAAGCCGTGGCAAAGACGATTTCCGGCTTATGCTTCATGTTCTGAAGGGCCTCGGCGAGATCCACTCCGCTCATGCCGGGCATCTCGATGTCCAAGAACAGGACGTCAGGTTCTTTCGTCAAAATGATTTCGAGGCCCTTCTCGGCTGAGCTTGCTTCCCCGACCACTTCCGCCCAGGGATAACTGCCGAGGAGATGCTTTATTTCCTCCCGGCTGTATGGTTCATCATCGATGATCGCGATTTTCATTCCTTTTCACTCCTTAACGTAAAGGCAACGGTGGTTCCACTTTCCTTTGAAGATGAGATCTTTAGCCCTGCTTCTTTTCCCATCATCATTTCCAGGCGTTTGTTCACATTGTATAGACCGATCCCTGTGCCTCCCTGTGATTCCATGGGCTCCGATAATAGCTTACTCATTCTGCCTTCAGCGATACCACATCCATTATCCGTCACGCTGACGTTCACTTTCTCTCCTTCTTTCCTTATGGAGATCGTTAACATAAACCCTTCTTCTACATTTTTCATCCCATGCTTGATCGCATTTTCCACGAGGGGTTGCAGGGTGATGGAAGGGACTTTCACCTGTAAGGCATCTTCATCGATCTGGTACACGACTTCCAGCCGGTCAAAGAATCGCGCTTCTTCAATGGCCAGGTATGCTTTCACATGCTGTCCTTCTTCTTTGAGAGTGGACGTTGATTTCGTGCTCCCCGTCAGATTCTGGCGGACGAATTGGGAAAGGGAAATAAGCAGTGTCCTGGCCTTATCCGGATTGATCCGCGTCAATGACACGATGACATTGATCGTATTGAACAGAAAATGGGGATTGATCTGGGCCTGGAGCGCCTTTACTTCGGACTCTTTTGCAAGCTCCTTATGGGTATCGATTTCCGCAAGCTCCAGCTGATGACTAAGAAGTGTCGCAATCCCCTTGGTTAACTCCATCAATATCGGTGAAATTTCCTTTTCAGAGTGAAAATAGAATTTAAGGGTCCCGACGATGTCGTCCCCTTTTAAAAGCGGGGCCATGATGGCCGCTCCTAATGGACACCCGCTCCGGTCACACTGGATATCCTCCCGTCCCACCTTCATCAGGTCACCGGTTTCGATGACCCGTTTCGTTGCTTCCGTTTGTATCGGGCGCCCTTCATGGTGGTGATCAGAAGCAAGTCCGACATGAGCGAGGATGTGGGATGTATTCGTGATCGATACGGCCAGGGCATTGACATCCCTCATGAGGATTTCACATGTTGCCCGGGCTGACGATACGTTCAATCCTTTTCGCATATATTTCACCGTGCTGTCTGCCAGGCGCAGTGCTTTCTGGGACTGAGCAGCCCCCATCCGTTCCTCTTCTTGAAATACACTTTTAATGATAAGCAGGAAGATCCCTGTCCCGACAGCATTGGCGATAATCATCGGCCAACCGATATCAGACACGAGCAGGTAAGCATCGTCAAAGGGTTTCGACAATAACAGAATGAGAAGCATCTGCATCCCCTCTGCAATAAAGCCGACAAGAAACGCTTTTTTAGGGGAGACGAGCCTATTTTTCTTTTCGCGCTTTCCTATCCAGCCTGCCAACAGACCTGCGAGCACCGTCGAAATCCCGCATGAGAACGCAGTGAATCCCCCAAGGAAATACCGGTGGACACCCGCTACCAATCCGGCCCCGAGACCGATCCATGGACCACCGAGGAGTCCTGCTACCACAACGCCGATTACCCGCGAGTTCGCAATCGCTTCATTTTGTTGAAGATGCCATTGCCATTTCGTATATTCTTCCTGAAACGGATTCACGATCAACCCTGTATATGTACCAACGATTCCGAAGAAGCCAAACAGCAGGATAAGGAGGAACGTCTGGGATTTCTTCACATGTGTTCGCTTCTCGATCAGATGCCGGAAGAAGCTGATCCTCGTCATCACAAAGGCAATCGTGACGATGATGCCGAGCCGTTCTACCATTGCAGCAATTAACATATCCCACACCTCACTTTCTCTATCACATAAAAAAAGAAGACCCCTTAAACACGAATGTTTAATAGAATCTTCCCCTACTCCAACCTTTACTATGTCAGGGGAATGATTTCCCCTATTTTAACACGAATCTTTGTCTTTAATCGTGACGAGTGCATTGATTTCTCCACCAATCATGATGATGATTCCCGTCAAGTAGAACCAGATCATGAGGACGATGATCCCACCGATGCTGCCGTATGTGGCGGAATAATTTCCAAAGCTCCCTACGTAATACGAAAAGGCCAAGGACGCGAGTACCCAACCAAGCGTCGCAAAGATCGCTCCCGGAAACGCACTTAAACATTTGATCCGTTTACTTGGAGCAAAAAAATACAATCCGACGAAAATGATAAAGAGAATGATGGGCGTGATGGCCCAGCGAATTCCGTTCCATATCGTTAAAAATTGATCTGAAAATCCGAATTGAGAAAATAGGAAAAGACCAATCTGCTTACCGAATACCGGAAGCAGGAGAGCGATGACAAATACCAGGATCATGGCGAATGTCAACAGAATGGACATCAGGCGCGTGGCAATGAACGACCTTGTTTCCTCGACATCATATGCCCGGTTCAAGCTCTTCACAATGGCATTCATCCCATTGGAAGCCGACCAGATCGTGGCGATGATACTGACGGAAAGTAAACCTGAATTGCGGTTGGACATGACGTCCTGCAGCGTTTCCTCAATCATCGACATCGTTTCACCCGGGGCAAAGTCCCTTACCAATCCAAGAATATCCCCCTGTTCAAAAGGCAGATACGGAAGAAGGGTGACAATAAATATCAGCAGTGGGAAGAGCGATAAAAGAAAGTAATAGGCAATTTGCGCAGCAAGGCCCGTTACGTCATTCGCACTGATATTGGCGAAAAGACTTTTCGAAAATCCTTTCCATTCTCCTTTGACCGTCTCATCCGACATGCTTTCACCTCATTTCGTTAATACCCCTTAAATGAAGAAGCAACCGGCTGGCTCTCTTCATCCTGAGCAGTTAGTTCATTCGATGGTTCTTGACCTGAAAATGTATCTTTATACGATTCTGAAGAGTCTTCAAACGTTTCTTTCGTCTCCTCGATGATCTCTTTCACCTGAGGGGTCATCCCTTTGATTTCATCTACTTTTTTACTGATGAAGTGAATGTCCCTCGAGACTTGATCGGCCGTCATGCGCAGTTTCTCATACACTTCCCTGGAAGATTCAAATAATCTCTGAGGATTTTTTGAATAGGTGGATATATACTGTCCACTGTTTTTTAAAGTAGAGCCCACTTCCTGACGTGTCGACCTGTCCAGTAGAGCCAGAAGCCCTCCTGCAACAGCACCAAGCATGACCCCTTTGTAAAACTTATTTCTTCCCATATGTATTACCCTCCTTCAAATGATTATTGTTTTTTATTCAGCAATCGGCTGCAGCCGGATTCCACTTCACCATATACTTTCTGGCGGCATTCTCACGTATTAGCTTATCTACTCATTTCCCATTCCTTTATAGTGTAAAACATTCTCCGAAAAAAATCCTCCAAGAGTCACTTCTATCCATGCCTCATTGACAAGATGAAGGAATCATGGAAAGATAAATGTACTATATTGCACGTCAGAAAGGACGATTCGAAGATGGATTTATCACAAAACACAGCAGAGAACATCGAATTCATGGTCACATCGATTAAAGAAAAATTAAGAATGGTCAATGCAGGTGCCGTCAAGCCTGAAGATTTCAATGAAGAAATGTACGAAGATCTCCACGACCTTTATGTCATGGTGAATCGCAAGGATCATTTCAGCCCGAGCGAAATGAACGCGATCATTGAAGAAATGGGTAACCTTAGAAGAAAAGCGTGATCAGTGACTAAAAAAAGGGACATTCCCACAAAGGTACAAAATACCTTGGGGAATGTCCCCTTTCATTTATCTGCCTATTTTGATAGAAGCGCCAGTGATTCACGGTTGAATGCCGGAATATCATCGGGCGTTCTGCTGGTTACAAGCTGATTGCCGCACACGACGACTTCTTTGTCCTCGTATGTCACACCGGCATATTCCATATCGACTTTGATGGACTTGAAGCCTGTTGCTTTTCGTCCTTCCAGCGCTTTTGCCGTAATAAGTAATTGTGGTCCGTGGCAAATCGCGAATACCGGCTTTTTCTCATCCATGAAATGCTTGGTGAATTTCACGAAACGATCATCTGCACGCAGCTGATCCGGAGAAAATCCGCCTGGTAATAATAAGGCATCAAAGTCTGCAGGATTGACATCATCGATGCTTTCATCGATTTTCACCGTTGCATCGCCCTGTTTGCCTTTGACTGATTTTCCTTTTTCTTTTTCAATCGTCACGACTTCGTGGCCTGCTTCTTTAAACGCTTTTTCAGGATCTGTAAATTCTACGTCTTCAAACATGTCTGTAATTAATGTTGCAATCTTAGCCATAAAATAGAACACTCCTACTATTGTTTGATTTATTATCACACTTATACTTTACCCGGCACACAAAAATTAAAACCCTTAATTATCCATCGTGAATTGAGAGAAGATTGTATCCCTTTGTACTTCATACACTTCTTTCCCCACGATGTCATTAATGATATGAATATTCCGGTCGACGGCCAATCCAAGATTCGTCGCCCCGGCACCGTGGGAGTGCTCCAGATTCGTCACTGTGTAAAAATGATGATCGCGATCCGGCTTTTCTTTAAACTGAAGCTTATAGTTCCGGGAAACCTTAAATTTCTTATCATCTTCCCACACGATGTTGTCTTCAAATTCTTCAAAAAACCATTCAGGAATATTCGGCTTGTACCCTGTCGCTAAAATCACTTTATCGCTTTGATAAGTGAATTCACGGTCTTCCTGCCATTGGCGGCAACTCAATACGTAACCATCCCCTTTATTCCGGATCTTGTTCACTTCCGTCAGGGGCTGGATGGTCGTGCGGGGGGACTGATCGCTGCCGGAATGGTTATAGAGAATGTTATAAATATTGTTAAGGGTGTCCGGATCGATCCCGTTCCTGAGCTGATCGAGGGTTTTCAAGGCTTCCATCCGCTTTTCATACGTCAGTCCATGGAAATAGTCCACATAATCAGGGGCAAAGAATTCCTGCCCGAGCTTCGATGACTCAAGCTGCAGGATCCCCTCTGAACGGGTCAGCCATGTCAGCTGATATGAATGATTTTCCTGCTCCTTCAATAAATCATAGAACACCTCGGCTGCACTTTGACCGGATCCCACAATCGTGATGGAGGCCCCTTCCATCGTCGTTTTTTTATGGAACAGATACTTGCTCGTATGATGGACGTCCTCATCCCGCAACCCTTCCATTTCATCTAAAATAAGAGGCTTGCTTCCCGTTCCCATCACAATATGCTTCGCATAATAAACCTCACGCTCATCTTCCAGCCGGTTATCGACCACCACTTTATAACAATCGCCAACATCCGTTACCCCGATCACTTCACTATGAAATTGGCATGAACTCAGCTGACCCGAGACCCAGCGGGCATACTCATTGTATTCCTGACGCGGCATTTCAAACTTTTGAAAAAAGAAAAATTTATATAAACGATTATGGGTATGTAAATAATTCAAATAACTATACCGGCTCTGTGGATTCGCAAACGTCACCAGGTCTGCGATGAACGGCACCTGCAAATCGGTCTGGTCGATCAGCATCCCCGGGTGCCACTGAAACTCCGGAGTCTGATCGAAGAACTTCACTTTCAGATCTGTCCTCTCCTCCATCAGGGCAGCCAAACTCAAATTGTACGGCCCAATCCCGATTCCGATACAATCATATATTTCATGTTTACTCAATCGGCTCTCCTCCACATTCATGATCTACTTTTCTATTTTTACCCTAAAATAACGAGTGATTACCCTGTTACATAAAAAAATTATGATGAATGTGTGACCATGGTGTTCAGCAGCTGAATCTCTTTAGGTTTTTGACAGGTGAAGCTCTGGCGCTATTCAGCAGCTGAACTACAAAGCAAACCCCAAACAAAAGAAGCTGGGACATAACTAAATCCGCTTCTTCTAGAGACGAACAATCAAAAAATAGTTAGGGATCACTTGTTACACCGCTTTTGATTTCCGTGCAAGACTTCGCTTTCCTCGGGCGGAAGGCAAGCCTCCTCGTCACTGACGCTCCTGCGGGGTCTTACCTATTCCGCTTTTCCCGTAGGAGTCTTCGTCTTGCACTCCAATCAATAGCTAGAACCTGCTATATAATAGGCAAATTTCACCAAGGTCTTTGTTACTCATACATAGACTATAATTTTCAAATGTTCGATCATTCAGGCAGTGTAGGTGCAGAAAAAGTATTTGTATAAGCAACGGTTATCAGTCACTGCAACTAATAGAATAAGAGTTGGTGTATGCATTGGGAATCAATCTCGACATTACAATGTTATAAGTGAAACACTTACGCTTCGAAAGTTGATTGGAGCGGAAGGTGCTCGACTCCTGCGGGAAACGCTGGACAGGTGAGACCCCGGAGGCGAAGCCGAGGAGGCTCACCGCCAGCCCCGCGGAAAGCGAGCACCTGGAGCGGAAATCAACCACTACTTACTACATCCAAAAGTAACAATATGTATGTAAACATCCAAATGAAAAATCCGAACGATTTCGATGTATAAATAAAATTTCGAATGATCGTTCGGTTTTTCTTTTAACTAAATACTTTTGTCCCAACCTCTTTTCCTGAATATCATTACGTACCATCCGCCTTCTTTCACGATCGGCTCGACGGACTCGACTTTGAAATTGGTTTTCCCGGCGAGTGTCTCCATTTCCTTCTGGGAAGGAATCGGGTACAGGTTCTGGAATGTCATGAAGAAACTGTTGAAGGCACTGGAGAATTGTTTTCCATGCTTGGATTTCTGCATTGGTGTCAGGACGAAGAAGACCCCTTCGGACCCGAGCCACGCAGATGCTTTTTCAAAAAATTGCAGACGTTCGGATGGATCGATATAGTGAAAGAGATTATTGGCCATGATCATATCAAAGTGCTGTTCGGGCTCATATTCATGCAGGTCTCCACAGTGGATATCGATATTTTCGAAGTCTTTAAGAGACTTTTCTGCCGCTTTGGCAACGGCTTGATGGATCTCGACCCCCACCATTTTCTTATCAGGATAACGCTCTCCTATCCTCTTCACATACCCTCCTTCACCGCATCCCAAGTCCAGTATGGAGTCCGCATTGTATTTCTTAATCGCCTTCTGCACCTTTGGAAAAGCAAATCGTTCCAATAGGATCGACGTTTTCGCTACGGTTGAGCCGTGGACATCCGAGTTAAAGTGCTGTTTCGTCTGATTCCGGAGTAGTTGAGGGTACGATAACAGGGCCGGGATATGCAGCTCCATCATTTCTTTCAGCAGGATCCCCGATGAGTGGGGATCTTTTTTGGATGTAGGAAGCTTCCATCTGTTCCTCGTCGTGACTTTTGCGTCCTCCACCCGTTTCAAATGCTTAATGGTGATCCCTACTTCCACCCATTGTTCAAGGAGGTCCATTTCGATGTTTTGAGAGAGCGCCACTTCCTGAATGGAAGCAGGCTTTGTAAATTGATCGAACAGATCCATTTCATATCCGACATAGGCATGCCAGCTGTATAAGAAAGGGACATTCTTTTTCATCCAGGTACGCGCCCGCCATACCTTTACCATTTCTCCAATCATTGTAACGCCTCCTTTCCTTTCCAGGGATAGTCCTGCTTTTCAGTAAATGCAGTCGTTGATTTTTCTTCTTCTGTTAATGAATCAAGTCTGATCGGAAGCATGCCCCCCTGGATCATCCGGTCATAAAGGGTTTCCCTCCACACGCCGAGACCTGAAATGTTCAGCATCTGTTTGTAATGGGAAATCGAATCCTTTTCCATCCTCTGCAGGCTCTTATTCCGGAGCCAGCCGACGGGTCGGTAAGGATAGGAATAGACGAGGGCCGATAAGTGACTGAGGTGCATCTGATGGGCGACCCTCTTTTTTCTCACGTTTGGATACCATTCCAAATTGGCCGGATCTAATTTCCCCTCTTTATACATGTCACATAATAGCTCACCGAGGATACTGCCATCCTGAATCGCCATATTCATCCCTTCACCCGCCATGGGATGAACCGTATGGACGGCGTCTCCGATAAGGGCGAAATGATCCTTCACATAGGTCTCAGCATGATATTTCAATGGGACCATGAGCTGGATTTTCTTCCAATCGTCTATCTGATTCACATACCCGTCAAGATCCGGGCACATGTCAATATAAAGTTTATGAAACTCTGAAATCGGTTTTTTCCGGAGTGTTTTGTATTCACCTGCCGGGATAAGATAAACCGACCTCACCTCATTGTCCGGTAGTGGAAACAAGCCTAAAAATGACTGATATGTAGAAATGATGCGCCCCTTCACCATTTCCTTTGGTCGTGGGAATGTAACCGTGAGGAAATGATGATTGTACTTTTTCTCTTTCACATCCACTTCCATATAGTCGCGGGTGACTGAGCTCCTTCCCTCTGCCCCGATAATGAAGTCACTGTGAATCTCAGTTTCTGCCTTCGACTCCCGTTCCAGGACAGTCACCGAATGACCATTTATCTTTTTACAGACGGTATTCGCCCGATAATGGAAGGATGGATATGCTTCCCCTTTTTTTCGCAGGATGCCCTTTAGCGTTTCATGATGGATCATGAGGGAAAATGGATACGGAGTCGGGAGGATGGAATAGCTCATGGTTGAATGTTCTGCCTTCGATTTGGCCCGTTTCAATTCAATCAGTTCCAGATCGGAAATGCTGTGTCCGTTCTGGAAGACATCGTCTATGACACCCAGGGAATCGAATATTTCCAGGCTTTTCGGCTGGAGAAGCTCACCCTTGTAAACGGAACCCGGCCCCGGCAACCGCTCTACGACGGTTACATCGATGTTACACTGGGCGAGTTTCAGTCCGAGTGTCAGACCTCCAATGCCTCCACCGCTTATAAAGACGTTCGTCTTCATCTCTCTTCACCTCTTTCCATTCATTTAACCTATTTCCAGGATGTTGAAACTTGCCGGTGTGCTCCCGACAAGAGGTGACAAGTTCCTTCCAAGAAAACCTTCATGAAGAAATTTGTGGAAGAGGCTATTTCCCGGGAAAATATCAGTGTTACCACTCACTTCCCTCCAAATTCTTTTTCATTATTTGTCGGATTATTTCATTTAAAAAATCGACAATACCCGTGTAAACAAAAAAACTCCACGACAAGATTCATCTCTCATCGTGGAGTACTTTCTAATGATCTTTGGCAATCGGCAAAAGGATCGTGACGGTGGTCCCTTCGCTGACGTTGCTTTGAATCGATAGTGAGCCGTGATGCTCCTTGATGATTTTCTGACAAATCATCAGTCCGAGTCCGGTCCCTTTTTCTTTCGTGCTATAAAACGGTTCGCCCAGGTGTTTCATGCGCTCAGGAGGGATCCCGCTCCCGTTGTCCTGAATCGAGATTTTCCCATGGCCATCCACCTTTTCTAACTGAACATTGAGGAGTCCCCCGGCAGGCATGGCTTCCAGGGCATTTTTCATCACATTCAAGATGACCTGTTTCATTTGATGGGAATCACAGTGAATTTCGGCTTCTTCCACAGAGAACCTTACATCGACCCCCTGCTTCAGGCATTCCATCTTGATGAATTCAACAGAGCTCGTGAGAAGGGTTGTCAGGGATGTCAGGGAAAACTTGACGGCCCTTGGTTTTGCCAATGCCAGAAACTCATTGGTGATGATTTCGATCCGGTCAAGCTCACCCTGGATGACACCAAAATAAAAGTCATCTTCGGCATTTTCCTTCATGAGTTGTAAGAATCCTTTCAGAGTCGTCAGGGGATTCCTGATTTCGTGAGCCACGCCCGCTGCAAGCTGACCGATCATCGCCAGCTGCTCTGACTTCTTCAGCAGGTCTTCGTTAAGCTTCTTCTCGGACAGATCACGTATGATGGCAGAAATCCCGATCAGCCTGTCATTATCATTCAAGATTGGATTCATATTAAACGCAATCTCAACCGGTGAGCCGTCTTTCCGGTACCGGATGGTTTCATAGTCTTTGATCCGTTTCCCGGCCATCACTGTGGCCAGGTTTTGTTTGAACTGACCGACCTGATCTTCCTGATGGAGAAAGGTGATTTCCCTTCCTGTGATTTCATCCTTTGTCCACCCGAACATCGATTCAAATTGTTGATTCACTTTTAAGACCTTTCCTTCCGGATCCAGAAGGGCGATCCCGTCTCCTGCATGCTCGAAATAGGCTTCAAGCAGCTCTTTCGCTTCTTTCAGTTCTTCTTCCATCTGCAGTTTTTCCGTGATGTCCTGTCCAAATCCGTAAATCCCGATCACCTTATTCTTTACACGGATCGGGATGTTGGTGACGGCTACATGTCTTTTGCCACCTTCTTCATTTTCAAAGGTGGTCACGAATCTCGACGCTTCTCCTTTAAGGGCGACTTCAAATTTCTTGATGGCCGTTTTCTTACTGCCCTCTGCTATGAACTCACTGAAATGGCTTCCGATCATATGCGGTGAAATGTGGTCCCACTGGGTTTTCACCGCGGGATTCACCTCTTGTATGATTCCGTTTGTATCGACCATATAGATATTATCGGGACTGTATTTTACGATTGATTTATATTTCTGTTCGCTTTCGATCAGTTTTCTCTGGATATCCTTGATCAGGGAAATGTCTGATATGGACACGATGATTTCCACCACGGCACCTTTTTGAACTACCGGGACGATGGAAGCCAAATACTCCAATTCCTTGTATTCGTCTTCATAGGTCAACTCTTCTCCCGTTTCCCATATCCGCTTTAGCTTCGGCTGGATTTTCCCTAAATGGTGGGAATCGAACACTTCCTGAATCGTTTTCCCGATCACTTTCGAAGGAGTCAAATTCAGCTTATTCAATAGCTCACCCGCTGCCATTTCAATGACAAAGTCCTGATCGCTTTTCTTTATCTTGTACGTGATGGTCTTTTGAAGGCGGAGGGTATTTTCAAGTTCCACCTTCAAGGACATCAATTCATTTTCATATTTTTTCTTTTCTGTGATGTCGTGAAGGATGATCCCCACACTGTCCACCGTTCCATCACTCTGATAATTGGCTGGAGAAATGGTGATGTTACAGGTGATTTTCCGATGCAAACCCATATCGAAAGTAACTTCTTCTCCTGTCATATTCAAGCCTTTCAAGCCATTTTTCACAATGGAACGAAAGGGTTGATTCTCTAGGGGCTGTTGCTGACAGAGGGGTTCTCCAAGAATGGCATCAGAAATCTGAAACAGCTCCTGGAAAGACTGATTCATTTCCATCACGTTTCCGATTTTATCAATGATACATACACAGGTAGGAGTGTTGTGGATAAGGGCTTCATAAATCGCCGAATGAGAATGATTGGAATCGTCGCGTGAAACGCCGGACCCCAGTGGGATCATCATAACCAATTCTTTGGATGCATCAATCTGTTTCCTCTTGAATCCGTAGTATTGATGATGCAAGCGAATGGAATAATCGTCATCCTCTAACATTTTCAGGAGAAGATTGTCTTCCTTGAGGGTGATCCCCCTCCATTCTTCATTTTGTTCTATAAAAGATGGTTGGGTCACATCGATTATTGCTGCCGGGGCTGGAATTGAATCTACATTCAATGCATGATTAGGGTGCATTTGAGCCATAGTACCTTCCTTTATCGTAACGTTATTACCACCATTTTACCCTACCTTTTCGAACATATAAACGACGAATGTCAATTCACACGAAAAACCCGGCACATCTTTCTGCCCGGGTCATTTACAGTCAACTATATTCAAATCGCTTCAATCCGGCGAAGTTCGGAGTACCGAACGGCAATCTCTGCCCCGATATGAGCATTATGCTTCACGAGGGCGATATTGGCCGTCAGGCTCTTCCCATCCGTCAGCTCCTTTACTTTTCCAAGCAGGAAGGGAGTGGCTTCCTTTCCTTTGATCCCTTCTGAATCCGCTTCTTTTAACGCGGCTTCAATGATACGATCCACCTTCTGTTCATCCATGGCATCCCCTTCAGGAATCGGATTGGCTATAACCACTCCACCCTTAAGACCAAGTTCCCATTTCGCTTTCAGTATGCCTGCAGTCTCTTCTGCTGATTCAACTTTATAATTCACGGAATAGGGGCTGCTTCTTGTATAAAAGGCCGGCAATGAGTCGGTTTTGTATCCTAACACGGGTACTCCCTTTGTCTCCAAGTATTCCAGGGTCAGGCCGATATCCAATATGGATTTAGCCCCGGCACACACGACAGCGACATTCGATACAGCCAGTTCCTCAAGATCCGCCGAAATATCCATCGTCACTTCCGCATTCCGGTGTACCCCTCCGATCCCGCCCGTCACAAATACCGGGATATCAGCAAGTTCTGCACAAATCATCGTTGCCGCCACCGTCGTCGCCCCGTCTTTACCGGAGACCAGGATATAAGGGATATCACGGCGGCTCGCCTTGGACACGTCTCTTGCCTGCCCTAAATATTCAAGCTCCTCCCGGGATAATCCGATTTTAATCTTTCCATTCAAAATCGCGATCGTTGCCGGTACCGCGCCTTTTGATCGAATGATATCTTCAACTTCCCTTGCCGTCTTCACATTTTGCGGATATGGCATACCGTGTGAGATGATCGTTGACTCCAATGCCACAATCGCCATGCCCTTCCTTTTTGCTTCTTTGACTTCCTCAGAGTACTCCACATATGAATGGATATTCACAACCATTTCCCCCTTAATAATAGAGACTGAACTCCTGTTGCAGCTTACTTTCGTTAAGAGTTGGCGCCACCGTATGCCTCGACTGAAGGGTGATCGAAGAACAAATCACACCGATCCTGCACGCCCCGTCCGTATCGGACCCCTTTAAATAGCCGAATAATATGCCGGCTACGAGGGCATCACCCGCCCCGGTCACATCCTGTACCTCAACCTTTGGAGGCAGGATGGCCGTTGCTTCCTTGTATGTAGTGTAATAAATCAGCCCCTGATCTCCACGGGTAATGACAGCACGCTCGGCGCCTCTCATCGTCAGGTCCTTCGCCGCTTTGAAATAATCCCCCTCGGTTTCAATCGTCATATTCAGATACATCTCTGCTTCGCCTTTATTGCAGATGAACCATGACACCCCTTCCAATGAAGGAGGGAGTTTCTTCACCTTTGGAGCCGAGACAGGGATCACTGCCAAAGGAACCCCTTCGGATTGGCATCTCCGGATAATGTACTTCAATACGTCTTCCGGAAAATTCGTATCGAGCAGCACCATTTCTGAAGAGGCAATCAAGCCCCATCGTCTTTCTATAAAGCCAATGTCAACGCTTTCATAAATGTTCATATCAGCCAAGGCAAATAACAGTTCACCCTTTTCGTCCAATACGGCAGAATAAGCCCCAGTGCTTTCATTTAATAGCCTCTGGGACCCGGACACATCAGCGAAGGTTTTCGTCTGGTCCATGAGCCAGCTGCCTTCTGGGTCTTCCCCTACGACGGTGATGAGATTAGTAGACTTTCCGAGTCTCCCAAGATTCTCAGCAACATTTCTCGCCACACCGCCACTCGTCTGTTCCGAGCTCGCAGGATTGGATGTCTCCGGGATCATCTCACCCAGCAACTGCATCTTGCGGTCGACGTTGGCTCCCCCTATGCAGGTGATCCCGTTCCTCTTTGGTATCACATACGCTCGCCCTAAAATTTTCCCCTGTCTGACCAGATTGGATATATAACCGGCTACGGCCGATCGCGAAATCCCACTTCTTTCGGATAATTCCTGCTGCGTCATAAACGGATTCTCTTCGATGAAAGACAATAAAAGCTTTTCTTTCTCGTTCACTTTCTCCCACCCCTATAAAGAAAAGTAACTTTTGTTAATATTCTAAACTTTTGTTTTATTTTACACAAGTTGGAAGTTTTGTTAACAGAAAAAAAGACTTGCTCTTCCCATTGGAAAAACAAGTCTATCAGTTTAAGATATTTTCTTTTCTTTTACCTTACCCGTGTCCTTTAAATAGTATTCTTCGGAAGTAAAGAACTCATTGGTGAGTCTTTTAACCTCTTTACTTAATAAAAGGACCGCGATGATATTCGGAATCAATATGGCTGCAAGGGCTAAATCAAGGAACTGCCAGATGACCTTTGCAGCTCCGACCGATCCAAGGACGATGGCAACGGTATAAACCACTTTGATTCCCTGAGCCGCCTTCCAGCCGAACAGGAATTCAGCCTGCTTTGCACCATAAAAGACAATGACGATGATCGTGGACAAGACGAAGAAAATCAATGAAATCGTGACAAGAATCCCGCCAAACTCACCGAAATAGCTCGTAAATGCCTCCGTTGTCAGGGCTGAAGGATCATCGAGGGCATTTTCTGAGGTCCACACTCCTGATGATAAGACGACAAAAGCAGTAGCTGTACAGACAATGATCGTATCAATCACAATCCCGACAATCGCCCAAAGACCCTGTCGCACAGGATGATCCGTTTGCGCCGCTGCATGAGCAATCGGAGCAGTTCCGAGCCCTGCCTCATTGGAGTATAATCCCCTGGCAAATCCCCAGCGGATCGTCTCTGCGATGGCAACCCCGGCAAAGCCTCCCATTGCAGACATAGGTTGAAAGGCATGTGACAGAATCAAACTGAAGAATTCAGGTACTGCCTCAATATTCATAAACAAAATCACTAAGGCGCTCCCTACATAAATCAGGGCCATGAACGGAACGAAGATCTCCGTCACCTTACCGATCCTTTTGATACCGCCGAATACAATCAGCACGACGATAAGCGCAACGACAATACCCGTAATCAATCCATCTACCTTAAAAGTTTCTTCTACGGTAGAAGCTACAGCATTCCCTTGTACCATGATGCTTGGAATCAACTCGATCATAAGGGCAAAGGCGAACCAGACGCCAAGCCACCTCATGTTCAATCCTTTCGTCATATAGTACATGGGACCGCCCACATATTCCCCTTTTTCATTTTTCTCACGATAGCGGACCGCAAGTACACTCTCCGAGAACTTAAGCGCCATCCCGATAAGGGCAATGACCCACATCCAGAAAATAGCTCCAGGACCACCAAACATGATCGCAGCCGGGACCCCGACGATATTCGCCGCCCCGATCGTGGACGACAGTGCGGACGTCAGCGCCTGGAGGGGAGTGACCGTCCCTTCTCCCTTCGGCTCTTTAAACACACTTCCAACCGTTTGCTTAAAAATGTAAAGAGGATACCTAAATTGTATAAATTTCAATAAAACTGTTAAGTACAAACCCGTTGCACCCAGGACGATGATCAATGGTGGACCCCATAACCACGCCGAAATTTTACCTATGATGTCAAAAAACGTACTCAATCGTGCTCCTCCTTTGATAGAGGCAGTGGCTAACTTTTGGAATAAAAAGCGGGGGAATAGCTGTTTCCTACGTATGTATAAAACCTATCATTTAATTAACACAGACCCCGAATCCTGAAAAATCAGCCACTACTTCTACATGCTTTTCCAGACTTTTTCCCTAATAGAGGGGCTGTAAAACATTTTGAGGAGAATTCTTATTAAATGCGTTCAGAAGTCCCCTGTGGGAGGTCATCACCATGAGAAATCAGTCATTCTATGAGTGACTTCCTTCGACAAGATCCCTCCATTTCCCCGGAAATACGTCAAAAACCTGCAGCCGATCCATCAGCTGCAGGTTCCCTTCTATTCTGTCACCCTCGGTAATATCAACACTTCCACCCGACGGTTCTGTCCCCGTCCTTCTGCTGTTCCATTGTCTGCGATCGGTTCGAATTCACCGAATCCTTTCGCGCTGAACCATTGGGGGTCAAGAGCGGAATTGTCTAAAATGATTTTCATGAAATTGACCGCCCGCATGACGCTAAGCTCCCAGTTCGAGTCGAATTCTGCATTCCGGATGGGCACATTATCTGTATGACCGCTGATGATGATGTTTCGCGGAGGATTCATTTCGAGAAGGCCCGATAATTCCTCAGCAACATTCTGGTCACTGCCCTGGACCGTGGCAGACCCCGAGTCGAATAATACATTGTCGCGAATCGTGAGGAGGAGCCCTTCATCCGTCAGCTTGGTGACGAATTGAAGCTCCAGATTATTCGTTTTGATGTATTCGTTTATTTTTTTCTGGATTTCCTTCAGCTCTTCCTGGTCCTTTATAAAGGCCTGCTTTTCAAGTGCTTCTTTACTTAATTCTTTTTCTTTTTCCTTATCTATCCCGGCTGATGCAGCCTGCTTCTGTTCTTGATCGCTTGACTGCTGGGGGGCGACAGGGCTTGGATGCTCCATCATCCCCGTGCCTCCGGTGAAGATTTCACTGAATACCTGAGAGAGTTCCTTGAACTTCTGGGCGTCCACCGAGCTTGATGCGTACAAGACGATAAACAGGGCCAATAACAGGGTGAGTAGGTCAGCATACGGAATGAGCCAGGATTCATCCATATGTTCGTCATCATGTTTCTTCTTACGCCGCCTCATCCTCATCCCCCTTTAGTAACATGATCCGTTCACTTGCCGGCAAATAGGATGCAAGCTTCTGTTCAATCACCCGGGGAGATTCTCCCTCAATGATGGAAAGAATGCCTTCCACCATCATCATTTTCATTTGGACTTCACGCTTGGATTTCCGTTTCAGCTTGTTGGCAAAAGGATGCCATAAAACGTAACCTGTGAAGATACCAAGCAATGTCGCAACGAAGGCTGCAGAAATCGCATAGCCGAGCTCATCGGTATTATCCATGTGGCTGAGGGCTGCGATCAACCCAATGACGGCCCCCAGGACCCCAAGTGTCGGCGCATACGTCCCTGCCTGTGTGAAGATGAGGGCTCCTGCACTATGACGCTCTTCCATGGCATCGATTTCTTCATGAAGCACATCCCTTATGTAATCGGCACTCTGACCATCCACCGCCAAGGAAAGTCCGTCCCTGAGGAATGGATCATCCACTTCCTGGGTTTTCGCTTCCAGTGCTAGCAGCCCTTCTTTCCGTGCAAGATCCGCCACTTGTGAGAAGAATTGGATCGTTTGTTTGGGGTCCTGCAATTTTTGTTCTTTAAACAATATGCCGAAGAGTTTCGGTACTTTTTTGATTTCGTGTGTCGGGAACGCGATGGTCACTGCGGCCACCGTCCCCAGTAAAATAATTAAAATAGCTGCAGGGTTCAATAAGGCAACCGGGCTTACTCCTTTGAACACCATACCTACTCCCACCGCTATCAATCCTAAAATGACTCCTATTAAAGACGTCTTATCCATCTGATCGCTCCACCTTACTCATCGTAGTCTATTACTAATATCGGATAAAGCCGCTGATTATTGAGTGATAGTTTTATTCAAAATTTTGTAAAAATTACTGTAAAACGTTATGAAGAATCAGTCTGCATTTGTCGATATATGGAATATAAGGGATTTTATTAAAAGGAGAGAAACGTCATGACCCCCAAGCAATTGAAAGAAATCGATAGTAAAAGGAAGAATCTTCTGCTTCTGATCACGTATGGAATCAGCCTTGCTGCTGCGCTCTCGTATTCGATCATCCATAAGTCAGGAACGATTACCGTCACGATATTTTCCCTGCAGATCGCTTTTCTTGCAGGATATTTCGTTGTGCTGCAATTGATATTAAAGAAACCTCATTCCTATGTTTATTTCAGCATCCCGACTGTGTATGCCCTGATGGGAATCTGGCTTTTTCTTGAAGGAGCCAATCCACCCGATTTGGTCATCCTTTTATTTTTAGCAGTAATCAGTGCTATTCACTTTAATCCTGTCATCTTTGGAATCGGCTTCACATCCGGTCTCGTCCTACTCGTCATGAATGGGGTGCTTGCTCCAAAGGGAGATCCGATTTACGCCGAACTATTTGTCCCTGCTTTACTGTGCTATGTATTGCTGGGCATCGTCCTTTGGGTCGTCATCCGCTTAAACCGCACTCAATTCATGCAGCTTCAGGAATTCATTCATCGGACAGAAAGTGAAAGTAAGGAAAAAGAAAACCAGCGAAACTTTTTACAAAAAGAACTGGCGACCATCTCAGGAAGCATTCAACAAATCAATGAACAGGTCCAAACCCATCTCGTCTCCCATGATGAAATGAAGACGGCAGTGAATGAAATTTCAGCAGGGAGTGTCACACAGAGTGATCAGATCAATAACATCGCCCTGGTAACAGAAACGACAATGAGTAAAATGGAAGAAGTCGCAAAGCTTTCAGATGATCTTACCGCCCACTCAACCGATGCGAATGCGATTGCCGCCTCAGGAAGCGAACGGGTCATGGACCTGCAGGAAAACATGATTGAATTGAAAAACATCATCGAAGGCCTACACCAGACCTTTAAAGAGCTCACCAGCAAAATTGAAGAAACCAACAGCTTTATCGGCAGCATCCAGGATATTACGGACCAAACCAATCTTCTCGCTTTGAATGCATCCATCGAGGCTGCACGGGCAGGAGAAGCAGGACGCGGCTTCAGCATCGTAGCCGATGAAATAAGGAAATTGGCCGAAATCACGAGGAATACGGCGACTCGCATCAACGACAATCTCGCATCCGTCAATGCGGTGAACTCCTCTGCTGTTGAAATCATGAATCTAAGCTCTGAGAAACTCAATGAAAATGTGGGGGCTACCGGTGAAGTCACGGCGTATTTCAAATCATTGCGGGAGAAGCTTGACGCTCTGTCAAATGAATTCCAGCGCCTCACCACCACCGCTTCTGACGTAAGGGGGCAGACCGAGGAAGCCGAGCTCTCAACGAAGGAACTGGCGGCTGTCATCCAACAGACATCTGCGGGCCTTGAGGAAATCAGCGCCACCATCGAAACCCTTCACGGTGACAACCGGACGATTGCGCAATACGTTCAAGATACTGCCACAAGTGCAGCCCGTATTCAGAACAGTGTCAACACATAATCTGTGGTAAACTGAGAAGAGAAGCTTTAAAGGATGTGGCACTGTTGAAAAAACGATTCACCATGATCATTCCCATCATGATACTCGTAGCCGTTGCATGTTATTGGATGCTCGGCAAATATTATTCCGAGATCGAACCTGGTTCAAAATTCATGCTGATCATCGGAGGCACTCTTCTATCCGGCGTGATTTCCTTCTTCTTATTTAAAGAAGACGGAGAACCAAAATAAAGAAAACACCACTTTCATCACAGAAAGTGGTGTTTTCTTTATTTCAGCAACTTGTCTTCCAGCTTATGCTCATAATTTTTGAATAAGGAACTATTTGTTTTGATTCTCTTCTTCGAAAGCATGCTGTTGTATTTCAGCAATTTCTCATTCAGATTCTGCTTTAATTCCTGTTCTTCCTCTTCATTATCACAGACTCTGATCAAGTCCTCGATCCTCATCATTTCTTTTTTTATATTCATTTCATCGGTTGTGAATCCTGCGTTCTTCATGATGCGATGGGCCATTTTCAGTTCTTCGGGAACGCCTCTGTCATCGTCAAGGTTAAGCGGTTTTCCATAGCCGGGAAGGTTCTCGAACTCCCCGTCCTCGTAAGCCTTCTTAATTCGTTGCTCCGAAACAATGGTTGAAAAATCCAACACTATCACCCCTTAGGAATGGATTAAAGTAGCCACCCGTTACTACCAGTATATTCAATCGGACGGGTTGCTGCACATGTGAGATGCGTCTATTTTCTGACAATTCACTTTCACATATTTTCAGTTCCCCTGGAAAAACTACCTGTATCAAAGACGAAAAGGAGTGGCTGATATGGCACGTGGTAAATCTTTCGAATCAAAGAAAAAAGGACACCCGGGGAACTTCCCTCAAAATAGTACATCTAGTAAACATTCTGAGGATGCAATCGGTGATGAAGAATTGATCGTGACACAGGAAGCGTTTAAAAATCGTGAAGATAACGATGAACATCGCTACTAAGGTCGAAAAACGCTAGGAATCCTAGCGTTTTTCTGTTTTCCATCATCGAAATGAACTAAATCTGGATATTTATTTTCAAATCAGGAGGATTTATTTTCATTGTTACAAGTTTATTTTCAAATCGGCAGCTTTTATTTTCAAAACCGCGATTATATTATCAAATCGTTAAACCGTCACACTTTCCTGCTTACTTAAATCCATTGCCGGACCGAAGAACTCGAAACGTACCTTTGCTACACCCATTTCCTTTAATGTGCCGATGACAGCTTTCATAAATGGTGCAGGGCCACACACATAGCATTCGGTTCCAGCGTCCACATACTGTTTCAGGATCTCTTTATTTACATATCCAGTAAAGTGGGATGGAGATTCTTCCCGTGGATTTTCATAAACAAAGCACGCTTCCCCGTTCTCAAGTTCCGTCATAAGCCTTTCGACGTCCCCTTTAAAGGCATGCACGCCTTCATGTCTGCTCGCATGGATAAATGCGGTCTTGCGTTCCGGTGTGGATTTGGCCACTTGTTCGAGCATACTCATCATAGGTGTGATCCCAACGCCTCCGCTTATAAACGCAACAGGTGAGTCCCCATCCTCTAAATAGAAATCCCCGGCAGGCGCGCTGACTTCTATCTCGCTTCCTACGACTGCTTGTTCATGTAAGAAGTTGGACACCTTCCCTTGTGGATCGCACTCTGCTTCTCTCTTAACAGAAATTCTGAATTGATGGTCCATGGGCGCACTTGATAAACTGTACTGACGAATATGGGTGAATTCTTCTTCAGGGATCGTCACTCTGACAGATAAAAATTGACCAGGCATGTAGGTTGGGACACTGCCGCCTTCTTTCGGTTGAAGATAAAAAGAAGTGATGACGTCACTTTCCACTACTTTTTTAGCAATGATGAACGGTTTAAAGTCTCTGTAGCCGGCATCCTTGTTTTCAGTTTCTTTATACATTTCTTCTTCTACATCGATGAATACTCCGGCGATGACACCGTATGCGTCTCCCCATGCTTCGATGATCTCATCTGTCGCTGCATCTCCAAGAACCTGTTTGATGGCTTGAAGCAGATGCTCGCCAACGATCGGATAATGCTCAGGCTTAACGCCTAAACTTCTATGCTTGTGAGCGATTTGCTTTACAACAGGCAGGATCATCTCGAGCTTATCGATATTCTGAGCGGCAGCATACACTGTATTGGCCAGCGCGGTTTGTTGTCTGCCCTTTTTCTGATTGGCATGATTGAAAATATTTAGTAATTCCGGGTGATTGGTAAATAAATTTTTATAAAAAACAGATGTAATTTCTGTTCCTTTGACTTCTAATACAGGAGCAGTGGATTTCACGATTTCAATGGTTTTTTGAGATAGCATTTTGGTCACCTCTAAAGATATATTTTGAATACATCTTTAGCCTACTCCTGCTCACGGATTAAAGCAATATATTAAATACATCTTTAACAAAACATTCACATTTAGACACAAACTTGCATCCTTTTGTATAATGGGGATAATGGAACGGAAAGGTGAGATACATGAGACTAACTTTATACACTGACTACTCACTGAGGGTCCTGATTTTTCTGGCTTCAAAACCGAAGGACGAACTCTCTAATATAAAAGAAATCGCTAATGCCTATAGCATCTCAAAGAATCATCTGATGAAAGTGACATATGAACTCGGAAAAATGGGGATGATCGAAACAATCCGCGGCAGAAACGGTGGAATCAGGCTTGCACAGGCAACCGACGACATCAATATAGGCAAACTCGTCCGTGCGACGGAAGAGGATTTCCACCTTGTCGAATGCTTCGATGCCGCAAACAACTCTTGCATCATCACGCCGGTATGCGGTTTGAAGCATGTCCTTGGCAAAGCATTGAACGCCTATCTCTCTGTCCTAGATGAATACACCCTGTCCGACCTTATCCAGAATCCCATGGACTACCGGTTCCTCTTTCAAGAGCAGAAACAGGTTGAATCGTGAACTTGAAGATACTTCTCACCCATTTGCGGTGGGGAGTTTTTTTATTCAGCTGCTGAATATTTCTCAATAATCAGCAGCTGAACGATTGACCGCCATACACCAAAAAGCCTGCCCTCCAACCAGAACGGGCCTTACTTCTTACTCTCGCTATACTTGAATGTCATCAATAGAAACAGGAAAAAGCTGAGTAACAGCGTGCTTCCCCCAACAATATAAAAGACGGTCGTAAAGCCAGCAGGCAGATTGAATGGATTTAAATTGTACATCCACATCCCGACTGTCAATCCGATCGAACCGATGATCGCCGTCCACACGTGGGCAAATGCCAGTTTAGAAGATTTCGGTACCTGATAGGATCGATAATAGGAAGAGTAGGCAAATAAGCTCAACCACCCGACCACCAGGATATGGGCGTGGATCGGCTTGAAAGCATACGATCCGGCCCCGGCCATATGAGACCCGAGAAATGCTCCGATAAACCCATAAATGGCAGACATTCGTAATAATAGGACATTCCAAGGCATGTCGTCTTCCCCCTTTTTATAAACGCGCTCCCATCATTATAATATAGTTGTCCGAATGGAGGCTATGAATCTTGAGTCGATGCCATACAACGTTCAAATTCAGCCTGAATAAATACTTTCCACTTCTTTAACATACGATACAAAGATAGGTGTAAACACTTGCAAACGGTGTGCGCCCTGATACAATAAGAATGTAATGGAACATTCTGAAAAAAGGAGAATACATATGACTAATTTCCAACAAAATTTAGAGAAATACGCAAGTCTTGCAGTCGAAGTCGGAGTGAATGTTCAAAAGGGTCAGACCCTCGTCATCAACACGTCCATCGACTCTGCAGAATTCGTCCGCTTAGTAGTAAAGAAAGCCTATGAAGTAGGAGCTAAGCATGTATATGTAAACTGGAGCGATGACACTGTCAACCGTACGAAATATGACCTTGCCCCGGATGAAGCATTCCAGGAGTTCCCCGAGTGGAAAGCACGTGAAGTCGAAACGCTTGCTGAAGGCGGAGCTGCCTTCATGAGCATCGTCTCTTCAAGCCCTGACCTGTTAAAAGGCGTCAATCCGGATCGCATCTCGAACTTCCAGAAGGTTGCCGGTAAAGCGATGTCCAAATACCGTCAATTCATCCAATCTGACAAAGTCAGCTGGTGTGTGCTGGCCGCCCCTTCGAAAGACTGGGCTGCAAAAGTATTCCCGGATGCTTCTGAAGAAGAACGAGTGGACCTGTTATGGGACGCGATCTTCAAAGCGGTTCGTGCCGACCAGGCTGATCCTGTTCAGGCATGGAAAGATCACGACGCAAACCTTCATGAAAAAGTGGAATACCTGAACGAAAAGAACTACCAGAAGCTTCATTACACAGCTCCAGGGACGGACCTTACCATCGAGCTTCCGAAAGGTCATCTGTGGGTAGGAGCAGGAAGTGTGAACGAAGAAGGAACGACTTTCATGGCGAACATGCCGACGGAAGAAGTATTCACGGTTCCACTTAAGACCGGAGTAAACGGTACGGTATCAAGCACGAAGCCACTTAGCTACGGCGGCAATGTGATCGACAACTTCACAATCACATTCGAAAACGGCCGCATCGTGGACGTAAAGGCTGAAGAAGGCGAAGAAATCCTGAAGCGCCTTGTGGATACCGATGAAGGATCTCATTATCTTGGGGAAATCGCCCTTGTTCCACATCAATCGCCGATCTCTCAATCGAACGTGTTATTCTACAACACATTATTCGATGAGAATGCCTCAAATCACCTTGCCATCGGTAATGCTTATGCATTCTGTATCGAAGGCGGAAAGAAAATGAGCGAAGAAGAGCTTGAGAAAAATGGCTTGAACAACAGTATCACTCACGTTGACTTCATGATTGGTTCTGACAAAATGAACATCGATGGAGTGAAAGAAGACGGCTCGACTGAAGCAGTATTCCGCGATGGCGGTTGGGCGTTTTAATTTTCGTATGTAGTGTGAACCCCTGGGAGGCGGCTTGGCTGTCTTTTTGGGGTTTTTTTGTTTTGGATGGGGGGCTGGTTGGTTGGTTGGTACACGGACATTTGACTGAGCGCTCACTTGAATGGATACAATTGTAAAAAGACGCAATTCTATTTGAAAAAGACGCAAATATTTAAAAAATGACGCAATAAATTTTATTTTGACGCAATCACCATTAAAAATGACGCAATTCCTTCTTCCAGACTGAGTTTGAAACATTCAATCCCCTTGCCAAACTAGCAAATATCCATTTATTAAGGACAACCTCACTCTTTCAGTCCAAAGATTACCCCTACCCATACTGTTTCGTCAGCGCAATGGCAGCGATCGTCGCACCGGCTGCCTGGGCATAGCTGCCGAAAGTGGTGATCTGCAGCCCTAGTTCCCTCATTCCTTTCAAAATGTATATCTCCCCCACTGCTTCAAGGGCGGCCCCCAAGGATTGAATCGTATTTCCAGCAGCGAGGAGATCGGAATAGGCAAGTGTACTTAACGTTGCCCCGTAGGCTTCGAGTCCTGCACCGACAGACTGGACGGTGTCCCCGACTATATCCAGATTCAATCCCTCCACCTCTTTACCGTAAAATTGAAGCTCTGCAGCAAAAACATTCGTGACGTTCCCTGAAGCCTGGATCCAGTCACCGGCCACCCGATAAGTCTCACCTATGGAGCCATCCGACAATTTTTCGGCACCGACACCCTGCAGAGAATTACCAGTAGCCTCGAAACCATTTCCGATGGAGACCAGTCGAAATCCGAGAGGTTCAAGTTCCAATCGCTCTTCCTGGATGATCATAGTCTCACCGATGGCAGCAATCACTGTCCCGACGACCTGGGTCCACGCCCCAGTAATGAGAATTAGTCTATCGCTCACCACCATCCACCCTTTCTTCCTCAGTACTTCTAATGTATTCCAAAAGGTGAACAGGGGATTTAGAGACACCCCACTAGTATGAGTAAATATTTTGTAAAATTCCAGTAAATCAGTCTTGTTTAATTTGTCCTGTCGAGCTATGATATTCTAGTTCATCTAGAGTTACATAAGGGGAGGGATTTAGGTGAGAATTCGGGATTGGGACCGTAATCTGAAGGTCCGGCTGTTTGGGGAAGCAGCGATTAACATTACTTTCTGGATGTTCTTTCCGTTTTTGACAATCTATTTTACAGAGTCTTTCGGAAAGCAGACGGCAGGATTATTATTGGTTCTTTCACAGGTATTTGCGGTACTTGCGAATCTTATGGGAGGATACTGCGCGGACCGTTTCGGCCGCAAGCGGATGATGGTCATTTCTGCGTTCGGACAAGGCTTTGCTTTTCTAATCTTTGGACTGGCCAGTTCACCTTGGCTGGATTCTGCCATGATCGGATTTATCTGCTTCAGTCTGGTCGGGGTATTCGGCTCGTTTTATTGGCCGGCAAGTCAGGCCATGGTCGCCGATGTGGTGGATGAGAAAGATCGGAGTCATGTGTTTGCCGTCTTCTATACATCCATCAACATTGCCGTCGTGGTCGGGCCGATATTAGGGGGTATTTTCTACGTCCACTATCGCTTCCAATTATTGATTGCAGCAGCACTAATATGTATGCTTTTAGCTCTGTTACTATATAAAATGACGAGGGAAACGGCACCTGCAGATAAGAATAAGCTTCTCGTCACCGAAGGAAAGAAAAAAGCATGGCATAGTGTATTGTCAGATCAATTCAAGGATTATAGTGTCATATTCAAAGACAAAACGTTCTTATTGTTTATTTTAGCCGGAGTTCTTGTAGGTCAGACGTTCATGCAATTGGACCTCTTGATTCCTGTATATATTAAAGATATTATGGATGAGGCCACACTGTTCAGCTTCGGGGACTGGTCATTGACCCTCGTGAGTGAGCAGGTATTCGGATTGATCCTGTCGGAAAATGGGTTCCTGGTGGCCCTTCTGACAGTATTCATTACGAGATGGATCACTAAATTCCGTGAACGAAATGTGTTCATTCTGTCTTCTATTATCTATGCGGTTTCGATCTTCATGTTTGGTCAGACGAGTTCCGTATGGATGTTCGTGATTAGCATGGCTGTGTTCACTTTCGCAGAGTTGATGACGGCCGGTATCCAGCAAAGCTTCGTATCGAAGCTGGCACCGGACCATATGAGGGGACAGTATTTTGCCGCTGCCAGTCTGCGTTTCACGATTGCAAGGACGATTGCGCCTTTATCTATCACCCTGTCTCTTTATGTAGGATATGATTGGACCTTTATCATCCTTTCAATCCTGGCTCTTTTGAGTGCCGGACTCTTCTTCATCATGTTCGAGCGGTTTGAGAAAGAAGAATTTGAACTGAAGAAAGCTGCTCATTAAAAAAAGGAATGATCCGCGATGGATCATTCCTTTCTCATTCTATTACAGTCCTAAATCAAATCCTTCATCATCAGACTGTAGCATTGTATTTAGACCAAGCTCTGTTGAAAGACCAAGGTTGAACTCTGAATCTGAAGACTCTTCATTTTCCCATTGCGAGTAACTTGCATCTGCATTTACACCAAGGTTTGATAGAAGAGAAGATTCATTGTCCTCATCAGACACTAAGAATCCAAGAGCTGTATCCGTGCCTGCATTCAATCCGGCACTCGTATACTCTTCATCTTCAGAATCCATTGATTCAGCCCATAGTCCTGCATTCACTGCGTTCATGACAGTCGCTGCGGATTCATTGTCTTCATCGTTTGTCATAGCACCAAGCATCAGGTTATTCGCTGCATTTGCTTCGAACTTGGAATAGTCGTCGCTGTTTTCAACAGTCGTCATGACAGAAGTATTGTTCATAGCTTCTACTTTAGAAGAATCACCATCTTCTTTGTCCATTGTTCCAAGTACTAGACCATTTGCAGATTCAGTACCGATTGACGTTTTCGAAGAATCGTTTTCTTCACTGCCTTCTGTCATTACCCATACATCGGAATCGGTCATCGCATCAGCCATTACTTCATTCTCTTCATCAGATGCTGAAGCATTAAGACCAGAAGTAAGGTTCCCGGAAGTAGTAGAAGCATAAGAATCATCTTCTTCATTGTACATTGTTTCGTTCATGATCCCAGCGTCGGACATAGCGTCAACTTCTGCCGATCCGTCTTCTCCTTCAACCGCTGCGTCTACATCCTGGGATGCTCCCGCTTCTGTCTTAGAAGCTGCTGAATCTTCTTTTACTGTCGTTTCGTTCATGACAGCTGCGTCTGTGTCTGCATTCACTTCTGCCGATCCGTCTTCTCCTTCAACCGCTGCGTCTACATCCTGGGATGCTCCCGCTTCTGTCTTAGAAGCTGCTGAATCTTCTTTTACTGTCGTTTCGTTCATGACAGCTGAGTCTGTGTCTGCATTCACTTCTGCTGATCCATCTTCTCCTTCAACCGCTGCATTCACATCTGAAGTTGCTTCTGCACCGTTGTTGGTCGTAACAGAATCATTCTCTTCATCTACAACCGTTTCATTGACGACGTTTGCATCTGCATCAGCACTTGCATCCGTATTCGATTCGGCGTCTGATCCACCGATGTTCAATCCATCTAATAGTCCATCTTCTGAATCCAGGATGTTGACGTTTTCCAATAATCCATCATTGCTATTCAGCAATGAATCATTCCCTGCTGCTAAGCTTGTGTGACCTCCGATTGCAAGACTTGCTGCTAATCCACCTGTCATAACCAATGTTCTAAATACGCTTTTTCTCATTTTATTTTTCTCTCCTTTTAAAAGTTTTTAAGTTTATATACTTTTGAAAAGAAGAGAATCTTGAGGTGGCTGGGACGGTGGTGCGTTTAACCACTGATCATAGTAGAGATTGGATTTCTCATACATATTGGCTTTTTGAAAGTTGACGGCCGTTGCATATTGCTCCGACACAACCCATAAAGAAGATGATCCTGTTACCTGAGCGCTCGCTCCACTAGTACTGGATGATTGACTTGTTGAATTCATCGTAGTCGTCGTCAGGACCGGTTCCATCTTTTTACGGGGTGGAAAAGGCTGTTCGTTCTGATTTTTAGATTCTGCCATCTTCACGTAACCCGCCTTCTCCACTTCAACCGGCTTTATAAGTATGGTTTCAATTCGTTTTTTGGCTTTGCTGATTTGAATGGAGCTTTGTTCAAGTTCGACTGAAACTTCTTCTTTGATCGGTTCCTTTCGAACATCTTCTCTCTCCATTTCGACGTCGCGATCTTTATCCTCTGTCTCGACCAAAGACTTGTCGGCCACTTCTGTTTCAACGTCCACTTTGACAGCTGGTTCCTTTGAAACATCGGCGTCGACTACTCCGGTATCCACTTTGACCTGTGGATCTTTGGACACTTCGACATCGACGACCCCTGTATTCACTTTCACTTCAGAATCATCTGACAGATCCACTTCCAACAAAGGTTTATCGTCTGACAATGAGTCCGTCACAGGTTTCGTTGTTTCTTCCACCGTATTGGTGACCGTCTTCGTCGTTGAATCAACCGTTCCAGTTACAGAATTCGTTGTTTGTTCAACAGTTTTTGTAACGATCTTGGTGGTATTGTTCACCGTTTCCGTTACAGGAGCCGCTGAGTCCCCCGCAATATCTGTAACTGGTTTTGTCGCTTGTTCAACGGTGCTGTTCACTGTGTTTCCGACGGTCTTCGTTGTAGCGTTCACTGTACCTGTAACCGATTCTGTCGTCTCATCGACCGTGTCTGTAACCGAATCAACCGTATTGGAAAGAATATTTCCTTTGGTTTGCTGATCATCCTTAGAAGGTTTGTCCTTCTCCTCGTCAGGAGCGAACGCGGCTTCATTCACGGTCGTTGTCGCTTTGTCAGTGACAGCGTTGACTTCATCCGTCACATTGGAGAGAAGTCCTCCCTCTGCTGAAGCAAAGGTTGGAATACTGATGACTCCAAGAAAAAGCAAAGCCAGAATTAGGCGTTTTTGCACTGCGTCTTGTCACCTCCTTCCGATTCAAATAGCGGATGCTGAATTGTTTTTGGGGGGTGGTGCTGTATCTGTTGTACCTGGTACAAAAAGCATTCATTGTACCAGGTACAGTTTGCGATCATCACGACAGAAAACCCTCCTGCATCCAATTTTCACAAAGCTAACGAAGCTGGTTTATATTTGGATCATTTTTTTATTAAAAAATATATTTTCTCCTGATAAATTTTCAGAAAAGGAAGAATCCGAAAAATTCCGTCCACCCCCTTTTTTCATCAAAAAAGAGATGTTACAATGTACAACCGTAAGCAATCTTAACGTAGCTCATGTACAGAGCTAGTCGGAGATTCCAATCAATACTACGCAAAGAAAGGATGTTTATTTCAATGCATATCGGAAGCAAAGGCTGGTACGTAGAAGAACTAAAAAAAGCGGGGGTACGCCGCTACGAAGAACGCAAAGTAGAATCATACAAAAAACACGTCCTGGCAAACCTGTTGGAACGCACAAGATAAAATGAGAGGGACGGACCTCGATTCCTATGACCAGGTCATAGGAATGAAGGTCCGTCCCTTTTTTTATTTTGAGTAGATTGGGTTCAGCTTTGGTTGAATGGTGTATTTTTTTGTCCGATTCAGTTTGTATGTTTTGTTTTTGAGTAAATATTTTCTGTATTTTTGGTTCCAGCTTTTCATCGACCAGACTATGAGTGCTGCTGTTAGGAGGAACAGTCCTCCGGTGGCAGGCCAGAAATATGGTGAAAGGACCGCTGACTCATATGCAAGACCAATCGGTGAAAAGATGAAATACGTCTGTACGACCGAAGCCATCAGGACGATGGATAATGGAATGCTGTATTTCCATGGCATCATGTCCACTTTCGGATTATAACGGTATTCGTACGGCTTCTTCATCGGTTTCCACCATCCGATCACAAGCATCAGGGCCACTTCTGCTACAAAGAGAATCCCATAGATGTGAATGAAGTTGATATCGATGGTGAATCCGAATAGATGTCCCGTACCCCACACGAGCATATAATACGTGATGACATGAAGGATGATGACCGTTTTCGCAGCCAATGCCGGGATCCGTTTTGTTAATACCCCGACTAGCAAAACCACGATGATCGGGATATTAAAGAATCCCGTGAATCGTCTGATCAAGTCCCACAATCCGTCCGTCGCATTGATTAGTAACGGGGACACACACATGGATACTACGGCCAGCAGCGCTCCGAACCATTTACTGATCGTGATCAATTTCTGATCACTCACTTCCGGATTGAATTGAGGCTTGTAAATATCAAGAGCAAAAAGCGTCGCTGCACTGTTCAGCAATGAATTAAAGGAGCTTAACACAGCTCCAAGCAACACAGCCAGGAAGAATCCTGTTAAATAAGATGGCAGTACGGCGTTTATCAATGCTGGATAAGCTAAGTCAACACTTTTCAAAGAGTCACCATACAGATGGAAGGCAATGACTCCGGGAAGCATCATCATAAAGGGAACGAGTAGTTTATAGAAACCTGAAATGATGACACCTTTCTGTCCTTCCGCTAAGTTCTTCGCTCCAAGCGTACGCTGAATGACATACTGATTGGAAGCCCAATAGAATAAATTCGCAAAAAGCAGACCGGTAAAGATGGTTGAAAACGGGACGGAATCCGATGCGGACCCGATAGAATTCAACTTCTCAGGGTTCTTTGTTGCAATTTCCTTCACTCCTGAAAGGATGTTTCCTTCCCCCAGAGCATAGAATCCTAAAATCGGGACGAGAATCCCAATGATCAGTAACCCTACTCCATTCAACGTATCAGAGACGGCCACAGCCTTCAGTCCGCCGAAAATAGCATAGATACTGCCGATGATCCCGATTGTCCATACAATCAGCCAAATAGATTGAGTGTATGAAATTCCGAGCAGTTCGGGAACATCGAATAACTTCAAGACAGCAAGTGCCCCGGAATAGAGCATCGATGGAATCGTGACAAACACGTACCCAAGCATAAAGAGAATGGTCGTATATTGACGGACACCCTTGTCATAACGCTGATTCAGAAATTCAGGCAGTGTAGTGAAGCTCCTCCCCAAATATTTCGGAAGCAAGTACAGTGCCATGATGATGATGGCGAAAGCGGCGGTTACCTCCCACGCCATGTTCGACAGGTTGGCACGGAACGCCTGTCCATTCAGCCCAACCAGCTGTTCTGCCGATAAATTTGTGAGTAACAGCGATCCGGCAATGAACGTTCCTGTAAGCCCCCTCCCCGCCAGAAAATAACCAGTGGAATCATTCAAAGACCCCTTCGTTTTTATGTATGAAACCCATGCAACCAATCCCATAAAAAATACACAGGATAAGATTGTAAAAAGCAAACCATTCTCAAACATCGATCCTCTTCCCTTCAAAATTATTACATGTGTTTGAGAAAGTTCCCCAAATGTTATACTAGTAAACTATCATTTTTGGAATTTTGTTAAAAATAGTCATAAGGAACCACCACGTTGTTCCACCGGATTCTTTTTGAAAAAACGGTTGTGGAGGGCTTTCACCCTGTGATAAAGTAAAGAACATATTTTAAAATAACTTCATACGAATTCCTTATATATCTATGGTGATATGGACCATAAGTCTCTACCTGGCAGCCGTAAAGTGCCGGACTATAAGGAAAGTCTTTCCTATATACTGTCTATAAGTGTGTGGAGGCTTTCCCTATATTAATAGAGAATGTCTTCATGCACTTTTTTATTTATTCTTTTAAGAAGTCTGACATCATACGACATCAACATGAGGATTCGATGAAGAAACTATTTGGAGGATTGGTATTGTGAGTTTAGTGTATGGAATCTTATCTTTACTTGGCGTTTTATTTCTTGCGTGGCTGTTGAGCAGCAACCGCTCAGCCATCCAATGGCGGACGATCATCATCGGAATCTGCCTGGAATTTTTGCTTGTTCTTTTTGTATTGAAGGTTCCATTTGGACAAACCGTTTTGAAGAAAGCCGCCCTTGGTGTCCAGAAGGTTATAGATTACAGCAATGAAGGAATCATGTTTGTATTCGGTGGATTTTTTGAAAAAGGGACGAACATTTCATTCGTGTTCGCCATCAACGTGTTAGGCGCCATCATCTTTATTTCAGCCCTGATTTCAGCTCTTTATTACTTACGGATCATCCCGTTTTTCGTAAAATATATCGGAATTGGACTCGGAAAAATCCTGGGTACGACAAAGGTGGAATCGTTTAATGCTATCGGGAATTCGTTTCTCGGATTGGCGGAAGCTCCCCTGTTGATTAAGCCTTACTTAGTGAAATTAACACGCTCCGAGCTTTTTGCCGTCATGGTCGGGGGAACGGCTTCAGCAAGCGGGGCCATCCTGATCGGATACTCACTGATGGGGATCGATATGAAATTCCTCCTACTTTCTGTATTCAGTGTTCCCATCGTATCCCTTGTCATCTCGAAGATCATCGAGCCGGAAACGGAAGAATCTCAAACAAATGGAGACATTTCATTAGGGAAAACCAATCATACGAATGTATTTGAAGCAATATCCGAAGGTGCCCTGAGTGGTACACAATTAGCGATTAATATCGGTGGACTATTGATTGCGTTCATCGGGATCCTTGCTGCCGTAAATGGATTGTTGGGACTTGTCGATTTGAGCCTTTCTACGGTATTCGGGTACGTATTCTATCCACTGGCACTCCTCGTCGGGATTCCCATGGATGAAGCATTCCGGGCAGCGTCCATTATCGGGACGAAGCTTTCTGTGAACGAGTTTGTGGCATACAAAGAACTTTCAGGAATGATGAGCGAGCTTTCACCTAAGACCGTTGCGATCCTTTCAGTCGCTCTTTGTAATTTCGCAAACCTGTCGTCAATTGGTCAGTTGATCGTCGGACTTGGTTCTTTAGAGCCGACTCAACGGCCGATGGTGTCCAAGTTAAGCTTGAAAGCCATCCTTGCAGGAACCCTGGCAAGCTTTATCACAGCCATCATCATTAGTATATTTCTATAATTTTTTGTCACATTTATGTTTTTCCCGGCATCATTTAGTGAATAGTAAAAGGTAGCAATCATTTTCACATTGACAACGGAAGGTGAAACCATTGAGAGAAAAAAAGTTTATGAAAGAAACGAAAACAAGTAAAACGACCCACGTTCTTCCACCTGACACGAACCATCATGGTACGCTGTTCGGTGGAAAACTGATGGCCTATATAGACGATGTGGCCTCCATTGCAGCCACCCGTCACGCCCGTAAGCCCGTCGTAACGGCTTCTACGGATTCCGTCGACTTTCTTCAGCCCATTAAAGTCGGAGACGCTGTTACATTGGAAGCGATCGTCACCTACACCGGGCGCAGTTCCATGGAAATTTGTGTGAAAGTGACCTCTGAAGTCCTTCTCACAGGAGAAACCAATGTGGCTGCCATTTCCTTCTTGACGTTTGTGGCCCTGGAAGGAAATAAGCCGGCGATCATTCCTGAAGTCGTGCCGGAAACAGAAGAAGAGAAATGGCTGAACGAAACAGCCCAAAATCGTGCCGAGCACCGTAAAGCACGCAAAAAACATAGTCAAGAGCTGGCGGAATTTTTCCGTAAAGCGTATTAGGATGGTGGGAGATGCTTGTTATAGAGCATCTCCTTTTTTTATGTGGCAAAGACAGCGTTCGCCGATATTCCTTCCCGCCCCCCCACCTATTCTTGTACGGAAACCTCTCCAAAACCTACTATTCTCTCCCATTCGCAACCAGACACGGCACATCCACGCTCCTTCCCCTACTTTTTTCCACATCTCCTTTAAAAATAGGTCCGTCCCTCCGATAATACAGAGGTACGGACATGTAACATGTCTTATTATCACCATATTTGGAGGTTTCGGTTTGAAAAATATTATCAGTATGTTTCTTCTTGTCATGCTTTTCGTGGCAGGGTGTTCTACGCCTATGACGGAAGAAACCAGCACAGAGAAACAGCAAAGTATCGGGATCCTTCTCTCAGACACAGGTCTTGGGGATGGCTCATTTAATGATTCTGCCTTCAGGGGGCTCGAACGTGCCCGTGACGAATTAGGTATTGTATTCGATTATAGAGAAGCTCCTGACGGAAATTTTGAAGGTGCCCTTCAGGAACTGGTTGAACAAGATCATGAACTTGTGATCGGACTTGGTTTTTCGATTCAGGAGGCACTTGAAAAGGTCGCAGCAGAAAACCCTGATCAAAAATTCCTATTGATCGACGGTTATTCAGAAATGGACAATATTACGTCGATTACATTTAAGGAACATGAAGGAAGCTTCCTTCTCGGTATGGTTGCCGCGATGAAAACCAAGACAGGGACGATCGGATTCATCAGCGGAGCCGATGTACCGGTCATCGCGCGCTTTGAAAAAGGATATATACAGGGTGCGAAATATATCAATCCCTCTATTAAAGTATTAAAGGACAATGCCGATAACTTCGGTGACGCAGAACTGGGCAGGCAGATTGCAGAGAAACAAATGAAACAGGGCGCGGACTTTATTTACCCGGCTGCCGGTTTTACAGGGGTAGGGGCCATCCAGGCTGCTCAAAAAGCAGGAAAATTATCTGGCGGAGTCGATTCAGATCAATATTTCATTGCTGAAAAATCCGTTGTCACTTCCATGGTCAAAAAAGTCGACAACGCCGTGTTTAATCTAACGAAAGAACTTATCAAGGACGGTAAAATCTCTCAACATGCTTATGAACTTGGCCTTAAAGAAGACGGTGTCGGTCTTGCCCCGATCCGCGTCACCAGTCTCTCTCCAGAAGAAACAAAAAAACTGGAAGACGCTAAAAACAAGATCATCTCGGGAGATATCACGATTACCCTGCCATAAATTCACCTAAGGAGCAAAGTCATGCCATTAAAAAAACGTTTACTGATCTTGGGGCTGATTCCCCTTGTCCTTTCGACCATTATTATCGGCTACATCGTTTCTCAGTTAATTTCACTCCAGAATTCTGCAAAGGAAGATGTGCAGGTGCTGCTTGAAACGGAAACATTACGAGGGGATCTCATCGTTACGAAACAAGCCCTTTCGAACTACTCGGTCAATTCGACGGAAGAAAATAAACAAATGGTAGAAAGCTTATTGGAACAAACCACGGCTCAAATCACTGAGTTGAAGAAACTTATTTCCATTAAAAATCAAACACAGACCCTGTCTTCCATCGAGTCCAAATTCACCGAACTGAAGTCGGCTTCGGATTCCGCTCTAGGTGAAATGAACAAAGCAGAGATCAAGCGGCAGTCGATACGTATTTCCGGGGTTCTGAACGATATGTATCTACTGAATAAACAAACAAATGAGTGGTACCAAGGTCTATTAAAAGAGAACAAGCGTGAAATCCAGTTCATCGTCTGGGCTTCGGTCATCGGTTTCATCGTGACGATCCTCCTCTCTCTTTTGGCATCTAACGTGCTTACAAGGAGAATCGTTAAGCCATTGAACCGGATGGTAGAAAACGCTGAAAAAATGGCCGATGGAGATTTAACGATCTCAATCGACCCAGTTAAAGAGAAGAACAGCAGATTCGAAGTCGATAAGCTGCAAACGGCGTTTCACCATATGGTCAATAATCTTCGGAAAACGGTCCAATCCGTCCATGACATCGGATCCAATGTAGAAAGATTCACACAAGATGTCCGTTCTCAAATGTCGAATCTGACAGAAAGCAGCAACCAGGTGGCACTTTCCACGGAGGAGCTCGCCAAAGGGAGCCAATCGATTTCTGAGGATATTCAATCCACCGCTTCCCTTATGGCTGTGATGGGTGATGACTTTGCCCAGAATGTCGAACAGAGTGCAGAATCTGCCGAGAGTAGCAAAGTCGCAATGACATCTATAGGAAACGGACGAACTTCCTTAAATAAGCAGCAGGAATTTGCCGAGATGATTGCCGAATCTTCGTCCTCTATCATGGACTCGGTTGAATCCTTTGCCCAATATACGGGGGAAATCGAGAATGCCGCCGAGGCGGTCAGGGAAATTGCAGATCAAACGAATCTCCTTGCCTTGAATGCAGCGATCGAAGCCGCCCGGGCAGGAGACGCCGGGAAAGGATTCGCCGTTGTGGCTCAGGAAGTCCGGAAGCTTGCGGAAGACTCATCCGTTGCCACAGAGCGGATCGGAAGCATGGTGGGAAATATTAAACAGGGTATTCAGTCCATCATGGATGCTTCCCATAAAGGGAAAACCCTTTCCACCCAGCAGGTGGATTCCATGAGTGTGACGGAGCAGGCTTTTGAAGAGATTTCTGAAAACGTTTCTACAATATTCGATAATCTCGCCAAGCTCGAGAGCGGAATGCTTGCCTCTTCTGAGCGCACCAATCAGGTGATTGCCGCCATTGAAAACATTTCAGCCATCACGGAAGAAACCGCAGCCGGTACAGAAGAAATTTCTTCATCCACGGAAGAACAGCTTCGATACTTTGAACGTATGAATGAGCAAGTTGGCGAATTGAACAAGATGACGGCGGACATGAAGAAAGAATTGGAGCATTTTACGCTTTCATAGAATGAGAGGATGCCTTGTGATGGGGCATTCTCTTTTTTTATTGTGGCAAAGACAGCTTTCGCCGATAAATTGAAGATTCGCTGATATCCCCTTCCCGAAGTCCCGGGTATCTCTCACATTCCACTCAACTTCCACATTCCGACAATAACCTCACACCATTACCCTATACTCCCCTTCCCCCACCCTTAAATACTAGTCAAAATCACCCCTGTGATTATTACAGAACGTTTAAATTTTTTTAACGAACAAAAAGGGAAGTTCCGTCCCTATATACGTATCTGGGTATGCGAAAAGGCTTTGTAGAAACGTTTTGTTTTTTGAAGGGCGCTTTCATATCTGTCATAGTTTGTAACAATTTGTCGGTGGTAAATATCTCCACCTTCATAACCCCCGAAAATCTCCTATACTGTATAGAAGGTTATAGTGTGTAGAATTCTTATAGTTGGAGGAATACTGATGTTATCAAACTCTGAAATTGGGATCGATTTAGGAACAGCAAATATACTTGTTTATAGTAAAAATAAAGGAATTATACTTAATGAGCCATCTGTAGTGGCGATTGACACTGAAAACAAAACGGTTTTGGCCGTTGGTACTGAAGCCAAAAGCATGATCGGGAAAACACCGGGCAAGATTGTAGCGGTTCGCCCTCTTAAAGATGGTGTGATTGCCGACTTTGATGTGACGACTGAAATGTTGAAGCAAGTGATGAAAAAAGCAAGCAAAAAACTTGGATTTTCTATCCGCAAACCGACTGTTGTCGTATGTACGCCTTCCGGTGCGACAAGTGTCGAGAGAAGAGCGATTCAGGATGCTGTGAGAGGAAGCGGAGCGAAATCCGTGACCCTTATCGAAGAACCTGTAGCTGCCGCGATCGGAGCAGACTTACCAGTCGGAGAGCCTGTTGCCAACGTCATCGTTGATATCGGTGGTGGAACGACGGAAGTTGCGATCATCTCTTACGGTGGTGTGGTTTCTTGTAACACGATCCGTATCGGTGGAGACCAAATGGATGAAGATATCGTCCAGTACGTTCGTAAACGTTATAATCTCCTGATCGGTGAAAGAACGGCTGAATTGGTGAAAATCGAAGTAGGTCAGGCATTGATCGACCATGAGGAAAGAACGATGGATATTCGTGGACGTGATCTTGTCACTGGTCTTCCTAAAACGATTGAACTGTCATCGAATGAAATTCAGGATGCATTGAAGGAATCCCTCCTTCACATCTTGGAGACGATCCGTGCGACATTGGAAAATTGCCCTCCTGAACTGAGTGGGGATATTGTCGACCGCGGTGTGATTCTGACTGGTGGTGGAGCATTATTGAACGGACTTCAAGATTGGTTGAGCCAGGAAATCGTTGTACCGGTTCACTTAGCTCCTAACCCCCTTGAATCAGTTGCCATTGGAACAGGACGTTCACTCTCCGTGATTCACAAACTGCAAAAAGTAAAATAAGAAAGAAGCCATCCCCCATTCGTTGGGGGATTTTCTTATACCCAAAACTTCAAACTCATCTATATACCCCACTTACAATTTTTCAAACATTTGTGATCCAAATCCTTACTACCCTCGTTAGCTTATTAAAATTGAGTTCCGCTCCGTTGTTTAGTATCCTTATTTTATATGTCAAATATAAGGAGCGTACTATGCCCAATGACCGTCAGGATTTAGAACTATATCAACAAGTTTTGGCAAAAGATTCGACTGCATTACGACAGCTTTATCAGCAATATGAAAAATTGATTTATTCCTTTTCATATAAAATGACAGGAGACCGTGAGATCGCGGAGGAAGTGATCCAGGAGGTTTTCATGAAGCTCTGGAAGAAGCATTCTCCCTATGACCATAGCAAAGGGAAATTTTCATCATGGTTGTTGACGATGACACGGAACACCTACCTCGATGCCATTCGCAAACGAAAGAAGCATGAGTCTGTTGAATATATAGAAAAAGACTCCCTTCAGGTCACCTATGAAACGCCCGCCGATCAATTGGAGTGGAAAGAAAAAGGGAATGCGATCAGGGATTGCATACAAACCTTGAAAGAGGATCAGCAAAAAATCGTGCAACTTTTCTACTTTAAAGGATTGACTCAAGCATCCATCGCTGAATCCACAGACACTCCACTCGGGACGGTTAAAGGAAGGATCCGTTTAGCTCTTAAACATTTACACACGTGTCTAAAAGGGAAAGGAGGTACATTCGAATGACCACACAACCATGCGATCATTTACTGGATTACTACAACGGACATTTATCTGAACTCGAGAAAGCTCAATTTGAGAAACATCTGAAGATCTGCCCCCAGTGTCAGGAGGAACTTCATGAACTGGAGCAGTTAATGGACTATATGCCGTTCGCATCTGATGTTGTCGAACCTCCCAAGGACCTTGAAGACCGTGTGATGGCCGGCATTCTCGGAGAAGAGAAACGAACCGCAAATGTCGAGCCTCCGTCCAAAAAGAAAACATGGTTCCTCCCTTCTGTCGCTGCCGCTCTATTCCTTTCCTTGATCGGGAATGCCTATTTATTTTCACAGCTTGAAGATCAGGATGAAGTCGTGGAACAGGCAACGATTGATCAGGTCGTACAATATGTCGATCTGGCTGCAGTCAACGGAACCGCCAAGGGAACCGCAAGCATCATCAAGCAGGGTGCACAAACAAGCATGGTCGTCCAGGCTTCTGAACTGCAGGAACTTTCAAATGATGAGGTGTATCAGGTATGGCTCATTAAAGATGATAAGCCTGAGCGCGCCGGTACATTCGTCACCAGCAAGGACGGAAAAGGTTCGGTTGTATTCAAATTCAACGAAGAGTTTACGAAGAAAGATTGGGACACGGTGGCGATCACCCTTGAGCCCGATGCCAATAGCCAGCTTCCACAGGGGGACATCGTGTTAGCTTCCGACATTTAAAACATTTTCATACCTCTTTCCCGTCCGGCAGTCCTTTACTGCCGGGCTTTTTTTTGCCCATAAAAAAGAATTTAAAAAAAGTGTTCAAAAAAGTGATCCATGTTTCAACCTCTGTCGTTAGCTTTATGAAAATATAAAAAACCAAAAGGAGAGATACCATTATGAAAATGAAAAAAAGTTATTTAGCCGTCCCATTAAGTATGACACTACTGATTCCAACTGCAGGTGCTGTATCAGCACATAACGGTGAAGATCATTCACATGACGCTAAAGTAGATACGCCGGCTGGAGAATTAAGAACCACACTGGATCGCTTACTTACAGAACATGCATACTTAGCCGTTGAAGCCATGAGACGCGGAGCAGAAGGCGCTGAAGATTTCGACGCAGCAGCTGGTGCATTAAATGATAACGCAGCCGATTTAAAAGGCGCGATTGCCTCCGTTTATGGTGAAGAAGCTGGAAATCAGTTCAACACGATCTGGACCAATCATATCGGATACTTCGTTGATTATGTCAAAGCGACGGGTGCTAATGATCAGGCTGCAAAAGATGAGGCCCTTAAGAATCTATCAGGATATAAAGAAGAATTCTCTAATTTCCTTGAGACAGCCACTGGTGAACGATTAAAATCGGATAGTCTGGCAGAAGGACTTCAAATGCATATCAATCAACTCATTGGTGCATTCGATAGTTATGTAGCAGGAGATTATGAAAAGGCTTACGAGTATGAGCGTGAAGCGATCGGACATATGGGAATGGTAGCAAAAGGACTATCAAGTGCGATCACAGACCAATACCCGGACAAATTCGAAAATACGATGGCGGTAACACCGGCAACGGATTTACGCTCTACGCTTAACCATCTTTTAACAGAGCATGCTGCCCTTGCGACGATGGCAATGCAAAACGGAATAGACGGTTCTAAAGACTTCGATGCTTCCGTCAATGCCCTGAATGCCAACACCGAAGACCTTTCAGCAGCTATTGCTTCTGTATACGGTGAAGATGCCGGGAACCAATTCAAAGACATGTGGTCCAAACACATCGGATTCTTCGTGGACTATGTAAAGGCGACCGGTGCTGAAGATGAAGCCGCAAAAGAAGAAGCAATCAAGAATCTTGACGGCTACCGTGCTGAATTCTCTAAATTCCTGGAAACAGCCACAGACGGCCGATTAGAATCAGACGCTCTTGCAGATGGCCTTCAGATGCACGTTGAACAACTGATTGGTGCTTTTGACAGCTATGCGGCCGGCGACTATGAAAAAGCGTGGGATGGAATCCGTATGGCATATGAGCATATGCTGAACCCTGCAAAAGGTTTATCAGGAGCTTTCGCTGATCAATTCCCTGACAAATTCAAAGCGAACATGCCTTCTGAAATGCCTAATACCGGTATGGGGGGAACGGCTGAAGACAATGGATTCCCATTCGAATACCTTCTTGCAGCACTATTGATCATCGCGGGTGGTACAACCCTTGGAATGAAAAAATATGCTTCACACAAACAATAATCTTTAACATGAGAGGGACGGACCTATAATAGGTCCGTCCCCCAGTGTGAAGATGAAAGGAGTGGCTTCACATAATGTATACTATGGGGGTTGTACTACTTGTGCTTGTACGATTGCCCATTTTCTCCTGTTCTTGTCCATAATAATCACTTTCACCTTAACACCTTAAAGCAGCTCGGCTTCTTCCGATGCTGTTTTTTTATGGATATTTTTAGAAGAAAAAGAAACCCTACTAGTAAGGAAGGTGATAGCATGAATGAGGAGCAGTTGGAAGATTTGTTTCAATTTTACGGATATGATGATTTGTACAAACGATTTAAGACTCCCCTTTATGTCACGGGGATCATGGATGATGCCGACGCCGGACTGATCGAGGATTTCTTTGAGAACTTCACATTCGATGGTCCTGTACTATTCGACGAGTTCAGGTTCTGGTTTCAATATTATGAAGTGTCCAAGCGGCCGCCGTTATGATCGGTACGCCATGCCACTTCAGTCCAAGGTCCCCGAACCAGTCAAATTCAGGGTGACGAAGAGGTACCTGAAGGGCAAAATGCGGTTTAACTACCCTCATCTCTGGTGGCTGATCCCCAAATTTGTACGACCCAGGGGAGAACATCAAAAAAAGGAGGAAGTGTTCCATGCGCCATCGAAGTACATTTCCCCCAAAGTTTTTCCTTGGGACATTTGAACAACCGTTGAATTTTAGAGGGTTACCGCTTTTTCATAGCATAGATACTCCTGGTCCCTTTATCCATTTCTTCCTCAAAATAATCCCTGCTTGGGTACTGGTCATTCCATTGCAGCAAGTCCTTTTCATCAAGATCATGTTTACATCTGATATATACGTCCATAACCGTGTCAATCTGCTCTTTCGTTGCCTGTCTTAATTGTATGTTCATGAAATTCCCCTGCTTATCGTTTAGTTTATGTACCTTTTTGTAGTGTTTGTTCAGAATATGGTCGTTATACGGACCGATCATATTCCCTTCAGCTTCTCTGCCAGGCCGTCACCTGCAGACACCCCCGATAAATAGGCACTCTCAAACCGCGTGCGTCCGGCTTCATCATTCTCCCGGAGGAAAGCATCCCCACATAGGATGATCCGTCCTTCTTCACCCACATCCACGAAAGGAGTGCGGACCACAACTTCTGCTTCGGCATACTTCCATCGTTTCAACTGAGCTCCTGTCACCGCGCTTCCTTTTTCAAGATAGCTCTCCGCCACCTCTTGAATTTCCCCTAAGATAGCGTCGTCCTCAAGCCTTTCGTTACGCTTCGACCAATCCCCCTTCATATATACACTGACTGTAACAGTGGAGGAAATGCCTTTCTTATTGTGATCCACCACCCGCTCCACACCGTCAGGGAGCCCTTCATCCACATGACCTGGTGACGAGATTCGGCTTGCTCCGTCAAAGGTGAACATGCCCACGAAGCAGGGGGCAAAAGAAATAGTGGGGAGGCGTGACTGTGCCGTTTCCGTAAGCAACTGTATGGCCTGGGGTGCGGGAGCCGTCACGACGCAATGGTTCGTCAGGATCCTTTCTCCATTTTCAAGTTCCACTTCCAGAGGCCCGTCCCTCCCGTCTCGAATGGAAGATACCCTGGCGTTCAGTTTGACAGGGATGGTTACTGCCAGTTGTTTCGCGAGGGTGTTCATGCCGCCTGGGGATGTGTATCTGGGGTAGGGATTGCCAAACCAGCGTTTCACCCACCCTGCTTCCAGCCACTTCCCTACATCCTCTTGCAGTTCCGGGGAACGGACCGTGAAGAACTGGGCTCCATGATCTGCTTTTCCTTCCCCGATCCGCCTTGTGGCAAGCCTCCCACCGACACTTCTGCTCTTCTCCACTATGAGGATATCCTCTACCCCTTTTTTCATCAGCGTCCTGGCTGCCATGATACCTGACAGGCCGCCTCCAATGATGATCACTTCTTTGGTTTCCATGTTTTCTCATCCTCTCTTTGTTTCATTATACGAATGTAACCTGAAAGATTGGAAGGGAGATGACTCCATCCGTCATCTCCCTTTCCCTAAGCCAATAATTCTTCTAAATCCTGATACATTTTGTTCCGGTCCCGTTCCTTCTGTTCTTTTTCCCTGTACAACTCCTGTATGACATCCAGGTCTCCTTGTAAGAGAAGCTTCTCTTCAATGGCAAAGATCTCTTCTTCTACCTTTTCAAGCCCGGCTTCGATTTCTTCCATCGTTCGGGAAGGCTTCTCCGGGACTGCTTTTGGCCTCGCTTCCTTCACCACCTGTACGACAGGCACTTCCGGTGCGAGTTCAGGCAGCTTCTCCTTCGCCCAGCTGTAAGGCCCGTCAAAGAAATAAAGCTCACCCTGGTGGATCCAATAGGTTTTCTTAAATAGCTTATTCAAAAAGTACCGGTCATGGGAGACGGCGAGGATCGTGCCATTGAAATCCTCCAATGCATCCTCCAATACTTCTCTTGAATCAATGTCCAAATGATTCGTCGGCTCATCGAGTACAAGGAAGTTGATGTCCTGGTGCATAAGCTGGGCAAGTCTTAGCCTCATCTTTTCCCCGCCGCTCAGCTGCCCCACCTTTCGGAACACATTCGGTCCATAAAATAAGAATTTGGCGAGTATATGCCGGGCATCCCCTTCTGTTACCGGTACCTCTTCCCTGAACGCATCGATCAACCGGACAGTCGGGTCTGCCACCGTAAAGTGCTGGGAAAGATAGCCGAGTTTCACATTGCTTCCGATTTTTACCACACCACTATCCGAGGATTCTTCCCCGAGAAGCATCTTGATGATGGTGGATTTCCCTGCACCATTCTGACCGACGATGGCGGTTCGGTCCTTGAAGTGGACGTGAAGGCCCGCATTCTCAAATAAAATCTTTTCCCCGTAGGCTTTCGAAACCTCCTCCATGGAAAATACGATTTTCCCGCTCCGGTCCGTTTCTTCAAATTCCAGCCCAATTTTCTTGCGGTCCAGGATCGGCCGCTTGATCTTCTCCATCCGTTCCAATGCTCTTTCCATATTCCTCGCCCGCTTGTGCAGGGCCTCATTCGGTGGGTTCGCCTGATTCGCCCATTCCCTCAGCCTTTTGATGGCCTCCTTCATCTTCTTGATTTTCTTCTGCTGCTCCTGGTACGCCTGGAACTCGATCATCAGGCGCTCTTCCTTTTCCTTTACAAATCCTGAGTAGTTCGTATGGTAAATGGTCAGCTCCCCGTCCTCCAGGTCATATACCTTTGTAATGACGTGATCGAGGAAATAGCGATCATGGGAAATGCAGACCACGGTCCCATCATATTCTTTCAAGAAATCCTCAAGCCACTCAACCGCCCCGATATCCAGATGATTCGTCGGTTCGTCAAGAAGCAGCAGGTCCGGCTTCTCGAGGAGGATCAGACCGAGGCAAAGCTTTGTCTGCTCCCCGCCGCTGCACGCATTGAACTCCTTCTCGACCAGTTCCCCAATGGAGAGACCGTTCACGATCTTCGCAATATCGGACTCGATCTCATATCCTCCAGAAAGGGTGAATTGATCCTGAAGCTTTCCGTATTCTTCTAGTAACCGGTTGAGAGTATCCGGGTTCTGTTCATTCCCCATTTTATTTTCAAGTTCTTTTAACCGGTGACCGATCTGGATCAGTTCAGAAAACGCTGAACGCAACACATCGATTCCTTTCGTACCTTCCTTATACTGTGGAATCTGAGCCAAGTACCCCACCTTTGCTCCTTTTTTCAGATGAATGAGCCCCTTATCCGGATCTTCCACCCCTGACAATAATTTAAAGATGGTCGTCTTCCCTGTCCCATTCCGCCCAACAAGGCCAATTCGGGCTCTCTCGGGTATTTCAAAGCTCAAATCCTCAAATATCAAGTGACCACCAAACATTTTACTTAGTTCCTGTGCGCTGCAAATTATCATTTTCCTCTTCCTTTCAAGTATCTATTTAGAGGTAAGAGGTTCATAAAAAAAGCCCTGGGGGAGCAGAAGGCTCGCCCAGGGCTTTACAGAAATGCGGGATTGACTGCACCGCACTTCCACTTTCATAAAAGAAGGGACAAAAAAAGAGAGCGAAAACGCCCCCTTTTTCCGATTCTTTAAAGAAAGTGATTGGAATTGAGACCTCTTACCGTTCAGTATTCATATCCAATTGCTGAAAAAGGGCATACGTGTCCCCTTAAGCGCAAATGCATGAAAAATTGCACGGCAAATGTAAATATAGTCTAAATACTTCCCACGCAATCCTACAGAACGATTCATCTCAATTCCACCTCCTTCTTCATTACACGAATGTTGATACCATCATTATATAATTATTCTGAAAGCTTTTGCAATGTGTTTATTCTTTTTTATACAGAATCCTTGATAGCACAAGGCCGATTACGCCGATCGGAATCAGAATCATCGCACGGATCGTGAAATCGAGGAAAACAAGATCGGCAAGGAAAAACTTCAACAGAGCCAGGGCAAGGAAGATGATTCCCACCCACCGGTAGAACATGTCCTTTCTGCTTTCCCCATAAATGAGATACCCGATTGACAGCGCGGCAATCGCGACGGTGAAGGCTGTCGTCCGCGGGGTGTAATCCCAGTCGATGACGATGAACTCGGTCAATCTCAGGATGAAGAACATCACGAGCCCGGTCAAGACGACTTTCAGCGTGGTCATTGACACGTTCAGGAAAGAGGATTCCTGCTGATTGAAATGGGAAAACAAATAGACATAGGCAAATGCCAGGATGAAAATCGGCAGTTCAACCGCAAAGAAGTCGGCTTGTGATCCTGTCACCATTCCAAGAAATGAGAACAGCATCAATAACAAGGAACCTGCAAGGCTGACATAACTCTCTCTTCTCCCCGCCAGCCACAGAAGGGTATTGGCTTGTATAGCAATCAATACGAAGCGCCAATCGTATTCAAACAGCTCAAACAGGAAAAGAAGCATATGCAGGAATCCGAGTACGAGCAAAGTATCCTTCGTTCTCTTCATTTCCTTCGGTTCAATAAAGGCAGCCCCGATATAAACGCCTGCAAAGATGACATAGTAGATATGAGGTATCGTCGAATAAACATCATTCAGCAATCCCAAAAGGATGAAACTGCCCGTCACGAGGGCCGGTATCATCTCAGCGGTCACCCGTTCATCCCGGTTAAGGACGATCAGGAGCAGGATATACGCATGCTGAATGGCAAATGGGATGAGGACGGTCAGTGTAATCTCCCCGACGCCAAATGCCGCAAAGAAAAACAGTGAAAAATACAGTAAATAATAATGAATATTCCAGGCTATCCGGTACCTTTTCAACGTACTGAACGTCATCAATACGAAGAACAGCACAAGCTCATAGCCGTAAAACAGCCACTCATTCCGCTCATCCCCTGCGAAAATGAACGGAAACAGGTATGCCCCTGCCCCTATCAAACAAAGAATCAGTTGAGAACTGTGCTTATGAGACGCCCACAGTCCCACAGAAATAATAAGGATTAATAAGAAATTCGTGATGAGGCCACCTATATAACCGTATAGGATATTAGCCGAAAATAATGTAATGATGGCGAGGACGATGCTTCCCGAAAGAAACGTAATGGATAATCTACGCTGATCCCGGCTGAACCTTTCACCAAGCGCATACATCACGATACTGATCACGCCACCCGTCAACACCCGGAGCCCCGGTGAGACCCATCCGTTTTGAGAAGCCGCCATGAATCCCCAAATGCTTCCTATGAGTAGAACGAACAAGAATACTTTCGGGAGCCAGCGTTCGACTGAGAAATCAAAAGGTTCTTTTTCCAAGATGGGCTGTCCTGATTCAGCAGGAATTGGTTTTTCAGGTTCCGGGTAGACCTCTGCTTTTTGGATGACAGGTGACTCATTTTCACTCTTTGCCTGAATCAACTGCCGTTTCACGAGATAAAGCTCTTTTTCCAGAAAGTTGATTTTTTGTTCCAACCTCTTCAGTTCTTCCTTTTCCATACTTCCACCCCCCTACTTCTATTTATACAGGAAGTATGGAATATTTTCCTATATTTTTTTGCTAGCCACGATAAAAAAACTCCACCCTATAAGCAGATGGAGTTTCGTTTCTATGCTAATCGTTTAAAGTTTTGCCCAAGAATTTCGTTCATCGTGTGAACGGTGATGAACGCACGGTTATCGACCTGGGTGATGAAGCCTTTCAGCTTGGTGAAGTCCTTGCGTCCAAGGATGGTCGTGATGACTTCCTTTTCATCGGACGTGAACGCTCCCGTTGCCGTATGGATCGTCGCCCCTTTTCCAAGTTCGTGAACGATATACGACTTGATCTCATCACTGTAACGGCTGATGATCACAATCTCTTTATTTGAATTGAACTGCTGCAGTGCATAATCGATAACCAGTCCGTTCAGGATGACACCGAAGAATGCATACATTCCGACTTGCGGTCCGAATAATACAGCTGAGGACATGGCGATTGATAAATCGGCCAATAATACGCCTCTGCCTACATCTATATTGAAATATTTATTAAAGATCAGGGCCACGATATCCGTTCCACCCGTTGATGCCTGCTGGTTGAACACAATCGCCATACCGATTGCGGCAATGCATTGACCGATGATCAGTTGAATCAAGATATCATCACTTAGTGGTGCACTCATCGGAGCAACTGTCTCGAGTAGCCAGACATAGAATGAAAGGGCGAAACTCGCGTAAATCGTTTTCGCACCGAAATTAAAACCGAGAAAAATCACACCGACAATAAACAGAATGATATTGATGATAATCATGAACAGTCCAAGAGACAAACCTGGGAACAGATCGTTCATGATGATCGACAATCCACTAACTCCCCCTGTCGCTAAATTATTGGGCGATAAGAAAAAATGGACATTCACCGAAACAAGAAACGCCCCAAGATTCATCATTAAGAAGGAAAATATTCTTTGTCGCATCACCGCAACCTCCTTTTTCTTTAAAATTTATTTTGGTTATCCGTAAATAGTTGAACAACGGGATTATAAAGCCCATCAAGCCTCTTTGTAAAGGGAATCCGGACAAAAAAATAAGGTTTAATAATTGTGAAAATTGGAAGGGTTTTCAGATGTGATGAGGACAAGGATTAGGTTTAGAGATTTATTTTCAGGGTAAAGGGGGAATTTTAGCTGATTTGTTGAAAAATCCGGCCATTCCGACGAACAATCCAGCCGTTTCGGTTTAACAAAAAATCCATATAAAAAACAAAAAAACGATCCCTTTTCAGGAATCGCTCTTACACTTTATCGATTATCGATTTTCTCCGGATACAAATCATGGTTCATTAAGCGATGGTCTGCCATCGTCTCATATTTCGTCCCTGGCTTTCCGTAGTTACAGTATGGATCGATGCTGATTCCTCCACGCGGGGTGAATTTCCCCCATACTTCGATATAACGGGGATCCATCAGTTCGATGAGATCGTTCATGATGATGTTCATGCAGTCTTCATGGAAATCACCGTGATTACGGAAGCTGAACAGATAGAGCTTGAGAGATTTACTTTCCACCATCTTTTCACCAGGGATGTAGCTGATATAGATGGCAGCAAAATCCGGCTGACCTGTTTTCGGGCAGAGACTGGTGAATTCAGGACAATTGAATTTCACGAAATAATCCCGGTTCGGATGCTTATTATCGAATGCTTCCAAGATGTGTGGAGCATACTCGAACAAGTAATTTGTCCCTTGATTCCCTAATAATGATAAATCTGTTAAATCTTCGTCTTTTCTTCCTGACATGTAAAAATCCTCCCCTTCAGAGTGCCTCGAATGAAGGAGGACATAGCATTAGCCTAAGAATCGACATAACAGGCAGGTAAATTGAAAAAAATGTTATATCCTGTTATGCTTAAAGGATAACATGTTTAAGAAAACCCCTTGTTAGATTCATAAAACCATAGTTTTTTATAGAGGGTTAATGCTATGAACCTCTCTCAGGTACTTGAGCGATAATTAGTGTTACAGAGGTTATATTAAATAAGAATTTTGGGAAAGTCAATCCAATTATAGGTTGAAATTTGCAGCAGGAATTTCGATTCTATCTATGGAATATAGTAATTGGTATTTTTGCTGGGAGTGATGATGAATGAATCAGCTGGTCAAGGCTTTCACCAAGTCTATTCTCGCAGGAGACGTGCATTCATTACTGGAACTGCATTCGTCTTCCATCGATTCAAAGATAGATAATTTTACGTTTTACGAGAAAATCATTAAACCATCTATGTATAGAATTGGTGAGCTTTGGGAGAAAAATCAAATTACCGTTGCAGATGAACATTTAGCTACTGCAACCCTTAAATATTTACTTGCTACTGTTTTTACCCATCAAGAAGCTTTAGAAAACCAACCTAAAGCTCTTTTATTTTGTATTGAGGGTGAACATCACAGTTTGGGACTGGAGCTTGCAAACGAAGTATTCAAAGAAAAGCAATGGAATACCCGTTACTTGGGAGCCAACGTCCCTGTCAGAGATGCGTTAACCTTCATTAGCGCCTGGAAACCCCATGCCATTGGTATATCCATTGGTATGACGACGGAACTGACCCGATTAAAAGAGTGCATCGAAGAAATCAGAGCGCATCATCAGGAGATTGACATTCTCGTCGGTGGCAGACTCGTCTCCCACTACTCTCTTGATTTCTTGGAAAAATCAAAGGTGACAAGCTTTTATGACTTGTTGGAACTCAATGAGTATCTTAACGATATGTCCAACGGGCTTGTTTCCCTGAAGGGCTAACTCCTTAATCACATACAGCCGACAATATAAGGTTCTGGATTTCGTATCATTCGTCTTTGTACGAGACGCAGAGTGACGTCCGGAACCTTCTCTAAGGAGTGATCATGTGGAAAATTTACACCTATGCCCTATTCCATATCTATTACTGGATAGGCAGTTTAACTTAATAGATGCTTCAAATTCCGGCTATGACTTCTTGATGCCCGGCGAAAACTTCATGTCCATCGTGGAAGAAGAAAGTTCACCAAAGTTTGCCCGGATCATTCATAAACATCCAAAAGGCGAAATGGAACTGAATCTAAAGAAAAAGGATTCATTTGAGCTATTCGACATCTTCTTTCAGTTTTCAGATGTTCAGCAGTATTTCCATGTTGCCCTTATTGCCAAGGATCATCAATACAAAAAAGTATCCGAGCAAATGAACGGCTTGTTCGATTTGATGGGTAATCCCGCTTATTCGAGGAAAGAACCGAACCTCACAGAAGCACTGGCGAAAATTTCTTCTCTATTTTTAAAACTTTCCAATACATCTGATTGGAATCGGCAAGAAGTTATGGATAAAATAAAAGAGATAGAACATCACATTCAACAAAATGTGAAATAATTTTATTTTATAGGAGAGACAATATGACTTTATTAACGAACATACTTGATTACAACCAACAATTTGTAGAAGAACAATCGTATGAAGAGTACCGGACCACCAAGTTCCCGGACAAACGCTTAGTGATTCTTACCTGTATGGACACTCGTTTAGTAGAGCTGCTCCCTAAATCCATGAACATGAAAAACGGAGATGTAAAAGTCGTCAAAAACGCAGGCGCCATCGTAAGCCACCCGTTCGGCAGCATCATGCGCAGCCTCCTCGTCGCGGTCTATGAACTCCAGGCAGATGAAGTACTTGTCATCGGCCACCACGACTGCGGCATGAGTGCCATCAACAGCAACGGCATCCTCGATAAAATGAAGGAACGCGGGATTCCGGAAGAAACACTCGACACCGTCAACTACTCCGGAATCGACCTTCACGACTGGTTGAAAGGCTTCAGCTCCGTACAGGAAAGCGTCGCCCACAGTGTCGACATGATCAAGAACCATCCATTGATGGACAAAAAGATTCCCGTTCACGGCCTAGTCATCAGCCCCGAAACCGGAAAACTTGATTTGGTAGTCGAAGGGTACTAAGAAAAGCGGAGGCGGCTTGAATAGAGGCGACAAGCATAACTGTTTAAAAAACCATGAAGGCGAATTCTCCTTCATGGTTTTTTTGTATCCTTTAGAGGGACGGACCTCAAAATCACACCTATTTGTGAGGTAAACCTTGTCATATCAATATTTACGGATAAAAAGTGGAGGTCCGTCCCTCGGTATACAATGTAAAGACGTTGAAGTTAAATTTTCCATTATATGTATTTTTGCGCATATACACTTGTAAATGACGCAATTCCGTGGAGAATGACGCAATAAATTTTAAAATGACGCAATCAACCAGAAAAATGACGCAATAAATGTTAAATCGACGCAATTCTCTTTTATTTCCCCTGTCTAAATAACCTGATTCCCCACTTAAGCCTCCCGTTTAGTCTATTTTGTTTCAGACTTTACCCTTTTTCACGTCATGTTATTCCCCGTCTATCATAAAATAGTGTATGGAAGGGGGTATTGGATGAAGGTATTTCGTGCTCGCCTTTCAGACTTGGAAGGCCTTGTTGAACTTTTTAATGATTATCGCATGTTTTATCACCAGAAATCGGATACGCATGGAGCGAGACAGTATCTTGAAGATCGCCTATCATATGATGAATCTGTGATTTTTGTCGCCATTCACGATGATGAATATGCAGGGTTCACCCAGCTGTATCCTTCTTTCTCTTCCGTTTATATGGAACGTATCTGGAAGCTGAATGACCTTTATGTCTCAAGAAAAGCTCGTAGACTGGGTGCCGGACAGATGTTACTGGAAGCCGCGAAGGACCATGCGGTGCAAACCAATGCAAAGGCAGTTATTTTGGAAACTGACCGGGACAATGTTCAGGCACAGGCATTGTATGAGAAGAATGGTTATATAAAGGAGGAAACGGTTTATCACTATACCCTGAATCTAAAATAATTGAATCAATGAAAGAAGGTCCAATGAAACGGACCTTCTTTTATATTATATCCAAGACCCCCTGCATCGGCCTCTTCCACATCGATTCCCCTGACACTTAACCTTCGTCTGCAGTTGCATGTATTGATAGAAGAGAAAAGCATGCCGACCTTTTCGGGTATGCGGGTCGATTTCGCTCTCCAGTTTCCTCATGAACATCCTGTCACACTCACATGTCGGGCCATACTGGTCATAGCAAAGGTCATGGGCTTTGCAGGCGGCATCAACCGAATTGACGGGTGCCCCCGGTCCACTGCATCCCGGACCGCACCACTTGTATTCAGGGAAAATACATAGTTTCGGTCTGTCGTTATTTCTCATCGTATTCTTCCTTTCCCGTCATGTTCCACACATTAGTACGTTTCATTTCTCAGCAAAAGGGAAATACACCTTATGAAAGAAAATTACATTACTATATTGTATGTAATCGCAAGAGGTCAGGTTTGTCCTAACGCCTATTTGACTAAAAAGAAAAACAATAGGAGGAATGAATAATGGCAACTTTTCAATTAAAAGATACGGTACCAAATTTCACTCTCCCGGCAGTTTCAGGTGAAACCTTCTCGTTTGAGGATCATCAGAAAGAACATCAAAGCTGGCATCTCATCGTCTTCTTCAGAGGGTCATGGTGCCCTGTATGTCAGGAAGAATTAAGAGAGCTGCAAGCAAATAAAGAATACCTTGAAAAAGAAAATGTTCATTTACTGGCAATTTCAAGTGATAAGATGGCAGATTTACAGGAATTCGCGAACAAAGAAGATCTCACTTTCCCTATATTAGCCGATGAAAAATTAGAGGCGATCAAAGCCTATGATGTCTTTTATCATGGAGAAGATGCTCCCTATGACGATCACGGACAGCATGGTGAACCGGCCTACTTCCTTGTGAATGAAAAAGGACAAGCCATGTACCAGCAAAGACAAACGAGTCCATTCGGACGTCCCCATGCCAATGAACTGCGTAAAATTGTCAAATATATTCAAAAGAATGTGAAGTGAAAGAAGTAGAAAGCCTGGTTGACAAAGAGTCAATCAGGCTTTTTTTATGTCAGGGCAAGCTTCAGGCTTTTCTGAGCTTCCACTATTGTATGGGGCTGTTTTTCATGGTAGCCGTAAAGAAGTAAAACCACGTTCGTATAGATGGCTTTGAACCGCGCGTATTCCAACTCGACCTCTTCTACCTCTCCGTATTCCCTAAAAAAAAATTCACGACCTTCTGGAGTGAGAAAACTGTATACAAGGTTTAAATCAATGGCACGATGACCAAGATGCACATCTCCCCAATCAAGGACCCCTGATAGGATGCCCTCTTTGTTTATCACGATGTTTTTAAAGTGAAGATCCCCATGTACGAGAGTTGTTTCTTGTGGCAAAGACTTCTTTGGTAAGTGTTGAAGATACTCTTCTAATTCTCCTGTTTGTTGTAAAAGGTTCAGCTTCTTGATTTCATTTAAGTTCTCCTTCAAAACGGACTGCCGCTTTTCAACATCCAACCGATTCAGCTCGTCATAAGGGACTCCCCGCTTTTCTGCTTCCGCCACACTCGTTCCGTGAAGCTTTTTAAGAAACCGTGCCATGGCAATGGCAGACTCACCCTCTCTCTCGACAGAGGCTGCATTGGATGGAATCGTTCCCTCCACAAAACGATACCCGAGAAACGGCCATTTGTACTGAGATGAAGGCTTTCCGTAAAAAACCGGGACTGGAATCTGAAGACCCGCTCGGCTTTCTTCAAAGAATGGCAAGAGCTTTCCTTCCGTTTCCAAAAGCCTTACAGCGATCTCACGCCTGGGAAAGCGGAATACCCAAACGCCATTTACTTTCATGACCGTATTGTCAAAACCATAATCCATAATTTCGATCTCAGCAGGGATCAAGTCCTGAAACTGGGACTCGATCATCTTTTTAGCCTGACAAGGGGTGATCGCTACCTCTGCATCCCATAGATGTGCCACATTTACCACACCTTTCTCAAGTGTTATTCTTTGTAGAATCTGAACTTATTGTGATAAGTTTCAAGTAATCGAAAAAAATGAAAATTAATATTCAAGGAGGAATCGTTATGTTGCCTGAAACACAGAAACAAATTCAATTAGTATCCCGCCCTGAAGGAATGCCTGTCAAAGAGGACTTCCTTTACAAGGAAATTGACGTACCAACTCCATCCAAAGGAGAAGTTTTGGTGAAGACGTTGTACCTTTCCGTTGATCCTTATATGCGGGGCAGAATGTCTGATGCCAAGTCCTACGTTGCTCCTTTCCAATTAAACGAAGCGCTCTCCGGCGGAGCCGTTGGAGAAATCGTGGAGTCAGAGTCTGATCATTTCAAAAAAGGGGATTTCGTCGTCGGTATGCTGCCGTGGCAGGAGTATTCACTTGCCCATGAGAAAGAGGTCCGCTCCATCGATCCGGATGTCGCCCCGATTTCTACACATTTAAGCATCCTTGGGATGACTGGGTTGACGGCATATTTCGGACTTATGGATATCGGCCAGCCGAAAGAAGGCGAAACCGTGGTCGTATCAGGAGCTGCAGGTGCAGTGGGATCGGTTGTGGGACAAATCGCCAAGATCAAAGGTGCCCGTGTTGTGGGGATTGCAGGATCAGAAGAAAAAGTCAGCTATCTGACCGATACCCTGGGATTTGACGAAGGAATCAATTATAAAACGACGGATAATATTTATAAAGCGTTAAAAGAAGCATGTCCAAACGGCATCGACGTGTACTTTGAAAATGTCGGTGGTGAAATCGGTGACGCTGCCCTTAGTTTACTAAATAAACATGCACGTGTACCAGTATGCGGCGCGATTTCTTCTTATAATAAGACAGACAGGGACCTAGGACCGCGTGTTCAGACGAAACTGATCAAATCAAGCGCACTCATGAAAGGCTTTGTCGTCAACGACTACAACGACCGCTTCAAAGAAGGCGCAACAGAGCTTGGCCAGTGGCTCTCACAAGGAAAACTGCAATACGAAGAAACCATCACAGAAGGCCTCGACAACGTAACCGACGCCTTCCTCGGACTCTTCCAAGGAAAAAACATCGGCAAACAACTCGTCAAAATCGCCGACCCAAGTAAATAATCCTTGAGGGACGGACCTCCATATCCTCACCTAAAACCCTGATGTATCAACATTCAGGCAGGTGTGAGAGAGGTCCGTCCCTCTTTCTTTTGCACATCCTTATGTTTACTCCTCCCCATTGGACGGGAAAAGAGGAAGATATGTGATTAACAGTTCAGGAGGAGGAGTAATGGTGAAGAAGTATCAGTTATTTATTAATGGTGAGTTTGTTGATAGTTCGTCAAATGAGACGATGGATGTCATTAATCCTGCGAATGAGGAGACGATTTCTTCCATACCTTTAGGCACGGAAGAGGATGTCAATCAGGCAATCGAATCAGCCCATACGGCTTTCCTATCGTGGAATAAGGTTCCGTCCAAGGAACGGGCGTCTTATTTATATAAAATGGCAGACAAATTGGAAGAGCGGAAAGATCAATTTGTGCAGATGCTGACGGAAGAAAACGGGAAGACATTGGAGGCCTCTGAAGGCGAGTTGGATTTCGCCATCGAGTATTTCCGCTACATGGCGGGATGGGCGCTCCGTTACGAAGGGGAAATCCTTGAGAGCGAACGGTCAAACGAGAACATCCTCGTGTACAAGAAACCGATCGGTGTCGTCGCAGGAATCGTTCCTTGGAACTTCCCGATGTTCATCCTGGCGAGAAAAGTGGCACCGGCTATCGTGACGGGCTGTACCATCGTACTGAAACCCAGTCAGTATACACCGAATACCGCGTGTGAGTTTGCTAAGATTGTAGATGAAGTAGGGCTGCCCAAAGGTGTCTTCAATCTTGTGACAGGGAAAGGATCGGATATCGGGAACCCAATGTCCAGCCACCCTAAAGTGCGCATGGTGTCCATGACGGGAAGTTACCCGGCAGGTTCAAAAGTGATGGAAGCAGCTTCAAAGTCCATCACAAAAGTAAACCTGGAACTCGGCGGCAAGGCTCCGGCCATCGTCACGAAACATGCCAATATTGATCTAGCCGTTGAAAAGATCAAGACATCCAGGATCACAAACTCCGGTCAGGCGTGTACGAATGCCGAACGGGTATATGTTCACGAGGATGTGGCAGAAGAGTTCATCAGTAAAATGACCGAAGCAATGAAAAACACAACGGTCGGGGATCCAACAAACCGCGATAACGAGATCGGTCCTCTTGTGAATAAAGACCGCCTCGAGACCGTGACGAAAATGGTCAACACCGCCGTCGAAAACGGAGCCAAAGTCCTAACGGGCGGGAAACCGGTAAATGTGGAGAAAGGCTTCTATTATGAACCTACCATCCTTGTGGATGTGAAGCAGGAAATGGACATCATTCAGGAAGAAATCTTCGGACCGGTATTGCCGATCATGACGTACAAGGATTTTGATGAAGTGATCGAACTTGCCAACGATACGGAGTATGGTCTTTCGTCTTCGATTTTCAGCGAAAACCTGCATGAAATCATGAGAGCCGCAAACGAGCTTCGATACGGGGAAACCTTCGTCAACCGTGAAAACTTCGAAGCCATCAATGGATTCCATGCCGGCCGTGGCCAATCAGGAATCGGTGGTGCAGACGGGAAACACGGACTGAATGAGTACCTTGAAACACATGTTGTTTATCTCGAGTATGATGAAAACTACAAGGGTTAACAGAACCAAGAGCCTGACCGCTGATAGCGGTCAGGCTTTTTAATAAGATACATTTCCCCCAACAAAAAAAGCCCTGCGCTTGGGGCTGTTGACAAAAGGGAAAGGAGCTTAGTCTCCTTTCCCTTTTTCCTTCTTTTTTCGTTGTAAGTGTCGCTTTTTACTTTTTGTCTCCTCTCTGTGGTGCTAATTCAATCCTTTAATCATTCTTTTAAGATTTATTGCCATCGCCGAAAAGAGGCATTGTTCCAGGATTTTTCCTATGCCCCTTTTATATGTCTTATATAAATTGTGTTTTGTTTTCAGCGTGCCAAAAGTTCCCTCGCACCAAACCCTTCTTAGTTTCTGAATCCTCTTATACTCTCTTGTTTTGGTTCTCTCTGCATTTGCTTCTAACAATTCATGTGAAATTGGACGGGCGATTGTTCGCCTACTGGCTGTCTGGCCGAAGCAGTTAATCCTAAATGGACATTCTTTACAGTCTTTTGCCTTAGCCGCGTAGGTCTTCATATAATTCCCATTATTACTTTTAGCCAAATGCGTAAAAGCAAGGACTTTTTGATTGGGACATGTATAGTGATCCTGTTCTCGATCATAGGTAAAGTCTTTATACGAGGTTGTTTTGAAAGCTGTGTTGGATTCAGTAGGGCTAATATAACCAGTTATCTCAAGGGTAGTAAGGCCATGGTGGATCTGGGTGGTGTCATATCCCCGATCAGCTCCGATCTTTTGAATCGTCAAATTAAACTTTTCTTTTGTCACTTTTAACCGTTCAACAAATGGTTCACAATCGTTAACGTTTCCAGCCGTTGGATGAATATCGACAATAATCCCATGGGCTGCATCAATGGTGGTATGAGCTAAATAGTGAGGGCCATGAGGTTTTCCTGGACGGTTTAATACACCGGCATCCTGATCCGTTGTCACAACGGATACCGTATGAGTTTTCTTTCCGTTTGGCTTGCGTCCGCGCTTCTGCTTTCCGGTTTCTTTTCTTTTTCTCTCTAATCCCTCTTCGATCTTTTTCGTTTCTTCTTCAAGAGTATTCAAGTATTGTGAAGGAGTTTTGGTCACTTCAACTTTTTGGACTTTGTCTTTTGACGCACTGGCTTTTATATGGGTCGAATCGGTCACCACTACTTCTCCTGTCACAAGTCCCTCCATAATACAGAGCTGAACCACGTGGTCAAAGATTTCCTGGAACACCTCCCCATCGTTAAATCGTCTGCGACGATTCTGACTGAATACAGAGTGATCGGGAACGGGGTCCGTCAGATCCAACCCTAAGAACCAGCGATAGCCAACGTTCAATCTCACCTCTAATTCTAGCTGCCGTTCAGAATCAATATTGAATAGATAGCCGATCAGCAGCATTTTAAACAAAATGACAGGATCAATGGATTTGCGGCCAATCGGTGAATAGTACTTTTCCATCTTTGTATAAATAAACGAGAAATCAATCTTTTTTTGGATTTTTCTCAATATGTAATTGTCAGGAACCAGCGCATCTATATCAATAAATTCTAATTTTCCTTGCGTATCTTCCTTACGTCCCATCATAAGAATACCCCCAATAAAAAATCGGTGTTGAATATTAATTCGACACCGATTTTAGAAATTCCTATTAGATTGTCAACAGCCCCGCTTCAGGACTTTTTAATAAACGGTATATGAAACACTTAAGAAATGATAAAGAAATTCGCCAACGCAATTAATAGTAGAATGATAGCAACACCAGAACTCATCCAAAGGATATCGTTAAAATCCATTTTCAACTCAGCCATTTTATCTTTGTTTAGCAACTTACTTCACTCCCTTGAAGATTTTCAATAAAACCGATGACTTTAAAGAGGGACAGGTCCATTTTAGGATTTGTCGATGTAGAGCAATTCGAGCACTCTATCTGATTTACATTCATCGTGGAACGAAATTCATTCGAACAACGTGTACACTCCAGAATATGTAAGTCCCTCGTCTTCCCCTTCCGATCAAATTGAATGCGCTCTCTGCCCTGATTAATATAGCTCATGTTATTCTCTCCCGTCGAATGTTATTTAGTACATATTTACCCGATGTAAAGAACATAAAACATGATTTATCTGATTTCTTGAAGAAATTGGCTTTGCAGAACATCGCCTAATTCTCTATATGCTACAATAATCACAGACTATTGAAAGGAGGCGGCGATATGATCAGTCAACCAGCAGGGTTTTGGATCCGGGTAGGGGCAGGAATCGCCAATGGGCTCTTTATTAATCTTCCATTACTTGTCCTTTTCGCTATTGTGACGGACGAGTTTAACCCGGAGGATCCATTTGTTTCGTCCATTATGTTTCTTTACTTTCTACTGACACCCGTCTTTTGGAAGGGGTATGATGTAGGGAAAAAGACAATGGGCATACGAATCGTGAAGAAAGATGGAGGAAACGTACATATCGGAAACATGTTGATGCGAAACGTGGTTGCCGGAATATTTTATCTGATCACTTTTGGTTTCGGTGCCCTTCTAAGCGCATTCTTCGTTATTTTCCGTGATGATAAGCGTGCAATCCATGACTTTATGGCCGGAACGTATGTGACAAAATCATCTCCTGAAGAAATGTCCTAGTAGCTGGAGAATGAAAAAAACAACCAGCCTCGGCTGGTTGTTACAATTGTTTCTCATGAAATGCTGACTCTGTCCCTTCGGAAAATCCTTAAGGACACCAAACTCCTTATATCCCATTATTTTATAAAACGCCGGTGCCTGGAAGCTGAACGTGTCCACCATAACGAGTCGGCACCCTTTTTCCCTCGCATACTCTTCTGCCTTATGAAGTAATTTCGCCCCATATCCACCTTTCCTATAATCCTCCGACACCCAAAGGAAATCCACATGGAGATGATGCCAGAACATCTGACCGGTCACACCACCAACGATTTCACCCCCATCATTTCTCATGACAAAACTGACCTTTTCAAGTGGCATTTTCGTTTCTTCATCAATCTGGGACATATTGTACTCAATCAACTTTTGCCGTATGGAATCACTGTCTTCTTGAACCCACTGTCTCTTGATTTCCATCTTCCTTCCTCCTCTATCACTCTATTTTTCCTGAACATCCACTCCCAGCGAATTCCCTTTTTTACCAAAATGATGTTTAAACACTTCCTCAACCGTTTATATGAAAAGTAAGAAATTCATAAGGAGGAGTTCCATGTCTTTAAGGAAAACAATAAGTGTGTTGGAGAATTTATACTTACAAAAGCCGGACAAATTATTGACAGTCTACTTAAATACCGACCGCAGCGATCCTGATCAGCAGGGTGGAGAGTGGAAGATCGCTCTCAAGAATGGGTTCAACCGACTCGAAGAATATCTTGAAAGCGCACCGGAGGAAAAAGAAAGGCTTCAAACCATCCGTCCGAAAGTAGAGAACTACGTGCATAGCCTGGAACGTGAATTGCCTCGGAGTTTCATCATTTTCGCTTCAGCTGACAGTGGAATCTGGGAAACGTTCGAACTTCAGGTGTCTGTGGAAACGAATTTCTACTGGGAGGAGAATCCTCATCTTGACCAATTGAAGGCTCTCCATGAAGAACATCCCTATACGGGTCTCGTGCTTCTTCAACAAAATCAAATCAAAATTCTTACTTCTGTATTCGGAGAAATCCAGTCCAGCGAGTTCATGGAATTCGATTTGGAAACCGATGACTGGCGCAGGCACGAAGGACCGCATCATGCAGATGTCAGCATGGGAAGCGGCGGCGGAAAAGCCAACCAGCAGGAGGAATACGAAAACCGCTTGAAAGCCAATCAACAGCGTTGGTGGAAAAGTCTCGGCAGCATCCTCGACAAAAAAGCAGCCGATGAAAAATGGGAACGAATCATCCTCGTCGGGGATAAGGAAGAAGCCGCTGTATTGGAAGAAAGCATGAATAAAGACGTTCATGAAACCATCGGGAAAAACCTATTGAATGAGAATGAACATAAAGTTGTGGAGAAAATCCTGGCATAATGACAGTGTCCACCGTCCTTCATCTGGACGGTGGTTTTTTATGAGATAAGAATATCCGCCCCCCCTTCCCATCATTCGGAATCTAAAACAATTCATTCAATCAAACAGGCACAAGTCCCCCTAACGTTCATACACTGAAATAAGGAGGTGTGTGTCCGTGCTTTCACGTATAAAATGGTTGTCCTTTTCAATTGAATTATTTTTGGCTGTTCCCATCTTTGGTAATATTGCCGGAGAATCGATTCCTTTTCTCCTCTGTCTAATAGCCCTGTGGCATGCGAGCGTATTGTACATTTCCCGGTCGGAAGATCAGCCGATCCTCGGAAGCATCCTTGGAATCCTCGCTTCCTTCTTGAACTTCTTCCCGATTATCCGATTGATTGCCCATGCAATCACTGCAATTGTCCTTATCTTTGAAATTCAGAAGGCCCCCGGGATGGAATGACCTAGTAAAAAGGATGGTTCTCGAAATGAGAACCATCCTTTTTTCATATTTATTGAAGCATTCCGCCGGCATTCGCGTATCTTGCATTGAACTCCTGCAGGAATTGATTCGTGATGCTATCGTCATGGATGATGAGCATATTTTCATCATTTACATTATTGCCGTTTTCACTCCAGTTGGTCGATCCCACAATGACGGTTGGATCACTGGTGGTATCCGCGTCGATGAGCATTGTTTTGGCATGAAGCTTGCGGCTCTCATTGGCAGCGTATACCGGTGCAGGATTCGCCCAGCGTGTATTTGGGTTATTCGTACTCGTCTGAGAGGCCGTTCTTCCGGTCATTTCGATGCTTGCCGACCACCATTGGTTCCAGAAGCTTGGATCGAATACGCCTTTTACGTCAAAACCTGTCAGCGTTCCCTGATTATCCACATAGCTTCCTTCCCATTTGTTCTTCAATTCGTCCACCAGCGCCTGATCACTCCAGGCGAAAATGGTGAAGTACGCGTTTTCGTCCGCTTCCGTTTTCACGAGATCCCTCATGCGTCCAACAGCGTCATCTCCGGAAGAGAAATAAATTTCAACCTTATCGCCGCCGATCGTCAAGGTATGAGGCGTATTATCGATTTTCCGTGTACTGAAATTTGAAACTGCATTATTGGGTGTCATCGTCCCGCTTCCCCACATCTCTTCAAATTCTGTTTTATAAATCGAAGCAAGCTCAGGAGAATGGACCTCTACGACATGCTGCTGATTCCCATCAAGGATTCCTTGCTCCATGTTTTCTTCCGTTCCATAAAGTCCTGTAACGGTAAAGTTCCAGCTGCCCGTGAAAACCCATTTTCCATCAATCACAGCAAATTTGTTATGCATCTGATTGCCGGGAGAATAATAGCTGTCCGTGTCTTTCAATTCTCCTTCAACAAACATATAGCCTGTTGTCGCCGTGTTTCCGACTGTCACGTTCCGCTGCGGGAAATCATTGTAGCTTGCTGGTAAATTAAATGCCGCACGCTTCGTTGCATCTTCTACTACAAACATGGGAGAATCAGATAAAATATGGGCGTCGTCCCCTGTCCCGACTATTCCATCCTTCCCGCGGACAAGCTTCTCCAAGTTTAGTCGCATCGTTTCATAGCGTTCTGCATAGTGGGGATCACTTCCGTCCTTCGCATCTGCCAGAATTCGTACGTCCACCCCTTGAGCGGCTTTTTCCATTAACGCCTCGACTACCCGTGGCAGATTAATTTCGTATGTGGCGAAATCAATGGATGTGCCTGCAGCATTCAGCCGCTTCAATAATCGATCCTCGAGATTGACATTGTAGTTGGCTTCATTACCCGGCATGGCGTATTGAGTAGAGGCGCTTTTATTGAAATAGACATTGATGGCACCAAGCTCTTCGCTCACGTTGGTAAGGGATTCACTCCCATTACCCGACGGTGCTGCGGCATTAGCCGCTTTAGGTGTCCCGAATCCACCTTCGTATGAAGTGGTTGCCGTACTCCAATTCGTTGATACAGTTCCACCGACAGATGGATCGATTCTCGACATCGTCGCTTTCGTTGTATTGTCCCCGGCATACCATCCATCCACTTCATCGATGATGGTACCAGATGCATCTTTCAAGTACAGGGTTTCATTGGAATTCCCAAGGCTTCCTGTATATACTTGATCGGCTGCAATGGTTGAAATCGTGCTGTCGCTCGTTCTTTCCAGCAAAAAATAATCCTGTGCCGCAACCGTCCCGCTTAAGGCAATGCTCGGTGAACCGTCCTCGGCTTCAAGTGTCCAACCATCAAGGGCAAGATCCGTTGAAGTTGTGTTGTGGAGTTCCATCCATTCATTGTTGTAGGAACCTGTCGTCCCCATCCATGCCACTTCATTGATGACGGCTGACTGGGTTGCAGCTTCCACGCTCTTATTTCCACCCTGTGGCTGAATAAATCCTCCCGTAAGTAAAAACAGGATACTGATGCTCGATAGTGATACCTTTTTTGTCCTCATGCCCTTTCCCCTTTCAGAATACAAAGATATTAAAATGATTACAGTACAAGTATATTTTGTCGCATTTTGTAATGTAAGGGGAGAATGGACATGATTTTTCTAACCATTTTGTAAATTTTGTAGATTCAGTGTAAACCGCCATCACTATATTCCTACTAGTTTTACTTTATTTACTAATAGATTTGGTCTATTTGGAAACAAACGTTTACATTAAAGGAAGAAACCCATTCAGGTACAAAGACCTAATAAAAACAGCAGAGTCTTCAGACTCTGCTGTTTACAATTCGATTTCCCAATCATCCCTCATTACCAAATACAGAAGGAGAAGCGTATTTTCCAGTTCTTCATAGGTCTTCCCATCCATATCGATTCCAAGTTTCGGAAACAGGATATCGGCCAATTTTTTGCTTAAATGATTCCTCTTTGCAAGGGGCAATTGCAGGAACCGGTTCGCGTACGTCCTGACCAGGTTCCACTCTTTTGTACCGAGCTGCTTCAACGTCCACTCTTCAACTGACAGATTTTCTTGTCTAAGACCACGTTCCCGGATTTCTTTTTCAATGGCCTTCTCTTTCTTCTTCCCTTTCACACGGCGTTCATGCACGACGATGGTTCCTGCCACGATGTCCCCCAGCCGTTTGTGCTTGGAGTGAAGGAAGATCATGATTATCCCGAGAAAATAGGAGACCGGGAGCATGTCGATGATTCTCATCAGATTCCGGATGAAGCAAGATAATAGTGTCACACTGTGGCCATTTTCCTGTATCACACGGATGCCTAACATCCGTTTACCAACTGTTTTCCCTCCCCAGAAGTATTCCAGGGCGAAGAAATATCCCCAATTAATGACGAAGATGGTGATCAAGAAGAACCCCAGGAAAACTGAATTGAAATCGAACATATTTAATTTCAGATTATCGTCTGCGAGGGCGAAAAACAGGAGCACCACAATCAAGATATTAATGATAGTCAAGATGATTTGATCGATCATAAGGGCCGCGGCACGGCTTCCAAGGCCCGCCGGCTGAAATTTCAGGGATACATATTCGGGCGTCCGGATATCGACCTGTTCTTCATGCATATCCATCCCCTCCTTTTGGTTGAATTTACCTTTAATGGTTTCTATTTTTTTCTAAACTTACTATAATAAGAGATAAGAAATCCAATGAACGAGTAGGTGTCACAATGAAAGTGAAGCAATTTGTCAAACAGCACCGGGATGATTGGAAGGCTCTTGAGGATCTCCTCGGAACGTTGCGAAAAAGAAAAAATATGAGGGGAACGTCCATTGATCAATTCAATCGCCTCTATCAAAAGGCTGCCCAAAACTTATCGTACAGCCAGACCTATTTTCCCGAAGAAGAAGTGACGGATTATTTAAATGGACTCGTTTCGAAATCTCACAATCTCTTTTATAAAGATCAGATCTCAAGCGGAAAGCAAATCCGGCATTTTTTCTCCACGACGTTTATCGGTCTCCTTCTCGATCAGTGGAAATTCGTTGTCCTGGCAATGGTCTTGTTTACGATCGGCGCACTGGGTGCCTTTCTTTCCGTCGTGAATGATCCCCTGCACCTTTATTCCATCCTCCCCCCTGAAATGTCACAGGGAGTGGACCCCGGAAATCTGGGAAAAAGTGACGGTGAGGTGAATTCTTCCATCATGTCGGCTGCCATCATGACCAATAATATCAAAGTGGCCTTCCTTGCTTTTGCAGGCGGTGTCACCTTCGGTTTATTGACGATGTATATGCTTGTATACAATGGCATCATTGTCGGTGCCCTTGCCGCCGTCTTCTGGCATCAGGGAATGAGCTACGAATTCTGGGCGTATATCGTCCCCCACGGCATGATTGAGCTTACGGCCATTTTCATTGCCGGTGGTGCGGGATTGTTGATGGGTTATAAGCTTTTCGTACCCGGACGCTTCACGCGGGGATATCAACTGAAGGAGCAGGCGAAACGATCCGTCCAGCTCCTCCTCGGTACGATTCCGCTATTTATCATCGCCGGGATCATCGAAGGCTTCATCACGCCGGCCGCGATCTCACTTCCTGCGAAGTACATGGTCGCTCTGTTGACAGTTGCCGGTCTGATTCTCTATATGGCCATCGGCAAGCTCCGCCTCAGCAGGCTACACTAATCCGCGATTCATCAAATCTATATAGTACGAAACGGCCGTCGTTGCCAGTTTCTCTTCTCGGGCCTCCACCATCAGGAGGCCCTGTTTCTCCCACTTGGATTTCTCCCTCTTTTTGACGAGCATCTGTTTCTGGGCCATACTCTTCATCATCGCCTGTATCTCGTCAACCGGCTCCGACTTGATCCTTTTCATCAACATGTCATCTTCTATCCCGATCATTAAAAAGAGATGCTGCCTGCGCAGTCGCTGCAGATAATATAGGGCATTATCTTCATGGAGGAAGGTGTGGATATCGCTGAATAATAACAGCAGACTCCGTTTCTTCTGGACCGTCTGGAGGTAATGGAGGACGGCTGCATAATTGGATTCCGCCGCGTCCACCTCGAGATTATAAATGCGGTGAAGGATGGTCTGGAGATGCGCCATCCCCTTGGCAGGCGGGATATACACCTTCACATTCTTACTGAAAGCGAGGACCGATACATAGTCCCCGTTTTGAAGGGCAGCCGCCGTGACGGTCAAGGCGGCTTCAAGGGACCTCTCCAGCCGGTTCCCTTTCTCAAGCTCCGCCCCCATCATCCGTCCGCAGTCAATGAGAATCGTAATATATTTCCCGTGTTCAGGTTCATATTCATTCGTCATCACTTCTCTGAGCTTTGCCGTTTGACGCCAGTTGATCTTTCTGGGATCATCCCCGACGACGTAATTCCTGATTTTCGAAAACTCCCCTGCCCCACTCTGCATCTTCCGGATTTTCACCCCTTCGTACAGTAAAAATCGCTGGGCATCTTCGAGTACCCTTCTCGTTTCAGTAAGATCGGGGATGACTTTCACCTTATCCATCGTTTCCACGGTTTTTTGTTTCTCCCATAAGCCCAGAGAGCTCCGGTAGCGGAAATAGAGCCTGGTTAACTGATAATCCCCCCGTACAGGGGTTATCACATCATATGAGGGCTTTAGGGTTGAATGACCGGCAAGCTTCCCTTCAAGTGGGGATGTGGCTTGAAAGCTTTGCGGTGTCCCGTCCAAGATACGGTACGACATATCCCGATCCGATGTGTTATGGATCGTTAATTCGACCGTATAATCAAGTCCTCTTTCCATTTGATCAGGGATGCTCCTCCTTATTTCAATATTCTTCTTTGAAGGAGTGAACGTTAAATCGATGAGGCTCAAAACGAGAAACAAAGCATTCAATATAAAGATCCATGTCCATGACAGCCCAACCAGCGTACCTCCAAAAAGGATAACTGAAAAGCATGCGTACACGATCAGCAGCCTCCCAGTCGGCAGGACACCCTTATCTTGGAACAGTAATCGACCCAATAAGCTCCTGGATGACTTGGTCAATGGTCAGTCCCTCCAATTCTACGTGCGGAGATAGCTGGATGCGATGTCTGAGGGCAGGTCTTGCCACCATCTTGATATCATCAGGGGTGACATAGTCCCGCCCTGACAGATAGGCCCATGACCTGCCTGCCTTCCCGATTGAAATGGCCGCCCGTGTACTTGCGCCGAAGCGGATCGTTTCCGTTTCCCGGGTTTTCCTGACGATCTGCATGATATAATCCAATACCGCGTCGCTCAGGGTGACATCCTCGATTTCTTTCCTGATGGATAAGAAGGTTTCAATGTCGAGGACGGCCCCCACTTCACTCCGGTCGATATGATTCTCGATCACCTGTTTTAAAACGGACTTCTCTTCTTCAAATGAAGGGAAATCAATATCGAGCTTGAACAGGAAGCGGTCCTGCTGAGCTTCCGGAAGCGGGTAGGTTCCTTCGAATTCAATCGGATTCTGTGTTGCCACAACAAAGAATACATCTTCAAGGGGGTACGTCGATCCTTGGATCGTTACCTGCTTTTCTTCCATGGCTTCCAAGAGTGCCGCCTGGGTCTTCGCCGGTGTCCGGTTGATTTCATCGGCTAATAGGACGTTGGTGAAAATCGGTCCCTTGATCGTTTGGAAACGGTTGTCCTTCATGTTATAAATCGTACTTCCCGTTATGTCACTCGGCAGCAGGTCCGGGGTGAATTGAATCCGGTTAAAGCTTCCTCCAAGCAAACGGGACAATGTTTTGACCATTTGAGTCTTCCCGGTGCCCGGGACCCCTTCGATCAATACATGTCCTCCTGCGAGAATCGAAGACAGCAAGAGTTTAAGATTCGTCCCCTGTCCCACGATGCGCTCTTCAAATATCTCCATTAAGGATGTGATTTCTGGTTTCAACGATCCTCCACCTCTTTCCTGAATAATTCTATTCTTTTCGACCATAAGATATATTCCTGTTTACTGATTCTCTCTTTATTCAGCACACCTTTCATCCCCATTAAAAAGGAGGCGATTTCCTTTTCGGAAACGGTACGGAGTCTCCGTTCCAGCGGTTCTTTCAAGTCCCCCCACTCTTTACTCGTCGGGATCCCCCACCGCTCCTGGAACAGGAGTCTTACATATTCAGCCTGGATCAGAAGTGACGCCTTGTACTGTCTCCCTTTTAAGTACCATGCTGAAAGGGCCTTGATTCGTTCATCACTGAACCGGACCATTTCCTCCCGGGGTACAAGAATGCCCCCGAACCGTTTCCCCTGCATCCAAAGCCCGAGTAAAGTGAAGATGGCTGATTGAAGGAGCAGGAGCAATAGCCATTGCGGATACAGGGTCGCTAGGGATGCCCCGCTTTCTCCTCCATGGAGGTATTCATCAAACAGGATGGCCCCTTCGTCCGCGCCACCTTCTTTTAACAAAAGAAGGATCAGGGAAAGATGATCCTTCTCAAGGATACTGCCATTCGTCATCCATGCCGGTGTGGTAGAAACAACGAGGTGACCCTGCCCCACTTCAGTCTTATAGGCAATGGTTCCGTCCACATCATCCAGTAGGACCGTATCCCTTTCTCCTTCTTCAAGGCGGACGCTTGATAACGTATCGGTTTTATATGTATTTCCTTCCACATCACGTACAAGAGGAAGCACCGGATCGTTCCCTACCCCTTCCGCCTTGATATCGAACATCCCTTTTGGATTATCTTTCATAAGGAGGATGGTATTGCCCCGCCTCATGAAATCCTCGTACTCTTCCATTTCTTCCTGATCCGGGACTGTAAACGGCTCCGCCATGATCAGAAGCTGGCCGGATCCTTTTTTGGACAACCGGTCTGGTGAAAGGGACCAGCGACGAACGGAATCCCCTTCGTCCTCCAAATAGGTGTAAAGGGCCTTAATCCCTGTTGGAGAGGGGGATTCTGATACATAGGCCGGATACTCCTTCAGCTTTTCCGGAGAAAGAAAGACCCCGATCACGATGAATGCACCAAGAAGACCCACCAGAGGGATCCATCTTTTTATTGTTAACTTCAATGCCCGATCCTACCTCCTTTCCCTTACACTGTCCATCTATGAATCTCCTTTTTCCAACCAGCCGCTGGCTTCCTGTTTATAATGGAGATACTCCTCTTTCTCCACTTCACGTTCACCATACGCAACCTCGTCGAATAAAAGGGCAAGCCGGTAGAATCGATCCGCCCATCCTTGATTCACTTTACGCAGTTCATCGTAATACTCCCAGTTCGTCTTCCACACGCGTGCTTCCAGATACTCCCTTTCATGAAAGTACAGAAGCAGTGCCAGGAACATGTGACGGGTGGCTTTCGTATAATCACCCAGGTCCTCCTGCTTACGCGCTTCCTCGAGATGCCTTGTATAGGACCACTCCATCTCGTTCATGGATTGAAGGGGCTTGTTCGAGCGGAACCTGCGTCTTCTCACCCCGTTTCGCACCACATTGAATGCTATGAGGAGAAGGATGCCCACAACGATGACGATGAGCGTTATCAGGATTCCCGACGCCGCCCCGCCCGTCGGTTCAAGAGAAGGGTTAATATTACCGAGCAGATCCCGGATCCATTCCTTTGCCTTTTCCCACAGGCCCGACAGCAGGTCCTGATTAGCCTGGAGGTAGGCTTTGTATTCTTCCCCTTCCAGAATTTCTTCGAGTTGATCCCTTGCTCTGTTTTCATTCAACACTTTCTTCACCTAGCTTTCAGATCAAAAGCCCGGAACCCCGGGCCAGACTGGATACTTCCTTGGTTAAATCGTATGGTAGTCATCGATCATGTCATTTAAATCATCCGCGTCATGTCTTGTTTTAAGGTCAAAGAACATCACTCCGAAGCCAACAGCGAACAACATGGTCGTAAATAATGTCACTACATTGAGGATCATCCCGTATAAAACACTATTTCCCAATACGAGGCCGAACGTCAATTCAAATGCGGTATTGACGATCCCAAGGATCAGACCGAACACGATATACAATCCGATGATGGTGAAAGTGCGCTTTTTCGTCAGTCTCCAGCTTCTACCAAGTCCCGGGGCGTCATGCTCAATGGCCGCTGCTCCCAGGTAGAAACTCCAGCGTGCCAAAAGATAAGCGACTATAGCCGCAATGAGGAGGAATAAGACGACGATCGTAATGATCACCCCGACCCCTGTATCAAACAAAGCAGCACTGAATACCCCTGCGATCCCGATTGTGAAAACAGGGACAAATATAAAACCAAACACGATCAATCCAAATAGGATACTGCTTCCGATGATCGGCCAAAAACGAGAGAATCCTTCTTTGATGACCAGCTTGACCGAGTAGTCTTCATTTTTCCTCATATGATTCAGAGTAAATAAAATCGCCGCTTGTGCGATCGGTGTCAAAATCATCGTAATCAAACCGATCAGAGCCGTGCCGAGTTCCGCTCCCACGTTCACTGCCGGTCCTTCCTCGGCTGTAAACTCTCCTGAAAAGCTGTTGACGATTCCATCGAACCAGGTTTCCCCTGATCCTGTCGTTCTAAAAAAACTGACTCCCGACGCGAGTTCAATGAGTGCCTGCAATAAATAGACAGGTCCCAATAATACAAGAACGATCAGGAAAAAATCTTTGAAATGGTTCTTACTCAGTCGAAATGTATGATCCAGTATTTCACCGAATCGTTTTGGCTTACTGAATTGTGCGTTCATATTCTGACCCTCCACTGCTTATTTTTCAAAATTTTACAATATATCGCTTATTTTAACATTATTCCTTCTTCAGTTGATGAAATATTTGTCATTTTTTTGCACTTATTTACTATCAACATCGTATGTCCATTCATATGATTCCATTTACATTTGATGCGCTCTGCTTTCTTCTTTCTATACGAAAAAGTGACCCAAAAAGTTTTCTTTTTGGGCCACTTTCTTAAATTATTTTGCGAGATCATGTTTAAAGGCATAGATGACGGCCTGGGTCCGGTCCTGTACTCCGAGCTTGGAGAGGATGTTGCTCACGTGGGTTTTCACTGTTTTCAGGGCGATGAATAATTCATCGGCGATTTCCTGATTCGTTTTCCCCTGCGTCATGAGAAGGAGGATTTCAAGCTCCCGGTTTGTCAATTCCTCATGAGGATGAGAAACAGTCTTCTGCCTCATCCGTGTCATCATCTTCCCCGTCACTTCGGGTTCGAGTATTGACTGCCCGTTATGGGTTTTACGAACCGCTTCTGCAATTTCACTTGCCTTGGATGTTTTCAGCATATAACTGACGGCCCCCGCTTCAAGGGCAGGATACACCTTATCATCATCGAGGAAGCTTGTCACAATGATGATTTTAGCTTCCGGCCAATCCTGGATGATTTCTTTCGTCGCCTGAATGCCATCCATTTCCTTCATTACAAGGTCCATCAGGATGATATCCGGCCTCAGCTCAAGGGCAAGTTGTACGCCTTCTTTCCCGTCAGACGCTTCCCCTACGACATCGATATCCGCCTGGGCCGACAAATAAGATGAGACCCCGATCCGTACCATTTCATGGTCATCGACAAATACTACTTTAATCATTCTTTTCACCTTCATTCTCTACAACGGGAACCTTCACTTCCAAGCGCGTCCCCTTATTTGGCACACTGACAACTTTAAACGTCCCACCGATTTCAATGGCCCGTTCCCTCATATTCTGAAGCCCATACGAGCTCGTCACCTTCGATTCATTCACATCAAATCCGAGGCCATCGTCCACCACCCTTAAGATGATGATGGATTCCCTTTTAATGAGGCGGATGTCGAGGGAAGTGGCCTTGGCATGGCGAAGTGTGTTCGAAACCGACTCCTGCAAAATCCGGAATAAATGATCTTCAATTCCTTTATCCAGGCTCATGTCTTCGATTTTCCATTCGATATCAAGAGGCACCTTTTGAGCTAATTCGACCAACAGCTCCTTCATTCCTTCTTGAAGATTCTTTCCTTTTAACGCAACTGGGCGAAGGTGGAGAAGGAGTGCCCTCATTTCAAGCTGCGATTGATGGATCATCTGCTCGACCATTCCAAGCTGTTTTTCTTCATGAGGAGTGCGTCCAGCCGATGGGGTTTCCGTGATGGCAGACATGAGCATCGACGCGGCGAACAGTTGCTGACTGACCGAGTCATGCAATTCCCTCGCCAAACGATTCCGCTCCTGAGATACGATTTCCTGTATCCTTTTTTCCTGCTCCTCGGCTTTTTCATTGGCAAGTTTCTGGGAGTACCTGGCTTGATCGGTGAGATGCTTCCCGAGGGCATCTACCTTTTTCCACACCTGCTGCACTTCGGAGGTTGCCGTTTCAGGAATTGTGATCGTGCGCCCTTGTTCCACATGATGAAGGGCATCTTCCATTTCCCGCAGCTGCCGCTTATCCTTCAAGCCGCTCCGGATGCCGAAAACAATGCCGATCACAATACTGAAAACGAGAATAAATCCTGCTCCTGGTATATCCATGATTTCCACTTCCCATAAAAGGGACCAATCCTGCAACGGATATAAATAAAAGAAGGAAAAGGATAAAAACAACACCATGATAAGTGAAAAGAGGATACCTGCAACGACCTGCTTACTGACCGTACTCATATTCTCTTCACCTCAAGATCCCCGATCCACATGGAGGTGATGATCTTCACCCGCTGGACCGCCTCATCGTATCCCGGTGTTTGATAATAGAGTGACTGATTGATCGCTTTCGGCTCTACTTCATCAAAAATCTCAATGGATCCCGCCAGGACCGAGTGATGCACACTGACTTCCACGTCATATGGGATCAGAATCTCGATATTCCCCAGTATATTCCGGATGGATACAACGGAAGTCCCCTTTGGAAGTACCGTATTCCCGATGTCGATGACCGAGTCCCCGATGACGCCCTGGATGTTGATATCATTCCATTCATACACATCATCCGGCGTCCGCTTTGGACCGAACCATTCATTCTGAAGAGCGGACCTTTTCATGATGAGCGGTTCATGGCTTTGCGAAAATGTTTCCTTGATGGACGGCGTGATGTACTTCGGATGTTTCTTTGAATCGGCGAAGCGTACAATGATAAATAGAAGAATACCGAATAACAAAAACTTAAACGCCACCGTATTGAAGATATTGATCGCTAAACTGATGATCCCGAACCAAAGCAGGATCTTCCCAGACGTCCTCGGCAGTTTTTTGCGTCCGATATATATGCAGAATGCCGCAATCGATAGAAAGACGAGAACCCCCCCATCATAAAAGGAGACTTCCAGCAGTATTAGCAATGTCCCGATTAAAATGATCCAACTGATTCCGTCAGAACGTAAACGATTGAACATGGGGGTCCCTCCTTTCCGGTTATGTATTTAACGTCCCGCAACCGGCTCATATCCTATGATAAAACGGGGTGAACCCATCATGGGCTCCCCCTTTTTAATTGTTATCTTGTTTTTCTTACCCTAGAATACCATGTTTTAGGACGGAATGGCTTCTGTTTCCTCATTTTTCATGTCTTTTTCCAATTTGGCAATCTTCGCGTCGATTGTGTTCCGATAATAGGAAGAATTCACACCATGCTCGAGTTGATCTAAGTATGTCTCAATTTCATCAAACTTAGAGAATACCCTATTGTTGTAACCTGATGATGATTCAAGTACCGAATTCACTTTATTATTGGCGCGGGCAATATTTTCCCTCCCCATCAGTTCCATACGCTTGATGTACATATCCTTTAGTTTGTGCTTCATTTCTTCATATTTACGCTCAAGTTCTTCAAGCTCTCTTGTCGCTTGCAGCTTGGATTCCTGGATCCGCACGGCACGTTCTTCATAGTATTTTTGTTCCTGCAGGGCAAATTCATACAAGCCTTCTTCACTAGCCTTGGACGCTACCTCTGCCTGATACTTTCGTTTGTCGGCTAAAACGGAAGCCTGTTGATACTCTTTCTGAAACTCTTCTTTTAATAAATACTGCCTTTCGACAAGCTTTCTTACCTTTTCCACTTCCTGCTCACATTGCCTTAAGTAATGATTCAGAACCGCAATCGGATTTTTCTTTTCCTTTTTATCAATTGCTTCGTGAAGGTCTGACATGACGGTATTTTTCAATCGTTGAAATAAGTTTGCCATTGTTAAATCTCTCCTTTAGTTTTTTTATTGTGACCATTCTCTTTCAAAGTTCGTGAAGGGATCCGACGTTTTCTCTTCGATGATGACTTCTTCTTTCTTCCAGTTCTTATAGATTACATACAGGACATACAGAGCAACGAGCCCGAGGATCGCCGGGAAGTTTGATACGGTTGCACTGAATGCGGCAAGACCGATCAGCGCCCAGAGGATTTTCTTCCCTGTGGAGTCTGTCTTGACGAAACCTTTAAAGCTGTAGTACATGATCAATAAAGAGATCGCAAGCCCCACAATCGGTCCTAAATTGGCCAGCAGTACGATCGCTGCAATTCCTCCGGCTAAAAGCAATCCAACTTTCTTCATATGTTTGTTGCCTCCTTTCTTCTTCATGTCTCTATCCTACCTGGTTTCCCGATTTCCCATAACGAGCCGGAGCTTTATTTTCGTATCAGACTTGAGGCTTAGGTGTGGTAGGACTGAACATTAAAAAGGTCCGTCCCTCAATAGCAGGGACGGACCTCAACACGCTTATTTAGTTCGTCAGTTCGAGGAATTCTTCTACATCCACTATGCAGAGGTTGATTCCTTTTTGCCAGAAGGCTTCTTTGGTAATGTCCTCACCAAGATGCTTCATGGCAAGGTCTTCCACGTTCATGACGGCTGTGTCACGGAGTAAGGCCATGTATTTCTCTTCATAGCTTTCGCCGGACTCCAGTGCCTTCGCGTAAATGCTCAGTGAGAACAGGTAGCCGAATGTATACGGGAAGTTATAGAACGGCACTCCTGTGATATAGAAATGGAGCTTCGAGGCCCAGAATCGAGGGTGGACCTCTCCCAGTGAACCGGCGAATGCTTCCTTCTGGGCTTCCACCATCAGCTCGTTCAACGTATCGACAGACACGATCCCTTTTTTGCGTGCTTCATAGAAACGGGTTTCGAATAAGAAGCGGGCATGGATGTTCATGAAGAATGCCACGCTCCGCTGAAGTTTATCTTCGACGAGGGCAATCTTTTCTTCCTTAGTTCCTGCTTCCTTCACGGCTGCATCTGCCACAATCATTTCGGCAAAAGTGGAGGCCGTTTCTGCGACATTCATGGCGTAGTTGCGGTTCAACGTATGCATCGGTTTTAACGCATGGGAATGGAACGCATGCCCCAATTCATGGGCAAGTGTCGAAACATTTGACATCGAGCCTGAGTACGTCATGAAGATCCGCGATTGATCACTTAACGGGAATGAAGTACAGAAGCCTCCGGGACGTTTTCCTGAACGGTCCTCTGCTTCGATCCACTCATCCTCAAAGGCTTTTTCTGCAAACTGTGCCATCTCACTTCCGAAGCGGGAGAACTGTTTCAGAATGAATTTCGCTCCTTCATCGTATGACATCGTGCCCGTCGACTCTGCCACGGGTGCATCCAGGTCAAACCAGTCCAGTTTGTCCTTGCCGATCAATTTCGCTTTCCGGTCCAGATACTGGACGAACGGCTTTTTGTTTTTGCTGATGGCCCCCCACATGGCGTCGAGGGTTTCCTGCTTCATTCTGTTATACTCAAGAGGCTCTTTCATCAATTCGTCCCAGCCCCGCTTTTTATACACATTCAAACGGAAGCCGCCGAGATGATTGAGGGTCCGGGCAAATAGCTCCTCATTCTGTTTCCACGCATCCTCCAATTTGTCGAAAACCTCTTTACGCGTCTTCGGTTCCGGACTCGATAGTAGATTATTGGCCTGTCCCACCGAGAGGTTTTTTCCGTCGTGTGTGATGTCCATCGCTCCGACGATTGTGTCGTACATCTGCCCCCAGCCGTGATAGCCATCGACTGCGAGCGCCCCGATCAAGGATTCTTCACTGCTTGAAAGCTTGTCCTTCGCTTTTTGTCTCCATTCATTCAGCACAAACGTAATCTCATTTAAGCGATCATGCTTCAGCAGGTCTTCCCACACTTCTTCTTCGCAATCTGAAAGCTGCTGCTGGAATTTCGTGAAGGTAGATGAGAAATCTGCACTCAGGCTTGTGACTTCGCTTCGAAGAGAATCGGCCTTCCGATCATGCATGTTCTGAGCTTCCAAACAGCTGACAAAAGCACCAGCCTGGCGCAAATACAGCATCACTTCCTTCGCTTCATCAATGAGCTTCCATACAAGCTCCGCATCGTTCGCCGATTGAGGCGGATGAAAGGCAAGGGCATTCTCTGCGAAGTCATTTTTCTTCTTTTCCAATGTATCGAGATGAGTCCTGAATTCCGGTGATTCACTTCCACCTTTGAAAAAAACATCTAAATTCCAAACATTTGAATATGTATGAGTTGTACGGTCCATAATGTCCCCCTAATATAAATGTGTAAATTGTCCTTATCTTATTTCTAATTCTCGATAAAACCTCTAAATCCTTCATGATCTTTAACAATTCCTTTCACCCAAACTCTCTTCATTTGGTTTTTAAACGGATAAAAGTGGAATAGTATATAGCAAACAACAGGTCTCGAAAGGGATCCTTTCCTGCAGCACCATTATTTTTCAAGGGGGATACACTATGAAGTTGATTTTAAATATTTTAGCCTTCGCATTGGTGATCGTCATGAATACGCTGGCTGTCACACTGCCTTTGAACAATCAATCCACGAGCGAAATCAGTGACAGGCTCGACATCATGATTACACCTGCAGGCTATGTTTTTTCCATTTGGAGCCTCATTTACCTTCTGCTCGCCATCTGGATCATCCGACAATTCCCTAAAGCAAGACGGGAGCTCCCGCTTTATCAGGCAACAAGCGGATTATTCGTACTGAGCTGCCTGTTGAATTCAGCGTGGATCCTGGCTTGGCATTATAACTACTTCCTTGTTTCTGTCTTTATTATGCTGGGACTATTAATCACTTTGATTGCCCTTTATAAGTGCATTAAAAGCACAGGTCCGTCCCTGCTGGATTCCGCCCCTTTTTCGATCTATTTAGGATGGATTTCGATTGCGACAATTGTGAATATCACCTATTATTTAACGGATATCAGCTGGAACGGATTGGGGATTTCCGGGCTAGTTTGGGCTTATCTCGGATTGATTGTCGCGACTGTCCTTGCCTTCTGGTTCCGTATCACGCAGCATGATCTCCTTTACCCACTCGTATTTGTATGGGCCTTTATCGGTATCGGCGTGAAGAATATGGCAGAACACTCCACCTATTCATATACCGCCTATGCCCTTGCCGTCATCATTCTGGCCTTTGACCTTGTCTATAAGCGCACACGTTCATAAAAGGAGAGTCGCAGGAACTTTTGGATGTAGTGTGTAGTGGTTGATTTCCGCTCCAGGTGCTCGCTTTCAGCCCGAGGAAAGCGAAGTCTTGCACGGAAATCAATAGCGGTGTAACAAGTGATCCTAACTAATTTTTTGATGTCTTTAAAGGAAATGGATTTAGTTATGTCCCGGCCTCTTCTTCCTGTATAGAATGCCCCCATGTGACTGACATTAATGAATAGGGGGTGTTTGGATGGATCAGCAGAAGAGGAATGTTTCGAAAGCAGGGACGGATATCGATGAGGTTAAACGTCGGAACGCACAATCCGGCTTGACGTACAATCAGGTGAAGCAGCTGTTAGGTAAGCAGTATACGGATAAAAAGTAAAAGAAAGCGTCGACTCAGTCGGCGCTTTCTTTCTGTTTGTCTTCTTTTGCTTTTGTTTCCCTTTGAACGTTTAGCTTCTCTTGAATCTTGTTGATTTCCTTACAAGGCTGAGTCAGGCTTACAATCACATCTCCCTGCTCGATCTTCGGTGATGCACCTTCCGTAAAGAATTCTATTCTTCCGGTTGGTTTATGGGCAAACATCAACAGGTTATTTTCATCCCGCTCTTGTAAATACTCTTCAAAGGTGTATTTTTCCGTAATATTCGTTTTCCTGAATACGTCTCCACGCTCGACACGTTTATTCAACTCTTCCCATGTGACATGATTTTGAAAGAGAATGCGTCCACCGATTGTATGGACCATATCTTCCAGGTCATCATCACGCTTGCTTCTAAGGCTCAGCTGGAAGAGGTTGTTCCGTCCGACCTCAGGTACGAATGTCGTACAAACGAGGGCGTTATAGGAATCGAGTTCCGTTGCTGCGATCATATATTCATAAGGGGTCGTATCCAGATGGTACTCGGTTTGCTCAGATAAAATCTCTCCCCTGTAAAACGGGATCCCGGCTTTTCTGACCGAAAACAATCGCTGCCAGGAAGAATCCGTGATCAGTACCGGAATCTTCATATTCTGAAGGGTTTTGGCGAATTCGGTACTGAATTTACTTCCTCCGACAATCATGACACCAGGCTGATCGCTGATGGCCAGGTCAAGTTTCTTAGCCAGCCATTTAATTGAAAATCCGTGTGCACATACGGTTGAGAATACAAGGGCAAAGGTTAGGGACGTCAGGATGGATGCGTCCTTAAAGCCCTTCTCCAACAATACCGACGCAAAGTAACTTGAAACGGTCAAGGCGACGATTCCCCTCGGTGCGATCCACCCGACAAGGAACTTTTCCTTGACGGAGAGGTCCGTCCCTATCGTCGAAAGCCAAATCGAAATCGGGCGTACGATGAATAGCATGAGCAGGACGAATGCTATGATATTCCAATTGAAGATCTGGAACAGGGTGTCGACGGTTAAGGATGCAGTCAGCATAACAAATATAGTCGATATGAGCAGCACCGAAATATTTTCCTTGAAGTGACGCATATCACCGATGGATGAGATATGCATATTCGCCAGCGTCATACCCATGGCCGTTACAGCAAGAAGGCCGGTTTCATGTGTGATTTGATCTGATATCGTGAAACAGGCAAGGACCAGTGAAAACACTACAGGTGACTTAAGGAATTCCGGAACTTGTCCGTTTTCAAAGATAAAGCCGGTGAACTTCCCGAGTGCCCATCCGAATACGACGGCAAATAGGGAAGCGGCAAAGAAAAGCAGTAATGATAGTCCTGTTACATCGTCACTAATCAAAAAGTTGATGATTTCAAAGGCAAATACAGCAATCAATGCGCCGAATGGATCGACCACAATCCCTTCCCATTTCAGGATCGCTGCAGGTCTCGGTTTAAGCTTCGCCTGCCTTAAGAGCGGCAGGATGACCGTAGGACCCGTAACGATGAACAATCCACCGATCACGAAGGCAACCGCCCATGATAATCCTGCAACATAATGGGCTCCGAGGGAACCAAGGATCCAGGCGAGGAGGGCTCCGAACGTCACGATCCTGAAGAGCGGTTTCCCGAGCCCCCTCACTTCGCGGAAATCAAGATTCAGGCTTCCCTCAAAGAGGATGATGGCAACAGCCATCGATATGATGGGTTTAAACACTTCCCCGAAATCATCCTTTGGATTGATGAGGCCGAAAATCGGACCTACGAGCAGTCCGGCAATTGACATGATGACGATGGCCGGCAGCCTGAATCTCCAGGCAACCCATTGGGAAGCGATCCCGAGTACTCCGACTAACATGATATTGAATAAAATAGAATCGATCATAGATTTCTCCTTTGGAGGTTATGAAATCAGCCATCATAACAGCAGATTGGTATGTAGGTGTTACATATTACAAATAGAATAAAAGGTCCGTCCCTCCTATTGCAAAACAAATGCCTCACGCTCGCACATTTGTTTTGTATAGTTTACATTTTTATGGCTGATTTTAACCAAAGAGTCGTTTCCAATTCCCTGCAGATGGTCACGTAGTGGAGCATGGTAATCAAGACGGCTCCTGCATTCATACCGAGGATGACGCCTTCCATTCCAAAACGGGAACCCAGCAGGTAAATGAGTGAAAACGAAAAGACACTCGACCAGATGGTATGAAGGAGAGCATCCTTCACCAGTCCCAGCCCGATCAAAAAAGCTTGGAGAGGAAATACCAAAAAATGAAACAGGAAGTACGGCCAGAGCAGCTTTAAATAATAGGCGGAGGAAACAGAGTGAAAAAATGTCTCTGTTATATAGTCCCCGAGAGTATAGTAAATCAGCACGGCCGGAACACCGTAGCCCAATGTCAGCCACATCACTTGCTTAAGATGGGTCAGGATCCCAACAAAATCCTTCGATGATACTTTTTCCGATACGGTCGGGATCAAAACGATCAACATCGAAAAAGCAATGAACGAAGGAAAGAACCCGATGGTGAGGGCAATTCCCGCCAGCATCCCGAAATGTTCATTCGCATCCACTGCCCCCATCCCCGAAAGGACGAGCGCCCATTTAATCAGAAAAGGCTGGATGGCATGGGTCAGTGCATGAAAGATGCGAAGGACCGTGGTCGGAATCGAAACAGATAGCACTGACTTTCTCATTTCACCTGTTGATAGTCTAGCATGGCTGTTCTTTCTTTTACCCTTAATTTCAAGAACGTAAGCATGAATCAAATATACAAAAACCACCACTTCACTGGCAATTAACGTTCCAAGGGCAATGAAGATGGATGTATCGATGCCAAAGGATAAGAATTGATAGATTGACACTAATAAAAATAACTGGATTCCTTTACGCAGAAAATTAGCGGCCGCAATTTTCCCCATCTGCTGGATCCCCATGAAATATCCTCTTGTTATCGAAGTGAAGGCCACAATCGGGATTACAAACAGGACAAGCCAGCGAATCCCTGAGTGATATCCTTGAAATAAAGGAGTCCAGGCATAAACCATCACCATGATCACTAAAAGAATACACGTCGTGATCACCGCAAATCTGAAAGCATAGTGAAGCATCCCCCGGTGATACCTTTCCTCTTTTTCCGCAAAAAACTTCGAAAGGCTGATCGGCAGTTCCATGCTCGATAAAATGACGATCAGGAATACCGTCGGGAGAATCGACATGTATGTGCCAAGCCCTGCTTCCCCCAGCTCCCGGGCCAGGATCATATTAATGATAAACTCCAGACATTCCCCTAAGAAGGCCGTCACCACCAACACCAATGTACCCCTTAAAAACAGACTCATATGCTTGTACCCTGCCTTTATGTAAGATGGTCTATTCTATGATGGTTGTCCGGGGAATATGAGGAGGGGTGTGGATGGATCATGGGGGCGTGCTTAATACACAAAAAAGCAGTCCCCCAAAAGGACTGCTTTCCAACTAACGAATAATAAAGGTGGCAATCGAATGCAATGGGAGAGTCGTATTGAAATTCCCCTTATCTATTGCAAGCGAGATCTCTTCCTCACGGTCATTCGCATTCATCACAATGACGACGATCTCCCCGTCTGGATTTTCAAAGGAAGTAGCCGATACAGTGTCATTGGAAATCCGGCATCCGATCCGTCTTGCTCCCTCTTTGATATATTTGCTGAAATGCCCGATGTAATAGTACGAACTGTTGTAACGGACGTCGTCATTCACAGTGTCGACGATCACCGGTGCATCGCAATAATTCCCGACATGATTCGGTCCGCCTACTTCGTTCAGTACGATATTCCAATCGATCCACGCTTCAAGATAATTATTCAAATCACCGATGATATTACGGCCATAGCGTTCACCAGTATCCCAGGCGCCGGGCCTGACCCCGCCTTCGATACATCCTTCTGTAAAGATCAAATGCTTATCAGGGAAGTCGTGATGCACCTTAGAGAGATTTTCAAATTCCTCTGATACGTACCAGTGCACACCCGTCCCCCACACATACTTGGCCGCTTCCGGGTCCGATAACACTGCCTTCGCACGTTCATGAATCACATCACGATTATGATCCCAGATGATGACCTTCACATCCCCGTGGCCATGTCCAACGAGGGACGGACCCAGATGATTTTTAATGAAGTCCCGTTCTTCTTCTCCGGTGTACAGGCATGAATCCCACACCTGCTTCGCTTCCGGTTCATTCTGGATCGTCAATCCCCAGATTGGGATCCCCTCTGCCTGCATTGCCTCTATGTACTTCGAGTAATAGTCTGCCCATACGGATTGAAACTCGGGCAATAGTTTTCCTCCGTTGTTCATTTCACCGTTCGTTTTCATCCATGAAGGAGGACTCCACGGAGAAGCCACGATGGAAAGTTCCCCTCCGGCCACTTCCTTTGCTTCCTGAATAAGGGGAATCACGAGCTTCTTTTCCCGATCGATGGAGAAGCTTTCTAACGAAGTATCCCCATCTTCCACATACGTATAGTTCTCCAATGAAAAATCACAGCTGTTGATATGCGTCCGGCCGAAGCGGTAACCAAGTCCTTCTGACGGATCGAAATAACGGTGAATGATTTCTTCCCTTTTTTCGGGGCTGATGAGGGAAAGGCTGTGAGCCGCCGCTTCAGTGAATGCACCGCCAAATCCCAACATTTCCTGATATTTGCGCTCCGGATCGAGTTGGATGTGGGTAGAAGCACGCCCACCCGAAAAAGAAACCGGTTCTTTTTCAGAGAACCGATCTCCTGTTTCTTTGGCTGTCAAAACCACCTTCATATTCATTGCGTTACTTCCTCGGCATTTGTATGAAGGCCATGCTTCTCTTTATGGTCCCGGATGACTTCAGCATAACGGAAGGCACTGTCTTTCCAGATCCGCTCCTGCGTATCGAAATCGATATAAAGGATGCCGAAACGTTTATCATACCCGAAGCTCCACTCAAAGTTGTCCATCAGCGACCATAGATAATATCCTTGAATGTTCATGCCTTCTTCATTAAGGTCAGAAACCGCTTGAAGATGCAGATTCAAGTAGTTGACGCGTTCGTGATCATGTACTCTTCCATTTTCCAAAACATCGTCATACGCCGCTCCGTTTTCCGTGATATAGATTGGCAGATCCGTATAATCTTGTCTCAGGCGGCGGATGAGGTCTTTGAATTCATTCGGCGCGATGTCCCAGCCCATGCCTGTTTTTTCATAATCGGAATAAGCTCCCTTATGCATGAAATCATTGGCGGCACTGAACTCGACGATTCCTCGGCTATAATAGTTGATGCCGAAGAAATCACATTCCGTTGAAATCAGTTCCATATCCCCTTCTTTAATGAAGTCATACGTATGAACATATTTCGAGAACAGGTTCATCATGTCTTTCGGGTATTCCCCTTTGAATACTGGATCTAAGAACCAACGATTCGAATAGCCGTCCGCATTGTTGGCAGCAAGAAGATCATTCACTGAATCCGTGTTTGGATACACAGGTGACAGGTTTAATGTGATGCCGATGTCGGTTTGAGATTTGAATTCTTTCTTCAGCAGCTCAACCGCTTTTCCGTGGGAGAGAAGCATATGGTGGACCGCTTTCACCGCTTCATCCAGATTGGTATGACCCGGTGCGTGGACCCCTTGATGATAGCCAAGGAACCCTGCACACCAAGGTTCATTATGGGTGATCCATGAATCAACGACCCCATCAAGTTCCGCGAAGCAAGCTCTTGCGTAGTCCGAGAACCATTCTACAGATTCACGGTTGACCCATCCGCCTTCTTCATGGGCCCACATCGGCAAGTCCCAGTGATACAGTGTCACAGCAGGCTTGATACCTTCTTCTTGAAGTCTTGCCGCCAATTTTTTATAAAAGTCCATCCCCTCCTGATTGTACTTTCCCTTCTCAGGAAAGATTCGTGGCCAGGCAATGGAAAAACGATAGGTGTCTACACCAAGACGCTTGATATGCTGGATGTCTTCTTCGAATCGGTGATAGTGGTCACAAGCGACATCACCATTATGCTGCTTGTATACTTTCCCTGGAATGTCACAGAACATATCCCAGATGGATGGAGTTCTTCCTCCTTCATTATGTGCACCTTCGATTTGATACGATGATGTGGCGGTTCCAAAGGTAAATGTTTTATCAAATTTCATAGGTCATTCTCTCCTCTATTCTTTGATTGATCCTGCTGAAATGCTGTTGACGATATATTTAGACAGGAATAGGAAGGCAATCATGATTGGTACGACTGAAATCGCAATCCCTAAGTACATTGAACCTAAATTTTGCGCTACTTGAGATCCCTTCAAGAATCCCATCAATACTGGCAGCGTATATTTCTCAGGTGAGAACAGGATGACGAGTGGCATGATGTAGTTATTCCATGATCCGATGAACGTGAAGATCGACATCGTCGCAACTGCCGGCATCATGATCGGAATGGCCACCGTATGGAAAATCTTGAACTCACTCGCCCCATCGATGCGGGCAGCTTCGATTAAACTTGGATGAAGCGTCGTCTGGATGTATTGTCTTAAGAAGAATACGACGAACGGACTTGCGATGGCCGGAACGATCAGTGGAATGAAGGAATCGAGGATCCCCAGATTCTTACTCAGTTCGTAGAAGCCGATCAGCCCCAATTGTCCTGGAACCATCATCATCACAAGCATGAAAACGAACAGGAAATTCTTCCCCTTGAATGTGTAAAAGGCAAATCCATAAGCAGTCAATGCTGAGAAATACCCTGATAATAAAGTCGTAAGGACAGAGATGATCAGGCTATTCTTGAACCCCGACCAGATGTTTACGTACTCCATCATCGTCGTGTAGTTTTCAACTAAAGAACTCCCCGGTATCAAGGTGAATCCTGACAGGATCGCTTCATTTGATCTTGTTGCATTCACAAGCATCATCAGGAATGGAATGAAGCAGACAATCGCCATCAACACAAGTACGATGTAGATGATGCTCTTCACAATGGTATTTCTGGTCTTCAGTTTGGACTCATGTGGCAGAAGTTCAGGCTTTGACTTTTCAACCTTTTGAGTCGGTACATTTTTTTCTACCGCTGTTTTCCCCAACATGCTTTACACCTTCCTTGCTTGTTTGCGTTCATTTCCATACATCCCTTTGAAGACAATCGCCGAGAAGATCAAGGTAATGACGAACAATCCATATGCGACAGCTGAAGCATATCCATAGTTATTGAACTTGAATGCCTGATTGTACAGATACAGTACCATCGTATTCAGTGATCCATCGGGAGAACCGATTCCATCTGTCAAAAGCATTGGCAGATCAAATAATTGAAGACCGCCGATCAGGGAGGTGATCATGATATAAAGCAAAATCGGTTTTAATAAAGGAATCGTGATTTTCGTAAAAGTCTGCCATCTGTTTGCACCATCGATCAAAGCAGCCTCATAGTAGTCCTTCGAAATTCCGGAAACCCCCGCCATGACGACTATGAACGAATGACCGAACCACATCCAGGTAAGGATCAGGGATACAGATAGCTGTGCAGTCGCAGGCTCGTTCAGCCAATTAATCGGTTCTGATATAAGACCTATATTTAATAGAATCATATTTAATGATCCGTGCTGCCAGTCCAGTAGGATACCAAACAACAGGGCGACCGAACTAATCGTGATTAAATTAGGTAAATAAAAGATCGATCTGAAAAACGCCAAACCTCTCAACTTCATTCTCATATCAGAGAAGATTAATGCGAGTACAAGGGCAAGACCAATTTGCAGGGCAAAGTTGATTCCCCATATTTTCCATGTGTTAAAAAATGCTTCCACAAAATAACTGTCCGTGAGTAAACGGGTATAGTTGGCAAGACCGATGACTTCCGCTGACCCGCTTCCTGAATAGTTTGTAAAACTGTAATAGAATGTAAGAGCAACAGGATAAATGCTAAATATTAAAAAGATGATCCAAAACGGGGCGATAAACAGATAACCAAATCGATCTACTTTCTTCATTCCCCAGCCCCCCTAGTTGATTAATAGATTATCGGCAGGCGACATGAAGCCACGCCGCCTGCCAATGAATTTTTACTTGTTTAGTTTTTTGGTACTTTTATGTCAGGATATGCGTTTTGTACTTTTTTATAGAAGTCTTTGATGGCATCGTCTTTGGATTTCTTTCCGTCCACATACTGCTGAACAGCATTTCCATAGAACGTGTCAAGCTGTTGGTCATACTTCGTTACAATACCAGGCTCGATTTCTTTCGCCTGCTCAAGGAAGAATTGATAGTTGTTCTGTCCGCCAAGGAATTCACTGCTAAAGTCATCCTTGATCGCATTTGTTACAGGATTGTAGGCAAGGACATCGCCCGTTTCTTTCGCCCAATCTGTCAGGAATTCGTCATCCTGAGTCATCATTTTCACAAAATCATAAGCAAGTTCTTTGTTTTCAGATTTGTTGTAAACCCCTAACCATGTTCCACCCCAGAAGTACGGGCTTGGTCCACTTGTAACGGCCCAGTCACCAGCTGTTTCCTTTACATTCGTTTTCAGAACGCTGTGAAGCCCCCAAGTCGGAAGAACATAGGAGAATACTTGTGTTTCTTTCTCTTTACCGTTTTCTTTCATTTTGATCGGCTTATCCATCGCTTCGAACCAAGATGGAGACCATTCAGCAGCAAGAGCTGTATAGCTGTTTTCACGAAGTTTCTTCGCTGATTCCATATATTCGATCTTTTCATCTGTCAGTTGAAGCTCATTCTTATCGTTCACCCAAGGTTGTGGATTATCTCCTTGAGAGAACCAGCGGATAGAACCCTCATCCGGGAACATGCTGTACCCTTTTTCCTTCATCTTGTCAGCCACTTTGAATACATTGTCCATTGAGTTCATCATGTTTCCTACTTCAGTTGGATCATCTGTACCAAGTACTTCTTTCGCGATGCTCCTTCTGTAGAAGATTCCACCAGGAGTCGTTTGCCATGATAACGCTCTTACATTTCCGTCTTTATCTTTACCTAAGTCGAATACATAAGGTACATATTTATCTTTGATTTCATCTACATTGTATGGTTTTTCTGATAAGTTTTCCCAGTAGCCTGCGTCTACCCACTGCTTAAGGAACGCGATTTCTCCTGTGAATACATCAGGTGCCCCAACGCCACTTTCAAGAACAGGCTTTAATTTCGTCGGATAATCGGCAATCGGAACGATCGTCAATTCTACTTTCACACCATTTTTCTCTTCAAACTTCGTGATCGGTTTCTTCAGTTCGTCCGTGAAGGACCATATCTTTAAATCTACGTCTTTATCTTTTGACTTGCCCGATGACTTGGAATCTCCCGAACAGGCCGAAAGTACCCCCGCAACCAGTATAACCGTCATGAATATTGCCAAAATCTTCTTCATCTTAATCCCCCTTTTTCATTTATAAATATAGAGACGAAAGCGGTTTCGGTTTTCTTGAATTAAAAATTTCGAAACCGGTTTCGAAATTCATAAAAAAATATAAGATTATTTCTTTTTTTCTTTTTTTACCATTGTACAAGATTCCCTGATAATGAGTTCCACCGGGATGACTTCTGTGGTTAACAGCTTCTTCTTCTGGATGATCTGCTTCATCAGCAATTGACCCGCCCGTGCACCGATCCGGTCCGTGTCCTGTCTGACCGTGGTCAGCTTCGGTGTGAGATAGGAAGACATTTCGATATCATCATACCCGATGATGGAGATATCCTCAGGAATTCTTAATCCCTTCTCTTTGATGGCTTCCATGGCACCGGTGGCCATGTGATCACCTGCAACGAAGACTGCCGTAGGGACTGTTTCCAGTGCGAGGAGTGTTTCCATTGCAGCCTTTCCTTCTTCAATCGAGAACATCCCGCCGTTAACAAGATACCCATCATGAATTGGGAGATTCTGCTCATCCATGCCCTTCGTGAAGCCTTTGATCCGCTGTGCTCCCGCATCAATCGACGGATCCCCTGAAATATGGGCGATTCTGGTATGGCCCAACGAATGCAGATGTTTGACGGCCAATCTTCCACCCTCAATATTATCGGAATAAACAACAGAGCAGTTTTGATTGCTCATATCGATCACGACAATCGGCAGGTGGCTATTGATCATGTCCTGAACCTGCGGATCGTGGGGATCTGAGCAAATCACGACGATTCCATCCACGGCACGATATAAAAAATGCTCCAGATAACTCGTATCCCGATTTCGCAGATTCCTTGATGCGAAAATCAAATCATACCCTTCCCGTTCCACATACTTGCGGAAACTTTCAATAAGGGCGCTGAAGAAAGGATGTTTCAATCCGACCTCATTGTCCTCTGCAAACATGACCCCGATCGTCCAGGATTTCTTCGTTGATAAGGACTGGGCATGAGCATTGGGTAAATAACCCATTTCAGCCGCTGCATCGAGGATTTTTTGCTTCGTTTTTTGACTCACATCCGTATAATTGTTAAGAGCCTTAGAAACTGTCGTACTGGAAAACCCAGTGCGTTTTGCTAAGTCATAGATTGTAACCATTACTGTCTCCTCTTCATCGAAAGCGCTTTCGTTAATTGTTATTATAGTCCAGACTTTTGATGGAATCAATACTATTTTTAGAAAACTTTAATAATTTTCTGAGATTTCCTCTTGCCGCAGAGTTAATGAGGGTGGGGTGAACGGAAACCAGCCGATATGGGTTGTAATCCCGCCGTTTCGGGTGAAATTCCAGCCGATATGAGCGGAAATCCGGCCGAAACTGGACGGAATTCAGCCGAATTAACAGATTATCCAGCCATTTTACACATTTTGGAACCACCAACCATCATCCTCTCGCCCACAAGCGCTCACAAATTAAAAAAGCAGCCCCCTGGAGGACTGCTTTTCTCTCAAACTATTCTTTCACTGCTTTACGTTTACGTCCACCGATCTTCCCTTTGATTTTCATCAGGATTTCATAAACGATCGGCACGATGACGAGCGTTAAGAGGGTCGAGCTGGTCAATCCTCCGATAACGGTGACACCGAGGCCTTTCGAAATCAGTCCGCTTCCTTCAAGACCGAGTGCCAGTGGGAACAGAGCCCCGATTGTGGCAATGGCTGTCATGAGGATCGGGCGGAGTCGGGTTGAACCGGCTTCGAGCAATGCTTCCCGTGTGGACAAGCCATCGTTTTCCTTATGAATCACACGGTCGACAAGAACGATGGCATTGGTCACAACGATACCGATCAGCATCAGTGCCCCGATCATAGAAGAAATACTGATCGTTTCTCCTGCAATCAATAGCGCTACCAACGCTCCGATAATCGTGAATGGCAGTGAGAACAGGATGGCAAATGGTGCAAGACCGCCACCGAATGTGACGACAAGGATCAGGTAGACAATCGCAATCGCTGCAAGCATCGCTAATCCGAGTTGTGTGAAGGATTCTTTGATGTCTTCTGTTACCCCGCCCATGTTCACGTCAATGCCGGACGGAATATCCATATCCTTGATTTCTTTCTGAATATCCTGAGAGGCTTTCGACACATCATCGGTCTTCAGTTCTCCACTCACTTGAGCAAACACTTTTCCGTCCCGTCGTGAAACGGTATCGGATGTTTTACCTTCTTGAACTTCAACGACGTCTTTGATCGGAACTTCCATGCCCAGCGGTGACTGGATGGTTTTATCCGTTAAGTCGTTGATATTTTCATACTTTTCTTTTTCAACATCCAAGTAGACATTCACTTCTTCTCCATCTTTTTCAATGGTCGTGAGGACAGGACGCTGACGTGTCTGACCAAGCTCCATGGCGATTTGACCCGCTGAGAGGCCTAGTTCGCTCAGCTTTTCCTGATCGGCGATGAACGAGTATTCGTCATAGGATTCGGAAATGCTTGATCCGACTTTTTTGAAATCTTTCTTGTCTTCCATCATGTCTTGAATATCGTTAACAACTGGTTCGATGTCTTTCAGGGTTTCGCCGTACACGTAGACGACAATTTCATTGCTGCCGGCACTTGCGGAGAAGTCCTGTGAAGCCCATTCGCCTTTGTCGGTTGATTTCTGTAAGTCTTTGATGACCTTTTCTTTTTCTTCAGAGAAATTTTCTGTATCGTCATTGTATTGAACATAGAAGATCGCATTGTTCGTGCTTCCTGGATTCATCGGATTTTCGCCGCCGACAGAGTATTGAATCGTATCAGCGTCTTTACGCCCCTGGAAGTATTCTTCTGCCTCCTGTGCGATTTTCTCGACATCTTCTTCCGTTTGACCAGGTTCTGGTTTATATGTCGCCATGACCATCTTTTCTTCATCGGATGGAAGGAAACTCACTCCAATCAGTGGTACTAAGAAGAGACTTCCGACCAACATGGCGATGGCAAGGATCGAAGTGATGATCTTATGGTTCAGTGTCCAATTCAATACACCCTTATACCATTGTGCCAAACGGCTTTTCTTTTCTACGTGCTTCTTCCCTACACCCTTTTTAAACATGGAGTGGGCAAGCATCGGTACGATTGTGACCGCCACAAGAAGGGAAGCGAGTAGAGCGAACACGATTGTCAGAGCGAAAGGAAGGAATAGCTCCCCGATCATTCCTTGTACCAATCCTAATGGAAGGAACACGGCAATCGTGACGATCGTGGAGGACGCGATCGGGACGAACATTTCTTTCGTTGCTTCCCGGATCAGGTCTTTCCCTTTCAGCAGTTCACCTTTCAGTGACATCCTTCTATAGATGTTTTCCACGACGACAATCGAATCATCGATTACCCTCCCGATGGCCACGGTCATCGCTCCAAGGGTCATGATATTCAACGTGATATCCATTTGTTTTAAAAGTAAAATCGCGATTAATAGCGATAACGGAATCGATACGACGGAAATCAGCGTCGATTTGATATCCCGTAAGAACAGGAGAATAATGATGACCGCGAACACGGCACCGAATAATGCCTTGTTCAGCATCGTACTGACTGATTCCTCAATCGGCTCCCCCTGGTCGAAAGTAGAAATGATTTCTACTCCATCGATGTCTTTTTCGAACGTTTTGACTTCTTCTTTTACCGCATTGACAACGTCCACCGTATTGGCGTCCGCTGTTTTAACCACTTGAAGCCCGATGGATTCTTTTCCATTCGTTCTTGAAATCGATTCTGCTTTCCCGATCAGTTTGATATCCGCAATGTCCGATAATTGAATCGTCGGGATCTTCATACCGGCGGGCGCTTGTCCGGCCGGAGGCGCTTCTGGTGTCTTGGCTTGTCCTTGAGGCTCCTGTCCCTGTGCTCCAGCTCCACTTGGCGTCACAGGGATCTTCATTTCTTTTAAATCTTCAATCGTTGTAATATTCCCATCTACCACAACGGATTTCTGACTATCTTTAAACGTATACAATCCTAACGGAGCAGTCACATCCGAGCCTTTAATGATGTTCTGAACCGTTTCTTCCGTCAATCCATTTTGTGCAAGCTTGTCTTGATCAAAAATCAGCTGAGCTTCTTGCACTTGCTGGCCTGATGCCTGGACAGAAGCTACCCCGTCCACTCCCTCAAGCTGGGGAATGATCGTATCTTCCACCGTTGAAGTCAGCTGGGCTAAAGATTGGTCTTCATTCGCTACACTGAGAGCGATGACCGGGAAGGCGTTAAAGCTCAGTCGTGATACTTCCGGCTCGTTCACCCCGTCTGGAAAAGAGAGATCCGAAAGAGCCTCTTCGACCTCGGTCTTGGCTTCATCCATATCTTTAGAAAACTTGTATTCTATCTGAACGGCTGAAGCATTCTGGTAGGAAGTCGAACTGACGACATTGACCCCATTTAAATTCTGCAACCGTTTCTCAATTGGTTGTGATACCTTGTCTGCTACATCTTCAGGCGTAGCCCCGGGATACACAGTGGTCACACTGACAATCGGGGTATTGATGTTAGGCAGGGTTTCGAGTTTCATATTAAATCCTGAATATAAGCCTGCAATAATGACGATAATCGTCATCAGCCACACAGCAAACTTATTCTTAAGTACGAAATTGATAATACTGTTCACGTCGTATTCATCCCTTCTCTCTTTATCTGACCGACTAGTCATAACATATTCTAATATAACTGACCGAACAGTCATAAGTCAATGAACTCATAAAGAAAAGGTTTATTTTTTGTGACCAATCGGTCATAATATAGAGAAGGAGTTTATCAAGGAGAGGAACATATGAAGGAAAAAGAAAAATTAATCATAGAGACATCCATTAAACTGTTCGCCACGAAAGGATTCAACGCCACCTCCGTTCAGGAAATCGTGAATGAATGTGATATATCGAAAGGTGCCTTTTATTTGTATTTCAAATCAAAGGAAGCTCTGCTGCTCGCCATCATGAACTACTATTTTAAAATGATCACCGACAAAGTGAACGAAATCGAAAACGAGGATCTTCCTCCTTATGAGAAATTCCAAAAGCAATTAGAATGTCAGCTCATTGAAATCTGCAAGCATAAAGAGTTCATCATCATGCAGATAAGAGAGAACGCCATGCCGTTCAACGATGAAATTCATGATCTCCTCAATGAAATGAAAATGAACACACACCGCTATTATAAAAGAAGACTATTCGGGATTTACGGTAAAAAGATTGAGCCCTATTTCTGGGATATCACGATGATGATTCAAGGCTTTTTCCATTCTTATTTAGAGTTAGTGATGCTGGATAAAATCAATCTGGACTTTTCTTATTTATCCCATTTCATATTGAAACGGACGGATGATTTAGTGGAAGGTTTGCTAAGGAGTGGAGATAAGCCGGTTCTTTCCTTTGAAAAGCTGGATGATCTGGTCAAGGATTTCACCACTTCCACCAGAATCAATGAGTCGACACTCATTCATATGATCCAGGATACGCTTGAGGTGGCAGAGGAAGAAAATATCCGGATTTCCCTGGAAGTCATTAAAGAAGAACTACAAAAAGACGAAACCCGTCCCGTCGTCATCAAAGGAATGCTTGTGAATGTAGATGAAGACCCTTCATTGAAACCTCTTGTGAATGCCTTGAGACATTTCTATCAAATACAATCATAATGAAAGACCCGCTTCTGTCGCGGGTCCTTCATTGTTTCCCCTACTTCCTAAAACTCTTGAATTTGTTCCGATTCATGTATGGTGACTTCTTCACTGTACGTACCTATCGCCGCCCGGTACATGCCATAGGCAACCTGTTTGCCTGGAATGCTTCTGTATCGTTTCAACCTGCCTACCATGACAGGGCGGACCGCTCTCGAGAAGATTTCTCCCGCTTTTTCACCCAATCGGAACTCCTGCCTCTCCCCCAATAAAAGGGATGGCCTGAATATATGGAGGGAAGGATAATGAAGCTCCTTCAATTCCTTCTCCAAATTCCCTTTGACCTGACTATAAAAGAACGGTGATTTCGGCTTTGCACCGATCGAGGAGATGACGAGATACTGTCTTGCTCCATGTTCTTTCCCGAGCTTCCCGAGTTGAATCGGATACTCGTAGTCCACTTTCTTAAAAGCATGTTTCGTCCCGGCTTTCTTAATCGTGGTTCCGAGGCAGCAAAACACATCATCAATTTCTTCATGGGGTAAAAGCTTCATCCCATCAAATGAAATGATCCGTTCATCCAGCTTCTCATGCTTCATCCCACTTTCTCTTCTTACAAAGGAAATCACCTTGTTATACTCCGGGCTCTTAAGGAGTATTTTACTCAGATGAGAACCGACCAGGCCCGTTGCCCCTGCGATTAAGGCTACTCTAGACACATGATTCCCTCCTTTCTTTATGATGCTCTTTCTTTAGTATAATGCATTTTCGTATAAAATCCTTATGTAACCACTACTAGTCTTTTCCCTATAACCAGGGGCCGGTTCTAACTGCAAAGGCGTTAATCAACGTTTGGTGATTAACGCCTTTCGGTTACCCCTACAGCTCTTCATCTTCAAAAAACTGCTGAAATTTTTCTTCTTGTTCAGGACTTGCTTTCTCTGAGGCATAGGGGTTATCCTTGACCCCTCTAGTATCCATATTTGTTTTGATGGCGAAAAATGGACCTTTTGGTTCCTCGGCTATGACACGGTCATTCAATTCATTGAAGTCCGGCATATCTTTATTTCCTTTATCCATCTTATCTTGCCCCTTCCCGGCTTCTATCCATATTTTTATAAGCAATCAAAACGATGTCCTCCGCAGATTGCTGACGAAGTTCACTTTCCATACTCTTCACTTTATTCAAGGCATCTTCCGACAAATCCGCTACGGGATATTCTTTCATATTCAAAGCTGACCCCTCCTATCCATTCTCATTCGATTGACCGATCACTTTCTCTGCGATGACCCCGTTCCCTTCTTCAACGGCATGATGTTCTTCCAACGATTCTCCCGGAACGTACACCTGGCTCGGATTGCGCAGCCGGTCATTCATAATGAATTCAGGATTCAACGGAGTGTCCATAAATAGATCTTCTGATTTCTTGTCGTTACTCATTTGTACCACCTCCACTATTTAGTATGGCTAGTGGCAGGGGAATCATTCCAATCAAAAAAGCGTCGAGCAACCACTGTTGCTCAGGCGCCATTCATCATGTTAAACCCATGTATAATCCTTCCCCCAACTTTCCCCTGCAAGGATCTTGATTTCGTCGACAATGTCATTCTCCACTGCAAATGCATCACCCTGCTCATACGGATTGTAGTGGAAGGCATAGAGCCGGGAGACAAACTCATGGAACGGAAGGGAGCATTCGCCTTCAAGCTCCCCGTTATCCATGACGGAAGGTTCGATCCCCTGGCCCCAATTTTGAGAACCGTCGTTGTTCGGATTATAGAAATAGATCCGGTACTCACCCTTCGGATCCTGTTTGATCCGGAGAATGGATACAGCGTGGAATCCAAGCAGCTTCCCGTGGACATTCGTGATGAAAATCCCTACCGGATTCGGATAGATCAATCCGTAGTCATCATTGTATTCCGGATGATGGGTGGCATAAAACAGTCTGACAAAACCGGGATAGTCAGAAATGAGTCCGGTCAGCGAATCGATAACCGTGCTGAATCCCTTCTGTACCCAATCTCCATAGAATTCAGGGTTCACCCAACGATGTCCATCTTCCCCTCTGAGGGAAACCCTTCTCATCATTTCACTATAGATACGATCAAGATGCGGGACAAGAACGAGTGAAACGGGATCAAGTTCCTGATGAAGCTCAGGCGCCAGTCCTCCGCTCAAGTCCTTGGAATGAACGGGTGTACCTTCAAACATGATATCGATGTCGCCGTCCCTTGCCGCCCTCGGGATCAGTTCAAGCAGATACCCGGGAGCATGCTGCGCCCACAGGCTGATTCCCCGCGCTGTTTGACAGGTTGGGTTCAGGCCTTGTCCGATACCGATGGGCTGCCCGAGGACATTGATGACACCTGCCAGAAGTACGGAGTTTGCTGTAATACCATCTCCCGTTTTACATGAATTCAGAAGTGTCTTTCTTACTTCGGCCCTGATATCGAGTTCGATCAGTCTTTTGAGTCCCGGGGAGACAGGGGGATAGGAAAGAACCCCTCGTTCAAGCATGAGAGCAAGTCCGTATACAGACTGCTTCGTGGCCGGGTAGATCGCCACTTTCACAAGTTGGAATACAAGCTCGGTGTTTTCATCCAAGTTTGCTTTACCTTTATCATTTAACTGAAGAGCTGTCGGTACAAGATCCGGAAACTTTCTGCATAAATATCTCAGAAGAATGGCATGCTGGGGCGCCACTAATCCCGTGTCACGCATGGACCCGGCAAAATGCACCGCCTCCTTCTCCAGTTCTTCTTGGGATAGTTCCAATAACTTTTTGCGGTATTCCGCCGGTTTCACAATACTTTTACTCAACGGGGTCGGGCCTTCAATCGCCGATACGTATTTCTCCAGCACCAGACGTTCCGCTGCACTAAGATCGGAATGAAGCATTTTCTTGGCGGTCTCGATCATGGAAACGGTTCGCTTCACCATGATCGGACGCTGTGCCGTCAACCGTTCGATTTCTTTGATCAGCGTAGTGGTAAGTGCTTGGTATGACAACTTATCTGAAAGAAAATGAAACAACTCTGTAGCCCTTTCACTCTGCTCCCCACCTTCAATCCGGGCCGCTTCCGTCGCTTCAGGGAAAAGCAGGTTAAGGTTCAGCACCATTACTTCGTTCAGGAAATCCTGCGCCATCTCTGCCGTGACATCAGGATGCTCATATTGAGCTTCTGCAATGGAAAGCATCCTGAGCTCACTAAGGATTTCAATAATCGAAGGCAGACCTTTCGCCTGCAGGGATCCCGCCACAAGAGGAGGTTGAAGCTTGGATGCTTTTTCCCATGGACCATCCTGGAAGACCCCTGCTTTTTCAAAGCGGCTTGCGCTTTGGTATAAAATCCCGAGCCCTTCGTCAGTGTCCAGTAATCGTTGAGCTTCCTGATAGACGTCCGTTTGATACATTGATTTCGCAAATGAAGCTGCATTCTCCAATTCATTCAGCGCCTGTAAAAATCGCTCTTCCAGCTTAGAAGTTAATTCAAAAGCCATTTCAAAACTCCTTTATCGATCAGAATATCGGATAGGTTGTTCAGGCAAAAGACCAGCCTATATATAGAAATTAAATTGTTCGTATTCCTTTAAGAGGTCCCTCATCACTTCGCTGTCTTCCCCATAGAAGAAGATGGTCCCGTAATGGTTCCCGAACCCGATTCGCTGAGCGACTTTTCCCTGGGCCGGACTGAACATATCATGTTTTTCGAAATAAGGATGATTCTCAAGCTCGTCAGGCACCTCGAGCTTTTCTACATAATTGACATGAGGGTGAACCATTAAACACCCGGCATGAGCCTGTGCTTTCTCACCTGTCGAAGGGAAGAATTCTCTCAACTCTTCTTCCGTTGTGTTCGGATCTCCGCAAAGGATCTGTGCCTGGTACGCATTAAAACCGTAAGCCCGTTCAATCAAATCAAAGATATGCCCGCCAGGCACCCTGGCTGCGACTTCACCGAAATGAAGGGTCCCATCGGAGGTGATGAAGTATTCAGGATGAATCACGCCATATTCGATTTCAAATGCATCAATGAGTTGTTGAATCGCCTCACGGATGATCGGACGTTTTCCTTCAAGTGTGGGAGATGCCGGTACGAAATTGGAATATCCCAATCGCACATACTCCGTTATATTTAAAAATTGGATTTTCCCTTTATGAATGAACGCTTCGCATGAAAACTCCTGCCCGTCTAAATGACTTTCCATCAACAGAGGGAATTCAGACTCGGTGAGAGCATCGATATCCTCTGGATTCTCAATGGCACGATGACCGACAGACCCAGCTTTATCAAGGGGTTTAACATGAATGGGATCGTTCTTATCTCCTTCGACCTTCAATAGGGCTTCATTTACCCGTTTTAAGAAACGTCTTACATCATCCTTATCCCTCGCTTCTTCAAATACACCCACTTTGATTCCCGCAATTTGGGCTTTACGCTTCATCATCCCTTTATCCCTTAAGAGGAGAGAGCGATTAAAGACGCGCGGCTCGCTGCGGAAACGGGAGTTCAAAGCGCCCGCCCACTCCACACATTCTTCATATAGTGGGATGGCCACCTCAGCACCGAGTGACTTCAGCTGCTTATAAAGATGATCTGAACCTTCATTCAAGCGGTCGAAGTCCCATCCGATAAAAGCGATATCATGCTTCTCCGCATATGCTTCGAAATCAGGCGGTCCAACGACGACGAAGGGTCTGTTCAGCTTGGTACACGCCTCGATCGCCGGCAGGCTCCAGCCGATGAGTGCCGTCAAATAAGGTTTGGTTGCATCCTTCACGCTCTGTTCTGCTTGCTGCAATTCAAGTTGATCTAGTCCCATAGTTTCCTCTCCCTCTTTCACGTATTTATTCAGATTCTCCCCTAGCATACCAAAGCACCTTATGATAATGAAGTATTATGCTGAATTTTCAGTCATTTCGACAAATAAAGTGATAAATTGACATAATTAATGATAATCAAAACCCCCGACGCATCCAGCATCAGGGGTCACTTCTACTCTATTATTCTCCTAGATCAACGTTATGATAAACCTGCTGCACATCTTCCAGGTCTTCAATCGCATCAATCATTTTCTCGAATTGAGCTTGATCGTCTTCAGAAAGTTCCACATCATTCTGAGCAAGCATCGTTAGTTCTGCCACTGTAAACTCAGTGATACCGGCACCTTTAAATGCTTCTTGAACAGCGTGGAATTGATCCGGCTCGGCATAAACGATCACAGAATCGTCTTCTTCGATGATGTCACGTGCGTCCACGTCCGCTTCCATCAGGATTTCCATTACGTCTTCTTCAGATTCCCCTTCGATGCCGATGACGGCTGTCGCATCGAACATGTACGCTACAGATCCACTCACGCCCATATTCCCGCCATTCTTACCGAAAGCGGCACGCACTTCGGATGCTGTACGATTTACATTGTTCGTCAGTGCATCCACGATGACCATGGATCCATTCGGTCCGAAGCCTTCATAGCGCAGTTCGTCATAATTTTCTTCTGAACCGCCCTTTGCCTTTTCGATGGCACGATCAACGATGTGTTTCGGTACGCTATACGTTTTCGCACGTTCAAGAACGAATTTCAACGTTTGGTTAAGTTCAGGATCCGGCTCACCCTGCTTCGCTGCCACATAAATCTCACGGCCGAATTTCGCATATATACGACTCGTATTGGCATCCTTAGACGCTTTCTTTTCTTTAATATTATTCCACTTACGTCCCATAACGTTTCACTCTCTTTCATTTATCTATGGATAGTTTCTGATCATAAAAGGTATATTCGTTTCTATTATACATGAAAAGGGGATCTTTTGGCTAAGTGATTCCCTTCCATCCCATCTCGAAAAAAAAGCCGACTCAGGTGAGTCAGCTTCTTTCCTGGTAAGCACTGATTGCTTCGTATTCTTCTTCAAGCAATCGTGGTATACGAATGAAGATTGGCATGAGTTTAGTGTAAGCTTCAGTCGCTTTCGGGTCGGGCTGATGGGAATGGACGGAGCCGACCATTTCACTTACTTCTTCAAGTGAGTCAATCATTCCGCTGCCGTACATTCCAAGTACAACGGCGCCAAGGCAAGAGCTTTCAAAGCTTTCCGGTACTTCCACTTCTTGATCGAACACGTCGGCAAGCATCTGGCGCCACAGCTCAGAGCGGGCAAATCCACCGGTTGCCTGCACCCGTTTCGGCGTACCGATCAATTCTTCGAGGGCAAGAAGTACACTGTACAAGTTCATGACGATTCCTTCCAGGACGGCACGGATCATATGCTCTTTTTTGTGATGCATCCCGAGACCGAAGAAAGAACCGCGGGCTTTGGCATTCCAAAGGGGAGCCCGTTCACCGGCCATATAAGGATTGAACAGGAGTCCTTCTGATCCCGGCTCTACTTTTGCTGCAATATCCGTTAGCACTTCATAGGGATCCTTCCCTAATCGTTTCGCCACTTCCACCTCTCCGGAAGCGAGTTCTTCCCGGACCCATCTGAAAATCATTCCACCATTGTTCACGGGTCCGCCGATCACCCAGTGCTTTTCCGTTAGGGCATAGCAGAAGATCCGGCCTTTCGGATCTGTCACCGGCCGGTCCGTCACAGCACGGATTGCACCACTCGTGCCGATCGTAACAGCGACCACTCCGGGCTCGATGGCATTTACGCCAAGATTCGATAGAACTCCGTCACTTGCCCCAACAACAAATGGTGTATCGGCCGGTAAGCCCAGCAGTTCGGTATATTCAGACTTTAATCCGACGAGGCTATCCGTTGTGGATACCGGAGTCGACAACTGATCCTTTGAGACGCCGGCCACTTTCATGGCTTCCTCATCCCAAGCCAGGTTTTTCAGATGGAACATCCCTGTAGCAGATGCAATGGAATAGTCCACTACATATTTCCCAAATAAACGATGGAAAACAAATTCTTTAATAGAAATGAACTTTGTTGCTTTTCCGAACAATTCCGGCTTTTCGTCCTTCAGCCAGGCAAGCTTCACAAGGGGCGACATCGGATGGATCGGTGTACCGGTCCTTCTATAAATCTCCATCCCGTTCATTTCTTTCTTGATCTTCTCCGCCCATGCAGCACTTCGGTTATCCGCCCATGTAATGGAAGGGGTCAACGGCTGGTCATTTTCATCCACAAGGATCAAACTGTGCATGGCAGAACTGAATGACACAAATGAAATCGTTTCTTTCGTACTTGAAGCCACTTCCTTTATGCTCTTAATGACAGCCTGAAAAATTTCTTCAGGATCCTGTTCCGCCGTCCCTGGCGTTGGGGTATGTAATGGATATTCGATCCCGTGACGCTCGATCGCCTTTCCTTCTTTATTAAAAAGTACCGCTTTTGTACTGGTGGTCCCGATATCGACACCAATCATGAATTCTGACATCTTCGTTCCTCCTAAATAAATAGAGAAAAGGAAGAAGCGACATGGCTCTTCCCTCTTCTGCTATTATTCTATCCTATTTTAGCTAATGAATATCCCTAAAATGAACACAACGGCAAATCCTACAAACCCGATGAGTGTCTCCATCACCGTCCATGATTTTAACGTATCTTTCACATCTAATCCAAAATATCGGTTCACTAACCAGAAACCACTATCATTCACATGGGAGAAGACGGTCGCCCCTGAAGCGATGGCAATAACCATCAAACCAAGAACGGGACCTTGCATACCAAGAGTGTCGATAAGCGGGCTCATCAATCCTGCCGCTGTTACCATGGAAACGGTCGCTGATCCTTGAGCGACACGAACGACCATGGCGATCAAGAAAGCAAGGGCGATCGGTGGCAGGCTTGAGCCAGCCATCATATTTCCTAATACTTCCCCAACACCGGAGTCAATCAATACTTGCTTGAATACTCCACCTGCACCTGTTACAAGGATGATGATTCCCGCAGGCTCAAGTGCTTTTGTTGCAATGTCCTGAACTTCCTGGCGAGAGTATCCGCGCTTCGTACCCAATAGAACGAACGTCAACAGTGTAGCAATCGTTAAGGCCACGAAAGGATGTCCTAAGAAAGTCAGGATGGAACGAATCATATTTCCTTCATCTAACACAACACCCGAAAGCGTATTCAATAGAATCAATACTAATGGGATCGAGATAAGAGAAGCAATCAAAGCGAAACTTGGAAGCTCTTTATCGTACTCCATTTCTTCTGCCTGCATATAGTCAGGCACCACTGCATGGATTCGTTTTGAAATCCATTTTGCAAAAAGTGGACCGGCAATGATCATGGATGGAACACCGGCAATCGCACCGAACAGGATGACCCATCCAAGGTCCGCCCCGATCAAGTCAGCAACCGCGATCGGTCCCGGAGTCGGCGGGATGAAGCTGTGTGTTACGGCAAGACCTGCAAGTAATGGAATTCCATAGTATAGGAGTGACTTGCCTGTTTTTCTAGCTAATCCGTATACAATCGGTACAAGAATGATGAATCCTACATCAAAGAATACAGGAATGGCAACCAGAAATCCTGTGATCCCAAGGGACCATTGTGCCTTATCTTCCCCAAATTTATTAATCAGTGTCTGAGCCAGTCGTTCCGCTCCCCCTGATACTTCAAGCATGCGTCCGAACATCGCACCTAAACCAACGACAACAGCGACAAACCCGAGGGTTCCGCCCATACCGCTTTGTATCGAGGCCACTACTTCCTGAAGCGGCATGCCAGCCGCTATCCCTACGATTAAGCTTACTAATAATAGGGCAACAAAAGCGTGAAGCTTTGTTTTAATAACTAAAAATAATAAAAGAAAAATTCCGGCCAGTGCCACTAAAATGAGCATTTGATCTGACATTGTGTATCCCTTCCTTTCTTTCCTCGCGGCAGCCCTGCTGCCAAATTTTTTATAAAGTTTATCCTTCTTCTTTGTTTCGTACAGACAAGTAAAGCGTTTGCAAAACACATTATGTAACTATGACTCTCTCATCATCCGAACAATTCATCAGGAAAATTTTTTTCTAGCTCTCTCTATTATAAAAAATATTTTTCTTTTTGCAACCGTTTACAGAAATTATTTTTATTTTTCTTTGAATCTTGTATAATGAAACTATGAAAACCCTTACAGGAGTGGTGTCTATGAGTCAACATCAACATTGTTTAGCAAGTATCCGTTCTCACTATCCACAATTCAGTGTGACGGAGAAAAAAATTGCCGACTATATCCTTGAAAATCCGAACGAGATCATCCATTCCACGATCAACGGCCTGGCGGAAGATTTAGGAGTGGCCGACTCTACTGTCTTCCGCTTTTGTAAACGAATCGGCTTTAAAGGCTATCAGGCGATGAAAATCGCCCTTGCCTCAGAAATCGTGACCGGGCTTAAGGACATCCACGAACGCATCGATGAAGGCGACACGGCACAAACGATCGCCACAAAGGTATTCAGGTCCAACATCAAAACCATCGAAGATACTTTGATGGTGGTGGATGAGAAAAAGTTAATGAGAGCCGTGGACATGATGAGCACCGCCCGTTCCATCGAGTTCTTCGGAAGCGGTGGGTCCGGTGTCATCGCCCTTGATGCGTATCATAAATTCATCCGGACCGGTCTGCGTGTGCATGCGGCAAGTGACAGCCATATTCAGCTTATGACCGCTTCCCAGATGACGAGTGACGATTGCGCCGTTTTCATATCCCACTCAGGTTCGACAAAGGATATTCTTCAGCTTCTCGACATTGTGAAAGAAACCGGGGCCAAGACCATATGCATCACCAATTTCGCCAAGTCGCCGTTAAGCCAGAGGGTCGACACACCTCTCTTCACCGTTTCAGAGGAAACCGACTACCGTTCAGAAGCTTTGTCATCCCGCATTGCTCAGTTAACATTGATTGATGCTCTCTATGTGAACTTAATGATGATGAGGGAAACAGAAGGACAAGATGCCCTCAGGAAGATGAGGAAGGCCATTTCGGTTAAAAGACTATAAAAAAAGGTTGATCAGTTCCGAACTGATCAACCTTTTTTATTTTAATCCAGGTGACTCATCAGTGACGCCTCATACTCTGTCACCGCTTCATCCAGCATGTGAAGACCGGCGTCGATCTGCTCTTTTGTAACCGTAAGGGGTGGAATCATGCGGATCACTTCGGAGTGATTACCGCATAGATAAAATAAAACCCCTTTTTCAAGCGCCCCGTCAAGGATGTCCATCAAGCCTTCCTGATTCGGTTTACCCGTCTTTGGATGGACGATTTCAATCCCGATCATCAAGCCAACCGCCCTGATGCTTCCGATCACAGGATGTTTTTCTTTCAACTTCTCGAGCCTCGAAACGGCGTATGCACCCATCGTCTTCGTATTATCAAGGAGTCTTTCCTCCTTCATGACCTCAAGGGTGGCAAGAGCGACAGAGCATGCGATCGGGTTCCCGCCGAATGTCGTCCCATGGCTTCCAAGCGGCCACTGTTTCATCAGCTTATTGGACGCCACCGTCGCGCTCAAAGGAAGACCCGAAGCAATTCCTTTCGCGATCGCCATGATATCCGGCGTCACATCGAAGGTTTGCGCGGCAAACCAATTACCGGTACGTCCGAATCCCGTTTGGACCTCATCGAAAATCAGTAAAATATCATGCCTGTTGCAAATCTCCCTTACCTTTTTAAGCCAGGCTTTCGGAGGGACGATATATCCCCCTTCCCCCAATACCGGTTCTAAAATGACACACGCCACTTCTTCCGGGGTTACCTGATGATCAAAAAGTGTTTCAAAATCCTTTTCAAGCTTGCTGACAACATACCGGGCTGAATCCTCTCCCTCTGGACACTCCCGTTCATTCGCGTACGGAACCTGATATGTTAATCCTGAAGGCTGCATGAACTTTCGATACTTACTTTTTGAAGTCGTTACACTGAGTGCCCCCAATGAGCGCCCATGAAAACATCCCGTAAAGGAAATGACATAAGGACGCTTCGTTACATATTTAGCAAGCTTGATCGCCCCCTCTATCGCTTCAGTCCCGCTGTTGGCAAAGAAGAAACTATCCAGGTCCCCGGGTAGGATCTCTGCCAGTTCATCAGCCAGGCGAAGGATCGATTCATACATGATGACGCCTGAAGGACCGTGCATCAGACCGTCTGCTGCATCTTTGATCGCCTGTACGATTTTCGGGTGACGATGACCCACATTCGTCACAGCGATGCCAGAGGTGAAGTCAAGATACTTCCTTCCGTCCAGTCCGTAGTAGTAGCACCCTTCCTCTTTCACTACCGGTAAATTCGGATGATCCTTTGCCATGCTCGGTGCCAGACGATCCGGCATCCCCTCAATAAGCTGTTCAAACGTTCGTTCCATTTCAGTACCCCCATTTATTCTTATAGTATAATGCTAGATTGTCGAGGTTTTACTTAAAGCAGTTGTCATAACTTTGTTGTTAAAAGGAAAGTGCTGGTTGATTTCCGCTGCAGGTGCTCGCTTTCCGCGGGGCGTGAGTTGAGCCTCCTCGGGCTTTGCCCTGCGGGGTCTCAACTTTCCCGCAATTCCCGCAGGAGTCGAGCACCTTCCGCTTCAATCAACTTTATAAGCTTACGTTTCTTAAATGACTAATTTCAAAACCGACTTTCCACGTATGGAATTGTTATTAGCATACGACAGTCAAAAGTTTCTGTAATCGAAATCCTGTTCTTTCCATTGATTTTCATCACTACTGAGCTCTGTCACACTCACCTTGTTTAGATGGTGGTGGGAACTGCGTAGACTCCTGCGGAAAACGGGCGTGCCGAGACCCCGGAAGCGAAAAGCTGAGGAGGCTCGGCCGTACGTCCGCGGAAAGCGGAGCAGTTCCCATCACCATCCTGCACTTACAAGTTGACAGAGCTTAGGCATATTCTGATTTCGACGTAACAACCTCTGCGAAAGGTGTCCTACATAAAGAAAAAGTGCGCCAGTAATGCGACGATTGGTAGCGTGATGATGGTTCGTTGGATGAAGATGATAAAGAGATCCAGGAAGCTGATGGGAATTTTGGATTTGATTAATAGGATCCCGATTTCAGACATGTAGATTAATTGAGTCAAAGACATGGCCGCGATCACAAATCTCGTTAACTCGCTTTCGATCCCGCTTCCCACCACTGCAGGCAGGAACATATCGGCAAATCCGACAATCATCGCAGGGGCAGCATCAGCAGCCTGCGGGATTTGCAATAGCTCAAGGAGAGGTACGACCGGGTAAGCAAGCACATCAAACACCGGTGTATATTCTGCAACGACTAAAGCTAGGGTTCCAAGGGCCATGACGAGTGGAATGAGTCCGAACCAGATATCAAATACGTTTTGCAGTCCTTTTTTGGTCACTTCACCGACACTTTTCACTTCTGAGGCTTTTTCCACGGCTTTTTCGAAGCCCCATTGAAGACGGGAAACATTTTCAGGTACCGTTTCAGAGATTTGCATGCCGACCGGCTCATAATACGTATCTTTTTTACGGGAAAGAGGCGGGATGCGCGGGCAAATCACCGCTGCTGCGATCCCTGCAATGACGACCGTCCCGTATAATTGCACAAACATGGACTCCAAACCTATGAAACTGACGATCACGAGACTGAAAGCGATGGAAGCAACAGAGAAGTTGGTTGCAATGACCGCAGCTTCCCGTTTTGTGTAGTAGCCTTCTTCAAATTGTTTCGTTGTAATGAGGACACCGACTGTCCCACTCCCCATCCAGGAAGCCAGGGCATCAATGGAAGACCTTCCCGGCAGCTGGAATAAAGGCTTCATGATTTTCTGCAGCAGGGTCCCGAAGAAATCCATAAGTCCAAAATCTAATAAAAGTGGCATCAATAAACCTGCAAATAAGAACCATGTGGTCAGCACAGGGACTAACGAATACAGCACCGTTCCCCCTGTATAGTCGGATATGATCCATTCCGGACCGATCCCGTTGACGGTCATAATGGCAAAGACTGAACCTATGACACGGATCGTGATCCAGAACGCACCTACATCAAAAAGCCCTTTTAAAAATGGTTGCGTGATGATCCACTTAGGTTGAAGAAGTTTTGTATAAATGGCCATGAGAGCGGATATCCCAAATATGATCGTCATGAATAATGGCAATACTCCTTCTAACATCCCCTGAAAATAAGAAGCAAAGATCCCGACCCCGATGGTCATGTTCCCTTCGTATGTCACAGGGACCAAAAACAGCAATACTCCTATCAAGGAAGGAATGATAAACTTCATTGCTTCCCTGGCTGATCTCCCGGACCGGGTTTGTAACTGACTGACATTCTGTTTTCCAACCTCCATTGTCAAACACCCCTTTGAAATGATTCAATTATCCTTCTACTCACTAAAGAACTTGCAAGTATCATGCCAACTTTTTATCCAATTCTGTATTTTTTCATTTTTCTGACTACTGAAGGCTGACTGATCCCAAGGTTTTGTGCCATTACAGTCGTCGTTTTATACTGCTGCCTCGCTTTCTTCAGCACCTGCTCTTCAACCGCTTCAAGGATGTTCTTCAGTGATTGTCCTTCACGGTCCAACCCGGAAAGATCCCCACTATGCTTTATGTATCGCCCTGGAAGGTTCTCCATTTCAATGATCTGCCTGGAAGATGTGACAATCAGTCTCTCGATCAGATTCATCAACTCCCTGACATTCCCTTTCCACTCCTGAATTAGAAGCTGATGGATCACCCCTTCATCCAATGTCCTCCGGCGCTGATATTTTTCACAAAAATAACCTACAAAATAATCGATCATCGTAATAATATCCGATGTCCGCTCCCTTAAAGGCGGAATGGTGATGGGAACGACATTCAGACGAAAGAATAGATCCTGCCTGAATTCCCTGTTCTCAACTGCCATCTCCAAATCCCTGTTCGTCGCTGCCAGGACCCGGAAGTCCACTCTCCTTTGCTTCGTACCACCGACCCGGTAAAATTGTTTCTCTTGGATGAATTTCAAGATTTTCACTTGATTAGGTTGTGACAGCTCCCCGATTTCATCGAGAAACAGAGTACCGCCTTCTGCAAGTTCAGCCAATCCAACCTTCCCCTTGCGATCTGCCCCGGTGAACGAGCCGGGTTCATAACCGAAGAACTCCGCTTCAAATAAGGATTCCGGTATCGCACCGCAATTGACCTCAATGAAAGGTCCCCCTTTTCTTTGGCTTTTATTATGGATGAATTTTGCAATATGGGACTTACCGACACCGGATTCCCCTAACAATAGGACATTCACATCCACTTCCGCCACCTGCAGGGCAATCTGGAGAACCCTCTTCATCTCATCGCTTGTGGCAATGATCCCTTCCGAATAATAATGACGGCTCCTGAGGATTTCGAGTTCACTTTTCACCCTTTCCATCTCATCTTCCATGTCCTCTAAGTATTTCTTCATATTCAATAATTCTGTTACGTCATGTGAATAGCTGACGACCCGCACAAGCTCTCCATTTTCATGAAAAACCGGAATCCCTGTAACCAGGAGCTTTTTTCCTTCTTTACTTGTCTGAACCAGCGTAATTTTCTTTTTTTCCTTTAATACCAATGGAGTTAAAATCGGTGTGAAGATTCCCTCTTTCTCAAGATCATAGACGGATTTCCCTACCATATCCTCTGATTTCACATTATAAATACCACCAGTCGCCTCACTGACTTTCAAGATGATTCCATCTGTATTCGTTACCAAAACATCGTCCTGCAATGAGTGAAGGATTGCTTCGTTTTCATTCCAACTTTTTTTCGTCTCAGTCACCCTGGTCACTCCTTTCATCTTCACCGGATTATTCAATGATGAATAATTTCACTGAATTTTATTATATTAATCCATTTATACCAGACTATTTTGACTTTTTATACATTTTTGAATAATTTATTTAATAATGCATAAAAACCACCCCTCTTACAAAACAATTATTTTACTATTCAAATCATTTCGATTATCATTTTGGTAAGACTGTTAAAGGTGGGATAGAGATGACACATGCATTAACGTTGGAACACGCCAAAGAGATGGATAAACGGGATGCGCTTGCCCATTTCCGAAAGGAATTCTACATAAAGGAAGATCATTATTATATGGATGGGAATTCCTTGGGCCTGCTATCGAAGCGAGCCGAGGAATCGCTTTTGACCTCATTGAATGATTGGAAGGAACATGGCATCGATGGCTGGATGGACGGGCAGGAGCCGTGGTTCTATTATTCTGAGAAGCTTGGAGAAATGACGGCTCCTTTAGTGGGTGCAGAACAGGAAGAAGTCATTGTGACGGGTTCCATCACGACGAATCTTCATCAGTTACTGGCAACCTTCTATCAACCTCATGGAAAACGAACGAAGATACTCGCAGATGAACTGACTTTCCCCTCGGATATTTACGCGGTTCAAAGTCAGCTGGAATTAAAGGGGTATCCCTTTGACGAGCATTTGGTCCAGGTGAAAAGCAGGGATGGATATACACTGCGTGAGGAAGACATCATTCTTCAAATGACCGATGAGATTGCCCTTATCCTCCTTCCGTCCGTTCTTTACCGAAGCGGTCAGCTGCTGGATATCAAACACTTGACGGAGGAAGCCCATAAACGTGATATTGTCATCGGATTCGACCTCGCTCATTCGATCGGCGCCCTTCCTCATCAGTTGCACGAAGACGGGGTGGACTTTGCGGTGTGGTGCAATTACAAATATTTAAACAGCGGACCGGGGGGTGTCGGGGGATTGTTCGTTCACAACCGGCACAGGGGTAAAAAGCCCGGTCTTTCCGGTTGGTTCAGTTCCCGGAAGGATGCGCAGTTTGATATGGATCATACGCTCTCTCATGCTGATTCTGCCGGTGCTTATCAAATCGGGACCCCCCATATTTTGAGCAGTGCCCCCTTACTCGGCTCCCTTCAGTTGTTTGAAGAAGCCGGGATCGAGAATCTGAGGCGGAAATCCCTTTCTCTTACAAGGTTCATGATGGATTTATTCCAGCAGGAGCTTAACGGCTATGGGTTTACCATCTGTAACCCCCTTGAAGATGAACGCCGGGGCGGACATATCAGCCTGCAGCATGAGGAAGCAGCGAGGATCTGTAAAGCCTTGAAAGCAAACAGGGTGACACCTGATTTCCGGGCACCGAATGTGATCCGGCTGGCACCTGTGGCTCTTTATTCGTCGTACGAAGATGTATGGGGGACGATTCATATCTTGAAAAACATCATGGAAAAAGAAGAATACAAGCAGTTTGAAAATACACGGAACGTTGTCGCTTAACACAGAAAGGATGAGGCACTCATGAAAATGATCGATATTTCAAGACCACTGTATAATGAAACCCCTGTTTGGCCGGGAGACACGCCTTTTTCCTTTTCCTTGAACTGGACGAAGGAAGAAACGGGATCCGTCAATGTCGGCCAGCTGACCATGAGCTCCCATACCGGGACCCATGTGGATGCCCCCTTCCACTTCGACAGTGACGGGAACCGGATCCTCGATATGGCCCCAGAACGTTTTATGGGACCGGCCATCGTGGTTTCGTTGGAAGGTGAGCCTGAAATCAGTCCTGAACGATTAATGAAGATCGACTTGGCTGATGTCAAAAAAGTTCTGTTTAAAACCAACGCCTGGAGTGATCCAAACCGATTCCCCAGGCACATTCCCCCTATCACGAAAGAACTTGCCCCTTTTTTAAAAGAAAAGGGCATTGATCTGATCGGGGTGGATCTTCCCTCTGTTGATCCTTTGGACAGCAAGGAATTGGAGGCCCATCACTCTTTGCGAGAACATGACATCGGAATTCTGGAAGGGATCCACCTTACCCATGTAACACCTGGGATATACGAACTGATAGCCCTCCCCCTTCCCCTTAAAGAAGGGGATGGTTCCCCGGTTCGTGCCGTTTTGATTGACCGAACGTAAAATCGCGAACCTTTTTGTCCTTCGGGTCGAATATATCTCCACTCCTTTTTCATAGACTGATAGTAGACGTATAGAATCATGTACATGAAAGAGTCAGAAAAAAGGAGTGGGGCTTATGGGAATCACCATCACCATTGGTTTTATCGTGATACTCGGAATGATCATGGGTATTCTTATTTATTTTCTAAGACAGGCTTTGGATTCGAATGATTCGAAGAAGGTTGATTCACGTGATGATCATTTTTCGCAGTGAGGGATCGGTTTATTGATTGACATGTGTATTTGCAGCATTTGTTGATTTTTATAGAACGGTCTATAAACCGCAAAAAAGCCCCTGCGTCCTTCACTTTCCAGGACGCCGGGGCTTTTTTTATTCGATAATGTCCTTTTCTCCCAGTTTCATCGGACTTGAACAAAGGGGACAAACCTTGGATTCGGTATCTTCATGGGTTTCGGTCCGCTGCCAGGCAATGCACTTGGCATTTGTGCACACCCATGCAAGAATCTTACTCACCTTTCCACTTCTCACTCTTTTAGATGGTTTCGGCTCCGCGTGTGGTGTCTGTTTGAATAGATCCGCAATAAAACGCGAGCTCTTCCGCTGTTCCCCTTGATAATAGGCCGGGGAAGAAATGAACAATTTCTCTTTTGCCCTTGTGATGGCTACATAGGCAAGGCGCCTTTCTTCCTCCACTGCACCCGTTGCCTTCTCTTTTTGGCTCGGGTCCTTGTAGACCTTATCCTCGAGCTTATTGGCATTAAGGGCTGAACTGTGGGGAAGATTCCCTTCGATGGCCCCGATTAAAAACACGACGGGGAACTCAAGGCCCTTTGACCGGTGAATCGTCATAAGGGATACACTGTCCGTATCCTTGCTTCCTCTTTGATTCGAATAGATTTCCTCATACTTCGCTTTCATCTCATCAATAAAGGTAATGAAGCTTGAAATCGTATCAAAGCGCTTGGCCGAGCCTTCAAGCTCGTCCAGCATTTCTTTAATGAGCTCCTTCTGTTCGGTCACCACGTGAGATTCCTGGGCGTCGATGTACTGGTGATAGAATTCCTTCCTGATACGTTTGATGGCACTTTCCGGAGATTGGTCCCCGATCTCCTTCAGGAACTTCATCCGTTCTTTCACATTCTTCACCTGAAAAGGCTTCAACCCGGATAAAGTCGTTAAGTGAATGAGGGGATACTTCTTCCGCTCTTTCTGTTCTTCTTCCAGGATGTGAGCCATTCCCCGGTCTCTTCGGATAAAAAGTGTGGGCAACAGCGATTCCATGGCTGAGAAATTTCTTGGGACGATCGATAATCTCAAGTAATCCACCACGGGCTTCACGGTCCAGTTATCATAGAAAAGGGAATCCTTCTGATTGTATGGTGTGAAGGGGATCTCCTTTAATAGGAGTTGCTCAAAGACGGCACGCCCACTGCTCATCGTACGGTGGAGAATCGTCATATCTCCATAACCATAGCCTTCATCTCGTAATCTCTGAATCTCCTCTGTGATCCAGACGGCTTCTTCATCAGCTGTGGCGGGTCTTGAATAGAGAGGCTTCTGTCCCTCCACTTTTGTAGCGATCAGCTCTTTCTTCCTCCGGTGGTCATTCCGCCCGATGACTTCATTTCCGAGTCCGATGATATAAGCGTCTGACCGGTAGTTTTCTTTTAAGGTCACGACTTTGGCATCGGGAAACTCCTCATCAAAATCCAAAATGAATTCGTTCCGTGCGCCGTTAAAGGTGTAGATCGTTTGATCATCATCCCCGACCACGAACAAATTACGATGAGCCGCTATCAGTTTAATAAGCTCATATTGAACCAGATTCGTATCCTGGAATTCATCGACCATCACATACTGGAAACGGTGCTGAAGGGAAGTCAGCAGATTCGGATTTCCCAATAGTAATTGATACGCCTCTGACAAAATATCATCAAAATCCATCTTATGATTCATGCGCTTCCACTCTTCATATTTTAAAAGGATGCTCCGCACTTCTTTTTCTGACTTTGACTTCTCAGGGAGCTCCCGTATATCCTTCTGATTCAGCTTATAATGAGAAAGCTTGGCAAGGAGCGTCTCGGCGTCATATGGATCATAAATATTCATTTCTCTCTGGAGCTGTTTCAAAATGATTTGTTTATAGCGCTCGTTCCCGATCACTTCCTGTGTGTAATGACGGGATCTGAGTAAATAAAGGAACAGGGCATGAAACGTGCTGGCATGAACCTGTCCACCATGCTCTGCTCCCGGAAGTCTCGCGATCCGCTGTTTCATTTCTTCTGAGGCTTTCTTGGTGAAAGTGACCAGCAAAATATTTCTCGGCTGAATATCTTTCACAGCCATCAAGTAGCCTGCACGGCAAACGAGAACCGTCGTCTTTCCCGTCCCCGCACCGGCAAGGGTCAGGCATGGTCCTTTCACATGACGGACCGCTTCAATCTGAGCAGCATTCAGATGAATGCCCGCTTCTTCCATCGTCCGAAAGAAAAAAGCATCCTCGTCATGGGAGGATATCAGCTGCTTCGTGGTTTCTCCCTTATGGAGCGGGGCCACGGGGATCTCCTTCTTATCTGCTTCATATGGATAAATGGAATAGTTGGATAATACTTTATTCAAAGCTCATTCTCCTAGCTTTTCTTTGCGATTCATAACCTTCTCATCATAACAAGAGCCCTTTGTGAATAGCAATGACAATCTCAGGACGAAAGAGATGCACGACTGGATATGTAAATACTGTTAAACGATTGTTTAATCCCCCGAACCCTAGTAAAATAAATGTTTTGAAACATTAAACAAACGTTTGTTTAAAATTAATCAAACGTTTGTTTAAATCGGATATGCTCCCGGAGGATTAATATATTGAAAGAAAAGGTAATAGAACATTAGGTGATAAACAATGAAACTAACAAAATGGGGCTTTACCCGCTTCAACAGCATAAAAGCAGAATTCGACCAATTCCCCCACTCCCTGGTAATACTAAGGAAAATCAGAAACTACTACTTCGTCAACAAAATCCACTGGTCTGCACTCGACCCCGTAGTAGAAACCCATCATCTAGAACAAATGGAATTGCTGGTGAACAGGGAAATGGATCTGGAGGAGAATTACCTTAGGAGGAGATTGGATTAAAGGCTTTTTCTCCAGTAATAAAAATTATTTAAATGAAAGATTATTTATTTAAAGTTTGCTTTAGAATTCACGCTCAAAATTTTTAAAAAGAATTTAGTGTTTCACCTATCCATTCCTTATAAGTGATATTTAATGAAGAAGCACAGAGTGGATTGAAGCGGAAGGTGCTCGACTCCTGCGGGAAAAGCGGGAAAGTTGAGACCCCACAGGGCAAAGCCCGAGGAGGCTCAACTCACGCCCCGCGGAAAGCGAGCACCTGCAGCGGAAAGGAACGGTCTCCGTCTTTTTGGAATCCGATTTCCGAAGCTACTACTCCAAAGATCTTTTAAAAAAACAAGAAAAATTAAGATAAAGTAAGATAACCGCCCATTTCAATTCAAAAACCAGTCAAAATCGCACTATATTGATTATTCTGAACATTTGCATTAATTTTATAATTTGTTAATATATAATTAATAAATGATTCACAAAACAATCTTTAAAGGAAGGCGTGATTCCAATGAAGTGAGTTAGCAAAGCATGTCAGCATCACATCTCGCTTTTGAGATCGGCCCGTGAAAACTGATTTCAAGATGTGTGGATATGCGGGAATGCGCAATCTTATTTCAGGAGATGATTCCAATGAAGAGTGTAAGCGAAGCATGCTAACATCATGGTACGCAAGGAGATAGCCCGTGAAAACTATCTTCGTAACATGTGGGCGTGTGGGAAAATCAGCGGCAAATGAAAATAAACTAATAAACCATGCAAGACCATTAATTTAATGTTAAATGAATGTTAAGTATGTGTATTAGTAAGAAAGGATAGTAAAGTTAATTGAATAAGATTTACTTAAGTTAAGGCGCTGTTTATGTGGTATAGGCATAAGCAGCGTCTTAAATTTATGTTCAATATTCTTCTTTTAATAAAGAGCAAACAGCCGCATCAAAAAAAACGCCTTTTTCAAATGCTGCTTTTCGCAATACGCCTTCAAACGTAAAGCCGGCTTTTACGAGGCTCCTCTTCGATGCCACATTTTCCGGATCGTAATACGCTTCAATCCGATTAAGATTCATTTCTTCAAAGCCGTATCTCAGGATCGGCTGTAATACCTCTGTGATAACCCCTTGTCTCCAATAGGATGGATGAACCTCAAACCCCACCTCGGCTTTAAAATGTTCTTTCTCCCATTGATGAAACCCGCAGCTGCCGATGATCCCGTCGGATTCTTTCAGAGCAATCCCCCAACGGATCCCTTCATTTAAATGAAACCTCTCGTTCCACTTCTCGATGATCTCTATTGCCTGTTTTTCCTCTTGAAACGATTCCAGATCATAATATCGGGTGACTTCATCTTTCGAGAAATAATCAAAAACACGGGGAGCATCCCCTACTTTCATCTGCCGTAAGCGAAATCTTTCTGTTTCCAGTGCCGGAAAGGTTCGTGTCAACATTCTCATTCTCCTTTTCTACTTGTTCTCCTTATGTATTCAACGTGGGTTTTTCCAATGCCTTCTTGTCAGGTAAAGTTTTTATTCATTCACCGTTTGTGTTCTTTCCTTCATCTGGTTACAATCGATGTAACAGATGAAAAAGGATGGGGATGACGATGAAGGCCCATAAAATACTGGTAAGCACTGCCCTATTCACCGGGAATGCAACTTCTCCCATCGACGGCTTCGTGGCAGTAAAGGATGATGTGATCATTGGGGTCGGTCCCCGTTCGGAGATGGAGAGTTTCATAGGACCCTCTACGGACGTGAGGGATGCCGGAAACCGCCTGGTGACGGCAGGGTTCCATGACTTTCATCTTCATTGGTTTTTAGGAGCGATGTTTGAAGGGTTTTGTCAACTGACTTTTGGTACCACAGAGGATATGACGGCGAGAATGGTGGCTGATTATGCCCGGGAACATCCCGATGAGGAGTGGGTACTTGGATTTGGATGGCATCATGTCCGCTGGCCGGACCAGACCATTCCCACTCGCCACTCACTGGATCGATACCTGCCTTACCGTCCCGTCGTTCTGCTCAATGAAGAAGCACATAGCGCATGGCTGAATACGGCTGCCCTCGAAAAATTGGGGATCCACCGGGATACTCCCGAACCTCCTTTCGGTAAAATTGAAAAAGATGCAAACGGTGATCCAACCGGATTTTTATATGAGACAGCAGTACAGTATGTAGCGGAAGCTTTTACATTTGAAAAGAAAATAAAGGACGGATTGATGAACGGAATGCTGAAGAAGACAGCATCCTACGGGATCACTTCCGTTGCTGACATGTTGCCTCTTCCCGGTTATACATTGGGAGATCCCGGATTTTATAGGGAATTTGAAGAAAAAGGGGAACTGACGACACGCATTCACTTCCTGGACGTGCTGGATGGTGATCTCAGGCGTGGTATTCAATTCAGGGAGAAGTATCAATCGGATAAGCTTCAGTTTTCAGGTTTGAAGCAGTTCCTCGATGGTGTCCCCCTGACGTATACAGGCTATTTGCTTCAGCCATACACGGACCGGCCGGCAGAAATTGGCGGGACCATTTATGAACCACATGTATATCAAAAATGGATCGAGGAGGCTGACCGGGAAGGGTTCAGGATTCGCCTGCACGCTTGCGGGGACGCCGCTGTCCGTTTGGGCCTGGATGTCTATGAGAATGCGAGGAAGGTCAATGGTACAAGGGACTCAAGGCATACGATCGAACATATTGAAGTATGCGACCCACAAGATTTCGAGCGATTCAGGGAGCTCGGAGTCATTGCATCCATCCAGCCGGAGCATCTCACGTCGGGTTCGATGGATTCCCATGCGTATCTGGACAGACTCGGTATGGAGCGGGCACGCTATACATGGCCGATCGGTTCATTGGAGAAGCATGACGCAGCCATTGCATTCGGAACGGACTTTCCGATTGTGGACTTGAATCCGATGCTCGGCCTGTACAGGGCCGTCACACGGAAGCACGAAGACGGTTCTCCTCAGGGCGGATGGAATCCTCATGAGAAAATTTCGTTGGCCCATGCCCTGATCCATTACACGAAAATCCCTGCTTACGGAAACTTCAGGGAACATGATTTAGGAACGATCGAAGTCGGGAAGAAAGCTGATTTAGCCGTTTTGGACCGGAATCCTTTCGAAGTTGATACGGAGGAACTCCTTGAGACGAGTGTATGGATGACTCTGATGGACGGCAAGATTGTGTATGAAAAATAGCGGCAACTTAAAAATAAATAGAGGTCCGTCCCTCACATCCGGGGACGGACCTCTATTTTTATTTGGTTTCCGGTTGTTGCAGTCCGCCACCGCGGATGGTTTTTTCCTGGAAGGGGAGGTTGAGTTCGTTGCTCAGTTTTTCAAGGAAGCTCAGTTCACGCTTGGATACGAGGCAGATGACGGTACCTTCTGCACCCATACGTCCGGTTCTTCCTGAACGGTGGATGTACTGCTTCGTGTCACTCGGGAAATCGAAATGGATTACGTGTGTGACATCCGTGATATCGAGGCCGCGTGCAGCCACATCCGTTGTCAGAAGCATGGACACCTTCCCGGAGCGGAAACGGTCAAGGGATTGCTTACGCTCCATTTTGTTCGAGTCTCCTGCGAGTACTTCAAGCTCGACTCCCTTATATTTAAGCTTCTCTTCCATTTCAGAGAGTTTCTCTAATTGATTGAAGAATACAAGAGCCTTGATTCCTTTGAAGTAAGAGATGCTTCTGAGTGCTTCCATTTTGTCCCGCATCTCACTATAAACAAAGACATGGTCGACTTTTGGATTGTCGAGGTTGGCTTCCATTTTGACAATTTCATGGTTCTGTAAGAGAGATTCTGCTACTTGTTCCGTTTCATCTGATAAAGTTGCAGAGAAGAAAAGCACCTGACGCTCTTTCAAGGTCGATTTGATGATATCCTTTACTTCCCGGATATGTTCTGAAGAAATCATTAAGTCAAATTCATCGACGACGATGGTTTTCACTTCATGCATCTTCAATTTTTTCATTTTCATCAGTTCGATCAGGCGACCTGTTGTGCCGACTACGATATGCGGCTTTTTCTTCAGCTTTTCGACTTGTTTCTTGACGTTCGCCCCACCGATGAACGCAGCACTCGTTATGTCCGTGCCCTTGGCCCATTTCTGAATTTCCTGGTGGATCTGCATGACCAGCTCTCTTGAAGGTGCAAGAATGACAGCCTGTGCCTGTTTTCTTGATGGATCGATTGTCTGAATGATCGGCAGTAAATATGCCAGGGTTTTCCCCGTCCCCGTTGGTGATTCACATACGACATCTTTCCCCTCCATGATAAGGGGTACGACTTTTTCCTGTACGGGAGTGAATGCAGTAAACCCGGATTCTTCCCAGTTTTTCTGTAGTAATGGTGAATGGATGATGCTTGAGATTGAATTCATTCGTTTCGTCCTTTCTTAATCGGCAAAGGCAGAAGGATTCTCATCTTCCGCAGGTGGGTAAACTGATTTCAACTGCCGTTCCTTTTTCTTTTTCACTTTGAAAATGTATATGTCCTTTATGGCGCTGGATGATTTTTTTGCATACTGCAAGTCCGAGGCCCGTACCTTTTTCTTTCGTCGAGTAAAACGGTTCTCCCAGATGTTCGATTCTTCCTGGCTCCATGCCGACTCCATTATCCTTCACGATTACCTGTGCGTTTTTGCCCTGCTCTTCCAAAGTGATCGAGACCTTCCCATCCCTGGATGGGGGGATGGCTTCCACGGCATTTTTAATGATATTGATGAAAACCTGTTTAAGCTGATTTGACTCGCCTAACACATACAAAGGTTTTGCAGACAGGTTCTCATATGTAATGGACACATTATCAAGGTTAGCCTGTGCTTCCATCAGGACAAGGACCTGCTGAAGAATCTCATCGAGTCTTTCATGACGGAAGTGGGTTTCTTGTTGTTTTCCAAGAATCAGCATCTCACCTGAAATCAAATCAATTCGATCCACTTCAGAGAGCATTATATCCAAATGATCGTGGTTGATGGTATTGGTCGTTTGCATAAGTTGGATAAATCCCTTGAGAGATGTGAGCGGGTTTCGAATTTCATGGGCAACGGCAGCAGCTAACTGACCAATGACGGAAAGTTTCTCCGATGCGACGACCATTTCTTCGTTTTCCCGATTCAATGTGATATCCCTTGCGATTGCGAACATTCCTGTCACCTCTCGATTAATGAGAATCGGAACAAGGGAGCACCTGAGGATCTTTCCTTTATTATCGCCGATATGGATCTTGGTTTCAAAGGTAGATGCGATGCCTTTGAACGTAGCGAAAAAATAGCCTGTCACCCGCTTCATTTCTTCTTCATCCAGGAACTTGCTGAATTTCACTTCCTTTAACTCTTCATGGGTGAATTCAAGCAATCCCTCGGCTTCTGCGTTTACAGATACCACATGCCCATCTAAACTCAGCTCTAAGACGGCATCGGGGTTTTGTTCGAACAACGAATGGTAATGCTGATTCCTTATTTGCAACTGCTTCTCTTTTTTTGAAAGTTTATCGTTGGAGACAATCAGCTCATTGGTCCGGCGGTATATCAGGAAAAATATGATGATACCTGTTACAAACGTAAATAGCCAGCCCTTATAGCGCTGAAAATAAATATACATACTAAGCTTTTCATGTGCAATGATCATGGAAACATAATCTGAAAACACAATCCATAATGCGCCTAATAATACATAGGTGACGGATATTTTTAAGGCAATATCTTTAGCTTGTTTCATGATGTGAAGTTCACCTAAATTCCAATAGTCTTTTCCCCTATGATTTCTCAGTTCTTACTCATTTATCAAAAATACTCATAAGACTGAAATATGAGAGTATCTTCATCCGTTTCATTTACTTTCACAACACACATAATAATAACATAGGGAACCTGTATGAAGAGAGTAAATAATAAGATGGACCAACGGATTTCACAGGATTCTTTCCTTCTATAAGCCCCCTCCACCCTATCACACTGCTGACAATCTCCTTTTCATCCTTCTATCCTCCCTATTCCGTCCAAGAACCCCCGCCATTTTTCCTAATTTTTCAAATTGGTGTTTATTTTTCTCAGGGAAGGTAAAAAGAGAACAATATGATAGTGAAGGCAGGTGATGCGAATGTTAAGTATGATGTATGGGAGCAAACCTTTCAGTAAAAGCGGTACAATCACTCTTCCCCATAAGTGGAGGGAGAAGTTTGGACTGCTGCCGGGAAAACTTGCAGAGCTCGTCTATCAAAATAATTGCCTCTATATTAAGCAGGCCACGCGGGACTCCACCCATAACAAACGCTACATCTCAGAAAAAGGAACAGTCCACATCCCAAAGGAACTCCGGAAAGAAATGGGCATGACGTATCCATCCTCCTACTGCATGCACGTCAACGAAAAAGACAACTGTTTTATGATCACAACGGAGAAATAATAAAATGAGGTCCGTCCCTCTCCGCTTTAAAGCGATGAGGGACGGACCTTTGGTTGTTGGGTGATGATGCTGCTGCCCGTTTGGGAGATGGATAGTTTGCGGACGTCCATGGTCGGGAAGGATTGTTCGAGCTGGCGGAAGAGCCATTCACTTGCTTCCCGTTCCACAAAGCAGGCAACCGTTGGGCCGGCCCCGCTTAAAGCGACACCGAAAGCACCGAATCGATCCGCCACCTTTTCAACAGCATCGTAATGGGGAAGAAGCTTTCTCCGGTGAGGCTGGTGATACCGATCCCGCTTCATCATCTTCCCGACCATTTCCCAATCACCGGTCAGGAACGCCGCCACTAGAACATTGGAGACCGCTCCAGCACCAACGGATTCTGAAAAGGATAGAGATGACGGGAGGACATTTCTCGAATCCGACGTTTTCAGCTCCGCTTTCGGAATGACACATACAACATCGATTGGAAGGTCCGGCACCGTTATCAAGTTGACACCCTTCTCGTGCTGACAGCTGACGACAAACCCTCCGTAGAGCGACGCCCCGACGTTATCGGGATGACCTTCGAAACGATTTGCCAGAACCAGCTTCTTTTCCTGAGTCAAGTTGAGGTCGCATAATGCATTGGCGAGCTCGACCCCTGCAACGACGGCCGCTGCACTGGACCCCAGCCCCCTCGTCAAAGGGATATCACTTGATACGTACAAATGACACGGAGCAGGCTTCCTCCCATATTCAGCTGCCACTTCCTTGACGACTTCTACAATGAAATGCGACTCATCTGCAGGGAATACCTCCAGGGCCGCTGACAGAGGAATCACCTGCCAATCGTCTGCTTCATAAGCCTCCACCGTTAAAAAAACATCCAAAGCCAAACCTAGTGAGTCAAACCCGGCTCCTAGATTAGCTGTGCTTCCCGGGACGATGATTTTCCACGAGCGCGGTTCCCGGCCCTTCATACCCCGATCGTTCCCTTAATATAGTCCTTCACCATTTCACGATCGTTTGGCAGCTTAACAGGCGTAACCGGGCTGCACTCCATGGCTGTAACCGGATCTTTCAAGCCATTCCCCGTCAATACCGCGACTACCTTCGAGCCTTGTTCAAGCAGCCCTTTTTCCAATGACTTCTTAATCCCTGCGATGGAAGCACATGAAGCCGGTTCTGCGAAGATCCCTTCTTTCCTTGCCATCAGCTGATAGGCTTCCAGGATTTCTTCATCCGTCACTTCATCTATATGTCCGTTTGATTCCTTCAGCGCATCGACTGCCAATGTCCAGCTCGCCGGGTTCCCGATACGGATGGCAGTGGCAATCGTTTCGGGCTGCGGGAATATCCGGTCATGAACGAGAGCCGCTGCTCCTGAAGCCTCGAAGCCAAACATTCTCGGCAATGTGGAATCGTTTCGAGCCGAATATTCTTTAAACCCTTTCCAGTATGCTGAAATATTCCCTGCATTCCCGACAGGTATCGCAAGCACATCAGGGGCTTCCCCTAATCCTTCTATCACTTCGAAAGCCGCCGTTTTCTGTCCTTCCAGCCGATACGGATTCACAGAATTCACAAGTGTGACGGATTCCGTTTTACTCAACTCCCGGACAATCTCCAGAGCTTCATCGAAATTCCCTTCGATTGAAATGATCTCGGCCCCGTACATGACGGCTTGAGCCAATTTCCCTTGAGCGATTTTCCCTTCCGGAATGACGACGATGCATTTGATTCCCGCCCTTGCCGCATAAGCTGCAGCTGATGCAGAAGTATTGCCTGTCGAAGCGCAAATGACCGTCCGACTGCCGGACTCCACCGCTTTCGCTACGGCAAGGACCATTCCCCGGTCCTTAAAGGAACCTGTCGGGTTCGCCCCCTCCACCTTTGCATAAAGCTCGATGCCCCATTCCTCGGACAACGACTTCAGCTCGATCAATGGAGTGTTTCCTTCATTCAAGCTTAAAAGGGGAGTATCTGCATTTAATGGAAGATGTTTTCCATACTGTTCCAGTAGTCCTTTCCATCTCATCCTTTTTCTCCTCCTTCTACGCGGTATGAGCTTTCAATCGAATGAACCGCTTCATAATCCTTCAGCTCCATCAGAATATCTTCGTAATGTTCAAGAGATGCCTTATGAGTCACCAGTACAATTTCAGCAAACTCATCACTGTCCAGGGGATTCTGAAGTATTTTCTCGAAACTGACACCGTGACTTGAGAAGATGGGGGTCAGTTTGGCTAATACGCCCACTTCGTCCTGTACATGAAGCCGCAGGAAATATTTCGAATAGATTTCATCAGGTTCTTTCAGTTTCTTCGGGAACTGCGGGTTCACGGCACTCTTCCCATTCACCCCCAGTCTCATATTCTTCATGATTCCCACCATATCGGATACGACAGCAGTCGCTGTAGGAAGACTCCCTGCACCGGGACCGTAAAACATCGTTTCTCCCACCGCTTCGCCGTACACGTACACGGCGTTATATTCATCATGTACAGACGCGAGGGGGTGCTCCTTTTGCAGCAGGGTCGGCTCCACGCTTACCTCGACCTTCTCCCCTTCCCGGTGGGCATAACCGATGAGTTTCATCGTGTAGCCGAACTGCCCCGCATATTGGATGTCCTCACCCGTTACTTCCGTGATGCCTTTCACCTTCACATCCGCCAGGTCCACATTCATGGAAAATCCCAGGGTGGACAGGATCGCCATCTTCCTCGCTGCATCCAATCCACCGACATCTGCCGTCGGATCCGCTTCTGCATAGCCGAGGTCCTGCGCTTCCTTTAGGACATCATCGAAGGTCCGTCCCTCTTTCGTCATCTTTGTCAGAATGAAGTTCGTTGTCCCGTTGACGATCCCCATCATTTTCGTGATGCGATCTGAGGCAAGTCCGTCTACCAGACTTCTTAAAATCGGTATGCCTCCTGCAACGCTTGCTTCGTAGAATAAGTCACAGCCATTTTCTGAGGCAGCTTTTAATAATTCAGGTCCATGGAGGGCCATGAGATCTTTGTTTGCCGTGACGACATGTTTACCCTCGTTTAAAGCATGAAGGAGATGCTCCTTCGTTGCTTCGATTCCACCCATGACCTCGACCACAATATCAATTTCAGGGTCAAACAGGACTTCCTCAGGATTTAAGGTCAATATGCTGTTTTCGATCTCCAGTCCCCTGTCTTTTTCTAAATCCTGAACGAGGGCTTTTTTCACCGTCACCGGGCAGCCGATCTGATGAGACAATTTATCCTGATGATTCCCTACGATCTTCACCACTCCGGCTCCCACCGTTCCGAGTCCTAAAAGTCCGATTGAAATTGATTCCATAAACCGAAAACCTCCATTTGTTTATTTCGTGTGTACATTTGTATTTACATAGTGGACATTATAATTGAAAAAATTACCTATTACAATAGGTTTTTGCGTATTTTCAGAATGTAAGAGCTTACAATATTTATTGATTGTGATGGTTCTGGATCATTCTAGTTATCTCCACGAATGATTTATGCTGGATTTGTACTTTTTCTAGGATCACCTCTGATTTTTTGATCTTTTTTTCGGATTGTTGTATCATCGCGGCACTTTCTTTCTCCGGGTTTAGTGAGGAATTGCGTCATTATAAAGTTTATTGCGTCATTTTCTCGATAATTGCGTCATTTAACATAGTAATTGCGTCTTTTACCATTTATAGGAAAACTAAGCAAATCCCATAACAAATGGCTAAAAACAGAGGACCGCCCCCAACTACTCACGCAGTTAAGAGCCGTCCCATCTTTACACAATATGATGCACCTGTCTGGCCATTTTGGACAAGTCACGATAAACAGGGATTTTACTCGGATCGGCGTTCCCGCCACTGATGACGCAGCCCACCTTCTTACCCTGCACCTTGACTTTTTGACACATGGCTGCCGCCAAGGATGCGGCACCCGCTCCTTCGACCAGAGTTTTCTCCCGTTGAAGCATGAACATGATGCTATAGGAGATTTCTTCATCCGTCACGGTGACCATGTCGTCCACATATTTCCGGATGATCGGAAACGTAAGCTCCCCAGGTTTCTTCACAAGAATCCCGTCTGCAATGGTATGAACATGCTCAAGGGATCCTTTATTGCTTCCCGTGAAAAAGTTATACGTGGCCGGTGCTCCAAGAGCCTGCACGCCCACAATTTGTATGCGGGGATTAAAGGCTTTCACGGCCAGTGCCATCCCTGCCAGGAGACCCCCTCCACCGACGGGGACGAGAATCATGTCTAAATCACTGAGCTGTTGAAGCATTTCCAGTGCGACTGTCCCTTGTCCAGCCATCACTTTATGATCATCAAATGCATGAACATACGTCGAGCCTTTTTTGATTTTCTCCTCAAGTGCTGCCCCGTAGGCTTCCTGATAGGTATCTCCTGTCAAAACGATTTCAGCTCCGTAATGTTTCGTTGCCGCAACTTTAGTAGAAGGCGTCCGCTTTGGCATGAAGATCTTCGAAGGGACTCCGCGCTTAGAAGCAGCCAGTGCCACTCCCTGGGCATGATTTCCTGCCGACGCGGCAATGATCCCCTTCCCTGCTTCTTCTTCAGACAATGACATGATTTTATTCATGGCGCCCCTTACTTTGAAGGAACCTGTCCGCTGCAGGTTCTCCATTTTCAAATAGATATCTCCACCAGTGAACGCATTCAGCGTCGATGATTGCTTTAACGGTGTTCGATGCACCTGATGACTGATTCTTTCCATTGCTTCTACCACTTCAGTGTTATCCATTAAATTCCCAAGTCACTCACCTCATATTTTTTTTCGTAGTCTTCGATATGTTCACCATAATGCAACGTTAAATCGATTTCATCCAGGCCCTTTAGAAGCATCGTTTTCCAATAAGGATCAATGTCAAAGGAGACACGCAGCCCCTCAGAATCACAGATAGTCTGGTGCTCAAGGGACACTTCGATTTTATATAAATCCACTTGACTCTCATTTTTCATAAGAGCATCGACTGTTTTTTCATCCAGTTGAATCGGCAGGATCCCATTCTTTAAACAATTGTTTAAAAAAATGTCCGCGAAGCTCTTCGCGATGATCACCTGAAATCCATAGTCCTGAAGGGCCCAGGGTGCATGTTCCCGAGAAGACCCGCAGCCGAAATTCTTTCCGCCGAGAAGAATCTCGGAATCCCGGTATTTTGGGGTATCCAATAAAAAGTCATGTCTCAGTGACTTCCCATCGTCTTCAAACCGCCAATGATAAAATAAGAACTGACCGAAGCCTTTACGCTCGATCCTTTTCAAGAATTGTTTCGGTATGATTTGATCCGTGTCTACGTTGTCTCTCCTGAGAGGAAATACACTGGCTTCCACATGATTGATTGCCACCCTTTTCACCTCCTATGAAATCGGCATTTTTTCAAGCTTACGTACGTCAGTCAATTTTCCGGTCACGGCAGCCGCTGCTGCCATGGAAGGACTCAGTAAATGGGTTCTTGATCCATTCCCCTGCCTGCCTTCAAAGTTCCGGTTGGAAGTCGATGCACAGCGTTTGCCGGGTGGAACGATGTCGTCATTCATGGCCAGGCACATGCTGCAGCCCGCTTCCCTCCATTCAAAACCAGCTTCCTTGAAGATCGTATCCAAGCCTTCCTCTTCTGCCTTTTTCTTCACTTTAAACGAGCCTGGAACAACCAAAGCGGTGACGCCCGGCTTTACCGTGTGTCCTTTCACCACTTCAGCCGCCGCCCTCAAGTCACTCAGGCGTGAATTCGTACAAGAACCGATAAATATATAATCAACCTCGATGTCCTCGATTCTCATTCCGGCGTCAAGCCCCATATAATGAAGCGCCCGCTCTACCCCTTCCCTTTCAGAAGGGTCCCCGTACTCGTCCGGGTGAGGGACGGACCTCGAAATCCCGGACCCCATCCCCGGGTTCGTCCCCCATGTCACATGAGGTTCGATTTCTTCACCCTTCACCTCAATTCTATGATCATAGGTGGCGTCATGATCGCTTGTCAGGGATTGCCACTCTTCTTTGCACTGTTGGAATGATTTATTTTTAGGAAGGTATTCCCTGCCCTCTAAATAGTCAAAGGTCGTTTCGTCGGGACTGATCAATCCGGCTTTCGCACCTGCTTCAATGCTCATATTACAGACGGTCATTCTTTCTTCCATGGACAGATTGCAAATCACGTCTCCCGTGAATTCGATGACATATCCGGTGCCGAAACCCACTCCATAGGTGGAAATGATGTTCAGGATCACGTCTTTAGCCGTGACACCGAATCCGAGTTCCCCTGAGACTTCGACTTGAAGGGTCCGGGGCTTCGATTGCCAAAGTGTCTGAGTCGCCAGTACGTGCTCCACTTCACTCGTCCCGATCCCAAAGGCCAATGCCCCGAACGCTCCGTGTGTGGAAGTATGGCTGTCTCCGCATACAATCGTTTTCCCCGGTTGAGTCAGACCCAGCTCAGGACCGATGACGTGGACGATTCCTTGATCGGGATGATGGATGTCTGCCAAGGTGACGCCGAATTCTGCACAGTTATTTTTCAACGTCTCCATTTGCAGCCGGGCGGTCTCATCTTTGACAATGTGACGCTCTCTTGTCGGAACGTTGTGGTCCATGGTTGCGTAAGTCAGATCCGGTCTCCGCAGCTTGCGATCTTTCAGGCGCAGCCCCTCGAATGCCTGGGGGGACGTTACTTCATGTACAAGGTGAAGATCGATATACAATAAATCCGGTTTGCCCTTTTCCCTGTGTACGATGTGTTTTTCCCATATCTTTTCGATGATATTTTTCCCTGCCATGAACTCCCTCCTGGTTTGGTGAAATTTTATTTCAATGAAGACTGTTTCGGTTAGCGAGTGTTCGTTGCTTCCCGCTGCGGTCACCCTCGTTAAAAAAATATGAAATTCTCTATTACAAATACGCTGCCAGGATGGAAGACAGGGCATGATCCGCTTCCAGACGCTCTACGACCAGCTGACTCATGGCACCCGTTCCGACAACGGTTCCGCGTCCCATCGTCCACAGGTCTCCTGTCCGGTAGCCTGCATTCAGCACTTCCTGGACCCCCATTTCGATCATTTCCGCTTCTTCTTTCAAGCCGAAGGAATGGCGCAGCATCATGGCAACCGATAGAATCATAGCGAGTGGATTGGCTTTTCCTTTTCCGGCGATATCAGGGGCTGATCCGTGAACGGGTTCGTAAAGTCCGAATGAGTCCCCTCTTAAACTGGCGGAAGGGAGCATTCCGAGTGAGCCTGTGATCATGGAGGCTTCGTCGCTCAGGATATCCCCGAACATGTTCTCGGTCACGAGCACATCGAATTGTTTCGGCTGATACATCAGCTTCATGGCTGCGACATCCACAAGCATGTGTTCGACTTCTACATCCGGGTATTCAGCCGCCACTTCATTCACGACTTCCCGCCACATTCGACTCGTTTCCAGAACGTTTGCCTTGTCGACGGACGTTAACTTTTTCTTGCGCTTCTGAGCCAGCTTGAATGCCTTGTGGACGATCCGTTCGATTTCACTTTTTTCATATACCAGGGTGTCGACGGCTACTTCATCCCGTTTCCCCTGGCGACCGGACGGCTGACCGAAGTACAATCCTCCTGTCAGCTCCCTGACAATCACCAAATCTACTTCTTCTACAATCTCCCGTTTGAGCGGGGATGCCCCCAGTAAACTTTCAAATGCCTTTACAGGTCGCAGATTCGCAAAAAGGTCGAACTCTTTCCGGATGGCCAGGAGCCCTTTTTCAGGACGGATTTCTTTCGGCAAATGCTCCCATTTCGGTCCTCCGACTGCCCCTAATAGAACGGCATCGCTCTCTTTACAAAGCTTGATTGTTTCAGGAGGTAACGGTGTACCGAAGCGATCAACGGCCGATCCGCCGATGAATCCTTTCTCCACTTCGAATTCATGACCGAACCAATCACCCACTGCCTTCAGTACTTCTAATGCCCCGTCCATAATCTCTTGACCGATACCGTCTCCTGGTAGTACAGCGATTTTTTTCTTCATTAGAATTACCTCCTGTTTTTTTGGTTTATGAGGAGCCTTGAAATCCTCGACTCCCGTTGTTTATAAGCTGGCTTGCACCGCTTCTTTCTCTCTCGTGTGTGATCGCTGTGCCGACCGGTTCACAGCATTTAAATACGCCCGGGCTGATGCTTCCAATACATCCTGAGCGGTTCCTCGTCCGCTTGTATTTTCACCGTCATACTCCAGTCGGACGTACACTTCGGCGAGGGCATCACGGCCGCCGCCCACTGAGTTGATTTTGTAATCCAGCAGCTTTGACTTGCCCGGCAGGATTTTTTCAATGGTATTGTAGATGGCTTCCACGCTTCCTGATCCCGTTGAAGCTAGGCGGGTTACGTTTCCGTCTTCAAACTTCAATTCGATCGTGGCCGTCGGGATATTGTCCATGCCGTATTGAACCTGCATTCTTTCCAGTGTAAACCCGACACCTTCAGTCATTTCTGTCTGTTTATTCGTCAAGATGCTGAAGAGATCTTCATCGACGATTTCCTTCTTCTTATCCGCAAGGTCCTTAAATGTATGAAACGCTTCATTCAACTTCTCATCCGTTAACTCAAAGCCCAGCTCGACGGCTTTGTTCTTGAACGCGTGACGTCCTGAATGTTTTCCAAGCACGAGACGGTTGGAATTCACTCCAATCAGTTCCGGTGTGATAATTTCGTAAGTTGTTTTCTCTTTCAATACGCCATCCTGATGGATGCCTGATTCATGGGCGAAGGCATTATCCCCTACGACCGCTTTGTTGGCAGGTACCCTCATCCCAGTCAGTTTGCTGACAAGTGAGCTTGTTTTCTTGATTTCATCCAGCTTCAGTGAGGTCGTCGCTCCGTAAAAATCTTCACGGATCCGAAGGGCAACCGCGACTTCTTCCAACGCTGCATTCCCGGCACGTTCACCGATTCCATTGATGGTTCCCTCAATTTGATCGGCTCCGTTTTCGATGGCTGCAAGGGAATTGGCCGTCGCCATACCCAGATCATCATGGCAGTGTGCCGATAGCTTTACCCCGTCGATATTCGGGACATTTTCTCTTACGTATCGAAACAATTCACCGTATTTATGAGGGGTGATATACCCTACAGTGTCAGGAAGATTGATGACGGAAGCTCCTGCATCAATGACTCTTTCCATGATCTTTACTAAAAAGTTGAGATCCGATCTGCACGCATCTTCCGCCGACCACTGAACCACCGGGAAAAATTTCTTCGCGTACTGAACGGCCTGCACGGCTGTATCGATGACCTGATCGGGTGTCATCTTCAGCTTATGGGTCATGTGAATCGGGGAGGTTGCAAGGAAGACATGCAGCCTTGGTTCCGCCGTTCCTTTAAGGGATTCCCATACAGCATCGATGTCCCGCTGCTGTGCCCGCGCAAGTCCCGTTACCGAGCTGTTCTTGATGGTGGAACCGATCCGCTGCACGGCATCGAAGTCCCCTTTTGAAGCTGCAGGAAATCCAGCTTCAATGACGTCCACCCCCAGTCTCTCCAGCTGCTTCGCTACCTCGATCTTTTCAATCGTATTAAGATTTACGCCCGCTGATTGTTCTCCGTCCCGTAGAGTCGTGTCAAAGATCTCAATGGTTCGCACTCGCTACCACTTCCTTTTCTTTAGTTGAAGGTTTCTGTACAAATGGCATCATTTTACGAAGTTCCCTTCCAACGACTTCGATTGGGTGCTGACTTTCACGCTGATTGATGGCGTTGAATTCCGGACGGTTCGCCTGATTTTCCAGGATCCATCCCTTCGCAAATTTTCCTGTTTGGATATCCGTCAGTACTTCCTTCATGCGGGCTTTCGTTTCCTCGTTCACGACCCTTGGACCTGAAACGAAATCTCCCCATTGAGCCGTGTCTGAGATCGAATAGCGCATTCCTTCCAATCCCTGTTCATACATCAGGTCAACGATCAGCTTCAATTCGTGTAAACACTCGAAATAGGCGACCTCTTTCTGATAACCTGCTTCGACTAGCGTTTCGAATCCTGCTTTCACAAGGGATGTAACCCCTCCACACAGGACTGCCTGTTCCCCGAATAGATCGGTTTCTGTTTCTTCCTGGAAGGATGTTTCCAAGATTCCTGCACGTCCTGCACCGACCCCTTTTGCATACGCCAGGGCAAGTTCCGCGGCCTGACCTGAAGCGTCTTGATAAACCCCGAAGAGTGCAGGCACTCCTGCTCCTTCTTCAAATGTCCTTCTTACCAGGTGTCCAGGTCCTTTTGGTGCTACCAGGAATACATCTACATCTTCCGGAGGGACGACTTGATGGAAATGGATATTGAATCCGTGTGCGAATGCGAGTGCTTTGCCTGATGACAGCCCCGGCTTGATTTCTGCCTCATATACTTTCGGCTGATGCTCATCCGGAAGTAGAACCATGATGACTTCCGCCTGCTCACATGCTTCCCGGACGGAATAGACATCAAAGCCGTCCTTTTCTGCCTGGTCCCACGACTTTCCTTTTCTCAATCCCACTACAACATCAAATCCGCTTTCCTTCAGGTTTTGAGCATGTGCGTGACCTTGTGAGCCATAACCGACGACCGCTACTTTCTTTCCTTTTAAAACTTCTTCATTCACATCTCCGTTATAATATACCTTTAACATTTCCCTCATCCTCTCCATTTTTTGAATAATAAGTTTTTTTAGAACGTGAATTTTACTGATACAGCTTTTAATTCACGATCGAATATTGTTTTAATTCCGTAACTGATTTACCGTTTCCCCTGGCGAAAGCTGTAATCCCTGTCCTGGCAATTTCTTTGATCCCATAAGGCCTTAATAGGTCAATGATCGCTTCTATCTTGGAGGTTTCCCCCGTTACCTGGACGGTTACGCTGTCCCTGGCCACATCAATGATGGCGGCTCTGAAGGGTTCTACGATCCCATTTATTTCGGACCTGGTCTGCCCTGTACTTAACACCTTGATGAGTGCGAGCTCCCTGGCGACCACTCCTTGATCTGTGATGTCTGAGACCTTGAGGACATCGATCTGTTTATGGAGCTGCTTCAGGAGCTGCTCGATTTTGCGATCGTCTTCTACATTGACGACAAAGGTCATCCTTGAAATTCCTTCCGTCTCTGTATATCCGACCGAAATACTTTCGATGTTGAACTGACGCTTTGTAAACAATCCGGTCACCCGGTTCAAGACACCGCTCCGGTTATGAACAAGGGCCGTTACAATCCGTTTCCTCATGGTTTCACTCCTAACATTTCGTGTAATCCTTTTCCTGGAGCCACCATCGGGTAGACATTTTCCTTCGGATTCACCCAGCAATCGATAAGTACGGGTTCATCACTCGTTAAGGCTTCTTTTAATACAGAATCGACTTCTTCCTGGGTTTGAACCTTATATCCCTTTATCCCATATGATTCAGCCAGCTTCACAAAATCAGGTTGTGTGGAGAACACCGATTGGGAGTACCTCTTTTCGAAGAATGTTTCCTGCCACTGTCTCACCATTCCAAGTGTGCCGTTATTGAGAAGGACCACTTTCACAGGGAGGTTCAGCTCTTTCAGGAGAACAAGCTCCTGGAGAGTCATCTGGAAGCCCCCATCTCCTACAAAAGCAACCACCGTATTGTCGGGATTGGCCAGCTGTGCTCCGATGGCTGCGGGGAATCCGAATCCCATCGTGCCAAGTCCTCCGGATGTGACCCAGTTATTCGGCTTTTTAAAAGAATAGTATTGGGCCGCCCACATTTGATGTTGTCCCACGTCCGTTGTGACGACGGCTTCCCCGTTCGTCATTTCGTACACCTGCTCAATCAAACGCTGAGGGGATAACACATCATGAGCCTGGTTATACCAGAAAGGATATTCCCTTTTGTATGATTTAAGATGCTGATGCCAGGCATCGAAATCGGGCTTCTCGGCCTCATGTTGAAGAAGTCTGGCAAGGGCCTGTTTCGCATCGGCCACGATCGGGATCTGTGTTTCCACGTTCTTACCAATCTCAGCAGGGTCGATGTCGATATGAACCACTTTGGCCTTTGGTGCAAAGGTAGCAAGATTCCCTGTTAAACGGTCATCAAACCGGGCACCGATATTAATGAGCAAGTCACATTCGTGGATGGCCATATTACTTGCATAACACCCGTGCATCCCTGCCATGCCAAGAAAAAGGGTATGGTCTGCAGGGAATCCCCCTAATCCCAATAAGGTGTGAATCACCGGGATGTCATATTGTTCAGCGAACGTCTTCAATTCCTCGGTCGCCTTCCCGTGAAGCACTCCCGCACCCGCTAAGATGACGGGCTGCTTCGACACCTTGATCGCATCCACCAGTTTTTTGATTTGGAGAGGATTAGGTTGGAAATTAGGCTGATACCCAGGGAGATCCATCTCCACTTCATGAACGGGATATGCTTGCTGCAGAGTCAAATCTTTCGGAATATCTACGAGTACCGGTCCCGGCCTCCCGGTTGACGCAATGTGAAAAGCTTCCTTCACAATCCTCGGTAAATCTTTGAGATCCCGTACCTGGTAATTATGCTTTGTGATCGGCATCGTAATCCCTACCACGTCCGCTTCCTGGAATGCGTCGGTTCCGATTACCCCTGAAGCCACCTGCCCCGTAAAAACGACCAGCGGAAGTGAGTCCATCATGGCATCTGCGATCCCTGTCACGAGATTCGTTGCACCGGGTCCCGAAGTGGCGATGACCACACCCGGTTTTCCCGAGACCCTTGCGTATCCTTCCGCCGCGTGGATGGCCCCTTGTTCATGACGGGCGAGCACGTGCTTAATCGGGGCTTTATATAGAGCATCGTAAATCGGCAAGACCGCTCCTCCAGGGTACCCAAACAGAATCTCAACCTTTTCCTCCTTCAAAGACTTCATGAGCATATCAGCACCGTTGACATATTCCGCCAGTGTCTGTGAAGCCAGTTCTGCCTCTACCTTCGCTCTCATTGCCTATCTCCTCCTTTTTTAAAAGCGCAGGCGGCTTGGTCAGACCCGACAAGCATAAGGCAAGGTCGCTGAAAAGGCGTTCTTTGCCTTTTTGGCGAGATTGCCTTATGACCTCGAGGGACTAGCCGCCGGAGCTGGATATAAAAGTCGCAGGTTATGAACCACCTGAGCTATTTTCAAACAAAAAAGACCTTTCCACCCACCACGACAGAGTTCATCTTTCGCAGGGGCGAAAAGGTCTTACATCCTTTCCACGGTACCACCCTAGTTCAGAGATGATCGATATCATCTCCCTTGGCAGGCTGATCGATTTCACCAGCCTTTGTTTTTGTAACGAGTATCATCTACTCGATCGTTCCTACTTACACGGTTCAGAACGATACTCAGAGGGGATGTCGGTATTGGTTGTATTACTGGTTTGCAGCACCACCAGCTCTCTGAAAATACGGTTCCCAATCCTTTTACCTCTTCAACGCTTTCACTTATTCCGTTTTCAAGATTCCACCTGTACTAGCTGATGTAACAAGTTTTGCGTATCTTGCAAGATACCCTTTTTTGATTTTCGGAGGAGGCTGTACCCACTCCTGTTGTCTGAACTTCAACTCTTCTTCAGAAACCATAAGGGAAATCGTCCGGTTCGTGAGATCAATGAAGATGGGATCTCCATTTTCCACCACACCAATCGGCCCTCCTTCAGCTGCTTCAGGGGAGACATGCCCGATTGAAATGCCCCGGGATGCTCCTGAGAATCTGCCGTCTGTCATGAGGGCGACTTGCTTCTCAAGCCCGCGTCCTGCAATGGCTGCCGTCGGTGCAAGCATCTCCGGCATTCCCGGTCCGCCCTTAGGACCTTCATACCTGATTACGACAACATGACCTTCTTTCACTTCTCCGCTTTCGATTCCGGCAAGGGCATCATCCTGGGATTCATATACAATCGCTTCACCCATGAATGTTTTAATGGATGGGTCGACTGCCCCTACCTTGATAACACCGCCATTTGGAGCAATATTCCCGAAGAGGACGGATAATCCTCCGACTGGACTGTGGGCATTTTCCCTGCGGCGGATGACATCATCATTTTGAATATGAGCATCCTTCACGTTTTCATAAAGGGACTTTCCTGTAACGGTGATGCGGTCTTTGTGTACGGCTTCCATTTCACATAGCTCTTTAATGATGGCGCTGACCCCTCCTGCATTATGAACATCCTGCATGGAGTAATCTGAGGCCGGGCTTATTTTAGATAAATAGGGGACTCGTTCAGCAACTTTATTGATCCGGTTGATGTCATAATCGATTTCCGCCTCATTGGCAATCGCGAGCGTATGGAGGACCGTATTCGTTGAACCTCCCATCGCCATGTCCAAGGCGAATGCATCATCGATGGTATCTTCCGTTATGATATCCCTCGGTTTGATATCTTTCTTTACCATTTCTACGAGGTGTTTTGCTGCATCCTTGATTAACTGGTGACGCTCATTAGAAGTAGCCACAATCGTCCCATTCCCCGGTGGAGCCATTCCAAGCATCTCCATCAAGGAATTCATGGAGTTCGCCGTGAACATCCCAGAGCATGACCCACAGGTCGGACAGGCATTGGCTTCGATGTCGAGAAGCTGTTCTGCCGTCATCCTTCCTGACTGATGGGCTCCGACTCCTTCGAAAACAGATACGAGGGACAACGGCTTTCCGTCGCTCGAAACACCTGCTTCCATCGGGCCACCCGATACAAAAACGGAAGGGACATTGGTTCTGACTGATGCCATTAGCATTCCCGGTGTGATCTTGTCACAGTTCGGAATGTAGAACACTCCGTCAAACCAGTGAGCGTTGATGACGGTTTCTGCTGAGTCGGCGATCAGTTCCCGACTCGGGAGTGAGTACCTCATCCCGATATGCCCCATGGCGATCCCGTCGTCAACACCGATCGTATTGAATTCGAACGGGATTCCCCCCGCTTCCCGGATCGCTTCTTTCACCACCTGGGCGAATCCGTTTAAATGCATATGACCGGGTATGATGTCGATATAAGAGTTACACACCCCGATAAATGGTTTTTCCATATCTTCAAGCTTGACTCCCGTCGCATATAGTAAACTGCGGTGGGGAGCCCGGTCGATCCCTTTCTTGATCATGTCACTTCGCACGTCATCACCTCCAACTTAGCCGACTTGAGCATTTTGTTTGTAAACTTTTCTTCCATCCTGCGTGACAGTGTTTCTGAATTCCTGCAATAATTGATTCGTATACTTCCCAGGTTTCCCGTCTCCGATGACACGTCCGTCAACTTTTACAACGGCGATGACTTCAGCGGCTGTCCCTGTTAAGAACACTTCATCTGCCGTGTATACATCATGCCGGGTGAAAACTTCTTCTTTCATCACGAAACCTGATTTTTCGGCGATTTCGATGATGGCATTCCGGGTGATCCCTTCCAGTGCCCCTACATATCCCGGCGGCGTAAGGATTTTTCCTTTTTTCACGATGAAGATGTTATCTGCAGATCCTTCTGCTACATATCCCTGATCGTTCAACATCAAGGCTTCGCTTACGCCTGCAAGATTCGCTTCAATTTTAACGAGAATGTTATTTAAGTAGTTTAATGATTTAACTTTCGGTGACAGGACATCCGCACGATTTCGCCGGCTTGCAACGGTAACGATATCGATCCCTGTTTCGTATAAGCTTTTAGGGAAAAGTGCCAGCTGTTCTGCGATGACGATGATCTGTGGCTTTCTACAAGTGAATGGATCCAATCCCAAGTTTCCAACACCCCTGGAAATGACCACCCGTATGTAGGCATTTTCCAGCTGATTTTTTTTCAATGTATCAACAATAATGTCGCTCATCTCTTCTTTAGAGAGCTCAATGTGCAACATGATGGATTTTGCAGAGTCATAAAGGCGATCAACATGTTCTTCCAGACGGAACACGTTCCCATCGTACATTCGAATCCCTTCGAACACTCCATCTCCATATAGAAAACCATGGTCGTACACAGATACAACTGCATCTTCCTTTTTTACGTATTGTCCGTCTAAGTAGATCCACTGTTCGTTCATGTTAATCATTCCTTTCCAGGCTAAGATTTATTTGACTATTCAGAAATTTATTTTTGCAACGAAAGTACGTTGACTGTAAGCCTGTTGAGAGGGGCTGAATCGGTTTATGACTGCCGCTTCCCGCCGGCTCAGGTTTTTATATTGAGGACAATATTACTCCCGTTTCACAGGAAGGTCAACAGGGTTTTTGTAAATTATTTGACTATTTAGATTAATCTGATTATAAGTAAACGCTTACATCTTTGTCCTTATAGAGTTTAGGGTGAGAAAAAAATATTTAAGATTTTTTTCATTAGAGGGGTGAATAGTCATTCAGAAGTGGCGAATATCTCAATCGGAATTTTTCCGACAAAATCCTACAAGAATGGGCGTTCGGGGAGTTTGTACCCAAGTGCGACCGGACTAGTGCAACCTTTTCACTATCTTACAAAAGGGGAATGGTACCGTCTTTTTAAGCAACATGCCTTTCCTTCCACAAAAAAATCAATCCAGAGCCAGACCTCTGGATTGATTCTTCTATACCCATGTATACATATAATTCTGATCTTCGACATCGTTTGCTTTTTTGACAATTTTCAACGGCTTGAAAGTATCGATCATGACAGCGAGCTCCAACGTTTCTTTTTTTCCGATACTGGCTTCCGACGTTCCTGGATGAGGCCCGTGTGGAATTCCGCTCGGATGGAGGGTGATCGATCCTTTCTTGATTCCTTTTCTGCTCATGAAGTTTCCTTCCACATAGTAGAGGAGCTCATCACTATTCACGTTGCTGTGATTATACGGAGCCGGAATAGATTCCGGATGGTAATCATATAATCTCGGCACGAATGAGCAGACCACAAAGTTATGCCCTTCAAACGTTTGATGAACAGGCGGCGGCTGATGGACACGGCCGGTGATCGGCTCGAAATCCTCTATGTTGAATACCCACGGATACAAATATCCATCCCATCCGACGACGTCCAATGGATGATGATTCAATACGTGGGAATGGAGTGCGCCCCTTGACTTGGTGATCACTTCAAATTCGCCCTTTTCATCTTTGGTTTCAAGCTTTTCCGGTCCCCGCAGATCCCGTTCACAAAACGGACTGTGTTCCAGCAGTTGCCCGTACTCGTTACGGTAGCGACGAGGAGTGGTGATCTGGCTGAAGGACTCGACGATCAGCATCTTCGTCTCTTCCTCAGGAACGACACGGTAGATGGTTCCGATCGGAACCACCACATAATCACCTTTTCCATACGTGATCGTTCCAAACATCGTCTCTACCTTCCCTTTACCAAAATGGATATAAAGCATTTCATCTCCATCACCATTCCGGTAAAAGCTTGTCATCTCCTCTGTGACATAGGCAGTTCCAATCAACAAATCGGAATTTCCAAGTAAATACTCACGACTCTTTAAGGCACAGCCTTTCTTTTCTACCTTGTCTGTAAAGAAATGTCGATGGCGCAGAGCACCCTCTTCCTCAAATTCCGGCATATAACTGCCTAAATACTTTGTTTTCGCTACAGCCGTCGGCAAATGATGATGATACAGAATCGACTGTGTTCCCGAGAAACCCTTCGTCCCCATCACCTGCTCCCTGTAGAGGGTGCCGTCGTCCTTTTTAAACATGGTGTGACGTTTGTGAGGTATACTTCCCATTTGTCGATAGTACATGGTCTTCCTCCTCTCTTCTCTCTGCAATCGTATTCTTTAAAACCCCTAATCCCTTAATCTCTAATTCCACCACATCACCAGGCTTCAACCACGGATGCTTCTCGGGACCAAGCTCTAAAATGCAGCCGGTTCCAACCGTACCGGATCCGATCACCTCACCGGGATACAGGGTGACACCTTTGGATGCACGTTCGATCATGTCTCCAAATGTATAATGAATATCCTGATAATTCCCCTGTGATAAGAGTTTCCCATTCACTTTTGCCGTCATGGGAAGATCAAGACGGTCACCACTGCGATAAGTATCCATCTCTTCCTTCGTCACTAAATAAGGACCGAAAGAGGTGGCAAAATCTTTTCCTTTAGCGGGACCGAGTCCGACTTTCATTTCATGCTTCTGAATGTCCCTTGCACTCCAGTCGTTCATGATCATATAGCCGTAAATGAAGTCTTCCGCATTGTCTCGGGAAATGTTCCGGCCTTCTTTACCGATGACGCAGGCAATTTCCAGTTCATAATCCATCCACTCACAGCCAGCCGGTCTTTCAATGTGATCGAGATTTCCTTTTACAGCCAAATGATTCGTGAAATAGAAGACCGGAAAGTCATACCATTCAGGCACCACGTCCAGCCCCCTCCGTTTACGGGCCGTTTTCACATGCTCTTCAAACGCATAGAAATCCCGTATGCTGACTGGCCTTGGGATCGGCGACTTCAGGGTAACGTCACGTAATAGATGCACTCCCTTGTCTCCCTCTGAAAAAGCACCCAGCTCTTTCATCCGTTTCAGCCCTTCATCACCAAGATCAATGATGGATAACATATCTTTAGGGAGTGATCCGCTGCTTACAGCATGGATGTCCACGACAAGATCATCCTGAACGATCCCGGCCATCACTTCTCCTTCTTTTATAAAACTAACAAGCTTCACGTCATATCACCTTTTTCGAATCAATTCAAATGAATCGGATAGTGGTTTGGTGTACATCTGGCCGGCAAGCCTTCCCACCGGTTTGAGTTTTTCTGAATCTATTTTCCCGTCATAGTAGAGTTCATCATTGATCCTGACACACTCAACCTTCCCGATGACCAGGCTTCCTGCACCGGGATGATCGCCGAAGTGAAGGACCTCATGAAGAACGCATTCCAATTGAACCTTGCTTTCGGTTACTCCCGGCGGTTTTACCGTGATCGATTCTTTCTTTGTCAGCCCTACCTGTTCAAATTCATCAACGACGGATTCAAATTCAATGGCACAGTTGTTCATCTCCTCCACAAACTCTTCACTGACGATGTTGATGACAAATTCCTTCGTTTTCTCGATATTTTGGAGGGTATCCTTTTTGCTCCCATCTTTCCCTCTTCTCATCGGGGAAAAGCAGACGAGCATTGGCTCTGCAGAAATCGCCGTAAAGAAGCTGTATGGAGCGAGGTTCGCATTTCCTTTTTCATCCATGGATGAAACAAAGGCTATCGGTCGTGGCAGGATCGAACCGATCATCAGTTTATAAGCTGCCTGCCACTCAAGCATCTGGGGTTTGATATCCATTTCACTTCACCCCTTCGTTATTCAGAATATCTTCGAGAGCTCCAACGAATCGTTTATTATCCTCTTCTGTTCCAATCGTGACCCTGACCGTGGTCGGATATCCGAGAAGCGTTCCTGAACGGACGACGAGACCCCTTTTTACTAGCTCATGGGAAACCACGTCTCCGTTCAATCCTGTGTCCACCATGATAAAGTTCGATTGAGAAGAGAAATAGGATAAACCCAATCGGTCGAATTCCGTCTCCAAATAATGGCGACCCTGTTCGTTCTTATGGGTGCACTCCCTTATAAACGCCTGATCCTCCAGGGCAATGATGGCTGATTTCTGAGCAACGGTATTCACATTGAAGACATCTTTCACTTTACGGAGCTGTTCAGCAATTTCCTCATTCATGACCCCGAACCCGACCCTTAACCCGGCAAGGCCATAAATTTTCGAAAATGTCCTGAGGACAATCAGGTTTTCGAATGCAGGCAGAAGCGGCAGTGTTTCTAAATAATCATCGGTTGTCACGTACTCCATATAGGCTTCATCGACCACCACGAGAACGTGGGATGGGACGCTTTCGATAAACTGCAGGAGTTCCCTTTTCCCGACGATGGTCCCTGTCGGGTTATTCGGATTACATACAAAGATCAGTTTTGTTTTTGAAGTGATGTGGTCATGCATGCCCTGTAAATCATGGGTACCTTCTACGAGAGGGACAATGACAGATGCGCCTCCCTCTAACAGCACATTGGTCTGGTACCTTGGAAACGTCACATCGGCCATGATCGCCTCGTCTCCGCTGCTCAAATAGGCCCTCGTCAAAAGCCGGATCACTTCATCCGATCCGTTCCCGAATACGAGTTGTTCTTTCGGAACCCCTAAGAACGCTGAAACCTTTTGACTCAGATCAAACGCTGCCCCGTCCGGATATAAAAACAGGTCGCTTCCGTTTTCTTTAAACCACTCTTTCACTTTCGGTGAGCAGCCATATATATTTTCATTTTCCGATAACTTTCTGATGGAGCTGAGTCCATGCTCCTTCTTTAAGTCCAGAAGCGTCTTCCCCAGTACATATGGAGCGATATGTGTGACCGCTTCTCTTGTTTTGAACTTCAATGTCATACATATATCCTCGCCTTCCTCATGGATGAAGGGGGTTGACTCATGTGTTAGCTTATCTCCCCGTTAAAATATGTACCTGCAATCCGTACGATATTAAGCGTAGAAGCAGCTAATCTCTTTATGAGTTAACCCCCTGACCGGTCCTTTGACCCCCGTTATATATGTTCTATCTATCTATTTTTTTTATAGGTTTCCTCTGCGTTCCTGCTCGCGCTCGATGGATTCGAATAGTGCTTTGAAGTTTCCTTCGCCGAATCCTCTTGCCCCTTTACGCTGGATCACTTCGATGAATAGTGTCGGACGATCAACGATTGGCTTCGTGAAAATTTGAAGCAGATACCCTTCGTCATCCCTGTCTACTAAAATATTCAACTCTTTGATCTGCGAAATCTCTTCATCGATTTCACCTACACGCTCTGAAAGCATTTCGTAGTAGGAATCTGGAGTGTTTAAGAACTCTACTCCATTTTCCTTCAGGATCCCCACTGTCTTCACGATATCTTCTGTCAGGATAGCGATATGCTGCACCCCTGGACCACCGTAGAATTCAAGATATTCCTGGATTTGTGATTTGCGCTTTCCTTCAGCAGGTTCATTGATCGGGAATTTGATGCGTCCGCCATTATGCATGACCTTGGACATCAGGGCAGAATATTCGGTTGTAATGTCTTCATTCGTGAAATGACGCATTTCCTTGAAGCCCATCACTTTTTCGTAGTATTCCACCCACTCTTCCATGCGCTCCACGTTTCCGACGACGTGGTCGACCGCGATGATGCCGGCGTCTTCATTTTTGAGAGCGGTTTCATATTTTTCAAAGCCAGGCATGAAAATCCCTTTGTAATCCTTACGTTCCACAAGTGTATGGATCGTATCCCCATATGTACCGATCACGGCTTTCTTCACCGTTCCATTATCATCTTCCAGTGTAGAAGGAGGCATGATTTCAATCGCACCTCGTGACACGGCTCCACTGTAAGCCTTTTCGACATCATCCACGACAAGTGCGATGTCTTTGATGCCGTCTCCGTGTTTCTTCACGAATTGGGATACCCGGCTACCCTCATGCAGACTTCCTGTAATGAGCAATCGCACCTTGTTTTGTTGCAGTACATAGGATACCGTGTCACGATTGCCTGTTTCGAGCCCTGAATAGGCAACGGTCTTAAATCCGAATGCTGTACAGAAGAAGTGGGCTGCCTGCTTCGCATTACCTGTATAATATTCTAAATAATCCACATCCCTTACCGGGAAGACCTCTTCTACCTTAACCTGCTTTTTTGCTGCGTTCTCTTGCATTTTAACCCCTCCATTAAACATAATTATATTCTGAATATTATATTAAATTGTTTTATACAACTTCTCAAGAACGGCTAGTAAAGCTTAAACGCTTCTCTGTGATGAAGTCCGTCCCTCTTTTCATCTCGCTGGTTCCTTTTTTCTGGGAGGCATATGCACGGCGTCCCCCTTTAAACCTTCGACTGCTTCGAGCATTGTCTCACTCATGCTTGGGTGGGGATAGAGCGGAAAGCGAAAGTCCTCATCCCTCGCTGCCATCTCGAGTCCCATTACACCTGCAGTGATCAGCTCGACTGCACCCATTCCCATCATATGGACACCAAGGATCATATCCGTTTCACTGTCTGACACGACTTTGACGAATCCGTCTTTCTCCTCTGTAAGCTGTGCATACCCATTTCCTCTGACAGGGTTCTCACTCACTGTGACCGAATAGCCCTCACTGCGAGCTTCCTCTTCTGTAAGGCCGGCATACGCAATCGGGGGACTCATCTGCACCACCGACGGCACAAACCGCAGATCGACTTCTACCGGAAGTCCGGCCATTGCCTCGGCCACCGCCTTCCCCTGCTTAATCGCCTTCACTGCGAGGGACGGACCTTCCGTCACATCCCCGATCGCCCAAATATGGGGAATGGAGGTCCGTCCCTCCCGATCTGTCTGGATATACCCCTCGTCGGTTATTTCCATACGTAGACGGTCGAGCCCAAGGTCGGATAGGTTCGGTTTCACTTGGCCGCTCACGACAAAGTGAGAGCCTTCAATGGAAACCGTTTCTCCATCTTCTTTTTCGATCTCAGCGAAGACATGTCCGTCCCTTTCACTGGCCTTTCTCAGTACGCAATGTTTGATGACACTGATTTTCTGTTTTTTTAACTGCCTGGACAATTCTTTGGAAAGGGTGGTATCCAATGCCAATTCTTCCCTCAAGATTAACGTGACCCGACTTCCTAATATGCAGAAAACGGACGCAATCTCCAGTGAAATATAATCTGCACCATAAATGATCAGTTCCCTGGGGATCTCCTCCAGCTCAAAAATCTGTCTTTCCTTCAGGACAGTCTCTGCATTGAATATAATTTCATCCGGATAGTGAAAGTCTCCCCCTGTTGCGACGATCGCCTCTTTAAAGTTAAGAAGATTGAACTCATGTCCGTTTTCCACGCCTATACGGGATTCTGATAGGAATGAAGCCGACCCTTTAATGATTTCAACCTTGTTTGCTTTACAGAGGGATTCCACACCGGTTCGGAGCTGGGCGATTTTTTTATTTTTATAGTGTTGAAGAGTCGCAAGGTTTGCTTCAACTTCCCCAAACTCCATCCCCATTTCCTTCAGGTGCTTCGTCTTTTTGAATTCCTGGGCAAAATGGGTGAATACCTTTGATGGGATGCAGCCTTTATTCAAGCAGGTCCCCCCCAGATCCTCCCGTTCGATCAACGTGACCTGTCTACCGAGGCCCGCTGCCCTGATGGCTGCGTGATAGCCTCCGGGACCTCCTCCGATGACAATGACGTCTTTTTCTTCTGTAATTTCCCCTACTACCATTTACATCAACTCCAAAAGCATGGATTGAGGCTCTTCGATCAAAACTCTCAAACGATTTGTAAATGTCACGGCTGTCCCGCCATCCACCACTCTGTGATCAAAGGACATGGATACATTCATCATGGAGCGGACGACAATGTCATCGTGTTCGTTCACCATCGGGCGCTTCTTCGTTTTATGAAAGGCGATGAGGGCCACTTCCGGCTCGTTAATGATCGGAGTGGCTCCGATCGAACCGTTCAACGGGCCGACATTGCTGACCGTGAAGGTACCTCCCTTGATCTCTTTCATCGCAAGCTTGCCTTCCTGAGCCTTGACGGTGAGGGCCTTCATTTCAGCCTGGATTTCGATCATTGTCATTCCTTCCACCCCTTTGATGACAGGAACGATCAGACCTTCATCCGTATCGACTGCGATACCGATATTATGGTGTGGCTGAAGCTCGATGCATTCTTCCTCTTCATTTAGGCGGGCATTGAAGATCGGGAACTCTTTTAAACAAACAGAGAGGGCTTTGATAAAAAACGCCCCCATGGAAACGGTCTGTCCACCTCTTTTCATCGTATCTTTCCAGATTAATAGATTTGTCACGTCGATTTCTTCAAAATGGGTGCAGTGAGGGATGGTTCTGAGTGACTGTGACATTTTGGAAGCAATCTGTTTTCGTCTGCCCCTGAAAGGGATGGTCTTCGGCACGGTTTCTGTTGGAATCACTTGAGCAGGCACAGGTTCTTCCTCAGGTTTTGGAGTTGTCCCGACTTCGCCTTTCATGTAGAGGAGAACATCTTCATCGACAATCCTGCCCCCGGCCCCTGAACCCGCCACTTCTTCAATATTGATCCCATTTTCCCTTGCAATTTTTCTCGTATACGGGGAAGCAAGTATCCTTTTTTTCTTCGAGACCTGAGTCGTTTGGGGAACGATACGGCGGCTTGCATCTCTATGTTCCTTTTCCATCAACAGGACCGTCGATCCAACGGGAATCGTCTCCCCTTCACTTACGGTGAATTCCTTGATCACACCTGAAAACGGTGCCGGGATCTCCGCCGTCATTTTATCTGTTTGTACCTCTACAAGTGGTTGATCCGCTCTCACGACATCCCCCACCTTCACAAGAAAGTGATTGATATTGGCTTCGGTCATCCCTTCCCCGATATCATGAAGCTTAACTTCCATGGACTCCCTCCTTGTCTAATAGCGTGCCACTCTCTCCACTGCAGCAAGCACTCGTTTACTGTCAGGCAAATAGAAATCTTCAAATCCGAAATACGGAACAGGCGTATCGAATCCTGTTACGCGTTCTGTCGGCGCTTTTTGATATAAAAAGGATTTGTCATTGATGATCGCAAGCACATCATTTCCAACCCCACCCGTTGCATGGGCTTCATGGACGATGACGGTTCTCCCGGTCTTCTGGACAGAGTGTGAGATCAGATCTTTATCAAGAGGATAGAGAGTTCTAAGGTCAAGTACCTCGCAGGAGATCCCTTTTTCACTTGCTTCTTTCGCTGCATCCTCTGCAACCTTCACCATCGCTCCCCACGCAATGATCGTGACCTCCTCACCCTCCTTGACTACCTTGCCCTTCCCGATTTCCACAGTGTACTTCTCTTCCGGCACCTCCTCTTTGGAAGACCGGTAGCATCTCATAGGCTCAAGGAACAGGACGGGATCAGGGTCTTCGATCGCCGCAATCAGAAGACCTTTGGCATCATACGGTGTCGCCGGACACACCACTTTGATTCCCGGCATATGAGTGAAGAGTGCCTCTGTACTATCGGAATGAATTTCAGGTGCCCGTACCCCGGCCCCATATGGAGCCCTGATGACCATAGGGCAGGTGAAATGTCCGAGTGTCCGTGCACGTATTCGGGAGGCATGCGTCATGATCTGCTCATATGCCGGGTAAATGAATCCTAAAAACTGGACCTCCGTCACCGGACGGAATCCATTCAATCCCATCCCGATGGCGGCCCCGATAAAGCCCGCTTCACTTAAGGGTGTATCAAGAACCCGGTCTTCGCCAAATTCCTGTTGCAAGCCGTCAGTCGCCCGGAACACTCCCCCATTCGTCCCGATATCCTCCCCCATCAGCAGGACGTCCTCGTTTTCCTTTAGCATCACTCTCATCGCATCCGTGATGGCCTGAACCATCGTCAATGTCTTCATTTTCGTTAAGGTGTTCATTCTACTCACCTCTCAATTGCTCAAGGAGCTTTTCTTTTTGTTCCTGGATCGTCCACGTCGGTGTCGCAAACACATAATCGAAGATCAAGCTCGGATCTCCGGCTGGATAAGCTTCCAGTTCGTCGACGGCAAGATCCACTTCCTTTGCACATTCCTTTTGGACAGAAGCCGTCCATTCCTCGTCAAGCCAGCCCCTTAGCTCCATGTATTTTGTTAAGCGATCGACAGGGTCATTATCCTTACGCCGCGACTCGCTTTCCTGCTGATCACGGTATTTCGTCGGATCATCTGCTGTCGTATGGGCACCGTATCTCCATGTCACCGATTCGATCAAGGTAGGTCCGTCCCCGTTACGTGCTCTCTCCAAGGCATTTAGCGTTTCAAAGTAAACAGCAAAAATATCATTGCCGTCGATGCGGATGCTTGGTATATCATAGGCCAGCGCTTTCTGGGCAATGGTCTTCGTCTTCATTTGCTTATGCATGGGAACAGATATGGCATACTGATTATTTTGATTAAAAAAGACAACCGGAGCCCCCCACACGCTTGCCAGATTCAATCCTTCATGAAAATCCCCCTCAGAAGTGGCGCCGTCACCAAAATAGACAATGGCCGCATTCCGGGTTCCTTTTCTCTTCTCGGCGAAAGCCGCGCCTACCGCATGTGGAAGCTGGGTCGCAATCGGGATGCCTGGAGTAAAAATGTTCTTTCCTTCAGGAGGGACACACCCTTCATTCCTCCCTTTCCAGAAAAGAAGGATGTGAAGGAGCGAATGTCCGAATGTCATTGTTGCACCGTGATCGCGGTAGGAAGGGAATAACCAGTCTTTTTCCTGCAGGGCAAGTGCGCTCCCCACCTGGGATGCCTCCTGTCCTTCAAATGGTGCATACGTTCCGATACGGCCCTGACGCTGCAGGCTGACGGCTTTACGATCGAAGGTGCGGATCCTGATGAGATGCCGGTAAAACGTGCGGGTCAATTCTTCTGAAATGTCCTTTTCATATTCACTTTGAACCAGTTGTCCTTGCTGATCCATGACTTGGACCAGTTGAAATTCCTCGATCATTTCATCACCTCTTGTGGTGCATTATTGTTGGAGATTTGGGATAATCATGTTTTTATGAAAAATGCCTGGATTTACGTTCTCACCGACCATTTCGGACGTTTCGCATGGGAGAAGAAGCTGTTTCTTCTCGTGCGTGCGTGGATCCGGTCCTCGCAGAAACGATTGGCTGCTTCCACCGTTGTCATGTGCTCGTTTTCCGATTGCAGATAGACGTTTTGAAGGCTGTTGTAGATGGCACTCGTCTTTTGAAGGACCCGTTCTTTGTTCGGCTCATATAATTCGTCTGCCACCTGGATCAGTCCGCCGGCATTGACGATGTAATCAGGGGCATACAGTATCCCTTTTTCGTGCAGCTTCAGCCCATGAGACAGATCTAATAGTTGATTATTGGCAGAACCCACGACCGCTTTTACTTTCAACTGATCCACTGTGTGATCGTTGATGATTCCCCCGATGGCACATGGCACGAAGACATCCGCATCGACAGAATAAATTTCTTCTCCCGATACGACCTTTATGGCCGCACCCATGTTTTTCGCTTTCGCAACCAATAGATCGATGGATTTCTGACTGATATCCGTTACATACAGGTCTGCTCCCTCTTCCAGCAGTCGTTCGGCTACTTTAAACCCGACCTTCCCAAGTCCCTGAATGGCGTAGCTTTTTCCATGAAGATCTTTCGAGCCCCAGACGTTTTGGTTTGTCGCCTGCAAGCCATAAATCACGCCCATGGCAGTCGGGATGGATGAATCACCGCTACCTCCGTACTCTTCATTGACACCGACGATACAATTGGTCTCTTTTAAGGCATAAACGAAATCTTCAGGCGTGGTCCCCATGTCCGTCCCTGTATAGAATCTTCCGTTTAAAGATTCAACGAATTGACCGAAGGCACGGAACAGCTCCGGATCTTTATCTGTTTCCGGATCTCCGATTATGACCGCCTTTCCTCCACCGAAGTCCACGTCGGCTGCAGCACATTTATACGTCATGCCTTTGGATAGGCGCAGGACGTCCTCAAGTGCTTCATCTACTGATGCATACGGTCTCATGCGGCATCCGCCAAGAGCTGGTCCAAGAGTGGTATTATGTATGGCGATGATGGCTTTAAGCCCTGTTTCTTCATCGTTGCAAAATACAACTTGTTCATGGTTTTGTATTCTCTGGAACATATCCATTTCAATTCCCCCTGCAAGCTCTCTGTTTGTAACCGCTTTCAATTCAGTCGATACTTTAGACATTGTGCTTCCTCCTTTAACTACTCGCTACATAAATGGATCTAGCTCTCTTTTATTCTTTCTTTAATTTTCTCTTTGGGTAATACCACTTGCTTCACTTCACCTTTTCCAATGAGTCTGTCATTCTCTCTATCTCTGACAGTCACTTCGGTTACGATGACGTTTCGTTCGTATTCAATAACGTTCGCTCTAATTTCAAGAAGGGAACCCGTTTTCGCCGGCGCCACATGCCGTGCGTTCACCTTTGCCCCCATTCCTTCTTCGTGATCTTCCAAATAGGGTAGAATGACTTTCCTGGATGCCCATTCCATGTGGTACACCATCGACACCGTTGAATACACGGGGTGAACCACGTTTCCTTCAAACTGGGCATACATGCCGGGGGTGACTTCAGTCGTAATAACGGCTGTATGTCCTACTGCTAATCCAGACTTCATTGCTTTCCCCCTTTAAACCAACGAATCATACATTTTTATATAACGTTAATTCAACGATATAATAACATTTTGTTTTATAAATAGTCAATAAATTGTTAAAATATTTAAAATATTATATTAATATAAGTTATGCATAGAAGCCTTCATCGTAAAAAAAGCAACGGAACTCAAAGTCCCGTTGCTTTTTACAGAAGGTTGTTTATTTTTTTATTAGCCTATGAAAGAAGGGCACGGTCACTTGCCAATTGACTGCCGCGGATCCTCTGGAATTCATGGAGCAGTCCTTCGACGGTGAGATGCTTCTTCTGTTCTTCATTCACTTCCAGGATGATCTGTCCCTTATCCATCATAATCAAACGGTTCCCGAGATCCAGGGCCTGCTGCATATTATGGGTGACCATCAATGTAGTGAGCTTGTACTTCTCCACAATCTCCTTCGTCAGGTTCGTAATGAGATCTGCACGGGCCGGATCAAGCGCAGCCGTATGTTCATCCAGCAGTAGGATCGATGGCTCTGTGAAGGTCGCCATCAAGAGGGAAAGAGCCTGCCGTTCTCCACCTGACAATAATCCCACCTTGGCATTCAGACGGTTTTCAAGTCCGAGATGAAGGGTTTCAAGTACTTCTTTAAAGAACACTCTCCGTTTTTTTGTGACCCCCATTTTAAAAGTCCTCGTCCGGTTCCGTGAATACGCCATGGCCAGGTTTTCTTCAATGGTCATGGATGGTGCCGTGCCTGCCATCGGATCCTGGAATACGCGGCCGATCAGCTTTGAACGTTTATATTCAGAAACCTTCGATACCTCGTGGTCATCGATCAACACATTTCCGATATCAGGAATCAATACCCCTGAGACGATATTCATCAGGGTCGATTTCCCGGCTCCGTTACTCCCGATAACCGTCACGAAATCACCTGGTTCCAGAGAGAGCTGAATATCATCAAGGGCGATTTTCTCATCGGGTGTCCCTTCATTGAATACTTTATGAATTCGATTTAATTGTAACACCGCCATCACCCTTTCTCTCTGAAATCGGCGTTTGGTTTACCCGTTCCGCCATTCGCTGTGCCTTCCGTTTCTTATCCTTGTAACGATCCATCACCTTAGGCATGACAAGTGCCAGAATGACAATGGTCGCCGTGATCAGTTTCATATCTCCCGTTTCAAGGAAATCGACACGAAGGGCCATGGAAACGACCAATCGGTAGATGATCGCCCCACCGATGACGGCTAAGGTCGTACGGGCAATTGTCTTCTTTCCGAATAGTGCTTCACCGATGATGACAGAAGCGAGCCCGATGATGATCATCCCGATCCCCATTCCGACGTCGGCAAAACGGCTGTACTGGGCGATCAGGGCGCCGGATAGTGCCACCATCCCATTCGAGATCCCCAACCCGAGAATGATCATCAGATTCGTATTGGCAGAGAAGCTGCGGATCATCCGTTGATTATCCCCTGTCGCTCTCAGCGCCAACCCGATTTCCGTTTTCAAAAATGCGTCTGTCAAAAATTTGATCCCAAGCGTAATGATCGTCATGACGAATAGAATGCTCCACGTTCCCGGAACAGGCTCCCCGAGTCCGATGGCCGTCCATACTTTATTAAGGGCGGCATCGATTCCAAGAGGGGACCAGAATCCTTCTATCCCTGTAAACGCGGTATCCTGACTGAGCAGGGGTACATTCGACCTCCCCATGATCCGGAGATTGATGGAATACAGGGCGATCATCATTAAAATCCCTGATAATAAGGCATTGATTTTACCAAACGTATGAAGTAAACCTGTTATACATCCTGCTACAAATCCGATCACTATCGCCGTAATCGTTGCGATGACGGGGTTTACGCCACTGACGATCATGGTTGCAGCGACAGCGGCCCCTGTTACGAAGCTGCCATCGACTGTTAAATCAGGAAAATCCAATATCCGAAAGGACAGATAGACTCCGAGGGCCATAATAGCGTAAATGATTCCAGATTCAAAGGATGCGAATATTGCTGTTGGCACGAATCATCATCCCTTTCTATTTTTCTTCAATAAACTTCCCAAGGTCTGACCAGGCTTCCTGTACTTCCACACCTTGTTCTTCAGCTGCCGCTTTATTGAACATCAATTCGAAGTTTTCCGGAGCCTGTACAGGGAGTTCAGAAGGTTTTTTCTCTCCTTTTAAAATCTTCACCGCCATCAACCCGGTTTGGTAACCAAGGTCTTCATAGTTGAATCCACTTGCTGCAATGGCTCCTTTTTCCAATGAATCGAGTTCCCCAACAAAAAGAGGAATATCCTTTTCATTCGCTACCGTGATGACGGACTCAAGGGCTGAAACGACTGTGTTATCTTTCGGGATGTAGAGGGCATCGACCCTTCCCACCATGGATTCAGTCGCTTGCTTAACATCTGCAGACGTTGAAACAGTTGCTTCCACCACTTCCACGCCTTTTTCCTTCGCAAGCTTATTCACTTCAGCTACTTGAACGACAGCATTTTGCTCTCCGGAATTATACACAATCCCGATCTTCTTGGCTTTCATTTCATCCGTAATGAATTGGAGTGTCTTTGAAATTGCTTCTGGGTGAGTATCCGTCGTACCAGTAATATTCTCACCTGGCTCGTCAAATGACTTGACGAGTTCAGCACCGACAGGATCAGTGACAGAGGTGAATACGATTGGTATGTCTTTCGTTGCATTCAGGGCAGTTTGCGCACTTGGGGTTGAGTTTGCAAAGATGAGGTCTACACCGTCCCCGACAAAGTTCTTCGCAATGCTTTGTGAGTTACTTTGATCTCCTTGAGCGATTTGAACATCATACTTTACGTTTTCGCCTTCTTTGAAACCGTTTTCATCCAGAGCCTTCTTGAAACCTTCAAATGCCGCATCCAATGATGGATGTTCCACAATCTGGGTTACCCCGATGACATATTGCTTCTCACCATCTCCATCGCCGGAACTCTTATCACTACCACATCCTGATAGAACCAGCATTCCAAATAACATAGAGATCACAACAAGTAATAAACTCTTCTTCTTCACAGAAATCCCCCTTTTTCTCTTCCTGATATATGATCAGTAGTCTACTAGACTAGCAAATCCATGTATGATAAAAATATGAACGAACGTAAATACAACGTTATATTATCACTCCTGTCACAAAATAGTCAATAATATTCGGAAAATTTAAAAATTAATACTAGTATAGTCGGTCTTGGGGGGAATATCCATAGGGAATGACGGGAAATTTATGTCGAATGGAGATCGGTGGGGTGGATATGACTTTACGTTTTCTTTGTCCAAAAATTATAAGGTCGTAAATCGCGGAGATGAAAAAACTGCAGTTTGGGCTTATATAATGGTTTTGTGCTATAGTTTTTGTCTGTGAACCCCATCAAAAAAAGCGCTCACCCTGCAAGGGCAAGCGCTTAGGAAAACCTCAATCTATTAAGATCGCATCCCATAACTGGAAAGCTCTCTAAAAATCCTGTGGGCATCGCTCATCATTCTTTCCAGAAGCTCCTCTACCGTCGGAATGTCCTCTACAAGTCCCGACACCTGACCACCGTTTATAAAGCCCTGATCCAGCTTTCCTTCAAGTGCCCCAATCCGGTGATAATCCTCGGATGTCATGTGGTTGAACTCATCAGGAGCGACCCCCTCCCGCTCTTTTTGAAGCAGCCCATCTGCATAAGGGGTTTTCATCACCCGTCTCACCCTGCCGACAGAACGTCCTACGATGACCGTGCTATCGTCTTTTGCATCCACCAGGGTAGATTTATAGTTGTCATGAAAAGGAGCTTCCTTGGTCGCGATGAACCGTGTCCCCATTTGCACTCCGCTCGCACCAAGGACAAGCATGGAAGCAAGTCCCCGTCCATCACCGATCCCTCCTGCAGCCACTACCGGAATCTTTACAGTATCAACGAGTTGAGGAATAAGAGCCAGAGTGGTCGTTTCCAAATTGGAGTTGATCCCGGCAGCTTCATACCCTTCCGCCACGATTACATCCGCTCCTGCATCTTCCGCTTTCTTTCCCTGTTTTTTCGAAGCAACGACGCAGATTACCTTTACGTTGTGTTCGTGGAAATAAGGAATGAGCGGGGATGGATTTCCCGCTGATAAGGAAACGACCGGTATCCCGTGCGTCACCACTAAGCGAACCATTTCTTTCAAATGCGGTGTGATGGAAATCGGAATGTTCAGGGCGAAAGGTTTACTGGTTCTCTTTTTCGTTTCAATGATGATCCCTTCCACTTCCTCTACGCCCATGGTCCCGACTCCGATTGTACCGAGGGCTCCGGCTTCAGAGATTGCCGCTGTCAACTGGGCGTTACTGATATTCCCCATTCCCCCTTGAATGATAGGATATGTTATATGTAAGACGTTCGTTAGGTTATTCATAATAATCCCCCTTCGTTAAATTCATGTTATACTTTTTGGGATTATTCGACAAGTCCCTCCCCGAATTCTCGAGGTCCGTCCCTCTAAAAAAACCACCTGCAGATTCAAACCGGCAGGTGGTTTTGTCAATCAAGCAATAACGGATGTGTCATCACGTTATAGCTCAGGTCTTTGTTTTTCAGTTCGTTTCCGTCTTCAAATACACTTTCAAAGAAACGGGATGCCGGTTCGGCGAGTTCTTTGTAGTATTCTCCAAACAGAGTGGCTGCGTGGGCTCCGAGCCATTTTTCAGGCAGGAGTTCTTCCGGCAGGCCCGGATCGACGAAGAGGAATTTCCGGTATTCATGGACGAGCTTCGTCCTTTCCACGAAACATTCGGCGTCGCTCATTTGCCCTTTACTGATTTTACTCTTATCAATCATATATTGTTGACTGTAATGAGAAATGAAATCCTGGTAGCGGTCATTGATCTCGTTCAGGTCCCAGCTCTTTTCTATTAACCGCTGATTTTCATTAGGTCCTTTATGTTCTGCGATGAAGAAATCGACGTACTCTTTAATATCGTACTTATCGAAAAGGGATTGCACCTGCTTCTCCAGGTTGTTGGGAGAAATCCACGTACTCGTCGATAAGGTTCCAAATCCGCTCCAAACCAGCTCTTTTCTCAGCTCATCACGGATACTCCTGATTTCTTCAGGAATGGAATACATGAGGATCCTCCATTTACCGTCCCATTGCTCAGGCTTCAGCTTAAATATCCTGTTTGCCGCTTCTTCCATGCGGACCTCGCCTCGTTCGGTCAGGGAGTAATAGCTTTTGTTCCCCTGCTTCTCCGCCTGGACCCATCCCTGCTTATTCATCCGGGAAATCGCGGCACGGACGGCCTGATCATTATGACCAAATTCATTCAGCAGGCGAATCAAACTGCCGATCCAAATTTTATTTCCATAATGGCGAATATAGTCCCCGTATAGTGTAAAGATCATTGATCTTGTATTCATCGCTGCCTCTCCTTTTATCCTATCGCATTCATTTATGACGTTAATTTTACGTTTAGTAAATATCATAGCATAAAAATTCCTGAAAAATAAATGAATATTCATGATCTAAATGATAAAATAAAAAATCAGGCTCCCCCAAGAGCCTGTCCCTCAATGATACACCTTCAACATTTCCAGCATCTTCACAAAGTCATACGTGTTCACGACTTTCTCCTTGGACCAATTTGCCTCGATCCAATTTACAAGCTCCTCCTGACTGTTGAACACCTCCCCGCTCGTGTCCGCCTTCCTGATCATAAACCTGCCGTTATCTTCATCTGCGACGACGAGACAAGGGATCTCACTTTCGACTGTCATGATCTCAAATTCCATCTTTATCACCTCACGTCTATCCTTTCTAAAAAAGAAACCTCTTAATCACAAAAAGCCCTGCAAAAACAGGGCACTTACGATTCTATATTTTCAACGAGGGTCGCGATTCCCTGACCTACTCCGATGCACATGGTAGACAGGCCGTAGCGTACCTTCCTCTTCTTCATTTCATATAGAAGGGTGGTGAGGATACGGGCTCCACTGGCTCCGAGCGGATGACCGAAGGCAATGGCTCCCCCGTTGACGTTGACGATTTCTTCATTCAGTCCAAGTTCACGGATGCAGGCGAGGGACTGGGCCGCGAATGCTTCATTCAGCTCCACCAAGCCGATCTGATCAAGGGCGAGGCCGGAACGCTTCAGGACCTTCTGTGTGGCATAGATCGGCCCCAGTCCCATGACTGAAGGCTCCAGGCCCGCAGTGGCTGATGTCACGTAGCGGGCAAGGGGGATGACGCCTAATTCATCCGCCCTTTCCCTGCTCATGAGAAGAAGGGCCGACGCACCATCATTCACACCGGAAGCATTCCCCGCAGTCACGGTCCCTCCCTGGAACAGGGGCTTCAGTTTCTGGAGCTTCTCACTATTGGTGTCGGGTCTTGGGTGTTCATCCATCATAAAGGTAGAGACATTTCCTTTGCGATCACGAAGCTCCACCGGTACAATCTCTTCTTTAAAACGTTCTTCATCCATGGCTCGCTTCGCCTTCACCTGGCTCCAATAGGCAAAGTGATCCTGTTCTTCACGTGAAATGCCGAACTGCTTCGCCACATTTTCAGCCGTTTCCGGCATGGAATCGGTTCCGTACCTTTCTTTCAGACGGGAATTGACGAAGCGCCAGCCGATCGTCGTATCGAACATTTCCATATTTCCTCTCGGGAATTCTTTTGAAGGCTTTGCCATGACATATGGGGCACGCGTCATGCTTTCGGTACCGCCTGCAATGAAGACCTCCCCTTCTCCTGCTAAAATGGCCCTTGCTGCATAGTTGACAGCATCCAGTCCAGAACCGCACAGACGATTGATGGTCGTCGCACCAACTTCAACGGGGAGACCGGCAAGGAGAGTTGACATCCGTGCGACATTCCGGTTATCCTCTCCGGCACCGTTGGCGTTTCCCAGTACCACTTCTTCAATCGTATCGACAGGGACAAGGGGATTTCTTTCCATAAGGGCTTTAATGACGTGAGCTCCCAGGTCATCGGGCCGCACTTCTTTTAACGATCCTTTATATCTTCCTATCGGGGTCCGGACGGCATCGACAATGACAACTTCCCTCATGACTGATGCTCCTTTTCCTTTGTTTCTGAATAATCATAGACCCCTTTGCCTGATTTTCTGCCAAGGCGGCCTGCCTTTACGTACTTCTCTAACAATGGCGCCGGACGATACTTCTCCCCAAGCTTTTCGTGAAGGTACTTTAAATTATTCAGTCGTGTATCCAATCCGACTAAATCACCGAGTTCAAAGGGACCCATTGGGTAATTAAGGCCGAGCTTGATCGCTTTATCGATTTCCTCAGGAGACCCGAGTCCTTCCTGAAGCATGTAAAAAGCTTCATTCCCTACGAGTGCCGAGATCCTGCTTGTAACAAACCCTGGGAATTCATTGATGACCACTGTTTCTTTCCCCATCAGGCGGGCAACCTGGCCGATGACCTCCGCTGTTTCATCACTTGTTTCCAATCCCCTCACGATTTCGACGAGCGGCATTTTATGTACAGGATTGAAAAAGTGCATGGCAATCACTTTATCCGGCCGTTTCGTAAAGGAGCCGATTTCAGTCGGACTCATGGTGGACGTATTGGTCGCCAGATGGCAATACTCCGGAGCATGTGCATCCAGTACCTCGAACACACCACGCTTGATGTCTGTTTTTTCCGGAACGGCTTCGATGACCACATCGGCATCCCTTACGGCAATGGACAGATTCGTTGAATAGCTCATCAGTTCTTTTGCTTCTACATACTCCTGCTGAGTGAGCTTGTTTCTTTCGATCCCCTTCTGGAGTAGGAGCTCAACCTCTTCTCTCGCATGATCCAGCTGCTCTTGTTTAATATCAACCAGAGTGGTCCTGAATCCTCCTGTTGCACTTACATAGGCAATCCCTCTACCCATCACACCGGAACCCACTACCACAATATGCTGTGACATACTTTATTTCCCCTTTCTTGCAATAAGGGGTTGACCCTGATAGGACAACCCCCCTGCTTGATGCTGGTTTTTTATACGCCAAATGGATTTAACGGACGGTTTCCGAAGTACGAAATGATACTCTTCGTTTCTGTATACAGATCCAGCGTTTCTACACAGAGCTCACGGCCGAACCCTGACTGCTTGTAGCCTCCGAACGGAGTACCAGGGAAAGCAGAGAACGGGCAATTCACCATGACGATTCCTGCCTGGATCGCTTTCGATACTCTTGTTGCACGGCCATGGTTTTGAGTCCATACGGCAGAACCCAATCCATATTCACTGTCGTTCGCCAGTTTGATCGCTTCTTTTTCATCCTTGAACTTCATGACAACCACGACAGGACCGAAGATTTCTTCTTTTACAACCTTCATATCATGGTTTACATCAGTGATGATCGTCGGCTCATACCAGTAGCCATTTTCGAAGCCTTCCACCTTGGCCGTGCTTCCCCCGGCGAGGATCGTTGCTCCTTCTTCTTTGGCAGACTGAACATATCCATCAATTGTATCCAGCTGACCCTGGTTGATGATCGCCCCGATATGAGTCCCTTTATCATGAGGATCTGCAAGCTTCAGCTTCTTCGTTTTTTCAACGAATTTCTCCATGAACTCATCATAAATGTCTTCATGGACATATAATCTTGAACGGGCTTCACAAGACTGCCCAGTATTATAGAAGATTCCGAACAGGGAACCGTCGACGGCCGCATCCACATCGGCGTCCTCAAACACGATATTCGGAGATTTCCCGCCTAATTCTAGAGTCACCCTTTTTAACGTTTGGGACGCTTTTTCCATGATGTTTTTACCGATCGGAGTGGAGCCGGTGAAAGCCACTTTATCAACCTTTTCATGCTCCACTAGATAATTCCCCACAGAAGAACCAGCTCCCGGGATGATGTTGACGACCCCTTCCGGAACCCCTGCTTCAATGCAGATTTCCCCAAGGACGATGGCAGTCAGAGGTGTAAGAGTCGCGGGTTTCACAACAACCGAACAGCCTGCGGCAATGGCAGGGGCGATTTTCCATGCAGCCATCATCAGTGGATAATTCCATGGGATGATCTGAGCGCAGACACCGACCGGTTCTTTCTCGGCAACGTTTGTGAATTGACCTGGTACGTTATTGACCGTTCCGCGGTGACCCACGATCGCGCCTGCATAGAATTCAAAGTCTTCGATTGCCTGCATCACTTGACCTTGTGCCGCAGATAACGATTTCCCGCTGTCCATGATTTCAAGAGATACAAGTTCATTGAAACGGGATCTCATAATGCCTGCAATTTTATTGAGGACACGGGAACGTTTATTGATCGGGAACTTCTTCCATTTTCCGAAGTCGAATGCATTCCTTGCTGCCTCTACCGCTTTTTCCGCATCTTCTGTTGATGCCAGTGAAACGGTGGCGATCGCTTCACCAGTTGCCGGGTTATACGTCGTAAAGGTTTCTCCCGATGTGCTTTCCATTCGCTGACCATTGATCACCAATGAATAATGTTCTCTTTTCATTTCAAGGACTTCAAAGCTCTGTTCTTTTACTGTAGACATAATTCCATCTCCTTTTAGGTTGGTTTATTTTCCGTGAAAGGCTGGTCTTCTCTTTTCCATGAAGGCTGTCACACCTTCCCGGTGATCTTCTGTCTGTCCTGCAATCCTCTGGGCACAAGCCTCTTTTTCTAAGTATTCGTTGAAGGAAAGCTCTCCGCTTCCCTTCAATAAGCGCTTCATCAAGCCGATTGCCTTTGTCGGCATGGAGGCGATTCTTTCTGCGAACGCAGTCGTCTCTTCCTGCCACTCATCAACCGGTACGATTTTCGTGACGAGGCCAAGTTTTTCAGCATCAGTTGCTTTGATCTTCTCACCAAATACAGCAAGCTCCAGTGCTTTCGCATATCCGACAATCTTTGATAAGTAATACAGATTTCCTGAATCAGGGACCAATCCAACGTGGACAAATGCTTGAACAAAACTCGCTTTCTCTGACACGATCCTGAAATCACATGCAAGTGCCAGACTGAATCCCGCCCCTGCAGCCACTCCATTGACTGCGGCGATGACAGGTTTTTCACACTGCTCGATTTCCTTCACCATCGGTCCATAGTTATGTCGCAGCACTTCTCCGTGATCCATATCTTCATCCACCTCACTCAGATCCTGCCCCGAGCAAAATGCCCTGCCTTCCCCCGTGATGACGATGGCCCTCACGTCTTCATTTCGCGAAGAGTCCTTCACAGCCTTCTGGATTTCCAGATTGAGTTGGCGGATAAAGGCATTCAATTTATCCGGTCGGTTCAGGGTGATCCAGGCTACGTTATTTTTCACTTCATAGGTAATCGTTTCAAACATACTGCAGCCTCCTTACTTCCCTTTAAAATGAGGTTTCCTTTTTTCTACAAAAGCCTTCATGCCTTCTTTCTGATCTTCAGAGGCAAAAAGCAGATAGAAGTTCTTGCGCTCATACTGCATTCCTTCATAAATCGAGGAATCCACGGCTTTATGTACAGACTCCTTGATCAAGCGAAGGGAAAGCGGGGGCTTGGCAGCCAGTTTCCTCGCAAATTTCTCTGTTTCTTCTATTAATAGCTCTCTCGGGATCGTCCGGTTGATAACTCCCCATTCGAGTGCTTGGGAGGCTGTAAACATGTCTCCCGATAACAGCCATTCCATAGCACGGGATTTCCCGATCAGCTTCGTGAGCCTTTGCGTCCCGCCTGCTCCCGGCATGACCCCGAGATTCACTTCGGGAAAACCGAGGCTTGCATCCTCCGCCGCGAACAAAAGGTCACAGCACAGGGCAAGTTCAAATCCCCCTCCTAACGCAAACCCCTGGACCGCTCCGATGATCGGCTTCTTGATCCAGGCCAGACGGTCCCATTCGGTGAATTGATTCAAGAGCTCCAGATCAATGGCACCGTCCTCTGCCATTTCATCGATGTCGGCTCCTGCAGCGAACGCCCTCCCCCTGCCGGATAACACTATCACTTTCACATTGTCGTTCCGGTCCAATGCTTCGAAAGCATGGACCAATTCCGATACCATAGGACGATTGATGGCGTTGAGGACTTTCGGTCTGTTCAGTTCTACAAAACCAAGTCCGTCCCTCTCGCTCACTACGATATATTCGTACTCTTTATTCATTCACTTCTTCGCCGATCATAAGTGTGACAAGTTCTGCTGCGAAGCCCATAAGGTCCTTCCCTGAAGCTCTTCCTTCATCGGATTTCATGGCTGCCTTCAGTGTTTCATGACTGTCATAATACATTTCGCACATTAAATAATATTTGCCTTCCCCGCCCATCGGTGATCCGACGATACGAGTGAGATCCATCTTCTTCAATCCAGGGATCTTCGCTGTGATCGGACCGTGGGTATTGAAGTAGTGCTCATCGAATTTCTCTTTGTTTTCAGGGTGCTTATATAACGCGATTAGTTTTACCATAATGGAATCTCTCCTTTGATTTTCAGTAGTTTACTAGATTTTTCACATCATCGTGGATATAGGTTTCATGGCTTCGAACGGGTTCCGGCACTGTTTGCAGTAGAGGATGCTTCTGCAGGCGGTCGGCCCGAACAGGTTCTCCATGGAGGTATAGGGGGAATCACAGTACGGGCAGTGAATCTCCCAATCTTCTTCCCCTGTAAAATGTTCCGGCGGCGGCGCGATGCCGAATTCCTTCAGCCGCTCCCGTCCATTCACTGTCAGTCGATCCGATGTCCAGGGCGGAGAATAGACGAACTCCACCTGTACGGACCCTACGTCCAGTTGTTCTCTGCACGCCTTCTCGACATTGCCTTTAATGATGTCCAGTGCCGGACAGCCTACAAAAGTGGGAAGAAGCTCGATTACAAGGGTTTCTTCCTGTTGATCGACGCGATTGACCATTCCGAGATCCACAATGCTGATGGAATCGATTTCAGGATCTTTCACAGTTTGAAGAACATCTAAAACGGTAGCAGTCATTTTCCTTCATCCTTTACCAGCTTGCAGCCGGATTTGTTTGATAGACTTCGCTCAAGGTCGAAAGTGCCGTATCCAGTTCAGGGGTGTGTTCACCTAAGCGTCCATTCCCCTTTTTCATGCCTACAGTCGGTGGAAAGGAAAGCTGACAGGACCTGAAGACCGGCTCGAGCGCGAGTTCCCAACGTTTTGTTAAACTTTCTTCCCCTTCGATCAAAGCCATAAGGGACATTTCTTTCCCCCTTGGCCCCAGGGTCAGGACTCCCGCGAATTCTTCCAGTACTCTTTCCGTTGCCTTATTCATACGCTCCCTTGCTTCTCCGCCTGCATTCATCAACTGTATGAACCAGGTTTTCCAGTGAAGCAGGTGGTAATACAATTCTGTGTTGATCTTGACGGCCATCTCGGCAAGTGGTTCATAGGAAGAATTCTTAAGCGCATCGATCCGCACTTTTTTTGCCACACTGTAAAAATAATGCCGTACAACAGCAAAGGCCCAATCATAGCGTGGCTCCTCCATGTAGTTTCCGGGTCCATTCACTTCTTCAAGGAGAATGGCATTTCTTCTTTCTGGCGCTTTCCGACCATGGGCGAGATGGTCCTGATCCCCTTCTCCCAACGCTTCAAGTAGCTGATAAAACATGGTCGCATGTCCCATTGTGTCCTGGTTGATGGAAGAAAACGCGACATCTTCTTCGATATGGGGAGCGAGCCCCAGCCATTCAGATCCCCGGTAAGCAAGGATGAAATCGTCATCAGCCAGCTGATATAAGAGGCTCAGGAGGGCTTCCTTGTAATCTGCATTCGGAATGTCCTGTGGACTTTTCACGTTCATTTCTTCTTCACCAACTCTCCCCATGACATGATTTCTTTCTCATCAAGCATTTCCTGTTCGTACTGTCTCCACTTCTTTTTCAAATAGCCGTAGCCCTTGGCGTTACGGTAATCTTTATTATCAAGACGGGAGACGCTCTCCCTTTCTTCGGGGGTCATCATCCGTACATCCGACCGTTTCACGACCCATATATCCGAAACAGGCTCTCTTCTCATGAAATTCTCTTGAGCCATTACCATGGCAAGCTCATGGTTGGGAGCCAGCAGACTGAACTGATGCTGCATCTGTGCCCCGTCCGACCGTTTACTGAACACTTCAAATTCCTGATAAAAGTTCTGACCCTTGTCTGACATCTCTTCTCATTCCCTTCTAACTTACTCGGTCACCTGGGCTTAACGCTTCCCGGACCCACGCATTGTTATCGTAGGATAATTCCCTTAAACGGAGGCGGTCCTTCGATTTTGGCCCTTTGTTGCGAATAATTTCCTTAAAGCGGCTCCAGTCGGGCTGCTTATAGATCCATAAGTCCTGTTCTTCATCAAAGTACATCGTTTCATCCGGGAGCGTCAGACCCAATGACAGCATTCTAGGAACATATTTCGTAAAAAAGTCCTGACGAAGCTGTTCATTGGTTTTCGTGCGGATGTTGTACTTGATGGTAATATCCTGCTTGGAAGATCCCGTTGTCTTCGCGTCCCCAGGTCCAAAGAACATCAGAAGCGATTCCCACCAACGGTCCACCGCATCCTGGACCAACGCTTTCTGATCCGGTGTACCTTCTGCTAATGCCATGATGATTGCCTCACCATGCTGTGCATGGAATACTTCCTCGGCACAAATTCTCTTCAGCGCCCTGGCGTATGGTCCATAGGAAGCATGAAGCATATTCGTTTGTGTAATGATTGCCGCCCCGTCCACGAGCCAGCCGATCAACCCCGCGTCTCCCCAGGTCGGTGCCTCCATATGAAAGACGTTATGAAACTTCAAATCTCCAGAAAACAAATCCCTCATGATATGCTCTCTCGTTTTCCCATAAGGCTTCATCAAATCTTCCGCTACACGAAGCAAAAGCTGGCCGTGCCCCATCTCGTCCTGAACTTTTGCCATGATCCCCAGTTTTCTTCTGAGGGTAGGTGCTTTCGGGACCCACTCCTTCTCAGGGAGTGCACCCATGATTTCACTTATGCCGTGCATAGATATCAGCTTGATCAGCGCATTCCGATATTCATCCGGCATCCAGTCATCGGCTTCGATTTTTTCGTCATTTTCGATCTTTTTCATAAAATGAGCCATACGCTCATCTTCCGTCAATGGTTGATTTGTCAATATATCACTCATTGCAGCCCCTCCTTTATTACACCATTACCACGTTATGATGAAATCGTGTGATAGGTATTTTTCTCAAAAAAATTTATTGAAGCATGGCTTCTCCCCTAAGATCAACAATCCGGATGGCTTTTCCTTCCGAACGGGGTATTTCCCTGGGAGCTCTCACTTTGACATCCATGGAAACGTAGCAACGATCTTTCATCAGGCCCTTCACTTTTCTTTCCAATTCATTCAGACGGTCATGATGCAAGTCGTTCGACACCCCATTAAAACATTTATCCGTCACCTCAACCTGCAGCTCCACCAAATCCAGTGCCCCTTTTTCTTCAAGTGAACTTGATAATGTGGTGCAAGGTCATTTATCTGAAGCAGAAAATGCTCCATTTCGGATGGAAACACGTTCACTCCCCTGATGATGAGCATGTCATCGACTCTTCCTTTCACCCTGGACATCTTCACCGTTGTTCGTCCACATGAGCATGTTCCGTGCTGAATCGAAGCGATATCGCCGGTCCTGTACCGGATGATCGGAAAGGCTTCCTTCGTTAAGCTTGTAAACACAAGCTCCCCGACTTCCCCTTCCGGCAGGGTCTCTAACGTATCAGGGTTAATGACTTCAACGAGGAAGTGATCCTCTGCAATATGAAGACCGTCCCGTGCTTCATGACATTCCATGGCAACCCCGGGTCCGATGACTTCACTTAACCCGTAAATGTCACATGCTTTAATATCCATCTTCCGCTCCAGCGTCTTCCTCATTGAGTCCGACCACGGCTCGGCCCCGAAGATTCCATATTTCACAGAAAGGGAAGCTGGATCCTTCCCTTGTGCTTCCATTGATTCAGCTAAGTTGAGAACGTAAGAAGGCGTACCGCATATGATAGATGGCTTGAAGTCTTCCAATAACGTGATTTGCCTGGACATGTTCCCTCCTGACACCGGAACCGTGATCATCCCGAGCTTCTCACTCCCATAATGAAGGCCAAGGCCCCCGGTAAATAAGCCATATCCATATGCGTTATGCAGGACATCTCCCGGTTTCCCGCCTGCCATGCTGATTGCCCGCGCCACGATTCCGCCCCACATATCAATATCATTCTGGGTATAACCTACGACTGTGGGCTTCCCACTCGTACCGCTTGAAGCATGAACCCTGACCATTTCCTCACGCTCTACGGCAAACAGGCCGAATGGATAATGATCCCGAAGGTCCTTCTTTATTGTAAGCGGTAACATTTTTAAGTCCGCCAAAGACTTTATATCTTCCGGCTTGATGCCCCTTCTCTCAAACTGCTCCCGGTAAAAGGGAACTTTCTCATAAACGACTGAAGCAACATGTTGCAGTCTCTCTAGTTGAAGGCGCTCCATTTGCGATCGACCGGCGGTTTCAATCTCATGCAAAATCAATGTATCGGCCTCCCTGATATGATATAAAAATATATTTATATAACGTTATTAATTCGTTTATAAAAATATGTGTTATATTTAACTACTCAAAAGATAACGTGTCTTCTGAAAATTGTCAATATATTTTCAGAAAATTTAATTAAAGTACATTCGTTGACGACCAGATAAGATACGATCATCTCCTGAAAAGAAGGACATCTCACTCCAATACAGAATCTTACATATGACAAGTTCTAATAGGAGGCAATAAAATGACCACATTTGAAGGAACGAAGGAAATACAGGCATTAGAGTTGGAAATCATGGAAAAGAAAAGGCAGCTTGCACAGCTACGCAAAGAACAAGCTCCGCAAAAGGTTGAAAACTACCTCTTTTTAACAACTGATCAACAGACCGTTACACTGGAGGAACTTTTCAAAGACAAGGATGAACTTATTATCATCCATAATATGGGGAGGAAATGTCGCTATTGTTCCATGTGGGGGGATGGCTTTAATGGGGTGTATCATCATTTGTTAAGTCGTTGTGAATTTGTTCTATCCTCTCCAGACGACCCGGCCGTTCAAGAAGACTTTGCAGCTTCAAAAGGGTGGTCCTTTCCACTTGTATCATCGAAAGGAAACACTTTTTCACAAGACCTCGGGTTTAAAAATGAGAAAACCTCCATGCCTGGAGTATCCACTTTCAAAAAAGGTGAAGAAGGTATGATTTATCATTGCAGCTCTGCTTACTTCGGGCCCGGAGACGAATATTGCGTCATTTATTCTTTACTGGATTTATTACATGCTCCATCTGAAGATTTTGTCCCTCAGTTGAAGCATAACCTTCGTTCATCCTTTCAGCTCACTCATAATGTTGCAGTTGGAGTGAAGCATTACCATGAAGCGATTCAATTTTACACGAATATCATTGGAATGAAGGTTGAAGAGCAGGGACAAAAGGAAACAAAGTTCTCGATGAATGGTCGGAATTTCTTCATTGAAGATAGTGATCATAACACCGTGCATTTCGAGTTCGCTGTGGATGATTTTGATAGAAGCAAGCAAAAGCTCCTGGACAGCGGCTGCAGGGTAGATCACGTCTATCATTCAACAAGTGAAATGATATCTGATCCATTTGGATTGTCGTTTCATTTGTATGAGGTCCGAAAAACCAATTAAATAAAAAAAGCCTGCCATGAATTCCTCCAAGGCAGGCTTTTTCCATACTATTCAGTAGCCGGTTTAAGGATTGTCTCTTCCTTCTCAGCTTCTTCCTGTAATTCTTTATCACGTTTAATCTTCCAGTTTCCAACCGACAGGGCCACTCCGCCTATTTACTCAAAACATAGAAATATGGGAGATTTTTCTGTGCTCCGCTTATTTTACTCTCTCTGGTAGGGCAAGAAATCTTAATGAACCGTATCACAAGTAAATACATAAGGTTTTTGCCTTCCTAATAAAGAAACTCGCGAAAAAATTCCTGCGGCGAGTTCTACTTTTTTATATACCATTGATGAAAAGCACCTCAAAACGGTACGGTTTAGTTATTTGAGGGAATCGGCTTTTTATTAAAACAATTTGGTTGTCCAATCTTCACAGTTCCATACTTCCGTCGCTACATCCTGATAGAAGTCAGGTTCGTGGCTGATTAAGAGCACGGTGCCTCTGTATTCTATCAATGCCCGCTTCAACTCTTCTTTAGCCTCAACATCCAAGTGATTGGTCGGTTCATCAAAGACAAGAACGTTCGATTCTTTGTTCATCAGTTTACATAGTCGCACCTTTGCCTTTTCCCCGCCGCTCAGCACTTCTACCTTGCTTTCGATATGCTTCGTCGTCAATCCGCATTTAGCCAGGGCCGAGCGAACTTCCGCCTGGTTAAGGGATGGGAACTCGTTCCACACTTCTTCAATGCATGTGTTACTATTTTTTGTCTTGATTTCCTGTTCAAAATAACCGATATGAAGATAATCACCAAGCTCCACTGAACCGGAAATCGGCTTGATTTCCCCGAGGATGCTCCGCAATAGAGTCGTCTTCCCGATTCCGTTGGCTCCTGATAGAGCAATCTTCTGACCACGCTCCATCTTCAGGTTGAGCGGTTTTGATAACGGTTCATCGTACCCGATCACAAGATCCTTCGTTTCAAAGATGACCCTGCCGGCGGTTCTCGCTTGTTTAAAATGAAACTCCGGCTTCGGCTTTTCCGCAGCCAGTTCGATTACATCCATCTTATCAAGCTTTTTCTGACGGGACATGGCCATGTTACGGGTGGATACCCGGGCCTTATTGCGGGCCACGAAATCCTTCAACTCCGAGATTTCCTGCTGTTGTCTCTTGAAAGCCGACTCAAGCTGCTGTTTCTTCATTTCATGGACCCGTTTGAATTCATGATAGTCCCCTGCATAGCGATTCAATTCCTGATTTTCCATATGATAGATCAGATTGATGACACTATTTAAGAACGGGATATCATGAGAGATCAGAATAAATGCATTTTCATATTCCTGCAGATAGCGTCTCAACCAATTGATATGCTGCTCATCAAGATAGTTGGTAGGCTCATCGAGTAATAGGATGTCCGGCTTTTCTAGTAAAAGCTTTGCCAATAATACTTTCGTCCGTTGTCCCCCACTTAGATCGTGGACATCTTTATCCAATCCGATATCATCCAACCCAAGGCCACGGCCGATTTCTTCCACCTTGGCATCAATGATATAGAAATCATTATTCGTCAACGCATCCTGAAGGGTACCGGTTTCCTCCAGCAATTCTTCCAGTTCTTCCGGGGTAGCCTCCCCCATCTTGGCAAAAAGCTCATTCATTTCTGTTTCCATATCAAACAGGTATTGGAAGGCAGTTTTTAAGACGTCCCGGATCGTCATGCCCTGCTTCAACTGGGCATGCTGATCCAGGTACCCGATACGGATACGCTTCGCCCATTCCACTTTCCCTTCATCAGGCTCAAGCTTTCCTGTAATGATATTCATAAAGGTAGACTTTCCTTCTCCATTGGCACCGATCAAGCCGATATGTTCACCCTTCAATAATCGGAAAGATACATCGTTAAAAATCGCACGGTCACCGAAACCGTGTGTTAAGTTTTTGACTGTCAATAAACTCATATCGTAAACACCTTTTCTTCCTAAACTAAATTTCGCTCCCTCTATTATAAGGGTCATTCCCTATAGAAGATAGAGGGAAATGAGCTGGTGGCTTTTTCTTCTTTTACTCGACGGCCCCTGCTACATCATAGTCAGCAGGATCAAGTTCTGTGGGTTCACCGAGAGCAAGTTTCGCAAGCTCCGAACCAAGATATGGCCCCACCGTCAAACCCGATGCCCCAAGTCCATTGGCCACCCAGACACCATCCAATCCCGGCATGGCACCAAAAACGGGAAGGAAACCAGGTGTGAACGGGCGAAATCCGACTCTCGTCTCAAGGATTGCACTGTCACCAATTCCCGGTGCAACGTCCATAGCCTTGTGAAGAATTTCGTGCATCCCCCCAGCGGTTACCCGTTGATCAAAACCGACATCATTTTCGTGAGTGGCCCCTGCCACAACTCTACCTGCAGGGAAGGCAAGAAGGTATTGATCATTAGGTGGCATGACGACCGGCCATTCGGCGGTCTCCTGCCCACCTGCTTGCAGATGGAGAATCTGCGCTTTTTGGGAGGATACAAGAAAATTGATTCCAAGAGGTTGAAAGAGTTCGTTCGCCCAGGCCCCGGCCGTCACAATCACTCCGTCCGCCCGAAGTACTTCGTCTCCTATTTTGACATCAATAATCCGATTGTCTTCGTTTAACAGCTTGGCATCCCCTTGTCGCAGTGTTGCTCCTTGCTTTTCAGCTCCATTTAAAAGGGCCTTCCTCATCGCTCTTCCATCCACCCTGGCTGCACCACTGACATGAACAGACTGATACTCCTCAGAAAGAAGTGGAAAACGCTGCCTTGTTTCTTCTGCCGTCAACATGGTCAGCTCTCCGATTTCCGGAGCATCCTCCCTGCGTTTCTCCGCTCTCTCCATCATTTTATGGAGCTTATGCACATCCGTGTGGAGACTGATGGCCCCCACCCGTTTATAACCTGTTTCAGTCTCGCCGTCTGCTTCGAGCTGTTCTATGATGCTCGGATAATACTTCGCCCCACCCTTTGCCAGGCGATACCACACTTTATTCCTGCGTTGTGACAGCCACGGGCAGACAATTCCTGCCGCTGCATCCGTTGCCTGTCCGGGGTCCTTTCGATCAATGATTATGACATCCGCTCCTGCTTTCGCGAGATGATACGCCGTGGAAGCCCCGAGAATGCCGGCGCCAATGATAATAAATGATTTCATGTAAAACACCTTTTCAGTCCATTTTTTCTTTATTTTACTTGAGAAGAAGGGCGAACTCAATGGCTGCACGTTTCAATGGGCGGGGTCGGCTTGTACCAGGTACAAGTTGCTCTTTTTGTACCTGGTACGCCTCAGCCTTTTTGTACCTGGTACATCCCCACCTATATGGACCAGGTACACAATCATCTCCACACCTGACAAAGCCAAAAACCACCATCAATTCCAGACAATTCTCACTACTTTTCCTGAAATAGATTGACAAGTCGTTTTGATTCATGATAAAAATTGTATAACCTAATATTGAATAAGCTTTGAAGGAAACTAGTAGCGGACATTTCCCTGTTTAAGAGAGCCGGTGGTTGGTGTGAACCGGTACAAAGATGAAGCGAATTTCGATTCCGGAGCTTCTTTTGACGAGATCAAAAGACGGGTAAGACCGTTATGTGTGAAGAGTGATGAGAATAATTTTCTCATAACTAGGGTGGTACCGCGATATCCAAATCGTCCCTACGATATGTAGGGGCGATTTTTTTATTTGGTCAGAAATTACCCTCACACGTCAATAATAACCGAAAGGAGAATGAGAATGAGTCAGCGTGAACAGTGGTCATCGAAAATCGGCTTTATTTTAGCGGCAGCCGGGTCTGCCATCGGATTGGGGGCCATCTGGAAATTCCCTTATATAGCCGGTGAAAATGGAGGCGGAGCATTCTTCCTGATCTTTATTTTATTTACTTTATTACTCGGCCTTCCATTATTACTGGCTGAATTCTCAATCGGACGTACGTCCGGAAGCAACGCAGTGGATTCGTACCGAAAGATCGCTCCCGGCACCAAATGGCACTGGGTCGGGATACTCGGGATGGTCACATCCTTCATCCTGCTGTCCTTCTATAGTGTAATCGGGGGATGGATCGTCGTTTATTTATTCAAAGCTGTTACAGGACAATTAAACGGCCTTTCATCGGATCAATACGCAGAAGTGTTCGGGGCAACGATTTCAAATCCCGGGATAAGTGTATTCGTTCAGCTTCTCTTCATCTTGATGACCATCATCGTGGTGGCCAAGGGGATTGAAAAAGGGATTGAACTCGCGAGTAAAATTATGATGCCGGCATTATTTGTTCTTTTCATTCTGTTAGTGATCCGCGCTGTGACCCTTGATGGGGCAGTTGAAGGAGTTACATTCCTGCTCCAGCCCGACTTTTCCAAAGTAACGTCACAGACGATTTTAGAAGCGATGGGTCAATCGTTCTTCACGTTAAGTGTCGGGGTATCGGTGATGGTGACATACAGCTCATACCTTCCAAAGACACAGAGTCTTCCACGTTCGGCCATTTCGATCGTAGCGATGAATATCTTCATCGTATTACTGGCAGGACTTGCGATTTTCCCGGCAGTCTTTGCTTTTGATTTAGAGCCTGGCGCGGGTCCGGTGCTGCTATTCAACGTACTGCCTACCGTGTTCAGTCAGCTTCCTTTCGGGATGCTCTTCTTCATTGCATTCCTTGTGCTATTCTTATTCGCAGCATTGACTTCTGCGTTCTCGATGCTTGAGATCATCGTTTCCGTCATTTCTAAGGGGGACCCCGGAAAGCGTACGAAATGGTCGTGGATCATCGGTCTTGCCATCTTCGTTTGCGGCATTCCATCGGCATTGTCTTTCGGGGTACTTGGTGATATCACATTGTTTGGCAAAACCATATTTGATTTAGCCGACTTTACTGTTAGTAATGTATTGCTTCCAATCGGATCATTGCTTATCGCTCTCTTTGTACCGCTGAAAATGAAAAAAACAGCTTTATATGATGAATTAAAGCAGGGAAGCGGGTTAAAACGGGGATTATTTGAAACCTGGTTCTTCTTGATCCGCTTTGTGGCGCCGGTGTTAATACTATTCGTCATGCTTGATGTCCTGGGAGTATTTTAATCCCTTCTGCTCCATGCAAAAGGGTTGACCCAACACGGGGTCAACCCTTTTCTTTATGGTGCTCCATACCCCATGATCACTCCGCACGCCAATCGTTTCCCTGCATCCCCTGAAGGCTGGGACCTGAAGTCATCCGGGTTTTGATGAATGATGACACCCTTCCCTATCACATCTTTCACATTAAATTTATTCGTAAAAAAGGACATTTTTGCGTAGCCGTCATTTGAAAACAAAACAGGAAAATCTCCTGCATGATTCCCATGTGGCTGATTGGTCGGATTCCAATGCCCTCCTGCAGACGTGAAGGGTTCATTGGGGTCCCCTATCTCACATGCCCCTTTTTCATGGAGATGAAATCCATGGGGACCAATCGGCTTTCGATCACCCTTTCCTTCTTTATAGGATGGTAAACCTGTCACCTCGGCAAATACTTCCACACCATTTTGTACTTCCCGAAAAAACACATATCCTTTAAGCCCTGGAGCGAGTGGACCTCCCTGAATGTGAGCATAGGCCATATTCGGAGCATTTCGGTAATAGGAATAGGCAGGATAGCCATATTGATAATAATTCATCCTTGTGCCCCCTTTCTTCACCTATTTTATGTTGGAACCTGGGGCGACATGATGAAAAACCTGGAAGATTTATTTTAACCAAACGTTTGTTTAACCCCGAAGACCCTATTACTATCAAGGGTTCGCATCGTTAGTCAAACGTTTGTTTAAAATTTCATCCCCCCAAAAAGATCAATCCCTGCTCACTCCTCTAAAGAGGGGTTGATCCTCCCTTTATGCAACGGCGGACGAAAATATGGTTGGTTTTATTTTCCTATTACTATTATCCCTTTTCATTTTGTCCAAAAAATGTTATATTTTCAGAAACTTCTGATTTTTATTCCTGTGTTCAACACTATTTTAGGAGGGATTGCTATGCAAGGTGAAATGAGGTTAATTCCATATTTCATGGATGAAATGATTGTTGATGCAAATGAAATTCCTAAAGGCGTTGATTTAATCCAAGCCCCCAGCATGTGGAAAAATGGGTATAAAGGGAAAGGTATCACCATCGCCATCCTTGATACGGGATGTGATATGAATCACCCTGACCTTACGGGAAAGGTGAAGGGATTCCGAAATTTCACCGATGATGATGAAGGTGCAGAAGATAATGTGACGGATTACAGCGGACACGGTACCCATGTCTCTGGAACAATTGCCGCAAACGAAAATGGTGATGGGGTCATCGGAGTGGCTCCAATGGCTGACTTACTGGTGATTAAAGTTCTCGCCGGCAGCCGTGGAAGTGGTCAGTATGATTGGATCGTGAATGGTATTCTCTATGCCATCGAGCAAAAGGTCGATATCATTTCCATGTCTTTGGGGGGACCTACAGATTATGACCCACTTCACGAAGCCATCCAAAAAGCGGTGGATGCCAATATTCTGGTGGTATGCGCTGCCGGGAACGAGGGGGACTCCAATAGCGGCACTGATGAATTTTCCTACCCCGCCTGCTACAATGAAGTCATTTCGGTCGGCGCCATCGATCTTCAAAGAAAGTCTTCCTACTTTACCAATTCCAACAATGAAGTTGACTTAGTGGCCCCCGGCGAACAAATCCTATCGACCATTCCGGGAGAAAAATATGCCAAGCTCAGCGGAACCTCCATGTCAGCTCCCCACATCTCTGGAGCATTAGCCCTGATCAAAGAATTTGAACAGGCATCCTTCGACCGGAAACTTTCTGAATGTGAAGTATATGCGCAGCTCATTAAGCGGACAGTACCACTCGGCTTCCCGAAAACACTGGAAGGTAACGGACTGGTCTTTTTAACCGCTCCTGATCTCCTGCGCGAGCACTTGAGAAACCAACCTCTTGCCCAGATTGGGTGATGGATTTGAATCTAATAAACAAAAAAGAACAGCCATCAATGGCTGTTCTTTTTTGTGTTGGAGTTATTGCAGTCTGCTTTCGACTTCTTGGCAGATTTGATCTGCACTCAGTCCGCTTGCTTCGATGACAGGGCCTTGAGTCGCTACATTTTGAATACCCATTACATTTGTATCCATTCCTGTCACGACACAGCAGTCACATCCGTTTGCATCTGATTCCTGCTTAAGCTCCACTACTTCATGCCCCTGTGCCCGTAAGGCTTCTACAACGTTTGTTAAGGATTGTTCAACACCAATTCTCATGCCTTTACACCTCCTGGTTCTACATATAGGTTTTTCTTTCGATGAAAAAGATATTCGTCCATTATTTTTTATTTACTTGTCTGCCGCTTTTCTTCTGACTTTGTCCTTTTGCATTTCCCGTTTGGGTATCAGATGCAAATTCTACATCGTTTTTGGCCTTTTGTTTCGCCAGCTGTTCAGAAGTTTGATCCATACTCTTCCTGCCCTGTTTAGACATGCTCATCCCTCCTCTGACTTTTATAGAATTAGAATCCCCATTTTCAGGCAAAATATTTGAAGGGCATTCGTTTCCCTCCGGAATGTTTATTTTCACATCAGTCCGGGTAAATAGTCTCTATAACAACAATGAAAAGGGTGGTATTTTACATGGATGAAGCAAAATTACATGAATTGATTGATGGATTAAATGAGGATTTAGCCAATGAATATGCGGCAGTCATTCTTTACACTAACTACGCGGCTGTCGTGAGCGGCTTGTATCGTCAAATATTAAAACCTTTCTTTGAAGAAGAAATTCCTGATGAGCAGGGTCACGCTTTATACCTTGCCGAAAAGATTAAAACGTTGGGTGGACAGCCGACAACGACGCCTGCTGCGGTTAAACAAACGGATGATGTGAAGGAAATGCTTGAAGAAGGCCGTAAAGCCGAAGCAGCTACCATTGAGCGCTATAAGAAGCGTAAAGAACAAGCAGAAGAATTGGGTCTTGTTGAGCTCAGCATCAAGCTTGATGATATGATCGCCGATGAAACTCATCACCTTGAAGAATTTGACCGTCTGTTAAAGGATCCTTCTTTTAACTAATGATAAAAGACCGCTGAAAACAGCGGTCTTTTTTACGTTATAATGCGATACTCTTTCCATTCATCCAGCAATAAATCCCGGTATTTAGGGGTCAAATACCGATCATCAATCAGCTTCAGGACTCCCCTGTCTTCTTCTGAACGGATAAGTCTTCCTCCTGATTGAAATACTTTATTCAGCCCTGGATACACATAAGCATAATCATACCCGTCCATTCCCCTGCCATTAAAATAATCCTTGATGATTTCCTGTTCCACAGAAGGCTGGGGCAGCCCCACTCCTACCACAATCACACCCTTTAACCGATCTCCTTTCAAATCGATCCCTTCTGAGAAGATTCCTCCCAGGACCGCAAGACCGATAACAGGATGTTCTCTATCACTCCGGAACTCCTGAAGGAATTCTTCTCTTTCTCTCTCGCTCATATTCGGCTCCTGAATAAGGACACTAGCGTCCAATGGTTCCTTATTCATCCTGTCATACGCTTCCTGCATATAAGAGTATGAAGAAAAGAAGACGAGATAATTCCCTTTGTACCCATTGAAGGTTTCCTCTATGGAACGAGTAATGATGGGAAGGGTCCGATCCCTGTCCCTTAATCGGGTGGAAATCGGGTGGATCCCTACTTGCCACTGGTCGTGCTCAAATGGGGAAGGAATCAGGAATCGATAATCTTCTTCACTCCCGCCCAGCTGCTGAAAATAGTACGAAAACGGATGCAATGTAGCAGAGAAAAATACCGATGATTGATACGGACGTGTAACCTGTTTAATAAGCTTCGATGGATCGATGCAATAAAGTTTCACTTCTAATTCATGGGAGCTTCTATCAATTACAAAGCGATGTTCCTCAGAGTAGAGATTTGAAATTCGCACAAAACTGATGCTGTCGAAATACAATTGCATAAATCCCTCCGACCACTCCCTGCCCGTTTCCCCCAGGCACTTTTCAGCAATTTCAATGAAGCTTACAACCGACTCAACGAGTTGACCGTCCAATTCAACCCTGTTGTCAGCACCGTCTTCTTTTTTCAATCGCAGAAATTGCTTATTAACTGCAGTAATTCCCTGCCTCAATCCGTCATGTTCAGGGTATAGCTTTTTGATTTGTAAGAAAGCAGACTTTTTCAGGGAGGCAGAATACATTTCTCTTCCCCTGCCTACAAGATTATGGGCCTCGTCTATGAGCAGATTCGTCTTTTTCTTACTTTCTTCGTTCATTCTTTTCAAGGAAACCCTCGGGTCGAAGATGTAGTTATAATCGCAGATGACTCCGTCCACCAGGTAGGCAAGGTCGATGGAATATTCAAAAGGACACACCTTGTGTTTTCTTGCGTATGATTCGAGGATCGGGCGCGTGATGATGCTTTCCTGGGTCAAAATATCAATCAGCGCTCCGTTAATACGATCATAATAACCGTTTGCAAATTCGCAATAATCCTTCTGACAAATCGTTTCTTCTTTGAAGCAGATCTTGTCTTTCGCCGTGATCGTAACCGTCCTGTGTGCCAAACCCTCTTTTTCCAAAAGAAGAAGAGCCTCTTCTGCCACTGTACGGGTGATCGTTTTTGCCGTCACATAAAACCACTTGCTATTCCCTTCTGCCATTGCTTTTATGGTAGGAAACAGGGTTGAAATGGTTTTCCCCGTTCCTGTGGGTGCATTGGCATAAAGGGATTTCGATTCGGTTACTGTTTTATATACCGCACCTGCGAGTTTTTTCTGTCCTTTCCGGTAAGAAGGATACGGAAATATCAGATCCGTGGCACTTTTCATTTTGTTTTCTTCATTTGTCAGAATCACGGTAGCAAACGGTGTGTAAGCAACCAGGGTTTCATTCACGATGCGTTCAAGCTCTTCAATGGAGTAGATTTGCTTGAATGACTTCGTTCTTTCTGATTCAACCTCGATATAGGTTAATTGGACAGCCACATGGGGGAGCAGCTTTTCTTTTGCCAACAAGAATGCATAGCATTCACCCTGAGCCCAGTGAACCCGGCTTCCTTCTTCAATCAAGTCCAGATTTTTTGCCGTCGATTTGATCTCCTCCACGGTCACTTCTCCGTCATCATAGTGAATGCCATCACAACGACCCTCGAGTTGATATACGAGACCACCGGCTGCTTGCTCCCCTTTCAGGAAGACTTCCTTCTCATCGCCTTCTTTATATTGCTTCTGCAGTTTCTGATGGAGTCTTGTGCCGGTGACCATAGAGGAGCGGGCCTGAAATCTCAGGTCAATGCTTCCTTCCTTATACACATACTCCACTAACTCCCTGATCGATATCTTCATGGTTTTCTTCACGGACGTTTCACCTCCAGTTATCAAAGGAAAATGATGATTCTATCTTTTTTCAGATGTACATATATATTAGACAAGCTGTTTGGAACGGAGGATTCGGGAGAATGAAGGCAAGATTCATCTTTTATTGCATTGGATTACTGTCTCTATCATTAGGGGTGTCACTTATTATCAAAGGGGATTTGGGAGCGGCTCCCTGGGATGCACTTGCCGTCGGGGAATCGACCCTGCTTCACCTTTCTATCGGCACATGCATATTCATGAATGGATGCATTCTCATCCTCATAAACGCATTTTTATTAAAAGAAGGTGTCCAATGGTTAGCCGCCCTCTCCATCTTTGTGATCGGGATGATGGTTGATTACTGGATCACGTCGGGCCTTAATACAGTTGAACCTGTGGGATTTGGTCAGCAATTAACTTTTGTCTTGATCGGTATCCTGCTCCTCGGGATTGGAATCTCCATCTATCTTCAAGCCAAGCTCCCTTCAAGCCCCATGGATACGTTCATGGTGGCGATCCATCAACGTTTTGGGTTGAATTTGCGCAATTCCCGCTTGTTAAATGAAGCGATTGCCATCACCCTCGCCATGGTCTTCCACGGGGCAGTCGGCATCGGAACGGTCATTGTCGCCTGCACGTTAGGATTTATCATTCATATCTTCTATCCTATCATGGAACGTATGTACGGGAAATGGAGTTAAGGAATTTTTTAAGTTCAACAAAAAAACACTTAGACCTTCCCCTAAGCGTTTTGATTATTCATATAGGCATTTGCAGGATTCGAATAAATCCTTTCTCAATAAATATTAAATAACGAAAAAATCAGAGGGACGGACCCCGGCATTCCTGCCCGGGGTCCGTCCCTCTACTGTTGGTTAATTCAATCGTCCTTTATAGGTGAGGTGTTTGGGTTCGAGGTGGTTGTAGTGCCCTTGGAGTATCTTCTGTATGTCCCCGATCGTTTGTTGGACCGGTACGCTTTGGCCTTTGACGTTAGTGAATTCCTCTGCTACATAGAAAGGCTGGCTCAAGTATGCTTCGAGTCTCTCCCCAATTTGGAATAGTTCAAGGTCTGCATCGGGAATTTTATCTTTACCGATCGTATTCATCAGGACGCGAATTTCTTTATATCGCCTTAATACTTTCTTTGCCTTCTTGTGGGTCGTGGCATGACTTGCATCCAACGCTTCATCTTCCAACAGGACGGACGTCGACTGAACGGGATGAATGGCCGGGTACATACCACGGGTAGCCAGATCAATGTCGAAATAACACAAGGTATCAAGTGGACCAAACGGGTCGTCTTCATCGACTGCTTCTCCACTTGGATCAAATAAAATGGTCGTGATGTCAGGATAGCCCTCTGCTTCGAACCTCTCTCTTAATTCATACAGCTTCCCTGAGACGATAAACGAACGATCAACATACAGGAGAATGCTTTCCTTATCATCCACCAATGAAACCTCCGCAAAGGCATCTTCGAGCGTGTGGCATTTCGCATCCACGAATCCTTCAAGATCACTTAAACCGGGGTAGGTCTGATCCGGTGTTAATAATATGGCATGGTAACCTTTCTCTTTCAATACTTGTGTCATTTCAGCCAAAACGACAAATTGGCCGATCTGAGATCTCGCAACGAATCCGTTAGTCCCCCCCTGAACAATGGGTGCAAATAAATCAAGTGGTTTAATTCCAGTTTCAATCATACTTAATTTCCCTCCTTGAATAATCAATTCATCCAGCGTACAATTCGCCAGGTTTGCAAGGGTCACGATCGTTTTCACCTCGGCACGGGCCACCGATATTTTACCTGTACATAAATTTGACACAGTGGCCGGCCTTAAGCCCACCGTTTTGGCCGCTGTTGTGAGATTCGGCACACGCTTACGCAGCAATGAAACATTCAGCCTTAAATGATCTTCCATGGTAAATATCCCTCCTTACTTTATAAGGTAATCTATTTTACTTTCAAAAGCAATACTTTTTTATTTTTAAACGTAATTTTTTTACTTCAAAAAGTAAAAATCAATCATACCTTCTTATTCCTCTTTTATATTAATCTGAATTTCTCTTATATTATTGTCCTAAATAAACAAGGTCGTACTTATAATGAAAAATAAGATCTTTTATTTAAAAGGATGAACGCAGATGAAAAATACGAAGCTACCCGAAACGTCCAAAAAACAGCGCTTCATTGTCATCGAGATGATGATCGCTTTCTTTGTCCTGTTTACAATCATCGTGTACTGGCTGCCTGTTGAAAAGGCCACACCACCCCCTTTCTTCCAAAAGGAAAATGAGCGTCCCCTTGTCATCGCACATCAGGGGGGGAAACATCTTGCACCAGGGAATACCATTGAAGCGTTCCAAAATGCCGTGGATCTTGGATCCGATGTCATCGAAACGGATATACATATTACCAAAGACGGGCACTTGGTAACGATTCATGATCCCACAGTCGATGCGACAACGGACGGACGTGGATATGTAAAAGATTACACATTGAAAGAACTCCAACGGCTTGACGCGGCGTACTATTTTCAAGACCTGAAGGGACAGTACTCCTTCAGGGGAAAACATATATATGTCCCGACCCTAGAGGAAGTATTTCAGCGGTTTCCCGATATGAGGATCAATATTGAAGTAAAAGACGACAACCCTGAAGAGCGTATAGAGGAAATTGTACAAAAGTTATTGAAGCTGATTGAAGAATACGATATGGAGGATAAAGTCCTCATCGCCTCATTCGATCAAAACATCATTAATTTAGTTGAATCATCTTCCAAAGGAAGGGTTGCCACACAAGGAGGGAAACAAGAAGCAAAAAAATTCGTCATCCTCCACAAACTGTTCATGCGAAATCTTTATCAATCGGATGTCGATGCCTTTCAACTTCCCCTTCAAGAAGGAAACCTGGACCTGACACAACCAATTCTGATCTCAGGCGCACACCGCATCGGCCTCCAGGTACATTACTGGACCGTCAACGACCGGGAAACCATGGAAAGACTCATCAAACTCGGTGCAGACGGCATCATTACAGATCGACCCGATTTATTATTGAACATACTGGGGAGGAAATAATACTTTCTTCTCTACGAAAAGTGTATGACATAAAGATTCCTCACAAAAAATTACAAATATAATGGTAATATTCATACTATTGAACTATATAAGTATTTGTCAATCTCTGTTAGGCTTAAATTAAGTCAAATGACGAAAGAAGAATAAATATGACAGTAAATGTGTTTTTAGACGATTATCGACACTGTCCCCAAGGGTACATTCTCGCGAAAGACATCGATGAATGTATTGACCTGCTTCTTAATTATTCTATCGCTCATCTTTCACTGGATCACGACTTAGAGAGTAAGACACGTAATGGTTTAATGCTCGTCCACTACATGGTGGAAAAACAGTTATTTGCAGAAAGAATCACGATTCATTCCGCAAACTCTGGTGCGGGCAAAAGAATGTTCAAGTATTTAAAAGAGGCACAGAACGACCGGAAGATGCCTCAGTCCATCCAAATCTTATTACGGCCATTGCCTCTAAGATGAGTTATCATATATAAAAGAACTGTTCCCTGAACAGTTCTTTTTTTGTCAATTTATTTAATTTGGTTTTTTCTTACTTTATAATAGGGCATAGTGATTTTATTAAAGAGGGGCATATTATGGGTTTTCTGAAAAAATTTCAATTTGTCGGGGGAAGGATTGCTAAAACGGGACTTGCCGTTTTCCTTACTGCTCTCGTATGTGAACTGTTAAACTGGCCGGCGACCTTTGCCGTCATAACCGCCATCGTCACCATTGAACCGACGGCTGCCAATTCAATCAAAAAAGCGTACGTCCGCTTTCCCGCATCGGCTATCGGTGCATTATTTGCCGTGATCATCACTCATACATTAGGGAACCATGCCATTACCTATGCCCTGGTCGCACTCCTGACGATCATCACCTGCCATAAGCTCAATCTGGGTGCTGGTATCCTGGTCGCTACATTAACTGGAATCGCCATGATCCCCACAATCCATGATCACTACGTTGCGACGTTTTTCATCCGTCTCGGTACGACTACAATCGGATTGATTGTATCGACTTTAGTCAATCTGTGGATCCTTCCACCTAATTATAGCAACACGATTTCAACAAACATTCATAATCTCTATTTCAAAACAGGGAATCTGTTGGAAAGAAGAGGCTCTGAAGTCCTTCAGAATCATTCTCTGCACAGAGAGACGAAAATGATATTCAATGATATTTTAAGAGAAATTGAATCAACGGATACTCTATGCGAATACCAAAAAGAAGAATGGAAGCTCCACCGCTCCAACCGTCAGGAAATGCGCTGTTTCAATTATGAGTATAAGAAGCTGAACATCCTGAGACAGATCCTTTTTCATATCGGTAACATCATCTATCTACCCGTTCACTATTCTTTCAGTGACGAAGAAAAAGAGCGGATCATGGATGCCACATTAAGTTTAAAAGACATCATGCACCACCCTTCATTTGGTATTCCCGATCAGCATTTCACCCTTATGAAGAATTTATTGGAGGAATTCTGGGAGGATCAGGAGGGGCTTCATATGAAGCCGTTCCAATCCATGAAGCATCACTTTTCCTGCGAAACCATCATGCTTTATGAACTGTTATCCATTCATGATCTTGTTGAGGAGCTGAGTGAAATTCACATCCTGGAAACACAGCATCGCAACGTATTGAAAAAAGCACTGTACCCGGAATGATGGATGCACCAGGAGCAGAAAGAGGCTGGGTCATAACTAAATCCGTTTTCTCTAAAGACGAACAATCAAAAAATAGTTAGGATCACTTGTTACACCGCTTTTGTTTTCCGTGCAAGATTCGCTTTCCTCGGGCGGAAGACGAGCACCTGGAGCGGAAATCAACCACTACTTACTACATCCAAAAGTAACAATATGTACGTAAACATCCAAATGGAAAATCCGAACGACTTCGATTTTCAATTAAGAATTTCGAATGATCGTTCGGATTTTCTTTTGGCTGAATACTTTTGTCTCAGACTCTTGTCTTTCAAGCTTATTTCAGGGCGTTATTCGCTAGCATTGCAATGACCATATCGTCCATTGGAGGGTTATGAAGCCCTGCTCTCACATCACGATAAAAACGCTGCATGGGATTGGTTCGAAATAGGCTTCTTGCCCCCACGATCCTCATGGCAGTGTCCACGATATGAAAGGCGCTGTTTGTCACAATATGCTTGACAGAAGAAAGTTCTGCAGTCATCCCGGACCGTTTGGAAGGCTCCCTTACCCACTTATCTGCCACGGAATATAGAATCTGCCTGGCTTTAAACAACTCTAATTCAATTTCACCTATTTTCCATTGGACTTCCGGAACATCCTTGATCGGCCCGGGCAGACTGTTCGGGGAGTAGTCTTTGGCAAACTGGATGGCATAATTACGCGCTGCCACCGCTACCCCTATATAACAGGCAGGGATATGAAGAAGCCATGCTTTAGGAAGATCACTCTTCCCTTGGTCGCTGTCCCGCTCCACGAGGGAAGAAGACGGTAACTGGACGTCATTCAGAACAAGGTCATCACTCCCCGTTCCCTTCATGGAAATTGTATCCCACGTCTCTTCAATGCTCACGCCTTCCAATTCATGATCCACAAGGAAGAAGCCTTTCTCTTCGGTATCACCGATCACAGCCGATACTAAGGAATAGTCCAATACTCTCGCCATTGATGTAAAGGATTTTCTGCCTGTTACTCTCCAGCCCTTCTCGTTTTTAATCGCCTTGGTCTGAGGCAGTCCCCCACGCGTCGGGCTGCCCGTTGCCGGTTCTGTGGCCGCACGGTTCACGAGAGCTTTATTTGACACAATCTCCTCACACAGATCTTTGAAAATCTCTTCCTCCCAGGCACGGGTTTCTGTAAGCTCCATCAATCCACCCAAATGCCAGCCAATGGATAATGCCGTGGCGGCATCCCCTGTAGCCAGTTTCTCCTGGATCAAAACAAGCTCATACAAATTGATTTCTTCTCCCCCATATTCTTTCGGCAGGGATAGTGTCCCATATCCACTTTTTTTGAGGTCGTTGAAATTTTCATAAGGGAACACATCCTCCCGGTCGTACGTCTCCCCTCTTTCAGAAAAAGCATCAGCAAGCTCCCCGGCTAAATCAACCAATTTCCTTTGGCGTTCATTCTGAATAAACGATTGATATAAATCCAATGAAACAGCACCTCCAAATGATAAAATGACGTTTCTCTTCTCCGTTTATCATAATCAATTTCGCTGCCCGACTCAAAGATAAAGCTTACTAATCTGATCGGGTTACATATTCCCAAAGATATATCGGGGAAAGACTTTATTCTAAAATCAGAGCCCCGCTTCAGTAAAAAAACCTGCTGCCACTTAGGCAACAGGTTTCTTATTGTTTATAGGTTAAGAAGCATTTTCTTTATCTTCGACTTTATATTCCTGCTCCCAGAACTCTGCATTTTTGATACCGAGTTTTTTCGAGTTGAAGACCGGATCAAGCCCCTGCTTCTTCTGTTCCTCGTAATCCTTCAACGCTTTAAGTGCCGGTTTGGCAAGGATGAGAATCGCGATCAGGTTCAGCCATACCATAAGTCCAAGTCCGATATCACCCAACGCCCACGCAAGAGCCGCTTCTCTTACCGCTCCATAGAAAGTGGCTCCAAGAAGGACTACCTTCAGGATCACCATGGCCGCCTTTGTATTCTTTCCTCTCAATAAGTAAGCCACATTTGTCTCAGCCATGTAATAGTATGCCATGATCGTCGTAAAGGCAAAGAAGAATAAAGCGATCGCGACGAATGATGCCCCGAATCCCGGAAGCACTGATTCAATGGCAGCCTGTGTATAACCAGGTCCTGCTTCAATACCATCCAGATTGTTCGCAAGCATCGTCCCGTCTGGACCTTCCGTATTGAAGGAACCTGTAAACAGGATCATGAATGCCGTTGCCGTACAAACAAGAAGGGTATCGATATACACCGAGAACGCTTGAACCAATCCTTGTTTGGCCGGGTGTGAAACCTCTGCCGCCGCAGCAGCATGAGGTCCTGTTCCTTGGCCTGCTTCGTTGGAATAGATTCCACGTTTGACTCCCCACGATACAGCCATACCGATGATTCCACCGAATACTGAGTCTGCACCGAATGCACTTTTGAAAATAAGGGCAAAAACAGCCGGTATCTCAGCAATATTCATTCCGACGATGATAAGGGAAAGAAGAATATACGCAATGGCCATGAACGGTACTACATAAGAAGCCACACCCGCAATCCGTTTGACTCCGCCAAAAATGATGACCCCGATTAACACGACAAGACCGATACCTGTGACCATCGTGTTAAGACCAAATGCATTTTCCATTCCTAATGCGATGGAGTTTGACTGGATCCCCGGCATTAGGATACTCATAGCAAGTAATGTCGCAAAAGAGAATAGTACGGCATACCACTTCCAGCCAATACCCTTTTCAATATAATAGGCCGGGCCCCCGCGGTATTCCCCGTCCTGCTTCACTTTATAAATTTGAGCTAATGTCGACTCAATAAAGGCACTGCTTGCACCGATGAATGCAATCGCCCACATCCAAAAGACAGCTCCCGGACCACCGAAGGCGATGGCAGTAGCCGTACCGGCGATGTTCCCCGTTCCTACACGTCCGGATAATGAAAGAGCCAAAGCCTGGAATGAAGACACCCCTGCACTTGAGCTTCCACCCTTAAATATTTGAACCATCATATCTTTAATCAACCGGACCTGCAAAAACTTCGTTAAAATAGAAAATAGTAAGCCTACACCCAAACAAAAATAAATCATGACCGGGGACCAAAGGATCCCTACGAGCTTGCCAACGAATTCTTCCACGGCATTTCCCCCTTTTATTTTTATAAAAATTTTCTAACTATTAAGAATTATATTTTATTTGACACAATATAGACAATCTTTTTTTATGACGAAAATTTTCCAAACGTAGAAAAACCCTTATATGCCAAGACTTCATACTCGCAAAAAAAATTTGGGGCATTCTATAAAAGAGGTGATAAAATGTCGAAAAGAAAACTTCTCGTTCCTGAATCGCGAGCCGCAATGGACCAGCTGAAAGCGAGGGTGGCGGGTACCCGGGATCCAAAAGAAGCCAAATATGAAATCGCAAAGGAACAGGGAATCCCTCTACAAAGGGGATATAATGGTAAATTAACGTCAGAACAAGCGGGGAAGGTCGGAGGATCGATCGGTGGTAATATGGTGAAGGAGCTTGTCAGAATGGCTCAGGAGAATATGTCGAAAAAATAATCATTTAAAAAGCTGACACGCCAAATGTCAGCTTTTCTTCTTATAAAGTATTTCTTTCAAATGATCAAGATCCTTATAGATGTCTTTTTCCAACGAACGATTATAGAAAATCGAAGCTGGATGAAAGGTCGGAAAGATGGAGTACGTTTCATCGCTCCAGGTCCATTCGTTTGAATCAAGATCTTTCAACCGCCTTACCTTCGACTGGATCAGCTGGCCGTGTACGTCCGAAATCGTATACTTTTTACCCAGCAATCTTTGCAAGCCTATATTACCCAATGTGACAAGCTGCTTCGGCTTCACATGTTCAAGCTCATAATCCAAAATCGGTGCATGGGCCAGCTGTTCCTTAAGAATCGGCGCCCTGTTGTATTTCTTTTCAATTATTTCATTGTCCAAGGTTTTCTTTTGTACGATTTTGTAAGGCCTGCTTCTGACAGTAGAGGTAAAGTAAATATCTTCTCTTCCTAAACCGAGGTAATGAAAGAACTGATCCAGCACCTTACCCGCTCTCCCGCTGAAAGGCATCCCATTATGAATTTCGGTTTCCCCGGGTGCCTCCCCTACAATCATGATGGTAGGGTTCATCGGTCCCCTTCCATAGACAAAGCCTTCACAGTTATAAGGCTCCATCCGCTCTTTACACAGATTCACCAGTGTTTCCGGTATCACGCGCATCATCCTTCACTTCTTATTATTTTCGTTATTCCCGATGTGGATGGAGTCTACACATCCACATGTTTATTTCCCTCTCAGAAAAGGAATAGTATGGGTATACGAAAGATTAAAGGAGATGGATTGATTGTCACAAACTGAACTGAAACAACAAATCTTAAAGGTTCTTGATGAAAGTAAAGTGGGGACGCTTGCGACTGTGAAGAAGAATAAGCCTCATTCCCGCTATATGACGTTCTCACATGACGAACTGACTTTATATACGCCAACGAACAGTGACACGCATAAAACCGATGAAATCGAAGAAAATCCCAATGTCCACATCCTCCTTGGCTATGAAGGGGAAGGATACGGTGACACCTTCGTTGAAATCGAAGGACGTGCTTCCGTTGAAGATTCCGCCCACTACAAAGAAAAACTATGGAATGACCATATGAAGAGATGGTTTGAAGGCCCGGACGATCCAAATTACATCGTCCTGAAAATCCAGCCGACTGCCATCAGACTAATGAATGACGAAGAGGATTCACCCCAGTCGCTTGAATTATAATTAAAATGATTCCTTGACATGTTACAAGATAGATGATATATTTAGTTATTGTAATCTTGTAGCATACATTGAAACGATAGAGAAGATAATTCGTAATTCTATTCTGTTTTGATTTAACAACTTATTCACACTGGATCGGCTTCGGAGCCGTTAGGATGTAAGAGAGGTAGGGCTTACGTCGTTTAGGTATATCAAACGACTCAAGGAATTGCCCGCGGCTGTTTATTATCTGCAAACAACGTTCAAGATATAAATATATTACTTGTGATGTTGCAAGTTACAGAATTGTCTTTATCCGATTAAAGGCAGTACTAAAGGGATTGCTAACGGGATGATTAGCCCCTTTACTAAGAAAAAACACCTCAAAAGTGCTGACTTTTGAGGTGTTTTTTATGTTCTCTGTGAATCTTCACTGTCTTCCCCAGCAAATGACGGTTTTATTTTCAAAAACACTGCTTTTATTTTCAAATCCCGGATATTATTTTCAATTCCATTCGTTTTATTTTCAATTCCCAGGATTTATTATCAAAACCGAAAAATCACGTTTTCCCCTTAACCGCTTTCCTTCAACTGGCTATGATACAGTCCATGATAAAAGCCTTTCACCTTAAGAAGCTCATCATGAGTGCCCTGTTCAATGATCTTTCCTCCATCAAGGACCAGGATTTGATCAGCCTGACGGATCGTGTTAAGACGGTGAGCGACCACTACGCTCGTCCTGCCCTTCATCAACCGTTTGAGGGCATCCTGGATCTTCAGCTCCGTTATCGTGTCGATACTGCTCGTTGCCTCATCGAGGATCAGGATGGACGGATTGGACAGGATGGCCCTCGCAATGGACAATAGCTGTTTTTGACCCTGACTGATCCCGCTTCCATCCACCCGCAACATCGTATCGTAGCCCTCGGGCATCTTTTCGATGAAGGTATGGGCATTGGCGAGCTTAGCGGCATCCATTACCTCATTATCGCTTGCACTTAGCCGGCCGTAACGGATATTGTCAGCAATCGTCCCCTGGAACAGGAAGCTATCCTGGAGAACGAAGCCCATCTGCTGACGTAAGCTTTTTCGTTTAATGGTTTGTATATTTTGGCCGTCGATCTCTATCCTTCCTTCATTCAGCTCATAAAACCGGGACAGGAGATTGGTGATCGTTGTCTTACCCGCCCCTGTCGGTCCAACCAGGGCAACGGTTTCACCGGGGTGAATGGAAAAAGATACATCCTTTAATGTCGGTTCTCCTTTTTCATAGGAGAACGAAACATGTTGAAAGTCGACCTTTCCTTCAACGGATTCGATTTCTACGGCATCTCCTTCGTCCTTCGCTTCTTCCTCTTCATCTAAAATTTGAAATACACGCTCAGCACCTGCAATCGCTGAGAGGAGCGTATTATACTGATTCGCAAGCTCATTCAGTGGCCGCGTGAACTGCCTTGCATATTCAGCGAATATGACAATGACACCAATCGTGATCATGCCATTCAGGGCAAAGATCCCTCCTACTCCGGCAATAACGGCAAAACTGAGGTTGTTCAGCACGTTCATAAGTTTCGGAATGAAACCGGAATACGTATCCGCCCAATACGCCGCTGTCTTTAGCCGCTGATTCTTTTCACCGAATTCTTTGATGGCCGTTTCTTCCCTGGAAAACGTTTTGATGATGCTGTGACCAGAAATCGTTTCTTCGATATAGCCGTTCAATTCACCGATATTGTGCTGATATTGTTTAAATAGGCGGCCTGTCCGTTTCGTGATCCACTTCATGCCAAAGACCATGATGGGGACAATAGTCAGTGTGATGAGAGTCAGGAGCGGACTGAGCCAAAGCATGATCGAGACGGTCCCGATTAATGTAAGGACACTGGATATGATTTGAATGAACGAACTATTCAAGGTGGCACTCACATTATCAATATCATTGGTCACCCTGCTCATCAGTTCACCATGCTTCCGTTTATCAAAAAAAGGGATGGAGAGTTGATGCAATTGATGGAAGAGATCCTTCCGCAACCTGTATACCGTATCCTGAGCGACACCGATCATCCAATAATTTTGAAACCATACGGACATAGAATGCAGGATATACACCGCAATCAAGCCTGCGATCAGTCCCACCAGACCCGATGTCTCCTTCGTGACGATAAAGTCATCAATCGCCTTCCCCACAAGAAATGGTCCGAGAAGTGCCGCTGCTGAACTAAGGAACACCATTAATATGACAAGATACAAAATGACCTTCATTTTGGAAAGGTAGTTCCACAGGCGCCCTAGTGTCCCTTTTGCATCTTTCACCTTATCGTTCTCACCCAATTTCTTTCGCATATGCCTAGACATGATGGATTTCCCCCTCTCCGAATTGAGACTGGTAAATTTGTTGATAGAGAACGGACTCTTCTACCAGGGACTGGTGGGTCCCTTCTCCGATCAACACCCCATCTTCCAACAGCAGAATACGATCGGATTCCATCGCTGTACTGACCTTTTGAGTGATGATCATGGTTGTACACTCATATTTCTTCAATGCTCGAAGGAGCTTTGACTCCGTTTTTAAATCCAATGCACTCGTACTGTCGTCCAACAGGAGAATCCTCGGTTTTCGAATGAGTGCCCTGGCAATGGAAAGCCTTTGCTTCTGACCTCCTGAAAGATTGATCCCTTTTTGCCCGAGGACCGTATCATATCCATTGGAAAGACTCAGGATGGTTTCATGGATTTGGGCATCTTTTGCCGCTTGAATCATTTCTTCTTTTGTGGCATCTTCCTTTCCCCATAAGAGATTTTCTGAAACCGATCCGGAAAACAGGATGACTTCCTGAGGGACATATCCGATATTTTTTCTTATTTGATCCAGTGGAATGGTCCGGATTTCCCGCCCGTCCAATTGAACGGTCCCCTCTGTTGCATCATACAGACGGGGGATGAGCTGAAACAGGGAGCTTTTACCTGACCCCGTAGCCCCTAATATGGAAACGGTTTGTCCCGCTCCTACCTTAAAGGAAACATCCCGAAGCACCTTTCCCCTGGTGGATGGATATTGAAACGATACATCTTTAAACGATATTTCTCCTCTTACCACTTTGTTGCGAAAGTCTACCTCCGCTCCATCCTTCAAGTCGATCTCGGTTTCAAGTACTTCTTCCACCCTTTCAGCAGAAGCCCTTGCTCTTGAAAAGCTGGTGATGATGAAAGAGAATATGGAAAAAACAGATGAGATTCTCGTGACATACGTGACAATCGCTACTACTTCTCCAACCTTGGCACCGCCTGCGGCAACATCTATACTTCCGAACCATAGAACGGAAAGAAGAGCAAGGTTCATGACCAGCATCAAGAGAGGCATAATGATCTCCATGAACCTGAGGGCACGTACCGTTCGATCCTTCAAATCTTCATTCGCTTCATGAAATCGGCTTTCTTCATGCTTACTCCTCGTATACGCTTTGATCAACCTCATTCCGGAAAGGTTTTCCTTCATGACCTCATTTACTTTATCCAGCCTGGATTGAACTCTTTCAAACAGACTCCACCCGCGTTTCAACACCCAAAACAGGAACAGCCATAACACGGGAATCACAACGATTAGAATAACCGCAAGCCGGGCATCGACGATCAGGGCCATGATGGTGGAACCCACTACAAGTAATGGAGCCCTGAGCATGATCCTGAGGCTCATGAAGATCGTGTTCTGGAGCTGCCTCACATCATTCGTCATCCTCGTGATGAGAGAAGATGCCGGAAGTTTATTAAAACTGGCAAACGAAAACGATTGAACTTTCCTATACAGGCTTTCCCGCACATCATACCCAAATCCCTGACTCGTATGTGCAGCAAAAAATGAATTCGTCACGCCTGAAAAGAAGGCAACAAGGGACATCCCAACCATGATGAATCCCCATTTCAATACGATGTCCAAGTCTTTGTTCAGAATACCTTCATCGATGATCCGCGCCATAAACAGTGGATTCAATAGTTCTACAGCAAGCTCTACCAGCATTAAACTCCAGGCAACTGCCATGGCAGCCCGGTAAGGCTTTAAGAAACGTATGACCTTCAAACGAACACCCCTCTAAACAAGTATCTGCCATAATTTATATGTATCATCATATCGTTTTTTTATGCAGGGTGGTAGTTGGAAGTGTCATGCTGTCCAAAGGGGATTCACATAAAAAAACGCATGACCCTATAGAGAGGGATCATGCGGAGTGTTACTATTATTGATTGAAAGGTGGAGTATCCGTACCTCCATTAGTTGGTCTGTTCTTTTCTTCTTCAATTTTCCGATCCAGTTTAGAAAGATACTTTTGCGCAAAGTCCCTTCCACCCAGACCAAAGGCTAAACCGAAAGCCAGTGCCAGTGCACCAAGAGTCAACATGAACGCAATATTAACGATGGAATCAGCCACTTTTAATTGATCCAGGGCCATAAAGAAGCTTAAGGCAATGATTGCGTATTTCGTGATGCTCGACAGTACTTGGAAGTTATCACTCAATACATTGGATAGGATGCTCTTAACTAAGTTACCCAGGTACAATCCTGCCCCAAGAATGACAATGGCTGCTAATACATGTGGCACATAAGCTAATACACCTGTTGCCAGTGCGACCAAAAATTCCAAACGCACCATTTCAAGGGCTTCTACTACAAATAGGAAAACAACGATAACCTGAACGACTCTGCCTACAAGTCCTGATAGATTCATATAGGATGAGCCCTTGGCTTCATATGGGTTCTTATTGACGCTAACACGCCCAATCCCCATATTTCGTAACAGGGAATTGAATCCTACCCTGTTCAATAAACGTGCAACCAATGCACCAACCCATCTACCAACCCAGATTCCTGCTAGAATGAGTACAATCGCAACCGCAATATTCGGAAGCATCACAAGGACCTGATTGAGCATGTGAATTGCCGGTTCTGAAATACCTCTGATATCCAGCTGATCCAGTGCAGAAATGGTGACTGGAATCATGATGAGAACGAATACAATCGTCCCAATGACCGATGAAACCGTTGTTCCTTGAAAAAGTTTCCCGATGCCGAATCGGTCAGCGACTCTCTCTGTGCCAATCGCTTTCAGGAAATTCGTCACGATATCCCGGACGATCTTGGCAACAAACCAGCCAACAAGGAGAATGATAGCCGCTGCAAACAGCTTAGGTATAAACGCCAGGAAGCTTTGGAGCATTTCCGTGAAAGGTCCGGAAACCCCTGCAATATTAAGAGCAGCCAACACTCCCGGTAAGAATACGAGAAGCACGAGATAGAAGACAATTCTCGCGGCCGTGTAGACATATCGATGTGCATCGTTTTCATCTTTCGCCAGTTTAGATCTCACCAGCGTGCTTTTAACGGCTGGTCTCATGCCCAGTTTCTCAATCAATACCTTCAGGACAGAGGCAACAATCCATGCAAACAATAGAATAAGTGCCGCTTTTAAGACATTGGGAATCGCTGCCGCCATCGTACTCAACATACCGACTAAAGGTGAAGCAATGAAGTTCAAGTCAAGGATATTGAAGAAGGCGATAAACACAAACACCAACAGAATGAAGTACACGATTTTACTAATGACTTTCTCCGATGTCCATTTCCGTTCCCCGGTCCTGCTGCCAAAATATAGATTATCATCGATCTTTATTCTTTTTAAGATTCCGTAAACGGCTTTTTCAATAGCCTTTGCTATGATCCAGCCGATCAATAGCACCAATAAAGCTAATAACAGATCTGGAAGCTTTCCTAAATACCCGTACCATTCCCGCGTTATCTCATTGTTCATTCGATGTTCTCCCTTCCATATATGGAAAATGTATAATGCTAATACTTATCTACCCAAAGATTTTTTTTCAAAACCAGACAAAAAAAGATAGTCTAAATGATGCAGAAAACAGCCTTAGCAATGGGGATGAGAACGGTGGAATCGGGGAGGGGTTCAGGTAAAAAAAACAGACCTCACAGAAGTAAGGTCCGTCCCTCTATCTCATCCGCCGGGCACTTGCGTTCAGGCGCGCATTTCGGATGACCTGGTTGATGACTTCCGAAAATATGAGCCCGATGGCAATGGAACCGGAGATCATGAAGGCTTTGGCTGCCAGGTTGATGGCTGCATTGTAATCGTTTTGGACGAAGTTTCTCATGGCATCGTACGCCAGTCCCCCGGGTACGAGGGGGATGATCCCGGCAACAGAGAAGATGATGACCGGGGTTTTGTACATTTTCGCAAACACCTGACTGACCACAGCCACGACAAAGGAGGCAAGTAACGTGGCAAGAACGGTGTCGGTTTCATTTAAACTCATAAGTATGTAAATGATCCACCCAAGCATTCCGACGATTCCGCATTTAAAAAGGGACTGCTTTGGAGCATTGAAGATAATCCCGAATGCAGCGGCGGAAATGAAGCTGGTCACTAATTGCTCGATGATGTGCATTCCCTTTTCACCCCAATCTCACTTTACGTCAATGTAAACACGACAGCAATGCCCGTGCCAATGGCAAATGCCGTTAAAAAAGCTTCCGCGCCCTTTGAGAGACCAGAAACCAGGTGACCCGCCATCAAGTCCCGGACCGCATTGGTGATCAGGAGACCGGGAACAAGGGGCATCACAGATCCGATGATAATCTTATCCAATTCCTGCCCGATGCCAAGCTTTACAAAACCGTATGACACCATGCCGATGATGAAGGAAGCAAGAAACTCCGCGAAGAACTTTATCGGAACGAGGCGATGTAAAAAAATCAGGCTTGTAAACCCGACGCCTCCCGTGATCAAAGCAGGAATGAAGTCCTTCCACATCCCCTGGAACATGATGAGAAAGCAACCACTTGCAATCGAAGCCGCGGCCACTTGAATCAGGAAGGAATAAGATAAATCGGACTGATCCAGCTTCTCAAGGGCGTTGTATGCTTCTTCAAGGGTCAGATGCCCTTTACTGATCTGCCTTGAGATACTGTTCACGAGGGTCACTTTCTCAAGATCCGTAGACCTCTCATTAATTCGGATCAGCTTCGTTTTGGTCGGTTCTGAGGTTTCAATCGAGAAGATGATCCCAGTGGGGGTCACATAGCTATGCGATTCCGATATCCCATAAGAAGCGGCGATACGCATCATCGTGTCCTCGACGCGATACGTCTCCGCCCCACTTTGAAGCATGATCTTCCCCGCCAGCAGGCTGACCTCCATAATGTCATATCTTCTTATCATTTTTGCTTCCATACGATCTCTCCACACGTACTATTTTTTGAATAGGTCTAGTTTATAGGAAAGCAGTGGTGTAAGCAATGAGGAACGGGATGATTTTAGTGGATTTCATTCTTCCCCGCTCCTTGATAGAAAAAACCGACCCTATTAAAGGATCGGTCGATAAGATTTTACGATGCCTTTCGGCTGATTTCCTGTTGATGCGACTGCACTTTGATCAATCTTGGTGCCATATTTGCTATGAACACCAACACTATGGAGCATAAAAATGCCGAACCCAACATGGTGATTCCGTTCATGACGAAAGAGAATAGCAACGGGGACATATCGTCCGGTGCATACTCGGCAAAGAACACGAACCCGGCGATAAAATGCCAGAAATAACGGGCAAGGCTTCCTGCAAATGTTGCGATCACTACCCATAAGATCGCTTTGGATCGTCGGCTGCTTCCCAGTGCGTCCTGTATCCTCCCCGCAAAAAGCCCGGCAAAGCCGATAAAAGCAAAGGCGATGAAGTACTCAATCACCATTTGAACCGGGGTCGCAATCCACGCATCCCCGAGGGCAATCTGAAGGATCCCCCATAAAAAGCCTCCTATCAACCCTGCTCTCCATCCTCTTCGATAGGATAATAGAAAGATTGGAACCATAGCAATTGAAATCGAGATACTCGGTGATAGCTTAATAGAAGGCAGCATATCGAGAATGACTGCAAAAGCCGCCATCAACGAAGCTTCAAGCAATACGACAAGTCGAGTGTTTTTCATAACAAAAATCCTCCTTATGTAATAAAACGAAACCATAAGGAGGGAGAATGAAATAATCGAAATAAGCACTATGATGCCTATCTTCCACATCCCTACGCTAGTCCTAACTAACAGGTTCAGAGGGTCAGAACAGATTGTTCACTCTCAGCTTTCGCTCCCCTTGTGGTACCGTTTATAAAGTTGTTATGGTTTATTATACATGAAGAATGATATTTGAAAAGCATGATAAGGAACTTTTTCTTAAGGTGTCTCACTAAGAGGATCATGAAGGATGATGACGGGCATTGACTTAGGGGTGACCATAAATCCATATACCTTACCATCTTTGTCCTTATACGCTACAGAATAATCTCCGAACTGGGGTGAGAATTCGACGTTTTGGTATTCAAGGTCAAGTTCCTGATATTTCAGGCTCACATACAGGTTGGTGGCGATTCTTGCCGTCAGATGTTGTACAGTGGAAATCCGGTTGGCTACTATTATGAGGATGATTGCGAAACAGAGTAACATGACTTTCTTTGTCCTGGACAATCTGATCATTCATCAAGCCCCCTTTTATTTCTCATAACTACTATACTCTTATACTCTCTATTATATACCTATTCACTGAACCATGACAAAAGAGCTACTCTAATGAGGTGTGTCAAAATACCCATTTTTAGCAGCTCTTTTAAGTTTTAAGATTAAATATGAAATTATAATCCAACCTATCATTTATGTTTGAGCTCTGATATTTTACATCCTAAACAACTGTTTAACCTATCCAAGCCAGACCAATCAACGTTTTCACTTACTAATCAAACGTTTGTTTAGTCGTCTAACATCTCTGTCAGGCGTGAAATCTGGCTGTGAAGTTCGTCGATTGGAACGAAGCGTGCTTTTCTGACCATTTCTTTGCCGTCTACAAATACGATGATGACGGGCACGGTGAAGATGGAAAACTCTCCTGCTATTTCCGGGATTTCTTCTGCATCGGCATGGATGGATCTCACAGATTTGAAATCCTTCAACATCTCTTCCACCTGTGGCAGGAGTGCGTGACAAACAGAACAATCGGGCCTTGATATGTATAGCAGTAGCAGTTTCTCAGCTTCCAGCTTTTCATGGATGGCTTTCAGTGAATGAACTTCTTCCATTTTACGGTCTCCCTTCTGAATTATTGTACCGATTGGGCAAGTGATCACCCTGTCCGGTCTTGATATACATACAACTTCCCGTTGGAGGGTCTCCTGAACGACGGTCCAGTAAATCCCCGCTTTCGTAATTCTTTTTTCATAAATATCATGATTCCCCCATGACCTACGATGAGCACATCTTTCCCTTCCTGGACGACCCTATCGACCACAGCACGGATCCTCTCTTCGATTTCCCGCTTGCTTTCAGGCTGGGACCGATGATTGAACCACCAGGCGAGCCTTATGAATGCTAAATGAAGGAACAGCGGCAGCTTCCTGTCAGACCGGAATATGGGAGATAATTTGATTTCCCTCAGTTCCTTTAGAAAGGTAATTTCTCCTTCATAAACCGTTTCAGCCGTTATTTGAGCCCTTGATAAGTCACTGGAATAACAGCTTTTCCATTCAATATCTTTTAGATCAACTGTATTGCTTTCTACGCCTGAGATATCATATTCTTCCACCCACTTCATCAGCTCATCACTCGTTACATACGAAGCAGGATAACCCCTGGTTACTTTAAAATGCCTTATAAGACCAATCTTCATACAGATCCCCTCCCCCTTCCATTATACTAGTTTATGGAAGGGAAAAGGCATGCGCTTTGGGCGCATGCCTTCTGATTAATCATCCTAAAGAAACGTCCAGAATCATCATCACGACAAAACCGAGCATTAATCCCATTGTAGCCAAGTCCGTACTTCCTGAAGATTGCGACTCAGGAATCAGTTCTTCGACGACGACGAATATCATCGCTCCCGCCGCGAAAGCAAGGGCATAAGGCAGCAGCGGCTGCACCATCAGGACGGCAGCGGCTCCGATCACGGCTGCAATCGGCTCTACGATGGCTGATAGCTGACCGTAATGGAAGGATTTCAAACGGGACATCCCATCTCCCCTCAGCGGAATGGAAAGAGCTGCCCCTTCAGGCATATTCTGAATACCGATTCCGATGGCAAGGCCGATGGCTCCCACTAAGGTTGCGTCTCCGAGGCCAAGTGACGCAGCACCGAAGGCAACACCGATGGCAAGACCTTCCGGAATATTATGGAGGGTGATCGCCAGGAATAATAAGGTCGATTTTTTGAATTTGGTTGGAGGTCCTTCGGCTTTTTCCGATTCGTTCCCCAAGTGTAAATGCGGTACGACAAAGTCTAAAAGTCTAATAAATATGCCGCCAAGTAAAAAGCCGATGGCAGGGGAAAGCCATGGTATCTGACCGTTTTGCTCACTGAACTCTATTGAAGGCGCAAGCAGTGACCAAAACGATGCTGCGATCATGACTCCAGCGGCAAACCCGAGCATCATGTTCAACGTATGCTTTTCTATTTTCGTAAAGAAAAACACCGTGGCTGCTCCAAGGGCCGTCAGCCCCCATGTCACCAGACCGCCGAACAGCGCCTGCATCGTAGGATTAAATCCACTTAACCAGTCTATGAACATACGAACCACTCTCCTCCGATCAACATTTTGAATACTACCATCTTGCATCAAGGAAACTTTCTTTGTCAAAGGAAACGGCATACTACCTATTTACCAGTGCCCATTATTTTTCTATATATATGTCATTCGCTTGAAATGGTGTATGTATCGTTTATACTTTCCATACAACCATGGGGGATATACAAAAAACGCCTCTGCCTTATAAGACAGAGACGTGCTTCCTACTCAACCCTTATGGCTGTTTTCCATAAGATCAGGTTGAGGACGAATAGAAGGATGAGGTAGCCCGGAATACCGAATGGAATCTGCAGGGCCAGGTAATGGAGGCCAAAGAACACCCCTACGATGAGATAGAAGGGCAGCACCTTCCAGCTGTCACTTTGCTGGATACCTTCGAAACTTTCTGTAAATGGCAGTGTCCCCCTCATTAAGCTCAGACAAATTACGGTGAATATACAGGCACTGACAAAGACGATGATGATTTCAGGGATCACGCGGTACCCAAACAGGATGATGAAGACAATGCTTATGATGGCATATAGCGGAAGGAACAGTTTCATAAGAAAGGCCTTCAATGTCCCTTTGTAGATGGACACACGGCTCGCGACTGGTGCTACTTTGTACACCCAGGATCCCTTGTATTTCCCTGAATAACTGAGCATCATCACGACTGTCGGTATGACGATGAAGCTTGAATAGATCGATAGGTACATGCTTGAAGTCAGGAGATCTTCCCTTGTTCCATCCATCAATCCATTGAAGATGAATATAAACGGCATGATGATGGCAAACCCAAGGGCGGGATACACCTTCAACTTAAATTCCCTTTCATTTTTCATCATATAATGGGCGAACCTGTAAAATGCCCGCTCTTCGCTCGACTTGGATAATACCTTCATGAGACCATCCCCGAACCGGATACGGGCTTTCTTCTTCTTACCGCCATGGGAAGATAATTTCTGAAGATTCTTCTCAAATGTCGGCAATGCTTTCACATAAACGATAAGAGCAAGGAATGGGATCAGTACCGCGGTACATGAAAGAATCAGGATCATGGTCTGGTGATTACCGTTCAGGAACCATTCAAACGGAGCTCCGAACCAGATGGGAGGCAGAAAGATATTCCACCAATCCGGTGTAAAAGAGATCGTCAAATCCACAAATTCAAAGGAACGTGCCACCACCTGATATCCTACGGCAAGTCCGATGGATAATCCGATCTGCACATAGTTGATGATATCCTTCAGTTTTTCCCCATCAAAATATTGAAGGATAAAATAATAGAGCATAGCCGTAAATACAACGATGAAGATGTTCATCAAGATGATCCCTGCCAGGAAAATGAAAAAGAAGGAAAGACCTTGATTGATCAACCCTACGACCAATGGAATGGCGGTCAGGGAACCCGTCAGGAAAAACAGATAAATAAACACATGAAGCATTTTAGCCAGGCTGATGGTTTTCCTTTCGACAGGCTTGGTAAACAGAATCGTATGATCCCGGATGTCCAGAATGACGACTGAGAAATCAGAAATCATCGACGTCATGACGATGAAAATAAGTACGGTAAAGGTGATGCTCATCTGAAAAACATATTGATCTCCCATCACAATGAAAGGAATGACGAATAATCCAAACAGCGCATATACCCAGAGGGATTTAATAAAACGGTTTTCATCCTTCCCTTTCTTCCTTCCTTGCTGTTGGAAGATCGTAGGCACACGCCTTTGATCCATCGTCAGCTTGACTTGAAGTATCTTTCTCAACAACCTGTAATCGAATCCAAGCCTCGTAAACAATCCTTGAAACCAATCCAGAAACAATAGGGTACGAAATTCCTTCATTCTTACACCTCTTGCACAACAGAAACAATTTCCGCTGCCGTTTCTTTATGCTCATTGAATCCGGTTAATTGGTTGAAGATTTCCTCCAGTGATCCTTCCATATTCTGATTCTTCAATTCTTCAAAACTGCCATCCGCCACGATTTGGCCGTTATGCAAAAGAACGATACGGTTGCTGATCTTTTCCACAACATCCATGATGTGAGAGGAATAGAAGATGGTTTTCCCCTTTGCGGCAAGCTGGGAGAGGAGCTCTTTAAAAATCATGACCGAATTGGCATCGAGTCCATTGATGGGCTCATCCAAAAATAAAACATCGGGATTATGTAATAAACTCGAGATGATTAGAATCTTCTGCTTCATCCCTTTTGAATAAGATGCGATCCTTGATTCATATACTTCTGATAGTCCAAACAATCCGATGAGCCTCTCCGCTTTCTCCTGCGCCTTTTTTGGTTCCATTCCGTATAGTTCACCCATGAATGTGAGGTACTCTTCTGCTGTCAGGTTATCATAAAGATCCGCCATCTCAGGCACATAACCTATCCGTTTCTTATATTCTACGGAACTACCGGATATATCTTCACCGAATAGCGTCACTTGCCCCGAACACCCTTCTTCAAGGCCGAGGATGATCTTGACCGTCGTACTTTTCCCGGCACCATTCGGACCGATATAGCCGATGATCTGTCCTTTATACACATCCAGCTGGACACCCGTCAACACTTCCTTACTACCAAACTTCTTCTTCAAATCCCTTATCGACAAAATCGGTTCACGTACGTCCATAAAAATCCCCTTTTTCCTTTAGATATGCCTATATGCTAACATAAATTCCATTTTATGGTGAGAGGTTCATGTGATAAATAAAATAACGAATCATTGTGGACGTTCTCCTACCCATGCGCTTTACGTCTGTCCTCATCCATTCAATATTAGCTATAAGGTTAAGACTGTATTTAGTGTTGAATTACTATGATGTTTTACAAAAAGTTATTTCTGAAAGTTTATTGGATTTTGTATCATCTTTAAAAATTGGTACTAAGTTGATTGGAGTGGAAGGATGCTCGCTTTCCTCACCGCCAGCCCCGAGGAAAGCGAGCATCCTGGAACGGAAATCAACTACTGCTTTCTACTAAAACATTACAACAAACTATTTGAAATTTTTTTCATTCCCCCCTTCCCAAACTGGCAGAACTTGTTATATACTTTAACTGTATTAAGACACATAGTACACTACACACAGTCGGGAGGGTGGATATGTTTGAGCTTGATTTAAGAAGTCGTAAACCCATCTATGAACAATTAGTCGAAAAGCTTAAAGAATTAATCATCAATGAAGTGCTGAAGCCGGACGAACAATTACCTTCGGTTCGTACCCTGGCACAGCAGCTGACCATAAATCCAAACACAATCCAAAAAGCCTACAGGGAACTCGAATCTCAAAGATTCATTTATTCTGTGAAAGGACGGGGTAGCTTTGTTAATCCTTCAAGTCACATTCAAAACGCGGAGAAAATCATGAAAGTAAAAGAAGAGTTGTCTAAACTTTTGTCTGAAGCCCTTTACTTGGGGATCACAACGGAAGACTTAAAGCAGATGATTGCAGAAATCGAGGCAACGGTTGGGGGTAATCAAACTGATGATCGAGATTAAATCCATAAACAAAGCCTTTGAAGGCACAAAAATCTTACATGACATCTCTTTCTCTGTTCAAAAGGGATCGATCTACGGCCTGCTCGGATCGAACGGTGCGGGAAAGACCACTTTGTTGAAGACCATTGCGGGAGTGTTAAAGCCTGAAAGTGGAGAGGTGTCCGTAAACACCCAGCCCGTCTATGAAAATATCCCGACGAAGGAAACCCTGTTTTTCATTCCTGATCAACCGTTTTTCTTTGCTCATTACTCATTGACTCAAATGGCCCGTTTTTACCAGAACACTTATAGCCGTTGGGATGAGGATCGTTTTCAATCATTGAGTAAATTATTCGGGATTGATCCTCATAAAAGCCTTCATAAATTCTCTAAAGGTGTGCAGCGGCAGGCGGCTTTCATCCTGGCCCTGGCCACTCAACCCGACGTACTGATCCTGGATGAACCGATGGACGGCCTTGATCCCGTTGTCAGAAAAAAAGCCAAAAGCGTACTGATTTCAGAAGTTGCCAACCGGGACATGACCATCATCATCTCATCTCACAATCTCCGGGAAGTGGAAGATATTTGTGATCATATCGGAATTTTGCATGAAGGGGAATTTTTACTGGAGAAGGAACTCGATGATTTGAAGTCCGGCATTCACAAAGTACAGCTGGCATTCAAGGGGGCGATTCCCGAGCAGCTCTTTAGTGATCTTGATATCCTGCATAACGAAACGAGGGGAAGCGTGTCCCTCTGTATTGTCCGCGGCGACGAGCAACGGGTGAGGAGCTTGATTCAGCCCTATCGTCCAGTGATCTTTGACTTATTGCCCCTGACACTTGAAGAAATTTTTGTTTATGAAATGGAGGACGTCGGATATGCCATCCAAAACATCATGGATCAATAAAGAAATCATCGTTCAAAGCCTGCGGAATGTTGGATGGGTCGGCATAGTCTACTTTATTGGACTTCTCTTTTCTTTACCCGTCGACATTATCGGTCAGTTATCCAAGGATCAACAAAGGTACCAGGTTGCGATTTATGAAAATCTATTTAAAATGCAATACCCGATCCAGATAGGATTGTTGTTGATTATTCCAGTGATCCTATCCTTGTTCCTATTTCGTTATCTGCATGTGAAACAGGCCGGGGACTTCATGCACAGCCTGCCGATCACCCGCAGAAAATTATTTTTCCATTTTACCGGGACAGGGTTTGGGATTCTCATCCTTCCGGTTCTACTGAATACCGTGATATTACTTTCCCTTTATTCATTCACGGACCTTCAGCAATATATAGGGGTTCAGGATATTTTTGTATGGGGCGGCATTACGATACTTATGAGCGTCCTCCTGTTCACAGCCTCTACATTCGTTGCCATGGTAACGGGACTGACAGCCGTTCACGGTGCACTGACTTATATCCTGCTCCTGTTGCCTGCAGGGATGTTTATGCTCGTGTGCTACAGTTTAAAAAATCTGTTATTCGGATTTCCTGAGGACTATTTCTTTAATGTTCAAATCGAGAAATACTCACCGCTCATTAAAACGGTGTACCTAGAGAACGATCTCCTGTCCGGTACGGATGTCTTGTTATTCATCTTGATCACTCTCGTATTCTATGGTTTCTCATACGTGTTATACAAAATAAGAAAAGTGGAGACTGTCTCCCAGGCGATTGTATACCCTTTCTTGAGACCGTTGTTTAAATATGGTATCTCCTTCTGCTTCATGTTGCTCGGCGGGATGTACTTCAATGGAATTTATCAGTCCCAAGGCTGGACCATATTCGGATATTTCTTCGGTTCCCTCATTGGTTACTACATCGGTGAGATGATTTTACAGAAACATTGGAGAGTATTCCGTCAATGGAAGGGATATGCAGGATTTGCAATCGTCATTGTTCTTCTGGGCTTTATCATTCAGTTCGATCTGTTTCAATATGAAGAGAAAGTACCAGAATTGGCAGATGTAGAAAAGGTTCATGTCAGTCAGAGCTATTATTCCCTGACGGATAACCCTGAAAATCTGATAAAAGACCCTTTTATGACTGATCCGAAAGCGATTGAAACCGTCCTGAATCTTCATGAAGCGATTGTGGATCATCAGAATCATAAAAATAGAGCAGATGAGAAAAACGAGCAGATCTTTCTCTATTACAAAATGAAGGACGGCAGCAAAATCGTACGGAATTACCTGATTGATATAGAAGATGTGAGATCTCAGTATGCTTCCCTTTATGAAATGAAGAATTATAAGGAGAAAACCGAACAACTTTATGGTGTCGACTCAGATAAAGTCGACAAACTCACCATTTATAATGAGATGGGGAATAAACCTGCCATCACCATAGCAGATCCCGCAGATATCGAGGAAGCCATCAATATCCTAAAAGAAGAAACGTACGATGATTCCTTTGAGAACCGCGACAAAATCAATCTATATAATGTTGAATTCCTAATGTCCAAGGACACTTGGGCAAACACCGGCGTTAAAAAGAACGATAAGAAGTTCATTGCATGGCTCGAGGATAAAGGATACTTAAAAGATCTTAAGATGACGGCATCTGATATCGAATGGATGTATGTGACGCAGCCAGTTGATTACAACGATCCTTTCTCTCAACCTGTGGAAGAGGCGGTCCTCGAGTTAAAGAAAGAAAACAAGGGAATCGAAGTGAAAGATGCGGAACAGATCGAATCCATTATGGATGAGCTCGTATACGATCATATGAATAATGCGTACACCGTCATCATCAAGTACAAAAACCAAGGATCCATCCAGACTCTTGGGTTACAGAAGGAAGATGCCCCTTCCTTTATCAAAAGAGAACTGAACGATTGATTATAGAAAGTCGAGGTGACCATATGGACACACTAAATACATCTTCATCTCCTCTGAACTTCGAGGAGATGTATGAACAATTTCACAAGTTGATCTATCACATCGCTTACAACATAACGAAAGACATTCATTTATCAGAGGACGTCAGACAGGAAACGTTCCTGAAAGCTTATATTAAAATGGATACTCTTAAAGACCCGGCAAAAATAAAAACATGGCTCACTGCGATTGCAAAATGTACAGCCATCGACATCTTCCGCCAACGATCCAAGCGCAATGAAATCTGCCTAGAAGAACATGTTGAGTTCCATTCCATAGAGGATCACCGCTCCCTGGAAGATGAAATCGATGCCCGCTTCCTTAAGAGCAGCATTCAGGACCATATCACACGTCTTCCATTCACACAGCAGGAAGTCATGGCACTGAAAGTCATGGAAGACCTGAGTGACAGTGAAATCGCCACAAAGCTGAACCTGCCCCCTTCAACCGTGAAAACCCGCTTTCACCGGGCCAGGAAACAGTTGTATTCGATTGTTCAAACGAAAGTATCCGCATAACAAAAGGAGCCTCTGGGAGGGCTCCTTTTTTGAATGCATAAGTTTAAGCCACGGATAAAAAGATGTATTTTATGTATTAGTTTAGTAGCATTTTTAACCTTAATCATTGACAGCCCTTCCAATAGGTTACAAAATAGAAGAATAAGCCAATTTCAAAGGGAGAGTTTATGGATACACATTCGCCTCATTTATATGAATACTTAGTCGATCACGCCTTAGAATTTACAGAAGACTGGCTCCGATTCCAGAATATTAAAACGGGATCACATTATTCTCTTGACTCTCCTCCTGAGGTTCTGAATAAAGTCAAAGAACAAAACTCCAATTATGTTAAGGTCATTGCAAGATGCCTCTTACTTTCGAATGAGGAATCAAAAGAATTGATTTCTAACTGGACGAAGGAAACGGCAACCGACCGCAGCAAATCCAGTACAACCCTCGATGAAGTGGTGCGAAACTCAGGTGTTTTCAGAAGGGTGTATTGGACGTATGTCGAAAGATTCACAGAAGAACATTCTGAATTAAACATCCAATTAAAAGAGGTATTTGAGTGGGAGCGAAAGATTAACTTCGCCTTGGACTATGTGCTGGAAACGTTCACTTCGACATTCCTTGCAATCTTAATGAATAGGCTGCAGGCTCAGTCCACATTGATTCAGGAATTAAGTACACCCGTCATTTCTTTAACCTCGGAAGTAGGTCTGCTTCCGATCATTGGGGATATTGATACAACCCGTGCCCGAATGATCATGGACTCAACCCTTCAGCAAAGTGCAGATGCCCATCTGTCCATGCTGATCATCGACTTGTCTGGTGTCGTATTGATGGACACCATGGTGGCCCAGCAGATCTTCCGCCTCATCGATGCCTTGAATCTATTGGGAGTGAGATCCGTCATCACGGGTATCCGACCTGAAGTCGCCCAGACAGCGATCCACCTCGGCCTCGATTTCTCCACCATCCATACAGAAAACTCCCTGGAACGGATCATAGCCGAAGTCATCCAGGAAAACAGCAGCTTTTTGCACAAGTAAGTTTTGAACAAAAGAAAAGACTGATTCATCCGAGGGTGACCTTTCGAATGAATCAGTCTAATTATTTTATGAAAAATGATGTGAAGCCTTGTAGCTTGCCTTCACCATGTATTCATGCTGAAGAAGTTTCACCTCAAACAGGGTGATCGGATCGAAATATTGTTCCGGATTTGCTTTCATTTTCTTCAATGAATCCTGATCGGATGCGATCGCCGCTTCCGTATCCTTGATCGTTACCTCCAGTTGCTTGAACGGCTCCGCGAAGAATGAATGAACATCCTGCTGCAGAGATTTCTCAAATAAATCAAACTGAAGGAAGAACTTGTGAACAACGGAAGCTGTTATATCCTGATAGTCTTCGTTCTCCAAATAACGCTTGTACTGGTTGTATAATAATGACTTATTCTGCGGCAGTACCCCAAGTAGCTTTCCTGCGCTTTTCAGAAGGAACTGAGCCGGTTTAAACCGCAAAAGGATATTCTCTTTATCGATTTGTGCCCTCGTTCCCATTCTGCTGACGTCCCTGCGCCAATCATCAACCACTTGAAAGTCGCATTGTAAAACGACTTTATCTTTCCCGAATAGTCCGTTAAACGTTTCACTCATTTCATTCAAGTAGTCCTGGCTGTCCTGCAGCTCTTGTTTTGAAAAGGCAAGCCATTCCTCAAGGGACGTGACGTAACGAGGCATGAGATCGTCCTGGATATACTCTTGGATCCTTGTATTCATCGCATCATTTAATTCCGTATGGATTTGTTTGAAATCACTTTCTTCGCTGATCAATTCCGAGCAACCACTGAGTATCGCAGGGATTTTCTCAGAGATTTCCTTCTTCATGGCTTCCTTCTTTTTATGGAAGGAATCCTTGATGATGGAAACCTTATCGCTTTGCATGTCTCCCAAGTAGTTCTCAAATCCGTTTAGACGTGTGAGGATATCCTCATTTTTCTCAATACCCTCTTTCAACTCTTTTTCATGATTTTTACGTTTGGAGTATAGATCCCTTAACGTTTTTCTCACTAAATAAAATAATTTGCTTCCACGCTCTCCCTTAAGGGCACCGCTCTTCACATGATAATAATCCCTGAGGAACGTCTCCACATCTTTACGCTGAAGATGTACGGCTTCGAGGGACGAATAAGGCAGCACCTCTGCATCCGGGAACCATTCACGGGCTTTGTTCCGTGCAGATTCAATGATTTCTTCCGTTCTCTCTGTGTGGGATACTTTATCCATCTTATTTAATAAGAAATGTACGTTCACAGGCTGTCCGATTTCCGCTAATTTCCGTAAGGTCTGACGGTCTTCTGCATTAAACGGAGCATCGGCATTCAGGACATATAATAACCCATCGGCAGCAGGATAAAAAGCAGTCAAATCGTCAAGCTTCCTCTTACCCGTTTGAACATCGATGAGGGCCGTTCCATTTTTCTTAAGGAACTCTGAAGGTAGCTTATACTCGACAAAGGCTTCCCGCTGCATCAACTCTTCGAAGTCTGCAATGCTTTCCACCTGGTGGACCCCTTGGTCGTGAATCTCCTTCACTTCCACCTGCTGATCATGATAGCTGTAGATGATCGTTGAATCTTCTGCTTCTCCCACACTTTCACCCAATACGGATTGGACGAAGGAGGACTTTCCACTTGATGCACTTCCTGCAATCAGTAGATGATGTTCACTCAGGTCCATCAACTGCTCTGCGATCCACAGAGTTTTGTAACCTACAGAGGCGTCATTCCTTTCGGCCCACTGGATGATTTTATTTAAGAACAGAATGACGTCTTCAAAGCGGGCCTGATAGGAATTCTCCTCTAACAGAATCATTTCCGCTTCTTCCGTCACCATTGGTTCGATGCTGTAGGAAAAGACATCGTTCCAGGCCAGAACGGCTGCTGCCGGAAATAGCGGCTGCTGCTCCCTGCTCACCTTCAACCAATTCGTCAGCATACTCGGCATGAAGCCTTCAAGGTCTTTCACAAGGTAGTCACCTTCAAGGAAGCCGATATATGCCTCTTTAAAGTGGGAAAGGATTTCCTGCCAGGATTCGTTCGGAAGGATCTCCACATATTCAAAGATCGTATTCACCGTCAGCATCCATTCGATATGGGCAGCCGAGTGGCTTCTGTAACTTGCCCAGAGAGCAGATACGAGATCTTTAAATTGTTTACGGTCTTTCTCATACACGGTGATCAATAGATCATAGAAATAATCCGGAGCAAATGACCTTGTGTAACCTTGCTCACCATACTCTCTTAAAATCATGAACCATGCAGGTTCCCTCGTTCGGATCGATTCCTTCACCGCCAGTTCCACCGCTTTATTCCAGTCCCCCTGCTCCTCATAAAAAGACCTTGCCAGATCCGTGACATTTGGATAATCCGGTTCGATCGATAAGGCTTTCTCAATCGTATGGTAGGCAGATTGGATCTTGTTCCTCTCAATGTAAAGGGAGAATAATTGCAGGGACACCTCCATGGTTAACATCGTACTATCGGTTTGGATGGCTGTGTATACATCCTCGGCCGATGACAGCATTCCAAGCTCATAGTAAGAATCCGCAATGTTCTTCTTAGCCCATGGTTCCAGTTCGTTCAAAATACTTTCCCATTTGAAGATGGCCGCTTCATAATCCCTGCTATGAAAATAAACTTCCCCTTGGGCATAGCGGATGTATGTTAAATCATACGGTTCGTTTTGCTGTTCTTCGACAAATGCTCCTCCAAGTACTTCTATTGGATGACGGTTCGTGTCCTGATCTACTAAAAAAGTTCGATAAAATGACTTCTCCATCAGTAATTTTTCTTCTGTCATAATGTCCTCCGTTATATGTGGGACTCCCTTGCCGGAAACCTCACAGACTTGTCTATTTCTCTCATTCTAACAGAATTTCATTGGGATAAAATTTCATTTCCTTTTCATTTTCCGATTGATACTTTCTGCCGTGATTCAATGGAATCACTTCCGTTACAGAATAAAGGACTATCCGTTACGAAAGGCTTTGAGGCACTTTCAAAACAGATAGTCCTTTATACTTACCACTATTATTCTCCCATCAAACTATGCGGAAGTTTGATGGACAAGCTTTTTCTGTTTTCTGCCTTCAAAAATCGCCACTACGAGGGCAATGAGTAAGAACAGGCTGGAAATTTGGAATAGTACACCCGTCTCGACATACTGAGCCAGCACGCCGAATACTAAACCGCTCAACCCGATACCAAGATCGATGGAAGAGAAAAACATACCGTTCGCCACTCCACGTCCTTGATCCGGCGTCATGGACAATGTCCAGGATTGAAGGGTCGGAATCAGTGATCCGAATCCAACGCCGAAAAGAAGACCGGATACGACGATCAGCAAATCGGAATGTGCGAAAGAAAGTGCCCACATGCCGATAAACGTCACCACGATACAGAATATCACAAGTCCCTTTGGTCCCCGTTCATCAAACCACTTTCCTGCAATCGGTCTAGAAAGGGACGCCATGATCGCATTACATAAGTAGAACAGGAAGATATGCTGTATTCCGCGCTCTTCCCCGAAGATGACGATGAATGTTACGATCGATCCATATCCAAATGTCACCATGATTGTAATGAAAGCAGGGAACCAGCTGGATTTTTCGACTAAAGAACCAAGGTAAGAAAACTTCAAGTCTTCTTTCTTCGTTTCTTTGACCACTTTAGGCGTCTGATAATGAACGATTCCCAATAGGAAGATCGCAATGACACCCAGTACACTTGATGTGATGATCAGATTCGTGAAGGTTGTCACCTGGAATAAATAGATTCCGAGACTCGGGGCGATGATCATTCCGATCGTAATCGACAAACCGTAATACCCCATTCCTTCTCCTAAACGGGATTTAGGCACCACATCGACGGCTGCTGTTCCATTAACCGTCGTGGACCAGCCCCATGCGAGTCCGTGCACAAAACGGAATAAAAGGAAGATGAACACAACACTCGACAATGGATAAATCACCGTAATCGCGAGTAACGAGACCCCCCCTATCAAAACAAGGGGCTTCCTGTCCCTGTATTCCAACATAAACCCAATGAACGGCCGGCTCAACACAGCCCCGATTGAAAACAGCGTCGTCACCAATCCAATCTCAAGCCCTGAAGCCCCAATCGATTTAATATAAGGAGGAAGCGTCGGAATCAACATCTGAAACGACATAAACACAAACAAATTCCCCACCATCAACATAATAAAAGACCTCGTCCATAGAGGATCCTTCACCTTCATAAAAAAACCTCCCTTCCCATCTATCAAACCCCACCAGCAGATGGGGATATTATTTCGGATTACTAAATAATAGCACATAAAACACAATTGCGATACGAAATAAAACAACGGAAATGTGTAAGTTATTAACAGAATGCAAATAGTAACAAATGGACCAAATTCATTATTATAGTGAAAATAAATCTCAACTGTTTTTTGGCTTATTCCGAGTAGAGAAGGGCAGCCGAAAGAGCAAATTCATTTACTCCTTTCGGCTGCCCTTCTCTACCCGGCCTTTCAGCCCAAGCTGAAAGGCGAGTGAAACGAACGTTTCACTCGAATAAGCCAGAAAACGCATACTAGGATCAAAGTCATAATCCATTCAATTATTCAGCTAATTCCCAAGCTTTTATTGAAAACACAAAGAATTATACTATAATAACAACATGGTCAAACTTTCTGAATAATCTTTTTTACGTGGCCACTCATACATATTTACTTTTTATTTCCTATAAACTTACAATCGTGAATGGAGGTCATTCCTTGAATTATACGTTACGCCCATTAGGCGACCACGCTGTCGTCATCCAATTAGGCAGCTCGATTCAACAAGAAACACACAACCTGGTGAAAGCGGTAACAAACATAATCGAAACCCAATCATTCCACTGGCTGGTAGAATTCATCCCGGCCTTTACAACCGTCACACTCTATTACGATCCAATCAAAATCACCGAATCTCACAAACCCTTTCAAAACACACTTCCATATAAGGTCGTCTGTTCTGAAATCGAACACATGCTTTCAACCCTGAAAACCGAAGAAAACGAAGAAGCAAGAATCATCGACATCCCCGTATGCTACGGAGGAGAATTCGGGCCTGACCTTGAAGAAGTAGCCACCCATCATCAACTATCCACTGAAGAAGTCATCACGAAACACATAAACGGTGACTATCTCGTATACATGATCGGCTTCGCTCCCGGATTCCCTTATATCGGCGGCATGTCTCCGGAAATCGCGACGCCGAGAAGAAAGTCCCCACGCCTAAAAATACCGGCAGGCTCTGTTGGGATAGCGGGGGAACAGACAGGGGTATACCCCATCGAAACACCAGGGGGATGGCAGCTGATCGGCCGTACACCCGTAAAACTGTTCCAACCTGATAACGCCGATTCACCAAGCTTACTGAAAGCCGGGGACCGAATCCGCTTCACTCCGATTTCCCTTGAAGAATATAAAGCATTGGAGGAGGAACAATGATTAATATAATCAAACCCGGCCTCCTGACGACCATTCAGGACTTAGGAAGGTACGGATACCAAAAATATGGCGTCATCGTGAGCGGAAGCATGGATCCCCTCGCCCACAAAATCGCGAACCTACTCGTCGGCAACGATGTGGACGAGGCCACCCTTGAAATCACCCTGATGGGACCTGTCCTTGAATTCAAGGAAACATCCCTTATCTCGATTTGCGGGGGAGACCTTTCTCCGACCATTGACGGGAAGCACGTTCCTTTAAGAAGATCCCTGTTGATTAAAGCAGGAAGCATCCTGAAGTTTGGATCATGCACAAATGGCTGCCGCAGTTACCTGGCGATTGCAGGAGGTTTTAACGTTGAAAAGGTCATGAACAGCAGATCCACATATGTAAGGGCGGGAATCGGAGGATTCGAAGGTCGTCCCCTTCAGGCGGGCGATTCCCTTAAAGCAGGAACGCTCAACAAAGAATCTGCCAATATGATCGACTATCTACTTCCCTATGTGGAGAAGAGTGACTTCACGGAAATTGATTGGTCGATTTCATCTGAATTCATTTCGTCCTATCACCAGAAGAAAGCCATTCGGGTGATCCCTGGAACGGAGTACGGTTTATTTTCCGAAGAGAGCCGCGAACAGTTTTTCAAGCAGCCATTTAAAGTGTCTTCCCAATCAGATCGGATGGGATACCGCCTTGAAGGTCCGTCCCTCCATCTTGATGAGGAGTTCGACATGATTTCAGAAGCGGTGGTGTTTGGAACGATTCAGGTTCCGTCGAATGGGCAGCCAATCATTCTGTTGGCTGACCGGCAAACGACGGGTGGCTATCCGAGAATGGGATACATTGCATCCGTGGATCTTCCCCTCATTGCTCAAACGAAGCCGGGAGAAAACATTACATTCACGAGGATCTCCCATGAAAAAGCTCAGGAGCTATACATAGATCGCGAGCGCCAATTAAACCATTTAAAGCAAGGAATCGCCTTGAAGTTTAACTCTTAATCCAAACGACAACAAAGGAGAGAACCCCTTGAAGAAAAAATCGAATTTCAGCCTATTACTGGGAGCAGCGTTCCTGATGGCGACCTCCGCCATCGGACCGGGCTTCCTGACTCAAACAACCGTTTTTACTGAAAAGCTTGCCGCAAGTTTTGGTTTCGTCATTTTAATTTCCATCCTTATCGATATTGGCGCACAGCTGAATATCTGGCGCATCATTGCCATTTCTGAAAAAAGGGCACAGGATATCGCAAATGATGTCCTTCCCGGATTAGGATATTTCCTTGCCATCCTCATCGTGGCAGGGGGCCTTGCCTTTAACATCGGAAATATTGCCGGAGCTGGACTCGGTACGAATGTCCTCTTTGGCATTTCCCCTAAAATGGGTGCCTTATTCAGCGGAATTGTCGCTGTCGGGATCTTCCTGGTAAAGGAAGCGGGCAGATTAATGGACAAATTCGCTCAAATCCTGGGATTATTAATGATCATCCTTACGGTATATGTCATGTTTACAGCGAATCCACCTGTCGGCGAAGCCGTAACGAAAACATTCGCTCCCGACACCATCGATTTTCTCGCAATTATCACCCTGGTTGGCGGGACCGTCGGTGGATACATCACCTTTGCCGGGGGGCATCGATTATTGGAGGCTGGGATAACAGGGAGAAAAGCTCTTCCTGAAATCACAAAAAGCTCCGTATCAGCCATCGGAATCGCGTCCATCATGCGGATCTTTTTATTCCTTGCCGCGTTAGGGATCGTGGCTCAAGGGTTTACTTTAGACCCTAAAAATCCCCCGGCATCTGTATTCCAGCTGGCTGCTGGTGATATCGGGTACAAAATGTTCGGAATCGTTATGTGGTCTGCCGCTGTGTCATCCGTTGTCGGGGCAGCTTATACGTCTGTATCCTTCATCCGTACATTCAGCCCGCTCCTTGAGAAATATCATAAGTGGCTGATCGTCGGTTTCATTACGATTTCAACCCTTGTTTTCGTGATTGTCGGTAAACCCGTTGCCATCTTGATCCTGGTCGGCTCCCTCAATGGATTGATCCTGCCGATCGCCCTCGGTGTCATGCTGATTGCCGCACATAAAGCAAAAATCGTCGGTGACTACAAGCACCCGATCTGGATGACGGTATTCGGTGTACTGATCGTCGTGGCCATGTCTTATATGGGTGTGTACTCGTTGATCCAGGGCATCCCTCAATTGTTTAGTTAAGAAAAAAAGGAAAGACCTCAGCTCCTTTTCATGGGACCTGAGGTCTTTTTGTGTCGGCTGACTTTTTTGTACCTGGTACAATCTAACTTTTTTGTACCAGGTACAATCCAACTTTTTTGTACCTGGTACAATCCAACTTTTTTGTACCTGGTACAATCCAACCTTCTTGTACCTGGTACAATCCAACCTTCTTATACCTGGTACAATCCAACCTTCTTGTACCTGGTACAATCCAACCTTCTTGTACCTGGTACAAACCAACCTTCTTGTACCTGGTACATCCACCTTTCAAGACATAGAAAAAAGAGACCGCTCCGGCCTCTTATTTTTGAATGATATTCTTCACCCGGCCAACCTGTCCATCTGCTAATCGGACTTTGATGCCATGTGGGTGATTCGGGGAATTCGTTAAAATGTCTTTCACAATTCCCCGAGTCAATTTGTCTGTTCGCTGGTCTTTCTTCAGGACGATGTCCACTTCAAGACCCGGTTTAATATTGGATCGCTGTTGTCCGTTCATTGTATTCTCCATTTCTTAAGGGATTTCTGGATTCGTCCAGGACTAGTCTTCATCCTTCACATCGATATCTTCAGGAATCGGTTCACTTAAATAGTCAGCAAGCTGCCGCTTCATTTTTTCCATTTGCTCCAAATGCTGATTGAATTGATCCCTGAATAGTAAATATTGTTCTCCGTCATGAACTGCCCGTATCTTCTTCTGCTGCACGAGGCTTTCGATATACGATTCAGGCAGGGACAGATATTCGGCTGTTTCTTTGATGGTGAGATACATGGCTATCTTCCCTCACTTTTTATTCAACTAACTCTATCTTCGCAACGGCTTCACAGTGCATAGTCTGTGGAAACATATCGACCGGCTGCACCTCCGATGTTTTATACCCGCCGTCTTCCAATATTCTAAGGTCACGGGCAAGGGTTGCCGGGTTGCACGACACATAGACTACGCGCTTCGGCTTCATGGCAAGGATTGTGTTCAGGAGTGCTTCATCACAGCCCTTTCGCGGTGGATCCACGACAAGGACATCTGCTTTGATCCCTTCCTTATACCAATCGGGGATGACGACTTCTGCAGGTCCCGCTTTGAATTCCACATTCGCCATACCATTCAACTCGGCATTTTGCTTTGCGTCTTCAATCGCCTGTGGAACGATTTCCACCCCATATACCTTCTTCGCCTTTTGAGCGAGGAATAATGAGATCGTCCCGATTCCGCAATACGCATCGATGACCGTTTCTTCCCCTTGCAAATCGGCATACTCCAACGCTTTATCATAAAGCACTTTCGTCTGCTCCGGGTTCACCTGATAGAAGGATCTTGCTGAGATCGCGAACTTCACGTCACCGATATAATCGTGGATCACTTCTTCCCCCCAAAGGACGCGGGTTGTATCACCCATGATTACGTTTGTTCGTTTAGGGTTCACGTTATGAACGACCGATTTCAAGCCTTCTATATTTTCGATAAGTGCTTCGACTATCGCCTTCTTGTGTGGAAGCTCAGGCGTCCGCGTGACCAGTACCACCATCACCTCACCCGTCGTATACGCCGTCCGGGTCATAATATGGCGGAGAGTCCCTTTATGATTCTTTTCATCATAGGGACGGACCTCCAATTTTCCACATATATCCTTCACATGCTGGATCACTTCATCATTTTTTTCATATTGAATGATGCATTTGTCCATATCGATGATTTCATGACTACGCTTTTGATAGAATCCTGCTACAAACCGTCCGTCCTTTTCCCCTACAGGAACCTGGGCTTTATTGCGGTAGCGCCACGGTTCTTCCATTCCCAGAACCGGGTGCACGTGTAGGTCATGAAGCTTACCGATACGCTGCATGACGTCCCTTACGTTCTTCTCTTTCGCTTCCAGCTGACCTTCATACGTCATATGCTGGATTTGGCAGCCTCCACATTCCCTATAGATCGGACACGGTGGTTCCTGACGAAACGGACTTTCTTTCGTACGTTCTGACAGTCGGCCGAACCCGTAGCCTTTACTTGTTTTCACAACTTTGACCCGGCCTTCTTCCCCGGGCAGGGCATTGGGGACGAATAATGGGTATCCGTCGACCTTGGTGACTCCATTTCCGTCATGTGTCAAATCTTCAAATACAGCTTCATCTATATAATCATTTTTTTGAACGGGTGCTTTTTTACTCACGTATATCTTCCTTTACGAATTCCTTTTTAAGACTCTACTGATTGTACCATAAATGGATAAGGAGAATGAAATGGATAGAGGTCCGTCCCTCTCTATGAAAAAAAGCATCGACTTAGCCGATGCTTTTTACGTTCAGGATGAGGTGGGTTCTTCTCTGTCAGCGGACTGAATGGATTCGATTGCCTGTTTCAGATAAAGCTTGAAGACTTCACCTTTTTCAACTCCGGTCTCTGCGAGGGATTCCATGATGCATTTGAAATTATCGATGAGATGATCCGATTTCATGCCCCTGCTCACCAGCACACTGTTCAGCCAGAGGGCATAATCGGAAAACACCTTCGACTCGCCTACATCGGAAGCAGACTCCAGATAGTTGAAATGATGAATGTTATCTTCATAGCATTTCTTCCGTCCCGCTTCTCCATATTTATCTTCCAATTCCGGGTATCGATCGTACAATTTCACAACAGCTTCATCTATCACACGTTTATATTTATTTTCCATCAGTGCGCCACCACTTTATACCGGTGAATGGATGGGATGATGGATGCCAATTCCTGATCCGGGTATTTCTTTTCCAGATCATGAATCCGCTTATAGTCTTCACTCTGTACCCATTTCATGAAGTCTTCTTTCGTATCCCACTCCATATGGACCGTGATCTCTCCCGGCTTTTTCTCATTTTGCAGCAGGAGAAACCGTTGAAATCCTTCTGCTTCGTCTACCAGACCTGAGCGGGAATGATAGATTGAAATGACTTCCTCTGCCTTCTCATCAGGCACTACAAATGTTGAATGCACGATATACATTAAATTCACCCTTCTCAGTGGCACATGATCAGACATGCTTTTTATTCACTGTAACACAGTCAGTGAGTGCCGGGGGATACAAAATTTAACAGACTTTAAAAGAAAGATACATAATGTACATTTTCTAGTTGGGATGTAAAAACTTACCGCGTTTTATCCGATCTACAAAGGGTACAATGGTATGTGCAACAATTCTAGAAAGAGAAGGTAGATATACATGAACCCAGACTTCTTAGTAAACCTTATCCTCGTAGGGAATGTTTTTCTTGGAGTGTTATTCGCTCTCAAGTCAAGAAGGTGGTGGCTACCCTATATACTGATCGGACTCACCTTTTTAACCTTGACCTTTGGATTCGGGATATCCCTTTTGCTGAATAAAGAATCGATCCTTGCCTATTTATTTGTGTTCGTCGTCGGGCAATTGATATGGGTCTTTGCCTTTGTGATTGTCGCCCATCTATTGTCCTGGATGGTTAGGAAGGTTCCTTTCCGTCATAAACAACAGATAGGATGGGGCTTTTTGATCGGATTTCCATTGACGTTTTTTGTGTTTTTACTTATCAACTGAGGAAGCTTTCTATGGCTTTTCCGAAGTGATTCATGGAAACATATATAGATTAAAGGGCTGTTTTCGTAAACATTTTTGCTTTTAAAGTAGCGAGTAGTAGTTGATTTCCGCTCCAGGTGCTCGCTTTCCGCGGGGCGTGAGTTGAGCCTCCTCGGGCGCTGCCCTGTGGGGTCTCAAGATCCAGCTACGGTGGCTAGCCCCTCGAGGTCATAAGCTAAATGGTCCAAGAAGGCACAAAGACGCCTTCTTAGCCCATTCATCTTATACTTGTCGGGGCTGAGCAAGCCACCTCCGCTTTTCAGGCTTTCCCGCATTTCCCGCAGGAGTCGAGCACCTTCCGCTCCAATCAACTGAGATCTTTACAAGAATAATTACTGTCACTGTTTTTTATTATATAGCTCTGTCACGACAAACTTGTATAAACCATAATCAATGTAAACAAAAAAGGAATGCCGTAACCCCAACGGCATTCCTTTTTATCATTCTGCTTTATCTTCCGGACGGATCTTATCAAGTGGGACGAAGACTTGTAGGTGACGGTACAGGTTTTCGAATTCGGCTGGAAGAACCCCTCCAAGCTCGCCGTCCACATTCAGCTGCACTTTTTCTTTCGCCTTGATCTTGATTCGGTTGGCTTGTGTGTATATGACGTTCGGATCGTTCACATGCTCTCCCCGTACTGCCAGGGACGCAATGCGGATAAATTCCGCCAGATTCGTTTTCTTCAGTATCAGGAGTGAAAATAAACCGTCATTGATTGAGGCATCTGGAGCAAGTTTCTCGAAGCCCCCGACCGAGTTGGTCAATCCGATGAGGAAGAGCATCGCTTGTCCTTCAAACAACTTTCCGTCATATTCAATTGATACATCTGTCGGTTTTATGGAAGGAAGCATTTCAATACCCTTCAAATAATAAGCAAGCTGCCCCATCATGGTTTTAAGCTTACTCGGTACTTCATAGGTCAATTCCGTGATTCTTCCCCCGCCAGCAATATTGATGAAATAGCGTTCATTCATGCGTCCGATATCGACAGGGATCGTTTCACCCTTCGTAATCACATCAATGGCAGAGCTGATATCCTTTGGGATATGCAGGGCACGGGCGAAGTCATTCGTTGTCCCCATTGGAACAATCCCAATCTTCGGCCGGTAATCCTGTTCGGCTAATCCGTTGACGACCTCATTTAACGTACCGTCCCCACCTGCAGCCACGACGATATCATATTTGCGTTCGACAGCGATTCGTGCCGCTTCCGTTGCATCTCCTTCACAAATGGTTGCGTGAACAGATGTTTCATATCCTGCCTGCTCCAATTTGATTAATACTTCAGCCAGATGCTTTTTAAAAAGCTCCCGCCCCGAAGTCGGATTGTATATTATTCGTGCTCGTTTCATACCCATCATCCTAATCTGTGTTAATTAAAAAAATAACTCGTCCATGTATAAACCATCTTTTAACATCATATACCAATTTAAATAATTCATGCAAAATATGTTCAAAAGGCAGGATTTTTCAAATCGTCCACCGGTCAATATCATAACTCTTTTCACTCGAAAAATCTAATGAAATATGAAATTTCTTATGCTCGAAGGGAGCTAGTTTGATCATTGTCAGAAAGAATACATAAATGGAGACACTCACTAGAAATGAATCAAAAAAAATAACCCTTTAGAATATCACCATGATATTCTGAAGGGTTATGGGAATAGATGTATGTTCCGTTTTTGCAAAAATCGGATGGATTCTTCCAGGGACTTCATATCAAAATGATAGACTTCGCCAATGATGTCTTTCCATTTATCCAGATTCTTCATTTGATATTCACGGATATTCCGGTAGGTCATGACCTTCAACGTCCGGTTACGAAGAAAATAGCACTGACTGCCCTGGAAGCGGACGGCCGTGATCCTTCTCATGGTGATGTTGTCATCGGAATCCAGATAGGATGCCTGAATATCCGTCTCCAAATCTTCTTCTTCTAGCGGTATCCACTCGATGGTCTTTTTTACAAACGTCTTCCCGTTTGAACGGCGATCGACTTCGAACTCCCGGATGTCCTTCTGTGTAAAGATGATCTCCTCCCCAAAGCCGTGAAGAAGATGCTTCTGTCTCGCCTCAAGCTCGACAGGCTTCATAATGGGAGAACCATAACCCACATCAACATACAGCTTACGGTTATCAATCGAGATCATCAGTCCCAGGTGACCCGGGTTCACTCTGACAAATTGACAATGGAAACCTAATTTTTTCAACAGTCTTCCAAAATTAATATTCAGCGTAAAGCAAGTTCCTCCCCATCCTTTCAGATGGAGATTTTCTGCAAATGTCTCTAACGAAGGGACAAAGGATCCACCCTGGGAGAAATAATAAAATTTACTGAATGTCTCATAGGGAATCCGTATCAAATGCTGTTGGATCAGCCGCTGTAAGTAGTTCAACGTAGGAGGCTCTATATCCATATTTAAATAGTTCACATATTTTTTTACTGCTTCCAAACCGATCACTCTTTCTACTTTTTCATCAGGCAGACTGTAAACTGGTGCTGAAGAGTAAACTCATGGAGAGAATCGTGACGTCTGGACAAGAAAGTATGTAATGATTGCAGTAATCCTTCTTTCTCCGTATCCTCTAAATGAGAGAGCCAGGAAAGGGACCCTACGCGCTCGCACCAGGACTGTATGGTGAAATCAACCATATAGTAAAATGTATAAAAATCTTTGATCGTAAAGTCCGCTTGCTGCCATTCTAACAACCACTCCACGGGAATGCCATTCACTTGATTGCCCTGATCAGCTTTTGCTTCCGGGGTTTCACCGATATATTCATGTAAAAACGTCATCGTATCCTTTACTACTTCCTGAGTCGGAAGGAAGCTTGAATCGCTTACAATAAACGTTCCTTTCTCCTTCAAAATCCGCTTCATTTCATGTATCGCTTTCGGGCGATCGAATAAATGCCAGCTTCTATGGCTCATCGTTATATCGTAATAGTGATCTGGCAGATTCGTTGATTCTGCAGTGCCGGTCAGATAAGGGATCTCAAGGTATTGCCTGCTTTCCAATGCCTTGGCTGTTTTCCTCAGGTCAATGGAAGGCTCGACACCGATCACTTCGGCTCCACGCTTATGTAGCTTTCTTGTCAAAGCTCCGGTACCTGAACCAATTTCAGCCACTTTCCTTCCTTCCCACACAATTCCTCTTACCTTCAACGTATCAAAAAATTGATGCGGAATATCATCACAAGACGCAGCGTAACGGGAGGTCACATTACTAAAATTCACTTCCATTCACTCTCTTCCCCTATCATAATTGATTTTCACTCTGCTGAACGTTACGATTTCATGTCAACTCCATCACAGCCGCCTGCACAAAGAGCCTTCCTACATACTACATTCTGTATGCCAAGGGGAAACTCCTGCCGAGGGACGGACCTCGCTTCCCTTTATATCGTCATAATTTGGAATCCTTTAATTGATCGGTTACTTTAAGAAATTATCCTATTTGGCCAGGTGATAAACCTAATAGGATATTATATTTCTATCATTTTAGAGGGGGATTTCATTAAGAAATGGAGGTCCGTCCCTAAAAAAAAACGGTCATCTGAGATGACCGTTTGCTGTGCACGTGTTCTTTAGTTGTTGGCTCCTGCTGCGATCCGCTTTACGTTTTGTTCGGCGGTTTTCGTGAGGTCCGGGGTGAATCCGTTTTTCATCCGCTTGTTTTCTTCGTTGAAGTAGTCTTGGACTTCCTGGTCGAATTCTATTTCAATAAGATCACGAATGTCTGTAATTCTGAGGGCGATCATAATGGATACAAGGTGAGCCACTGTTAAGGATTTCTTCTTGAAATTCACTAACTCATTGATCGTAGCCACTCTTAATCCTGTTAAGCGATGAAGATCGCCTTGAGTCAATCCTCGTTCACGCAGGATTTCTCCCAATTTAATGTGAATTTTATGGGGAAATTTATTTAGCGTTTCTATAACAATTGTATTTGTCTTTTGGTGAATCATGATGCTTCAGCTCCTCATCCTATATCATATTAACTTGAATACACCCATTCGTGAACCGGCAATAAATACCATCCCGACGGGTACTTATGACCATTTCCTTTTGAGCATCCATGAAGCATCATGAACCACCTGAAAGAAGACCCCCGAAACGTATTCCGGGGGCTCCTGCCATATTCTAACGTTTTACATCAATATATTTTGAACGAGGCTCGTCTTCAAGCTTTCGTACACTTCCTGCCAGACCTCTCTATCCTTGATGTACTGAGAGGTCAAGCGCTGGATCATCTCTTTCTGCTTTTCAGGGAAAAGTTCATGATCCCTCGGGGGAAGCTTCGCCCGCTCATCATCGACGATCTTTTTCACCATTGGAGCTCTCGGCCCCCACACAAGCTTCTCCTGACCTTCCTTATCAATAAAAATGAAGATCGGAATGGCTCTCGACGTTCCATTGGTCAGATATTGATCCATCAGTTCAAGATTTTCGTCCCTCAGTATCATCCGAACGTCCAGATTGGCCGCCTCCGCAACAGTAAGAAGAATCGGGATGTTCAGCATGGCGTCACCGCACCAATCCTCCGTTATGGCAATCACCCTTAAAGATTGCTCTCCCAGTTGATTCAACACATCTACGTCTTCTTGCGGAATCTTAAAGCCCTTTCGAATGGCTTCTGTATTTTCTTTATGAGCACTCATATTCTCTATGTATTCTTCCGGTGTCATTCCTTTATCAAACCATTGTTCCAAGTTCATTCATTTTCCTCCTCCAGTGGTTCTCAGGCAGTGAATCACTGTGCTCTTTTCTTGGAAATTCTCTCTCTAGCATATGCATGTTTGTCGTAATCTACAAGTGAAAGTCATATAGAATTCAATCAAAATTTCAATTGTACGATTATGCCTGTAGGAATATAATATAAGAAAAGCAACTTCGTGAACAGGTTCGAATGAACTGGCCCCTGACGAAACTTTTCCATAAAAAAAGGAATAGCTGCGCTAAGCTACTCCTAAAGCCATTTTTCCAGAGGGGGTTGGAAATAGGTAAGTATGGAAAAAGGTATCTCTTTCTTGCCTCTTTCCCTGACAGAAAAAAAAGCTGACTCAATTGTCAGTTTCATCCTCTCATTTTTTGGTTAAATTAAATGGGTATAGGACGACTCTTTCCATTGAACCATCTTAGACATTCTGTGATTTTTCAATTATTTTTGCCACTTTATTGTAGTAGTAGTTCAGCTCGACTAGGCTATCTGCCTCCTTCAGCCGCTTAAGGTAGTGGTTCGCTTTTTCATAGTCTTCTGGTGGCAGTTCAACCTTGATTCTATTTTTCTTCCACTTCGCCAACAGGTTTCACCTCATTATGGTTTGGAGATCCTCCCTTAGAGGTCGGTTCGAGCTGATAATGAGATAGCTCTTGAATGTAGGATGCTTTGGTACTTGCTAAATTTTGTTCGATTTTTCGTGTGATGACGGAACTTCCCCCGATTCCCGATAATAAACTGATATAGATGACGTACCACATCGGGACGGTGTCCACCACCGGTAACACGGACAGATACCCTGCCAGAACCCCTATGATAATATCCTTCGTTGAGCCAAAAAGATAATGTTTTTCACCCTGGTCATCGATGAATTTTCGCGGAAAAGTGAAATGACCATTTTTGAAAACCAGAATATGTCCTAAGCCCCCAATACCACCCATCAACATTGGCAACAAGATCACTTCGAATAAGGACATTCTATCCACCCTCTGGAATCATTTACTATTATTATATATTATTTACAGAAAATTCAGAATAGATAATTGGACGCAATTTTGTCCACTAAAGGAGCGCCATTATGAGAAAAATTGTGATGAAAGTCTCGTCAGTCGACAAACTTCGATTTCAAAACTATATGATGCAGCTAAAAAGAGCCGAAACGAAAGTAGAAGCAGATACTTATTACCGCTTAGCCAAACAGATCCTGGAGAAGGCAAAAAGGAAACGAATATGATGATTCCTTACTGTGCTCCTTGTAAAAAACTCAAAAAAAAGAAGAGCCACTACAGCCCTTCTCTCTGAGTCCGCCTTTTTAGTTGACACCTACCGCATTATACGCAGCATTCACACTTGCCACTTCAGCACTGCCAGAACCATATAAATCCGTTGCCGCCTGAACCGCCGCCGAACGCAGCTGGTTGTAGTTTGATGATGGTGTCAGGTATTGAGTCAGGGCACGATAATAAATCTTCCCGGTCTTGTCCGTTCCGATTCCCGTTACCTTCACCCCATAGTGTGTACCACCTTGACTTAACAGGTAAGCCGCCTTATTCCCGATTCCGCTGTTGATATGAACCCCGCCATTATCCTGTGTCCCTGTGTATCTTACTGAATAGTGATCGGGATCACCGTATTTGGCCGGATCAGACATGGATCGAAGCGCATCTCCACCCTTATTAGGTGTATAAATGTCTTCCCCGATCTCCCAATCCGGATTATTATTTGCGTCGTACTCTACCAATGTTCCAAAAATATCCGACATAGATTCATTGATGGCCCCTGATTCATTTTGATAGATAAGATCGGCTGTTGTATCCGTCACGGCATGCGTCAGCTCATGGGCGATGACGTCAAGTCCGCCGGATAATGATACGAACGTCGATCCATCCCCATCACCGTATACCATCTGCTGCCCATTCCAGAATGCGTTATTATAGTTTCTTCCGTAATGGACAGTCGATTTCAAGGCTGCTCCATTTCCGTCATAGCTATTTCGGTTATGGGTATTTTTATAATAATCGTACGTGGTTCCTGCATAATAATGGGCATCTACCGCTGCTGCGTCATAGCTTGCGTTAAATACATTGTCGCTGTCTGCCCACAGGGAGCCGGGAAGACGTGTGCGGTTTGAACCGTCATACGTGAAAATGCCATTTCCTCTCGTACGATCCTGTAAATAATAGGTGGAAGACGAAAGATACGTATTGAGTGATTTCGTATCTCCCAATACGCCCTTACCAGATCCGACAGTGTCCGTGCCTCCAACAGCTCCGCCACCGCCGCCGGGTTTACCTGCTCCGTTATTTGCCTCATGGATTTCATTCACCTTGGCAAGGATATCGCCTGTGACAGCATCCACGAAATAATTCCAGTTCCCAGGCTCCGGTGACAGGAAATTATAGTTTACGAGATAGGCATAATGAGCTTCCCCGTCTTTCACATAGATTACTGAATCAGATTTTGGGGCATATTCATAATCAGGCTGACTGCCTACTGCCTTAATCAAATCCTTTTCAGCTGTTGAAACAGCTTCTTTTTTTGATAGCTTCTTCGTTTGTTTCAGGTTTTGTTTCTCATCCAGGTTCGCTGCAGGTGCTCCCGATAATGCTGTGAGAACTCCATCTTTATTTACGTGGGCAGTCAGAACAGCCCCATAAACAGGAGTTCCCTTATATACTTGCTGGATGCGAAGATATGTAAATCCCAGATCATCCTTCTGCTTTTCTACTACTTTGAACGATAATGTTGAATCACCTTTAAACTTAAACGTCTTTTGTTTGGCTGTTAAATAATCAAATACCACTGTTTCCGGAGCCTTTGAAGACGCCTTTGTTAATTGACCCGAAATAAATTGAGGAGTCCCCATCTGTGAATTGAAATTCACTTTCTCACTGACACTCGAAGCTCCAAATGCTTCTTGTGCTAATACCGGACTCATCATTAATCCTGCTGTTAATCCTAATGCAACGACTTTTTTCTTCAATTACAACACCTCTTTATAAGAATTTTCTAACTATTTAAAACATTAGATATACTATAATACAAGCCTCCAACATTACGAACGAGCCGAAAGACCTAAAATTCACCTTTTCCAACATCGGGTTAAATGACCTATTCAAAACGGGCAAAAACCACTTCAATCAGGAAAACTTGAACAAAAGAGGCTGGGACAAAAGTGTTTTGTTAAAAGAAAACCCGAACGATCATTCGAAATTTTTTTTGAAGATCGAAATCGTTCGGATTCATCATTTGGTTATTTACTTAAATTGATGCTTTGGGATGGAATGTGGATATTGCTACACCAGTGCATACACCAACTCTTATTCTATTAGTTGCAGTGACCGATTACAGGTAATCATACAAATACTCTTTTTCACCTGGTATGAATGGTCCATTCTGCCCCGGCACACCCCAAATGATCTAACATTCGAAAACGATAGTCTTTCTATTCATAACAACAACCTTAGTGAAATGGACGTATTATAATTGCTAAAGCATATCCAATGTATATAGCAGGATCCAGCTGTTAATTGGAGTGCAAGACGAAGACTCCTACGGGAAAAGCGGATTAGGTGAGACCCCGCAGGAGCGAAAGCGAAGCCACTGAAAAAGTAGTCACTTTATAAAAATGCTGTTTTTTAGGGGGTCAAATATGTCTCCCTACCAGTCTATCGTCGCTTAGAAGCGAATCTGGAGCCTCGTTTTTTAAACATCATTTTTCATCTCTAAAATGCTGGACTTTTTCAGTGGCCTCAGCGAAAGCTGTGAGGAGGCTCGCCTTCCGCCCGAGGAAAGCGAAGTCTTGCACGGAAATCAACAGCGGTGAAACAAGTGACCCTAACTGATTTTTGATTATTCGTCTTTAGATAAAATGGATATAGTTACGTCCAAGCCTTTTGCACAAAGAAAAGCCCCCAGAAAACCAATTGGTTTCAGGGGGCAATTCAATCAAAAGTAATGATTAACGTTTTTGAATTTCTTGAAGTAATAGTTTGTTTACAAGCGGCGGATTGGCCTGACCTTTTGTCGCTTTCATGATTTGACCGACAAGGAAGCCGATGGCGCGGTCTTTTCCGTTCTTGTAATCTTCGATGGATTGTGGATTCGCATCCAGAGTTTCCGTGACGATCTTGAGTAAGGCACCTTCGTCAGAAATTTGAACAAGGCCTTTGTCTTTCACGATTTGCTCAGGCTCTCCACCGTTTTCTACTAATTCCTTGAACACTTTCTTCGCAATCTTGGAAGAAATCGTTCCTTTTTCGATCAACTCGATCATGCCTGCAAGTCCTTGAGGAGTCAGCTTAACATCTTCCAATTCCTTCTGCTGTGCATTCAAGTATGCCGAAACTTCACCCATCAGCCAGTTAGAGGCAAGCTTCGCATCTGCACCTGCTTCAACGGTATCCTGGAAGAAATCAGACATTTCCTTCGTCAATGTCAGAACCATTGCATCGTACGCAGGTAAGCCAAGTTCTTCTACATAGCGCTTTTTACGCTCATCCGGAAGCTCAGGGATCTCTGCACGGATGCGGTCCATCCATTCTTGGTCGATATGCAGGTGTAATAAATCCGGTTCAGGGAAGTAACGGTAATCATCCGATCCTTCCTTTACACGCATAAGGATCGTTTTACCCGTCGATTCATCGAAACGCAGGGTCTCCTGTTGAATCAACCCTCCAGATAAAAGTACTTTCTCCTGACGGACGATTTCGTATTCCAATCCTTTTTTAACAAAGTTAAAAGAGTTCAGGTTTTTAAGCTCGGCTTTCGTTCCGAACTTCTCCTGACCGATTGGGCGCAGGGAAATATTGGCGTCACAACGAAGGGATCCTTCTTCCATCTTACAGTCTGAAACGCCTGTGTATTGAATGATGGATTTCAACTTCTCAAGGTACGCATACGCTTCTTCAGGAGTACGGATATCCGGCTCGGATACGATCTCAATCAGTGGTGTTCCTTGACGGTTATAGTCGACAAGGGAATAGCCGTCGCCTGAGTGCGTCAGTTTCCCTGCATCTTCTTCCAGGTGCAGACGAGTGATCCCGATGCGTTTCTTCTCACCGTTCACTTCAATCTCGATCCAGCCATTCTCACCGATCGGCTTATCAAATTGAGAAATTTGGTACGCTTTCGGATTATCAGGATAAAAATAGTTTTTACGGTCAAACTTTGTATCCGTGGCGATCTCACAGTTCAATGCGATCGCTGCTTTCATACCGAACTCAATGGCACGTTTGTTAACGACCGGAAGAACACCAGGGTATCCAAGGTCGATCACGTTTGTATTTGTATTCGGCTCTGCTCCGAAATGGTTCGGTGCCGGAGAAAACATCTTACTGTCCGTTTTTAATTCTACGTGGACTTCTAGTCCGATTACTGGTTCAAAGTTCATTGATTTCACCCCTTACAGTTGTGGTCTTTTTGTATGGAAGTCTGTAGCCTGCTCGAATGCATGAGCTACGCGATAAATCGTGCTTTCGTCAAAATGCTTTCCGATGACCTGCAGTCCAAGCGGCAGTCCCGTTGAAGAGAATCCACAAGGAACCGAGATTCCCGGCACGCCTGCAAGGTTTACTGGAATCGTTAAAATATCATTGGCATACATCGTTAATGGATCATCGATCTTTTCTCCGATTTTAAATGCAGGAGTCGGCGTTGTCGGTCCGATGATGACGTCATATTTCGCAAATACATCTTCAAAGTCTTTCTTGATCAGCGTACGGGCCTGCTGTGCTTTCTTGTAATAAGCATCATAGTAACCAGAGCTCAATGCAAACGTTCCAAGCATGATACGACGCTTCACTTCGTCCCCGAAGCCTTCTGCACGTGTTTTTTTGTAAAGATCAAGAAGGTTCTCTGCGTTCGGCGTACGGTATCCGTAACGAACACCATCGAAGCGTGCAAGATTGGCAGACGCTTCAGAAGATGCTAATAAGTAATACGTTGAAACACCGAATTTAGAATGAGGAAGGGAAACCTCTTCCCATGTTGCACCCATGCCTTCCAACACTTTCAGTGAAGCAAGAACGGCCTGGCGGGCTTCTTCCCCGACACCTTCACCTAAATATTCTTTCGGAACAGCAATTTTCAAGCCTTTTACATCACCTGTAAGGGCCTCTGCATAATTCGGAACCTCTACATTCGCTGAAGTGGAGTCATTCGGATCAAGCCCGGCGATTGCCTGCAGCAGGTACGCGTTGTCTTCTACATTACGAGTGATTGGTCCGATTTGATCAAGTGAAGATGCGAATGCTACCAGACCGAAACGCGATACGCGCCCGTATGTAGGCTTTAATCCGACAGTACCCGTGAATGCTGCCGGCTGACGAATCGATCCACCTGTATCAGATCCAAGTGAGAAAGGAACTTCCCCAGCTGCAACAGATGCTGCTGATCCACCTGAAGATCCGCCTGGAACCGTTTCAAGATTCCAAGGGTTGCTCGTCTTTTGGAAACCGGAGTTCTCAGTAGATGAACCCATCGCAAACTCATCCATATTCAATTTACCGATCGTGATCGTATCGGCACTATGTAATTTATTGATGACCGTCGCATCATAAATCGGATTGAAGTTTTCAAGAATTTTACTTGCACAGGTTGTACGAAGACCCTTTGTAACGATATTGTCCTTAATTCCGATCGGCATTCCGAAAAGAAGGCCTTTACTTTCATCCGTACCAAGCTTCGCATCCATTTCCTTCGCTTTACTGCGGGCATTCTCTTCATCCAGTGTTAAAAATGCCTTCACTTTGTCTTCCACTGCATCGATTCGTTTGTACGACTCGTCAACAAGATCTGTGACAGATACTTCTTTCTTATGTAAAAGTTCATGAAGCTCTGATAATTTATGGTCAAATAATGACATGAGGTCCCCTCCTTAGTCCAAGATCGATGGAACGCGAACTTGTCCATCTTGTTTGTCTGGTGCGTTCTTCAATACTTCTTCACGTGGCAGTCCTTCAACAGGCTTATCTTCACGCATCACGTTCTTCATATCCAGTACATGACTCGTTGCTTCCACATTTGAAGTATCTAATTCATTCAGCTGCTCGGCAAACCCGATAATCGCATCCAGCTGAGTTGTAAACTTCTTCGCTTCATCTTCAGTGATGGCTAGTCGTGCAAGGTGTGCAACATGCTTTACCTGCTCTTCAGAAATTCTAGACATCTTCTTCACCTCCGTATATGTTCGAACACTCACAATACTATTGATAATACCAAAATTCGCTTCATTAAAGCAACTATGATAAGAGATAACCATTGTTAAGGACATGGCTGATTCTTGCCCATACCTCCGTCTATTCTATCACGAAATGAGGGGTGGGTGTGATTTTGTGAGGGATACTGGTTTAGACTGTCCGCCCCTGTATAAATGATAGGGATAGATTGTCTTTTTTAGCTGGGGAGTGGTTCTTCATGGTGATTCATGGACGATTTGGCGTGGATTCTATGATTGAGATCTTTCTTCGCGATTTTCTGAGCGAAGTCTCTGCTAATTTATGGAGGAAAAGGATGTCAATAGGGGGCATGGGGAATAGATTGCGTCATTATGGCTGATGATTGCGTCATTTTTCAAATAATTGCGTCATTATTTTATTTATTGCGTCATTTTTCTTTTAATTGCGTCAATTACCATATGATGGAATAAATTTACACTATTAAAGGACTACCCGTCCCCGAAACCGAATCTATAAAAAGAGGTGATTTCATGAAAATACACAGTTTCAAACAAAATACCGGAAAATCCATTCAGCAATTCAACAGCCAAAATGTGACTATCCATCCTTTGTTAAGGCCTGTTGAGCCGTTTCAGATCGGTTACTTTTATCTAGAAGCCAACAGCGTGCTGGGCATGCATCCCGCTATGTGCGATCAGCTTCTGATGATCACGTCTGGACGTGGATGGGTGAGGGTCGAGGGAGGAGAAAAGATTACAGTGGAACCGGGCATGGCGGTCTTCTGGCAGGAAGGTGAAATGCATGAATCCGGATCCGATGATGGTATGACTGCCATTGTAGCCGAAGGAAGCAGTCTCGCCCCCGAGCGATACCTCCCTACCAACTAAAGCATTCCATTTGCTTCCTTTCCTCCATTTGATTACCTTTAAATAGAGTACGTAAATGGAGAGGGTTTTCTACATGCATCCAATTCTATCAGCCTTCATAGCAGGGGTTATAGGCGGCGGGCTGTTCACGCTCCTGCATCTTCCTCTGTCCTGGCTTCTAGGTTCCATGGTTTCTGTCTTTCTCATTAACAAATGGACAACATTTGAGCTGGCATGGCCATCTTATCTCAGGGATCTTGGATTGATCATTGTCGGCTATGCCATCGGGCAGTCGTTCAGTCAGAAAACAATGATTGAAATCTTCACTCAGCTTCCTTCCATGCTGACGATGACGGTTGCGATCATTGCCTTCAGTATGGTCCTTGCTTACATTACGTCCAAAATGACGGGAATCGGTTTGTCTTCGACGATTACCGGTAGTATTCCTGGTGGGCTTTCACAAATGGTGGCTCTCGGGGAGGAAATGAAGAATATTGACTTAACCGTCGTGACGATCCTTCAGGTCATCAGGCTGTTATCGGTCATCTTTGTGGTACCGTTCATGGTGTTCAGTCCCCTATTAACTGGAGGGGGGACGGGTCCCGGTCCTGCGGGGCGCCCCTTTGAGCTTCCTTCTTTTCCCTTGGGGTTTGTCCTTTTTTTTATGATTGCCATTGCATCAGGTTTCATGGCTAGAAGAATCCACTTGCCTACCCCGACCTTACTTGGCCCGATCCTGGTGATCGGCGGCTTCATGGTGGCTGAATTGCCGGTCCCGCATATGCCCGGACTGTTCATTATCCTTGCTCAATTATCCCTGGGTATTTATTTTAGTTTCATGATGAATTTCTCGTCATCCAAATCGATGGGCAAGTTTATCTTATGGTCGTTATTTACTTCCCTGTGCCTGCTTTTAGGTTGTGTGGGACTAAGCTTTTTATTGAGCCGCTGGCATGATGTGTCTTTTTTGACCGCGTTCATTAGCATGGCTCCCGGGGGTATGGCAGAGATGGCACTGGTCGGACAAGCCGTCAACGCAGATCTTTCCATCATTACCGGATACCATTTATTCCGGATTTTATTTATTCTGTTCATCATCCCAGCGATTTTGAAAGGGCTTTTTAAACTCCCGATTTTTCAAAAGGGCAATCACGATTAGAAAAGCTTATTTTTAATGGATGAGAATAGGCTTTTCTTTTGTTTTTGCTTTGGCTTGGACTTTGCTTCAACCGCTTTCTCACTTTTTTTCTGCACATAGATCTCTTCCTGATCAATGGCATGATCATAAGCGAGAACGAGCCCGATATCCGTTTCGATTTCCTTATTGGTAACCATGGAAAACGACACGTGATACGAATCTGCAAGCTTGATGTATTTAGATAAAAAGGTGTAGCTCATGTTACCATTCAGTAAAAGTTTCGCATCAGGATGCTTCTTCAATTGATCCTGAACTTCCTTGTATATTCCCTTTTCCCTCACCTGGCTTTGGGTAAGGGCAATGACGATCCGCTCTCTCAGGGTCCCAAGAAACTTCCTTCTTTCATCAGGCTTGGTTTGTTTTTGTCCATATATTCCATTTTCCAAATAATCATCCATGGTTGGCTTACTCAAAAACATTGCACCTCCAAAACGTCTTATTTCAGTTTCTCCTATACTATATGTTTACATGTGTTCATTTGGTTCTGTCCCATTTTCTCTTATGGGAATGCTTTCAGGCAACTAAAAAGGTCCGCTCTGAAACGTGAGCGGACCCTTTGCCATTTATATAAACAATGATTGTAAAATCGCCTTCTGAACATGCAATCGATTCTCCGCCTGTTGAAATACGGCGGAACATGGACCGTCGATGACGGCTGCAGTAACTTCTTCTTCCCGGTGTGCCGGAAGACAATGGAGGAATGTCACATTGGGAGAAGCATGACTCAACAGATCTTCATTCACTTGATATCCTTTAAAGTCCTGGAGGCGCTTGAACGCTTCCTCTTCCTGCCCCATACTGGCCCAAACGTCCGTGTAGACGACATCGGCATCCTTTACCGCTTCAATCGGGTCATGCGTGAGCGTAAATCTCCCTCCGCTATTCAAGGTCAGATCCACCGTTTTCCCTATAATATCTTCCTTCGGTTCATACCCTTTAGGACAAGAAACGACGACCTCCATCCCAAGCATGGCACAGAGGATCATGAAGGAATGGGCCACGTTATTGCCATCGCCGATATAGACGACCTTCACCCCTTTCAACGTCCCCTTGGTTTCCAGGATCGTGAGGGCATCGGCCAACGCCTGGCATGGATGATACGTATCGCAAAGTCCGTTGATGACGGGGACACTTGCGTATTCTGCCAACTGTGTCACCTTCTCCGTCTCGAATGTGCGAATCATGATCCCGTCCACATAAGATGACAGGACACGTGCCGTATCCGCAATCGACTCTCCTCTCCCAAGCTGGATATCACGGGAATTCAAATAGATGGCGTGACCTCCCAGTTGGAGCATTCCCGCTTCAAATGACACTCGTGTTCTCGTGGATGACTTTTCAAAAATCATTCCGAGAGTCTTTCCTTCGAGGCTCTTCGAGTAAGGGTTTTCCTTCAAGTACTGAGCCAATGATAAGAGTTCATGGACTTCTTCAGCTGTGTAATCGAGCCACGTGACGAGGTCTCTTCCTTTTAACGACATTTTCTCCGGAGAGGGTGCAATGGTTGAATGATTCATACTCGGCTCACTCCCTGTATGGATTTTGAATGAACTAAAGGCTTCTGTTGAACATGTGCGTTTTTGCTTCGCATAAAGGCTTGCAAGGTTTCTATTTCGGTTATAACGGTGACACCTGCTTCCAAAGCAGCAATTCTTCTCTTCTTCATCGTATCCGTTTCCTCATTATTGAAGTAGACACATGCATGATCGGTTTTGATCCATTCACTGAATGATGGTTCTTGAGCCGTTTGATATTGCTTAGCCTGCTCACAATCGACGTACATGGTTCCCCCTGCTTCCACTCCCCCATGCAGCTCTTCAAATACTTTGTATAGAGCTTCTTCAACGGTTTCACCCAGACAAAGTCCCTCTCCCGTCGACTTCATATTCGCACCGAGGATCTGATCGATCTCCGGCAGGGCTTGGGATGAGAACACGGGATACTTCACCCCGACTCCTTTTATTTCGGAAGGAGGGTCAAAAGCATCGATGGTCAAACGCTCCCCGCACATGAGATCCGTGGCCATATCGATCAACGGAAAGCCAAGGACCTTACTGACGATCGGTACGGTGCGGCTCGCCCGGGGATTGACTTCTAATACATACACTTTTCGACTCTGCAGCAGGAATTGAATATTCATGATCCCTTTATACTGAAGCGCGGATACGATATTACGGGCATACCCTTCGATCGTCTCCTTGATTTCCGCCGAGAGGGATTCGGAAGGGAAGATGGACATGCTGTCCCCCGAGTGGACGCCCGCCCTTTCAATATGCTCCATCACACCGGGAACATAGACGTCCTCCCCGTCTCCAACAAGATCGATCTCAACTTCCCGACCTTCTTTAAATTCATCTACTAATATAGGAAAATATTCTTCATCTGCGGTTTGGATGAAGCGCTGCATTTCCTCAAGGCTCTTCACTTTCACCATCCCTTTGCCACCGATGACATAGGAAGGGCGACATAGAAGAGGAAAGGCCAGATTTCCGGCAACATGTATCGCTTCTTTTTTACTGTGGCAGATGTCCCCTTTCACACGGGGGATCCCACATCCATCAAGCAGTTGATAAAAACGCTCCCGATCTTCAACTTGGTCAATGATATCGGAAGAGGTCCCGAGCAGTGTGATTCCCTCCCCTTCTAACATACCGGCAAGGTTCAACGCCGTTTGTCCACCAAATTGAATCAGTACGGTATCGACCTTCTCATGCTCGATGATGGAAAGGACCGCTTCTTTCGTTATCGGTTCAAAGTATAATCTGTCTGCAGTTTCATAATCGGTACTGACGGTTTCAGGATTGTTATTCACCATGATTGTGGTGTACCCGTGCTCTTTCAAACGCTTGATGGCCTTGACGGCGCTGTAATCAAATTCGACTCCCTGGCCGATCCGGATCGGCCCCGCCCCGATGATCAGGACTTTTTTCTCCCCTGGTAAAGACTCGATTTCATTTGTCCCATAATACGTTGAATAGGCATAGTTCGTGATGGCCTCAAACTCCCCGGCGCACGTATCGACCATTTTGAATACGGGAATGATTCCTTCTTCCATTCTTAAACCGGCGATATACGCTTCAGTCATTCCCGTCAGTCCGGCAATGGTTCTGTCTTCAAACCGTAACTCCTTCGCTTCTTTCAATAGCTTTGCACTGAAGGAAGAGCTTCTTAGCTTATGTTCCATATTAGTAAGATTGCTCATAACCGACAGGAACAGCTTATCGATCCCTGTCATTCCGTGAAGGGATTCGATTGATCGTCCCCCTCTTAACAATTCCATCAGTTCAAAGAATCGTGAATCCGTCGGCGTCACTACCTTTTTCTCCAATTCTTCCAATGATAGATCGGACATCCCGCCATACAGGCTCTCAAGGGAAAGGTCCAACGATTGAAGCGCCTTTTGAAACGCCGCCTCTAATGAGCGCTCAATCGCCATCACTTCTCCCGTTGCTTTCATCTTTGTGCCGAGTACCCGATTGGCTTCAGGAAATTTATCAAACGGCCATCTCGGGAATTTTACCACCACGTAATCAAGAGCAGGTTCAAAGCTTGCATAGGTGGTCCTGGTCAGAGGATTGATAATTTCATCCAATGTGTAGCCGACCGCAATCTTCACTGCGACTTTGGCGATGGGATAGCCCGTTGCCTTGGATGCAAGAGCCGATGATCTGCTCACACGCGGATTCACTTCAATGACATAGTATTGGCTGCTGTTAGGGTCTAAAGCAAATTGTATATTGCATCCTCCCACTACTTCCAATGCGCTGACGATCTCAAAGGCGGCCGTCCGGAGCATATGAAACTCCCGGTCTGTCAACGTCTGGGATGGGGCAACAACGATGGAATCACCCGTATGGACCCCTACCGGATCGAAGTTTTCCATATTGCAGACCGATATACAATTTCCTTTCGAATCTCTCATCACTTCATACTCGATTTCTTTGAAACCGGCGATGCTTTTTTCCACAAGCACTTGATGGATCGGACTCGCTTTCAAACCGGATAGAACGAGTTTTTTGTATTCCTCCATACAAGAAGCAATCCCGCCGCCTCTTCCGCCTAACGTATAAGCAGGACGGACTATAATCGGAAGGGCAATCTCTTCAGAAAAAATGAGGGACTCTTCCAGGTCATGGACGATACTGCTTTCGGCCGTCGGGTGACCCAGTTCCTCCATTAATGAACGGAACTTTTCTCTGTCCTCCCCTTTTTGGATCGAATCAACGGACGTACCGAGCAGTTTCACACCGTACCTCTCAAGCACTCCTTTCTCATCGAGCCCCACGGCCAGATTCAAGGCGGTCTGCCCACCGAGACTTGCTACCAACCCATGTGGCCGTTCCTTTTCAATGATCTCAGTCAGGGTCTTTACGGTCAGTGGTTCACAATACACTGTGTCGGCATAAGCGGTATCCGTCATGATCGTGGCCGGATTATGATTCACAAGCACCACTTCATAGCCCTCTTCTTTCAGGGCAAGACACCCTTGTGTGCCGGAATAATCAAATTCAGCCGCCTGCCCGATGATGATCGGTCCCGATCCGATGATCAGGATTTTTTGAATACTGGAATCTTTAGGCATACATTTTCTCTCTCCCCGGTTGTTTAATCGATTGATAGAATTGCTGGAATATCCACGAAGCGTCTTCAGGTCCAGGACGTGCTTCGGGATGGAATTGAACGGAAAGGATCGGCTTACTATGATGCTGAAGGCCTTCAAGGGAACCATCATTGACGTTCATAAATCGAGCTTCAAGCCCTGTCCCGATTAAACTATCTTTCTTCACGACATAATTATGATTTTGTGATGTGATGAACACCTCACCCGTATTGTTGTCCATGACCGGGTGATTCGCCCCTCTGTGCCCGAATAACAATCGTTCCGTTTCCCCTCCCAGTGCAAGGGCGATCAATTGATGACCCAGGCAGATTCCAAGCGTCGGCATTTCCAGGATTTTCTCTTTCAGCTGTGGTAAGAAGGACATCATTTCCTTCGGATCCCCAGGGCCGTTGGATAAAACCAGTCCATCGACATCCAGCTGATCCAACTGCGCCAGTTGGTGATACGGGATGACCGTCACGAGACAATCCATTTTCAACAAGCTTGATACGATCGATTTCTTAACACCGAAATCGACGACGGCGATATGCTTGCTGCCGCTTCCCATTTGAAAAATTTCTGAAGCAGCGACTTTTTCGATTTGGCCGGTGAGTGTTTCTTCCTCAGGAAACACTTCTGTATATGAAATGCATGCATTTTGACTTCCCTCATGACGGATCTCTTTCACAACCTGTCTCGTATCAACCCCTGTCATAAAAGGAATCTTCCATTTTCGAAGATAGTCCTTAAGGGACGAAGCGGCTTTATAGTGGGAAAATAATTCAGCTGAACCGAGCATGACGACCCCTTTCACCTGAGGCTTCCCGCTTTCGAAATCGTCTTCGTTCACACCGTACTGGCCGATGAGGGGGTAAGTGAAAACGACGATTTGATCCTTATAGGAAGGGTCTGTCAGCACTTCCTGATACCCCGTCATTCCTGTAAAAAATACAATCTCACCCTGAACAGGTTCCTCTTCCTCCATCATGACTTCCCCTGTAAAAATGCTGCCGTTTTTCAAACATAAGTACCCTTTCATGAGTTGACCTCCTCTGATGAATAAATAATTGCATTTAAGTATTTTTATACATTCGCCGTTAAAAAAATTCAGCAGACTTCCGCTGATTGATGTTGCTTGATTGTACGGACTAAAATGTGAAGAGCCTGATCGAGTTCCGCTTTGCTGACCGTCAATGGTGGTAATAACCGGATTACATGTGCTCCTGCCGGAAGGGTCAATAATCCATTATGACGGAGCTCGGCAATGATATCACTCACTTCCTTATCGAAGGAGATACCAATCATGAACCCGATCCCTTTTACTTCTTGGACAATGCGATATTCCTGGAGCTGAAGGGTTAGCTGATCCATAAAATACTGCGATTTATGTTGAACATCTTTCAGGAATTCATCTTCAAAAATGGTTTCCATGGTTGCCTTCGCTGCCGCCATCGCTAACGGATTCCCTCCGAATGTCGATCCGTGTGTCCCTTGTGAAAAGGATGAGATGAGTTCTTTCTTCCCCATCATGGCCCCCACCGGGAATCCGCTCCCGAGTCCTTTCGCAACCGTGACAATATCCGGATCCAGGGAATAGTGCTGGTAAGCAAACGGCAGTCCCGTACGTCCCGCCCCTGTCTGGACTTCATCGATGATGAGTAACGCATCCAGTTCGCGGCATTTGGCTTCAACCGCCTGCAAAAAGGAAAGTGTTCCCGGGTTGACTCCCCCTTCCCCCTGGATCACTTCGAGCATGATGGCCGCCACATCCACGTCCTTCACATCTGAAAGGGTCTCCTCATCGTTATAAGGAAGATATTCAAAGGTCGGCAGCAAGGGACCGAATCCGCTATGGATCTTCTCCTGTCCGGTTGCACTCATTGTTGCGAATGTACGGCCGTGAAAGGATTGCTTAAAGGTCAGGATCTTCGTTTTTCCTGTATGTTTCTTCGCAAGCTTGATCGCCGCTTCATTCGCTTCCGCTCCGCTATTGCAGAAGAAGACGGCATCAAGGCCGCTTGCAGAAGCGAGGAGTGTGGCGGCCTCTTCCTGTTTCGTGATCGTGAACAGGTTCGATACATGCCAAAGTGTATCCATTTGTCTCTCCACTGCTTCTTTTACAACAGAAGGGGAATGCCCTAAGTTACAAACGGCGATTCCAGAGATGAAATCCAAATAGGATGTACCATTATGATCCTGGACCTCCGTACCTTTACCCGAGACCAATTCAATGTTTAATCGATTATACGTTGGGAATACATGACTCATATCGCCTGCACCTCTTTTCCTTCTGTAATTCGCGTGCCGATCATTTCCCCATCCTGGATGATGGAGTCCTGGCATCCGACAATCATCACTTCATTAATATGTTTGGTTAAAACCGAAAGAGCCGCCTGCACCTTAGGGATCATTCCACCGTAAATCACACCGGATTCAATATAATGCTGAATGACATCGATTGTTACACGTGAAACAAGTTCACCGTCCTTCAAGATTCCAGCTACATCGGTGACAAACACCAGTTTCTCTGCCTTCAGCGCTTGGGCGACGGCTGCTGCAGCAAGGTCTGCATTCACATTCACCCTTTCTCCTTCGCCTGTCGTTGCAAGAGGGGCGATCACCGGCAAGTAATGTAATGATAGTAGATTGTGCAGCAGCGTAAGGTTGACCTCTTCAATTTTCCCGACAAACCCAAGAGACTCTTTATCTATGAAACTCGCCTTGAGTAAATGGGCATCGTATCCGCTTAACCCGATGGCTCTTACCCCTTCACGGTTGAGTTGATGGACCAATAGACTGTTCACCTTGCCCTTTAATATCTGTTCGGCAATACCGAAAACATCCTTCGTGGTCTTTCGCTGACCGTTAATGAATGTGGACTCAATTCCAAACACGTTAAGTGTTGCCGTAATATCAGGACCCCCGCCGTGAACGAGAATCACATGATAGTGCTTCTGAAGATCTTTTATGCTTTTATAGAAAAGGGACGATAGCTCAGAAAGAATACTTCCACCGAGTTTCACTACAATCACAGGTTTATGTTCGGTAACTTGCATTGATTTTGACGTAATCATACGTAAGGTCGCACCCCCAGGCTTTTCCGATTCCCTTTCCACTCTGCAGTGATACCGAAATGCTCACATGTTCAGCTTGCATGTACCTGCTGACTTCTTCTTCATTGAAAGGTTGAGGAGTCCCCTTTGAAAAAACGAGTGTGTCCCCGATGCGGATATCACACTGATGAGGGATTAGGTCGACTCCGCTATGTCCCAGCGCCCCGACGATCCTTCCCCAGTTCGGGTCCCCGCCGAAGAGGGCCGTCTTCACCAGATTGGAACCGACGATTTTTTTTGCTAAAATGTTGGCATCTTGATGAGACGGGGCTCCTGTCACATTCACTTCCACCAGTTTGGTTGCGCCTTCCCCATCTCTTGCGATTTGTTTCGCCAGATCTTCACATACAAGGGTCAGTCCTTTTTGAAAGTGAGTCCAGTCAGGATGATCGTCGTGAAGGGCAACATGTTCCACCATGCCATTCGCCAGACTGATGACCATATCGTTGGTGGATGTTTCCCCGTCCACGGTGATTTGATTAAAGGATTGATCGATGGCTGTTTTAAGGGCAGTCTGCAGTACGTCCGATGAAATGGTGGCGTCGGTTGTGATAAAGCCGAGCATCGTCGCCATATTGGGGTGAATCATCCCCGAGCCTTTCGCACAGCCTCCGATGGTGACGGTTTTCCCGTCGATCATTACCTGATAGCACGACGACTTCTCGATTGTATCCGTGGTGAGGATGGCCTGTTGGAAAGACTGTGCACTTCCCGGATCCGCATCGACCTGAATTTCACTGCAGCCCTTTTTCATCTTATCCATTGGAAGCCATTCTCCGATGACACCTGTGGATGCAACAGCGACGTACTCTTCGGGAATCTGGAACCGTTCGGCGGTCCATTCCCTCGTTTGATATGCATCCCTCAACCCTTGTTCACCTGTACACGCATTTGCAATGGCACTATTTACGACGATTGCTTGTAGTTTATGAGATTGGGAGATGCTTTCCTGTGTGACTTTGAGGGGAGCCGCTTGAAAATGACTTTGCGTATAAACCGCTCCGCATTGTGCAGGTTTCTCACTGTAAATGACACCGAAATCTTTTTTAGCATATCGCAGGCCAGTATGCATACCGCCAGCTTTATATCCAAGAGGTGACAGAATCGTTCCTCCCTTGATCGGTTTCACTGTTTCTTCTTTTACCAGTTTCATTGATTCTCCCCCTCTTATGGATAAATTGGATAGTGATGAAGACCGGTCATTTCGTCTAACCCCAGCATCACGTTCATATTTTGCACCGCCTGACCTGCCGCGCCCTTTACCAAATTATCAATCACTGACACAATCGTCACCCGGTTCGTCCGTGGATCGGCTTTGATGGATAGGTCACAGAAATTCGTGCCGAATACTTCTTTGGTGCTCGGGAACTGCCCGACCGGACGGATCCTGACGAATGGATGCTTTTCATAAAAGCTTTGATAGCGGGTATGTAACTGCTCAGTGGTGCAGGTGTCCTTTAAGTCCGCGTACATCGTCACCATGATCCCCCTGGTCATGGGAATCAGATGGGTTGTGAATGTGATCGGGCCCGCTTCACTGCTCCATTCCTTCAATTGCTGTTCAATTTCAGGAGTGTGCTGGTGCTGATGGACTTTATAGATTCGTAGATTTTCCTGAGTTTCAGCGAAGTGACTGGATTGAGTCGCTTTCCTTCCCGCCCCGGATAAACCGGTTTTGGCATCGACGATCAAGGATTGAGGTTCTATAAGATCCTGTTGATAAAGCGGAGCCAGCCCCAGCAGGGTCGCTGTCGGGAAGCAGCCGGGATTGGCAATCAGGTCCGCTTCCCGGATGGCGCGTCGATTGATTTCAGTCAGTCCATAGACGGCTTTCTCGAGGACATCCTGCGGAGCAGATTCTCCTTTATACCACTCTTCATACTCACCCGGATCCTTTAAGCGCAGGTCTCCTGAAAGATCGATCACTTTTGCCTTTTTTCCGATGAGCTTCTGAGCAAGCTCATTTGAAACGCCGGAAGGCACCGCCAGGAATACGAAATCAAGCTGTTGCATCTCTTCAATCATGATCGGCTTCACTCTTTCTTGGGAAAGACCGGATAAATGCGGATACTGTTCCGCATATGAACTTCCTTCCAGAGAAGATGAATATAAAATACATACATTCACATTCGGATGATTCGACAACAGACGATACAACTCCACACCACCATACCCAGTACTTCCAACAATACCAACCTCCAACACCTCTCACCCCACACAATAAATTTAAATTAGGTCTAATTATATGAGTGTATATTAATAAAATCAATAGTATATTTATAAATAATTCTATAAAGTTACTTTATTCACAAATTCACTACGATAGTACTAGAAACATATAAAGGTCCGTCCCTGGGTAGGGACGGACCTTTATGTGTATTTGAATAATATTTTAGAATTGTGCGGCCTCTGTAGATCCTTTCAGGGCCGTTGTGGAGGATGTTCCACCTGAAATCACCATGGAGACTTCGTCAAAATAGCCTGTTCCGACTTCACGCTGATGCCTTGTAGCAGAATATCCATGCTTTTCGCTTGCAAACTCTGCTTCTTGAAGCTGTGAATAGGCAGCCATACCGCGATCTTTGTAGCCCCTCGCAAGCTCGAACATGCTGTGGTTCAGTGCGTGGAAGCCCGCAAGTGTGACGAACTGGAATTTATAGCCCATTTTACCGAGCTCCACCTGGAATTTGGCAATCGTTTCATCGTCCAATTTCTTTTTCCAGTTAAAGGACGGGGAACAGTTATAAGCAAGTAACTTTCCTGGATGTTCAGCATGAATCGCTTCTGCAAACCGGCGTGCTTCCTCAAGACTCGGCTCTGACGTTTCACACCACACAAGATCTGCATAAGGAGCATATGCAAGACCTCTCGCAATTGCCTGATCTAGGCCGGCGTTTGTACGGAAGAAGCCTTCAGGCGTTCGATCTCCCGTGATAAACTCTGCATCATACGGATCGACATCGCTCGTGATCAAGTCTGCGGCATTGGCATCAGTACGGGCAACGATCAACGTTGGTACACCCATCACGTCCGCAGCAAGACGGGCGGAAATAAGATTCTTTACAGAAGTTTGAGTGGGAAGAAGCACCTTACCTCCCAGATGACCGCACTTTTTCTCTGAAGAAAGCTGGTCTTCAAAGTGGACCGCAGACGCTCCTGCTTCAATCATCCCTTTCATTAATTCGAATACATTCAACTGTCCCCCGAATCCAGCTTCTGCATCGGCAACGATCGGTACGAACCAATCAATCGATTCATCCCCTTCTACATAATGGACCTGATCTGCGCGCTGAAGGGCCTGGTTGATCCTCTTTACGACAGAAGGGACGGAGTTTGCCGGGTACAGACTTTGATCGGGATACATATGTCCTGATAAGTTGGCATCCGCTGCAACCTGCCACCCGCTTAGATAAATGGCTTTGAGTCCGGCTCTTACCTGTTGGACCGCCTGGTTTCCTGTCAGGGCACCCAGTGCATTGATATAATCTTCCTCATGAAGCAAATTCCATAGTTTCTCAGAACCCCTGCGGGCAATTGTGTGTTCGATATCAATCGATCCCCTTAGTCGAATAACATCTTCCGCTGAGTAAGGACGGGTGATCCCTTTCCATCGTTGATCCATTTCCCAGTTTTCCTGAAGTGCCGTTACACGTTCGTTATTTGCTTTTACCATATTAAATCTCTCCCTTTTTCGTATTTATACATACAGGTGTATGTTTGATGAGTGATCTTGCGTCTTTGGTTTAGGTCCGTCCCTCATCCAGGTGAAGCGGTAATTGAATAAAGTAATTAGACCTGTTCTACCAACAGTTGACTGAGTCCGACCCTTTAAAGGATTCGGTAGCCGGGAATGGTGAGGAAGTCTGTGAACTGGTCATTCTGGATGAGCTGATCGAACAGGTCGGCGGCTTCAGAGAATCTTCGTTCCTTATATCGTTCTCCTCCCAGTTGACTTTTGAGTTTTGTCAGTTCTTCCTGCTTCAGCTGTTCGTAGAGTTCCATGGTGATATGCCGGCCATCATCGAGGATCCCCTTCGGATGACGTATCCATTGCCATAGCTGGGCACGCGAGATTTCTGCCGTGGCCACATCTTCCATCAAGTTATGGATCGGTGCCGCTCCTTGGCCGCTCAGCCAGGATGAAATGTATTGAATGCCTACATTAATGTTGAGGCGGACACCCTCTTCGGTAATCGCTCCTTGAGGAACTTCAAGAAGCTCCTGTTCAGATACTTCCAGTTCCAGCAATGTTTTCTCTTCAATCTGGTTTGCTTTTTTCATTTCCCGATTGAATACGCCCATGGCAACCGGTACCAGACCAGGATGCGCGACCCACGTTCCATCATGACCATCCCTTGCTTCCCGTTCCTTGTCTGCTTTCACTTTATTGAACGCTTCTTCGTTCTTGACAGGATCGTTCTTGACAGGGATTTGTGCCGCCATACCGCCTATTGCAGGCGCTCCCCTTCTGTGACAGGTCTTAATCGTAAGCAGGGAATATGCTCTCATGAATGGCGCCGTCATCGTGACCGATGAACGATCGGGAAGAATCACATCTTCCTGTTCCCGAAGCTTTTTGATATAGCTGAAGATATAATCCCATCTTCCACAATTCAACCCGGCTGAGTGTTCTTTTAACTCATAAAGGATTTCATCCATTTCAAATGCCGCTGTGATCGTTTCAATCAGCACCGTCGCTTTGATCGTCCCTTTGGGGATCCCGACATACTCTTGTGCAAAGACGAATACATCATTCCAAAACCGCGCTTCATGGTGACTTTCTAATTTAGGTAAGTAAAAATAAGGGCCTTTATTCAGTGAAGTCAAGTGAGTCGCATTATGAAAAAAGAATAAGCCAAAGTCGACAAGGCTTCCTGATAGAGACTTTTCATCCAGTTCGATGTGTTTCTCTTCCAGGTGAAGCCCCCTTGGTCGCACGATTAGTACGGCATGTTCTTCTTTTAATTCATAACGCTTCCCGTTTGTCTCGAAGTCTATCGTGTGGTGTACAGCGTCTCGGAGATTGATTTGTCCTTCTATGAGGTTCGTCCATGTGGGTGATGTGGCATCTTCAAAACATGCCATGAAACATTTCGCTCCTGAATTCAGAGCATTGATGACCATTTTGCGATCAACCGGGCCTGTGATCTCCACCCTTCGATCCTGCAGTCCTATCGGAATCGGAGCAACCTTCCACTCACTTTGGCGAATCGATTCTGTTTCAGGTAAGAAACGGGGAAGCTCTCCGCCATTGATCCGCTCCTGCTTCTTCTCTCTGTTGTGTAACAGTTCCTTCCGTTTCTCCCCGAACCTGCGCTCCAGTTGTTCTAAAAACTGCAGAGCCTCAGAGGATAACATTTCATCAAAGCCCGGTTTAAGTTCTCCGGTTACCTTGATACCAACCATTTGAGTCGACATACGTGTTCACTCCTTAAGCGTATTAAAAATCCCTTTGTTATAATACAGATTAATTAACATGATTGTATTGTATAACAGATGAATTGAATTTGGAACACTTTTTTCTGAATTTTTATTCGACATTTTTCGCACTGGTAAGGTCCGTAAAAAAAAGAACTAACCCTTTTCTGGATTAGTTCTCTCTCTACTTATTCGTAAATGTGTAAATAGGTTTCTTTACTGCCCGGTTTCTTGACGATCAGCGCTTCCGGTCCATACGATGAGGAGACGAGGAGTTCTACGTCCCAGCTGTCCGGGGTCTGTTTGCCGATCATATTGGTCAGGTGCTGGGCGAATCCAATGGTTTCAGCTTTCCCCTGGAAGGACAGGGCCACCTCAAATTCCATTTTGGACAGCTTCTGATCTTGATAGAGTGCTTGTCCTGTCAGTCCTGTGTATACAGGAAAATACTTTTCGATGTCCGTTTTCAGTTCGTTAAAAACTTTGTAATCGTTCGGATGGTTCTCCTGGGCTTCCGGGGAAGGGAATAAATAATAATCTTCATTGATCCCTTTCCAGTCCTGAATGCCGTTTTGGTCCGGTTCCACGGTTGTGTAGGCAAAGAAGTGACCAGGGACGACCTGATCTTTCGGAGCCTGCTTATAAAGGGAGATCATAATCGGCACGTTTTGAAGTTCTTTTTTCTGACGTAGGCGATTGAGTACTTCACCCGCGATTTTCGCTCCCTGCTCTTTCAAAACCTCATTGGAAATATTTTTTACTGTTCTGGTCCCATTTGACATATTGGTCTCATATTGAACAGAATTCAGGGACAGGGCGATAGCCACTCCGCCAAGACGCACCTTGTTATCTTCTTTTTTCATTAAGTAATTATGTTCAACTACATGAGCCAAATATATGGGGGCATTTTCCCCTTTCGCCTGCACGGGGTTTAGCCCCACATTATCAGACTCCTTCAGACCTTTTTCCTTCAGCTGTTCACTTGTGTACTTTCGTTGCAGCCAGCTATCAACCATTTTCTTGTTCAGAAATTGACCTTCTTTGAAGAAATATTCATCCGTCGAAAACCGATTCTGAGCAACCCTTAGTAAGCCCGTCTCGATTTCATTGATATCATATCTGGAACCGAGATCATTCACGACGACGCCCCGGGTATTACTCGTTTCATACGGGAGCATCGTCTTGTAATATTCTTTCGAAATTTGGAAGCTTGGTATGATGGCCTTCTTGGCTTCGCTATCCTGATTTTCCTGAACGACCTGATCCTGTTTCTCAAATGTCGGAGCACAACCTCCCAGTAATACTAATGCGGAGAGAGCAACCGAAATCCCTTTTTTCATTTCTCGTTACACCTCTTATCGGTTAAGTTCTTCCATCAGCTTATCCTCATCCCAGACTTCTATATTTAAGTCATTTGCTTTTGTAAGCTTCGATCCCGCTTCTTCCCCTGCAATCACAAGATCGGTTTTCTTGCTGACGCTGCCGGTTACTTTCCCGCCGAGCATTTCAATTTTTTCTTTTGCTTCATTCCGGCTCAATCGTTCGATTTTCCCTGTAAGGACTATGGTCTTGCCTGCAAAGTACGAGTCGACGTCACTTACTGATACAGGCTTTGGACCTTTGTATTCAAGGTTCACTCCGGCATCTTTCAGCTCCTGAATGAGTTCTTTCACTTCATCGTTTTCAAAGTAAGCGACAATGGCGTCGGCCATTTTATCCCCGATTTCATTCACATTCGTCAGTTCTTCTTTCCGGGCGTCCATCAGCCTGTCCATTGAGTCGAATTCCTGCGCCAACGTCTTCGCGGCTTTGGCTCCTACGTGGCGGATCCCCAGGCCGAATAACAGCTTCTCCAGGGAGTTCCCTTTCGACGTTTGAATGGCTTCCAACAAATTATCAACGGATTTCTCACCCATCCGCTCCAGCTGAAGAAGCTGATCGCGCTCCAGTCTGTATAAATCGGCAACGTCTTCAATCAATTTTTCCCTGAACAGCTGACTGATCACTTTTTCACCCAGCCCATCGATGTTCATGGCATTGCGTGATACAAAGTGAATGAGCCCTTCACGGATTTGTGCGGGACATTTCGGATTGATGCAGCGGAGGGCCACTTCCCCTTCAAGTCTCACAAGTTCACTTTCACATTCCGGACAATGAGTCGGCATCAGGAATTCCTGTTCTTCACCGGTTCTTTTGTCTTCCAGTACGTTCACCACTTCGGGAATGATGTCCCCCGCTTTTTTAATGACGACGTGGTCACCGATTTTGATATCTTTCTCTCTGATCAGATCTTCATTATGGAGCGAGGCACGCTGGACGGTCGTTCCAGCCACACGGACCGGCTCCAGGATGGCCGTTGGCGTGACGACTCCTGTACGTCCCACGCTTAGTTCAATCTCCTTCAATACCGTGACGACTTCTTCGGCAGGAAACTTGAACGCAATGGCCCATCTGGGGCTTTTCGCGGTTGTTCCAAGTTCCTGCTGCTGATCAAGGGAGTCGACTTTAATGACGATCCCGTCAATGTCATAGGATAGATTCGGACGTTCATCTGTCCACTTCCCGACAAATGCAAGGACTTCTTCAATGGTCTCACATCGTTTGCGTTCCGGGTTTGTTTTAAACCCGAGTTTATCAAGCGTGTCCAATCCCTCGCTATGTGAGTCGATTCCTGTATCCCCGATATCAGCCAGGGCATATAGGAAAATGTCGAGATTCCGGGATGCCGCGATTTTCGGATCCAGCTGGCGGAGTGAACCTGCCGCTGCGTTACGCGGATTAGCAAAGGGTTCTTCCCCTTTTTCTTCTTTGATCTTATTCAGTGCTTCGAAGGATCCTTTCGGCATGAATGCCTCTCCTCGGACTTCGAAGGACATTTTCTCCGAGGTTTTCAACGGGATGGAACGAATGGTTTTCAGATTCGATGTGATGTCCTCACCTATGGATCCATCCCCACGTGTAGCCCCTTGGACGAAAGCCCCGTCTTCATACCTGAGAGAAACGGCCAAACCATCGATCTTCAGCTCGCAAACGTAGGAGAAGTCCTCCCCGACCGCTTGACGGACACGGCGGTCAAAGTCACGAAGATCTTCTTCATTAAAGGCATTTCCAAGGCTCAGCATCGGCGTTCTGTGTTCGACTTTTTCGAAAAAATCGAGAATGGTCCCACCTACACGCTGGGAAGGAGAATCCGCTGATTTCAATTCCGGAAATTGGTCCTCGAGTTCGATGAGTTCCCTGAGAAGTTGATCATACTCTGAATCCGGGACAGAAGGTTTGTCGAGAACATGATATTCATAATTATATTGATTCAATCGTTCGTGAAGTTCATTGATACGCTTTTCGGCTGATTGTCGATCCATTTCCACAACCCTTTCTTGCTTATATTCGGTTATAGCTGGAAGGGGATCCCTTCCGACCTATTATGCTTTTTCGATTGGGGCAAATTTGGCCAGGAGACGCTTGACTCCCATCGGACTCGGGAAAGCAATATCGAGCTCGACACTGTCTCCTGATCCCTTCACACTGACAACCGTTCCTGTTCCCCACTTCTTATGCTGAGCCTTATCGCCGACCTGCCACGCAACGGATTCTCCACCCGTCGTGGTTTGGACCGGACGTGAAACTGGCTTTCTGGGAGCGGGGCGGGAAGGTGATTTCGCCGCTGATTTCCCGAAAGGAGTAAAGGCACTTTTCTTCTCTGCCATCACATCATCCAGCAAGTCCGCAGGAATTTCATTGATGAAACGGGAAACCGGGTTCATCTTCGTCTGTCCGAAGAGCGTCCTCATCTGGGCATTGGTCAGGAAGAGCTGTTCTTCCGCACGGGTGATTCCCACGTATGCCAAACGGCGTTCTTCTTCCATTTCATCCTCTTCCATTAGGGAACGGCTGTGAGGGAAGACCCCTTCCTCCATCCCCATCAGGAATACGACAGGAAATTCAAGACCCTTAGCTGCGTGCAGGGTCATCAGGATCACGGAATCCTTCGGCTGGTCGTCCTCATCAAGCTTATCGATGTCTGCGACTAATGCAAGGTCCGTTAAAAATGCCACTAGACTCTTATCGTCGTTGGATTGTTCAAAGCTTTTCGTTACAGACAGGAACTCGTCCAAGTTCTCGAGCCTTGATTGAGACTCAATGGACTTTTCCGCTTTCAGCATATCGGTGTAACCTGATTTTTCAAGAATCTCTTCTACCAGTTCCGTGACAGACAGATACTCCTGCATACTTGTGTAGCCTTTCACCATTTCCATGAATTCAATCACGGCTTTGGTGATCTTGGGACTGAGTCCGATGAAGTCGGCTTCTGCGAGAGCCCTGAACATGGAAATATCATGATCCTGTGCATAACGGGCAATCTTATCGATCGACGTCGCCCCTACTCCCCTTTTCGGAACGTTAATGACACGCTGAAGACTGATATCATCATCCGGATTCGAAATGAGCCTGAGGTACGCCAGGATATCCTTGATCTCTTTTCGATCGTAGAATTTGATGCCGCCGACGATGGAGTATTCGATATTTGATTTTAAAAGCACTTCCTCCATGACACGGGACTGTGCGTTGGTACGGTACAAGATGGCAAAATCAGAATACTTCTTCTTACCGGTTTCCATCAATTCCTTGATTTTCCCTGTGACGAATTGAGCTTCGGTCTGCTCCGTATCCGCCCTGAAGTAGGAAATCTTTTCACCGTCATGATTTTCTGTCCAGAGATTCTTCGGTTTACGATTTGAATTCTTCTGGATGACTTCGTTCGCCGCCTGGAGGATCCGCTTCGTTGAGCGATAATTCTGTTCCAGGAAAATGACGGTCGCTCTCGGATAATCCTTTTCAAATGAAAGGATATTGGCAATGTCCGCACCGCGCCAGCGATAAATCGACTGATCGGAATCCCCTACGACACACAGGTTTTGGAAACGGGAAGCGAGCAGTTTCACGAGCATATATTGCGCCCTGTTCGTATCCTGATACTCATCCACGTGGATGTACTGGAATTTCCGCTGATAATATTCCAATACTTCCGGTACACGCTGGAATAATTGGATCGTCGTCATGATCAAATCATCAAAATCAAGAGCCTGATTCTTGCGTAAACGCTTCTGATATTCTGTATACACATCAGAGACCACCTGATCATAGTACCCGCCTATTTGCTTCGATAACTCTTCAGGTGTCGTCAGCTCATTTTTTGCAGAGCTGATGGACCCGAGAAGGGAACGGGGATCAAATTTCTTCGGATCGATATTTTTTTCTTTTAAAATTGATTTAATGACAGACTGCTGATCAGTCGAGTCAAGTATCGTGAAGTTTCGGTTCATACCGATTCGATCAATATCACGTCGCAGGATTCGCACACACATACTGTGAAAGGTTGAGATCCAAATGTTCTCAGATGCCCCGCCCAGGATGTTTTCAATACGATCTCTCATCTCTCTCGACGCTTTATTCGTAAAGGTAATCGCTAAAATATTGTAAGGATTGATCCCTTTTTCCACCATCAGATACGCAATCCGATGCGTGAGCACCCTTGTCTTCCCGGAGCCTGCCCCTGCCATGATCAGTAACGGCCCTTCCGTCGCCTTCACAGCTTCTGCCTGCTCGGGATTCATTCCATTCAACAGTCGATCAGTCAAAAATTGCATAGTCTAAACACCACCATAACGAACATATGTTCTATATTTGTATTTCTATTATATATTAATCAGGGAAGGACTTCCAGTTCGATCCTTAACCTTTCACTGCTTTTACCGTCTTTAAAGCTTCTTTCAGATTGTCATATACAGCATTTCCAACGACCACAACATCCGAGACGGCAGCCATTTCCTTCGCCTGCTCCCGGGTTTCAATTCCCCCACCGTAGAATAATGTCGTATTTTCCAGTGAATCCCTTACCTCTTTTACCGTTTCAACATCTCCATATGTACCACTGTACTCCAGATAAAAGATCGGCAGGTTGAACATTCTTTCAGCCATCATGGCATAGGCTGCCGCGTCTTCACTTGAAATGTCTGTGTTCGCTTCCGTTACCTTCGCCGCCTTGCAATCACGGTTCAATATACAATATCCTTCTACAAGAATTTCGTCCCAATTCATGATTTCTCCATATTCCTTCACAGCCTGATGATGCAACCCAGTCACCCAGTTCATGTTCTGACTGTTCATCACCATCGGAATGAAATACAAATCGAAGCCCGGAGTAATCGACTCCAAATTTGATACCTCCAGAATACAAGGAACCGTATATCGTCTCACTCGTGCCATCAAATCCAGAACCTTTTCAAGGGTTACACCGTCCGTTCCCCCTACGATAATCGCGTCTGTTCCTGATTCACATACTGCTTCTAAATCTCCATCATCTATTGTCTTATTCGGATCTAGTTTAAACACATGGCGCCACTCTTGGACATCATACATACTCTGTTCCTCCATTCATACAACCATCTAACGTATTATATCATTTGTATGAAACTGTCGCATTAACTCGTCTGATGTTAAGAATTACTATTTCAACAAAAACAAAGACCGCTCGTCATAGACAGCGGTCCTTCTCTTATTTTTCTTCCTCATGTACACGATCCAACACCAATTGATAAGCATCATTACCGTAATTCAAGCAGCGCTTCACACGGGAAATCGTTGCCGTGCTTGCACCTGTTTCGGTTTCAATCTTGTGATACGTCTTCCCGTCCTGAAGCATACGTGCAACTTCAAGGCGCTGGGCAAGAGATTGAATTTCGTTGATCGTACACAGATCATCAAAGAAACGATAACATTCTTCAAGATTTTGCAGGGAAAGAACAGCGTTGAATAACTGATCCAGCTCCTTGCCTCTTAATTTATTTATTTGCATTAAAAAGACTCCTTTTTCCTTCTATTCTTGATAGGATACCGAACCCGTCAACCCCGAAGAGCTTGGAATGACGTTGATCCACGTCGAGCCCTTCCGCAGACTCACAGGTTTATTCTTTTCATAAGGAAGGATCCGGCCATTCACATTCTTCCATTGAAGCTTCCGGATCTTTCCTTCCTGTATCAAGTAAGCATTTCCACCCGATTCGAGGTCAATATCCCGTCGTCCTGCGTCATCGACAATCTTATGTGGAGCTTCTACGATGAAAAGATTTTCAATAAGGACGGGATCTTTCGACTTATAGTCGATGGTCTGTTCCTCATTTGAAAAGCGCTCGTATCGGCCTTCTTTTTCGTTAAAATCATACACAGCATTAAACAGGGGATTATGATTGTATGAAATCATCACGGAATTGGCAGCTTCCCCATTAATCTTCCCTTTGTCACTAAAATTCAGTGCCTCAGGCGGCCGCTCCATATCAAAGCCGTTCTTTTCGGCTCCCTCTTTGATATGTTCATATGTGATATAGGAATTATGGGGGGCTTTCCGGAAGCTTGCACGCTTAAATAAAGTCCCGTCATATTGGATTCCGTTAAGATCATCAATAAAACCATTGGTCAGCATTTCTTTCGCCTCAGGACTGTATCCGTGAGCGACATACAGACTGTCATATCCTTTTGCAAGCTCTACATAGTAATCTCTCGCACTTCGGACAGGGCCGATCTCTTTCGGCATCCTGCTTTGGAAAATGGCTAAGAAACGGGTGATATCCCCCTCGGCTAACATTTCATACACAATATCCGCTTCCGACAGTCCGGATTGAGGTCGGGCCTTCGGGTGGTTATTCACCATCACGGCGATCGCCCGGTTCATTGATTCTTCCTTTTCAGCCACCCCTGTTAAAGGATACTGATTCACTTCTTCTGTATCTACGCCTGTCTCTTCCTTCACCACTGGAGTTGCGGCTTCTTTATCAGATTCTTTCTTTATCTCTTTATCTGAACTACATGCGACAAGTGCGAACGAGCTTAACGCAATAATCAAAGCTCTTTTCAGCATGTTTTTGACACCCCTATTTACTTTACTATTTTAACGCATTATTGTTGGAAAGAGTACCGTTTTCTTCATTACATCATAGATTCCCTTTTGTGTCATCCTTATATAGGGCAGATGAGTGGACTGAAGGAACAGCAATGTATAAATCGGATCCGAGAAGCGGTAGCCCCTCTCTTTTAACAAGCCTTTAAGTGTTTTTTCTTCCTCAATCAGCTCGGGCATTTCTTTCTCTGATAGCAGTCCGCTTAATGGCAAGGGGATCTCGTGCAGGATTTCACCGTTCTCTGCAAGAACGATCCCGCCACCGATTTCTTTCATCCTGTTGAAAGCTGCAATCATATCAGACTTACTTTTTCCAATCAGGATAATGTCCCCTGTATTGGAGTAAGACGACGCAAAGCCCATCACACCCTTAGAGAATCCTTTAATCATGGTGCTGATCCTCCACTCGCCATTCCGGTCCAACAACATGAGGAAGGATTGGTCATGATCCGAATCAAGCAATTCCTCTGATGGATTGATGGAAATCGAGTATGGCTTCGTGATCACATCATTCACCATTTCGATCCCGAACGGCATGGAGAATTGGAGATCGTCATACCCCACTTCCCAATCAAGGGATAACGGGGTGAATCCGTTTAGCCCCCAATTGATTTCGGTCATGTCTTGCATCTGTTCGCTGTCTTTACGGACCCATGTACCTTTTGAGAGCACGGAGACCGGAGTCGAATCATTCTTTGACCGGAGGAAGTTAATATTTGCGACCCGGCCAGTAGCGATCATCCCGTGCAGGTGGGTGATATTGTAATAATTGGCAACATTGTAACTCGCCATATTATAGGCTTCGATTGGCGGTATGCCCTTGTCGATGGCCATTTTGATCATGAAATCCAGAACACCTTGTTCATAAAATCCCGGTGTCGATCCATCTGTGGTAAAAAGAAGGGAATCGTATGAATCGATGCCTTTTTCCTTTAGTCCGTCTAATAGAGCCGGTAAATCCGGTCTGATCGATGAATGACGCAGTGTAACCGTCAACCCTTGGATCAGTCGCTTGTATACATCCTCACCCGTCATAGCTTCATGATCGCCGTCAATGCCCAATAACCGAAGCTTGGCGATCGTCTTGTCGGAAGCCCCCGGAAGATGTCCTTCCACGATTTTCCCCACCCGTTTGGTTTCCTGCATCCAGTGAAGGATCAGGTCATCTCCTTCGAGGAGACGCGGCCACGCGGTCAGTTCCCCGCCTTGCAGCACCGAATCATGTTCGAGCCACGATTTCACTTCCCCATTTGAGAACGTAACCTCTTCATCCACCATCTCGGTTTGTGAGTCAAAACGCGTCCACCAGTACATCGTGACAGGCATTTTGCTGAACTCCCTCAATAAAGTAAACGCTTTCTTTTTTTCCAATTGTAAAAACATCATCAGGTTATCATTGACGAATGTTGTTGTACCGGTTTGGGATGCATACTTGGAAAAGGATTGGGGATTATAAAGCTGAAACGGGTGTACATGCGGTTCGATATATCCGGGAACGAGGTACTGTGAGTGACAATCCATTACTTCGCATTGCTCAAGGTTATCCGGGAGTTGATCCCCAGTATAGACAATCCTGTCTCCGTAAACCCAAATATGTCCCTGCACCCATTTCTTTAACGTCGAGTGAAGGTATGTTGCATTTTTCAAAAGAAGACTGGGAGACAATTCTCCATTCAGTACTTGTACATGTTCTCGCAGTTGTTTGTTTTTCCATCTGTAGCGCTGTTCCAATGTGAACACTCCTCTAGTGGAATGGTATTAGTTTAAGTTTCAATTTATGTTAACATATTTTACTATTTAACGCATTAAAGGTTTACAACGATTACGTGAATTTTTGATTAAGGAGGAATTTACAAATGAAAGTATCATCAAACATCGGGATCATCAATGCCCTGATCCGCATCACAGTTGGATTTACCATTTTAGCGTGGAGTACATCAAAGCTTGCAAGACGTCCATGGAGAGACTCCTATCTTGTCATGGCGGTAATCGGCGCCATGAAAGTCGGAGAAGGAATCCTGCGTTATTGCCCAGTCACTGCCCTGTTTGAAAAAGGTGGAGATGGAGAAGGCAAAAACGGCGGTTTCGGAGGATTTAAAGCAAAGGATATGATGAACTTTAAAGACATGCTGAAATCTGACAAAAAGAATCACACGGACCACGGGCACCAGCACGGGCAAACTCACGAACACAACCAAGACCCGCTGCAAAACACCAAAAAAGAATCCAACTTCAACCCAGAAGAACTCACCAACCAGGAAGTCCAGGAAGCACTGTATGGTTCTAAAGGGACGGACCTACATTCTTAGGGTCTTTAAAGAAAATTCGTCCTGTGAAATCCCGTAACAGCGGGGATCCTGTTGATCGGGTCCCTCCAAAATGGCAGGATTGCCGAGGTCCGTCCCTCTCTATAGGACATCCCTCGGCAATTTTGCCTCTATATATTATTAAAGGAGTTGTTTATATTGTTCTGGGAATATTTAACCGATATGTCGTATGTTCTGTTTTCGTTGATCGGCGGCATCGTCGCCATTGCCTATGTGTATGTCCGTAAATCTAGGAAGAGACGTGTTCGATAGCTTTCCGACCGATATCTCTTCTATAGAACAAGCCTTTACAATCTGCTTTGGCTAATTCCTTATAAACGGCGGTTTGCGCTTTTTCTACAGTGGGAGCGGAGGACGCGATTAGTAACACTCTCCCACCATTTGAAACAAGGGTATTCTGGTCATTGAATTCGGTTCCTGCATGATACACCATCGTTTTATTATCCATGGACTTTTCAAAATCAGGCAGTGGGATTCCTTTCTCATAGGCACCCGGATAACCTTCTGCTGCCAGCACCACCCCAAGGACCGCGTCATCTGACCATTCCAAATCGACAGGCTTCCCTTCGATGATGTTCTTCACTACGAGACCGAAATCAGAAGCCAGACGCGGCAGTACCACCTGCGTTTCCGGATCTCCAAATCGCGCGTTGAATTCGATCACTTTCGGGCCCTCACTTGTCAACATAAGCCCGGCATATAATATTCCGGTAAATGAACGATCCTCTTTCACCATCGCTTGAGCAGTCGGGTGGAGGACCGTGGAAATGGCTTCCTGCACAACCTCTTCCGAAATATGCGGCACCGGGGAATAAGCACCCATGCCACCTGTATTCGGGCCCTTATCACCGTCATAGGCTCGCTTATGATCCTGTGCGATCACCATGGGATATACCGACTCACCACTTACAAAAGCCATAAGTGAAAATTCTTCTCCAAACAAGCATTCTTCCACCACCACTTTCGAGGAGGCTTCCCCGAACTTTTCATCCAGAAGCATTTCTTCCAATGCACTGATGGCTTCTTCCTCTGTTTCCGCAACGACAACACCTTTACCTGCCGCAAGTCCATCTGCCTTCACGACTATCGGGGCACCGGCTTCCTTCACATATTCGATCGCTTTCTCCACGCTTGTGAACACTTCATATGCTGCCGTTGGAATATTGTACTTCTTCATTAATTCTTTCGAGAACGATTTGCTTCCTTCGATGATGGCCGCTTCTTTCGTCGGTCCGAATATGTGCAGGCCTTCTTCCTGGAAGCGGTTGACAATTCCATCAAGCAACGGATTTTCCGGGCCAACAAACGTATACGCTATGCCCTCTTTCTTGGCAAAATCAATCAGTTCACTCACGTCGGATTCAGTGTATGGGAGATTTGTTGCGACGCTTGCGATCCCTGCATTACCGGGCGCACAGAACACTCCTGTCACACTTGCACTTTCCGCTAACTTCTTGCATATGGCATGCTCACGGCCACCGCGGCCGATGACTAATACTTTCATCTTAAAAAAGCCCCCTTTAAAGAAAACCTCTCCTGTGGTGCAGATGAGGAGAGGTTTATATGTGAAATGGATGTATTGAAAAGGATTCGCACTGGAAAAAGAAATGGAATGAAGGTCCGTCCCTCGTTTCTCTTCCCCTGAACCAGTTAAGAATCTTGAAAGTCCTTTAATCATAAGGTTTGTACAGTTTGTTTCATTGGATTATCGGTCAAAATCCGAGGTCCGTCCCTCACATTAATGTTTGAAGTGGCGGATTCCGGTCATGACCATGGTGATGCCGTATTGGTCTGCTTTTTTGATGGAGTCTTCGTCACGGATGGAGCCTCCGGGTTGGATGATGGCGGTGATGCCTGCTTTGGCAGCGGCTTCTACGGTGTCGTCCATAGGGAAGAATGCGTCAGATGCCATGGCGGCTCCTTTGGCTTTCACACCAGCTTGCTCGAGTGCAATGTTTGCAGCGCCTACTCGGTTCATCTGTCCTGCACCGACTCCAACGGTCATATGAGCATCTGTCACAACAATTGCGTTCGACTTCACATGCTTCACGACTTTCCAGCCGAGCTTCATAGCGTCCCATTCCGTTTCCGTTGGTTCACGTTTTGTCACGACTCTCAGGTCTGCATCGTCAAGGGTGAACGTGTCATCCGCTTGAACAAGCAATCCTCCTTCAACGGTTGTTAACTTGCGCTCGATTTTGTTTGTGGTTTCAAATGGAACCGTCAATAATCGGATATTCTTCTTGCCAGAAAGGATTTCAAACGCTTCATCACTGAATGCCGGCGCGATGACGATTTCCAGGAAGATTTCATGAAGCTGCTTCGCTGTTTCTTCATCAACGATACGATTCAACGCGACAATCCCTCCGAAGATGGATGTGGAATCCGCTTCATATGCTTTCGAAAACGCTTCGTGGATGGTCGAGCCAACCCCGACACCACACGGATTCATATGCTTCACTGCAACAGCCGCAGGTTCTGTGAACTCTTTTACAATTTGAAGGGCTGCATTGGCATCATTGATATTATTATAGGAAAGCTCTTTTCCGTGAAGCTGCCTTGCCATGGCCACTGAAAATTCAGAGCCGAGGGGCGCACGGTAGAATGAAGCTTGTTGATGAGGGTTTTCTCCATAACGGAGCGTCTGCTTTAATTCATACGTTCTTGTAAAGCGTTCAGGATTCTCTTCACCTGAGATGTCTGTCATGTATTCAGCGATGAAAGAATCGTAAGCTGCCGTATGGCGGAATACCTTGGCGGCCAACTTGCGACGTTTTTCCAGTGAGGGTTCACCGTGAAGCTTTAGTTCTGCAATGATTTCATCATAGTCCAACGCATCGACTACGACCGTCACATATTGATGATTTTTTGCAGCCGCACGAAGCATCGTCGGGCCACCGATATCGATGTTCTCGATCGCTTCTTCTTCACCGACATTCGGCTTTGCGATGGTTTGCTGGAACGGATAAAGGTTGACACATACGAGGTCGATTCCTTCGATCCCCTGTTCCTCCATCTGCCTGAGGTGACTTTCTTCCCCGCGTTTAGCAAGTAGTCCACCGTGGACATTGGGATGAAGGGTTTTGACACGACCTTCCAAAATTTCCGGGAATCCTGTTACTTCTTCCACTCCCATGACGTCTACGTCATTTTCCAATAGGAGCTTCTTCGTTCCGCCAGTCGAAATGATGTCGTATCCCAGTGTCTTCAATTCCTTTGCGAATTCGATGACACCACTTTTGTCTGAAACACTGATCAATGCTCTCTTTTTCAATGTCTGATCCTCCTCTGCATGCTGTAATGCTGATATTAATTCATTATTATCTCAAACCAAAGGTCCGTCCCTCATCACTTTACCACACTACCAAGATAAAGCAACCGATCTCTTCCCCGCTTTAGTGTCCGGTGGTGAGGAAGAGGTGGTTCAGGGTGGTTGGGTAGAGGTGATGTTCGACGTGCTGGATTTTGTCCTGCAGTGACTGCCTGGTTTCACCTGTTGTGACACGGACGATTTCCTGTGCGATGATTTCGCCTGTGTCCATTCCTGCGTCTACGAAATGAATCGTGACGCCTGTGATCTTCACTCCGCCTTCGATGGCTTGTCCTATGGCGTCCTTCCCTGGAAAAGAAGGGAGGAGTGAAGGATGGATATTGACGATCCTTCCACCGAAACTCTCGAGAAGAGTTGGACCGATCAATCTCATATACCCTGCCAGAACAATAAAATCAACACCCAAATGAGCCAGCTCATTCAGGATCTCCTGTTCAAATGCCTGCTTGTTCTCATAATCCTTTGCCCGAAAGACGAATGTCTGTATTCCTGCCGTTTGGGCCCGGTGTATGACAAACGCACCCGGCTGGTCACATACAAGAAGTCTGATATTCGCCTTAAGGGTTCCACTTTGGACCGCATTTACCAAGCTTTGAAAATTACTTCCGCTTCCTGATGCAAAAATGGCAATCTGTCTCATGACTCGCCCCCGTTATTGACATGCTCATCCTTCACTTAACGAACGAAGTGCACCCCGGTTCCTTTCGACACACGTCCAATGATAAAGGCGTCTTCACCCTGTTCGTTGAAAAATTGAAGAATGTCTTCCGCTTCATTTTCTTCTACTGCTAACACAAATCCGATTCCCATGTTGAATATGTTGTACATTTCTCTGCGGGGGATGTCCCCATAGTGTTCAAGGGCAGTGAAGATGTCAGAAATATCCCAGCTGCCTTCTGTGATCTCAGCTTTCAATCCCTCCGGCAGCATACGTGGGATATTCTCAATGAAGCCTCCGCCGGTGATATGGGACATCCCCTTGATGGAGAATTGTTTCAGAGCTGCTAATACCGGTTTTACGTAAATCTTCGTCGGTGTAAGCAATGCTTCCTTTAGTGTGGTCCCAATTTCCGGTAATGATTCTTCCAAAGAAAACGACTGATCTTCGAAGAATACTTTCCTCACTAAGGAGTACCCATTACTGTGTATACCACTGGACCCCAGTCCGACTAACACATTTCCTTCAGAAATTTTCTCGCCCGTGATGATCTCTTTTTTCTCACAGGCCCCTACAGCAAAGCCGGCGATATCATATTCTTCATCTGAATACATGCCCGGCATCTCGGCAGTCTCTCCACCGATCAGCGCACAGCCCGCTGCTTCACATCCGTCCGCGATTCCTTTTACAATACCTTCTATCTTCTCCGGGAGTGCTTTCCCGGTCGCTATATAGTCTAAGAAATACAGTGGTTCCGCTCCTTGAACGACAATGTCATTCACGCACATGGCCACACAATCGATCCCGATCGTATCGTGTTTGTCTGCCATGAAGGCAAGCTTCAGCTTCGTCCCGACCCCGTCTGTGCCCGAGACGAGAACGGGTTCATTCAAGTTCAAGGAAGATAAATCGAACATTCCGCCGAAACTCCCCAATTGACCAAGAACGCCTTCACGGGCCGTCCGTTTCACATGTTTCTTGATCCGGTCGACGGATTCGTATCCCGCTTCAATATCTACTCCTGCCTGACGATACGCATTTGCCATCATGATTCCCCCTATTTCACTAACTCTTTTTCATGTGGATGAAGTGTATCCGGGTAGATCTCCGTTGGATACTTCCCTGTAAAGCAAGCCATGCATTGACCGCGGTTCTCTGATGAATCGTCCCGCCCGATCGCTTTGATCACGCCGTCCGGACTCAGGAACGTCAATGAGTCCGCTCCGATGATCTGGCGCATTTCCTCCACTGAGTTGGAAGACGCAATCAGTTCTTCATGAGTGGATGTATCGATCCCGTAGAAGCAAGGATTCTTGATCGGCGGTGAACTGATGCACACGTGAACTTCCTTCGCTCCCGCTTCCTTCAGCATCGTCACAATCCGTTTCGACGTCGTTCCCCGTACGATGGAATCGTCCACCATGACGACACGTTTGCCTTCAACCACTCCCCTTACAGGAGAAAGCTTCATCTTCACACCCTGCTCGCGAAGAGATTGAGACGGCTGAATGAACGTACGCCCTACATAACGATTCTTGATCAGTCCCATTTCATATGGGATGCCTGATGCTTCCGCATAGCCGATGGCACTTGAGATGCTCGAATCAGGCACTCCAGTTACAACATCCGCTTCAATCGGAGCTTCTTTCGCGAGTTCCATCCCCATCCGTTTTCTCGCGGAATGGACGTTGATACCCTGGATATTGCTGTCCGGTCTTGAGAAGTATACGTATTCCATCGTACACATCGCATTCCCGCCTGAAAAACTAAACCGTTCTGAGGTCAATCCCTCATCATTGATGATCACAAGCTCCCCCGGCTCGATATCCCGTACAAATTCAGCCCCTACGATATCGAAGGCACATGTTTCAGACGCTACACAGTAAGCATCCCCAAGCTTACCGAGAGATAATGGGCGAAGACCGTGTGGATCAAGTGCCACCATCATCTCTGTTTCTGTCATCACTGTAAACGCATAAGCACCCTTCAACATGGTCAATGCGTTTTTCACACGGTCTTTCAGGTTGCGGTACCCGCTTCTTTTGATTAAATGAGCCAGTACTTCTGTATCCGAACTTGTTTGAAAAATACTCCCCTGTCCTTCAAGCTGGTGCTTCAAGGCGTTCGCATTGACGAGATTCCCATTGTGGGCTAGAGCAAGGCTGCCATTCTGCGAGTTAAAAAGGAGAGGCTGAACATTTTCATATCCTCCGCCCCCGGCAGTCGCATAACGCACATGACCGATGGCCGAATCCCCTTCAAGCTTCTCGATGGTACCCTCCTGGAACACTTCCGTTACGAGGCCTTCCCCTTTTAGGCAGCGCAACGTGTCCCCGTCGGACACGACAATCCCTGTTCCCTCTTGTCCCCTATGCTGCAGACTATGAAGTCCGTAATACGTAATTTGTGCGGCATTGGGATGTCCCCATATCCCGAATACGCCACATTCTTCGTTTAAACCTTTGATTTCAGCAGGCATGGGATCGCTCCTTTCCAAGCTGACTCCAGTTCTTCAACTGATGCTTCTAAAATGGCATCCCCATTTTCCGATGACACCTTGATGGTTCCAAGGTCGGTCACGTCACCAATGACCTTAGCATCCGGAAAGAGCTTCTCAAACTCATTCTTGTTTTCCGATTTGACTGTAACGATGAACCGTGATTGTGTTTCACTGAAAAGGTCTGCCACATTGCTTTCTCCTGAAACGTGAACGTTTGCTCCCAATCCTTTTGTTCCAAAAGTCGATTCTGCAAGAGCAACGGCGAAACCACCTTCAGAGATATCATGGGCAGATGCCACAAGACCTTTCTGAATCGCTTCCAGCAGCTGCATTTGCCGGCGAAGCTCGGTTTTCAAGTCGATCGTCGGTGCCTGACCGAAAATCTTCCCTTCTGTCAGCTTTTGAAGCTCACTTCCACCGAACTCTTCACGTGTTTCACCGATTACATAAATGGTGTCCCCGGCTTCCTTAAAGCTTTGAGTCGTAATATGGTCAACATCTTCAATGAGACCTACCATCCCTACTACAGGTGTTGGATATACCGCCGTTCCCATTGATTCGTTATATAAGGAAACATTCCCGCCGATGACCGGAGTCGATAGCTCACGACACGCCTCACTCATCCCGTCAACGGACTTCTCGATCTGCCAGAAGATTTCCGGTTTCTCCGGATTTCCAAAGTTTAAGCAGTCTGTAATCGCAAGTGGGATCGCTCCTGAGCAAACAATATTACGCGCTGCTTCCGCTACGGCAATCTTTCCTCCGACTTCTGGATCCAGGTACAGATAACGAGAATTACAATCCGTTGTCATGGCAAGGGCTTTTCTTGTACCGCGTACACGTACAACCGCTGCATCAGAACCAGGACTGACAACCGTACTCGTTCGTACTTGGTGATCATATTGATCATATACCCATTCTTTACTAGCAATCGTCGGCTGTTGCAACAATGCTTTAAGCGTTTCTTTATAATCTTCCACCTTTGGAGCAGGTGTTTCCATTGCCTGAAACTCTTTATAATATGCCGCTTCCTGAGAAGGCTTGTGATAAACTGGCGCTTCCTCAGCAAGTGCATCGACAGGAACATCTGCCACCACCTCACCTTTGTGAAGAAGGCGGAGGCGTTTATCGTCCGTTACCTTTCCGATGGAAACCGCTTCTAAGTCATATTTAGAAAAAAGGTCGACAATCTCTTGCTCACGGCCTTTTTCAACGACGATCAGCATGCGCTCCTGAGATTCTGACAGCATCATTTCATATGCCGTCATGCCTCTTTCCCGCTGTGGTACAAGGTCCAGATCCATTTCGATTCCGGATCCCGCTTTACTTGCCATTTCAGCGGATGAGCTTGTAAGACCCGCAGCTCCCATATCCTGAATGCCGACAAGGGCATCGTTCTGCACGAGTTCGAGACACGCTTCCAGAAGTAATTTTTCCATAAATGGATCTCCCACTTGAACTGCCGGGCGCTTCTCTTCTGATCCTTCATTTAATTCCTCGGATGCAAATGTGGCTCCGTGAATGCCATCTCGGCCTGTTTTCGCCCCGACATACATGACGGTGTTTCCGACACCATGGGCCTGACCCTTTTTAATATCCTTATGGTCGATCAACCCGACACACATGGCATTTACAAGGGGATTTCCTTCGTAAGAGGCATCAAATTGAACTTCCCCTCCGACAGTCGGGATCCCGATACAGTTCCCATATCCTGCGATTCCGGCTACGACTTCTTTAAATAGATACTGAACACGAGGAGAATCCAACTCTCCAAAGCGTAAAGAGTTGAGGAGTGCGACAGGTCTTGCCCCCATCGAAAATACGTCTCGTATAATACCCCCGACACCCGTTGCCGCTCCTTGATAAGGTTCGATTGCCGACGGATGATTGTGACTCTCGATTTTGAACACCACTGCTTGATCATCGCCAATATCAACAATTCCAGCTCCTTCTCCAGGTCCTTGAAGAACCCGTTCGCCTGTCGTTGGGAATTTCATCAGTACAGGCTTCGAATTTTTATAGCTGCAATGCTCTGACCACATAACAGAGAAAAGACCGGTCTCTGTGTAGTTTGGCGTTCTTCCGAGGATGTTTTCCACCATTGAAAATTCTTCGTCTGTTAAACCCATTTCACGATAAAGCTGCTCTTCTTTCACTCTTGTTGAAGTTGGTTCAAGCATTAACGACATGTTTTTCCCTCCAGTGTTTCACAATCGATTGAAATAGTTTCTTCCCGTCTTCACTACCTAGTAAAGTGTCCATCGCGCGTTCCGGATGAGGCATCATCCCTAGAACATTTCCTGCTTTATTTGTAATTCCTGCAATGTTTTCCACGCTTCCGTTCGGATTTTCATCGGTATACGTGAATACAATTTGATTGTTTTCCTTAAGTGTGATCATTGTCTCTTCGTCACAGAAGTAATTTCCTTCACCGTGAGCGATTGGAATTTGGATCACATCATTCTTTTCATAGCCATTCGTAAACATCGACTCATTATTCTCAACGGTTAACGGTACTGTTTTACAAATGAACTTCAAGCTGTCATTCCGGCGCATGGCCCCAGGCAGTAACCCCGTTTCCAGTAAAACCTGAAATCCGTTGCATACACCAAGAACCGGCTTACCTTGCTCTGCCGCTTTCACAACCTCTTTCATGACGTTCGAGAAGCGGGCAATCGCTCCTGAACGAAGGTAGTCCCCATACGAGAATCCACCCGGTAATAGGATCGCATCATAGTTTTCCAGATTATCAGCATCGTGCCAAACGTAATCCACTTCTTCACCGATCTCGTCCTTGATCGCATGATACATATCGATGTCACAGTTAGAGCCTGGGAATACAATCACTGCAAACTTCATTGAGCGACACTCTCCTCGATTTCATATCGGTAATCCTCGATTACGGGGTTCGCAAGCAGACGATGACACATCTCTTCAACCGTTGCTTCCACATTCTCAACAGTTTCTGGAAGAGTCAACTCCATATACTTTCCGACGCGCACATCTTCAACACTTTTAAATTCCATGGAATGCAGCGCTTGTTTCACAACACTTCCTTGAGGATCTAAGACACTTTCTCTCAATGTGATATAAACCTTTACTTTGTACATAGCTCGTTTCCTCCTAAGCGTTCTAAAATGATAGAGTATACTTCTGTTAAACTTCCAATATCTCTTCTGAAAACGTCCTTATCAAGCTTCTGGTTCGTTTCTGCGTCCCATAATCGGCACGTGTCTGGTGAGATTTCATCCCCTAATAGAATTGCTCCATCACGGTCTTTCCCAAACTCCAATTTGAAATCCACGAGAGTGACTCCCGCTTCTTTGAAAATCCCTTGAAGGACCTCATTCACACCAAGTGCCATTGTTCTGATCTCTGCACGTTCTTCCTGGGTAGCGATCTCAAGGAAATCAATATGATCATCCGTGATCAGGGGATCTCCCAAATCATCGTCTTTATAATAAAATTCGATGATCGGCTTTTGAAGGGGTGTTCCTTCTTCTTTTCCAAGCCGTTTTGACAAGCTTCCGGCAATCACGTTCCTGACCACCACTTCAAGTGGAATGATGTTTACACGTTTGACCAGCTGCTCATCCTCTGAAATCTGTTTAATAAAGTGACTCTGAATCCCTTTTTCAGCAAGCTTTGAAAATAGCAGGCTTGAAATCTTATTATTTAAAACCCCTTTACCGTCGATATCCGCTTTCTTCTCCCCATTAAAAGCAGTGGCAGAATTCTTATACTGAATCCAAACGACGTCTTCATCTTGCGTGGCGAAAATCTGCTTCGCTTTGCCTTCATATAAAAGCGTTCCTTTTTCCATATGAAATCCCCCTAATCCCCGAATATTGCCAATCTTCAGTCTATATTTTCATAAAAAAAGGAAGGGATTCTGCTAAAAACCCCTGCCTTATTCTTTTGTCAGAAGGACTTACTCCACTAAGCCGCATCGTTCAAAAATTGTATCCACATGTTTTAAGTGATAATTGTAATCGAAGCAGTCATCAATGTCAGAAGGTGAAAGCTTGGACGTGATGGTCGCATCCTCTTCAATGAGGGAGCGGAACGCCACTTGCTTTTCCCATGCCTCCATCGCTTTCGGCTGAACCGTATCATAGGCTTCTTCCCGGGTCATCCCTTTATCGATAAGGGCCAGAAGGACACGTTGTGAGTAGATCAAACCTAGTGTACGATCCATATTGCGCTGCATATTCTCCGGGAAGACCGTCAAGTTCTTGATGATGTTTCCGAAACGGTTCAGCATATAATTAAGGGCAATCGTCGCATCCGGCAGAATCACACGCTCTGCTGAAGAGTGAGAGATATCACGCTCATGCCATAGAGGCACGTTCTCATACGCTGTCAGCATGTAACCCCTGATGACACGGGCCATTCCGGTCATGTTCTCAGAACCAATCGGGTTACGCTTATGAGGCATGGCCGATGATCCCTTTTGACCTTTGGCAAAGAACTCTTCCACTTCACGGGTTTCACTCTTCTGCAGTCCGCGGACCTCAACAGAGAACTTTTCGATTGACGTCGCAATCAGTGCAAGTGTCCCCATATAATGAGCATGACGGTCACGTTGAAGAGTTTGTGTGGAAACTGGTGCCGGCGTGATGCCAAGCTTTTCACACACATATGACTCCACAAATGGATCGATATTCGCATACGTTCCAACGGCACCGGAAATCTTTCCGAACTCAACTCCATCTGCCGCTGCCTTGAAACGTTCCACGTTACGCTTCATCTCTTCATACCAAAGGGCAAGCTTCAGACCGAAAGTAGTCGGCTCAGCATGAACACCGTGCGTACGTCCCATCATGACCGTATGCTTGTGCTCGATTGCTTTGTTCTTTAAGATTTCAACGAAGCGTTCCAAATCTTTTAAAATAATCTCGTTCGCTTGCTTAAGTTGATACGAAAGGGCAGTATCCACAACGTCTGTAGAAGTCAGTCCGTAATGAACCCATTTTCTTTCTTCTCCAAGAGTTTCTGAAACAGCTCTTGTAAAAGCAACCACATCGTGACGTGTTTCTTCTTCGATTTCCTTGATGCGGTCCACATTGAAACCTGCGTTCTCCCGGATCTTCGCAACATCCTCTTTCGGAATGTCCCCGATTTCAGCCCATGCTTCGCAAGCCAAAATTTCCACTTCAAGCCATGCTTGAAAACGATTTTCCTCTGTCCAAATTGCTCCCATTTCAGGGCGTGTATAACGTTCTATCATACCAGTCGTCCTCCGATCTTTTCTTGCACCTTCCAAATCCCTGCTTCGCTTATGTTCGTCAATGTCCCTTCTATATCGTTCGTCAATAGAGTGACATGCCCCATCTTCCGCTTCGGCTTCGGTACATCCTTGCCGTAAAGATGGATAAACCAGTCAGTTTGCTTTGGAACAGCCTTCATAATAGGCTCGATATGCTCTCCTAATAGATTAACCATCACAGCGTTCTTTAATAAGGTCGGTTGAACAAGCGGCCAGTTGCAAACAGCTTTGACATGCTGGGCAAATTGAGAGAAATCACACGCTTCAATCGAATAGTGACCGGAATTATGAGGTCTTGGAGCCAGCTCGTTGATATAAATGTCTCCATCTGCCGTCAGAAACATCTCAATCGCCAGCGTCCCGACAAGATCGAGAGTCTCACTAATTCTCTTTGCCATCCCGATTGCTTTATCTGCCACTTCTTCACTTACCCTTGCCGGCGCAATCGTTTCATGCAAGATGTTATCGACATGAATATTTTCCACTACCGGAAAATTCGTTTGCTGTCCATCGGGATTACGTGTCACGATCACGGATAACTCTTTTTCAAAAGGAATCCATTTCTCCAGCACACACGGACCATTTTCCAATAAAGCAGCGGCTTCCTCTATTTCCTCCGCTTTCCGGATCACATACTGTCCTTTCCCGTCATAACCGCCCCTCGTCGTTTTCAAAACCACTGGATAGCCAAGCTTTTCTATATTATCATAGATGTCCTTCTGTTGTTTAATCACAGCATATGGAGCCACTTCCACCCCTGCAATTGTCAGGGCTTCCTTCTCCATGATGCGATCCTGTGTAATACGGATCAATTCCGCCCCTTGAGGTAAATAGGCGCGCTCTGACAACCATTTCAGCGCTTCATAATCGATATTTTCAAATTCATACGTAATCACATCGCACACTTCAGCCAGTCTATATAGAGCGTCATACTGGTCAAAGCCTGCCGTGATCACAAGATCTGCCACCTGTGCACATGGTGAGTGCGGCGAAGGGTCTAATACAGCCACCCGGAAGCCCCTTGCCTTCGCATCAAGCGCCATCATCCGGCCAAGCTGTCCGCCACCGATGATCCCGATCGTCTGTCCTGGTAAAATCGTCTTCTTAATCAAGGTCATCACTACTTTCCATCACTTTTTCCCGTAGTGCACTTCTTCTATTTTCCAACGTTTCCGCCAACTCTCCATTTTCAATCGAAAGAATCTGTGCGGCAAGGAGTCCGGCATTGGTTGCCCCCGCTTTCCCGATCGCCACCGTCGCAACCGGAACGCCACCGGGCATCTGAACAATCGACAACAGTGAATCCATTCCGTTCAATGCCTTAGACTGAACCGGTACACCGATCACAGGCAAGGTGGTCTTCGCAGCCACCATTCCCGGCAGGTGAGCAGCCCCTCCTGCACCTGCAATAATGACTTTCACTCCACGGTCTCTTGCACCTTCCGCAAATTCAAACATATAATCAGGCGTCCTGTGAGCCGATACAACACGTTTCTCAAATGGAATCTCAAACTCCTCCAATACCTCACACGCATGCTTCATTGTTTCCCAGTCCGATGTGCTTCCCATGATCACTGAAATCATAATGGTGACAGGCACCTCCCGTAGTTTAACTTAGTCCCTTTTCACAGAAAAATACCCAGATCAATTGTTCTCTACACTCGGAGAGAAAGCAATTGATCTGGGTATTTTAAAGAGAATGGTCCCGTTTTATCCGATAAGGCCCACAAACGCACTCGTATCCAGACAGCTACTTTCCCTCATAGTCCGACCATTTACGGTAGTCAGGTAGAGACTCATGGGCCATATTCCCATTATTATATGAGGGCATTCGGTTTATTTGTCTCCATCATAACGTGATATTGAGACCCTGTCAACGAATAATCGAACAATAATAAAAGTCTGAAAATTAATGTTCGGATTTGAAGCGTTTACTCTTCCATTTTCTTCCCTTCAAAAACAATCGTCTGTCTAATAGGGACATACTCTGTTTTATTCCCTTCTTTCTGTTCCTCAAAAACAGGCTTTTCCATCCGTCTTACGGGCATATAGCCCATTTCCTTCATACGATCCAGGCAGTCTGCAATCGTCTCATTTTCCTGCACTTCAAATAATAATTTCTTTTTACTCATTCTTTTAATTTTCCTTTACGTATATTTCGCACCGTCTTCACCCAGAACCCTCCGTGAATCGCTTTCGGTTCATAAGCAATGATGAATGCTTTCGGATCCAGCTCCTTAATTGTATCATACAGCTTCATCTCATACTTTCTCGGAGTGAGGATCTGCAGGGCCATCCGATTCCCCTCAAGACCATTCGCCTCCCAGTTCGTCACCCCGTATCCACGGGCACGAAGCTCATTCGGAAGTGCCTTATCATACTCCTTCGTAATCACATTCACCGTGATATACCCAAGAGCAAGCTTCTCCTCGATCTTCATGCCGACGATCACACCAAGACCATACCCGACCGCATACGCAATCAGATTCTGAATCTCATTCAGATTGTCCAGTACAAGCCCAAGGCCCACCACGTAAATCACTACTTCAAATGTACTTACAAAAGCAGCTATATATCGATAACCCTTTAACGTCAAAATCATCCTGATCGTAAAGAAAGATACGTATACAACATTGATAATTAAGATGATTGCTACCATCACAAAACTATTGTCTAACACCAAGATGCTCCTCTCTCCACTACTACCTGTAGTATGCTCAAATTAAGTTTCTATTTTACTAGAAAAAATTCATAATATGAACCACTTCATGAAAAAATTTATGTGATTACTCTATGACAATTTCTAGAAAATCCGAAGTCTTATTACGTGTGTTTCCTGTTTTGGGCGGATTGAAACATGTGGTGGGTTGGTTGGGGTGGATTTGAGGTTGGGCTGGGGAGGGGGAGGGGGCGTGGATTTAGGGTTGCGTTTGTGAAACATTGAACAATATATATGACTTGGATACTATGGTGTCTAAATTGGTAGATTCCTCTTCAAGTATTGATAGAGAACGTTATTCTTTCATTAATTTGTTGCTATCTTGTTAATATTCTTTGATTGAATTATGAGATTCATATAAAAGTCTGCTATTTTCATTGAATGAAAGAAGCAAGCTAAAATAATTGCGTCGTTTTGGAGGGTGATTGCGTCATTTTTTCTTTTATTGCGTCGTTTCTAATATTAATTGCGTCATTTTTTCTTTTATTGCGTTTTTACCAATTTATACCTTAAATATATTGTCTGCCCATCCACTTGTACAATCAAAATCAAAAAAGAGTAACTCCTAAGAGCTACTCTTTTTCCTAATTGCCTGGCGACGTCCTACTCTCACAGGGGGAGCCCCCAACTACCATCGGCACTGAAAGCTGCGGCTAGTGATGAGCGGCGAATCTCTTCGTCCGCTTCACTCGTTCAGATCCTCGTGTGGGAGCCACACTCCGGTCTTCTCTCCCTCGCGTCCTCGACCTTCTTGCTCCTCCCTACCCTCGCACTGCGGTTGAGGAGAGATCGGATAAATCCTAATGTCCTTCGAACAAAAATCAAAACCAAAAAAGAGTAACTCCTAAGAGCTACTCTTTTTCCTAATTGCCTGGCGACGTCCTACTCTCACAGGGGGAGCCCCCAACTACCATCGGCACTGAAAGCTGCGGCTAGTGATGAGCGGCGAATCTCTTCGTCCGCTTCACTCGTTCAGATCCTCGTGTGGGAGCCACACTCCGGTCTTCTCTCCCTCGCGTCCTCGACCTTCTTGCTCCTCCCTACCCTCGCACTGCGGTTGAGGAGAGATCGGATAAATCCTAATGTCCTTCGAACAAAAATCAAAACCAAAAAAGAGCAACTCCTAAGAGCTACTCTTTTTCCTATTTGCCTGGCGATGTCCTACTCTCACAGGGGGAGATCCCCCAACTACCATCGGCGCTGAAGAGCTTAACTTCCGTGTTCGGCATGGGAACGGGTGTGACCTCTTCGCCATTATCACCAGACGACTATTCAATTGAAGGAATTGTTCCTTCAAAACTAGATAAAGAATTGATGTCAAGAAAGCCGAATATCGACCAATGTTGTTCATTAAAATAATGACTCTTTGTGGTTAAGTCCTCGATCGATTAGTATCAGTCAACTCCACATGTCGCCATGCTTCCATCTCTGACCTATCTACCTAGTCATCTTCTAGGGATCTTACTCACTTACGTGATGGGAAATCTCATCTCGAGGGGGGCTTCATGCTTAGATGCTTTCAGCACTTATCCCTTCCGCACATAGCTACCCAGCGATGCCTTTGGCAAGACAACTGGTACACCAGCGGTGCGTCCATCCCGGTCCTCTCGTACTAAGGACAGCTCCTCTCAAATTTCCTGCGCCCACGACGGATAGGGACCGAACTGTCTCACGACGTTCTGAACCCAGCTCGCGTACCGCTTTAATGGGCGAACAGCCCAACCCTTGGGACCGACTACAGCCCCAGGATGCGATGAGCCGACATCGAGGTGCCAAACCTCCCCGTCGATGTGGACTCTTGGGGGAGATAAGCCTGTTATCCCCGGGGTAGCTTTTATCCGTTGAGCGATGGCCCTTCCATGCGGAACCACCGGATCACTAAGCCCGACTTTCGTCCCTGCTCGACTTGTAGGTCTCGCAGTCAAGCTCCCTTGTGCCTTTACACTCTGCGAATGATTTCCAACCATTCTGAGGGAACCTTTGGGCGCCTCCGTTACTCTTTAGGAGGCGACCGCCCCAGTCAAACTGCCCACCTGACACTGTCTCCCACCCCGATAAGGGGCGCGGGTTAGAATTTCAATACAGCCAGGGTAGTATCCCACCGATGCCTCCACCGAAGCTTGTGCTCCGGTTTCCAAGGCTCCTACCTATCCTGTACAAGCTGTACCAAAATTCAATATCAGGCTACAGTAAAGCTCCACGGGGTCTTTCCGTCCTGTCGCGGGTAACCTGCATCTTCACAGGTACTATAATTTCACCGAGTCTCTCGTTGAGACAGTGCCCAGATCGTTACGCCTTTCGTGCGGGTCGGAACTTACCCGACAAGGAATTTCGCTACCTTAGGACCGTTATAGTTACGGCCGCCGTTTACTGGGGCTTCGATTCGCACCTTCGCTTACGCTAAGCACTCCTCTTAACCTTCCAGCACCGGGCAGGCGTCAGCCCCTATACTTCGCCTTACGGCTTCGCAGAGACCTGTGTTTTTGCTAAACAGTCGCCTGGGCCTATTCACTGCGGCTCTCTCGGGCTTGCACCCTACCAGAGCACCCCTTCTCCCGAAGTTACGGGGTCATTTTGCCGAGTTCCTTAACGAGAGTTCTCTCGCTCACCTTAGGATTCTCTCCTCGCCTACCTGTGTCGGTTTGCGGTACGGGCACCTTTTTCCTCGCTAGAGGCTTTTCTTGGCAGTGTGGAATCAGGAACTTCGCTACTATAATTCGCTCGCTATCACAGCTCAGCCTTCTAAGATGACGGGATTTGCCTCATCATCAGCCTAACTGCTTAGACGCACATATCCAGCAGTGCGCTTACCCTATCCTCCTGCGTCCCCCCATTGCTCAAACGGAAAAGAGGTGGTACAGGAATATCAACCTGTTGTCCATCGTCTACGCCTATCGGCCTCGACTTAGGTCCCGACTAACCCTGAGCGGACGAGCCTTCCTCAGGAAACCTTAGGCATTCGGTGGATGGGATTCTCACCCATCTTTCGCTACTCATACCGGCATTCTCACTTCTAAGCACTCCACCAGTCCTTACGGTCTAGCTTCGCAGTCCTTAGAACGCTCTCCTACCACTGACACCTAGAGGTGTCAATCCACAGCTTCGGTGATACGTTTAGCCCCGGTACATTTTCGGCGCAGAGTCACTCGACCAGTGAGCTATTACGCACTCTTTAAATGGTGGCTGCTTCTAAGCCAACATCCTGGTTGTCTAAGCAACTCCACATCCTTTTCCACTTAACGTATACTTTGGGACCTTAGCTGGTGGTCTGGGCTGTTTCCCTTTCGACTACGGATCTTATCACTCGCAGTCTGACTCCCATGGATAAGTCTTTGGCATTCGGAGTTTGTCTGAATTCGGTAACCCGATGAGGGCCCCTAGTCCAAACAGTGCTCTACCTCCAAGACTCTTACACATGAGGCTAGCCCTAAAGCTATTTCGGAGAGAACCAGCTATCTCCAAGTTCGATTGGAATTTCTCCGCTACCCACACCTCATCCCCGCACTTTTCAACGTGCGTGGGTTCGGACCTCCATTCAGTGTTACCTGAACTTCATCCTGGACATGGGTAGATCACCTGGTTTCGGGTCTACGACCACATACTAAATTCGCCCTATTCAGACTCGCTTTCGCTGCGGCTCCGTCTTATCAACTTAACCTTGCATGGGATCGTAACTCGCCGGTTCATTCTACAAAAGGCACGCCATCACCCGTTAACGGGCTCTGACTACTTGTAGGCACACGGTTTCAGGTTCTATTTCACTCCCCTTCCGGGGTGCTTTTCACCTTTCCCTCACGGTACTGGTTCACTATCGGTCACTAGGGAGTATTTAGCCTTGGGAGATGGTCCTCCCAGCTTCCGACGGGATTTCACGTGTCCCGCCGTACTCAGGATCCACTCAAGAGGGAATGAAGTTTCAACTACAGGGTTGTTACCTTCTTTGACGAGCCTTTCCAGACTTCTTCGTCTACTTCATTCCTTTGTAACTCCGTATAGAGTGTCCTACAACCCCAAGAGGCAAGCCTCTTGGTTTGGGCTATATCCCGTTTCGCTCGCCGCTACTCAGGGAATCGCAATTGCTTTCTCTTCCTCCAGGTACTTAGATGTTTCAGTTCCCTGGGTCTGCCTTCCATACTCTATGTATTCAAGTAAGGATATTGTTCCATTACGAACAATGGGTTCCCCCATTCGGAAATCTCTGGATCAAAGCTCACTTACAGCTCCCCAAAGCATATCGGTGTTAGTCCCGTCCTTCGTCGGCTCCTAGTGCCAAGGCATCCACCGTGCGCCCTTCATAACTTAACCGAATTGGTTGTTACATCAGGTTTAAAACCTAAAATGGCGATACTCGGTAATTTCTTGACTATCAATTTATCTTTATCTAGTTTTCAAAGAACAATCATTTGTCTCGCAAGAGACATTATGGTTGGATATTTTGCTTTCGCAAAAATCCCTGATGGTTGAACCATCAAAACTGAACAAAACTTCGACGTGTCAAACGTTTTTGTAAATCTTCCTTAGAAAGGAGGTGATCCAGCCGCACCTTCCGATACGGCTACCTTGTTACGACTTCACCCCAATCATCTGTCCCACCTTAGGCGGCTGGCTCCAAAAGGTTACCTCACCGACTTCGGGTGTTACAAACTCTCGTGGTGTGACGGGCGGTGTGTACAAGGCCCGGGAACGTATTCACCGCGGCATGCTGATCCGCGATTACTAGCGATTCCAGCTTCATGTAGGCGAGTTGCAGCCTACAATCCGAACTGAGAACGGTTTTATGGGATTGGCTAAACCTCGCGGTCTCGCTGCCCTTTGTACCGTCCATTGTAGCACGTGTGTAGCCCAGGTCATAAGGGGCATGATGATTTGACGTCATCCCCACCTTCCTCCGGTTTGTCACCGGCAGTCATCTTAGAGTGCCCAACTGAATGCTGGCAACTAAGATCAAGGGTTGCGCTCGTTGCGGGACTTAACCCAACATCTCACGACACGAGCTGACGACAACCATGCACCACCTGTCACTCTGTCCCCCGAAGGGGAAAGCCCTATCTCTAGGGTTGTCAGAGGATGTCAAGACCTGGTAAGGTTCTTCGCGTTGCTTCGAATTAAACCACATGCTCCACCGCTTGTGCGGGCCCCCGTCAATTCCTTTGAGTTTCAGTCTTGCGACCGTACTCCCCAGGCGGAGTGCTTAATGCGTTAGCTGCAGCACTAAGGGGCGGAAACCCCCTAACACTTAGCACTCATCGTTTACGGCGTGGACTACCAGGGTATCTAATCCTGTTTGCTCCCCACGCTTTCGCGCCTCAGTGTCAGTTACAGACCAGAAAGTCGCCTTCGCCACTGGTGTTCCTCCAAATATCTACGCATTTCACCGCTACACTTGGAATTCCACTTTCCTCTTCTGCACTCAAGTTCCCCAGTTTCCAATGACCCTCCACGGTTGAGCCGTGGGCTTTCACATCAGACTTAAGAAACCACCTGCGCGCGCTTTACGCCCAATAATTCCGGACAACGCTTGCCACCTACGTATTACCGCGGCTGCTGGCACGTAGTTAGCCGTGGCTTTCTGGTTAGGTACCGTCAAGGTGCCGCCCTATTCGAACGGCACTTGTTCTTCCCTAACAACAGAGCTTTACGATCCGAAAACCTTCATCACTCACGCGGCGTTGCTCCGTCAGACTTTCGTCCATTGCGGAAGATTCCCTACTGCTGCCTCCCGTAGGAGTCTGGGCCGTGTCTCAGTCCCAGTGTGGCCGATCACCCTCTCAGGTCGGCTACGCATCGTGGCCTTGGTCAGCCGTTACCTCACCAACTAGCTAATGCGCCGCGGGTCCATCTGTAAGTGATAGCTAAAAGCCACCTTTCAACATTTCCTCATGCGAGGAAATGAGTTATCCGGTATTAGCCCCGGTTTCCCGGAGTTATCCCAGTCTTACAGGCAGGTTACCCACGTGTTACTCACCCGTCCGCCGCTGATATCAGGGAGCAAGCTCCCTTCAATCCGCTCGACTTGCATGTATTAGGCACGCCGCCAGCGTTCGTCCTGAGCCAGGATCAAACTCTCCGATAAAAGTTTGAATAGCTCTTTAAAAATAAATCTAGAATTAACGTTGACGTATTGTCTTGTTTTGTTCAGTTTTCAAGGTTCAATGTGTAAGTGCTTCTCTCGAAGCGACTTGACCATCATACCAAGAATGCAGTGTGTTTGTCAACAACTTTTTTTGAGATGTTTTATCATCCTGCTGAATGTTGTGATGTACCCGCTGCTCTCTTCCGACGGTTTTTAAAGTATATCAAGCTATTAGATATTCGTCAATAGATTTGATAGATTTATTTCGAGAACTTTCAAACCTTTCTAATAAGGTTTCATGATTCTTCTATTAAAACATCCTCTTTCTTCTATATATGGACAAAAACAAAACCGGCACACCTTCCGCTATGGATAGTGTGCCGGTTTTTTATAGAATCATTAGTCGATCTTAATTACGTTTTCGTCGTTACGATTCACTTTACCAGACTTCTCGATTGTTACTTGTTGACCTTCTTTTAGGTTAGTGAAGATAATCGGTGTCATGATGGAAGGTGCGTTTGCTTTGATGTAGTCAAGATCCACTTCCAGTAATGGTTGACCGGCTTCTACCTGATCTCCCTCTTTTACTAGCGCTTCGAATCCTTTCCCTTCCAGTTTCACTGTATCGATTCCCACGTGGATCAGGACTTCACGGCCTGCTTTGGACTCAAGTCCGATGGCATGCTTTGTCGGGAAGACGTTTACGACTTTACCTGTGATAGGAGAAACGATTGTTCCTTCTGTCGGTACGATCGCGAAACCGTCACCCATCATTTTACCTGAGAATACTTGGTCAGGCACTTCTGTGATGTCTTTGATTTCACCTGTGATCGGAGCTACAAACTTTTCGTTATTGCGTTCAGTTTGAAGAGCTTCCGGATTCACCTCTTCGATTTGTTGCTCTACTTCTTCGTTTGCGTTTGTTTCTACTTTTCGTGGCGTTTTTCCACGGATGATGTCTTGCATTTGAGATTTGATTGTATCTGATTTAGGTCCAAAGATCGCTTGAATGTTATCTCCAACTACAAGTACACCTGAAGCACCTAACTTTTTCAGACGATTTTTATCCACGTTTTGCACGTCATTAACAGAAACACGAAGACGAGTGATACATGCATCTAAGTGAGCAATGTTCTCTTGTCCGCCCATTGCTTCAAGGATATTGTACGGAAGATCGCCCGCCGAACTTGCCGGAGCGTCATCTTCGTCTTCATCTACATCTTCACGACCCGGAGTCATAAGATTGAACTTGCGGATAGCGAAACGGAATCCGAAGTAGTAAATGAAAGCAAACACAATACCTACCGGGATGACGATCCAGGCATTCGTTTGCGGATTGATCAATCCGAATAGTACGTAGTCAATTAATCCACCCGAGAATGTCATACCGATCTTTACATTTAACAGATGCATCGTTAAGAATGATAAACCTGCGAAGATACAGTGTATTCCAAATAGTACAGGTGCTACGAATAAGAATGAGAATTCGATTGGTTCTGTGATACCTGTCAAGAATGAAGTCAAGGCAGCAGAAGCCATGATTCCACCTACAACTGCTTTACGTTCCGGCTTAGCTTCATGGTAGATCGCTAGTGCCGCTGCTGGAAGACCGAACATCATGAATGGGAATTTACCTGTCATGAATGTACCGGCAGTAAGGTCTTGTACACCATCTTGAATTTGTTTCATAAAGATTGCCTGGTCCCCACGTACAACGTCTCCCGTTGCAGAGGTGTAAGAACCGAATTCGAACCAGAATGGAGCATAGAAAATGTGGTGTAATCCAAATGGAATAAGTGAACGTTCGATTACACCGAATACAAATGCTGCCAATGCTCTATTTTCACCAAGCATAAAGTTTGAGAATGTGTTAAGACCATCTTGAATCGGTGGCCAAATCAATAGCATCAATAATCCTAGTACAACGGAAGATGCCGCTGTTGCAATTGGAACAAATCGTTTACCTGCGAAGAATCCTAAGTATGAAGGAAGTTCGATTTGATAGAAACGATTGTACATTGACGCCGCCAGGATCCCGACGATGATACCGCCGAATACACCTGTTTGTAAGGTTGGGATACCGAGAACCATTGCAAATGCCGGATCTACGTTATCACCTGTAACATCAGGAATACCTAATCCTTCTACTGTACCCATCGTTACGTTCATGATGAGGAAACCAACGATAGCCGCTAAACCGGCCACCCCTTCTCCACCGGCGAGACCGATGGCAACACCGACTGCGAAGAGCAGTGCCAAGTTTCCGAAGATAATTCCACCCGCTTGTTCCATTACGCTGGCAACGGTTTCAACGCCGCCGTTATTAAGGAATGGAGCAATGTCTAGAAGCGTTGGATTTTGAAGAGCATTACCAAACGCTAGTAAAAGTCCTGCTGCAGGTAAGATCGCAACTGGAAGCATTAATGCTTTACCGACTTTTTGTAATACACCAAAAGCCTTTTTAAACATGTGAGTTTCCTCCCTTTATTTTTCATTTTTCGACTAATTAGATGATTGCGCCAAACAAAAAAGGCATGAGAAAAGAGGATAATGAACGTATATGGATAGACTACCCCAAAATACACGTTTCAATTATCTTCTTCACTCATGCCTGATCGAATCAGTAACACGTAAGAAAGATAAGTACATTAATTCACTTTATTTTGAATCCGTTGAAGATGCATCGTGAGGTATACTGCCTCTGCATCGTACACGGGCTTTTGCAATGTTTGCTGCATCATCTTAATCAGCTTCCATGATAGATTATAGCAGACAGGATATTCTTCTTTCAACAGTTTTGCTATTTTTTCTGGTTCTTCTACTCTTTCTCCCCGTAAAACCCGTTCAATCGTATAACGGATATGTCGTATGAGCCTCATATAATCGACGCTTTCTTTGTTGATTTCAACGTCCAGCTGTAGTTCGATCATCCCTATCAGACGACTGATCAACTGAGAATGCTGATTCACTTCGGAAAGATCCTTGTTCATCATGGCGCTGTGAATATGAAGGGCAATGAACCCCACTTCCCCTTCAGGCAAATGGACATCGGTCATATCATTGATCATGCCGACGACTTCTTTCGCTATTTCATATTCAAAAGGGTACAGCGTTCTCGTTTCCACCAGAAACGGATTCCTGATCTCCATCCCTCTCATCAATCGGTTAATGGCAAATAGAATATGGTCTGTAAGGGCAATATGGATATGCTCGTTAAGAAATGAATTGGTTCTTTTCCTGATCAATTCGATGGCAGAGATAATGACGTTTGACATATCCTCATTTAAAAAAGGAAGAAGGTTTTTGTATTGCTCCTGTTCTTTTTCCCCTTTTAGGACAAACATCTTTTCGGCAATATCATTTTGGATGGGATCACCCTTTTTCCGGTTGAACCCTATCCCTTTCCCGATCAGCACGACTTCTCCGTAGCTCTCGTGAACGGCAATCAAAACGTTGTTATTTAAGACTTTTTTTACATTTAAAGTAGACATACTCAATTCTCCCTATATATTCGACCATTTTCGACACTACCCGATTCCATGATTTTAACGAAAACTGACCCTTTTTTCAATTGATACTTCTTACCTTTGTACTACTTTCTCTACCTTTGTCGCTATTCCCTTTATTTATTTTCTACACTTTCTCTGATAAAAACCAAAAAGAAGCTGATCTGTAAGAGATCAGCTTCTGATGAATGGTTGTCTAAACTTATACCAGGAAGATAAAGTACAGTACAAAGATCACAAACAGGAAGTACATGATTGGATGGATTTCTTTCACGCGACCCTTCATGATCATCGTGATCGGGTAGAAAATGAACCCGATGGCGATACCTGTTGCAATGCTGTACGTTAGGGGCATGGCGACAATGGTCAGGAATGCCGGTACAGCTACCTCGAATTTCTTCCAGTCGATTTCACCTAGTGACGATACCATCAGTACCCCGACAATGATGAGTGCCGGTGCCGTCACAGCCGATGTGATGACGGCAAGTAACGGGAAGAAGAAAATCGAAAGGACGAAAAGGATGGCAGTCACAACGGATGCGAATCCTGTCCTTGCTCCAGCTGCAACCCCTGCAGATGATTCAATATATGACGTTGTGGTCGATGTTCCTAAGATAGCGCCGACTACCGTTGCACAAGAATCTGCGAATAACGCTTTTCCTGCACGCGGTAATTTGTTCTCTTTCATCAGGCCTGCCTGATTGGCTACCGCTACGAGGGTACCGGCTGTATCAAAGAAATCGACGAATAAGAACGTCAGGATGACCACTAGCATTTGGATTGTAAAAATACTGCCTGCATCATTGATCAATGGTTCCAGCGCTGCCCCGAATGTCGGAGCAAGACTTGGTGCCGCGTCCACTACTCTTTCCGGTGTATCGATAAGGCCCGCGATCATTCCTACGACGGCCGTTACGACCATCCCGATGAAAATCCCGCCTTTAACGCCCCTTGTCATCAGGATCACCGTAATGATGATACCGAAAATGGCAAGTAACGTGGTTCCCTTCGTTAAGTCTCCAAGTCCCACTAATACTGCATCGTTGTTTACGATGATTCCTGCATTTTGAAAGCCGATGAAGGTAATGAACAGCCCGATTCCCGCTCCGACGGCGTATTTCAATTCGGCTGGGATCGAGTTTATGATTTTTTCCCGGATGCCTGATAACGTCAAGGCAATGAATATCAGTCCCGAAATCAATACTCCCGTTAAAGCAGATTGCCAAGGTACACCCATCGTCAATACGACCGTGTAAGCAAAGAAGGCATTCAAGCCCATCCCTGGTGCGAGAGCAATCGGATATTTCGCGATCAATCCCATGATTAACGACCCGATGGCCGCTGCTAATGCTGTTGCCACAAACACTGCACCGTAATCCATTCTCATGCTGTCCGGAAGATCCGGAACAGATTGAAGGGTCAACGTGAGCGGGTTAACGATTAAGATATAGGCCATCGATAGGAAGGTGGTCAATCCCCCGATGATCTCCCTTTTATAATTCGTTCCTAACTGGTCGAACTGAAAGAAATTCCTCATTCTTGTACTCCTCCTATAGAGTCGCCGTAGAAAATAAAAAAAACCTCGAACTACCAGAGTTCAAGGCTTTGACTGTTAAGATCCAGATTGATAGCCGCTAAATAAACGGTCCTATCATCCATCACCTCGTAGTCAAGCCATTTACGGTAGCTTGGTAGAAACGCTCGGGCCTTATTCCCGAAATTATACGACGTAATACTTTTATAATGTTTTGTTATGATTACAGTACTATTGTACCAACGTGAAATGAGCCCGTCAATACAAAATACGAACATTATTATATATTTTTCGATTTAATGTTCGTTTAATACAAAAAACGACAGGTGTCCTCCGTCTTTGCCGAAACGGAAGAACCTGTCAGCTTTACAACTATTCCATTATTCCCACTCAATCGTTGCAGGTGGCTTACTCGTCACATCATACACCACGCGGTTGATATGATCGACTTCGTTCACGATGCGTGTGGAAATTTTCTCAAGGACATCCCATGGGATACGCGCCCAATCAGACGTCATACCGTCTATGGACGTGACAGCACGGATTCCGATTGTGTAGTCATAGGTTCTTGCGTCACCCATGACGCCGACACTTCGGATGTCAGGAAGAACGGTGAAGTATTGCCAGATGTCACGGTCAAGTCCTGCCTTTTTGATTTCATCACGAAGGATATAATCAGACTCACGGACGATTTCAAGCTTCTGCTCGGAAATTTCACCTAGCACACGGATACCAAGACCCGGTCCCGGGAATGGTTGGCGCCATACGATTTCATCCGGAATACCGAGTTCAGAACCTAATGCACGCACTTCATCTTTGAATAATGTGTTCAGCGGCTCAATCAGTGTGAACTGCATATCTTCAGGAAGCCCGCCGACATTATGATGAGACTTGATCGTTTGCGCAGTCGCCGTTCCGCTTTCAATGATATCTGTATACAACGTACCTTGCGCAAGATATTCGATGCCTTGAAGCTTCGTCGCTTCATCATCAAACACGTAAATAAATTCATTCCCGATGATTTTACGTTTTTGCTCAGGGTCGGATACACCTTTTAATTTATTCAAGAAACGATCCTGGGCATCCACTTTAATCACGTTCATATTAAAGCCGTCAGCGAATGTCTTCATCACACTGTCAGCCTCGCCTTTACGGAGAAGGCCGTGATCGACGAAGATACAAGTCAATTGATCACCGATTGCTTTATGGATCAATACGGCCACTACAGATGAATCGACCCCGCCGCTTAATGCGCAAAGGACCTTTTTGTCTCCCACGGTTTGACGGAGCTTGTCCATTTCCATTTCGATGAAGTTCTCCATGGACCAGTCGCCTGTGCACCCACACACTTCGAATACAAAATTCTTCAGCATTTCGTTTCCGTGTTCTGAGTGTCGTACTTCAGGGTGGAATTGCACCGCATATAACCCTTTCTCCTCGTTACTCATAGAAGCGATCGGGCAAGATGGATTCGTTGCGTTCACATCGAATCCTGCAGGAGCTTCGACTACAAGATCCCCGTGACTCATCCATACGACTTGCTCTTCGGGAAGATTCGAGAATATTTTAGACTGCTTCTCAATATTGATGGCTGCCTTCCCGTACTCACGGTGCTTCGCACGTTCCACTTTCCCGCCAAAGTGCATCGTCATAAGCTGCATGCCATAACAGATCCCGAGAATCGGAATATCAAGATCAAAGATGCGCTCATCACAACGGAATGAATCTTCACCGTACACACTGTTCGGACCGCCGGAGAAGATGATCCCCGTCGGATTCATTTCCTGGATTTCTTCAAGGGTAACTGTATGCGGATGGAGCTCACTGTAAACACCAAACTCACGAATTCTTCGCGTAATTAATTGATTGTATTGACTTCCAAAGTCCAAAACGACGATCATTTCCTGATTGTGCAATTCTTCTTTACCAAGCATTCAGTTCACCTCTTCAGTTTATTTACCTACTACCATCTATTGTTGTTAGCATTCCAAAAAAATATAAAAAAAACTAGACTTCGCCTTAAAAAAAGGCAGAATTCTAGTTTTTTGCATACACGGATGTCAACTAAGAACACTGCCTTCATAGTCCAGTCATTTAAGGTGACCGGGTAGATACTTTCGAACCGTATTATCGAGGATATACGAAGGATGCTAACGAACGCTATTTGAATTTGACATCATTTTATACTTTGTGGTCAATCGGGTCAACCGGTTGTCCTTTTAATTAAATTTTCCCATAATTCCCTCATCTTCGTCCAATCTTCTGATGTTGGGCTCTGACCGTATAATATACGTTCATAATTATTGGTCAAACTGGTCATTTCACGGGTACCGAAGAACTGATCGATATATCTGGAATAGCCCCGTAATGTCTGACCATCATCCATTTTCAATCCGTATCTTCCCAATTGTTTCACTAGGGACAGATAGGCTTCCGAGAATACGTCTTCTGATGACTTCCTGCGGTAATAGAAAATCAGGAAATAAGGCATCCAGCGCCTTCTCACAAGGTATAATGCAATCGCAATGATGATCAGGAGAATGGTTCCCATCACGATCTTGCCCCAATTGTTCGCAATGAATGACGTGATATCATCCCAAAGCTTCGATAAAGAAAAACCATCCCCGGAAGATGCGATATCTTCTTCAGGCTGCAGGGGTTGTTTCGGTGTTTCCTTTTTCTCCGGAATAGGGACTTCATTATCATCTGAATCAGGTATATCAAGGTCATACTGATAAGAAACATTGTTGCTGAAACCGACAGTAGGCTCAAACGGAACCCAGCCCACTTCCGGGAAGAACACCTCTACCCATGAATGGGCATTGTTGTTCGATACTTCGTAGAGTTTATAGGTGGAATCTACCTGCCTGCTATATTCCCCTTCTGTATAGCCTTTAGCCCATCTTGCCGGAATCCCGAGTGAGCGGACCAGCACCACCATGGATGTAGAGAAGTTATCACAATAGCCACGCTGTGTTTCAAAGAGAAATTGATCTACGTAATCCTGCTCTTCTTCCGGGACAGGCACATCAAACTGATCATACACATAGGCTTCCTTTGAAAAGTACCCTTCGATCGCCCTTACTTTGTCATACCAATTATCCTCTTCCGCCGTAATCTCAACAGCGAGGTCCTTGACTCGCTGAGGAGTCGTATCGGGCAGCTGGGTGTAACGATCGACGAATTCAGGCACCTGCATGATCTCCTGCTCTTCATTGGCCGCCTTCATCTTTTTCTGGGAATAAGACGGGGAGCGGTAGGACAACTTATACTCTTCAAGCTTAACCGTTTCATCGGCTTCTTTATAAGTCGTCACTTTTTCATCTATGGGATTGAAGCTGAAATACCCATTTTTATTCCCGGTGATCGTTTCTACCCCATAAGGATAAGCGACATGGGAATAGGTACGCTCGACCATGACCTTCTCACTTTCCAGATCCCGCTCTTCATCCGATTGGGGTGACGGAATCGGTACCTTTTTCCCCGAATCAAACGTGAGTGGGTCCTTTTGATCGTCAGAAATCGACTGCTCCCATCCTTTCCCCGTATATAAATCCTTCGATTCAATTTTCCAGTAATGCTCCCGCGTCACCTCTGCATTGAAAATGACTGTGGGATCACCGACAAAGGGACCTCCAAGCTTAGTATCATCCGTATCGTAGCCAATCTTGCTGACACCACTTCCACCTACCCCCTCAGAAAAGGATTGAAGATACGGGACAGGATCCGGCCAGATCGGGTCGGCTTTAGGTGCCGCAAAAGCAACAACCGAGCTGATCGTAAGCATCACCGTCAGTGGAACGATCCAGCGATGGCGGCTCATCTTGGAACCAAGGAGCTTCTCTCTTTGCACCAGCCTTTCAAGAGCCAGTAATCCCATGAGAAGAAAGCCGAAAATGACGACCCGTATAATCGATTTATCCCCTTCATATACAGTGAAAGTGTCAATTAAACACACATAAGTGACCGTCATTACATAAAACAGAAGAATCGTTTTTCGAACAGATAGCCAGTAATGGATCAAGTACGTCATCAGCCACAGAAGCACAAAGAACAACAAGCTTCTATACTCAAAAGACAAACTTGGCCATTCGCGCCCGAGGGTCAGTCCGAGATTCTCCCATACATCATGACTGAACTCCTTGAACCACTTGGGAGAGAAAAAAGAGCCCATATAGTACAACCCATGCAGACTGTACAGAATAAAAAGGATCTTCACAAATGCCGTGATAGCATAATGAATCCGGAAATAAGACAGGGTGAGGGCCAAGGCAATAAAGACAATAAAATAGGTCAGGCTTGCTGTGTCCGTTACAACTTTAAGTGGTTTTAACCAATCCCATAAAAGTAGAAATCCAAAGAAATAGGTCACGATCTTGAAATAGGAGTTCGCTGTTTCTTGCCTCATGCCCGTTTCACCTCCAGAAATGCCGAGGAGAAGTCGCCTTCAAAGCATACCTGCAATCGTATGCCGCGCGAGGAGGCATAGGCTTTCAACGATTTCTCTTCTGCGGTGTAAGCATCCCCTGCCCTCTTCACCAGAAAGATGACGACAGAGCTGTTCCGCTTCGCATATTCATTTACGCTCATAATCATTTTTTTTGAGACGGATGAGGTGACGAATAGCACCGCCGCTGATTGAGAATAGTTCAATCCCGCTCCCTGCAGGACTTTCCCTAGAGCAAACGGGCTGTCCTGCCTCACTTTCGCCAAGTGATAATTCAGCTGACTCAAGTGCTCATCTCCCCCCCGGATGGGGAAAGAAACATGATCTCCACCAATTGACACAAGACCCACCTGAGCCCCTTTTTTGACGATGGACCTGATCATCGATGCCGTAAAAGTCACCATCGCTTCAAACGTTTGTGAGGACTCCCTGTCGAGTACAATGAGGACATCGTGTGACTGGCGTTCCTCAAACTCCTTCGTCATCAGCTCATTGGTCCTGGCAAAGGTCTTCCAATGAATCCACGAGAAGCGGTCACCCGGTTGATACTCACGGATACCCGTCGCCATCGTCGTATCCTTTTGGATCTTCACGCTCGAAGTCGTCATCCCCTGGTCATATCGATTCTCAAGCGGTCGGTAAGGGACATCGACGATCGACGGGTAAACGAGGAGCCTGTCCACGCAATCCACCGTGGCTTCCTTTTCGAAAACACCAAAGAAATCACCTGTTTTGAGCCTGACTTTAGAAAAGATATGTTCCCCTCGGGGAAGCTCATCGATGTAATAGGTCAGTTTGATTCGTTTTCTGAATCCGGGATGAATCATCGCTTTCGCTTTTTGGAAACCGGACTGATGAAAGACAGAATCAGTCACCACATCCTCCAATACCAAATAAAACAGAGGAAATGGCAGCTTCCGGGTCAGGGTGATCGTCACCTTCAGTTCGTCCCCGGCCTTGTACTCAGCAGATTCAAAACTCCGCTCCACATAAAACTCCGATAACGGATATAAGAACACAAAAACCGAATAAAGGGAAAACGGCAAAAAACTGTAGAACAAAAACCAACTCACAAACCCACCTTGAAACATCGCATATGAAAAAGTCACGCCCATCAAGATAAGAAGGAGCAAAAACTTCCCTAGCGGTTTAATAAATTGAAGTTTCGTCTTCATCTATCTCACAAGCCTTTGTACCGGGACCGGTATTCGCGCCATGACTCTCTCCACCACTTCTTCAGGGGTAATCCCTTCGTATCTCGCTTCCGACTTCATAATGATCCGGTGAGAAAATACGAATGGCGCCAGAAATTGAACATCGTCGGGAACTACATAATCCCTGCCTCTTAAGTAGGCATAGGCCTGGCATGCCTTCATCAGGGCAATCGATCCACGTGGACTTGCTCCCAGATACACATTGGCATGGATCCTTGTACGGTTCGCAATCTCCACAATGTATTTCTTAATGGTGTCATCCACCAATACTTCCTTGACATCCCCTTGGATATATCTCAATTCCTCAAGGGTCATAACAGGCGCCAATTCATCGATCGGTGGAGTCCTTTGGGCACGGTGAAGAACCTCCATCTCTTCTTCAGGTTCCGGATACCCCATCTTCATCTTTAAAAGGAATCGATCAAGCTGAGCCTCCGGAAGCGGATAGGTCCCTTCATATTCAATCGGATTCTGGGTCGCCATAACGAAGAAAGGCTTATCAAGCTTCCGTGTCATCCCGTCAATTGTGACGCTGCTCTCTTCCATTCCTTCAAGTAAAGCGGACTGTGTCTTCGGTGATGTACGGTTGATTTCATCCGCAAGAATGATGTTCCCCATGATCGGTCCAGGTCTGAAATTAAATTCCATCTCTTTCGGGTTATAAATCGATACCCCGATCACATCGGAAGGCAGTAAATCCGGCGTAAACTGAATTCGCTTAAAGCTCGCTCCAACCGATTTCGCCAATGCGCGAACCATCATCGTTTTCCCTACACCCGGAACGTCCTCAAGCAATACATGTCCCCCGGCAAGCAGGGAAACGATGCTCAGTTCCGCTACCTTCCTCTTCCCGATCATGACTTTCTCTATATTATCAATGATACTTTGTAACTTTGGATTCACTGTCTCATGTGACATCGTACCCCTCCTGAATGATTCAAACTCATCTTTAACTATTACTACTTTCGTTTAAAAAGTCGAAAATCCTCTATAAAATGGGAAATTGGTAGATTATTTTTAGGGAATTGGTAGGATATGAGGGGCATCGAGGTGAAGGTCAGTTCTGATTTTCGTAGCGGCATCTTGCTGTCATTCAATTTAAAAAGCCGATTCTCCATTATACGAGAATCGGCTTTTCCACTTGACTATTTCCAAAAATCATCAAACACCGTGACCGGCAGATGACGTTTGTGTTGAGTTTTCAGGTAATGACCTTCAATGGTTTTCTTAGCTTCAGCGGGTACTTCTTTCCCTTCCAGGTAATCATCCAGCTGATCGTACGTGACGCCAAGGGCTTCTTCATCCGAGAGCTGCGGACGGTCTTCTTCCAGGTCCGCTGTCGGTTTCTTATTGTATAAGTGTTCCGGACAGCCAAGCTCAATCAAAAGCATTCTCCCTTGACGCTTGTTCATGCGGAAAAGGGGGACGAGATCTGACGCTCCATCGCCATATTTGGTGTAGAAGCCGGTAACTGCTTCAGCAGAGTGATCTGTACCGAGCACCACGCCATTTTTCATGGCGGCAATGGCAAATTGCACCTTCATCCGTTCACGCGCCTTTTCGTTCCCTTTGACAAAGTCGGAAAGCTCGACCCCGTTCTTCTTCAACGTTTCTACGCTTGCATCGACTGCGGGTTGTACATCGACTGTCATCGACACGCTCGGGTTGATGAATTCCAAGGCATCAATGGCATCCTGAGCATCTCCCTGTTCCCCGTAAGGAAGTCTGACGGCATAAAAAGCATAATCCGATGATGCTGATTCCTGATTCATTTCATCGATGGCCATCTGTGCAAGTTTACCTAATAAAGTAGAATCCTGACCTCCTGAAATTCCGAGAACCAGACTTTTCATGAACGAATGCTTCTTCAAGTATGCCTTCATAAAGTCGACGCTGCGACGGATTTCTTCCTGCGGATTGATTTCCGGGGAGACCATCATTTCTTCTACGATTTGTTTTTGAAGAGAATCCATTTCTTCACACTCCATGTTAGGTTTTATTACATCATATTATATCTCTTTATCTTACCCAAACAAAGGGAATCTCACCAATTTCTGCTTTGTTTTTCTTTCACTTCGGCTTTTACACGATGAATCAGATCCATCTTATTGTTCCAGCACTCTTCACTTAAATCCACTGGGTACTCTTCCGGGTTCATGGAACGCTTATATTCATCCCATAACAATTCAAGATTTTCATTCACGAAGCTTCTCATTTCTGATAATGGAGGCGTATCATATACCAGCTCACCGTTCTTGAAGACCTCCACATGAAGTTCCCTCGCTTCAAAATTCGTGACGAACTTACTGATATACGTATGCACAGGGTGGAACATTTTCAACCGTTCCTGACTTTCAGGGTGCTCATGCTCCAGGGCAATATATTCGCCCTCTGATTTATGATTAACCGTATTGACGATGCGGTAAACCCTTTTCATCCCGGGAGTTGAAACTTTTTCGGCATTGCTCGAAATTTTGATCGTGTCTTCCATATCACCTGACTCATTTTCAATGGACACGAGCTTATACACGGCACCTAAAGCAGGCTGATCGTAAGCTGTGATGAGCTTCGTTCCGACACCCCATACATCAATCTGTGCTCCTTGAGCCTTCAAGTTCAGGATCGTATACTCGTCCAGATCATTCGAGGCAATGATTTTCGTATCCGTAAAACCTGCATCATCAAGCATCTTACGGGCGATCTTCGATTGATACGCCATGTCGCCGCTATCAAGACGGATCCCCTTGAAGTTAATCTTATCTCCAAGCTCCTTCGCGACTCGAATCGCCGTCGGCACACCGGACTTTAACGTGTCATACGTATCGACTAAGAACACACAATCCTTGTGGCTCTCCGCATACTTATGGAACGCCTGATACTCATCACGGTAAGCCTGAACCATGGCATGAGCGTGGGTTCCCGAAACAGGCATACCGAATAACTTCCCGGCCCGGACATTACTCGTCGCATCAAAGCCCCCGATATACGCAGCACGGGTCCCCCAAATCGCTGCATCCAGCTCATGGGCACGTCTCGTCCCGAACTCCATCACCACTTCATCCTGTACCACCTGCTTGATCCGGTTCGCCTTCGTCGCAATCAACGTCTGGTAGTTCACGATATTCAATATCGCCGTCTCCAATAACTGAGCCTGAGCAAGAGGCGCCTCTACACGGACAAGCGGAACATTCCCAAAAGCAATCTCCCCTTCCTGCATGGAGCGGATTGTCCCAGTAAAACGAAGCTCCGCAAGATATTCCAGGAACGCCTCCTCATACCCCAGCTCCCGTAGGTACTCGATATCACTTTCCGAGAAATGAAACTTTTTCACATAATCAATGATCCGTTCAAGCCCTGCAAATACCGCATATCCATTGCCAAAAGGCAGCTTTCGAAAGAACACTTCAAAAACAGCCTTTCGATTATGGAAATCATCATCCCAGTAAGCCTTCGTCATATTAATCTGATACAAATCTGTATGCAACGCTAAACTATCATCTGCATAGTTCGTCATGTATTTCTCTCCTTTAAGCTATAGCCAATTGTTGAACATGATTGAGTCTTTTCTATTTTAACCAATATTGGGTGGGATATCGAATGATAGGAACTAAAAAAGAACTGACAATTGTCAGTTCTCTAATCTTGAATAACACCAAACTCTTTAAACACCGCTAAAGGCTTCATATATTCCCATTGAACGGTACCATCGATTGCACTCCCACTTGTGTGAGTAGGAGCTGACTGCCCAGAAGTTCCGGCAAGTGTACATTTATAAACAAACCCGTTCGAATGGGTGAGGTCGTTTAGCGAATAGGATGTGTTCGGCCTCCATGCATTCGTATTTGCCTGGCCTGATTGAATACAAATCCACCCTAAGTTCCCTCCTGCTTCAGGCATCGCATTATAAATTATCTCGCCTCTAGAAAAAATACCCGATGAAGGAGAAGTGACCGAGTGAGTAGTAGGATCAAATAATTTGTATCTAACTAGATTAGGAAGTGTCAGGATGATATTATACGTTTTATTGTTTGTGATATGAGCTTCCCATACTTCTTTGTCATTTTTAAAATAAGGGATTGTGATTGGTGTATCTCCTTTAAATTCAATTATGTTTCCAATTATTGACGCGATGATTGAATCGGTAATATAGTTATTATCAAATAACGATTCAATATTACTATTACTTATTTCAAACCGACACTCATGAAAGCCTACCTGCACACCCTCTGAAATGTTTGACATTGCTTGAAAGAAGTAAGGCATTTTTGTTGATTTAAAATGACATTGATTAAACATCATATTATTTTTTCTTTTCTCACTGTTGACACAAGTGGATTGGACAAGGGAATCTACAAAATGACAGTCTTCGAATTGTACAGTGTGAAAGTGCTGATACGTCCGAAACCTGCAATCATTGAACTCACAACCCAGGATCGAGATCTTACTTGGCACTCCAGTGTTAAGTGTGATCAGTAGGTTCTTAAATTGACAGTTTTCGAAATCATTAGAAAAATGCACCTCTGGTTGGATTTGATCGCCAGGGTCTGCATAAAAAGTACAGTCACTGATTTTAGTCGCAGCCTTTAGTATCGCACCTCCTACAACCAATTTCACTATATTATCCTTATACACAGCATTCCCCAAAGAACCTATGCCGTTTTTAAAGAAATTGTTTGAAACAATAGTATTATAGCTGGGGTTTTCTACATTAAAGCTTCCTTCAATATAATTATTTGAAATAGTTACAAAAGCATTCTTTTGACCGCCTGCCCCGAATAAATATAAACCTGCCCTTCGCATATAATTTCCTTTAATAGTGGCAAACTCCTGATCGTATACAACAATTCCAGAGCCACCCATATTTGTGATGACATTGTTTTCAATAAACACCGAGTATCCCCTGGTCAATATCCCATGAAATCCTCCAGTGATTAAGTTATCTCTAATGATACTGTTGTCACCATATGAATCTTCCTGGTTAATTGCATACTTTGTAGAATCAGGAAATTGCGGAGCACCATCTAAAAAATTCGTATTGAACTTCCCGTTATCACGAATACGATTATTTTTAATAATACAATACGAACCACCCATTGTGATTCCGCCGCGGTGACCATCATAAATTTCATTGAATTCCACCACATTATGTGCAGGCATCCCTCCAAAGTTTGTAAAAATATTCAGGTTCCTGCCAGGATCGGATTCATTTCTAAAGATGAATTTGATCTTCTTTGCTCTTTTAGGGATCGAGATAGGAAATAGCACACGCATATTGGTGGTTCTGCCTATAAAAGTATTATCCTCTGTATAAAAAGCTACATTGAATTCTTTGTTATTTAAGCTGGTTTGCCTCGAGTACCCCTGTCCCGAAAGAGAGATCACACTAAATTCACCCTCAGGTATTGGAACATAATCGGTAATGATGCTATTAGTCGATGGAATGACTACCCCACTTCCATCGATGTCCCCAAGGACCGGAGTACCCGGAATGCTTCCCCGAATCCATCCAACTGAAGTGAAATTGACATTGTCCCCCGCATACCCACTTATATCGCAGTGACTCAAAGAACAATAAGAAGCTCCATACGTGAAGGATACTCCATATGTGTGTTCTACATATTTCTCACTCGGATCATTGAAACTGCGTTCATACATATCGCCTATTATTTTCCCATTGGTTAAATGGGCATTTTTTACCTGGTGAAACTTAAAGGATACTCCGGCAAACAAATGTATCGCTCCAGAAGTTCGTTCATCATATGGGGATTTATTGTCAGAGTCATACATCACTTTTAAAGTTGAGCCATTTAGATTAAATGTCATGTTATCCACTAAGTTAATCGACAAAGGGTAACAGATGGAATATTCACCCCTCGGTAACATAACGAGTGTAAATTCTTTGCCATGTGCATATTTTAAAGCCCGGTTAATGCCTTTAATGTTGTTATAAGCTTTATGATAATCTTCTTCAGAATAGGGTTTCTGTGGCAAACCTTTCTGAATCCCCCAATGCTCTAAATCGATTACATATGTTCCATGCCCATATCTTTCTGAGAATAACTTCTCCGCAAGGTTCTGATCTTTATTTATGAATACGGAATCTGCTATCGTTATAGGAAAAGCGAGTGTCCCTTCTTCATCTATCAATTTTTTTATTTTACCATCCAACATTATCACCCCTATTTAATTCTCAATAAAAGAACTTCCATGTATGATTAGAGCAGGAGAATTATTCAGTATATCCGTTACATAATGATTGGTGGATTCATTGGTAAAATCATAATCAGAATTAAGGATTAAATCTCCCCGCCCGTTTCTGGTATACAGCTTCACGCGATACAATAACCCCTGCATAGTTGTCGTGTTATTCTTACTTGCGAATAAGTTAAAACGATCAGTAATTTCGCTCTCATTTACACCCTCAATCCGAACGGTTACGAATTGTCCGGAAGGGATGATTGCATAACTTGTACTCGCTTCAAATCTCCCATTTACATATAAATCGCACCCGGATCGACGATAGCTGGCACCATTGTGCTGTGTATAAATTTGAATTCCGGATGTCGCTCCCTCTATTAAATAGTTACTCCAGGAATTGACTTTGGGATTGAGGGAACATTGAATTTCCATAGCGTCACAGGTGATTTGAGGCGTTTCTACATAGTCGCTTCCTCCTCTTAAAGATAAAACTATATCACCTTGAGTCTTAGAAACGATTGTTCTACCATTGGATTCCTGGTTATTTTCATTTCTCGTAACGACTCTGATTGAATATTCAGTGGAACTCGTTAGTTGTGTAATCTCGAATGATGTTTCAGTTGTAGTGCCTACCAGAGATTCCCCTACAAATACTAGATATTCTAAAGAATCTTTCGTCCTGAAGTCAGGTTTCCAAGTGAGCGTTATAGAATTTTTCGTACTATTAAGTGCTTGAAGTTCAATGACGTCCAGTGGAATGACGTAACGAATAGGCTCGTCCATAGAATAGTCTTCTAATCTTAAAGAACCTCCCCCAACATTTTGTTTACCGGCTTTCCACTTACCCTGGGAATAAACCAATATATCCCCATCCGTCAGTTGATTAGGGATCAGTTCGATATCCAGGAGATCAGACAGGCTATGACTATGAGCAGCATCCACTTTAGAATCCCAATAAGCCTTCTCATCATCCGTCACAAATCGATGATCTTCATCTTCAGTTATCATACTTGCCGGATGTGATTCTGGATGGATGTATCCGCTATTTTCTTGTTCTTCGCCGTCAATGGTAAGTTTGTTCGAGGAGGAGATTCCTAATCGATCGAGAGTGGGTTTATTAGAGTGGGAATGACTTGAGGTGGTTAAATCATTAATGGCTGACTCATGTGTTGAAAGTTTGCTTAAGTCTATTGAGGGCTCTGTACCTGTTTGTGCTATTTTGTCCAAGATGGATTTATTTGTATGGATGTGCTTCTCTTGATCTAGTTGGTTCAACCTGATTTCTAGTTGGTCCATTTCCGCTTGAATTCCACTGTCATCATACACAACTATTTCCGTGTCATTAATGATAATCTTTCCATTATTATTTGTTTCGTTGACTGCCATCTACACAGCCTCCTTAGTATATTTCGTAAATTTACATATGTTTATCCAGTTACCATTATTCACTTCCCTTGAAAATAGTAAAAAAGTAACAGTTGGACATGCTTTATTTTATGCACATTCCGTTAAGTTGTGATTAGAATGGGGAAATATCCATTCTTTTGTCCCTAAGGAAATAAATGAATATTAAATAGAGCCACCCGGTAGTTGCCGGGTGGCTCTATCGCATTCTTTATAGTTGTTTTGTAAGAGCTTCTAGCAGTTCTTCCTTACTCATTACAGCTTCTCCCCCACCTTGAACAAACGATTCTTTCCCGCCGCCTTTTCCATTGATAAGTGGGAATACTTTTTGTGTGACTTCTCTTAAGTTAATAGTCGGAAGCGATCCCTTAGCCGTTACGAGCTGAAGCTTTTGATCATTATGCACGACCAACAACACAATCGCATCTTCTATCTTAGAAATAACGTGCTGGGCAATCTTCTGAAGTTCCTGGATTGGCCTGTCATTGTAAGCTCTTTGGATAAGCATATAGCCATCTTTTTGGACTCCTGGTAACCCTTCAGCTTCATACGTCAAAAGCACCTCTTTCATTCCTTCCAGTGCTTTCTCCTGTTCTTTCTGTTTGGAAATCAGCTGCTCGGCCGTCGATACCATGTTTTCTTCCGGGGACTGCAGGACACTTGTGAGCTCTTTCAGGATTCCGTGCTTACGGTGCATTTGATAAAGGACCCGCTCTCCGCACACAAACTGCAGTCGGGTATGGCTTTTGTGCTTCTCCCAATCGAGGATCTTGATGGCCCCTACTTCACTTGTGGACCTTGGATGGGTTCCCCCGCACCCGTTATAGTCAAAGTCCGGGATGATGACGAGACGGATCTCGCCTGTGACGGATGGTTGCTTTCGTAGCGGGTATTTGGATAGATCCGCTTCCTTCACCCACTTTGTCTCGATCGCCCTCGCCTCCCGTATGATCCGGTTGGCGAGTTCTTCTGCTTTCAGTGCATCCGAGTCGCTAATATCACTTACGTCTAAGTCGATGGTGAGGACTTCTTTTCCGAGATGAAAGCTGATCGTCTCGTATTGCAGTGTTTCTGCAAATGCGGCGGACAGGATATGCTGACCGGCGTGCTGCTGCATATGATCGAATCGGCGTTCCCAATCGACCTGTCCTTCGACAACTCCTGAAATATCCTCAAACGGTTCTTCTATGTAATGACGAATTTCTCCGTTCACCTCTTCAACATTGATAACCCGCTTATCCTTTAATGTTCCCGTATCATGGGGCTGGCCGCCACCTGTTGGATAGAAAGCCGTCTCTTCTAATACAACGTACCAGCCTGACTCATCCTGCTGCTGCTCCTGAATGAATGTGTGAAATTCTCTCATATAGGCATCTTGATAATATTGTTTAACTGTCATCGGTAACCCTCTTTCTGAACTGTTCTGTCCATACTTTATCATAAGAAGGATGGATGGAACACGTCAGTCCCTTGGCTTCTTCTCGATCGATATCGGTACTGACCCAACTTGTTCCCATGGAATTTCCCATCGTCTTTCAAATTCTTCCTTTGCCATTTCGTCTCCTTCAATGATCCGTTCTACCAATGTCCTGAGTTTCATCGTTGAATAGTTCACGTTATCACCTGCTTTGGTTTAGTTGAAAAGTAGAAGTCACACGGAGTATACGTAAATCGTTTTGGTATGGATGTGTTTTTATCATACTTTTTACCTATATGGTGATTTTGTAAACATTTGGACTCTCTTGTGGGGAAAAGAGTGGTCACTCTGTATGGAATGATCCACTTTCATAGGGATAAAAAGAAATGGCTAGAAGTCTCTTATATTTTTTATCCCTTCCTCCCTACTCCTGGATCCTTAGTAGGTTTTTGAGGTCTTTTATACACATTGAAGCGCTCAAACCTGAACTTGCAGTATAGGATCACAATTTGCTCAGGCATGACAAAGACCATGATGTAGAAAATGAGGAGGGGGAGAATAATCAATATAGCGGATTCAAACGATTCCATTTGGAAGTGCCTGATAAAATACTGGGTTACAAATACACAACTAAGTCCGCCGGCAATGACAATAGGGAAATAAGATCCTGTCTCAAAACGCCCCCTAATTTCTCCTCTCGAAGACCTATCCTGATATGCCCCATTATGTAGCAGCCTTAAAAAACGATAGGTGGTGATAATCAGTAATAATCCGGCAGTGGTTAAGATAATGAACGTAAGCATGACCAGGGATGCTGAAGTAGCTTGGTCTCCAGTCCCGATTGTGAATAGCGTCCATAAAAGGGATGGGACAGTGAAAAGCACTTGTGAGACAAGGATTGATATGAGATATTGCAACCTCTCATACTTTTTATAAATAGCAGGAATACCGAACAGAAGCGATAATAGGCTTATGAAAATGGTTGCTATTAAATGGAGATTCTGGAGAGTATCTGTACCGGGATAATTCGTACCGGAAGAGGCACTAAAGTACGTCAGATAATAGATCAACCATTGAAGCGGTATAGCTGCAATCAGATTCCCCCCTAATGAAGGAGGGCTTTGCCTTCCGGAACTAATCGGGGCTCTTAATACTTCGAAATATGTTTCAGGCAATGTATTTAACAATGAGATTCCTCCTATACTTTAACGGAAGCTTTGCTACTTGAGAAAACGTGTTAATTTTAAGGAAAAGCACAAAATCCGGGGAGAAATCAGGGTGAAAATGCATAACCTTTATGGTGCCGAGGAATACAATTATTTCCGGTTAATTCACATGACTGACTAACACTGCAGATAGATCATATTTTCAATAATACCTTTTTTTCAAAAACCCAACTTATTTTTAAAACCAGGATTTTATTTTCAAATCCAAACTAATCATATCTCATAAAAAGAAGCCCCCCAAAAGTTCACCGAACTCTTAGGAAGCCTCTCTTTATTCACCCTAATTTAATCAGGGGAATGGGGATGATGAATTACATCATGCCGCCCATTCCACCCATGCCGCCCATACCGGACATATCCGGCATACCGCCGCCGCCTTCTTCAGGAATGTCCGCTACTACTGCTTCAGTGGTTAGGAACATTGCTGCAACAGACGCTGCGTTTTGAAGCGCAGAACGAGTTACTTTGGTTGGATCTACGATACCTTTTTCGATCATGTTGACCCACTCACCAGTAGCTGCGTTGAATCCGACACCTACTTCTTCCTTCTTCAGACGTTCTACGATGATAGAACCTTCGAGTCCAGCGTTGTGAGCGATCTGACGGATTGGCTCTTCAAGAGCACGCAACACGATGTTGATACCAGTTGCTACATCTGCATCCGCTTCGATTGATGCTACTTTATTGTATACGTTCACGAGTGCCGTACCACCACCGGATACGATACCTTCTTCTACTGCTGCACGAGTAGAGTTCAGGGCGTCTTCGATGCGTAGTTTACGCTCTTTAAGCTCAGTTTCAGTTGCAGCTCCGACTTTCACGACTGCTACTCCACCTGCAAGCTTAGCAAGGCGTTCTTGTAATTTTTCCTTGTCGAACTCAGAAGTAGACTCTTCTAATTGAGCACGGATTTGGTTTACGCGAGCTGCGATTTTTTCTGGATCTCCAGAGCCTTCAACGACAGTCGTGTTTTCTTTCGTTACGACTACTTTCGCCGCGCGGCCAAGTTGAGTGATGTTTGCAGATTTAAGGTCTAAGCCTAGATCTTCTGTGATCACTTCTCCACCAGTAAGAACCGCTAAGTCTTCAAGCATTGCTTTACGACGGTCCCCGAAGCCAGGAGCTTTAACGGCTACAGCGTTGAATGTTCCGCGAAGTTTATTCACAACAAGCGTTGCAAGAGCTTCACCTTCAACATCTTCCGCTACCATTAATAACGGCTTACCTTGTTGAACGACTTGCTCAAGGACAGGAAGTACTTCCTGGATGTTACCGATTTTCTTGTCAGTAATTAAGATGTATGGATTTTCTAAGACAGCTTCCATTTTATCAGAATCAGTGACCATGTATGGAGATGCATATCCACGGTCGAACTGCATTCCTTCTACCACGTCAAGTTCAGTTGTGAACCCTTTAGATTCTTCGATTGTGATAACGCCGTCGTTACCAACGCGCTCCATTGCTTCTGCGATCAGTTGACCGACTTCTTCGTCAGCCGCTGAGATGGCCGCAACCTGAGCGATGGAATCTTTGCCTTCGATCGGCTTAGAGATCACTTTTAATTCTTCGATAGCCGCTTGAACCGCTTTTTCGATCCCTTTACGGACACCGACAGGGTTCGCACCAGCTGTTACGTTTTTAAGACCTTCACGGATCATTGCTTGAGCAAGGACCGTTGCAGTCGTTGTACCGTCACCGGCGATTTCGTTAGTTTTGCTTGCTACTTCAGCAACCAGTTTTGCACCCATGTTTTCGAATGCATCTTCAAGTTCGATTTCTTTCGCAATGGTTACACCGTCATTTGTGATAAGTGGTGAACCGAATTTTTTCTCAAGTACCACATTACGTCCTTTTGGTCCAAGAGTTACTTTTACTGCATTTGCTAATTGATCGACACCGCGAAGCATGGAACGGCGTGCTTCTTCGCTGAATTTAATATCTTTAGCCATTGATAAAGTCCTCCTCTTATTTAAATAGTGTATGGTTTACTTTACGGAAATTTAAGTTATTCGCCAACTACAGCCAGAATATCGCTATCACGAAGGATCAGGTATTCTGTGCCTTGGTATTTCACTTCTGTACCAGCGTATTTAGAGAAAATGATTCGATCGCCGACAGCTACCTCAAGAGCAACGCGCTCACCGTTGTCAAGAATGCGACCAGTACCTACAGCCATCACTTTACCTTCTTGTGGCTTTTCCTTTGCGGAATCCGGCAGCACAATACCGCTTGCTGTTTTTTCTTCTGACTCAACTAGCTCGATAACGACGCGATCACCTAGTGGTTTTAACAAGTGAAACAACCTCCTTGAATTATGTAAATGATTTTTATTAGCACTCGCTCACTGTGAGTGCTAACACAACTATTATATTAATTAATTCGTTTTCATTTTGCAAGAGTCCTGCCTGAAATTTTTTTCGTCATATTTCTCTTTTTTTCACACCCTCCTATCCTATGCCCTCTTTTCCCCATATATTCCAGGGTAAAAGAAACCCTTAGATTTGAACAGTTCCGCTTTTCTTAGTAGAATTGTACAGGAGTAAAGTAAAGCTGGTCGTTAACATACAGGTGCTAAAGGAGATCAAACGTTGAAAAAACATTTCGGATTTATTTTAATTGCCTATATCGTCATGCAGCTTTCAAGCATTGTCGGGGTACCCCTTTTATATAAGATCGGTGTCGACGTCCTCGGGTTACCCGATGAGACGGTACGAAGCCTTGTCCCTGGATATTGGCTCGTCATCAGCTTTACGCTGACCCTTCTCATTGTGGGAGGCATTTTAAGGAAAAGTGAAACAAGCACACGGCTTGAACGGAGTGCTCCCATGGGCGCCGGCCGTTCGATTGTTTGGGCGGTACTCGGAATTTTCATGGCATTCATCGCTCAATCGGTTGCGATACAAGTCGAATATGCGTTAGGAATTCAAATGGGATCTGAAAACACCCAGATGATCATCGGCATTATTGAAAAGGTTCCATTATCCATGCTGGTCGCAGCCATCATCGGACCCATACTAGAGGAAATCGTGTTCAGGAAGATCATTTTCGGCGTGCTTTACGAGAAGATGCATTTCTTCTTTGCCGCTCTCATCAGCTCGGTCATCTTCGCCCTCGCCCATTTCGAACCTGAGCATGTGATCCTGTATTCAGCAATGGGATTCACCTTCGCCTTTCTTTATGTAAAAACGAAGCGGATCCTGGTGCCAATATTTGCTCACGTGGCGATGAATACAACGGTCGTTCTAATGCAATCTATCTATAGGGACGATATCGATAAAATGATGAATGAAGCTGAAAAAATTCAAGGATTTATTGGAGGATTATTTCTATGAGGAGATCACCATTATTCTCGGGAGTGATCTATCTCCTTCTCGGTGTGCTCTTCACCTATTTTGCTGTACAAAACGTACAGAATGATGAAGGTTGGGGATTTTTCACGTATATGCTCATCTTTCTTGCGACCCTGGACTTCGGTTCCGGGTTAAGGATGATTATGCTGCATTTTAAAATTAAAAAACAAATAAAGAACAAAAAATAAGGATTGATCATTTGATCAATCCTTATTTTTGTCCTCGTACTGTTCCATTTCAAGCTTCTGCTCCGCTTCCAATACCTTTTTGTATCCGATCTTGGAGATCCAGATGCTGATTTCATATAGTATGAACAGCGGTACCGTCACCATTAGATGAGACACAATATCGGGTGGCGTGATAAGAGCCGCGATGACCAATAAGATAAAGTAGGCTGCTTTCCTCATCTTCCCCATCATCATCGGCGTGATGATACCTAACCGTGTAAGAAAAAGCATGGCTACGGGTAACTGAAAGAGAAAACCAAAAGGAATCGTGATCTGGAATAAGAAATGAAAATATTCGTTTATTCCGATCACTTGTTCTATATTGAGATTCATTGATAAACCCATCATGAATTTCACGATATATGGAAACAAAATAAAATAAGAAAATGACAATCCACCTAAGAAAAGGATTAGGGAAACTGGAATATAACTAAGCGTCACTTTTCTTTCTCTTTCGTATAAACCCGGACTGACAAAAGACCAGACTTGAAAGAGAATGATAGGGGATGTCATGATCAAAGCAATGAACATGATCATTTCCATATAGATCTTGAGAGGATCTGTGATACGAAAGGCATTCATGGTTAATTCTTTCGCTTCATCGGCATGCTGTAAGTACCTGATCAGCGGTTCCGCAAGAAAGAAGCTTACAACAACTGCTAACAAGAAGAAAACGACTACAAACATGAGTCGTTTTTGCAATTCTCCTATATGTTCATAAACTGTCATGTCTCTTTGACTCATGGCGTTCATCCTACTCTACTTAGCACTATTATTTTTTTCGTCTTCATCATCTGCTAAGCCTTTTGTTGCATTTTTAAATTCACGCAATGTATTTCCTGCCGCTTTTCCTAATTCCGGAAGTTTCTTAGGACCGAAAATAAGTAAAGCAACGACTGCTATTAATACGAGGCTACCTGGACCTGGCATAATGAGACACCTCCTCTTTTACCATTCTATCATAACGTAAATATGAAGAATTTTCTATTCTGTTATGATTCCATCTTGTGACATTTCCGTGTCATCCTCTGAATAATGCTTCAAGAAGTAAACGAGTGACTGAAGTTCCACCGCCAAGTCGATATGATGGACGCGGATATGGTCAGGCACCGTCAATCTCGCAGGGGTGAAATTCAGTATCCCCTTTATATTCGAAGAAACCAATCGCTCTGTGATATTCTGAGCAGAAGATGCCGGCACCGTCAGAATCGCTACTTCAATATCATGCCCCACAAGACGCTCTTCTAAATCATCTAAATGAAAAACGGGTACATCGCTGATTTGAGTCCCGACCTTCTTTTCATCCACCTCAAAAGCCATTTCGATCTTCGTATTATTATTCTTGATGAAATTATAATGAAGAAACGCTGTACCAAGATTCCCCACCCCGATCAACACAACCTTCGTAAGGGCATCCTGATCCAGTGTCTTACGGAAGAATGATAGCAGATAATTGACATTATAGCCGTATCCCTTTTTACCCAATGCACCAAAATAAGAAAAGTCCCTGCGGATCGTAGCAGAATCAACTTTCACCGCTTCACTTAATTCCTTCGATGAAACCCTCTGCTTACCGGATGAGTACAGATTCTTGATAAATCGATAATATAGCGGAAGGCGCTTGGCCGTTGCCTGTGGAATTTTCGTTGTATCCTGGTTCATATTGTATTCCCCCACATCTATTCAAAACCTCTGATACCGCTTCCAAAATTGAAAGCATCCAGAATTTATTAAACTCTACTACTCATCATACACTATATTTTATCCTAAGTGTACGAAGATTAATAGTCGATTTATTGCCGTTCCCCTCTCAAATACGGTACACTAGCACTATGAAATAGAGGTGAAACGTCATGATTCTTTTACAAGTGAATCAACTAACAAAGAACTTCGGTGCAGATAATATCCTATCAAATATTAAACTTGAAATACAGACTAGAGATCGCGTTGCCCTTGTCGGCCGTAATGGCGCAGGAAAGTCGACTCTTCTAAAAATAATTGCAGGTCACCTCTCCTACGATTCCGGGGAGATCACTAAGCCAAAGGGCGTCTCCATCGGGTATCTTGCCCAAAATACGGGTCTAGAATCTGATCTATCCATCTGGTCTGAGATGCTGACCGTCTTTGAGGAATTGAAACTGCAGGAAAAGAAATTACGATCACTGGAGCAACAAATGGCCGATCCTTCAGTATATGAGCAAGAGGATGTCTATCAACGGGTATTGAAGGAATACGATCAACTCCAGGTTCTCTTCAAAGATTCCGGCGGCTATCAGTATGAAGCGGATATCCGTTCCGTCCTTCACGGATTGAACTTCGCCGATTTTGATTACGAAACAAAGATATCCACATTGAGCGGCGGCCAGAAAACCCGTTTGGCCCTTGGTAAGCTTCTACTGACCAAGCCTGACATCCTCATCCTTGATGAGCCGACCAACCACTTGGATATCGAAACGTTATCTTGGCTTGAATCGTATCTGCAGAGCTATGAAGGAGCCGTCTTGATCGTTTCCCATGATCGCTACTTTTTAGACAGCGTCGTCAATCAAGTGTATGAGATTTCCCGTAACAGGAGTAAGAAATACCTGGGGAATTACAGCAGGTATCTTGAACAAAAAGCAGAGGACTATGAGAAAGATCTCAAAATGTTCGAGCGTCAGCAGCAAGAAGTCGCAAAGCTCGAAGACTTCATTCAACGGAACATCGCAAGGGCTTCCACTACGAAAATGGCACAGAGCCGGCGAAAAAAACTGGAGCGTATGGATAGGATGGACCGCCCACTCGGGGATGAGAAATCTGCCAGCTTCGCATTTCAAATCGACCGCCCAAGTGGGAATGACGTGCTGCACGTCCAGGACCTTACCATTGGCTACGGGAAAAACGAGACGATTTCCTCCCATATCGATTTCTCTGTCAAAAAAGGAGACAGTATCGCACTGGTCGGTCCAAACGGCATCGGAAAGTCGACGCTTTTAAAAACATTGGTGAATAAACTACACCCTTTGGAAGGCGCATTTAAATTCGGTTCCAATGTGTCCATCAGTTACTATGATCAGGAACAAGCCGAACTATCCTCGAACAAGACGGTCTTAAATGAGCTATGGGACGAGTATCCGATGAAGATGGAGAAAGAAATCCGTACCGTACTCGGTAACTTCCTCTTTTCAGGGGAAGATGTCCTAAAGCCCGTTTCTACACTAAGCGGTGGAGAAAAAGCCCGGTTAGCCCTCTCCAAACTGATGATGGAAAAAGGGAATGTCCTGATCCTGGATGAGCCGACGAATCATCTTGATCTGGATAGCAAAGAAGTGTTGGAAAATGCCTTGATCGATTATCCCGGGACTATCCTCTTTGTGTCCCATGACCGGTATTTCATCAACCGTATTGCCACAAAGGTCGTTGAACTATCCAAGAAAGGCTCGACGGAGTATCTTGGCGATTACGATTATTATGTAGAAAAATTACAGCAGCAGGAAGAACTGGCGGCACTTGAACGCATGGAACAGGGTGAACAATTACAAGAGCCTACTCAAAAACGATCCCACAAGATTGACAAAGAAGCGAAAAAGCTCGAACGTCAACGAAAGCGCAGAGTCGAAGAAATCGAAGGTCTGATGGAAGTACTAGAAACAAACATACAGGAGAAAGAAGAGCTTCTCTGCGATCCTGATATCTTTCAAGATCACGAGAAAGTCCAGGATATTAATGAATCACTCACAAAAGCTAAAGAAGAGCTTGATTCTTTATTGGAAGAATGGACAGAACTGGAAGAACTACTTCAAGAAGAGCAGTAATCCACAGGATTGGGGATAACGAACACTCCCCAATCCTTTCTTATTCCACATTTTTATCCACAATCAAAATACTTATATAACGTTATTCACAGTAGTTTTCCACACTATCCACAAAAATAGCTTAAGTTATCCACAATTATTACCATTATTTAGGATGAAAAAACCCTTTCTTTTTCACAATGTATACACACTAAATAAGTAGTTATTAACAACTTATCCACAACCTGTTGATAAAACGTATGTTCGTTACTCACAGGATATCAACAAAGTATACGAAAAAAAGCTTGAACGACGACGTCGCTCAAGCTTTTCTTTTTAAAAATTTTCGATATCAAGTCCTGGATGAGCATTCATATCCATGCTTCCTCTTTTTCCTTGTTGGAATAACACCGTTCCTGCGGCTGCAATCATGGCAGCATTATCTGTACAGAGGGATAACGGAGGGATGACCAACTCCACTTCCATTCCCTCAAATGCGGCCTGAAGGGCAGTACGCAAGCCTTTATTGGCCGCAACTCCGCCGGCAAGTAAGACTTGCTCCACTCCATACTCCTTTACAGCCTTAACCGTTTTAGTTACTAACACATCAATGACACTTGCTTGAAAGCTCGCGGCCAAATCCTGTGGATGAATCGTCATTCCTTTTTGCTTGGCATTGTGAAGCGTGTTGATAACTGCTGACTTCAAACCACTGAAGCTGAAATCATAGGAACCTTCTTCCAGCCAGGCCCGGGGCAGATCAAGATTCGCTTCCCCCACATGTGCCAGCCTGTCAATATGCGGCCCTCCTGGATACGGAAGGCCCAACGTACGCGCTACTTTGTCGTACGCTTCTCCTGCAGCATCATCTCGTGTTTCTCCGATAACCTCAAAGGAACCGTGATCTTTCATAAGTACAAGCTCCGTATGTCCTCCGGATACAACCAGGGAAAGAAGGGGGAACCTCATCTCTTTCACTAAGCGGTTCGCATAGATATGCCCTGCAATGTGATGGACTCCCACCAACGGTTTATCGTGGGCAAAAGCGAGAGCTTTGGCCGCGTTCACCCCAATTAATAGTGCGCCTACCAAACCTGGTCCTTCCGTCACAGCAACACAATCTATATCCTTCATCGTCATTCCTGCTTGTTGAAGGGCTTCCTCCAATACATACGTAACCTGCTCCACATGATGACGCGATGCAATCTCAGGGACCACTCCACCGAATCGCTTATGACTTTCAATTTGAGACGAAACAATATTCGTCACAATCTCTGTCCCATTTTTTATAATTGCCACAGCTGTTTCATCACAGCTTGTTTCAATTCCCAATACTAATGTTTCTTTTTTCATAAATTCACCCACATTACTAAAGCATCCTCTTGATTGTCCGAGTAGTATCTTTTACGAATCCCGCCGTCTTTGAAACCGAGCTTACGATATAAGTGCTGCGCAGGCGTGTTTGAAACCCTGACTTCGAGTGTCATCACGCGAGCGCCAAATTCAATCGCGATAGCCATTATCTTACGCATAAGACCTTCCCCCAAGCCACGTCCCCGGTAATCAGGGAGCACGGCTACATTTGTGATATGGGCCTCATCCACGACCAGCCACACGCCGCAGTAACCCGCAAGCTTCTCACCATCTTCTGCAACGAGGTAGGTGGACAGGTGGTTATGCTCAATTTCATTCAAGAAAGCGTCCCGGCTCCAGGGAATGCTAAAAGATTGATTTTCAATTTCCATTACCTCGTTTAAATCATCAACTGTCATAAATCGTATATCCATATTGTAACGATCCTTATCATTTATTGAGATTTTTTTTGGGACTCCAGCCATTTCACTTCTGCTTCCGCCATCCGTATATAATTAGGAAGCACTTCATGTGCCGTCATCTCTTTTAAACCAAGTCCGATATAAGCCAGTTCAGAAGGACGGGGATTATGACTGACAAATGGTGCGATTCTCGCTTGATCTTCAAGTACTTCCTTAATCAAACTCTCATGGATGGAGACATCATTTCCGACAAATAACAAATCTTTATCTAACTCTTTTAACTTTGTCACCCATACATCGAGCATGATGTTGCAATCCTCTTCTACACAAACCAATCGATCTCCCTGAAACTTATAGAGTCCTGTGTATACCTGTCCTCTTCTGGCATCAAACAACGGAACGATATAACCTGGAAAATATCGTCCAGACGAAGCCAATGTCGCGAGACTGGATACCGGTATCAGGGGGATATTCAATGACCATGCCAGGGTCTTGGCGAGGGTGACCCCGATTCGTACGCCCGTATAGGAACCAGGGCCGTTGGCAACAATAATCTTCGTTAATTCCTTTGCCTCTACCCCACAGTCTTTTAACAATTGTTCGACAGCCGGCATGGCTCTCACAGAATGGTTCTTTTTCATATACGTGATGTATTCCCCAATTACCTTATCCTCTTCGATAAGAGCAACCCCAAACGGATAATTGGAGGTATCTATCGATAATATCGTCATGACACAATCTCCTTACACAATTCACTATATCGATTTCCTTGCGGCTTCAATACGATCCTTCTCTTGGAGTCGCCTTCCCGGTAAATCGATAAGCTTAATAATTCTTTCGGAAGCTGATCCTTTATTAAGTGAGCCCACTCAATGACGGTCACACCTTCTCCTTCAAAGTATTCATCGAATCCCAGATCTTCAAAGGAATCGTCCAGCCTGTATACATCCATATGATAAAGAGGCAGACGCCCCCTATATTCTTTAATAATGGTAAAAGTGGGGCTGTTCACGGTTTTAGTGACACCAAGACCCTTGGCAAGTCCTTTCGTAAACGTTGTCTTCCCTGCCCCAAGATCACCTTCCAGCGTCAACACAGCCCCAGGTTTTAAAAGTCCTGCCAGCTCTTCTGCAAATTGGCCTGTTTCCTCCGGACTGTTCGTCATAATCTCAAACTGATTCATGTTAATCTCCTCAATCATCATTTAGAGTATAAAAAAACCTTAGGAGCGTTTGTTACCCTAAGGGAGAATGTATATATGTAGTTTACCCTTTTTAGTGTATGAGAGTAAAGGTTCTGAAAAAAGACAATAAAAAAAACGAAACATTGTTTCGTTTGAATAAACAGAAATGGCGGTCCGGACGGGACTCGAACCCGCGACCTCCTGCGTGACAGGCAGGCATTCTAACCAACTGAACTACCGGACCAAAGTTTTTTGACGAAAGTCAAAATAACTATCCATGCGTGACCCATCAAGGAATATCCTACTGAATCAAAAATGGTATTGCGGGGACAGGATTTGAACCTGCGACCTTCGGGTTATGAGCCCGACGAGCTACCGAACTGCTCCACCCCGCGACGATAAGAATGTTACATAATATTACTATCTTCTATAATACTATATGCACCTTCACAAATAAAGTGATTGTACAAAAAGAATTGTTTCGCCTGGCGACGTCCTACTCTCACAGGGGGAGATCCCCCAACTACCATCGGCGCTGAAGAGCTTAACTTCCGTGTTCGGCATGGGAACGGGTGTGACCTCTTCGCCATTATCACCAGACGACTATTCAATTGAAGGGATTGTTCCTTCAAAACTAGATAAAGAATTGATGTCAAGAAAGCCGAATATCGACCAATGTTGTTCATTAAAATAATGACTCTTTGTGGTTAAGTCCTCGATCGATTAGTATCAGTCAACTCCACATGTCGCCATGCTTCCATCTCTGACCTATCTACCTAGTCATCTTCTAGGGATCTTACTCACTTACGTGATGGGAAATCTCATCTCGAGGGGGGCTTCATGCTTAGATGCTTTCAGCACTTATCCCTTCCGCACATAGCTACCCAGCGATGCCTTTGGCAAGACAACTGGTACACCAGCGGTGCGTCCATCCCGGTCCTCTCGTACTAAGGACAGCTCCTCTCAAATTTCCTGCGCCCACGACGGATAGGGACCGAACTGTCTCACGACGTTCTGAACCCAGCTCGCGTACCGCTTTAATGGGCGAACAGCCCAACCCTTGGGACCGACTACAGCCCCAGGATGCGATGAGCCGACATCGAGGTGCCAAACCTCCCCGTCGATGTGGACTCTTGGGGGAGATAAGCCTGTTATCCCCGGGGTAGCTTTTATCCGTTGAGCGATGGCCCTTCCATGCGGAACCACCGGATCACTAAGCCCGACTTTCGTCCCTGCTCGACTTGTAGGTCTCGCAGTCAAGCTCCCTTGTGCCTTTACACTCTGCGAATGATTTCCAACCATTCTGAGGGAACCTTTGGGCGCCTCCGTTACTCTTTAGGAGGCGACCGCCCCAGTCAAACTGCCCACCTGACACTGTCTCCCACCCCGATAAGGGGCGCGGGTTAGAATTTCAATACAGCCAGGGTAGTATCCCACCGATGCCTCCACCGAAGCTTGCGCTCCGGTTTCCAAGGCTCCTACCTATCCTGTACAAGCTGTACCAAAATTCAATATCAGGCTACAGTAAAGCTCCACGGGGTCTTTCCGTCCTGTCGCGGGTAACCTGCATCTTCACAGGTACTATAATTTCACCGAGTCTCTCGTTGAGACAGTGCCCAGATCGTTACGCCTTTCGTGCGGGTCGGAACTTACCCGACAAGGAATTTCGCTACCTTAGGACCGTTATAGTTACGGCCGCCGTTTACTGGGGCTTCGATTCGCACCTTCGCTTGCGCTAAGCACTCCTCTTAACCTTCCAGCACCGGGCAGGCGTCAGCCCCTATACTTCGCCTTACGGCTTCGCAGAGACCTGTGTTTTTGCTAAACAGTCGCCTGGGCCTATTCACTGCGGCTCTCTCGGGCTTGCACCCTACCAGAGCACCCCTTCTCCCGAAGTTACGGGGTCATTTTGCCGAGTTCCTTAACGAGAGTTCTCTCGCTCACCTTAGGATTCTCTCCTCGCCTACCTGTGTCGGTTTGCGGTACGGGCACCTTTTTCCTCGCTAGAGGCTTTTCTTGGCAGTGTGGAATCAGGAACTTCGCTACTATAATTCGCTCGCTATCACAGCTCAGCCTTCTAAGATGATGGGATTTGCCTCATCATCAGCCTAACTGCTTAGACGCACATATCCAGCAGTGCGCTTACCCTATCCTCCTGCGTCCCCCCATTGCTCAAACGGAAAAGAGGTGGTACAGGAATATCAACCTGTTGTCCATCGTCTACGCCTATCGGCCTCGACTTAGGTCCCGACTAACCCTGAGCGGACGAGCCTTCCTCAGGAAACCTTAGGCATTCGGTGGATGGGATTCTCACCCATCTTTCGCTACTCATACCGGCATTCTCACTTC
>NZ_CM149659.1:175000-280000 GCF_056173145.1 Rossellomorea sp. QJM3NY_18 | reverse complement strand
CTGCAGCTCAGCATTTGTCATACAAATCCTTCTTTCTTAATTAGAACATGACAACCCATTATAGCATACACTAGGTATCACCTTATTGTTTTAAACTGACAAACTACCCGGGGAAAAACCGTTTTCTATTTAGCGGCACTTTCAAAGGGATAAGGAGGTTCAACCATGCCAAATTGGCTTGTCAATCAATTGAGGAAAGCTTATCTTGAGAAAGATCGATACCAGATCAAACTCCTTAATCAATGTTGGAATTTTTACAGAAAGAAAAACTGCTCTTAATGATGACTTTCTATTTTAAAGTTATTTCATCGTATATAAAAAAGAGCTGACCTCCAGATAGTTCCCTATCATCAGTCAGCTCCTATCCATTTCTTAAGGAACCATCGTCAGTGCGACCCTGCCCTTTTGGATATCTACACTATCAACCCAAACGGTCACCACATCCCCGACTGACACCACATCTAATGGATGCTTTACGAAACCATTTTTCAGCTTCGAGATATGGACAAGTCCATCTTGTTTCACACCAATGTCAATAAAGGCACCAAAATCGACTACATTTCGCACGGTTCCTTGTAACTCCATTCCTTCAGATAGATCCTCAAGCTTCAGAACATCTTTCTTCAGTAACGGTTTAGGAAACTCATCTCTCGGATCTCGACCAGGTCTAATGAGTGAATCGATAATATCCTTCAGAGTCAATTTCCCTATTTCCAACTCTTCACAGACTTCATCTATATTCAATTGTTCCAAAGACTGCTTGAGTTTTTCTGAACCGACGTCATTTACACTCATCCCCACTTTAGAAAGGAGCTTCTTTACATCGTTATAGTTCTCCGGGTGAATAGACGTCCTATCAAGCACCTCTTTCCCATCCATTATCCTCAGGAAGCCGATACATTGTTCGAACGTTTTTGCGCCAAGTCTTGGGATTTTTTTCAATTGTGCCCTAGAATGAAACTTCCCTTCTTCCTCCCGCTTTTTCACGATATTGTTGGCCACTGTTTTAGAAAGTCCTGCTACATATTGCAATAAGGAGGAGGATGCAGTATTTACATTCACACCCACTTGGTTTACAGCCGTTTCCACTACAAAAGTTAGCGACTCGTTCAGCTTCTTTTGGGAAACATCGTGTTGATATTGCCCGACCCCTACTGATTTAGGATCGATTTTCACTAATTCAGCTAATGGATCCTGCAATCTCCGGGCAATGGAGACAGCACTTCTTTCTTCAACTTGAAGGTCCGGGAACTCTTCTCTCGCCACATCTGATGCGGAATATACGCTTGCCCCCGCTTCGTTGACTATTAAATATGAAATATTCCCGACTGCTTCTTTTAATATATCTACAACAAATTGTTCGGTTTCTCTCGATGCGGTTCCATTTCCAATAGCAACAACCTCAATCGAATATTTTGTCAAAATCGTTTTAAAAGCGTCCTCTGCCTTATTTCGTTGAGATTGAGATGTATGTGGATAGATCACATTGATATCGAGGGTTTTCCCAGTTTCATCAATGACGGCAAGCTTACAGCCAGTCCGAAATGCAGGATCGACACCCAATACCATCTTCCCTTTCATCGGAGGCTGGAGCAATAATTTACGCAAGTTTTCAGAGAAGATATGAATGGCTTGATCTTCAGCTTTGTCAGTTAACTCATTGCGGATTTCTCTTTCTACTGATGGCTGTATGAGCCTTTTATAACTATCCTCCACTGCTTCTTTCACAAGGGGCACGGAAATAGAGTGGATATTCTTAATGACCTGTTTTTCCAAATAGTTTTGAATACCCTCTGTATCTGGCTGGATGTTCACTTTGAGAATGTCTTCCTTTTCCCCTCTATTCATTGCCAGGACACGATGGGGGACAACTTTGTGAATAGGTTCCTGATAGGAGTAATACATTTCAAACACTTTTTTCTCGTCTAACTCTTCTTTTTTTACCTTTGATTCAATTAACCCTTTACGGAATGTATATTTTCTTATGTAGTCCCGGTAAGAAGCTTCATCGGATATATATTCAGCAATGATGTCCCGGGCTCCACCCAGGGCTTCTTCAACTGTTGTCACTTCATTCTCTTCAGAGATATAGTTTGAAGCTTCTCTTGTAAGGTCTCCTTTTAATGGAAAGGTTAGAATCCATTCGGCCAAGGGCTCCAAGCCTTTTTCTTTTGCTACGGTTGCTTTGGTACGCCTTTTTTGTTTATATGGACGATATAAATCTTCCACCATTTGCAGCTTATCCGCTTTTTGAATGGACCGGGCTAATTCTTCCGTTAACTTCCCCTGTTCTTCTATCAAACGGATGACTTCTTCTTTTCGCTGCTCTAGATTCTGTAGATAATTCCATTTGTCCATGATATTACGAATCTGGACTTCATCAAGTGCGCCTGTCTGTTCTTTTCGATAACGTGCGATGAAAGGAACGGTATTCCCTTCCTCCAGAAGTGAAATGACGTTTTTTACATTCTTTATTGATAAATTCAATTCTTTTGATACTTGATGAAGTAATGGTTCTTGATTTGTTAATGTTGCTGCCAATTGTATTACCTCCATTGATAGGATTCTTATTTATTTTACCATATCTGTCTTTTGGGATTGAAATAGGGCCTATAAACAAAAAAACTTACCCTAAGCCTGTTAGAGTAAGTTTCCAATGATATATGTTGTATCATCTGCTGTGCCGTCTACTAATGATTGAATATCACCCAGCGCCCCATGAAGGGTCGGATATCTTTGAAGGATATTCTTTACGCCGGAAATGCTCAATCCATCTGAATGAATGAGAAATCTTGAGTTGGTATCATAATGAAAACGTTGAGTTTTATACGTTTGAGGCCGTCCGGAGAGATAGCCTGTGACCGGTAAAGGATAGGTCATCTTACCTTCTGGTGCATACATATAAAAACGGATATTACCTACACAGCTATACACAAATTCTTTGGAATGATAATATGCTTTAATAATCGCCACGGCAGCTCCACGTTTGTTCTGCAGGACATCATTACATAGACTCATGAGAGTCTCGACATCTTCATGGTGATTTCTTTCTACAATCTCCACGACAGCATGTGATGATTCATATGCATACTTACCACTGCCTAAACCATCGGCAAGGACACAGATAAAGTAATCGTTTGTGGAAGTATAGAAATAACTATCACCACAAAAGGGATTCCCATTTTTCGATACTTGTTCTGCATAAAGCTCTACTTCATTTTGTTGAAGATAAGCCATTAATAATGACTCTCCGAATCGTCCATCTCTTCTTGAATGGCTTCCCGAAGCTTTTTGATCGCTCTTCTTTGCAAACGGGAAACATGCATTTGTGAAATACCGAGCTTTTCCCCAGCTTCTTTTTGGCTTAGGTTTTCTAAATAAGTGTGTTGTATAATAGCTTTTTCCCTGTCGGAAAGGACATGAAGGACTTTCTCCAGAACAAGTCGCTGGTTCACCTTTTCATAACCTTCATCCTGATCTCCTACGATATCCAGTATCGTAACCGTACTTCCTTCTGAGTCAGCCTCAATTGAGTGATCCACAGATAAAGCCTGATAACTTCTACCCATTTCCATCGCTTCCAGTACCTCTTCTTCACTTACTTCCAGGTACTCAGCAATCTCATGAACCTGTGGAGAGCGTTCCAATTGATTTGTTAACTCTTCAACCGTCGATTTAATTTTAGGGCCCAGTTCCTTAATTCTCCGGGGAACATGTACACTCCACGTTTTATCCCTGAGGAACCTTTTGATCTCTCCGATAATAGTTGGAATCGCGAAGGCTTCAAATGATCTGCCGAACGATTCATCGTACCTTCTGATCGCACCAAGCAGGCCAATCATCCCTACCTGGATTATATCCTCATGGAAAGACCTGCCCTTTGAATATTTCCTCGCAATGGACTCAACGAGATTCTGATAATGTAAAATGAGCTGGCTCTGTGCATCATCATCCTGGGTTTCCTGATAATCCTTGATCCACTTGAGTACTTTTTCTTTTTGTGCCTGCTGGTTAGGTTGAGATAGTTTTTTCATCCCTCTCCACCTGCTCTCCTGATAGGAGTTTAGTCATAAAGACTGTCACTCCCTCCTTGTGATGCACTTTTACATCATCCATAAGACTCTCAATAAGGTAAAGACCTAACCCACCTTCTCTTAAGAACTCGACGGAATGATCGGCATGATAAGGACCAACAGCACTGCGGATTTCTTTGAAATCAAAACTTTCACCGTGATCAGCCACCATCACTTCAAGGCGATCCTCGTATAGCGCGAATCCGACCACGACTTCTCCATCATTGTCTTTATACGCATGCTGAACCGCATTAGTGATCGCTTCACTTGTGGCAATCTTCAAATCCTCAATTGCATCATAGTCAAATCCCATACGACTAGCAATTCCCGAAAGCGTCAATCGAATGACCCCGACATATTCCGGCTTTGCGGGGATCTTCATCTCGATGTAATCAAAAGTTCGCATCATTCCACTCCACCTTCTACTTTGGAATTGATATTCATAATATCCCCTAAACCTGTAATATCAAACAATCTTTGCAAACGGTCAGATAGTCCGATTAGATTAAGCTGTCCACCACGGGCCTTAACTGTTTTAAACAGACCGACGAACACGCCTAGTCCCGTACTATCCATGTATGATACTTCTGAAAGATCGACTGTTATATCTTTATTATCAGATTCAGCAGATGGCTGAAGAGCTTCTTTAAGCTTTGGAGCTGTATATGCATCAATTTCACCGGCTACTTTAACTAGCAGCTCGTTTTCTTTTTCTTTCATATCTATTGATAAGTTCATAAAAAGACCACCTTTTTGGCAACATTATAATACGTCTCTATTTATTTACCCTATATTTGAAAAAATAAACTACATTACGAATTTCTTTTTATGATGATTAAGGTGAAATCGTCCCTAAGCTCAAAGTGCTGCAGCTTCTCTAGTTGCTTATACACATTATTGATGATCTCCTGAGTGGGAAGATGTGTATACCGGCTGATCAACTTCACCAGATCCTCCCTCTCGAGGAAACCTTCTTCTGTGCGGCATTCTGTTACTCCATCGGAAAGGAGAATAATCATATCCCCCACTTCCACACGTCTTTCATATTGTCTGTACTTCGCTTTTTTATCGACCCCTAATAGAAGGCCCTTGGCATCAAGGTCCTCATATTCATTGGTTGACGCTCTATAAAAAAAGCCGGGTTCATGCCCAGCTGATGAGTATGAAAACAGATGTTTCTCAGAATTATACACTCCGTAGAACATGGTAATGAACATACTGGCGTCCACGTTTTGTTCGACTACCCTGTTCAAGCTTTCCAATACAGCATTCGGTTCATTGCGATACTCTGGTAAACTGTCCATTGCATACTTGATCATGGACATACAAAGTGCCGCTGGTATACCCTTCCCGATTACGTCCGCAATGGCCACACTTACGCTGTCATTTTCATCCTGTACAAAGTGATAGTAATCACCGTTCATCTTCTTTGCCGGGACACTCACCGCTCCAATATCCAATCCTTCGACTGAAGGAATAACTGTGCCAAGGAGAGTTTGCTGCATATTGGATGCTACATCTATTTCATTATTCAATTCCTGTTGTTTCGTTCTCAAGCTTTGATGTTCACGATAGGCAAAACCATAACCTATCATGACTTCCAAAAGAATATCGAAAGAATGCAGCACCTGGTGCGGTATGTCTGGTTCCATCTCCAGGATGACATTCTTATGGAGACTGATGATTTCTTCCGGTGATACGTGGTGCTCAATTGATTTGCGACTGAATTTCTGTCCCAAATAAAGAGCTTTCTCATCTTGGTCGTTTAAATAGTGCTCAATAATCTCTCTATATTTTGAATCCATCAATTCTCTGAAATTCATATAACTCCCCCTAGCGGAGCCACTTGGTCGCCCTTATATCTGTTCCTTCACCTGGTACAGATTCGACGTTAAATTCGTCCATTAAACGCTTAACTCCAGGCAAACCTGCTCCTAATCCGCCTGATGTGGAATATCCATCTTCCATTACTTTTCTGATATCGGCAATACCAGGGCCTTCATCCAAGGCGATGATGCCCACGCCCTTTTTTCCGGCGTCAAATAATTTTTCAATGCAAATTTGACCATAGCCGGCATATAAATAGATGTTCCTTGCTAATTCGCTGATAGCCGTAGTGATACGAGCTTGGTCAACTGTGCCGAATCCGAGCTCTTTCGCTACATTCCTCCCTAACTGGCGGGCAGCAACGATGTCCCATTCATTCGTGATCTTCACGCAGGATTGGCTATCCATACCTAGTCCCCCAGTTCCAATTGTAATTTCTCCAGACCTTTTTCCAGATCCAAAGCGGTTAGGACGTCTTCTAACCTGATTCCAAGCTCGATCAACGTGATTGCTACAGCAGGCTGAATGCCTGTGATGACAACTTTTGCTCCCATCAGCCTGGACATATTGATCACATCTCCAAGTACTTTAGCGATGAATGAGTCAATAAAATCGATAGAAGTAATATCGATTACTACTCCCCTCGCACTAGTTTCATGAATCTTCTGAAGAAGATCCTCTTGAAATTGAAGGGCTGTCTGATCATCAAGCTCCCACTGAATGGAAATCAACAAACAATCATGCAGCTTTAAAATTGGTATTCTCACTCTAATCCCTCCGCCGAAACTATTTTTCGATTTGTCATTTCAAGAGCTTTTTCTATTCCTTTTCGTAACGTACTGTTTGTGCTGAACTGATTAAGATCAATACCCAAATTAACGATCGTCTGGGCAATCTCCGGTCTGATTCCCACCAGCATGCACTTCGCCCCGACTAAACGTACGGCTTCAGCAGCCTGAATGATATGATGGGCGACCATCGTATCCACCACCGGAACACCGGTAATATCAATCAGAACGACTTCGGCCCTGTGCTTCACCACACCATTTAACAGGTTTTCCATAATCAAACGGGCACGTTCAGTATCAATGGTGCCGACAAGCGGCATAATGGAAATCTTTTCAAATACCGGAATAAGTGGTGCAGATAATTCCTGTAATGCTATTTTTTGAAGAGAAACCGTTCTTTCCCATGATTCTGTGTAAGCTTTTACGACTCTGTTATACATCGGTGTCAGCCATTTATCAAACTTCTCAACCTGCGAAGCGTGATTTTCATCTGTGATCAGCTGATCCTCCATCATGCCTTCGTATACCACTTTACCAAATGTCCCTAAAGCGGTAGTTACAAATGTTAATGGCCACCCTAATCTAACAACCTTTTCAGCGAAGTCTTCAAGGCGGCTGTTGAATTCTTTCATATCTCTCAAATTAGCGGCAATCATTTCAACAAATTCATGGCTTGTCTTGGTGAACACCTGATCTGAAACGACTTGGAGAAACTTCTCATCCGCTTCATTTCGCATACGATCCATCCAAGTACTAGTGATTTCTGATTTATTGTCCTGAATATAAGCCGTGACTTCACTAAACATTTTGTTCTCTCCATTCTATCATATGAAATTTAACCCCAGTATTTAGGCCGATTGATGTAACCCAATCTTAAAGTAGTTTACAACAAAGAACGAAAATGACTTAATTACTTTAATAGTAACAAATAAATATGGAAAAGAAAAAGCCTATGCCTTTTCGGGTATTTATATTACTTTCTTTTCCCATTATAAATGGTTTACCTGGTTTTGTCATAAAATTGTCTATATTTCCATTCTCCTGATTCTACTTTCAAGGCAGAATCAGGCTTCAATGGGTATTAAAATAAAAAAAACAAAACAAAAAGGCTTAATGATCAAACATTTGTTGATCAGCAAGCCTTCTGGTTTGCAGTTATAATGTCTCTATTGTATACGTGATAATGGATTCACACGAAGGACGGATATGAGTTAAAACTGGATCAAACCCACACTGATCTGCAGGGCGTCGTCCACTTTCTCCATCATCTCATCATCCAGATGTGTAATCTTATCGGTAAGACGTTGTTTATCAATCGTTCGAATCTGTTCAAGCAAGATAACGGAATCACGTTCAAAGCCATAACGTTTTGCATCAATTTCAACATGAGTAGGCAGTTTTGCTTTTTGAATTTGTGCGGTAATGGCAGCTACAATAATTGTGGGACTAAACCTGTTCCCTATATCGTTTTGAATAACAAGTACCGGCCGAACTCCGCCTTGTTCTGAACCTACAACAGGAGAAAGGTCTGCAAAATATACGTCACCACGCTTAACAATCAAAGGATTAACCTCCGCTTACTAAGCGTTCGACTGTATGTTCTGCCTCATATTCTGCTTGAATCGCTTCTGAAGCGATTGCGAGATTAATCTTCGCCATTTCCATATAGCCGCGTCTCATAGATTCACGTAATTGTCTCTTCTTACGCTCTCTTAAATACATTTTGGTTGCACGATAAATAAACTCATTGCGATTCACATTTTCTTGATCTGCAAAGCCGTCTAATTCTGTAACGAGCTGTTGCGGTAGACGAATTAAGATTTCTGTTGTTGCGCTGGATTCAGACACAAACTACACCTCCACCAATCACTACATACCGTTTCTGTTCATTAACATATTTATCATACCATCAAATACAGGGAATGAAAAGTTAATTTATCAATCTCTTCTATTATCCACCAGTTAAAATACTAATTATTCATCAAACGGGTGGTTATTTTCCGATTGTTGGTCCATCCCTGTCGATAAGAGCTTATTCGACACTTCCGTCGCCTCTCCGTTCCGTATATATATGCGCGGTACTCTTGTCGAGATGATACAAGGAATCTCATAGTTGATGGTATCAAGCTTTCGGGCAATTTCATCCATTGTGATGGCAGCTTCATCCTGCTTGCCTATCAAGGTGACGCGGGTACCGATCGACCGGGGTCCGGGAAGCCGGATCATACATTGATCCATACAGATCCTTCCAACAATTGGAATCCTCTCCCCGGCCACTAAAACGTCCTGACCCTGTAATTTCCGCAGCCACCCATCTGCATATCCGATCGGAATCGTCCCGACCCATTCCGATTCGGAAGCTTCATACGTAGCTCCGTAACTGATCTTCTCACCAGCTGCAAGTTCTTTTGCATGAATGAGTCTGGAATGGAGTGAAAAGACTTCCTTCAACGGAAATGGCAGTTCAGGTTTCATCTCGATTGATGGTGTAAGACCATACATAGCGATCCCCACTCTTACAGCGTTAAAAAGGGTATCCGTTTTCCTTAGAGTAGCAGCACTATTGGAAGAATGGATATACGCAGGGAGTGATTCTAGTTGTTCAAGCATATACTCGAAGCGCCCCAATTGCTCCTCAAGATAGTCATCATTCAGTTCATCCGCCGTAGCAAAATGGGTAAAGATCCCTTCAAGCTCGAATGGTGTGCGAGAATGGATATACCCCTCGATACCCTTTAATTCTTCGGATGTCCGAACGCCTATCCTCCCCATACCGGTATCACACTTGATATGGAGGTTTAAATGATCTTCTTTCGACAACTGTCTTTCAGCTTCCATAAGCCAATCCTTGCAGAAGACCGTTAATGAAATATCCAATTGAGAAGCAATCTTCACATCTTTTGGCCGCGTAGCCCCCAAGACAAGAATCGGAGCGGTGATGCCTCCCCTTCTCAAAGAAATCGCTTCATCCAGGAAGGCAACGGCCAATCCATGTGCCCCTGCAGCGAGGGCAGTGAGAGATGTTTGAACATCCCCGTGTCCATAAGCATTCGCCTTTACAACAGCAAATACATTCACGTCATCGGGGATATGACCTTTAATATTTTTTACATTTTCATATAAATGATCCAAATTGATTTCAGCCCATGTATCTCGAAAAAATTGCGTCTGGGTTTCCACTCTGTTCACTTCCTCATATCGTTACACAAAACATTGTCATTCTATTCAAGAATACCATGAATTATTCATATTATCATTGATTGTGGTGAACAGATTTTGGGATCTTTAGCAGGAATAAAACATCGACACGGGGTTTAATGGGGAAGGTGGAAGGGTTTAAAGGGTTTATGGCTGGAGATTGGATTTTACTCTCTATCACTTGATAGAAAAGAGGCGGACCCTATAGGCCCGCCCCGATCATAAAGATTATTTCACCATTGAACCTTGCACGGATTGTGCCACCATGACCATTTCCGAAGGAGTCAGGTCATTTGAAGCAAGCATATAATCCACACCATTATTCGTCCATCGGATGGACTGATCCGTCATGGCCGCTACAGTGAAGCCAAGGTCCACCAATTCCCCTTTAAGGGAGGTAGACACGGTCATCGTAGGGACGACAGTCGTCTTCTCTTGAACGATCGTAAAGGATTTTTCACCATCATAGGTTAAAATGACTCGTTTCCCAGTATCGGTCGCCACTTCTTTTTCTTCTATCAATTCAGTACCGGTGATTTCAGACATCGGGTAAAGAACGGTGAACTCCGTATCTTCTACTGCAGCTGTTACTGGAACCTCAAGCTGGGCGCCGGTCATATTTTTCTTCATATCGAAATCTTTTTTGTCAAACGCAGCTTTCATGTCCATCTTAGAGAACTCCACTTTCACAAGCGGGTTTTGATCTGAATCCATCACATTCACAGATGCCGGCGTCAAATCTTTTTTGTTGAAAGCAATCTCCTGTGTAGGGAGCATCTGACTGTTCTGGTAACGTGTTTTCGTTGTGAAGACATAGTGGCTCTTCGTTTCTTTGAAGGTCGCATCCTTGTCTTCCAAGACATCTTTGACAAGTGATTCATACAAGTATGCCTGACTGCTGTTTTCAGGCCAGTTGCTTTGGAATCGGAAGCTTTTATTCAGAGCCGGTGTCAGGACGAACACTCCCTCATCATTACGCAGGATCATTTGGCTTTGATCTTTCGTAGCATTCTTTAGGGCTACACGATAATAATTAGGGTCATTATGCCATACTTCCACATCATAGGTTTGGGGTTCTTCTCCCACCTGCAGGGTCATCTTTGCATCTGCTTTGTACCCCTTCATATCTTCTACTTTTGCCTTAAGGTCCTTGGTTACATCGTCTTTCGATTTCTCTCCGCAAGCGGCGAGTGCAAGCACCGCCAACATGACCATCACTAGTATCACTAGCTTTTTCTTCATTTTTTCAACCCCTTTTGTCCCAGGATAAACGTAATTGAGAGAGGGGAAGGCCACCTGTCAAAGAATGGACGATCCTTGAAAGAATGCCCGGTTCCATTCGCCAACGAACCGCGATTGTTAAACAACTGGCCTTGTCTCTCCTATTGCACTACTGAATATATGAGACAACCCGAGGGATTATGCTAGTGATGATGACAAGCTTGAAATTTTATTCTTCTATGACGACCTGGGCTGCCGCAAACTCCCTGCTATGAGTGATGGATAGATGGGAGGGCGTTCCCTCAGGCTTTATAAAATAAGGCTTGCCGTTCCCATCCTTACTGATTTCAATATCCCGAAACGAAAGTACCGTACCGATGCCGGTTCCATTCGCTTTCGCGTAGGCTTCTTTCGCAGCAAAACGCCCAGCCACATATTCAATCCTGCGCCTTTCACTCAACGAAATGAACACATCCTCTTCTCTGTCCGTCAGGATCCTCTTAACGAACTTCGGCTGCCTTTCCAGCAATTCCCGTATGCGTCCGATTTCTACAATATCCAACCCTATTCCTTTAATCATATGCGACTTCCCTTCTACTCTTGTCCTGACCTGCATATTTTAATAATGAACTCTACTCGTGATTTTCATCATTTTCTTATACTATAGTACTAGCTGTTATTTTCGCGCACCAAGCCCATTTAGGAGGATACACTATGTTTGTACGAACTGAAAGTTTTTCTCAATTTCTACGGTACTATCCTATTATTTCCTTGATTGTACTGATTCATATCGCCCTATTTGCAGTCAGTGCCCTTCCCATCTTCCCTCAATTGTGGGTGTACGAGCAACTCGCTGGTGTAAATGTATTTATAAAAGAAGGGGAATGGTGGAGACTGATCACTCCGATCTTCGTCCATATGGGTTTTGCTCATCTATTATTCAACTCGTTTTCTCTTGTCCTATTCGGACCGCCTCTGGAAAAACACCTTGGAAAGGCAAAGTTCCTTTCCCTTTACTTAGCAAGCGGTGTGTTTGCCAATATCATTACCTATTTAATCAAACCCCTTACCTACAGCCACGTCGGTGCATCAGGTGCCATTTTCGGGTTATTCGGCTTCTATATTGCCATGATCGTTCTGAAAAATCATTTTATTACCAGGGAAAGCCGGCAGATTATCCTTCCCATCGTGATCATCGGGGTCGTTATGACCTTTATGCAATCAGGCATTAACATTACCGCCCATATCTTCGGGTTGATCGCGGGCTTTGTCATCGGATGGATTTCGGGGAGGAAATAAGAAATAGGCAAGAAGCGGCCAGGATTAGCAGGCCGCTTCTTTGTTTATATACTGTGGGAAAACCAGGAGGCAATCCTTTTCAGATCTTCTTTCTTAAGATCTCTCACCTGACTCGCATAACCGGCTGCCCCTGATTTCACCGTAGTCGTGAGACTCCCCAATCCACTTCTCGCCTGAAACCAGCTCTCTTTCGTATCAAGGGACTGAATCCGATTTTTCTTCATATACATCGTATTCTTCAATACCCCTCTATACCGCAAAGATAACTGTCCCCCATCGATTCTGAATCCACCTGCGCGGTATTGATAATACCCAAGAGTCCCCATAGGCAATACAATGAGCGCTGCCCAAAGACCATATGGCCAGAAGAAATAGCAGGCAGCAGCGACAGGTACCAATACCCAGACGGATTGTCTGAATACATATCTTCTCATGGATCGTCCCGGCAGCCGATTAAATTCACTCCCGATGACATATTCGGGAAACACTCCCTTCAACAACTCCGGTACCCGTTCCTTCTTCACGATCGGGAATAATTTAATACTCATACTGTCTTTATCTAAAACAGACCCACCCGCATTTTCAATATGTACAGTGCAGTAACCTATCAGCTGTCTGACAGGGTTTTCCACTATTCGGATCCCCTGCACCCGGTTTAACGGGACCGTCACCTGCTTCTTTTCAAGCAGTCCTCTTGTTATCACGATATGATCATCCACAATTTTGATCTTAAAATCACCGTAGACGATAAACGTCCAGACGATTGATAGGAACCAGGCAAGAATCAGCCCTAAAAATGCCGTCAATGCGACCATGAACATTCCACTTTTTATAAACACAGCCACTTCTTCATATACAGCCTTATATGGAATGAGTTCATTAAATTGCGATAAGAATAACGCAACCCCTGAAATAATGACCCCCACTCCTCCCGAGGTTGCCGCAAGAACCCAGATGTCTTTAGGACCAAGGGTGAAAAAAGGTTCATCTTCCTGAACTGCTGCCTGCTTTATAGAAGAATCCTCCGTCACGCTCTGACCCTTCTTTTCCCGATAAATCATCTGTTCTAAATCCAGGGCTTCCTCCTTTGAAATCGCGGTCAGTTCCGCTTCCGACTCCCTGGAATTTGAAGATCCCGCTGTTTCGACCTTCACCTTTACAAGCCCAAAGGGACGGTGTAAAACACCTTCCGAGAAGTTCAGACTCTGGATCCGTTCAATCGGGATGTACCGTTTCTTTTTCACAAATAGCCCGTACTCTATCCTCAGTTCGCCATTTTCAAGCCTGTAGGTAAAACGAAGCCACTTAATAATTCCAAAAATAAGAACGATGACAAGGACAAGAGCCATGGATAGAAGCGGCAGATAATCCCAAAATCCATTCTTCTCCCCCCGATTGTTTATGACAAACAAAAATACGAATGGAACAATCAAGTCTTTCAGTTGTTTAACAAAACTTGCCACAGCGGATATAGGGTGAAGTCTTTTATGTTCAGACATCATCTTCGGCCACCCTCGCCAGCTGCGATATCGAATTCCTCAGTTCATCCGCTTCATCCATGTCCAAAGCAGGGATCTCATGGACGTTTGCTGCAGTGGAAATGGTAATCGTCGATAGCCCGTATCTTTTTAAGATCGGTCCCTGTACTGTATCAACATGCTGGACTCTCACCATCGGAACCAGCGTACGTTTCACAATCAGAATTCCCCTCTGCAGTTCAATTTCCTGTTCCCTCACTTCATACCGCCACCTCTTCCACTTGATGGTCGGAAGTAAAAACACGAACAAATATGTAAAAAGGATAAATACACCTATTGATATTGCAGTCACCCAATGGGACCAATCAAATATAAAAGTCAAAACAATCGCTCCTACTGCCAAGGCAGCCACAATCAACGATTCGAGTACTCCATATATCTTCCATACTTTCAAAGCCATTGGCGATATTCTCTTTTGCGGTTCCCCTATCATTCAAATCCCCCTTCTCTCTTTACTAAATCTTACAGTAAATATACGTTTTGGAACAGAGATGGTTTCAGATTGGGAGGAGAATAAAATTTCATGACATTCACTTCACTATAAAGGAGCTTTTATCAACCCATTCAATTCCCTCCATTCCTTGCAGGTCCTCTACCAGTTTGAACAACGCATCGTCCTTTCTCTTCGCTTCGATCATACAGTCGATTTCATCGACCGAGCCTTTCATTCCGTGTAAAAAGTCGAGGAACATTACGGGATCGATGAAATCAGCATGAGCCTTGTACTCTTCCCGGGACCGGGGACTGGATATATGCATCTTCACCGGCAAAGGCGACTGACTCCACGTCCCAACCACCCTTTCCCAATCAAGCAGCCAGTCTCTTTCGTTATAGGCAAGATGGTGATGATAATCAAACACAAGAGGGATACCGAGTTTCTCACACAAATAAAGGGTATCCGCTGCGCTGAACACCGTATCATCATTTTCAAGAATGATCATCCGCTGAAGAGAGACAGGTGTCAGGCCCCAATTATGGATAAATTGTTCAAGTGCCTTTTCCTTATCCTCATATGCTCCCCCCACATGAAGAACACAGCGGTGGAGCGGATCGATCCCCATCCCCTTTAACAAAGCTTTGTGCATCTTCAACGTCTTCAACGTGTTTTTCAACACATCCACATCACTGGAATTCAGCAGAACAAAGTGATCAGGATGAAAGCCCACCCTCATTGGATGAAGCTTCAGGTACTCTTCAACCGCCCGGAGCTCCTCCTGTAACGGAGAGATGAAATCCCACCCCTTTAATTCAGGATGATTCGCAAGAGGAATCAGTTTTGAACTGAATCGGAAGAAATGGATTTCATTCATTACATTATGCTTTAAAAGCCTGAGGCAGTTTTGTAAATTGGACCGGGCAATCCGTTCTAATTTATAAATGGCTGCCTCTCGATCCTTTATGCCTGCGAATTGCTTATAGGTCATCGTTTGGGAGGGTGAAGCATTTTGAAGGTTCATGCTCATGGCCACATAGCCGAGTTTTACGAGTGTCATGTGTGGAGGACTCCTTTTTGGGGTTAGTATGTGCTTTAGATGTGGAATTATCTAGGGGGTTTTGAATAGATGACAGATTTTGTGCCTCCTTCGGTTTTGAGCTGAAAGGATTTCAATATTTTGTAGACTGTATTTCTTGATTGCAGATGGAGGAACTTTCTTAGTTCGCTATTGGTTAGGTGGTTGTTAAGGAGTAAGAAGTATTCGTGGATTGCTTTGATGTGTGCAATCTTAGAAGAGTAGCGGCACTTAGGGCAGGACCAGGATGCACTGACTCGGATCATTGGGATGTGACGGCAGTTTTCGCAGCGTATACCGGTGAGGATGTCCCTTTTTGAGAGGGAGTAGGCTTTTAGGATGTCAAATTCCGGCTCCTCATGTTTTTTTATTATGAGCCTTTTCATTTTTAGAAGTTCTTTATCTGTCACGGTTGAGATCGGATGTTTTTCATTGAATTCCTTAATCTTATCGATGATATTTTGAGCATGGATAATTTGCTTGTAGGGGTCGTCCTGCGCTGGGGATACGGTGTAATTCAGGGTAGTCGAGGGGTTGCTGAATACGACGAGGTGCTCAATAGGTGGATGCTTTATTTTGTGGCTACTGAACCATTTCTGGAGTAGTAATTTATACCTTTGCACTTGCGAGACCGGATCGGTGAATCCTTCCGTCACTCCTTTATGAGTCCGGGTCAATTGTTTGATGAAAGGATCGATGGTTACCATTCCAGATATGTTTTTTACTTCGATGATCAGGATATAGAACCGGGTGAGGAGGAGAAAGTCCATTTGGAAATGATTTGAGAGGATGGGGAGTCTTACATTGTAAAAAATTTTATATTTTTTGTCTTTCAAGAAGTTAAGGTGGTAGTAAACCGTGGATTCTCCGTTGTAGCCTGCCCTTCTTTTTCGTAAATCCTTTTCTATCAGGGGAATTTTTAAATGATGTTGGACAATCCGACCAGATAATGCCTCTGTTTTCTCAAGAATTAGCGGGATTGTTAGCTCTTTACAGATCAATTGATCACTCTCCTTTAGCGGGTATGGATATTCAGTTCGCCACAGGCAAGGAAATACCTTCTTCTTATTGAAAATATTAACATATTAATATGGATTGCGTCATTTTGGGGTCTGATTGCGTCATTTTCCGGATAATTGCGTCGTTTTTTTATTTATTGCGTCATTTTAGGTGGTAATTGCGTCTTTTAACATAAATTGGAATTACACATTTCCCGTCCGACACCTCATCCACTTCCCAACCCCACACCAACAAAAAAAAACACGACAACCCCTAAAGGTCATCGTGTCCTATTATCTGTCTAATCAAGAATTGTTATAAGATTTACGTTTGCTTGAAGATTGTGGTCTGCCGCCGCCAGTACGGTTGCGATCTCCGCCACGGCTTCCGCCTCCGCGATTTCCACCGCCGCTGCGTGAAGATCCACCGCGACTTCCACTGCGAGCTCCACCTTTGTATCCACCGCCGCGATTTCCGCCGCCACGATTTCCACCTCTTGATGGTAATGGTCGCTCTTCAGTAATGTCTACTGGAGTTGTATCCGGTTCTTTTGTCAATACACGGATCGCTGCCGCTACTGCTTGAACGGAATCATGGCCACCAAGGAATTCTTCTGCTAATGGATAGTAATCCTTAAGATCACTTTCCTTCGCCGCTTCAGCTAATTTTTCAAGAGCTAAGCGTTGTTGACCTTCAAGGGCTTCGTTTAAGCTAGGTGGCTTAAGAGCCGTCATTTTCTTCTTCGTTGTTTGTTCAACGATCTTCAGGTAACCCATTTCTCTTGGTGTAACAAAAGTGATGGACATCCCTTTCTTACCTGCACGACCTGTACGTCCGATACGGTGAACGTAGCTTTCCGGGTCTTGAGGAATATCAAAGTTGTAAACGTGTGTTACGCCAGAGATATCTAATCCACGAGCAGCAACGTCTGTTGCGATCAGGATATCGATGCGGCCTTCTTTGAACTTCTTAAGAACCGTCATACGACGAGCCTGAGAAAGATCTCCGTGAATCCCTTCTGCCAGGTAGCCGCGGATGCTAAGAGCACGCGCTAATTCGTCCACTCTACGTTTTGTACGACCGAATACAATCGCAAGTTCCGGTGATTGTACGTCGATTAAACGGGAAAGTGTATCGAATTTTTCTTTTTCACTTACTTTTGTATAGAATTGTTCGATATTCGAAACCGTTACTTCTTTTGATTTCACTTTGATGACTTCCGGCTCTGTCATAAAGCGGTTTGCAATGCGGCGGATCGGATCCGGCATTGTTGCAGAGAATAGAAGTGTTTGTCTTGTGCTTGGAACAGTTTCAAGAATGCTTTCGATGTCTTCGATGAAGCCCATGTTAAGCATTTCGTCTGCTTCGTCAAGTACTAATGTTTCAACATTTTCAAGGTTGAGCGTTTTACGTTTGATATGGTCAAGCAGACGACCTGGTGTACCAACGATGATATGAGGGTTCTTTTTCATCGCGCGGATTTGTCGTTGGATGTCCTGTCCTCCGTAGACAGATAACACGCGTGCACGCTTGTCAGCTCCGATACGATATAACTCTTCAGAAACCTGGATGGCAAGTTCACGAGTTGGTGCAATGATAAGAGCTTGAACGTTTGGATTTTTCACATCGATCTTCTCGATCATCGGGATTCCAAATGCTGTTGTTTTACCTGTTCCAGTTTGTGCCTGACCGATAATATCCTTACCTTCTAAACCGACTGGAATTGTACTCGCCTGAATTGGTGTAGCTTCTTCAAAGCCCATACGTTTAATTGATTTCAACGTAGATGCGCTTAAGTTTAAATCTGCAAACTTTGTCAATGTTACATTCTCCTTTAATTTACATCTTTTATAACTAATCATTATCTGATTATATTTTTAGGTCGGAACGAAATCTTACCCACCGAAAGACTTCGGTATCTAATCTAAAACCGTCTATATGAGATGTTTAGTTTTTATGTTTGATACAAAAAAATACACTCTTCAAAATAGAAGAGCTAGCACGTCCAACAAGTTAAGAACTATGTTGTAGTTATGTTACCACTTCTAGAAACGAATTTCAATCTAATGTCAAATAGTCAATCTATTCACTTTGCAGGAATTGGTAGATCTTATCAAAAAGCTCGTGCTTATCTTGGCAATGGCATATCAAATGTTTTGCTTCAGGGGAATAAAATAGGTTTTTCTCCTTTGAGGAAATAGTCTCATATATATATTTCGCAGCTTTAGGGGGGACTATTCCATCATTCTCTCCTTGGGCGATAAAGGTCGGGATGCTGACCTTTTGAAGGAGGGGACGAGCGATACGGACGACTTTCCTGAATTCGTATGTGGACAGGATCGGGGTTTGGGTCACCTTGAATTTGTATCGTTTGTACAACTCGTTTTCAAGTATATTTCCTTGCATTCCTTCCTTGATCAAATTTCCAATATCTTTCAGTAACTGTTTAACATTTATATAATAAGCTGCAGCACTTAACAGCACGAGCTTATCTATATCATACTTCACCGAAAGATACGAGGCAATCAATCCACCCATTGAAAAACCAATTACGTACACTTTATCACATGTGTCCAATAGTAATTTCAGCTCGGACTCAGCATGTTCGATCCACTCGATATGCTTTATTCCCTTCAGTTCGAGTAATTCCCCATGACCCGGAAGAGTCGGCACGACAATTTTCCAATCGGTTCTGTCTTGGAGGAATTCAGCCAGGGGTTCTACTTCATAAGGGCTCCCTGTGAAACCATGGATTAGCAAACAACCGATCATTTTATCCCCTCTTACTTATTAAAAGGTAGGGAGCGAGCCACCCTCCCAGCTTAAGCTCATTTTGCTCATTTCTATGAAGGTTTAAACTTAGGCCTTTAATCCTTCAATGATTTCTTCCAGTTTCATTCCTCTTGAAGCCTTAAATAGAATCAATTCATCCCCTTTGATCAAGGAAGACAGTTCATTTGTCAGACTCTCTTTATCCGTAAAAGAGTGAATGCGCTCTTCAGGGAAATTCTCGAGGGCCCCTTTTGCGATGAACGTTCCAAGCCGTCCAAACGTAAACACTTGCTGGACCTTTTCCTGATCGATCAAGTGTCCGATCTCTTGGTGGAATTCTTCTTCGTCATCTCCAAGTTCGAGCATATCACCTAGGACGAGAATTTTTGTACGGAATCCTTCGAGCTCTGACACAAGTCCGATGGCCGCTTTCATGGAAGTCGGGCTCGCATTATAGGCATCGTTGATGATGCTTTCGCCTTTCTTCCCTTCCACCATTTCCATCCTCATCTGAGTCAGCTTCAATGATTGCAAGCCTTCTTTCATTTCATCCACGCTGAGTCCGAAATGACGGGCAATGAGAATCCCGGCAAGGGCATTATGGATGTTATGCTGCCCCAATACAGGCAGGAAGAACGTCTCGCCTTCAGCGATAGAAGTCTCAAAATAACTTCCTTGATTGTTCATTTCAATCTTTGTCGGGTAGATGCTATTGGCTTCGCTTCTACCGAATGTCTCCATATGCTTCAGGTCGAGTCCCTTCACACCATCCTGCAGGAGAGGCTCATCTCCGTAGTAGGCAAATAACCCATCAGGCTTCAGACCCTTTACAATTTCAAGCTTGGCTTTGGCGATGCCTTCCCGCGAACCGAGATCCTGAAGATGGGATTCTCCGATGTTCGTGATAATGGCAGCATCAGGTTGTGAGATGGTTGACAGAAGTTCAATTTCCCCGAATCCGCTCATCCCCATTTCAAGTACCGCCACTTCCGAGTCCTGTGGAAGAGAAAGGATCGTTAAAGGCAGACCGATATGGTTATTGTAGTTCCCTTGGGTTTTATGAACCCGGTATTTCACGGAAAGAAGATTGGCCACAATGTCCTTGGTGGTCGTTTTGCCATTGCTTCCAGTAATCCCGACTACCTTTAAATCAAGCTCGTGACGGTACTGGTTTGCCAAAGACTGAAGGGCAAGCAGTGGATCCTCCACCACGATGACCGGAATATCCTCGGGGGGATTAGGGACATTGTTATCCCATAAGGCAGCGGACGCCCCATTGTCGATCGCCTGACGGACGAACTGGTGACCGTCGACATTTTCTCCTTTAAAAGGAACAAATAAGTTGCCACTCCCGATTTTTCTCGTATCGATGGAAACACCTTTTACGACCACTGAATCAAATACAGAAAGGTCATTTTTCACATCAAGTATGGTACATATGTCTCTAATCGTTTTCTCGAACATTCGTTTTCTCCTTTTACTCATTTTTCATCCAAATAGACCAGGGACTGCCTCTGGATGTGGTCAGTCCCAAGTTGTTTACATCGTATGTTTAATCGTTTGTTTGTCTTGATAGCGTTCCATTCCAAGCTCCACGAGTTTCCCGATCAGGGTAGGATAATCAACTCCAGTGTGTTTCCAGAGAAGCGGGAACATGCTGTACGGTGTGAAACCTGGCATCGTGTTCACTTCGTTCATATAAATCTGCCCATCTTCGGTTAAAAAGAAGTCTGCACGTACAAGTCCTGAACAATCCAGGGCTTTGTATGACTGAATTGCAATTTCCTTCAGTTCATTGTAGATGCCGCCTTCTACTTCTGCAGGGATGATGAGGGCTGTATCCCCATCTTCATATTTGGCTTTATAATCATAGAAATCTTTCTTAGGCACGATCTCTCCTGCCACAGAGCATTCCGGCTGATCGTTGCCAAGTACGCCAAGCTCGATTTCCCGGGCCTTCACGCCTTCTTCGATGATGATCTTACGGTCGAATTGGAACGCTTCTGAAAAGGCAGCCGCTAATTCCTCACGGGACGTACACTTGCTGATCCCGACAGATGAACCTAAGTTGGCAGGTTTCACGAAGCATGGGTAACCAATCTCTTCTTCTACCTGTTTGTAAGCAGATTCCGGGTTCCCCTTCCACGTACTGCGGATAAACCACGTGTAGTTGACTTGAGGAATGCCTGCCTGAGCAAATAGATTCTTCATGATGACTTTATCCATTCCGGCAGATGAAGCAAGGACTCCGTTTCCGACGTATGGAAGATTCAACAGCTCAAGCATCCCTTGAACCGTTCCATCTTCACCATTTGGTCCGTGAAGCAATGGGAAGATCATGTCGTAGCCTTCCGATTCAGAAGGAGCGATTGCAGTACTCAAGGCATTGGGAGCGATCTCTTCGCCGTGATTAAACTGCAATGCTTTCACATCTTCAACGGGAGCATTCAATTGTGGTCCTTTTATCCAATTACCCTCCGTCGAAATAAAAATAGGGTGGATTTCATATTTATTTAAGTCCAGGGCACCGATTACGGCCTTGGCTGTTTGCAGGGAAACATTATGTTCAGCAGATTTACCGCCGTACAATAAGCATAACTTCGTTTTCATGTATTTCGTTACCTCCAATATTCACAATAGATGTTTCTATTTTATCACTTTCACCGGAAAGGGAAAGAATGATTCCTCTGGAAAATAAAAATCACCACATTTGTCTTGATTCAATTGACATTCCGGAAGTTTGCCCATTATATATGTATGCAAACGAAAACCAGTCCGGCGACAATTCTTTCAATTATTGTTCAGAATAAACTTAAGATTTCGCCTATTTGAAAAGCTATTAAGTTATCACACTATTAGGTGTATAATCCTCGTATTAAAAACATTTGTACTTTCAAGGAGGACACCCAGATGAGAAAGTTCGGTTTACTGCCTAAGATCCTTTTAGGTATTGCGTTAGGTATTGTCATTGGAGCATATGCACCTGAATGGTTTGTAAAAATCTTTGCTACATTCAATGGACTATTCGGTAATTTCCTCGGATTTGCGATTCCATTGATCATCATCGGCTTTATCGCACCAGGGATAGGCTCCATGGGTAAAGGCGCAGGAAAACTTCTCGGATTGACCACTGCCCTAGCATATGGTTCCACTGTGTTAGCCGGTTTACTCGCCTTTACGGTTGCGAAGTCTATTTACCCAACTTTACTCGCTAATCAAACGTCTCAATCATTTGAAAATCCCGAAGAAGCTCTTCTTAAAGGGTTCTTCACAGTGGACATGCCCCCGATCATGGGCGTGATGTCAGCACTTCTCATCGCGTTCACCATTGGCCTGGGAATGGCCGCCATTAAAGGGGATACCCTTCAAAAAGGTATGGATGAATTCAGAAACATCGTGGAACTCGTCATTGAAAAGATCATCATCCCGCTTTTACCGATTCATATCCTTGGCATCTTTGCGAATATGACCCAAGGTGGACAAGTCAGTGCCATTATGTCTGTATTCGCGAAAGTGTTTATCATGATTATTCTTTTACATCTTGTCTTTTTAGTCGTTCAATATACAGCGGCTGGTACACTGAGAAAGCAAAATCCGCTTTCCATGATGAAAGGGATGCTCCCTGCTTATTTCACGGCACTCGGAACACAGTCTTCTGCTTCCACAATTCCGGTGACCCTTGAGCGTTCGAAGAAAATCGGTGCCAGAGAACGGATCGCCGACTTCTCTGTTCCGCTTCTCGCCACGATTCATTTATCAGGAAGCACCATCACACTCGTCAGCTGCGCCATGGCCGTCATGTTCATCCAGGGGGAAGCACTGCAATTCGCTCAGCTGTTCCCATTCATTTTGATGCTCGGCATCACGATGATTGCAGCACCCGGTGTTCCCGGGGGAGCCGTCATGGCAGCCCTTGGATTACTTGAAACGATGCTTGGATTCGGACCGACTATGACGTCCCTCATGATTGCCCTTTACCTAGCACAGGACAGCTTCGGAACTGCCTGCAACGTAACAGGCGACGGTGCCATCACATCCATCGTCGACAAACTGACCCAAAAGAAAAAAGCACGGGTGTCCTCCATCAAAGCAAGTTAATGAAACAGAGGTCCGTCCCTCATCTCAGAGGGACGGACCTCTGTTTTTTAATCATCTATTCTGATTATTCCGGATATTTTCTGTATAATGGAAATAGTAACACAATAAAGGAGTGCTCATGAATTGAAATTAACCGGTCAGCGTGTAACACTTAGAAAAATAGAAGAGAGAGACCTTCCTTGTCTTTGGGACTATATTTACGGGGATCCTTCTCCTGAATGGAAAAAATGGGACGCACCTTATTTTAAACATACGTATGTCCCCCTTGAGGAGTATATGGAATCATCCATCAGAAATAAAAGTCGCAGCGATGAATTCCAACGGGTCATCGAGGTCGATGGCACCATCATCGGAACCGTCGGATACTATTGGGATTACGAGCCCACCAGATGGCTTGAAGCAGGGATCGTCATCTACGATCCTGCTTACTGGAACGGTGGGTATGGAACCGAAGCCTTATCCCTATGGGTCGATCACCTCTTTACTACGAAGGAAATCGGTCGGGTCGGCATCACGACGTGGTCAGGGAATGAACGGATGATGAAGGCCGCAGAGAAAATCGGGATGCAGCTTGAAGGACGCATGAGAAAATGCCGGTACTATAATGGTGTTTATTATGACTCCATCCGCATGGGCATGATCAGGGAAGAATGGGAAGAAAAACGCTCTCTTTAAGAAGGAGTCCCACTATGAAAACAATCATCTTAGTCGGTGGCGGACACAGCCACCTCCACTGCATACAAAAGAGTCAACACCAGGAGGAAAACGTGAAATGGGTCCTCATTTCCCCTTCCCGTTACCAATATTATTCCGGGATGTTCTCCGGGTACACGGAAGGAATCTATTCATTGGAGGAAACCCGGATTGATTTAGAGAATTTGTGTAAGGTCTCCGGCTGTGACTTTATCGAAAGTACGGTCCTCTCCATCGATCCGGATCAGCAGCATCTGTTAACAGACAAAGGTGAGATTTTTACCTACGACTTTGTTTCATTCGACATCGGCTCCCGAAACGACTCAATGGAGATCAAGGGCTTACACAAGCACAACCTGCCTATCAAACCAAATTACCGATTCCCCGAGCAAATCCGGAAACTGCATAACAGCAGGAAAACTGTCTTTATCGGGGGCGGTGCCGCAAGTATCGAAATGGCATTATCACTGAAAGCATGGAAGAAGGGCAAAGGTTACCCAGATCACTCCATCGCGGTCGTCCACTCATCTCCACTATTAGAAAAAGCCGGTACCATTTCGTCGAAAAAACTGACGTATATGGCACTTTCAAAAGGCATCGACCTGCATCAAGGGCGTGTGACGGAAGTAGAGCTTTCACAACTGCATACAGATACAGGTGAAATCCTCGATTATGAAGAAGTGATTTTCTTAGGCGGACCTAAAGCACCTCCCCTATTCGGGAGCAGTGTTTTACCAACAGATGAACAAGGATATCTGCTCGTGAACAGCTACCTTCAATCAGTAGAATACCCAAATGTGTTTGGAACCGGTGATTGCGCTACCCTACAAGACTTTCCCGACACCCCTAAAAACGGCGTAACAGCCGTCAGGCAAGGGCCCGTCCTATGGGAAAACCTGAACGGCGCCGCAGCCGATGGAAAAATCATTCCCTTTGAGCCCCAGAAACGATATCTCGCCATCATGTCTGTCGGGGATAAGCGCGGCTTCTTAACCTACGGATCCTTTTCATTGGTCAGCGGTTGGGCCTGGCGGTTGAAGAACTGGATCGATCGGCGGTTTATAGGGAAATATGGGGAGTGAGCGTTAAGCTGCTTACCCCACAAAAAAAACACGACCGCCTCCCAGCAGTCGCGCTCTAAACATCTTATCTGAACAATTCCACATACTTCTTACTAATCACAGGCAATACCCCGTCGAACAGCTTCTCTCTCCAGTACAGGTCCGCTGTCTGCTGGACGGCCGCTGCGTGATTCGGGTAAGGATAGACCATGTTGGAAAGGGCACCGATCTTGCTTCCCTTTTCCATTGCGAACACGACCGGCTGCATCCAGTCGCCTGCACCAGTGCCGACTGCGTGGGCACCGAGGATCTTGCCTTTCGGGTCTGTGATGATTTTGACGAGTCCCTCTGTACGCTGATCTGCCACGAACCGGTCGACCTCGTCTAAAGTCTTCTTATAGACCTTGTATTCCATTCCTTTTTCAACCGCTTCTTCCTCGGTCAAGCCGATATGAAAGATTTCCGGTGTCGTATAGGTTGTCCAGGGCAGCTTGTTATAGGAAACATTTCGTTTCAATCCGAAGACGGCGTTTTGGACCACAAGTTTCCCTTCCATTCCGGCACCATGGGTAAATGGATAGCGGCCGTTCACATCTCCTATGGCGAAAATATGGGATTGATTCGTTCTTAGTTCATCATTCACTTTGATGAATCCCTGGTCGTCGGTCTCCACTCCGGCAGCAGATAGATTCAAGGATTCTGTACCCGGCTTGCGACCTGTCGCAAGGAATAAAAGGTCCCCCTCCACCGAATGCTCCGCTCCATTTTTCATGTAATGAACCACTTTCTGTCCATCCTGCTTTGACACTCGTTTGATTTCCGCTCCATATATAAACTGAATATCCTTTTCCAATAAACCGGTGGCCACTTCCCGGATTTCCTTATCTTCTTTCACCAGAATTTCATCGTGCTGTTCAAGGACAATGGCTTCAGAACCTAAATGGGAGAAAGCCTGTGCCAGTTCAAGACCGATGGGGCCCCCACCTATGAACACAACCCGACTCGGCAATTCATCGACCTCAAATACGGTTTCATTCGTATGGTATTCAACATCGCCAAGGCCATCGATTTCCGGGATAAGGGGACTTGATCCTGTCGCCACAACCACCCTCTTCCCGGAGATCCGGTCCTCTTTCTCCACCAAAATGGTATGGGGATCCAGGAACTCGGCTGCTCCGAAATAAATATCGACCCCCAGCTCCAGGAAGCGCCCGGGATCATCGTGCTGTTGGATGTGAGAGATGGCTCCCTTGACTCTTTCTCTTACCTTCTTCATATCGACAGAACCTTTTGTTTCAAATCCATAATCCCCACCTGCACGTATGGTCGCCACTTCTCTTGCCGATTGGATGAAAGCCTTTGACGGGACACAGCCAAAGTGAAGGCAGTCCCCGCCCAGAAGGCCGCTTTTCTCAACAAGTGCGACTTTAGCTCCCAATGAAGCGGCCCCCGAGGCAACGGTCAATCCGCCTGCCCCTCCTCCTATGACAATTAAATCGTATTGTTCCATCTGAATCTCTCCTTATGAAAGTAGTCGTTTCGCTTCTAGAAATCGTTGGATACCCGTGAATAACTCCACTACAACAAACAGGAGGGTGGTCCATAAGACAATGGATGGAAAGATCATCATGAGGCTGAAAAGGATGAATCCTTCCGTTCTCTCAGCCAGTCCCGCTTGATAATAGAAGGACTTCATGCCCTGCTTTTCTGATACAGCTCCCACGGTCAGGAAGATGGTCATGGAAATGATGATGGAGACACTGAGTAAAAGGAGGGCCCACATGATGTCAGGGTGCAGGAAAGCAACTCCGAGGATGACGCTGATCTCAACAATCCGATCAAACGTCACATCCATGACGGTTCCAAAGGGAGATGGTTTGGTCAGTCGGGCCATGGTTCCATCCACGGCGTCAAGGAATCCTGACAGCCATAATAAAAGGACGGCCATGATCGGGAAACCCAGGTAATAGACCAGACCTGTCACAGATCCTATGATGAAGGCGGTGACCGTCACTTGATTGGCCGTTAATCCTTTGTTCAGGAACAGCTGCGCCGTCCCCTCTATACTTGGCTGCACCCACTTACGGGCATGCGTGTCTAACATGTACTTCCCATCCTTTACTTATCTTCTTTGCCCGATAATCCAAGCCATGCTTTCATCTTCTTCTTGAAAATGAGTGGTACGATGATCATGGCTAAGAAAAACGCAATGGCAATATATAAATTCGTCCGATCTTCTCCTATCAAGCTTGATCCCAGAAAGACATAGCCAAACGTGCCGGGTAAAATCCCGATGGCTGTGGCGAGGATGAATGGAAGGTATCTCACTTTCCCCATCCCGGCCAGGTAACTGATCAAATCAAAGTTCAAGAATGGTACCAACCGCAATACCAGGACATAGATGAAGCCGCTCTCCTCCATCTTTTCCCGTATTTTCACGATGCGGGGGGATGGTCTTTTTAACAGTTTCCTCCCCAGGATGCTTGCTGCATAATAGGCAACCGTCGCACCACCCAGTGCTCCCAGTACAATGTAAAAGAAGCCTTCCACCGCACCGAAAGCAAGGCCCGCCGAGAACGATAGGATGGAAGCCGGGAAAAGGATCAATGGGCGGACCGTATAGACGACAATGAAAACGATTGGGGCCCAGATGCCGAATGATACAATCCAATCCCTGATATCATGGGGCTTTATATGAAAGAAATTCCGGCTGAGCCACATGAGGAACAGTAATATCGCGATGAATAGAAAGACCTTGCCGATTTCCTTCTTCTTCAATGTTCTTCCCTCCTATTCCTCGTTCTGAAACGTTTGAATGTTCTCTTCCTTGGCATATAGCCAAACCGTCCCGTGAGAGGATTCCCAACCAAGGGGTAGATGGAGTTTCTGTTTCAATTCTTCTACCCATATTTCATGGATGTTCGTTCCTGCTACAAACAGCTTTTGCTGGACCGTACCCTTCCACTTAGGGTGAGGCAGATCCTGTCCTGAAGAGCTTATGGATATATGGGAGGCATGAATGAACTGACTGCGAGGCAGTATGAGTCCGTCACTCATGAAAGAAGCGACGAAGGTGGAGCCCGGTCGGAAATAGATTTCCTCCGGTTTTCCCACCTGCAGGAATCGTCCGTCGTGTAACACTGCCACCCGGTCTCCTACTTCATATGCTTCATCTCGGTCATGGGTAACGAACAAGACTGTGGTTCCTTCTTCTTTAAATACGTTCAACACCCATTGCCTCAACTCTTTCCTCAGTTGCAGATCGAGACTGCTGAAAGGTTCGTCTAAGAGTAACAGCTTCGGTTTCAAAATAAGGGAGCGGATAAGGGAAACCCGCTGCTGCTGGCCACCCGAAAGCTCAGAGGGGTAATGATGCATAACTTCACCTAAACCGACTCTTTGAATATATTCTTTCGCATTCCTTTTATTTTCACGTTTCCTATTCCCCTTCATTCCCAGCCCGTACATGACGTTTTCAAGAACATTCATATGAGGGAATAACAAAGGCTGCTGAAAGACCATACCAATCGGTCGATTTTGAGGTTTGGTCGAAGAAATATCGTTACCTTCTATTAATACCTTTCCCTTTGTAACAGATTCTAAGCCTGAGAGAATCCGTAAAAAGGTTGATTTTCCTGAACCCGATGCTCCTACCAATGAGAGGATCTCCCCTTTTTTCAAGGAGAAGGTTATATCATTCAATATCTCTTTCTCTTTCAAGGTTTTGGACACTCCCAGGATATCTATAAATGAACTCACTGTTTCTTCCCCCCTCTTAGATGCTGGTAAGGGAGTGTGAATTTCAAGCACCCCTCGAGTATGATGTATAAGATGATGGGAATAAGGGCGAACACGATGGAAAATGCCGCCATGACCGCTTCATCTGCCGTATCGGTAAATGGGTAGTAGACCATTGCAAGGGTTACGACGTTCCCACCGCCTATAATCGCCGTCAGGACATATTGACTTAAAGAGATGACAATCGTCAGGAACAATACACTGCGGATGCTTGGAAGGAGCAAAGGCAACTCGATATGGTATAAGCGCTTGATGGCACTCCCTCCCAGGATGGTTGATTGTTCGAGTAATTTCGAGCCGATTCGCTCATAGCCTGTTTTAAACATTTTAATGCTGTAAGGAATCGTCGGTACTAGATGAACAAGCGCAACCCCGAGCCAGTGATCAGAGAGGCCATAACGGATGAAGGTAATATGAAGTCCGATGGCAACGACCAAAACGGGAATAAACAGCGGCAGCATCATGAGCGCTTCCACTACTGATTTCCCCCTGAAAGAAGAGAAGGAAAACACTTTTCCCGCTGTGATGCCGATCAGAAGATTAAGACTCAACACAACTATTGCAATCCACACCGACACCCCTACTGAATTCAGAAACTCTCCTTCGTTTATCAAGAGTTCCCACGCCCTTACACTTGGTGTACCTCGAGTAGAACTCCCCCATGCCGCTACACCGTAAAAGCTTTTATACACTAAAAATAAAAGGGGGAAGACAAAAAGGATAAAGGATATGCTGTAAAATAACGTTTTTTTCATCATGACACCTCTAATTCCCAATCCCTTTAGTGATGTGCGTACGTTTCTTGTTCGTGATATAAAAAACGAGCCACATGAAGACCCCGATGCCGAGCCCGGTCATGACAAGTGAGGCAAACGCTAAGGGACGGTCACTCCAGTTACCGCTATAAAACCAGTCGTATGCAAGGATCGCAAGCATTTGTGGAGACGTCACCCCCAACAAACGCGGAACTTCAAATGCGGTAAAAATAAAGGCAAAAAGAATGGCCCCGGTTTCGATGAGGACAGGATAGATAAAGGGCCATTCAGCCACTCTGAACGTTTGATAGGAGCCCGCGCCCAATAACGATGCGACCTCTTTATACCCTTTGCGCATAGTAGCATACACGGGTAACAGCATCAGGGTCACAAAGGGAACTTCTTTCCACACATATGTCAATATGATCCCAATCCCATTCCGGTCCTGCACCAATATAGGAAATTGACTGCGATCGTCAATCCAACCTAGCACCCCGGCGACATTTGAGAAAAAGCCGCTTTGATTAAAGAGTAAGTAGACGAGATACGCCCATACAAAATGAGGAACGAGCATCGGGATCCACACCAGCAGTTTATGCCCGGTTTCCTTTAACAATGGATAGAAGGCTTTGACGATACCCAACCCGATGAAAAGGGACAGGGTCGTTGAAGCCACGGTCACCGTCAGGCTGAACAGGACGGACGCGATAAAACGATCTTGTTCAAACAATTCCCGGTAATGTTCGAATGTAAAGACTCCCCCGTCCCTTACACTTTCCAAAATCGCAAGGACGATCCCGAGTCCCGGAATCAGGAGGAAAAAGAGGAGGCCCGGCAGGAGAAGTAGTGCGTTATTGGCTGGCCACTTCACGGATCCAGTTCTCCTTTAACCATTCAACATAGGCAGCATCAAGCTCACCCTTGAAGCTTTCTTCAAGCTTTGAGGCTTCCAATACGCTTTCACCGCGATCGATCTCCATGAATTTCTTCCTCCATCCCTCATCAAGCTTGGCATAGGAAATAGCTGAACTCTCCCCCCAATAATCCGGTTTCAGCTTCTCATACTGCGCTTCCGGGGACAGGAACTCATTAATGGCCACCATGGCACCTTCTTTATTTGGACTATTGAAAGGAATGGCCAGGAAATGAGTATTCCCGATGGATCCGATATCACTCAATATGAACGACTTTGTGCTTTCCGGAAACACGCCATCCTTGATCAGATGTTCCGCCCTTGCTTCGTTATATCCCATCGTCATCCACACCTCTTCCTGACTATAAAGCTTATCAAGATCCGTCAAGGTGGATGGATACGTATCCCCTTTTCGCCACAAATACGGCTTCATGGTGTTCAATTCCTCCCACACTCCCGCTCCAATCTCTTCCGATTTGTCTTCATTAAACCCGTCCCGGGCCAGATTCGAATCCGTTTTGGCATAGAGGAGATGTCTTAGAAACGCATTCCCAGTGAAATCACTTGGGTTCGGATAGGTGAATTTCCCGGGATTCTCTTTCATGAATGTTTTCAAATCATCAAAGGTAGCCGGCGGGTTTTTCACTTTTTCACTATTATAGAAAAAAACGAATTGAACTTTTCCCCACGGGGCTTCGAATCCTTCTGTTTCCGTTCCGAAGTCGTATTGGAAGGCGTCACTGTCCGTATCATAGTATTCGTTGTAGTTCGGCAGTTTGTTTGTGAAGGAACCTGCCAACAGATCTTGTTCTTTCGCATTCTTAAAATTTTCACCGTTGATCCAGACGATGTCGATCGTCCCCTCTTTTTTTCCGGCCTTTTTCTCGGTTTGCAGCTTCTGGAGGATTTCAGGCGTGTCTAAAGGGACCCGGTTCAGTTCGATATTGTTCTTTTCTTTTAACATGGGCGCCATGACCTCATCGATATACCGGTTGATCCCGTCATCTCCTCCCCACATAAACATATTCACTTTGGTCCCTTTTGCTTTCGACGTGATCGTTTCCCACTCTTCATCAGGAATTTTCACGGTATCGTTTGCATTTGACGAACCGCAAGCCGATACTAATAGTAAGGATAATACGCTTACAATAGCTAACCACATTCTCATCCATCATGCTCCTCTGCGCTTTTCTATAATTCTATTGTACTGAACCGTATAATTTAAAAAAGGAATCTGCCTTACATATATGCAAATCAGTGCATAAAGGGAGAAGAAACTAGATGAACACATCCCCCATGCCTTCCGAGCTCATATTCTCCGAAGGCTTGTAACCTTTTGGATCAAACTCTGTCTAATACAGTAAGGAGGTGACTCTAGCGTGAAGCGATTCATGATGATTATAATCATTCTTATAGCGGGAATGGCCGGCTGTGGAACGGCTGAAAACGACAGCCAGCCGGTAAAAAAAGAGACAGAACAGGGAGCGGGTGAAGATATTTCTGTACAGAAAGGAATTATCGCAGGCGAAATGGAACCTTCATTAACCAAGAAAGATGCAGATGGTCAAATTGTGTATGTATATAGTGTGAAAAATCAAACAGAGCAGGAGAAAACATTTTCTTTCTCATCTGGACAGACAATCGACTATGAACTTCGAAACGAAAAAGGCGAGATCGTTTATAAAGATTCAAAGAATAAAATGTATACTCAAGCCTTACAGGAAATCACTGTGAAACAAGGGGAAGAGTTCTCTCGTGAAATTGTCCTCCCAAAGGTTGAAAGCGGCAATTATACATTGACCGTCTGGATGACCGCCAAGGGGGAGCAGGACTATAAAGCGACGACTAAGGTAGTGGTGGAATAGGGGCACACAAAAAGGATTAATCTCGGGCGGGGCACGTCGAGATTAATCCTTTTCTATGAAGACCGGGATAGATCCACTAAGGGAGATGCGTTCAGGCGTCATGATGCAATATCTTCCGTAAAACCTGACACCGTGCCTTGCGGCTTCTTCCATGACCCGGGCAAAATGGGGATCGATTTCAGGTGCGGAAGTGATTCCCCGCAGATCTGTACGCTGGGCAATGAATAGGACCGCTGTTTGATAGCTTCCCTTCATCTGCAAGTGGGTCAGTTCCTCTACATGCCTCGCTCCCCTTGCTGTGACGGCATCGGGAAATTTACCTATTCCGTCCTCGACCATCGTGACACTCTTGACTTCGAGTAGTAATTTTTCATCATTTTGTTTATGTTTGAGGAGAAAGTCAAAGCGTGAACCTCCCACCTTATATTCGGCTTTTTCCAGGCGCCAAACCTTCAGCTCCTCTAGTACATCCAACTGCAGGGCTTCCAGTACCAATCGGTTTGGATATTGAGTATTCAAGGAAACATACATATCGTTTACGGAATCATGGGTCATGATCGCCGACCACCTTGTTTTCCTTTTTGGATCCTTGGATTCCTGGAGCCAGATCGGCCCTCCGGGTACCAGCAAGTCCTTCAGCCTGCCTGGATCGGGTAAGTGGACTTTTTCTTTTGAGCCTGAAGGAAGCTCGCACTCTAGCACAAACCGATTAAGCCGTTCAAGAAAGACGGCTTGAACCAGGGTGTCATGGAATGAAATATCTGCGAAAACTTCACGTTCCCTCATTTAAGCAAGGCGCTCCAGCTCTTCGTTTTACGGTCATATGATAGTAATCCGTTCGCAGGTAATTTACGAATCTGCTTATAATCCTCAGTCATTTCATCCATGTCATAATAATCGCCCATTACCCAAATGGGAATCTCGATCTTCCCTCTCGTTAATACGGCTTTTTCAAGGGAGATGACCATTCCTTCTTTTAACTTATCCTGGAAGGAATGAATGACTTCCTTCCCGATTACAGGGTAGGGTTTCTCCTTCTTCATACCGAAGAGGCCTTTCCCACTCTTGACCGTACTGAGTTTGGATGAAAGGGTCGCTCCCAGCATATGATAGAAGTCCTCGAAGTCCCGGTAATAAACTTTATTGAACCAGCCGTCATCATGGGAAAGATAGGCATAGCGGTTATTCAGCTTAGAATAAAATGGAGGGTTTAATGGCTGTTTGATATGCCCCATATAAAGGAGTTCTGCAATTTCCTGCCCGTTCAATTCATCGACTCCGACCTCTTCTTCAAAATCGATCCAGCAGAAATCTCCGTAGCTCTGAACACCGTCATCGATGATCTTCTTCATTTCGTCCTGTTCTACATATTCCATATGGGTATGTATATTGAAAGCACCATGCTCGTACTGATGCTTGATAAGAAGTAAGTTCTTTAAGGGTTTACGGGCATTCATTGCAAACTCGTTGAAATGGATTCCGTAAGAAACGACATATTGGCGATCCGGATTCTTGTGAACATAGATGATATCTTTAACTTGGTTATTTGCCTTCAAGAACATTCCCTCCATCTGATTAACACGGTGCACAGTTCATAGTTTCTATTTTATCAAATATAGAACATACTTGTTCTTTTCTATTTCATTTCAAAATGATGACAAAAGTCGCAGGTAATTGTCGAAAATAGTCATATTTCAGTACTTTGTGTTGTGAAGAACTAACGTCGATATTAACTTCTAAACCAAATAGTGTTAAATATCATCTATTTCAATAGCAAACACCTACTATAAACATGTAATAAATGGAATATCCCCTCTCTGTTTTCCTTCTAAGCCCTTCTGCCATGGACATTCCCGATGAATTCAATTCTTCACCTGTTTCAAATACGTGTCATATGCCGAAAGAAGTTCTCGAATTTCTCGGGTCATGAGTAGAAATTTCCTTTCATTTCTATTAGACTAGGAATGTGAAATCTTTAGAAATTCAGGTGAATAGATTATGGAAACTCGCCAGCGATTTGCTGATAAGATCGATTGGGGTCTTCTCTTTTTATTAATGCTGTTCTTTATTGTAAGTGCAATGGGAATCAGCAGCGCCCAGACCTCAGGGCAATATGGGACAAACTTTGTGATTAGACAGGCTTTTTGGTACGTAGTGGGCGGTATCATTATCGGCGCTGCGTTATTTCTCGACTCAGATCAGTATAAACGGCTTGCCTGGTACATATACGGCGCAGGAATCTTCTTGCTCGTTTTATTATTGATTTCTCCGGAAAGCATCGCACCCCACCGGAATGGAGCCAAAAGCTGGTTCATGCTGGGACCGCTTGGATCGATACAGCCTTCAGAGTTCATGAAGACATTCTTAATCCTTGCTTTGGCACGTGTCATTACCAATCATCATGAACTTAATCCAAGGAAAACGGTGCAGACAGACTTTCAATTATTAATTAAAATCGGCTTGACCACCCTTCTCCCCCTTGCTTTCATTATGCAGCAGCCGGATTTAGGGACATCACTGGTGATACTTGCCATCATGACGGGTATCATCCTCGTTTCAGGTATTACGTGGAAGCTGATTGTGCCTATCTATGCTTCGATCGGAGTCTTAGGTGCGGGCATCCTTTCACTGGTCATATGGGCACCACAATTATTGGAGAAATACTTAAACGTGAAACCTTACCAATTCGGACGGATCTATGCCTGGCTCGATCCGTACAATTATGCGAAATTAGAAGGATTTCACTTGATCAATTCCCTTAACGCCATTGGTTCGGGACAAATTTTCGGGAAAGGCTACAGTGACCGGGAAGTGTATATCCCGGAAAATCATACAGACTTTATCTTCAGTGTCATCGGTGAAGAGTACGGATTTATCGGCGCAAGTGTCGTCATCAGTTTATACTTTCTGCTGATCTACCATCTAACCAAGACTGCCCTTGATACCAAAGAGCCTTTCAACGCTTATGTCTGTGCAGGAATCATCAGTATGATCACGTTCCATGTGTTCCAGAACATCGGAATGACGATCCAGTTACTGCCGATCACAGGTATCCCCCTTCCGTTCATCAGTTATGGGGGAAGCTCTCTCATGGGGAATATGCTGGCCCTCGGCCTTGTGTTCAGTATGAGGTTTCATCATAAAACGTATATGTTTTCTTCAGAAGATTCTTAATTACAGGTTGCATTCATCCCTGATATGTGTAAAATAATAGTAATTAGATATGGAATATTCTGTGAAGAAGAGAGTAATCCCGACGTGAATCATAAGCGAGCCGGGGGCGGTGGGAGCCCGGTATGAAGCCCTGGATGAAACGCACTTCTGAGAAGTTCTTCTTGAAAATCAGTAGGGAAGAACCGGGATCTCCCGTTATACAATGAGTGTCCTTAATCGGGAATAAGAGTGGTACCGCGAGCTAAACTCGTCTCTGTGTAGAGACGGGTTTTTTTGTGTTTCATACTAATGGGAGGTGTAACAAGATGGATTTTAAATCAATACTGGCTCAAGAGTTAAAAACTCAGCTCTTGTCGGATTGGAGCGAGAAAGATCTATACGATCTGATTGAAATTCCGAAGCATAGTCATTTAGGGGACTTGGCCTTCCCTTGCTTCCAGTTGGCAAAAATCATGAAAAAGGCCCCTGCACAGATCGCCAATGAAATGGCCGCTACGATTACCTCTCCCCTTTTCACCAAGGTTGTGGCCGTTGGACCTTATATCAATATCCACTTTGACGGGGGAAAAATGGGAAGAGAAATCGTGTCGGGAATTTTGGCGAAGGGAAGGGATTATGGAACCCACACCTTTGGAGAAAACAGAACCGTCGTATTAGATATGTCCTCACCTAACATTGCCAAACCTTTTTCCATGGGGCATCTCCGTTCAACGGTCATCGGGAATGCCATTGCCTCTATTGCCGAAAAATGCGGCTATCGTACAGAGAAAATCAATTACATCGGCGATTGGGGGACACAATTCGGTAAACTGATCGTCGCTTTCAAAAAATGGGGCGACCCGGAAAAGGTCAAAGAAAACCCCATTGCCGAATTGTTTATTCTTTATAAAAAGTTCCATGAACAGGCAGAACTTGATGTTTCCCTTGAGGAAGAAGGAAGAAGAGCCTTTAAGCTACTCGAAGACGGGGATGAAGAGATTACAGGGCTTTGGAGATGGTTTAAAGATGAATCACTCCAAGCATTTAAGACGATCTACTCTCTCCTTGGAGTCGAGTTCGATTCCTATAACGGTGAAGCGTTCTTCAATGACAAGATGGAAGAAGTCGTGACCTTGCTTCAGAAACACCATCTTCTTGAGGAATCCCAAGGGGCTCAAGTCGTTCGGATGGATGATGGGAATCTGCCTCCCTGCCTGATCAAGAAATCTGATGGAGCAACCCTTTATGCCACACGGGACCTGGCTGCTGCCCTTTATCGTCAGCGACAATATGCCTTTGACGAAGCCCTGTACATTGTAGGTCAGGAACAGACCATCCATTTCAAGCAAGTGATGAACGTATTGAATAAGCTCGGGTACAATTGGGCGAATGACATGAAGCATATTCCATTCGGTCTGTATTTAAAGGATGGAAAGAAGATGTCTACAAGAAAAGGAAGGGTCATCCTCCTTGAAGAAGTGCTTCAGGAAGCAATTAAAATGGCGGAGGACAACATTAAGCAGAAAAACCCTGACTTAAAGGATGCTTACAGAGTTGCAAGAGATGTCGGGGTCGGGGCAATCATTTTTCATGACCTGAAAAATGACCGGCTCAATGATATTGAATTCTCCCTGGAGCATATGCTCACGTTCGAAGGTGAAACCGGTCCATATATTCAATACACGTATGCGAGAGCCCAGTCCCTTCTCAGAAAAGCAGGTGAGTCAGGTCCACTGACATTTGAAGGTCTGGAAGATGCCGAAAGCTGGGAAGTAATAAAGCAGCTGAGATTATTTCCGGAAATCATCGAAAAATCATGGCAGTATTATGCGCCATCTGTCATTGCCAAATATTTAATCTTCACATCACAAAGCTTCAACCGTTATTATGCTAAAACCAAAATCCTTTCGGATGACAACCAGCAAAATACACGTCTGGCCTTGGTTCATGCCGTGGGGATTGTCCTTGCCGAAGGATTGCGATTATTGGGGATGAAATCTCCTTCCGAAATGTAGAATCCGAAAGAATACTGTCACTATTTCCCGAGAAATAGATTTATTTCGAGAATGTGTCTGGTCCAGTTCTTAAGTGAGGGAAGAATAGGATATTTCATGACTCCCTTTATGAAAAGTGATATACTTTCTTATGTTCTATTAAATTCGAAACTAACGCTTTATTCATAAAGGAGAGTACTTATGTCTGAACTACTTCACACGTTCGAAGCATGGTTAATGGATTACGGTGTATGGGGACTGATCATCGTCTCTTTCGCAGATTCATCTTTCTTCCCTATTCCACCTGATGTATTACTGATTCCATTGGCAATTGCCAACCCTGGGAGTGCCCTGCTTTACGCACTTTATACGACAATCGCTTCCGTCATAGGAGCCCTTTTTGGATGGTTGATCGGAAAAAAGCTGGGTCGCCCGATTCTTGTTCGTCTATTCTCTGAAGCAAGAATTCAAAAAGTAGAAGAGTACTTTACAAAGTTCGGCCCAGTGGCGTTACTGATTGCAGGTCTGACACCTGTCCCTTATAAGATTTTCACGATATTCGCAGGGGTTTCCGGTGTAAAGATCCGGGTATTAGTGATTTGGTCGATCATCGGAAGAGGGATCCGCTTTTTCCTGGAAGGCGTGATCATTCTGACACTGGGAGCAAAAGCAAAACCTTTTATCGAAGAGAACTTCACTTTACTGACACTTGCAGCAGGCGGTGTACTGATTCTTGTCTATCTCGTCTACTTGGTCATCAGAAAGAAAAAGCAAACTCCTTGATCAGGCTCATCCAAAAAGGAGCATGGGATAATCCCATGCTCCTTTTTCATTCGGCAGCTCCCACCACAAAGCGCAGATGCTTATGTAACACGCGGAGGGACTGCCTGCTGCCTTCATAGAGTTCCCCATCCATATCAAGCTTCTCATCCTGCCCGAGTTCAATATGGGCTTCTTTTGCTTGAATGTGCATGATATCGTCATATTCTTCGCTGATATTGCCTGTACTTTTAATGACAAGAAATTCCTTCAGCAATGGAAATCCACTTTTCTTCACTACATATATGTCCATTAATCCATCGTCCATATTGATACATGTAGGCAGTGGATTAGATCCGATCGAACGGCCGTTTGCGACCAACAGCATGACGACCTCCTCTTCCACTGTCTCATTTTCCGTTGTAACTTTCACACTTAAGATAGGGGAATCCTTAATCGATTGGAATGCACTGATATAATAGCTCAGTTTACCGAGGACACTCTTAGATCCGACATCTATATTATCACTCGTCTGGGAAACCAAGCCTGTGCCCCAGAAATTACTGAAATATCTCTCCCCCGCCTTCACAATGTCGATTTCCTGTTCATAAGGCTGTTCGGTTATAAGACTGACGGCTTGTCCAATATCCATCGGAATACGCAGGGAGCGGGCAAAATCGTTACATGTACCACCAGGAAGAATGGCAACAAGGGGGCGCTCTTCGAGGACAGACAGCCCATTGATGGCTTCATGGATCGTCCCATCCCCGCCCATGATGACCACCAGCTCATAGCGACTTCCTGATTCCCTGCAGACCCTTTCCGCATCACCCTTTTCCTTTGTTTTGTGAATGATCAGTTCGTTGCAAATATCTAATAAAGGGGGCACCGCATCCTTCAACAGGATCTCGAGTGTCCCTTGACCTGCCTTGCCATTGCATATAAGCAATACTTCCGAAAATCTCGCCATGAATATCGTCACCTAACTTTTAGATTTAGTATGGTAAAAAAAAAGAGGCTGACCCAAAACGATGAGTGGTTATCATCCTTATCGGACCAGGCCATATGATTAGAGAGTGTTTCATTATAACAAGTGTACTACTGGCTTATCAGCCAATGACTCTTGGGTCAACCTCTTTTACTATGCCGTATTCGAATCATCCTGAGGGACTTGGAGTACAGATCGATAGGCAATTCCGAGACGCCCTTTGATATAGCTTTGGGGGTCATAGGGAATATGCTGATTCTGCATGCGATGAAGCTCCATTTCTGCAAACATAGCCAGGGCACGACATACCTGATCTAATGCCATGCTTACACGATGAGGATCTGAAGGCTGCTCCCGGCTCATACAGTAGTATGAAATCTCATCTGCCTTCTTTCTGATTTCCTTTAATGCTTGTAGATCAAACATCATTCTCTCCATGCCTAACCCTCCCCTTTACCTTTAGCTATAGTATATCGGGAAGAATCGGGAAATATGTCTGTCCAACATTTCGGATAAGCATGGATTATGAATCTTGTGTTAACGTCTTAGGTAATGGTTGATACTGCTTTAGTGAATGAAGAATTTCCCGTCTTGATTTCGTTTTAGAAATATTCACACCGACGTTCGACAATTTCGTTATCACTTTTTTAAAGCGATCGTTCTCCTTTACCACGTTATTCACCTCTTTTTAAAATATCGTTACCTATTTGTACGTTCTACTCCGTAAAAGGTTTCACTAAATGTTATATGGTTTCCCTTTTCCCTAAAAATGAAACGATAATCCTACTTTTACACATTTCAGAAGAATAATTTGTTTCGAATTACACAATTTATACTTATGAAGACTAAACTATTCCTTGTTATCATCACATCGTCCCTTTTCTTTAGTCTATTTGATCCACATAAAACAACCGCCGAAAGCACGTATATTGTAAAAAAAGGAGATACTCTTTGGACCATTTCCAGAACATTTCAGATCGGATTGTCTGAAATGATCAGCGCAAATCCCCAGGTAACAGATCCAAATATCATTTATCCGGGGCAGAACATTAAGATCCCAAGCATCGCATCTGAAACTTCATTCGAAAGCCGGGTCACTGAATTAACCAATAAGGAACGACAAAAAAACGGTCTCCCCCCTCTTCGGGCTGACAGAAATCTCTCTCAGGTCGCATTGTATAAGTCCCGGGATATGAGGGATGCCGGATACTTCTCTCATCGAAGCCCGGCCCACGGAACTCCTGATGAGATGCTGAAACGTTTTCACATCTCAAATCGCTCAGCTTCAGAAAATATTGCTGCCGGACAATTGAATCCTGAAGAAGTTGTGCGGGAATGGATGAACAATCCGGTTCACCGCAAAAATATTCTTAACAAGTCCTATACTCATGTGGGCGTGGGATATGTCGAGGGCGGTACTTACGGGACGTACTGGACCCAGCTGTTTATAGCAAGATAAGCAGGGGGATGATGGAGGTCCGTCCCTCGAATTAAGACCAATTAAATTGGAAATTCATGTTCAGAATAAGGCGGAGAAATATGCAGGATAATAAGTGTGTACTGTCATTATGATCAAGGGGGAATTTTTTATGCAAGTACGTGATATTATGTCGACAAATGTGGAAGCAGCTTCTAACCAGGATTCACTTGAGAGCGTCGCTTCCAAGATGAGTTCCAGAAACGTTGGATCCGTTCCTGTCGTTGAAAACGGACAGGTTGTCGGTATGATTACGGACCGTGATATTGCGACTCGTGGACTGTCTCAAGGTGCACAAGGAAATGTCTCTCAGGTTATGTCACAGCAGGTTGTGACAATTTCTCCTGATGCATCCGTTGAAGAAGCATCGGCTTTGATGTCCCAGCATCAGGTACGCCGTTTACCAGTTGTGGAAAACGGTCAGCTGGTCGGGATGCTGGCTTTAGGAGATTTGGCAGTACAGCAGAAATCCGATCAAAGTGCTGGAAGCGCCTTAAGCGGAATCTCTCAGAATCACCTTCGTTAATAAAGGCTTACAGGCAGAAACTTCAAAGCTTTCTTTCACTGAATAAGGGGCTCTTGCAGCCCCTTATTTGGCATGTAAAAAGATCAAATCGACTTATTGTGACGAAGAGATGGGTATATCGTCATTTTTTTCATGTAAAGGGAGGATTTTCTTTATTTGTGACGAATATGTGATTAATGCAAAAGGGGTTAATGGAGGAGGAGGTTTTGTATGAGTCGTGCTGCACGATCGTACCGTAAGGAAGTTCGTCATTTTAAACGTGAGAACCGCAAAAGAGTCTTCGCCGACAGCATTCTTGATTTCTTATTTATGTTATTTGGTATTTCCATGATAACCGGGGTTTTACTATTTGTTTTAGGATTTTGGGACTTTTATTAATCAAATGATTACAGCAATTATTTTTCCTATTTTAATACCGAACACAAAAACATCTGCCATGGATTTCTATGGCTTTTTTTGTGTTCGGAGTTACCCTTCACATAAAAAAATATTATACAAATAAATACAAATAAGTTATACCAAAATAATAATCCACCCTATTACTTTTGTCTTATCCGTTTCCAGAAAACCTTTATTACTATGATAAAATAGTTCGGTTCACTAAATAAAACCTGGTAATATTTTAATATTCAGATAATAACTTGACTTTCATTTTTAATTTTCAGATAATAATATATGTAACCGACACAAATTTCCGAGGGGGTTATCATGGATATTTTAAACAATTTAGTCACGGAAGCAAACTCCATATTATGGGGGTATATTTTAATCGGTGTACTTCTTATTTTAGGATTATACTTCACAATCGGATCTAAATTTGTTCAAATTCGCCACTTAGGTGAGATGTTTCGATTATTAGGGGATAAAGATGTTATCGAAGCAGACGGGGAAAAGCAGATTTCTTCCTTACAGGCATTCTTTATCGGAGCAGGTACTCGAATTGGTACAGGTAATTTAGCGGGAGTAGCCATTGCCTTAGCAATTGGGGGACCTGGAGCGGTCTTCTGGATGTGGCTCGTTGCCATTCTGGGAGGAGCCAGCGCCTTTGTGGAGAGCACATTGGCACAGATTTATAAAGAAAAGGATAAGGTTGGATTTAAAGGCGGCCCCGGCTACTATATGAAGAAACAACTGGGCAAGCCCTGGATGAGTTCGATCTTTGCGGTGACCATCATCCTCTCATTTGGGACAACTTTTAATGCTGTCCAAAGTAATACCATCGCAACGGCCTTCAGTAATTCATTTGGCATCAATACGTTTGTCATTGGAATTGTACTGGCCGGATTGACTGCACTCATCATCTTTGGCGGTGTTAAACGCATAGCCAACTTCTCATCTTTCATTGTACCGATCATGGCAGGCTTTTATATTGTACTCGCCTTATTTGTAGTCATTACGAATATCACTGAAATGCCAGGCGTCATCGCCATGATTTTCAAAAGTGCCTTTGGCTTTGAACAAGTTGTCGGTGGTGGTATTGGAGCCGCGATCATGAACGGCGTAAAGCGTGGGCTATTCTCCAATGAAGCCGGAATGGGTAGTGCACCGAATGCGGCGGCTACGGCATCGGTTTCCCATCCTGTCAAGCAGGGATTCATTCAGGCACTGGGGGTATTCTTCGATACAATTCTCGTCTGTTCCGCGACGGCCTTTATCATTTTAACGTCAGACGCATACGGTTCCGGTTTGACGGGAATCGAACTATCTCAAGCAGCCATGTCTGAACACTTTAACTCATGGGCCGGAATCTTTCTGGCGATTGCCATCTTCACCTTTGCCTTCAGTTCCATCATTGGGAGTTATTATTATGGTGAAGCCAATCTCCCATTCATTAATAAAAGCAAGGCCGCCCTTATGATCTACCGCTTTATTGCACTGGGAATGGTGGTCTTTGGGTCTGTCGCAAGCCTTGATATCGTCTGGAGCCTGGCTGACTTCTCAATGGCCTTGATGGCCCTTACGAACTTGGCTGCCATCGGCATTCTGGCACCGATTGCCTTTAAAGCTTTGGACAACTATATGACGCAGCGTCGTCAAGGATTGGACCCTGTATTCTATGCAGATGACATTCCTGGTTTAAAAAATGTCGAATGCTGGCCAAAGCGCCAAAGTGACATGCCTAAAAAAGCAGTAAATGAATAATAAACCTTATACCAAAGAGCAGGAGCATGTCCCTGCTCTTTTTTCTTGTCATTTTTTCTATTCTATTCTATTCTCAGGTATACTATTGATAGAAAGTTAGTCAAAGGAGCCTGCTGTCCCCCATCTTATAAAAGGGATGATTGAACATTGCCATCTGGAGATAGAAACAGGCATAATAGACTTATTGTAAAAATAAGGAGAGGGATGAAATCGTGAGTGTGCACAAAGAAATTTCCAAGCATTCCAACATGCAAAATCAACTTGTTCAGCAATTTATGAAACTTGATGAGCGCAGAGAAAAAGCGATTGACGAAGCTGTTCAGCTTTGTTCTGCTGGAAAACCTTTTACAACGGATCATGTTAATCAAGTGACAAATGAAATCAATGCCTTAGCAAGACGTGGGGTAGTTCCGCAAAGAAAGCTAGTGACAACGGAAATGGTTGAGGAATATGTCGCGAGACTAAAATAAGCTGCACAACACAAATAACCCTGATTCGTCTACATCCATTCTCATGGTGAGGCCGTTTCAGGGTTACTTTATTTGTAGGCTGAAACTTAGGCTTTTAATGCGCTATTCCACCCATCATAAACAAATACAGGCTGTGTATCGTTTTCTGCTCGCTCTGTCACCACATAGTTTTTATGTGCTACGACCGTTTGATCATCCGGTAAGTCAAGATTCTTCGCAATTTCCCTATCCATTTTGACGATGACGGTATTTTCTCTTAAAGTCGTGACGACACCATTGATGACATGTTTCTTTCTTTTAAACTGAATCGTATCCCCAAGATTTGCATTCTCTTTTGAGTAAACGAATGTATTTTCCATTTTCAAAGTCCCCTTTTAGTTAAAGTGATGGTTCTCTTTTTAATTGAAAGAATTTTCTAATAATATTATTTTAACTTGTATTTATATAAATTTCAATGAATGACTTATCCTTTTTGTACCACAAATAGATAAAATCAAAACCTTTTAAAGTTTTCTTTTTTTGAGCTGCACATTTAACCGGGGGTAAAGCCACTTATATATACTTATACACCCTATAAGGAAAATCCTTCCTTTTGTTAATTTTATATTAAAAATAGGCATCCGTGGGTAGCGGATGCCTGAAGATGTTTTATTAGTAGGCTAATGCATTCTTCTTTTCTTCTTTCATTAGGACGAAGCAGAGGAAGATGCCAAGGAGTGACAGGACTGCGAAGAAGAGGTATACCGTGTAAATGGAGTATGTTTCATAGATGAAACCTCCCACGAAGGTACTGAACCAATTCCCGAGGCCATTTCCGATGGCCGAATAGACGGTCACGGCAGTAGCTGTAATATGTGCCGGCGTGATTTCTTTAATGTAGCGAAGCCCTGCAGGAATGAATAATCCGATGGCAAGACCCTGCATCACTGCTGAAGAATATACCAGCCATAGACTTGGTTCCGTGAAGTAAAATAGCCAGCGGATCATGGATGCAGCGCCTGCCAGCGCCGCTACGGTCAAGAGACCGAACTTATCAATCCAACCTCCCGCGATTCTCATAAACGGTACTTCTGATAGGACGGCGATCAGAAATGCGAGGCCGATTCCGGCGTACGTACCACCTGAATCTTCCACGAATAATCCGAAATACACGTTGTTGGCTAAATTCGGGCCAAATACCAGGAACGTGACAGCCAGGAAGATCAGAAATTTTTTCATCGTGAATAATTCCTTCATCCCGGCTTTTAAATCAAGCTTAGCCGCCGCTCTCTCTTTAGGAAAACGGAAGGATAGGAACCCTGAAAGGACTAGGCAGATAAAGAAGGAGTAGAAAATGATCGTCGGTCCAATAAATCCCTCTGAAAGCCTCCCCATGATGAACACGGCAATTCCGAATCCCAATGAGCCGAACAATCGGATATTTCCGTAGTTATAACCGACTTTACTCGTATACTTCAAACTGATACTGTCGGAGACGGGGATGATGGCGCTTTGGAAGATCGCAACTAAAATTGCTACCACCAACAATCCATAGTAAACATCCATGAATAAATAACCAAGAGCAAAGATCCCTGCAACTAAGGAAGTCAACCCTAACACGACGGTCGGCTTATTGGTTGTGTCACTGACCATCCCCCATATCGGCTGGAAGAAAATCATCATGATCGGGCCGACAGACATAATGGTTCCGATCTGATACCCATTTAACCCCACACTTTCGCTCAAATACACACTAAGTAAAGGATATAAACTACCAACCCCGAAGAACGTCAATAAATAAAACCCTTGTAATGTAAAAATTTGATTTCGTACATTTCTTTCCACTACCGTATCCCCCAAGATGTTTTTGTCTATCTTATAGTAGACCCTGACCGTTCACTTGTCTATGAATTTATGCCTTTTTATGGATAAAGCCTCGCGTTTTACGATGTATCCCGTGCTACGGCGAACAGCCTACGCTTTGGTTTGAGCCAGCTACGGCAGCCACGCACTACGTTTTCATTTCCAATAAATTACCGTTTGACTTTTTCAATTAAACCCTTTAAAGTATGGAAGTATATTTTAAATTAACTAAATAACATATCTTCTTATCCAGAGAGACGGAGGGACTGGCCCTGTGATGTCTCGGCAGCGGACTCATGATGAGTGCTGTGCCACATCCAGCAAGCGTAATGCTTGAAAGATAAGAGGAGTGTTTCGTTTGAATGAAACCTCTTCTTATGTTGGAAGAGGTTTTTTTATTTGATTTCACACGACAAAGGAGTGTTTGACATGAACCAAGAAAAAGGTAATTTACTGGCTTTATTGCCCTTGATCATATTTGTTTCACTGTTCCTTGGAGCGGGAATCCTTTCAGGAGATTTTTATGCATTCCCTGTTCTCGTATCCATTATCATTGCCGCAGTTGTAGCCCTGGCGATGAATCGAAAAGAATCGTTAACCTCTAAGGTTGAACGGTTCGCAAAAGGCGCCGGGCATCCGGATATTATGATCATGGTCTTTATCTTCCTATTAGCCGGCGCGTTTTCCGGTGTAGCAGAAAAGATGGGGGCTGTTGATTCAACCGTCAACTTTGCCCTATCCGTACTTCCTGGTAATTTAATCATTGTTGGATTATTCATCATCGCCGCTTTCATTTCCTTATCAATGGGTACATCCATGGGGACGATTGCAGCACTTGCCCCTATCGGAGTGGGCATCAGCTCAGGAGCAGATATTTCCATGCCCCTTGCTATGGCCACCGTCATCGGAGGAGCGATGTTCGGGGATAATTTATCGTTCATCTCGGATACAACGATTGCAGCCGTACGCACACAGAAAACGGAAATGAAGGACAAGTTCAAAGTGAACTTCTTCATTGTATTACCGGCAGCCATCATCACTATGGTCATCCTTTTTGTCCTTACGATGGGGACTCCATCCTCTGTCGACGCAGGAAGCTTCGATTGGGTTAAAATCATCCCTTACCTTGGAGTCATCATCGGGGCCCTTGCAGGATTGAACGTATTTGTCGTTTTAATAGGCGGGATTGTGTTGGCAGGGATTATCGGATTTACTGATGGAAGCTTTACCCCATCGAGTTACTTTGGTAGTGTAGCTGATGGTATGACGGGCATGGCGGAGATTGTGATCCTGTCCATCCTGATCGGCGGAGTCGTCGAACTGATTCGTCATAATGGTGGGATTCAAGCGATCCTTTATCATGCCACCCGTAAAATCAAATCTCCTCAAGGAGCACAGCTTGCTACAGCAGGATTGGTGAGTTCAACGAATCTTTGCACAGCAAATAATACGATTTCCATTATCATCGCAGGACCACTGGCGAAAACGCTTAGCGATAAGTATGGCGTTGATGCCCGTAAGTCGGCCAGCATCCTGGATATTTTCTCCTGTGCCGTTCAAGGATTGATCCCATACGGTGCACAGGCACTGTTAGTGGCAGAAGTAGCCGGCATATCACCGGTCAGCATCATCCCATATGCCTTCTATCCTGTCCTGATTGCCGTTTGTGGGTTGATTGCGATTCAATTCGCCCTTCCGAAATTCACTAGGAGATCCGTTGCTGATGGAGATCCGGTCCGTTCTTCTTAATCTTGTTGGAAAAGAGACAAACCGGTCTGGGTTTGTCTCTTTTTGTGTCCGGATTTATCAAAGACCATTTAAAAAGCAGACCCCGCTTTCAGGAATCTGCTCTCTTCTTATAACAAATCATTCACATGATACAGTTTGCCACTTTCAATATCGGTTTTGGTTATGAGGGTCACAAGTGCATCAGCAACCGTGTCCGTGCTGCGCAGCATACCCTCTTCTTTGTAGCGCTGGAACGACTCAACCTCGGCAAAGGCTTCTTTGGATGACGATCGGATTTCCCCCTGCATATCCGTATCCATCACTCCCGGACTGAAAGCGATGATCTGATGACGGCTATGGGTATTAGAGAGCTCAAGGCTCACCGTTTCAGTCAGCATATTGACTCCCGCCTTAGTCGCGCAATACGTACTCCAGCCATAAACAGGACGGCTTCCTGCTCCTGAACTGATGTTGACCATGATCATCTTCGATTCAGAGCCTTTGGCTGCTTTGAGCAATTCATTGGTGGCGATCATAGGTGATAATAGATTAACGTGCACACTTGTTTCCAATGCTTCGTTTTCCACTTCACCCGACGTATTGATCGGTGTCACCACTCCGGCATTTTGGACGACAAATATCGTCTCAGCTTCAGATCCAAATACCTTTGTCCCCACTTCGCGAAAAACCGCTTCTGTTTGTCCTGATTGAGATAGATCACAGGGAAAGAATTCATACGACACTTCTTTTTCCCTTGCAAGCTTTTGTAAGCTGTCATTATCCGAACGGGAAATATTGAGAATGCCGATGCCTTTTTCAATAAAGAGCCTGGCGACGGACTCTCCTAATCCCCTTGTTGCTCCTGTCACGATTGCGTAATCCATTTCGAATCATCTCCTTCTTACCTACTGATTATAAAGGAGAGTTTCCTTTCCTCAAAAAATTAAGCCTCGATTAACAGATTATTTACACATTTTCATTATTAAATGTCCATAAAAAAAGCACACCATCAAGGCATGCTCTCATCAATCAGATGATATTCCGGTATGAGATCGGACAAGGGCACGATTGACGCCTTTTTCTCATAAAGAGGAAGAAATTCTTTTAACATGGTGGCCACCTTCATCCCTGTAACCCCTACATGTCCGATCGCGATGGTTGCATCATCACGATCCAATGCCTTTGAAAGGAGTATTGCCTGCTTCCCGATGTGCTGAATGGTGTAGATGTCATCAAAGAATAATTCGTTTTCAAGGTATGGGACGCCCAGTTCCTTAGCAAGCTTCGGAATGACACTCTTTCCTGTTGTTTTACTATCCAGATAAAATAAACCCCTTTCCTTGCATATGCCGAGAACAATCCTCATCACCCGCTCATCGGCGGTAGCCTTCGAACCCATATGATGATTGACTCCCACTGCATAAGGAACCTCCTCCAGGGCCTGCTCCACTCTCTTTCTGATTTCTTCATCGGATAGTGAGGTCGTGATTGCCCCCGGCCCGAGCCAGCTCGCTTTCCCAGACATCGGTTCCATAGGAAGGTGGACAATGACCTCATGTCCATTTTTATGGGCTTTTTCCGCATCTGCCTTGGTCGTTGGGAGAAATGGCATGACCGCAATTGTCAAAGTGACGGGAAGACTCATAATTTCCTCTGTCCCTTCCATGTCATTTCCTAAATCATCAATCACAATCGCGAGTTCGTTCTGGTGGGCCGAAAGGGGAAGGATGTTTCTTGCTGAAACGGGCATTTGTATAGAAAAAGTCATAAGTAAACAGATAACAAGGGTTCTCATATAGCATCACTCCTTTTTCTTTATGATGTCCATTTTAAGGAGGATATACGAATGAGGTCCGTCCCTCAAAAATCAGCAAAAAAGAAAGCCGGGAAGCGTAAATACGCTTCCCGGCTTGGAATTCAGGAGGGACGGACCTATTGATCCCAGGCTTTGGTGGGGCGGTCTCCCGGGTAGCCGTGAGTTTGGCGATAGGTTTTTCTTTGTGTTGTGAAGTCCCACCAGTTCTTGGTGCTTTCAGGGTGATTAGCGTGGTGGACGACACACCTGAGTGAGTCTTCTACGCACGGGTCCATCCAAACACCGTACTTCTTTTCTAAGTCGATGATAAGGTCTTCTCCCTTCTCTCCCTTTATTTCTTCAAGGGAATAAAATCCAAGATCCTCTACAACATTGTGAGCCATATTAGGTCCAATAGAAGGGATCTGTTGGAAAATGGACATGCCGACTAAGTAACGGGATCTTTCCATCGTAATTTTAAGTGTCTCCCGGAGAATTCCAGGAGATAATTCATGTAGATCCCCAAGTCGTATCTTGGCTCTGCGGAGGGCAGCCCTCTCCTGATCAGTCAATGGAAGTTTCGGACTTTTTCTGTTCACCTTTTTCTCCTCCTTATCCTTTAAAGGTTTGCTGGCGGACAAGTTGGAAGTCTTCCACCGCTGGACGGTTGGTTTTCTTTTTAACTGTTTTTTGTTTCGTCTTGATCGGTTTGTTGTTCACCAGCACTCCGACTTTCGTTTGCTGGATTTCCTTCACTCCCTGAACAATCAGCTGCATGGCGATGATTGCAATCATAAAGGCAACGAGTGGAGCAATGACAATCCAGTACTTGCCAGTCATAAGTGAATTCTTCGTGGAACTGATCAGGCCCGACCATTCAAATGTTCCTGATTTCGGAGGATCCGGGACCAGACCGCCTGTTATGATCGTCCCTCCCAGGAAAAGATGAAATAATCCAAGATGGACGAGGATGAGAAGCGTCTGGATGAATTGCTGCCCCCATATGATGAACATCCGCGGTGCCAGGTGAGGGAATAGATGCGTCCAGAGCAAATGCTTGTTGCTCCCCCCGAGGAGCTTTGCTGACAGGACAAAATCCTGCTTCCCTATTAGTTTCAGTTCATTTCCAATTAACACAGTGGTCAACGGCAGTACAAGGATTGTTAAGACAACGGCTTCGAACACCAGCCTCTCAAAAATCGAGTGATCCCACCCTAACACAGGCAGCCCCCAAAGGACCGGTCTTAATAAGAGATAAGCGATAAGACTTAAAGGGAGAAAATGAATGGAATCCACCACCCGGTCAAGCCAGTTCTTCCTGCTTTCTTTTAAGTGAAAATGATAGGCAATACCAAGATAGAAGCCACCGATCACCCGCAGTGAAGCGACAATCAAAGCAAACAACAGGGTATACTTTGCCCCTACAATAAGCTGATCGAGAATACTGTAACCGAAGAAATCGGATCCGAGGATCATGTCCCCAAATGGTTTATGAGGAGGGGCACTGATGATCCGCCCCTCTTCATTTTTCATAAATTGAATTTGTTTGATTGGCTCTTCTTTCAACGCCGAATATAGGAAACTGACGGCAATCAAGCCAAATATTACACTGAATCCGGCAGCGAACTTGCCATTATGCATATGCTGCCACCACAGCCTGCGGATGGTTGAAAGAAAGCCCCATATCTTCCATTCAGTCCACTTTGTTTTATCCCGTTTATATTTCGTATGATCTTGGCTGCTCTCGTGATTGATCCACAGATAGACACCTTGATACACGACGAAAAAAGGTGTGTAGATCATAATCAATGAGATGGCAATTACCATCGGCCTGAAATCTTGAATGATATAATAAGTAATTCCCCTCATATTGAAAATGGTTTCAATGATGAATAAACTGGACAGCATCCCCCATATGATCAGCTTTCCATGATAGAAAAGACTTGGTGAAATATTTTTCAAAACATGTGAAAAGAGGATCCGTCCCCTCGACATCCCCTTACTCTGGGCAAATTCGATGTGAGGCTTCAGCAACTCTTCTTCCATAATGAAGATGAGGATACGGAAGAAGGAGATCATCGGAATGATGGACAGCGTAATTATCGGGGCAAGATAGATCTTCTCCTCCCCGAACTCCGTGAAATTCATCAGTTCCACTCCGAAATATTTAAATACATAAACAATCATAAGTTGAAGCATGAATGCGAACATTAAATCAGGCACCGTCTCCAAGAGATTTAGTGCTTTCTTAAGAGCCCGCGTGATCGGTCTCGGTAAAAACACAGTCAAGACGGTAAGAATAAAGGCAATAGCAAGCCCTATGCCCAAGGCTCCCCCGATAATTTGCAGAGAATACAGGTATGGTCCCCAAAGCATATCGAGGAAATCGACGGTAATCCCCTTATAGGAATAACTCCAATTGGCCCCATCCATAAAAACAAAGATGAACTTGATAAACTCCTCCAAGTAGCCTACAACATTATATAACCCTCTCTCCCTGAATACTTCGGGAGCAATACTCACGGCTAAAATCCCCATTAGACCGAGAATATAGTAAAAGATGAACCTGATCGGAAACTTGAGATATTTCATGAATAGAATCCCCTTTATTCTCTTTTTCCTCAGTTTAATAGAAATGTTAAATTTTTTCAATTTTATTTCAAGTCTGACAATTCGGTAACAAAAAGAGTGACTCCTCTAAGTCAGAGTCACTCTCCCGGTCTAAGCCAATAACCGGCTCGGCTTTCCTAAATAAAAGCCCTGTCCAATCGTTATCCCGATTTCCCTTGCCACCTGCATATCCTGTTTTGTTTCGATTCCCTCTAAGACAATCAATGTATCATTTCCGTAGAATTGGCTGAAAAAAGAGAGGAACCGCTGTTTCTTTTCATCCTGTGCCAGGTTCATGGCGAAATAGCGGTCAAGCTTGATGATTTCCGGTTCATATTCAATGGATTTCTTAATGGAGGATGTCCCCTGCCCGAAATCATCTATCGCATACCAGACGCCATATTGCTTCAGTTCCTTTAAAGACTCTTTTAACAACGGATTCTGCCAAAGCTCTTCTGCACTGGATTCATTAATTTCAAGCACGAGCCGTCCTTTAATATCAGGGTGGCGATCCATAAGATCGGAAAAATAGGTGTGAAAGCTCGGGTGCAAGATCGTGGTGATATAAATATTGAGAAATAACTTACAGTCCTCAATCCCGTTTCCCGAAAAATGTTCAAGGGCTTTTGAAATGGACAGAGTATCCAGTTTGTACAAGATATTGGCCTTCATGGCCGATTGAAATACACTTTCGGGATTTTCATTATACTTATTTCGCAAAAGACCCTCATAAGCATAGAGGGTTCGATGTTCACCCATATCATATAATGGTTGAAAATCATGGTAGATAAAGTCGTCTTGGAAAATAGTAAAGATGTTCATAGGACCCCTATACTCTCTCTTTAGTTTTGGTCTTGCCTACAAAAAAACCACACAAAAACGCATTATCCGCGTTCGCATGTGGTCGGTTGCGCTACTGGCTCCCCTAAATGTAAGCGCCCATCTATCATTTAGGTTCAAAGCCCCCAGTCGAATGGTCAGCTTATAAAGATATTTGTCTTATAAGAAAAATATACCACATAACTAGTACTTATGGGGTGTATTTTCTAGAAATTATTAGAAAATTCATAAAGAAAGACCTATCTTGATACAAATGGATTACCACTAATCCAGAACCGCCATGGATAATCCCTGGCTTCCCCCGTGTTATCAATCCCTATTCTTTTCCCTGCCGAGATGTTTTCAGGTTGATACCCCTCTGTAATCATGAGCGGCGGTTGTAAATAGCTCCCCCCATAATCCTCCATGGTAATGCCTAGTGCCTTCGTCAACTTTCCCGGCCCATTGGTCCAATTCTTCTTCACATGACCGGGTCGTCTCGCTTCCATAAGCTCTTGTCCATGGAGTGGCTCGACGGCTCTGATGAGGATCGCTTCAGGCTTTTCCCGTTCTCCGCTCACTACGTTGACCAGGCAGTGAGTATGCATGACGTATGTATAAATTCGGCCAGCTTCATGGAACATCACTTCCGTCCGCTTTGTACGCCTGTTTCCGTAACTGTGGGCGGCCCTGTCGATCGGCCCCATGTATGCTTCTGTTTCCACAATATAACCTGAAGCGATTCCTTCCTCCGTTTCTTTCACTAACACACACCCCAACAGTGATTTGGCAAGCTCCAGTGTCGGCTGCTCGTAAAAGGTTGGGGGCATAGGTGTATCTTTCATGATTTCACTTCCTTATCTACATTGTCTAATCTATTTGTACCCTACCACTGCCTATTTAAATCAAGAATCCACGATCGATGTCTAATGTGATGGTCATGGATTCCCCGCTTCGGTATTCTTGATTCCGATTACCCTACGCCTCTGGTCCCATTCAAAAATAATCCTATAGCTCATTGTGGTAGTCTCTCCACTGCTTTAAAATAAATGTATCAATTGGAAAAACAAACCAAAGTGAGGGATTGGAATGAAAAACGCATTTGCCATCATTATTGCATTGCTTGCATTGGGGACGCTCTATGTCATCCTAAATGACAATACATCATTGTTTGCAAAAGAAAGTCAGTCAGGGGATCGGATTGAAGTGACGAATGAAATCAAACATATCGACCTGGACCTGGAAAACAGCGACACAAAAGTCATACCGACTGACAAGAATGAAGTACAGGTCGATATAGAGGGAAAAGGGACGATGACCTTAACCGGGAATGGAGATACGATTGACGTTGTGGTCAAGCATAAATGGTATGAATGGATCGGATTCAATCGCAAATCAAACGTAACGGTTTATATTCCGAAAGGGTATAGGAACAGCGTGGAAATCGATATCGGCTCCGGCAATTTCGTGATGGCTGGAGAATCTGATTCAAAGAAATGGAAACTTGATGAATTGTCGATTGACATGGGATCGGGGAATATGGAGCTTGAAAACGTCGAGACAAAACTGTTCGAACATGATGGATCTTCAGGGGATTTGGTCGTAAACGGCCTCACAACAGAGGATGGAAAAGTGGGAATCAGTTCGGGGGATGTAGAGTTATCGAACTTTGAAGGTCCCCTTGTAGGCGACTTATCCTCAGGTGAATTAACGGTCACCATGGACTCCTTAAAGGGAGACATGACATTCGATGTCAGCTCAGGTGGAGTGAAGCTTGATCTGCCGGAGAAAGCAAGCTTTAAACTGAAGGGGCAGGCAAGCAGCGGGGATATTTCCTGCAATCTTCCATTAAAGAATCAAAAAATAGAAAATGGGGATATTACCGGGGTCGCAGGCTCAGGGCAATATACCATTGATGTTTCAGTATCCAGTGGAAATGTAGATATATATTAATGAAGAGTGCCGGGAACCCCCGGCACTCTTTTAATTATTTATGATGGAATGGGCATTTTCCTTCAATCGGTTCTACATCGTCTCCAATAAAGTACTGCTTCCACTCACGATGCTCCGGGTCCCCGTAATGACTGATATTCGGATGCGTTGGTAAGCCGTCCCATTTTTCGACCCGCTCTCTTACTTTTTCACGGGACATGATACCACCCTTGGAGGTACCCTCCAATCCTTCAAAAATCCTTCTTGGCTGAAATCCGAGTACTAAGCTATTCCCAAGGTCCCTCGTCTTTCGCTGCTTGTAGGCAGGGGCATTCCCAAACACGAAGAAAGGTTCCCCTGCAAAGGAAAAGGCCCACAGATGATGATCCGGATCCTCTGGATAATCCTCTGGCCAATCCTCCTTATCCTCACGATGAAGAAACTGCAGGATTCTCCAGAAATAATCCCTGTAATGAGGGATGGACCTCTCCTCCCTTTCAGGTTCCACAAATAAAAAGAAGCCGTGACGGATCAGGCGTTCACCTTCGGGTACGTCAAACAAGTCGATGAACTCTTGAATCGTTTGGGGGAGATGCTCCCAATTGTCATGACTGATATAGGAATACCGAAGCTCACCCTTCTTCTCACCGGTCATACCGAAGTAGCAAGGGAAAGTGCGGTCAGTAACAACCTCATGAAAATTCTTATATTCTTCTAAAACCCATTGAGGAACAATCTCGGGGTTTGTCATATCTTCTTTTGTCAGCAATAAACTGTTCGTTGTCAATTCTTCCACCTCAAATTTATGTCGATGGTATGCTCTTCCCGAATTGTGACAAGTTAAAACAATTACTGACAAAATAAGCACCACATTGCCATCATTAAAAAAGGTAAAGCGGAATCCGCTTTACCTTTTCTTTAACTCCGCCCCTAATTCCACTCCAAGTGCCACGATCGATTGATTGATCCTCCACACATAATAGAAATGGTGAATAAGATCCACCTGGGACTTATGCCAGCTTGGAGCCTGGGTTTCAATTCTTTCCCGCTCGTGGCTTAAATCCCACATAACGGGAGCACTTCCCTTTTCTTTTAACAATTGCCGGAGCGTCTCGATGTTTTGAGAGATTTTTTCTTCCGTATCTGAAAACGCACTATTGAGTTCCTCTGAAACCGTTGCCGGCACCTTTCGATGGGAGGAAGCAAGCAGGTGCTTTGCGTAATAATTAATGGCCGTTACCACCGTGATCCAGCGCCCGACTCCCGACCTCGTCAAAGATCCGGGTCTTTGCAGAAGGGATTGTGCCTCATCCTTGATCGTTTGGAGCTTCTGATCGAGATCAAATGCCTGATCTGTCAACGCTTTATCTTCCGGGACCGTAAAGGTTTTAATATAGGAAGAAACATATCCTTGAAGATCTCCGAAGAAATCATCAAAGCTATCGGCGACTTTGTCTTTTGTTTTTTTTGGAAATACAAACGCTGAGACAATCAGGGCAATCACAGCTCCTGCAATCGTATCGATGACACGTGCCCCCATGAGCTGAATGCTGATTCCACCGAGGAGGAGGTCATACATAAAGGCGATGAGCATCGTAATGAACAGGCTCATCAATGTATATGAAACAGGGAAAAGATAAAAGGCGAGGAACAAGACCGCAAACAGGAGAACAACCTCAAGCTGTGAATTTCCGGATACAAGGTTTGCGGCTCCGAATCCGATGATGGCCCCGATCACCGTTCCGATCGACCGTTGGAAAGCCTTCATATACGTTCTGCCTACCGTTTCAGTACCAATTTGAACTATAAAGGTCGTGAGCAGAACCCAGTATGGCTGTGCAGGTGCGATCAGCACCCCCACGATAATCGCAAGGGTTCCCGCTACCAGGGCTTGTATCGCTTTACGCGTAGACGGTTTTAAACTCTTGTCCTCTTCAGATTCATCTTCTTTGTCTTCTTCCTCCGGTTCAGCATCGCTCTCTACTGTCGTCTCCTTATACTCTGGCACATTCAGTGATTCCTGAATCGTAATGGCCGCTTCTAAGACATGGTTCGCAATGGACTCGATCCGTCTCAGGAGATATACCCAGCCTTCAGGTTTTTCTTCTTGATTCAGAACCTCTGACAGTACAAGACGCAAGGCCTGGATAGCTTTTTCCGCCTCTTCAAGGGAACGGGGATCATAATCCTGGGCCAGCACCTCGGCGTCACGGAGAGAACGAAGAACCCATACGAGCAGGCGCCTGAGTTCCATGACCTCCAAAGCTTCCAGATCCTTCAGCTTTTTCAAGGAATCAGTGAGAGTCTGAATGAGCATTTCAGTATCAAAGACATATAAGCGAAGTTGTGACGCTTCGATACCGGGCCACAGCTTCTTTAAATCATTCTCATTAATATCACCCGCTACGCTTCTCGCATACTCATTCAGCCTTCTCACATTCCGGTCCAATTGCTTTCTCCGCTTACTGCTCGTATTCGGGTCCTCTATCATCTTCATTAAGATGGTAAACGTCAAGTTGGACTGAATATGAAACGAACGCATACTCCTTCTTAACATATGGGCAGAATCTTTAAAAATGATGAAGTTATAAAGAAACGCGTATACCACCCCGATGACAATCCCGAGATAAAACCATTCCAGATGGGCCACATCCAGCTGCAAGATCGATGATATATAGATCGACATAAATCCTGTCATCCCCATAGAAAAATAGCGGATGGCAAAGCGGGAAAAGTAAAATGCACTATAAATGACACCTACTAATAAAGCATTCACAACGAGACTATATTGGGCAAAGGCAGATCCTAAACTAATTCCGGCTGCCACAGCAACACCAATTAACAGAGTCGTCACCTTTTTCTTCCCCGTCGTGTCATCCATGACCACTAAAATGCCCATCATCCCCACCATACCTGACACAATGGCCGGGGTGATGGAAGGATGGTCGAACTGCTTCAATAAGAAAAGCATCGTAAATACAGCCGAAATCAAGCTGATTGTAGCTTTACCCGCCTGCTGAAATCTTTTTCTGCCGGGATCGGACGCAAGGATCCTCCCCAGCCATATATGTTGTCTATGTAAATGTTTCATCACTCATCAAACCCTTATCTACGCACCGTTTTTCATTCTCTTTTATCGTACCCTTTCCAATAAAAAAGTAACCTGTACTGCAGAAAGCAGCCAGGTTACTCACATTCGCTGGTGCACGAAGAGAACGGAATCTATTTGTATGATTATAAGGGTTTTGGACGGGTTGGTAAAGGGAAGTGCTTTGTGCTAAAGCTGATTGGCACCCCTGACCAACAGATACGTTGCTTTTATTCCTTTTCCCAATCTTGCTTTATATAAGAGGAAAATACTATTTATATAGGAAGACTTTCGATACTTTTTGTTTAATTCCGTAAAAATGTCCTTCTTTCTAGGAAAGAACCAATTGTATACCTCTCTCACACTATGCTGAAATGTGTCATAGCTTAAGAATTGAAAGTCGATGAAATTCCAATAGAGAAACAGTCCACCTTTACTATCCTTCATTTGTCGTTTTACAGGCAGCTTCATCATGTTCTCGAGCATTGGATACTCACCATATACAATGGAAAGAGTACGAACCATCCTCTTCAACGTCCCATCTTTTCTGGCTTGTTGAAATAATTGATGAAGATCTATTCGATTGTTCAAGCCGTAAATCAACTGAATGATATCAAGGTAATATCGTGGAGAATCCAGATTATGCCTCCACCCATGCAGACAAATCATATAAAATGTATGTTGATCGGATAATCTTTTAATGTAGGAATGGCCTCCTAAAGACGTAGCCTCTTTCCAGAAAGGATCCATCTTTAAGTGTGAAGTATTTTCCTTCACAATACCCCAATGAATTTCTACTACAAGTGGAACAGGTGAACCCGGAATTCGTTTACTAAAGGAACAATGGAAATGGTCCGGGATCCATTCTTCCTCCTGTTCGAATCCTAAGGACTTTACAAGTTGCACCGTTTCTTTAATCGTTTCTTTCTTTATAAGGATATCAATATCCGATGTCCCCCTGGCAGCCAGATGACCGAAATACTCCTGGGCGAAATATACTCCCTTTAAAGGAATGGCCTCTATCCCGCCCTTTTCAAGCCCGTTGAGGATTTTGTCTGTTTCACTTTTGATAAGGATATTTTGGAATAGTACCTCATCATATTTTTGCTTTAGGCGTACTTGAAAGAATAGAGGTGTTTTTTCCAGGTCTCCCTTCTCCTTTAACAAATGATAGATCTGGGGGGAGGTGGAGTGGGATTCAATTTCTTCGATTGCCTGGTAGTAGTAAGCTGTGCTCTTGGGCAGGCTTGAAGTTTTTTCATAAAGTGAATGAACGAGAGATTTGACCAATGTGTTTCCCCTCCTGTCACGCGTTTACAGCAGTGATATGTGTTGGTTTTTCATCTGCAAAATACTGGAGTTGATGTAGCCGTTTATATAGACCTTCTTCATTTATTAAGTCTAAATGACTGCCTCTTTGTACAATTTTCCCTTCGTCCATCACTACGATAGAGTCCGCTTCCTGGATGGTGGATAACCGGTGCGCAATCACGATTGTCGTTCGCCCTTTCATTAAAGACCTTAAAGCGTTCTTCACATGATATTCCGTTTCACTATCTAGAGAAGATGTCGCTTCATCCAGTAAAAGAATGGGCGCGTCTTTCAATATAGCTCTGGCAATGGCTAACCGCTGCTTCTGCCCGCCAGATAGCCTTATACCCCTCTCCCCTATTTCTGTTTCAAAACCTTTTGGGAGAGATAGAATAAACTCATATACATTGGCCGACTTTGCAGCACTCACCATATCTTCATGTGACAAACCCGGTCGGGCTAACAACAAATTCTCCTCTATTGTTCCTGCAAAGAGGAATGTTTCCTGAGGTACATGAGCGATGGAACTGCGCAATTGAGCAAGCGTATACTCCTCCCTTGATTTTCTATTTATTAAAATAGTACCTAGTTGAGGTGTATACAACCCCTGCAGAAGATTTAACAACGTACTTTTACCGGCACCACTCGGCCCCACTATAGCCAATGTTTCCCCTCTTGGAACAGCAAGGCTGAACCTGTCAAAAATTTTCTTTTCATCATCATAGCTGAAAGATACATTTTTGAATTCAATAGAGGTTAAACCTTTGAATAGAGGAGTATACTCATGTACGATTGGAGATTCGGCAGGCTCCTCTAAAACGTGTACGACTCTTTCCAAAGCAGAAACAGACCATTGAAACCCGGCCCATTGACTAGCTAATCCCGTTAGTGGATTCACAAGATAGCTGACCAGACTGACAAATGTAAGGAGGGACCCTACACTGATCACTCCCTTTGAAACATAGTAAGCCCCAAGGCACAAGCTAATCAGATAGGTGATAGAACTGACGAGCTGTCCCCCAGAACTGAACCATCCGCTAAGCTTAGCGTTCTCCACCTCCAATTCATATAATTTCTGATTTGCACTGGAATATTTTTTATAGATAAGCTTCTCCAATGTAAATGACCGGATCACCTGAAATCCCTGAAACGTCTCTGTTAAAGTATTGTTTATCTTTCCAATCAAACTGTGTATAAGACGGCTATTATTCCTCAGCAATAAGCCAAAATAAGCGCCTGCGAGTATCGCTAAAGGAGCTACTGAAACACTTATCAGGGAAAGCTTCCAGTGAATTTGAATTAAATAAAGAAACACTGCCATATAGGTGAGTGGAAGTCGGATCAAGTCCATCAGACTACTGCCGACTACCCCGTCCACGCTATTGATATCGTTCGTAAAATGAGAGAGCATGTCTCCAGACCGGCGAGAGGACACCTGCCTTAACGGAAGACGAAGAATGTGATGGAATAAATGGTTTTTCAAGTCTCTTTTTAAGCCATTTGAGGTAATGGTTTCAATCATAATCGAAAAGAAATTGGAAGCAATCCCGATAAGGACAAGTATGATACCAATCGGAATCAATCGTCTTAGCTCAGTGAAGTCACTCTTAACAGCAGCATCCGTCATCCTTCCGAAAAACCAGGCAAAGGCAATGGTCATAAAGATATCAACAAATAATAGCAGAAACATTGCCATATAAGCCTTCCACTGACGAAAAACAAAAGGCTTTAACATCTTAAACGTTCTCTTTAAATCATACAAGTTCATATATTGTCTTGCTAAAGCTGATAATCGATTGGTCCCCGTCTTCATCTGTCTCTCCACCTTTAAAACTAGTAACGCACCGCTTTCCTATTTACATACATTCTCAACATGTGAGTCAATGAGGGGAAACGAAGGATGGCTTCCTTCCATAGAAGCGCGCCCCACGCCGAAGCAGACGAATGAATATTCCTTCTTTTAATGTACATAAGTTTTCCGATTACTTGTTGCGGAAGGATCGGTTCATCAAAACCAAAATTTGTGTCCCCTTTGCACATCAAGTATCTGTCACCATCTATCAGTGTTGTTTTGATATATCGATGTGATATCAACTGCCCCTGTACATTGTGAAACAATATTACATCCCCTTTTTCCAAATCAGGGAGAGCGCAGGTTTCAAATGTGCATATGTCCCCTTCTTTTATGTACGGGTACATGGATGTACCTTTTGCAGGGAGTTCGATCCATCGGTGCTCCCCGATTACTTTCTTGACTACCTCAATTGCATGGGGACTAACTCGCATATTCAACCAATCCGTAATGTTGAAGTTCCATTATAAAATCTCTAATATCATCTATTATCGTTTCGTGCGTTTCTGATATGTTAAAATGCCCAGCCACCGCGGCCGTAATTGAATCGATGGTTTGAGCACTTTCTAATAATGACCAGCAAAAGCCTCCCACTTCATTCACCTTAGTAACGGTATATAGATCTGTATTCAGGATAATCCACTCATTATCAAATTGAGAGGCTTTATATTTTTTTCTTTGGACGTATCTTTCACTCATTACGAAATCAGCTCCCAGAATGTATTGTTCTTTTGAAAATGAAGATCATACACCGGCACATTCCTAACTATTTTCTTCAAAAAGTCCAGTACCTTAACCACCTCATCTTCTTTATAAGGCCAGTAAAACACTTTATCCATCAGCTGCATGAAAGCATCCGATTGCTTCACTTGAGATCGTTCGTTGAATTTAGCCTGGAACAACAAATGAATACTGGATAAAGGGACATGCCCCTTATACCCCACCGTCTCCAGTTCACTTCTGAAAGGTGAATCATAGATACATATAGAATGATCAGTAACTTTTATTAATGTCGCTTCATCTGAAAGAAGTTCCCGTGGGGCTGATAGTTTGGCTGCTGTAGACTTCCCTGCACCTGAATGCCCAGCAAAGATATGAGCTTGGTCGCCTCCCATTACACAAGAAGAATGGAGTAACAATCCCCAGTTATGGTGGAGAATAAATGAACTATAGAGGTTCATTAAAGCATGCTTGAGGGCTAGTTCATCGTAAGCAGAAATCGTTGCATTTCTGAAACAAGCATCAACCTCGATGAAATAATCTTTCCTTAGGTATACAACGTGATTCTTTTTCTTTATTACCTTCACCTCGTAGTCTTCGAAGGGAGTCCCGTACCCATGGTTAATACGTAGATTTAGATCAGGACCATCTACTTGGCCATCAGTAAAAGGGAATCTCTCCAACAGAAAAGGAAGGAATTCATTTGAAACCTGGATGATCTTACAACTGTGGTCTGCAATCTTTATATATAATGAAGACATATGTTTCTCCTTTACATATCAAGTTGGTGATAAAGAGATCAACTTTTTGTACAATTGATCTCTCTAACTTAAAAATTATCTGTTTCTGCCTTTTCCGTTGCCTCCGCCTGGTTTTCCTCCTCCACCACCATGCCACGGTTTGGGTCTTGGACCCGTGTAAGGGTCATTCGGATAATGAGTACCTCCATTACCATGTCCAGGGTGATCTAAATTCCCATGTCCTTTATTCCAGCTCTGGGCCGTTTCGAATTGGATTGGCTGGTGTGCGAGTACTTCAGGTTTAGTGTATGTTTCTTGTCCCATCATCTTTTCACTTCCCTATTGTTATAGAATTCTTTACAAAGAACAGCAATATCTTGCATACTACTATTGTCCTAATTATATTACCAATGTTGTTCTTTTTAAAGAACATTTCGTCCGACATAATTCTACATTCATGGGAGGGCACGTACTTGTTTCTCTAGCAAATTACTGAACATGCTCTTTTTCTCTTGAGCTAATTGATGAAACGAACCTGATTGGACGATTCTGCCTTTATCCAGAACAATCACCTGATCCGCATTTCTGATAGTTGATAGGCGGTGTGCGATGACGATGATGGTCATTTTGCCTTTGAGTCGCTCGATCGCTTCTTGGATTTTGGCTTCGTTTTCGCTGTCGAGGGCACTGGTGGCTTCGTCCAGTATGAGTATCGATGGTTTTTTCAAGATTGCTCTAGCAAGTACAATTCTTTGTCTTTCCCCCCCAGATAAGCGGATGCCCCGGTCACCAATAAGTGTATCCAATCCTTCAGGCAGGTCCATTACAAATTCAGCTGCTGACGAGAATTGTAGTGCTTCCCAAATCTCTTCATCAGTTGCTTCCGGCTGAATCATTTGAAGATTTTCACGTATGCTCGCATTAAAGAGGAATGGATCTTGCGGTACGTAGCTGATTGATTTTCTAAGAGACAGAAGATTTTTAGCGGTAAGTGGATCATTATCAATCAGCACCTCCCCTCTCTCAGGACGATTCAGCCCCATGAGGATATCAATCAATGTGCTTTTTCCGGCTCCGGAAGGTCCTACGATGGCGGACATTTTATTGACGGGAAAGGTTAGGTGAATATCCTTTAAAGCGAATAACGGGTTATTCTTGTGGTAACGAAATGCTATGTCCCTGCAACTGAGGCTCTTCATTATCTTTATTTGCTCATTATCATTTTTTCTAGTTTCACCATTGAATTCTTTTGCTTCTAAACATTCTTTATGAAGATCATTAATCGAGATAAACGCTGGTAGAGTTGATGCAACTTTTTCAATATTTGTTTGTATGCTCGTAAATCTAGGCCACAAACGGGAGAAAATAAGAATGACCAATAGTAGTTGTTCTTTCTGAATCGTAAAAAACGTTAATGAAACGTATAAAAAGATCACAATCAAGCATGCTGAAGAGATTTTATAAAATAATTGAGAAGATGTGGTTAACTTAATATAATTTATTTGCTCATCACTCATTTTCGCGGTTAATCCTTGTATCCAGCGGAAATGAGTTTCTTCTAATAAATTACTTTTCACTTCTTTGATTCCATTAAATTGGTCGGTGACTCCAGATAAATACTCTTGAGCATTTAATGATGTTTGTGAACCGATTTTTTTTGATCGGATAATGAATTTTTTTGAAAAAAAACTAAGAATGAGACCAAACGCTACTACAATGAATGTCATTTCCGCCGACAACCAAAAAGCTAAACCAATTTGTATTCCCGTAAAGATAATATTTGATGTTAGCTGAAGAACTAAGTTAACCCCTCCAATTACACGAGCTAGCTCTGTAGTTAAAGAATTAATTAGATCGGACTTTTTTTCCCTTAAGAAAAAACTCCAGTTTGAATGAAGGATTGATTTATATAAATCAATTCTAATTTGCCTACCGAACGTTTCTTGAATTTCAACATTTTGTATGGCAACTTTTCTGTGTAACAGATGTTGTCCAGCCATTATCAGTAGGAATCCTGTTAGTATAATGATAAGTAATATAGAGGGAGGTAACGCAGAAGTGAATCGAGAAAATAGATCATTAGATTCTATGATAGTATTCATTTCCAGTAAACCGCTTATCTCTAATACAGGAATAAGCAACAAGATCCCTAACCCCTCCAACAGACTGATGATCACCATACCTATCAGATTGATATATAATATTTTCCCAGATATGGATCGTAATTTATTAAGGTAATACCAAACCGAACTCATATTTCCCCCTCCTATTGCAACGCATTTTTCCTTGTTCTTCTCCAAACTGATAAGAATGGTCGTAAAGGAAAGTATAAAAAATGTAGTTTTCGTGGGAGGTACAATGTGTGTAAGTCTTCAGGATAGGGATGTAAAAGACTCAAATAAAACCATACCTTTTGTTGAAATGGTTTAATTTGAAATAAATACTTCTTATGGTACTCAGCAATCTCAACAGGAAGAGGTGTTGAGTGAAGATTTATCGTTTTTTCAAAGTAATAAAGTGTTTGCTGGGCTAAACGGACAGATTGCTGGTATTCAAAAATTCTTTCATCTCCCAAATGTGTATTAGTATTAAATAACTCAGTGCATAAAAGCAGAGTTTTTTTGTATATATGTGTACATTGATAGTCACTTAATATTCCTTCGAGATCTTCCCACTCGATATCCTGTTGTATGAGTAAACGAACGTCTTCTAACCATCTAAGCCTGGACCATCCATGCCTGGCTCCATGAGTAAGTAAAAAGTAAAGGAGATGTTCCCTGCTTAAATACGCAAGGGCATGATGGTTACCGATGGGCTTTTCTCTTCTTGAGGACCATAATTCGTTAAAACCTGGCTCCTTACTCGGCCCTGGATTGAGCCTCCAATGAATTTCAACTTTCACTTTATTCTCTGGATGATAGTAAGTGACATGATGGTGTCTCCATTTCCAGTCACTCAAAACTGTAGTGATATAATCATCTTTTTTATATCCGCTATATTTAAGAAGAGTATCAACTTTGTCAAGATAATCTATATGTATTAGAACATCTAGATCACTGCATGTTCTCAATGAAAGCTCCCCATAAATATCTGTGGCGAGAATGGGTCCTTTTAAGAACAATGCTTTTATACTATTATCACTAAATAACTGGCTTACCTTCACCATTTCTCCACTTAAGTGAAGCATATGAAAAGTATTTTTTTGATAAAGTTGTTTTAGGAGCTCCATTACATGATGCGGAATTAAGGTGATTGGGTATTCAACTAGCTTTATATACACCTGAGGATATACACGATGATGTTTAACAAGTTTAATGAATTTTTCCCAGTCTATTGAAGATGCACAGAATAGTTTTTCCTGTAATGTATCATGTTTAAGAATATCTATAATCAATAGTAGTTCATTTGGTATTCCACTCAAATCAAGCCTCTGTTTGGGAGTCATTTTTTTCACCTTTACCATTTATTTTCTTAGTGAATTTTCCAACTACCGTAAACTTCTCCATCCCCTCTGCTCCAGAAATATACAAAGATCCGCTGCGTAACCATGCATGCGCAATTAATTTATCTTCTTCTCTACCAGTCCCCAGATAAAGAGTGGATTCAATACCTCTACTCCTTAACATTTTCATCCCGGCAATCGCTTTGACTAAGCATTGACTTTCCCAAAAAGTATATTTGCTCATAATCTCAATAGAGCTTTCAACGCTTTTTATTATTTCTATATCCTTTTCTTTAGGAAGATAGGTAGATTCAGTCATAAATTCACCAAGTGAAGGAGCTATCTTTGAAAAAGGAAGATACTTCAAAACTCTCGCCCACCCTAATAACAAATATGCCTCAAGCAGCATTACTCGCTCTCTATGATTTAATGAAATAAATGCTGTCATCTTCTTCAATGTAATCACCTAATATGATTCAGTCATATTTAACCACTTCGATTAACTGTTCAGTCAGAAGATCTTCTAAAAATAAAAGTACCTGCTCTCTACATGTTTCTTCCTCAATTTCATACGTTTCCATTAATGTACCTACTAAGGAATCAATGGAAATTGTACCATTCATCGATTCCCATATTTGTCCTCCAATTTCACCGAAGTTATAATACTTACCATTATGAATACTTAACATCACCATTTCTCCATTCATATTGCTTACAATATTTCCTTTTCTTTGTTGAATTTGATTAGTCGGAGTTAATTTTTTGTGCTTAATCATTTAAATTCCCCCTTCTTCAATTAATGCTAATACTTGTTGAACCAATTGTTTTGGAGTCGCCCCTTGTAAGGGTCTTTTCAGCTGATGTATCTGTATTTGATTAGCTATTTCGGTTGAAAAGTGAAAGTGCCAATCCAATAAACTTAGTCTTTGAATCAGGAAATTACGAAATGTATGTTTATATAAGGTATGTACCTTATTTAAGTTGCTCAGTCGGCAAACTTCTAAATGCCCATCTTTTGTTTTAATTAACTCAATTATTCCTGAGAGAGGTATAGGTACAGCATGAAAATTCTCTTCTACAGGAACTGCATATTTGTTTTCTCGATCAAACAATGGTTTAAATTGATGCGAATCAAACCCAAACACATCCAGGCTATCCTGCCATAATTTCTGTTGGGGGTAGGACGGATTAACGAATGGAATATTCTTTTCTGAAAGAGAAACAGCTATCACATCATCACTTAAAAACTTATATCCTGCTTTAATAAACGCTGTAGTTAAAGTTGATTTCCCTACTCCGGAATCCCCTACAATCCCATATGCCTTTCCATCAATCACGATGGCACTCCCGTGTAATGGAATCATCCCTCTCTGTAGTAAAATAACTCCCATACAAGTTCCCAACAGATAAAGTCTTGTTTTATTTTCATCCCATTCAGATAATGGTGATACGATAACTCTTTTTCCTTCTTGAATTGAAAAGATCGCCAGGTTCATTACCTTAAACACTATCATTTCTTCTGATACTACAATCTTCCCTTCTATTCCCTTTTGATTCCAACACTCTGTTAGATCTCCTAATACAATTTTGACATTGACGTCTTTCATCATGCTTGACTCAATTGGAACCTCGGGTAATCTTATTTCACTGGATATGTGTAATCCAAAGGCTTTATAAACCGTATTATTTATCGTACTAATCATTTTTTTCACTCCAAAGGTATATTTGTAAAAGCCCTTATATTTCAAATACTGATATAAGGGCCAAAGATTAATACAAAAAATAATTAGCTGTAATGTACCGCTTCATCTACATCCGGCTGCACTGCATCTGGAGTTTTGATTCCTGGTCCAGCCATTGTCATATTCACATCTAGAACTTCTAAAACTGGTTTCTCCCACGTTTTTTTCATTTTCCCACCCCCTTTCAAGATGTCTTCTTCATAAATCGATAAAAAATTAAACTGCGCATTAATAGTCTAAAATCTAAATCATAAATTTGTTCTGCCTTTGGTTCGTGTTTATACGTTTCAATCGCACTCTTTATCGCCGAAATATTCATTACATCAGCTACCAAAGAGTCTTTAGTTAATTCCTCAAGTTCTTGAATAAACTCCCTCCAGACTGGCATCATCCTGTGTATACCATCGGCACCTTGAACCCCTCTGGTACGCTGGTTGAGTCTAATGCTATCCGGCAAAATACCCTTTGTGGATCTCCTAATAAGCGATCTACTAAATCCATTTTGTACATATTGCTCCTCTGGAACAGATAAACAAAAGTTCACTACCCTTAAGTCGTTTGTAGGGTCCCGATCCCATACAGCGTGATGGATGGATAATTTAGAACTATAGGTTCCTGTTATATTCCAATAAAACAGCTGTTCAAATTGTTTTTTCTTTATTTCATATGAATCGGTTAGGGTACCTGTTAAATCTATTTCATGCTGATGTAACGTTTCATAGACACTTGTTTTCTTAGCGAAGTCTGAACTGATCATCGAGGGTAATAATTCCTGCTTTTTAGACTTATAAATAGTTGAATACATCTTTTTTGAGACCACAGACAATACTCTGGATTTAGGAACACCAACATTTGCACTATACTCTGATATTTCTTTGTAAAAACGAAGAAATTTAAATTTCCTCATTAAATTTGCTTGATAATCAATCGCAGGTCCCCAAGAAACTGTCCAATTTCCTCTTTGCCCATTCAGCAGAACTCTAATTCCTTGTTCTTGAGCCTTTTCAAACATTCCTTTAAGCCAGAATGTATTTTCAAAATACTTGTAAGGCATTTCAAGAGCATCTAACCAGCCCTCTATTTCGCTAAGGGGGCTCTTTTCTTCGAAGGTGAAATATTGATCGTTGATGTTTCCGTTAAAATTTACGGTTGATTGGATGAGAGGTCTTTCATTTGCAACCCGGCTTTTCGGTGTCCAATCGACAAATCCTTCAATAGGAATATAGCTAAAAGTATGTAACTTCTTTTTTTCTTCCTTAAGAGAATTTGCAGCTAAACACGCCACTGAGCCTGAATCCAAACCTCCACTTAAGTGTGCACCAATCGGATAGTTAGAACGTAACCTTGAATGAATAGCTTTATTAAAAACTTCTATAAATGCTTCTTCGTATTCTTCATTGGATTTTAGATTCAGCTTATCTTTTGCTACTAGAGTTGAATATCGATTTAGTTGCAATTTTCCACCGCACAAAGAAATGGAGTGAGAAGGCGGAATTTGTTTAATTTTTTTATATACAGTGCTTTCAGTATCAACGGTTTCAAAATTCCATGGAATGGCCAGGAACTCTGCCGTCCATTGTTCACTAATTTCATTTTCCACATAGGGAAGCTTAAGCAACGGCTTCATTAATGAGCAAAAGGCAAGCCTATTGGAATCACTATAATAATAGAGGGTACGGGCTCCAGAAAAATCTCTTGCTCCAAATAACTTTTGTCTCTTTTCATCCCAAATCATAAATGAAAAATCCCCAACTAAATACTGCGGACAATCTTCTTGCCACTTATCGTAGGAAAGTAAAATTAATTCACTGTCCGAGATTTCTTTTCCATTACTCTTGTTTATATTTAACTTATTAATAAGCTCATTCCTATTGTCGATTATGGCATCGGCTGTGATTACCAGTTGCCTTTCAGAATCGTATAAAGGATTTTTCTCTCCAACTGATTCTGGGGTAACCCATTGAGTGTGACACCCGAAAAACAGGTTATCCTTATGAAGGATCTGTACATCATCAGCCGGAAAGTGGTTTAAGGCATTCATTACTGTAGATATATAGTCATAAGATAGCGGCTCTCGATTAATATTGTAAATTCCAGCGATTGCACTCATGAAAATCCTCCCCAATCTCTCATTAAATTCTTAATAACGAACATTTTTTTAATAAGGAATAGTCCTTTCTCTTGCTTTCATTCCTTTTCTATTATGTAAATATCTAAATAACAACCACATGAAAACAATACCAATTAAGTCCTTAATGAGGTCACCTACTGAAAAGGTGCGGAATGGAACAAATAACTGATGTATCTCATCAGAGACTGAATATGAAAAGGAGAGGATAATTGCAGCGATTTCTTTACCTCGATTGAGGTTACCAAAAGACAGCTGAAAAAGAACAATGAGTACATATAAAATGCCGAATTCAATTAAATGGAGTGATTCCAATAATATTCCAGCAAATACTATAATTCGTGGATCAAGAGTGAGACCGGTGTAATAGATGATTTCAGGATTAAAATGACTTGATTGGAACCAGATGAGAATCATGTAGCCTAAAATGAGTAATCCTAAAACAATTTTCTTTAGAAAACGGGTCAAATTGAACTCATCCCCCAAACTGGTTATAAATACCTAATTTGTACTATATAAAGAACAATACTACAATCTTATAAAGAACGCAAGGTATATATTGTATTTTTCATCCTTTGTTTTTCATTCCTCCTTGTTTTGAATATTAGTGTCTATTTCTCGTAATTTGAGCTTTGCTTGATACAAAGTATTTCCTTCAATTATATAAGGAGGAGCATTACCGCTATTCACAGTAGATATTCCAATTACGTCATTCATTGCCTTTATAGTGTTGTTTCTAATTATTACTTCTGAATCATTTAACATGTTTTTCCCAGTTACCTGCTTACTAAAGTGTAATAATCCTTTGTTAGCGAATTGGTAATTATTCGCTTGAATCTTGTTGTTTTCCATTAACAGAAATTTAGGAGATTCAAATAACATAGCTTCACTGTTATCTCTGATAAAAAATTCTGAGTTTCTTATGGAAACATCTATCTCTTTGTCATAACCTGAAACATTTATCGTCTTCCCCTTTGTATCCATCGTACATTTATTAAATATATACTTTCCTGAACGACTGACTTGTATTGTGCCTTCCCCATCAATACCTGAGATAAATTCACAATTACGATAAGTGCCTCTTGGAAGGCTGATTCCATATACACCATTGAATCCAATAATTTTAAAGTTATTATAAATGCTCCCATCTTTAATATTTCCAATTAGATTTCTTTGAGCTGCTTCCCCTTTTATTAATATATTATTTAACCTCACTGGTTCTTCGTTCAACACCAATGAATATAAGTTTTTCTTATTATTGTCCATTACTATGTCAGAGCCTTTTACTCCAAAAGGGATTACGCTGCTAATTGTTAATTGAGAGTCTTTAAACTTCATTCCTTCAATAGCTGTATTTGGTCCATAGAACGTCGCAATTGAATCAATCATGGTATTATTTTGGAAGAGAGCGTGATGATGTGCTACTATTTTTGAACCATCAAATAAATTGTTATTTATTTGTGCATTTTTCCGGAATGATTTAGATATTGCTAAACCTATAGACGATTGATTAGAATTAGGCCCAATATAATTGTCTTCTATTATTATATTTTCTCCATCATAAACGATAATATTGTATGATTTATTATTATAGAAAGTATTATCTATTATCTCTATATTCATATTGGGAAAGAATCCAGCTTCAATATCAATACCAGCTTGTGGCGCCGTTCCTTTCATATCATGTATTTTATTCTTGATGATTTGAACATCTTTTGCTCCCCCGACCGTCACTCCCTGCCTTCTATTAAATGCAAACTCCGAGTTCCTGATAATAACATCCCGAGAAATTTGCTTGTTCCAATACTCTAATTTAACTTTAGCCAAGTCAGAAGTATTAAATACTGCATGAAAGTAATTTGCATCTTTAGGTATTTCGATCAGACTCCAATCAAACTCTAGACCCTTTTTACTTGAAATAAAAACACCTTCTTTATTGTAAAAGTAGATGTCAAATTGAACTTTTGGCATGTTTTTTGGTCGAGAGAGCTGAATTGTAGTACTGGTTCTAAAAATATCATCTGTCAAACTGGTTTTGGGATTACTGATAGTTCTGATTTTCGAATGATCATTCACTAATACTCCTTTATCGTTAATACTACCTTTTTCAAAGTCTATTTCTTTCAAGACACTAATTTGCTTCGACTTCCCCCCTATCATTATGCCATCTCCTGTAAAATTAACGCATTTAACATTTTCTATTTGGAGACCTTTAACTCCTTCTGCAAAAATACCATATCCTCCTTCATGAGTTCCTGCAGAATGCGGATGATCTTTATTTGAATAATTGTGAGCATATCTGTCCCCTTTATAAGTACCACCTATCAGTTTCACATTTTGCACGCCAGGACCAATATACATCACTACGTAGCTTTCATATCCATTTTTTTCTTTTTGAAATACAGTATTTTCATCCAGCAAAAGCGTCATGTTACTAACCATATTAATTCTAGAAGATGAATCATCAGGAGGCCCATTTTTAATGAGATATTCTCCTGGTGGTACCTTAACTGTTGAATAACCATTGTTACTAGCCCAAATTAGTGCCTCATTTATACCATCAGTTGTTTCATCAGGATGAGCTCCGTTATTATCAATACTCCATTTATTTAATTCTAATTCATAGATTCCTCCATTTAATTCAAGGTACTCACTATCAGATGGCATCATTGTAATTTTGCCTTCAAAAAAATGAAAGAAGTACAGTAGTGAGAAAAAAAAAGTTATGACAATAGGAAACAATGCAAACTTCTTATTCATCATTAAATAACTCCCTTCAAAGAAACAGGTTTCTCCTAAAAACACACTACTTTACACTGAGAAGTCATCCATTATTGGTTATAAGATTTTTGATTTACCTTCAATATCGAGAATTTCCTTAGAATCTGTAGCAGAATGAGTTTTAGATAAATAAACTCATCATATTTTCTAAATAAGCTAAAAAAGATTAAGTTTGTAAAAACAAAACATAATGCTCCCTTTACTAAGATCGCTGTAATCATTTTTAATGTTATAAAACTATAGATGTATTCTGTAAATAGCAAAGTAACTATAACGGTCAGAAGAAATTTCAAATATCTTGCAAAGTAATATTTAACCTCTTTTTTGAAGACTTCTTTATATATGACATACGGGTCGAACCAAAAATATGTAGCAAGTCTACTTATAATTGTTCCAATTATTACTCCCGCAATACCTATTTGATTTACAAGTATGATTGATACAGCTACATTTATAAAAGCCGCTACTAGAGGTCGATACCTCCCTTTATTAAATAGCCCTGTAGCTTCTCTGAACGTTGTGGAGGCATTCTGCATACCTGTAGTATAGAAATTCAACAGAATGGTTAATACAATATACTTATTAAAAGTAAGTTGTTCGCCTAACCAAACATAAATAATTGGGTTTAGAATATTCCATAACAAAATTGTTATAAGCCCATAAATCCAAAAATTCGCAAAATTTATAACCCGAAAAATAAAATATTTCTTTTCATCCGTCTCTTTTACAACCAAATTTCCCACACTTGCAGTAATAGAGTAAAAGATGTAACTTAATAACGTTGTAAGAGTTGCGAGAACCAGTAAGTAGTTAGAATATATACCTACTGCATGAATCCCAATAAAAAAAGAGATAATAATATTATCTGCTCCATTTATTACAACACCACTTATTTTATAAAGAAATAAAGAATATAAGCTGCTAAAAAAGCTTTCTTTATCTTTCTTTGAGAGTTTTGAATTATTTCTTTTAAAAACCGATGGATATAGTTGATTTGCCTTATGACCAATGTATATATTTTCAATTATTTTCAAACCAATCTGAATACTTAGCATGAGTATATAATTGTGGGTAGTCAATAGTAATATGATTTGTAATAAGTTAGATAATAAAATAAAAACAGTGTGTATTCTAGAGATTATATAATTTCGCTGATCTGCTATAATGACAGATTGCCTATAGATAAAATAGTATGAAGCTACAGCGTTCATTAAAAACAGTAAATATATAATTTCTATATGTTTAATAGCTGGGGGGTCTTTAATTATATAATCAATAAACGGGAAAATAGATAAACCGATAATTAAAACTACCAAGCCTATTATTCTATATGCATTTTTATATAGATTTATTAATGATTGTATTTTCGGTATATTATTTTCAGCTAATGGTTTATAAAGACTATATATCATTGCATTATCAAATCCCAGATTGGTTAATGAGAGCATTAATAAAATACTTGAAAATAGCCCTTCTACGCCAAGATATTCTACACCAAGTGTATAAATCAAGACTGTTCTTACAGCAAAACCCGAGATAACACTTATCATTTGACCAAATAAGCCGAATAACATATTTTTTAACGAATTTTGGATTCTCATTTTTGAAAACCTCTTTAATTTAATGGTTGGGTAATACGAGACTAACTAATTTTTGTTTGATCTTCCTTCTAATAATAGGGAAAAATTTTGTAACTCTATACTTAATCAGTGCATTTCTTTTTTCAACCTTAAAATTATATTTCAAAAACCATTCTAAGAAGCTTTTATCCAATAAGTTATTTTGATTTAACTTCATCCTTTCTTTTGCTAATTCCCACTGCATAATTTTTGAGTCATTAAAAAATTTTACATTTTCAGATAGAAATTCAATTAAATCATTTGACATGTTCTTAGCCGTATTAAATCCAAATTTATTCGGATCTTCTCCCTCTGCAATGATTCCGATGATTGTTCTCAAACATTTCTCACACTTGGAACAGTTTTCTTGGTTTTTAAAACACACCCTTAATTTTGTATATTTATTTCTTAATCTAGCATAGTCAACAACTACTTTTACCTTTTCCTGTCTATTCATTTCGTATCCGTGATGAAATACTTTCCCGCTGGCAAATTTTATCTCATTGTCAATTGTAGGATCTGAAGCACATTTGGCAGCATACCCTCTAAAAAAAGATGATGCGATATATATACATTCAGCCTTAAGTTTATAAGAGATTGGAATGGCTGCTGAAATAATTGCTAAACTATGATGAAGTCCATGCCACCAGGAATCTCCTAGGATTCTCAAAAAATCACTATCTATTTTTTGAGCAAAAATAAAGTTTCCATAATTTGAATCCACAAAGCAATGCTGGAGACTTTGATCTCTTGCAAAGTGGACAACATGTGTTTTATCAGCTTCCCATTCTTCCTTTTGTAGTATTAAATTCTCATGCCATCCATACTCAGTGATTAAAATTGGGTTCAATTCTCTTATCCCTATGTAGGTTGCTAGAGCATCAAGTCCTCCACTAAATAGTTGTACAGCAGCAATTTCTGACTTATAAGTATTATTAACCACTTTCCCCACTTGGATATCCCCTTTAAATTTTGCTTTTGGGAACATATTTGAATAGCCCTGTTTCACTTTATTTAAGCATTCGAAAAATGTTTGATCTAATTCACTTACAATTAATTTTGAATCTGTTATCCAAGCCAACGGTGCAATATTAGCAACAAATGGAATAGTAAGGATACTTATAGGAATATCTGAAACATTGTAGTTGTATTCAAAAAATAAGTGGTGACTTTTGTGAAAATATTTTTGTATCTTTCCTTCAACGCTAAAATAAATATCTACTCTATTATCCTTTACTCTTACATGCTTTAGTTGAATTATATTCACTTTGCCCACCATCTTTCTATTATTTCAACCATTAAATTGACTCATCCATTTTGTAACGCTATCAAAGTCCACATTGACTTCTGTAATTAAAGGAGATTGTATCATCCTTTCCAAGTCACTCATTAAGTCTTTTCGATCAATCGTATTAAGATTATAGGTCTCACTCATTCCATGTGCCCTTTCATCAATTGAAATAATAATGGATCTTTTTTGAAATCGCATAGCATAGATCCCACCATGTAACCTTGTTCCAATATAATCAACGTCTGTTCTTAAAATCTCCTCATAACTTTCTAAAGTAGGAGGGATGATTTTAATATGTTCAATATTTTTAAAACTTTTTAAATAATCAAGATCTTCTGCAGCCTGAATCCAAAAATATACGTCTTTGTAATTGCTTTTTAATATATTTATTAATGCCTGATCATTTGCAGTATCCTGTGAATGATGAGTCAAAGTAAAAATAACTGAATTAGATTTTTCTGTAGGGATGCACTTACAAAACTCAGGAGTTAATGACCATAATGTTGAACAACCGGTATTAATTGCTTTTAAACCAATCCCCTCTAATATCTTCTTTGTTCGTTCATCCCTTACACTGTGAACTAATTCCTTTGATAGAACTTTATTGTATAGCATCTTAGTATACTTATTTACTTTATTCCCCTTACCTGCTCCTACTCCTACTAGGACACTATCTTTTAGTGGTCCATAATTAAACACATTAATATTCCATTGAGGAAAATGTGTCAACATATCTGTGGTAAGTAAATTTGACCCCCCTACAAATTTATATTTTGCATTTTCATATATTTTCACTCTACTGGATCTTCTTGCAACCTGATACCAGTGAAAGGGTGAAACATGGGTTGGTAATGTCAGAACATAAGAAGTCCTGGTTATTCCTTGAAGATGTTGTTTTACACATTTCATGATGATATCGTCACCTTTGTTTAGCGATCCAACTGATGTATCTAAAACTAATACATTTTCCATATAATTTTCCTCCAGCTATGTTAATTAAGTCTTATTTTTAACTCTTTATTCCTAATTACTTCTGAAAAATGTTGTCAGGGGAAACCAATAGTCGTAAAGTTTGCAGAAGTTTCAATCTCAACAGATAAGTAGTACCAAAAATAAGCAACAACAATTATTGATTATTAACCTATTATTCATAAAATTGCATAAAGGTTTTTTAATTCTTCTCTGTTCCCATATTCTTGACCTTGAAGATATTGAATTTGTTGCTCTCTTAAACTTTCGTTTTTGTAGATTTCTTCTATTTTTTCTGCAATATCTTTTGGTGTTAAGCCACATATTGATCCTTCTTTGTTTTTTTCTATCTGACTTGTTGCTGTTGGATAATTTGTAATTATAATGGGTCTAGTAAGAATTTTGGCTTCTGTAACGGTGACCGCTTTTCCTTCATACCTTGAAGGTTGGACAAAAATATCACACTTCTTAATATAGGGGTATGGATTCGTTTTTTTCCCGAGAAGGATAAATTGCTCTTCAAGATTTTGTTCTTTAATTAATTTTCTTAATTCTCCCTCGTATCCCCCATATCCAATTACATACCATTTGAGTTTGTCATAGCCTTTATCATGAAGAATTTTTAACGCTTTAACTGCTAGATCAAATCCCTTAACATAAGAAAGTCTCCCCACAGAAAGGATGTTAAAACTATTGGAGTCAAAATCACTCACTTTCTCAAAGGCCAACTCCTTAATTGCACTGGGATCTGAAATATTCTCACACATAATAATCCTCTCTTTTAACGAAGGATATACTGAAAGAAATGACTTTGTTACATCTTCTGAAATTGAAACAATATTATTAAACTTTTTCCAGCTTTTTAGATCAATCGAATGATTGATTTCGAGCTTGCTGTAGTCGGTATGAATCCAAGCTATTTTATTGGAAGCTCTCACATTTTTCGAAATTATTTCATGTGGCCACGAATAACTTATCACTGCCTCATATTCTTTCTTAAATTTAGGCATGACATAACTAGAAAGCTTGAATGACAGTTGCATCTGGACATAACCATGTCCTTCTTTAAAACTTCTCTTTTTAGATTGAAGGACTGAAATCACTTTACTTACTACCCTTATTATTGAGGTGCTAATATGTTTTTCCTTTACACATTTTTTAATGGGCTTTCTAAACACTGACATTTTAGGATTTTCAGGTAAAATATTCACTTCTATAGGAATATCCTTCATCAGTTCCCCTGTGTGTTCATAAATAAATAAATCCACATTATATTTTTCATAATCAAAATTTTTCAGCATATTAATTAAACTTCTTTCAATGCCACCAATTTCCATACTATACACTGCGATAAAGATATCTTTTTTCATAAAATACCTCGCGTTTTATCTTGTTTAAAAAATGGTTTAATAATTTGATCTCGTTTATCAAAATAAAGTGTATTTGCTGGCACATGACCTTTTACAACACTCCCTGCAGCTATTACAGCATTATCACCGATAACCGAATTCTTCACTATTACTACATTTGATCCAATCCATACATTTTCCCCAATAACAACTTCGCCCTTTATTAAGTGGGTATCGGAAATATTTTTAAAATTATGATCATGGTCATTTATGCAAACGTTCGGTCCAATTTTGGTATATTCTCCAATTGAGATTTTTTTCACACAATTAATATTGCAATTATCATTAATAAACACCTTATCTCCTATTGTTAAAACACCATCAAAATCGACTCTTATACTCGCATTCTTTCTAATAAAAACAAACTTCCCCAAATGAATTTTAGATGCTTTATTAAAAATTTCTATTCTACTATTAGATTGCAAGGAAAAGAGTGTAGATTTTATATTTTTAAAATAAATGAACTTAAAAACCATTCCCCTTATCCCCCCCGCTAAATGAGCTACATTCATCAAAAAAGTGATATATAATCCTCTGATTTTTATTTCAGTTAATAAGGTCCTAAAAATTTTATTTACCATCAGACCCCTCCTTTAATGAAAAACTCCACTGAATCATCTTCCTACATTTAGAGATATTATGTCCTCCAATTACTTTTGCAAGTGATTGTTTTATATTACTTTTTATTCTTGTATTAATAGGTAGCCAACTTTTATAAAAATGATGCATCGCATACGTATCTTCATCTTCAAAATTTCTGCAATTAATGTAATCATAAGGAGAGAAATATGACTGTGGATAAAAAGCTCCCACGCCCTCTATAATTTGAAGATCCCCATCACGATTTAGACCTAATTTTTCAAGTATATTTGTAACAATCGCTACATTTGTTAAGTCATCAAAACTTCCATCTTCTTTAATGAAATGCTTCTTATTATAAGAATCCAGAAACATTTTTATTAAATGGTTTCCCTTTGCAGCACCTATAGTACTTGTGGCAATAAAGTTTCCTTGCTCAAATCCCCAGAAAGATTCATGGTACAATAAATCGTTGAATGATTTAAATACTTCTACATCTGTATCTAAGTATATCCCCCCAAAGTGGTACAGCGCATACACTCTTACATAATCACTGACAAATGCATATTTTCCAGAATCATAAGCTTGTTTTACATATACATTTTGAGTAATGTTAAAATTGCTTTCATTCCATTCAATTATTTCGTAATCATGTAAGTGCTTTTCCCAACTATCCAAACATCTTTTTACTATGTCCGGCTTTTCCTTTCCTCCAAACCAGCAATAGTGAATCGTTTTAGGTATGTTATTGCTAACCAGAACATTCTCCTCCTCCCAACATATTATTTCTCTTCCACCTTATGATTCTGCCACTTTATAAATTCAATCACCGCTTTATATTGTTGTAATTGCTCTTTCTCAATCCCTGAATCCTTCAACTCATTTATAAAATCCAGCCACTCGCTCTCAAGCAGTTCCCTATTTTCTTCAGGTGAATTGAATTGAAGAATAGTTGTTAAATCCACGTCTAATACAGTCGAAATTTTCTCTATGACTTGAATAGAGGGATTCTTATTTAAGTTCCTCTCTAAATTACTCAGATAGGATTTAGATACATTTGCCCGATCTGCAAGTTCGGATAAAGTGAGTCCTCTGCGTTTTCGAATACTACCTATATTTGAACCTATCATTCATCATTACCTCATATTTTTTGACATCATATTATATCCTGCCTTGCGTACACACCTTCAATCGTATTCATTACACACTCAACAATTCTCATTTGTTCTTCTTCCGTCATACTTGACCCGGATGGAAGACAAATACCTCTGGAAAACAGTTGCTGAGCGACATCTTCATCTTCACTATGAGAGAAGTAAGTTGCCGCCTTAAATAACGGCTGCATATGGAGAGGTTTCCATACTGGACGTGCTTCAATATTTTCTTTTGCCATTGCTTCTATTAACTGAGATGGTGTTATTCCTGTTTCTATCTCATCAATGGTAAAGGTTGTAAGCCATCTGTTTGTCATACTGTTTTCCAATTCCGGCATGAATGAGATCCCCGGGATATGAGATAAGGATTGCTGGTAACGTTCAAAAATGAGCCTTCTGGCTTTTACCCTTTCATCGATTACCTCCAATTGGGCCCTCCCAACACCGGCTAAGATATTACTCAGTCTGTAATTGTGACCTACCTGGCTATGCTGATAATATGGGGCAGGGTCTCTTGCCTGGGTAGCGAGAAACCGAGCTTTCTGCAAGGACTCAATATCGTTGGAAACCAGCATCCCCCCGCCGGATGTTGTGATAATTTTATTACCGTTAAATGAATAGACTCCGAAATGTCCAAATGTCCCGCTGGGTTTTCCCTTATAAGTGGAGCCCAGTGACTCGGCTGCATCTTCTACAACGGGGACCTGATAATGTTCACAGAGAGTAAGAAGTTCATCCATTTTCGCACTTTGACCATATAAGTTCACAATGATGACGGCTTTTGGAAGCTTTCCTTGAAAGGCAGCGTCTTGTAATCCCCGTTGTAGCGCCTGGGGAGACATATTCCATGAATCGTAGTCCGAGTCTATAAAAACCGGATCTGCCCCTTGATATAGAATGGGATTCGCACTTGCCACAAATGTCAGTGTTGAACAGAAAACAGTATCCCCCCGGGTGACTCCCAATAAAGAAAGAGCCAAGTGGATGGCAGATGTTCCCGAATTAACGGCCACCGCTTCACTGGCTCCTACGTATGAGGCTAACTCTTGTTCAAATGCGTCCACATTCGGACCTAATGGGGCAATCCAATTGGTCCTGAAGGCTTCCTTAATATATTCTTGTTCCCTTCCACTCATATGAGGAGGAGAAAGGTAGATTCTCGGCTTCTTCATCTAACAACCACCTTTTCTCTACATGATATCTTTCACTACTCCAAGGCTCCTATTGATGATCCTGGCTGGTGTCCCCACTGCCTTACTATGAGCAGGGACAGATCGAATGACCGTCGCCCCGGCTCCAATGATCGACCACTCCCCGATTTTCACACCAGGAATGATTGTAGCACCAGCCCCTATATGTACACCTTCGTCGATCGTTACGTTTCCTGTTAATGTGGCATGAGGGGAAATATGTGAGTAATCCCCTACTGAATTATCATGTTCAATGACGGCTCCGGTGTTGATGATACAGTGATCATGGACGTGGGCATCTGCATTGATCACAGCTTTTGGCATTACAACTGTTCCATATCCAACTGCTGCCGTATTGCTTACTACTGCAGTAGGATCGATGACGGTTAAATACTGCTTACCAGGAAGCTTTAACTTACTTACCATATGCTTTCTAACCATATTACTGCCAATTGCTACGACCACTTTCATCTCTTTATCCAGTATTTTATGGATGGAAGTCAATGGAGCATACACAATCCCGTCAATGATTTGCTCGCTTTCATATTTGTCATCTACTATGGCATGAACACTGTACCCCTGCCTTATCACCATCTCCTGAACGACTTTACTATGCCCACCATTTCCTATCATTACGACCTTCATATCAGACCACTTCTTTCGACCCTTTGAACTTTTCCATCGTTACATGATTCTGGCCGGTGACTCCCTCTTTTTTGATCACTTTGATGAAGGTTTTGGCAAGAATTTTCATATCGAGAGAGAAACTTTGATTCTTGACGTACCAAACATCCAATAAGAATTTTTCTTCCCATGAGATTGCATTCCTCCCGTTCACCTGAGCCCATCCGGTTATTCCGGGCTTCGCGTGATGCCGAATGTATTGTTCTTCAGAATAAAGTGGCAGATACTCCATTAACAATGGCCTTGGACCCACTAAACTCATATCACCCTTCAACACATTGTATAACTGGGGAAATTCATCAAGACTATATTTTCTAAGAAATCTTCCAAGAGGAGTCAATCTCAGTTCATCCGCTATACCATCACCATTTAACATGGTTCTGAATTTATATAGTTTGAATGGTTTCCCGTAAAGCCCCGGCCGTTGCTGACAAAACAATAGAGGTGACCCCATTTTTATCTTAATGCCTAACATAATTGGAACCATTAACGGGATCAAGACCAAAAGTAAAATCGATGAAATACTAATATCAATCATTCGTTTGATCATTTGAAATCACTTCCTTGATGATCAGGTATCGATCTCATTTGTAGTACAGAGGGCGATGATGTTTTCTTTTATTTCGTTTAGAAATTCCCTTGTATTCACTTCTTCTGATTGAATACCCTTTTGATACATTGTTTTTAAAAGCTCCTGAAGATCTTGGACTGTTAGGTTTTCAGTAATATTCATATTTCTTCTCCTTACATTGAACATAAAAAAAGCAGCTGCTATGAGTAGCACCTGTACCTAGTTCTTCACTAATATTTTGGATGGTTTCTCGTAACCAAACGGATTATGTTGCTGCCATCTCCAGGAATCCTTACACATCTCATTGATCCCTTTGGCTGCTCCCCAGTTTAGCTTTTCTTTCGCTTTTGATGTATCAGCATAACAAACGGCTACATCTCCCGGCCGCTTCTCCACTACCGTATATGGAATGGTATTCCCAGTTGCTCTTTCGTATGCGGACAAGACTTCAAGAACGCTGTATCCTTTACCGGTGCCTAAATTATATGCATCGATTCCGCTAGTAGTAAGCAGTCTTTCCAGAGCTTTGACATGACCAAAGGCCAGGTCGACCACATGAATATAATCTCTTACCCCGGTGCCGTCTACTGTTGGGTAATCATCACCAAATACTTGGAGTTTTTCCAGTTTCCCAATCGCCACTTGAGAAATATATGGCATGAGGTTATTGGGAATTCCATTAGGATCCTCACCAATCCGCCCACTTTCATGAGCCCCTACAGGGTTGAAATAACGAAGCAGGGCAATGCTCCATTCACGGTCAGAATCATAAAGGTCCTGCAATAACTCTTCAATCATCTGCTTTGTACGACCGTATGGGTTTGTTGCCTTTAAAGGGGTATCCTCTGTAATCGGTACCGTATTCGTCGCCCCATATACAGTGGCAGATGAACTGAATACGAGTTTATTCACATGGAACTTTTTCATGACTTCACAGAGGGTGATGGTGCTGTTCATATTATTTTCATAATATTTAAGTGGAAAATGAACCGACTCCCCAACCGCCTTGGAGCCGGCAAAATGAATCACCGCCTCAATCCCGTTATCTGTAAATACCTTTTCCAGACCTTCCCGGTTTTGCAAATCAAGACAGTAAGTTCGAAAGTATTTTCTTGTTATTTCAGACACCCTTTTGAGCGCTTCCGGCTTACTGTTTGAGAAATTGTCCACAACGACAATGTCATGGCCAGCATTCAATAGTTCAATGCATGTGTGGCTTCCGATATAACCTGCCCCGCCAGTAATTAAGATCGTCATAAATTCTCTCCTCTTTCAAAAATTATTCAAACAACCTTTTTATTTGTTTTTACAACACTTTGATCAGTCGAAAACTTATTTCCTAGTCTGTTCTTTACTTTCACCCTCATTGGTTCTTCATAAAAATGATACATAATTGATGACAAGATAATAGATAATAGTAGGCAAATAACTATCAACAAATTTTGGTTAATCTGTGGCTTCCATAAAAAGAAAATATATGAAAGAACTAAATTATGAATCATATAGAAGGAAAAGCTAATTTCTCCAAGATATATTAAAACCTTATTAGAAAGCAGACGTGACAAAAACCCTTTCTGAAACGCAAAAGTAATTATAAGTAATCCCATAAAAGGAATAAACACCATTCCATAACGTAAATTCTGAAGAACATTTGGTGAGAGTATTATTATTAGAATCAATAAACTTAAAGTGATGACTTCAACAGTTGTAAAAATGCCTTTAGGTACATTCATTGTTAAGTTCTTAGTTCGTAAAAATATGAATCCCAACAATATACCAATTATGAACTCCAAACTTCTTGTTACTGGGAAGTAATAGGCAAACCATCTTGAAAAATTGTTAGTTGGCGGTAATAAGATTAATGTAGTAAGTAATAATAGACTAAATCCAGCAATAACTACTCCAAGTACTAACTTTTTAGTCCTAAACTTGTAGCCACACATTATAACTAAAGGTAGAATTATATAAAAAAACATCTCGTTTGATAGACTCCAGGACACTCCATTGAATGAAATGTTACCGAACGGAATCCAACTATGGATTAAAGTTATATTCGTAATGGCTTGGAACACATATAATATAGGTTCATGCTTTAATGGAATAAAAAAATAGTAAGGTACTGCTAAGAAAAAAGTTAACAAATGGATGGGGTATATTTTAGAAAATCTTGCTATATAAAACTTCCCAACCAATTTTTTGTCTAAGTGAATTAACTTATTACTGTAGTTATAGGTCAATATGAAGCCTGAAAGTATAAAAAAAAAGCTAACGCCTATATATCCTGTTTGAAATTCTGACCAAATTCCTACATGAAATAAGTACACCATTAATGCAGCAATAAACCTAAAGGAGGTTAATGAATCTAGTCTAGTCAATTTTCCAGTATTAGAACTTTTCATTTTAATCAGTGCCTTCCTTTAGTCTAAAAGTTGATGTAATCGCTTTGATAAACTGTCCCAAATGATATTACACACTCATAATAAAAATAAATCAGGTAAAACACTATAACTCCAAGGTATATGATCCTTTGATCCTTTTTCCCAAATAACTTGATTACCCACGATATTAGTATGACTTGATAAAGCCCAAAATAAATATTGAACCTTGCAAATATCCAATTCTGAGTTGAGATGATTAAGAAGACTGAACCTAATAGAGCTAGATTAACTACATAATCACCTTTAGGATATAATTCACTTAATCTCTCCCTACCTATATAAGCTATTATCACCGGTATAGAGTGTACTATTACTCTAAGTATATTGGCTCCACCCTCTGTGAAATTGTCATATCCCCCATACTGAGTATTATCAATTGCCTTAAATAACAACTCGGAAAATTGATTATATCCGACTACTATTAGGACTGATATAAGCAACAAGACAAGAGTTGTTTTTGTCCACGCTTTCCTTCTTACTAAAAAATATATTGGAATTAGTACTAAAGCACTTTGATGAAATGTAGATGCTAAAATAACTAAAGATATATACTTTAACCAGTTCCCATCAAAAATATACTTTGTTGCTATGAAGATAATTCCAGCTGCTAAGAATTGTCTCATTCCGTTCATGGAAGTTAAATAAAGGCCCCCGGTAATATATACAAATAGACTTAATTCAAGCATTCTAGAATATCTATATAACACTATTACAATAAAAAGGTTAGTAAGTAATGCTGTAAATAATATGAGTATTTGGGGATCAGTAGATACATATTTTTTTAAAAGTAACTGAAGTATATAAAAACCAAAATCCTTTTGGCTAAAAGCACCTTCCCAAGAAAACTGGGTTATTACATAGGAGTGCATATAAAAATAAGTATCTGCCATATTTATACGTAATCCGGATACTAAGACTAAAGTTATGATTGTTAAGATTACTAAAAGCTTATTGGGTTGCGTATTAAAATAGACACCATTAACTGGTGCAGCTGAATATCGTGCAAATAAGGCGAACAGAAAAACCACTAAAAGATTTAACCACAATACCGTCATAAGTAGAATCCTTTCACTTTTACAACCCTGATATGGTTCTTGTATTTCTTAAAATAAATACATATAAAACAAATCCAAAAGGAAGAGCAACCAGAGTCAACGACTTATTCGGGGAATCTATAATAAATTTGCTATTATGACTCAATAAACTACTAGATACATAATGAATCGCTTGCCTATATTTGTATTTCCAGTTGGCAAAGGGTAATGTCATTAATTCTTTTCGAAAAAACGCAAATCCTTTAGGGTTTCTTTTATATTGGTGTAGCATGTTTAATGAAGACCCATCCTCAAGGTATTCTACATAACAGAGAACTTCATTCATTAGCAACAACTTGTACTCTTTATCGATCATAAAATATTTATAAGTCAATCCCACATATTTCTCTTCGTCAAATATGGGGTAAGAATACCTTTTTGTTAACTCAGAGCGGTATACAAGTTTTTTATCCCCTTTAACTCCATATTTCTGGTATAGGTCAAACAGAGTTGCGCTTTTCAAGTTAGAAGGTAATAAAGTTCCTAATATGTTGTTATTACTGGTAGCATCTAAGCCAACAAAACCACTTACCTCTTTGCTTCCATTTTCAGCCCAGAAAGTAGTGATTTTCTCAACTGCAGTATCAGGCATGTAGTCATCTGAATCAATGCATACATTCAATTCAGTATTTATATTTTCATATGCGGTATTATGTGCCCCGTGCATACCTTGATTCTCTTGGTAAATATATCTGATTGATATTTTGTTTTCTTTGCTCCATTTTTCTACTAGATGCTTTGTATTATCAGTAGATCCATCATCGATTACCATCCATAAAAAATCTTTGCATGATTGCCTTGTTAAACTTTCATAACACCTGTGAAGAATATATCCCCTATTAAATGTGGGCGTGAATACAGTTAAAGTGGGCACATGATCAGCCTCCTATTTCTTGTTCCATTGAAGCCTTTTTCATATAATAGTCCGTTAGCCAATTGGACATGGTTGTAGTATCGTATCCTTTTTCGATCAGGACTTTTGAAGTGTCTTCATGTATGTAAGAAGAAGATAATATTCTATTTGCCCATGTTTGTGGTGAACTTACTAAACTCTCAAATGTTAAATTGCCTGTAACATTTGTTTCTGCCGTTATTGAATCGGAAACGATGCAGGTTAAACCAGCCGCCTGTGCTTCCACCAATACTACTGGTAAACCCTCAAATAAAGAAGGAAATACAAATACATCCATTGCTTGCATGAGATTTGAAATATCTTCTCTAACTCCAAGAAATTTCACATTTGACAGTAACCCCAGATCTTCGACTTTTTTCTTAATTGAATTCTGCAAATGACCATCTCCAACTAAAACCAAGATTGAGTCAGGCTTACTCATAGTTACCGCTTTAAAGATATCAATTAGGAAATCATGGTTTTTTTGCTTATTAAACCTTCCGATATGCCCAATTACGAGTTGATTTTCTTCTACCCCAATCTCTTCTCTTATTTTTTTCCTTGTCATTTTGTCGTATTTGAAATCTTTAGTATTAACAGCATTATTTAACACTATAATATTTTTATGTTTTTTTCGATTACTTCCAAAAAGCCATTTACCTGCTTCCTTTGAACAGGCGAGATAACTAGTTGGAATATTGCGCATTGATAGACGTGCATAGATGCGAAAGGGTAATTTATAATCTATGCCCAGATCGCTCAAGTGACTATGAGCAATTCTACAAGGAACCCCAGCCTTTTTAGCAGCTTTTAACACAAAACTGCTATTCTCATTTATGTGTGAATGAACAATTAAATAATGTTTATTCTTCGCAAAAAAACAATCCAGCATTTTAAAATACCTTCTATAGCTGCCTGGCTTTATTTGTGGCATTACATATATCTTTCCTCCAAGAGCTTTAATTTCTCGGTCATAGTGTCCTTCTTCCTCACGATGAACCATAAAATCAAACTGAACCTTTGTCCGATCCAGTTGTCTATAATAATTCATGAGCATTGTTTCTAGCCCACCACGATTCATAATTGTAACCACTTGGAGAATACGCATTGGCTCCAATTGTCTTCCCTCCTTATCTGATAGTCTTCCTTAAAATATCAATACTGATTAACATAAAATAAAAAGCTGAAGCAAATCTAAGTTTTGCACACAAATAAAATGCCCTCCAAACAATTGAAAAATGATTTAATTCGAATTGTTGGAACGAACGCTTAATCCTATAATCCTCTAATAATATTTTTATGTCCTTTATTTTCTTATGCGGGGAAAATTTCTTACCTCCACTGAGAGAATTAAGTCCAAGGCCTAAAAGGTTAAGGCAGATTCGATTATTTAGGGCTAAATAATACTCTTCACCCATTTTCTTATTTTCCAGGAAGGTTTCGATTATTTTATATAAATGAAACCATTGATCAACCAATTCAGGTTTATATCCTGAAGTAACAGATGTAACGTTTGCCCGCCAGTAGTGATATAAAGGAGAATTAATAAAAGTAAAAGAATCTGAATAGTAGATTGCTTGAATATTAAATAAGGAATCCTCATTCGTGCCTATTTGCTTAAGATCCACGAATTGAAGATGATTTGCTTGGATAATTTCGGTACGATATAGTTTTGACCAAACTGTTCCCCAAGCATCCAATAGTTCAGGATTTCCTATTTCTTTATTCAAAGGACCAATAATTCTTCTCATGACGTACTTTTTCACTTCATCATTTTTGTAAGTGATTATTTGAGGGGAATTAAATATTTTTTCTTTTGAATGAGTCCCAAATTCACGCATATAAGAGCACATCACAACATCTGATTGACTACTCATTGCTGTTCGGTACATCGTTTCGTACATCACATAGTCCACCCAATCATCAGGATCAACGAAACCAACGAATTCACCGATCGCAGCATGTATTCCTGCATTTCGAGCAGATGAAACTCCGCCATTTTTCTTATTGATGACTTTTATTCGACTGTCTTTACTAGCATATTCATTTAGGATCTTCATTGTGGTATCTGTAGATCCGTCGTTGACCGCTATTATCTCGATATCGATTAAGCTTTGAGATATAAGGCTATTTAGACAGCGGGTTAAGTAATTTTCCATATTATAAATAGGCACGATAATACTTACTTTTGGTTTCATTACTATCCTCCACCATAAATCTTAAATAAATCTCACTTAGCTCTTTCGTTATTTGATCAAGAGAGAAATTTTTCACCATCAATCTACTTTCCTGTTTCAGCTGCTGATACATTTCTCTTGAACGCCAAATGTCTTTTAACTTATTAGAGAAGCCCATGTAATCATTTGGACTTATTAAATAACCATTTCTGTTCTCATCAATTAACTCCCGGTGCCCACGATTCAAACTTGCCACCACCGGCAACCCACAAGCCATCGCTTCCATTATATTCACCGGAAGTCCTTCACGCAGACTTGATGCAACCGCCACATCACACATTGGAAGAAGTTCGGGTATATCCTTTCGAAATCCCAAAAAATGAACCATGTGATCAACTTCTAATCTTTTTGCCAGGTCCCTGCAATGATTTTGCAACGCTCCTTCTCCAGCAAGCAACAACTTGGCATGTGGGACCTCTTCTTTGATATGTGCTAACGCTTTAATCAGCATTTGTTGGTTTTTGTTCTCGTTGAATTCGGCAGCATAAAATAATAAAAAGTCATCTGGTTGATATCCAAATGACTTCTTTCTTTCTGCTTTATCCTTTTCAGAAATGGGTTGGAAGGTTTCGGTGTTCACTCCCACTCCATGCACATGTTCAATAGAGGGAATATTGAATCGGTGTTTGGCCAAGGTATAGTCTTCTTTGTTAATCGTAATAAGGCAATCTGTAAACCGTGACAGCAATTTTTCAATGGGATAATAAAGCATCCAGTTTTGAATGGGCGCACCCTCGCAAAAATGAAACCCATGTGCTGTATAGATTACCTTTGTACCATACTTTCTTGCCCCACGTGCTGCCAATCGAGCCAGCACTCCTCCCATAGGCGTGTGACAATGAATCAGCTTATAACGTTGGTGTTCAATTATATCTTTTAGCTCTCGATAGGCCTTTATGTTAGTCAGAGAGAACGGTGATCTTTGAATCGGAATCGTAAACTTCCTATCCACATAAGGAAGCTCGATTTCACCACTTGCCGCTACATGGACCTCCCAGCCTTGTTCCTTGAACCATTTCATATAAGGTAAATGGAAAGCTTTAAAGTGGTAGTCGACGGTTGCGCAAAACAGGATTGAATGAACCATTCCCCTCACCTCATTCCACTTTCTTAGCTACTTCCCGGTTCATGACGTTTGAGAGGTAATCCAACAACTCGGCTTTCAAATCGTCACGCTGTAAAGCGAATTCAATCGTCGTTTGGATAAAGCCCATTTTCTCCCCCACATCATAACGGGTCCCTTCAAAGTCATAGGCGTATACCGCTTCGTGATTATTCAGTTCGGCAATGGCGTCCGTCAGCTGAATCTCTCCTCCCGCTCCCGGTGGCTGATTTTCAAGCACATCGAATATTCGCGGACTTAGGATATATCGCCCCATGATGGCCAAATTCGAAGGGGCTTCTTCTCTAGCCGGTTTTTCCACTAGCCCGTTCACTCCATAGAACCGGTCACCGATTTGATGAGAATCAACAATTCCGTAACGGGATACTTCTTCTTTGTTTATTGTTTGAACTCCCAGAATAGAAGATTGATATCGGTTGTATTGCTGGATCATTTGTTTGAGGCATGGGGTCTCAGCCCTTACGATGTCATCGCCAAGTAAGACGGCGAATGGTTCCTCTCCCACAAATTTGCGGGCACACCAGATGGCATGGCCTAATCCTTTTGGTTCCTTTTGACGGATATAGTGGATGTCTACAAGTTTCGAAGACTTCTGAACTTCAGATAATAGTTCGAATTTGCCTTTATCCAGTAGATTTTGTTCGAGTTCGAATGAATGATCGAAATGATCCTCGATGGCTCTTTTTCCCTTTCCTGTGACGATGATGATATCTTCAATCCCCGACTCAATGGCTTCTTCGATTATATATTGAATCGTTGGCTTGTCGACAATCGGCAGCATTTCCTTTGGCATGGCCTTTGTAGCTGGAAGAAACCTTGTTCCAAGTCCAGCGGCAGGGATGATTGCTTTTCTGACTTTCATTGATTTATCACTCCTATTAGCTTGATATCGACATGACTGGCTTCGGTTTAATGATTTCTTTTGTATTGGCTAACGCAACTAATTTTTCTCTTAATGTATCTCGATCCATATCATTAAAGGTTTCGATGATTTCATCGATTTCTTCTAAATAAAGATGTGCGGTTTTCCCTATATAGATGTTCGGATAGATTTGCTCTTCGTGGATCTCTTCATCCTTCAGAAGTTCCTCGTATAGCTTCTCCCCGGGTCTCATTCCTGTAAACTTCAGTCCTACTTCCTCGATGGAATGCCCTGAGAGTTTAATCAGATTTTTTGCCAAATCCACTATTTTCACCGGTTCCCCCATGTCCAATACGAAGATTTCCCCGCCTTGAGCGAGCGCCCCTGCTTGAATAACAAGTCTTGATGCTTCAGGGATGGTCATGAAGTATCTGACCATATCGGGATGAGTGACCGTAACCGGTCCACCTTTTTCAATCTGTTTCTTGAATAAAGGAATGACGCTGCCCCTGCTGCCTAATACATTTCCAAATCGGACGGCGACAAAACGTGTTGAACTCGTTTGATCCATGCTCTGAATGACCATTTCAGACAATCGTTTCGTGGCACCCATGACACTTGTCGGATTCACCGCCTTGTCGGAGGAGATCATGACCAAAGTTTTGACTCCGCTCCAGCTTGCCGCTTTCGCAATATTTGTTGTACCGATAAGATTGTTCTTGACCGCTTCTTCCGGATTCCGCTCCATGAGAGGTACATGCTTATGGGCAGCTGCATGATAGACGACATCCGGAGTGTATTCATTCATCACTTGAATCATCTTCTTCTCATCCTGTAAATCAGCAATGACAGGGATGAACTCAATTCTCTTTCCGGCAAATGATTCTTTCAGCTCCATCTCAATGGAATAAATGCTGTTTTCACCATGTCCGAGGAGGATTAATTGTTTCGGATTGAATTGGGAAATCTGGCGAGAGATTTCAGAACCTATAGAGCCCCCTGCACCTGATACAAGCACCACTTTGTTTGTGACATATTCAGAGATGCTGGACATATCGATTTCCACTGTATCCCTGCCTAATAAGTCCTCCACCTGTACATCCCTGAATTGATTGACGGATATTTTCCCAGTGATCAAATCCTCCAGCATCGGAAGGGTTTGCGTCTTCGCTTTCGTTTTCAAGCATTCCTGGAAGATGGTATTCAACTCTTGTTTGTTAAGAGAAGGAATGGCAATAATGATGTGTTCAATATCATATTGAGCTACCACTTTTTCAATTCGATCCACGCCTCCGACGACCGGGATGCCTAATATGTCCAATTTCTGCTTTCTAATATTGTCATCAATGAATGCAACAGGGACCAGATCCCCGTCGTTCTTTAGCAGCTGTCTCGTGACCATTGTGCCGGCTGCTCCGGCTCCCACCACCAACGTCCGTTTTCGATTATCCACCATGGATATAAAGGTGTCCCGATAGACTCTCCATACAAACCTTGAACCTCCAATGAGCATCAAGTGAAGCATCCAGGTAACGGCAAGAAGTCTAAATTGAATTTCCTGCAGTGCTAATTGTTGAACCATCGCTCCTGATAGCACCGAATAACTCACTACTTTAAAAATAATTAATAATTCCCCTATGCTTGCATATTCCCACGCTTTCTTATAAAGCTTGTGCTTCATTGAAAAGATTTGGTGACTGATGAGCATTGTAATAGAACTGATGACGACCGGAAGGGTTATGACTTGGATGGTGGAGCCGGTCAGCATTTTGCTGACGAATACAGCGGTCAGGACGATAAGCGAATCAACTAGAATGAATAGAGATAATCTCTGCCGGTAGGTCATGCTATGCCTCCTTTCCTTCTTCAAGTACTTTCAATCTTTTATAAATATCGTAGTCTAATAGCCTTCTTATTTCTTTCAGCTGTTCTTTCGAGGCATCCTGCTTTATATACCTGATCGCTTTCTTAATTGATTTAGGCTGTTCATCTAATAGAATCATATCTTCATACCATCTCCTTTTATTAAATAATGTCCTTATGTACGCTATCTTCCGAAAAAAGATCTCCTACATAAAAACATTAAAATGTGGGCATCTAACCCATCCTCACACCACACCATCGACGACTTAGCGTCTAAGGTTTATTCAACCCACAGCATGACCGAGTACCTCCATGGATAACGGTAAGGAGACATCACCGAGAAAATATTCAAATTTAACGCACGTTTAATTCTTAATAACGAACATAAGAATTAAAATTTTTTATCCTTCATTTAAAATGGCTCCAACAATCTTGGCATGGGCCAGTTCCAGCACTTTTTTCGTTTCAATCGCCAGTTCGATCTCTGTTTTCCCTTTATTCAGTACCAGTACCACTCCATCGCATTGATTGGCTATGACTCTCGTTTCTGTGGACTTTATCGCAGAGGGAGCATCAATCAGCACAACATCATATAACTCAGCCAGCCTCTTAAGAAGTTCCTTCATTCCCCTCGTTTCTAATAATTCAGCAGGGTTAAAGGAATGAGAACCGCTTGTCAATACTTCCAGTCGACTGACCTCTGTTTGATAGAGTGCATCCTCTAACGCCGTGTGACCGGTTAATACATTGGTCAGTCCCTTCTCATTCGGAATTTTAAAGATCGAATGGATGATCGGCTCCCTCAAGTTGGCATCAATGACGAGTATTTTCTCTTTCTGTTGCGCCATGGAAACCGCTAAGTTCGCGACCATGGTTGATTTCCCTTCCCCATCCTTGGGAGATGTAACGAGAAAGATTTTGTTCTCACTTTTATTGATGAATTTCATATTCGTCCTGATTTCGCGAAACTGTTCAGAAATAATCGATTCTGGATGAGAATATGTGACGAGATGCCTGCGTTTCATCTTACTTATTTGTTTCTTTCTATTTAATGCCAACTGTGTCACCCCTTAACTCCATTTCAGGTTGAGATTTCCGCTTTAAGACAAATTTCTTCTTATTCATATTAGACACCCTGCCAAGCACGGTAATATCCAAGTACTCTTCGATATCCTTATTCGTTTTAATCGTCTGATCCAGTGAATCCAATAAGAATGCTAGTCCGATAGCTGTAATCATTCCTAAGATACAAGCGATGATTGTAATCCGATTACCGGATGGATTGATCGGATATGGATTTTCTTTTGCTTCGGATAATAATTGAACCTCTTTGAAATCTAATATTGTAGCGATTTCACTCTTGAAAAGTTTGGCTGTCGAATTCACAATCGCCATGGCTACTTTAGGGTCGGCATCAACGGCTGAAATTTTTATGACTTGTGAATCGTCTATTTGAGCCACTGTAATTTGATTGGCGATTCCTTCCGGTGACCGTGAAAGATTCAATTCATCCCTGACCTTCTCCATAACGATTGGATCCTTTATCATAACCATTAACGTATTCATATTTCCGCTGTCTGAGCCGATGATCACCCGTCGGGAAGATTCATAAAGGTTCGTTTGTGTATAAGAATTGTATACATAACCCGCAACCGTGGTGATGAATGTAATAATAATAATAAGCCACACCCGTTTTTTGATGACCTCATAATACTCTCTTAAATTTATTTCTCTTGCGACATTGTTCACAATATAATTTGATTGTTTTGTACTTCCCATGGAAACCACCTTTATTGGAGTTATTTTAGAAACAAGTATGAGAGAATACCTAATTCATTATAACGAACAACCAGAGCAAAAAAAGAATCCTTCCTGGAAAACTCATTTAAGATTTTATAATTCGAGCTAATTCCCCTTTTTATTTTTCTTCCAATCTATTCCTCTTTCATTTTAGTTCTGTATAAAGAACATGTCAACTATTATTTTCAGAAAATACTAATTCCTTGGGTACCAAGTAGCAGTTCGAAGTATAACTAACTGTATTTATATGCTACTTTAGATATAACTAGTACTTGTTTTACTTATACAAAATAAAAACCGGTCAGCCCAAACGGACCAACCGGTTTTTTCTATTCAATCTTTACTCAACCGTAACCGACTTCGCCAGGTTACGCGGCTTATCTACATCGCAATCGCGGTGCAGGGCAGCATAGTAAGAGATTAATTGTAATGGGATGACAGAGATAAGAGGTGTTAACAATGGGTTAACCTCCGGGATGACGAAGCGATCTTCTTCATCTTCTAAGCCTTTCATGGAAATGATACAAGGGTTGGCTCCACGAGCGACTACCTCTTTCACATTTCCTCTGATGCCTAGGTTTACTTCTTCCTGTGTTGCAAGGGCAACGATCGGTGTACCTTCTTCGATAAGGGCGATCGTACCGTGTTTAAGTTCTCCTCCGGCAAATCCTTCAGCCTGGATGTAAGAGATTTCTTTCAGCTTCAGGGCGCCTTCAAGACCTACATAGAAGTCCAGTGAACGGCCGATGAAGAAACAATTGCGAGTAGTAGCAAGATATTCGCGTGCGATATCTTCAAACTCTTCTTTCGTGTCGCAAAGTGCTTCCATGGCAGTAGCCACGATACCCAGTTCTTGAACAAGATCAAAGTCCTCGTTGTTTCCACATGCCTGGCCGGCAACGTGTGCAAGGATCGCAAGCACTGCAAGCTGAGCTGTGTACGCTTTCGTTGAAGCAACAGCGATCTCAGGTCCTGCATGAAGAAGCAATGTATAATCCGCTTCACGTGACAGGGTAGAACCCCCTACGTTTGTGATCGTCAATGATTTATGTCCAAGCTCTTTGATCTGGACAAGTACGGCACGACTGTCTGCCGTTTCACCACTTTGAGAGATGAAGATGAACAATGGTTTCGCAGAAAGTAAAGGCATGTTGTAGCTGAATTCGCTTGCTACATGAACTTCTACAGGGATTCCTGCGCTCTTCTCGATGAATTGCTTTCCTACAAGACCAGCGTGGTAGCTCGTTCCACATGCAATGATGTAAACACGATCCGCTTCTTTCATCGCGCCGACGATCGGCTCATCGATGTGAAGCTCGTTGTTCTCGTTTTGGTAAGCCTGGATGATTTTACGCATCACTAGTGGCTGCTCATCGATTTCTTTCAGCATGTAGTGAGGGTATGTTCCTTTTTCAATATCACTGGCATCGATCTCAGCCGTGTAAGGAGCACGTTCCATTACTTCACCGATTAGGTTTTGAATTTCTACCTTTTCTTTCGTTACGATGACCATTTCTTTATCCATCAGCTCAACGTATTGATCCGTTACTTGAATCATCGCCATCGCATCACTTGCCACTACGTTGAAGTCTTCTCCAAGACCGACAAGAAGTGGACTTTTGTTTTTCGCTACATAGATGGTTTCATCGTTTTCAGAATCTAAAAGGGCAATCGCATAAGAACCTTTTAGAAGCATCAGCGTTTGACGGAACGCTTCCTCTACTGTATTTCCTTCTCCCACGATCTTTTCAATCAGCTGTACGATGACTTCAGTATCCGTGTCACTCTTGAACGTTACGTCTGTCAGGTATTCGCGTTTAAGCTGGGAGTAGTTTTCGATTACTCCGTTATGAACGATCGTGAATCGGCCTGAATTGCTTTGATGAGGGTGAGCATTCACCTGGCTTGGTACACCGTGGGTAGCCCAGCGAGTGTGACCGATTCCTGTGTTGCTTGATACACTGTCATCGACGATACCGCGAAGGTCGGCAATACGACCCTTCTCTTTGAAGACATGGATGCCTTCATCGTTTTGAACGGCGATGCCTGCAGAGTCATACCCGCGGTACTCAAGCTTCTCAAGACCTTTTAAAAGAATTTCCTTTGTATCTGAACTTCCAATATATCCAACAATTCCACACATAATTAATATATCCTCCCTGAACATGCAAGGGGGCAAGAACTCTTTTGGGGACAACTTGCCCCCTTATCTCTGTTTGTCATTAGTATTTTAGGTCACTTTTTCCTTCCCTTTGTGCATTAAGTTGCCTTAACGTTTTAAGGACGGAACTTTCGGTTCGGTGACATATACGAACCGGGAGGCATCCGCCGAATGCTCGATAAACCTCCACCTCGTCAACTGAACGATCCTTGTCGTATCCATCGCTCAGCCCTGGCGCTTTATTTACATCTGTTACCCACTATCCACCTTTCCTTCTTGACTCACATTCCCATTTTATTTGAAAAACGAAAACAAAATCATCATACACCAGCGGGTTTCCCTTCGTCAATATAAATCTGACAACATCAAGAAGTTGTTATCTCTTTGTCATCTTCCCGACACAGTACAGTGATAAACCCTTTCAAAAGGACCCTACTAATTAAATATGCACAAGAGGTACGTATTGACCCCTTGTGCATGAAAAATCAACTATTCGTTCAGACCCATTTCCTGGTCGACGACCTGTACGATTTGATTCACATATTGCTCACAAAGTTCTTCCGTAGGTGCTTCTGCCATTACACGCACCAATGGCTCTGTTCCGGAAGGACGTACAAGAATACGGCCATTTCCGTTCATTTCTTCTTCCACCTTTTGAATGACGTTTTTCACCGTTTCGTTATCCGTGACATGGTGCTTATCCGTCACTCGTACATTCACAAGCTTCTGAGGGAATTTCTGCATCTCACCGGCAAGTTCGGATAGTGATTTACCCGTCACCTTCATAATATTCACCAGCTGAATTCCCGTTAAAAGGCCGTCCCCTGTCGTATTGTAATCGAGGAAGATAATATGGCCAGACTGCTCACCGCCGAGTGTATAGCCGTTTTTCTTCATTTCTTCTACAACGTAGCGATCTCCTACGGCTGTCTGGATGCTTTGGATACCATTCTCTTCAAGTCCTTTATGGAACCCCAGATTACTCATTACAGTAGATACGACGGTAGACTGTTTTAATTGCCCTTGTGATTTCAAGTACTTACCGCAGATGTACATGATCTGATCGCCGTCGACGATCTGTCCGTGCTCATCAATGGCGATGATTCGATCTCCATCTCCATCAAAGGCTAGACCCAGATCCGCTCCTTTTTCTTTCACCATTTCAGCCAATGTTTCCGGGTGAGTGGACCCGACACCTTCATTGATGTTCAATCCATTTGGAGATGCTCCCATTGTGGAAATATCGGCATCCAGATCAGCAAACAGGTGAGTGGCAAGAGCGGATGTAGCACCGTGTGCACAATCTAACGCAATATGTAAACCATCGAAATCTTCGTCTACTGATTGTTTTAAATACTGCAGATATTTCTGACCGCCTTCAAAATAGTCGCTTACCTGTCCAAGGTCCGCGCCGGTCGGACGGGGAAGCCCGTCAACGGTTTGGTCCAACAGATCTTCAATTTCACTTTCCTGGTCATCGGAAAGCTTGAAGCCATCCGGGCCGAAGAATTTAATTCCGTTATCGGCTACCGGGTTATGAGAAGCGGAAATCATGACCCCTGCCTGAGCTCCCAACGCTTTCGTTAAATAAGCGACACCAGGAGTTGAAATCACGCCTAAGCGCATCACTTCAGCACCTATTGAAAGAAGTCCCGCTACAAGAGCCCCTTCCAGCATATGTCCGGAAATCCGGGTATCCCGTCCAATCAATATTTTGGGACGTGTAGCATCCTTTGTCAGAACGTATCCACCAAATCGACCGAGCTTAAATGCTAATTCCGGTGTCAACTCGGTATTCGCTACACCTCTTACTCCATCCGTTCCAAAATACTTACCCATTGTCATTCTCTCCTTTTTACAGCTCTTATGCTGATGTGTTCTTTTCTTTGATTTCTACTTTTACCTTTTTTTGCGATAGGGTCCATTCAACATTCTCCGGCCCATCCGCTTCTATTTCTACCTCATGTTCTCCGGGTTCGAGCCCTGAAAGATCGAGAGCGAGAGAGAAATCTTCTTTCTTAACATTACTCACTTCTTCGTTCTCACCTTTCAGTGCCACATCCACTACACCGTTTTCAGGTTCCATGATGGTGTACTCATAATCGTCAGCCAATCCTTCAGGTTTGAGTTCGATTCCAGATAAGCTCTTTTCCTCGGTAGTGTTCACATCAACTGTGACTTTCACTTCCTCGGGAGCCACTTTATTCAATCCATCCTGAAGGGCGAGTGGTACAGTAATGGTCGAATCCTTCGTGATCTTGGAAAGATCGACTTCTGCCAGGAGTTCTTCCACTGTGTCGAGTACATCCTGCCTTCCAAAGACCGTTGCCTCTTTAGGTTCTACTGAAATCGACTCAAGGGTAGTACCCTTCGGAAGACTTCCCTTTTGTTTAATGGTGACTGGTACGGCCTTACTCGGATTCACAACTGACACGGTCACATCCACCACTTCAGGGTCTATCTGGACGTCCAATTTGTTGTATTCTCGGTCAAGTACCTGCACCCTGGCTTCCCTTGTCACATTTTCATTGATCTCTTCATCTACATCGAGTGTGGCAATGACGTAGGCAACCCGCTCTACTTCATTCTTTGAACCTGTCACCTTCACGGATTTCGGATCCACGGCAAGACCTTCTGCCTCATATCCATTCGATAGAATACTCTCATTGAATTTAGGTTCAATGGTGAATTCTTCCGTGACCTTTTCCTGGACGGAAATATTGGCGAAATCAGGGTCGATCTTTACATCCAATTTATCAGATATGTTCTGAACCTGGATATCCACCCGGTGTTCCCCTATTCCGATATCATTTAAATCAACATATACTTGAAAGTCTTTCAGGGTTTTCGTCTGTTGGACAATCGCTTTTGATCCTTCCACGGTCACATTCACCGTATCCGGCAAGCCTGACACTTCCAAGTTCTCCCTATCGTAGAACACTTCAAGCGGGACATCCTGGATCGTTTCAATCGCATTCTGGGACGTACCGTTACTATTATTAGCCGTCTTCTGAATATCGTCAAAGTTCACGGATAGATAAAGAATGAAGGCTAACATGAGTCCGACGATACGCATGAACCAACGGCTTTCCATGAATTTATCCATTTTCTTTCTTCCCCCTAAAGCTCCATTTTGTCGAGGAAGCATTCGTCTTATCGCCAATGAGCTCTAACGTAAGAATTTCCCTGAAGCGCTCCAGAGAGAGGTCGCGATGCAACTCTCCATTCTTCGTAATAGAGATAGCTCCCGTTTCTTCCGACACAACAATGGTGATGCTGTCTGTCACTTCACTGACACCAAGTGCGGCCCTGTGCCTCGTCCCCAGTTCCTTAGAGATGAAAGGACTTTCTGACAACGGAAGATAGCACGCAGCGGCTGCGATTTGATTCTTCTGCACAATCACCGCTCCATCATGGAGTGGTGTATTCGGGATGAAGATATTAATGAGCAGCTGGGACGAAATTTTCGCATCAAGGGGTATACCTGTTTCAATATAATCACTCATCCCCGTTTCCCTCTCAAGAGTAAGGAGGGCCCCGATCCGGCGCTTTGCCATATAGCTTACGGCTTTTGTCATGGATTCAATCATCTGCTCCTGCTCTTCTTCCTCCTGCATTCCTGTCCTTGAGAACAAGCGTCCCCGGCCAAGCTGTTCGAGGGCCCTGCGGAGTTCAGGCTGGAAGATGATGATGATCGCAAGGAATCCCCACGTGAGGGCTTGTTCCATCATCCACCCCAGTGTATCGAGACCAAAGATACTACTCAGGCCCCTTACAATGATGATGACAAAAATACCTTTTAATAATTGTACTGCTTTCGTTCCTTTTATCAGCATGATCAGTTTATAGATTACAAACCATACAACGAGTATATCTACTATATCAGAGACATAATCCAGCGCGGAGTAATCCGAAAAAATATCGATAAACGGCATATTACATCCTCCAATAGCTTAATCGAAAGCGTAAGCCGCCATGTGTGGCTTCTCCATTTTCGTAACGTTCCTATTATAGCATATTTTATCACTATCAAATGAAAGACACCCACGGCTTCATGATTCTTTCTTTTCTCTTCATGAACTCACGTTTATACATAAAAAAAACTGACACGAACATCATAAGTGTCAGCCCTTTAGGGACGGACCTTACATTCCATCCCCTCTATTTTATCCTACTTTTCTTCAAGTTGCGAATTTCCCCAATCCAACGTGTCTTTAGCCCCTTTTTTGATCTGGTACCAAAGCCACTCAAACGCCTCATCGATTTCATGGATCTCTCCTGTCACACTGCCTGCAGAAGCCAAATATTGCTTACCGTTGATGACGGTCACGTTCCCTGTGACTTTTCCTTCTATTTTCACATCTCCGTTACGGACGGTCAAGTCACCCTTGACGACTTCCCCCTCAGGTACGACAACCGTATGATCCTGAACGACTAATTTAGTATTTTTCGTAAATGAGAAGTCCTCATCATTCCAGGAGGTAAGGAAACTTCCTGTCATAAAGAAAAGGAACAGGGCCGCAGCCGTAAGTAGCGGGTGGTGACGGAACCATCTTTGTACCCCTACCTTCTTCTTCTCTTTCGGTAACCCCGCCATGACTTTATCTGTAAAGTCTGCAGAAGCACTGATATGAGATGTGCTTTGTACAAACGCAATCGCTTTTTTCAGCTCATGGAAATGATGCTGACACTCACTGCATTCCTGCAAATGATGTTTCAGCGTTTCTTCTTTTTCCCTATTTAAGTCTCCATCTAAATAATCGTGCATATAGTCGATGATTTCTTCAGGACAAGGCTTCATGTTCACTCACCCTCTCTACAGTGATCGTAATTGTTTTCTGAGAGCTTCCCGCCCTCTATGTACTCTCGTTTTAACCGTTCCTAACGGTAAATCCAGGATGTCGCTGATTTCTTGAAGCGGGAGCTCTTCAATGTATTTTAAAACGATGACCGAGCGATATTTCTCCGGTAACTTGGAAATTTCTTTTTGTATGGTCTCCTGCAACTCCATATTCTCCACTTCATCTTCAGGGAGCTGAACATCAGCAGCCACCTGTGAGTACATCGTCAATCCTTCCGTTCCTGCCACCTCTGCATCCAGGAAGTAATCCGGTTTCTTCTTACGGATCCGGTCGATACACAGATTCGTCGCAATCCTGAACAGCCAGGTCGAAAACTTTCTCTTTTGATTAAATGTCTCTATATTTACGTATGCCCTAATAAATGCCTCTTGCGCGATATCCTCTGCTTCATGACGATTCCCAAGCATCCGGAAGCAAATTTGGAATACTTTATCTTTATAAAGCTCGACCAATTCTGCAAAGGCATTTTGATCACCTTTCAATACTTGTTTTATCCGTTTGTTCACTAACGCTTCCATTTCACAACCTCCGCTCTATGCGGCTATATTTATATACGTAGTACCCTATCAAAAGGTTTCAATTATTTTATATTATTATCCTAACAAATTTTCAGGGAAATGTGTTTACATTTATTAGAAAAGGGGTATAAAGGAACTACTATTTCTATTGCGGGAGGATCTCGAAATGAGGAGAAGAATGAATGATTTATTATTTCAAATTGAAGACTGCCGTCGCCAAATGGTCGAACTAGCATTAAAGTCTTCCTTTGCCGATGAGCAAGTAGTTGATTTGAGTACTCGTCTTGACGATCTGTTAAATCAATATCAAGTGGTCAAGCACCATTGAAGGAAAATAGATGAAGGCTGGAATCCATAGAGGGTTCCAGCCTTTTTTGAATTTACTTATAGTAACTTTTCTCCAAAAAGAGATCCCATTAATGCAACAGCAACCGTAGCCGTTTTATTCTTTTCATCCAGGATAGGATTTACCTCAACGAATTCAGCAGAAGTGATCAATCCGGATTCCTCAAGCATCTCCATCGCCAGATGACTCTCCCGGTAGCTGATCCCCCCAAGGACAGGTGTGCCTACTCCTGGGGCATCACTTGGATCCAACCCATCTAAATCAAGTGATAGATGAACCCCATCCGTTCTTCCCTTCAAGTAATCAATGGACTCTTCCATAACCCTTGTCATACCCAGGCGGTCGATTTCATGCATCGTATACACTTTGATGCCTTTTTCCTTAATTAACTCTCTTTCTCCTTCATCTAAAGAACGCGCTCCGATGATGACAATGTTCTCAGGTTTGATCTTTGGAGAACTTTGCCCGATACCCGTTAACTCCTCGTGGCCGATCCCAAGGCTCACTGCAAGCGGCATCCCATGGATATTTCCGGACGGAGATGTATCTCCCGTATTTAAATCACCGTGGGCGTCATACCAAATCACCCCTAAATTCTCATAATGAGGGGAAACACCTGCCAATGTTCCAATCGCAATGCTGTGATCACCGCCAAAGATCAATGGGAAATCCCCGCTGCCAATGACCTCATTCACCTTACCGGCAAGTGTTTCACTCGCTTCAGCAACCGCTTTCAAATTTCGTAAATTTGTATCAGGATTATTATGTACACGCTCAGCTTGACCAATCTCTATATCACCCAGGTCTTTAATGTCATATCCGAGATTCTCAAGTCTCTCAACAATACCTGCATAACGAATGGCACTCGGTCCCATGTCCACACCTCTACGCATTTGACCTAAATCCATCGGTACACCAATAATTGAAATATTTCTTTTCATCAAAAATTCCCCCTATTCTAAATTTACGTCCTGTCCCTATTGTATCCCTAGTGGGACCGATGACTCAACCGGACAGGATTGTGCATATATATGCGTGGACAGAGGGGTTTTTGATGATTGGGTGTGTAAGAATATTAGTTAAACAAAAAAACCTCAAATCTCCTAAAAGATTCGAGGTCCAGTCATGTCGTATGTATGATGATTTTTTCGCTTCGTTCGTTAGCGGATAAAGATTTCTGCATTTGCAAAATATCTTTGGTGGAGCCTAGCGGGATCGAACCGCTGACCTCCTGCGTGCAAAGCAGGCGCTCTCCCAGCTGAGCTAAGGCCCCATATAGAGAAATTCTCACACCAAGAGATGTGAGAAAATGTGTGATGAGCCATGAAGGATTCGAACCTTCGACCCTCTGATTAAAAGTCAGATGCTCTACCAACTGAGCTAATGGCTCGTAATGGCTGGGCTAGCTGGATTCGAACCAACGCATGTCGCAGTCAAAGTGCGATGCCTTACCGCTTGGCTATAGCCCAATAATTACGTGAATGGCATAAAAAAGGGACATTTATAGGATGTCCATTTTACACTGAAATATACAAAATGGTGGAGGGGGGCAGATTCGAACTGCCGAACCCGAAGGAGCGGATTTACAGTCCGCCGCGTTTAGCCACTTCGCTACCCCTCCAGCTATAAAACAATGGTGCCGGCAAGAGGACTTGAACCCCCAACCTACTGATTACAAGTCAGTTGCTCTACCAGTTGAGCTACACCGGCATATATAAACTTGTGATGAATACTGCGTAATGAAAGCATTTCATGGAAAGATATTTTGCTAACGCAAAATCCAATGAAGTTTATTTTACTTTCGTAAAAAAACCTGGTGGAGGATGACGGGATCGAACCGCCGACCCTCTGCTTGTAAGGCAGATGCTCTCCCAGCTGAGCTAATCCTCCGTTATGTATATATATATTTTCTTTTTCCTTCAAAAAGAAAATGGTGACCCATACGGGATTCGAACCCGTGTTACCGCCGTGAAAGGGCGGTGTCTTAACCGCTTGACCAATGGGCCGGTTTGTTAAAAAAATAAAAGCTTCCAACCGGGCTCGAACCGGTGACCTCTTCCTTACCATGGAAGCACTCTACCTGCTGAGCTATGGAAGCAATGGCTCCGCAGGCAAGATTCGAACTTGCGACCGATCGGTTAACAGCCGATAGCTCTACCACTGAGCTACTGCGGAATGATTTGGCCTGGCGACGTCCTACTCTCACAGGGGGAGATCCCCCAACTACCATCGGCGCTGAAGAGCTTAACTTCCGTGTTCGGCATGGGAACGGGTGTGACCTCTTCGCCATTATCACCAGACATATTGCTTACAATGACAAATATTATTATATAATATTTTCAGTAAAAATCAAGGTATAAATGAAAATTCATTCCCTGAAAACTAGATAAAGAATTGATGTCAAGAAAGCCGAATATCGACCAATGTTGTATCTACTATTACAAGTAGACAGTAATCCAGCTCCGGCGGCTAGAGACTCGAGGTCATTTCAGTTCAATCAGCTGAGGGGAAAAAGCACCCTCTTCTGATTGCCCAGAAATGCTTGTCGTCTCTGTTCAAGCCGCCTCCGCTTTATAATGTGGTTAAGTCCTCGATCGATTAGTATCAGTCAACTCCACATGTCGCCATGCTTCCATCTCTGACCTATCTACCTAGTCATCTTCTAGGGATCTTACTCACTTACGTGATGGGAAATCTCATCTCGAGGGGGGCTTCATGCTTAGATGCTTTCAGCACTTATCCCTTCCGCACATAGCTACCCAGCGATGCCTTTGGCAAGACAACTGGTACACCAGCGGTGCGTCCATCCCGGTCCTCTCGTACTAAGGACAGCTCCTCTCAAATTTCCTGCGCCCACGACGGATAGGGACCGAACTGTCTCACGACGTTC
>NZ_CM149659.1:102500-170000 GCF_056173145.1 Rossellomorea sp. QJM3NY_18 | reverse complement strand
TGTCACCCCTTTATGTTGGTATTTGTAGTTTTTTCCATTAAAAGATATTTATAATCACTTTTTCTGTCAGATAGATATTTTTTTGGGGGACATGCATATCTTTAGTAAAGACAGACGGTTGAACGGAGGGATGACATTGAATACGTTTCACATAGTAAACGCTAAGAAATTGAAGCAAATTAGTTTGATCATCGTGATTTCTTTCTTTACTGCTTTGTTTGTATATAGCAGTAACCTTTCGACACTTTCGGTTTTCAGTACGAAGGATGGTCCAAAAGCAATTTACAAAGGGGAAAAGGGCGTGGCAATTACCTTCAACATTGGTTGGGGAGATGAAAAGGCAAAGCCGATCCTTGAAGAGTTAAAGAAAATGAATGTGCCAGCCGCTACCTTCTTTCTTTCCGGGGCCTGGGCTGAGCGACATCCCGATTTAGTGGAACAAATCGTGAAGCAGGGTTATGAGATCGGAAATCTTGGCTATGCCTATTCCGACTATACGGAGATGGAACCGAACAAAATTAAGAAGGACATAATGAAGGCGGATGAGGTCTTTAAGAAATTGAATGTGAAAGATGTGAAATTATTACGCGTTCCAACGGGACATTTCGATAAAGCAACATTGAAGGTTGCCGATTCTCTCGGCTTAACGGTCGTCCACTGGAGCGTGGACTCAAAGGATTGGACCAATCCCGGTGTGGAAGAAATCCTAAATAATGTTAGCAAAGCAAAAAAAGGGGACATCATCCTGCTTCATGCATCAGATTCAGCTAAACAGACGAAGGACGCCTTGCCGTCCATAGTGAAAGAGCTAAAAGGAAAAGGAAACTTCATTACGGTATCCGACATGATTTCAAACGGTGATGCCAAGTCATCGCTTATACAATAGAAAAATCCCGCAGGTGAACATCGACACCTGCGGGATTTTTTTAGTTTTTAACCGATTGTCTGCGTTCTCTTTCCGTCTGGGACTTCTCTATGTACTTAGGAAGGCGCAATAGTTGGAATGCGTTACAGGCAAGAAGGGCGAGCAGCATAAGATACAGCCATTTCACTGAATTCACCAGTAATACTGGAAGCCATTCAAGTGTCGTCACGACGATCATAAAGAATAGGGCTGATACAAATGTGTTGGTTTTTGCTTCTGATTGTTGATTCTTGATATAAGCAACCACAAGACCCACCACAAAGATCCCGATCCCGAGTAGTATATAAGGCGTATACGACTCTCCTTCTACAGCGAAGGCTCTGAATCGGAAGTAAATCAAATCGAACAGGACTAGGGCGATCAGCACCAGTTGAACGGGGTTCCATAAGCTCTTGAACATACCCATCCCGAATTGATGGATGGTTAAGTAAGCGAAATAGCCCATTTGACTGATGACACTAAAAGTAAACCCTACAAATATGAACCAAAGTAAACTCGATAATATCCCAATCACGTTACCGTCCTGAAAGTATGGTCCGAACTGATCCCATCTTATGATAAGGGCGGCCACGCCTGTTACGGCTCCACCAATTACTAACGTATGAATAAATAAACGAATCCAATTTCGGATGGTCACTTCTATTTTCCTCCAAATAAAAAATATACACTCACTTGATTGTACCAACGCATGTTTAAAAAATCCAGGTTCCAATTTTACCTGTGCATATTTTTTTCGATATTTCTCATATTAAGGGTAAGGGAATTTGTATGGAAGGAGCCTACCCATGAAAAGATATTCCTTTCTTTTTCTATTGCCCCTTCTTCTTCTATCCGCTTGTGGCGGTGGCGGGGATACAGGCAGTGGCAAAATGGATTATGAAGAAACCAAGAAGATGGTTGTTGATATATTAAAGACTGATGATGGTAAAAAAGCCATCCAACAAGTCATGTCTGATGAAAAAATGAAGGCTGAGCTTATTATGGATCAGGGTGTTGTAACCGATACGATATCCAAAACCCTCACATCCGAAAAGGGAACAGAATTCTGGAAGAAATCCTTTGAAGATCCGAAGTTTGCTGAAGCCATGGCAAAAAGCATGAAGGATGGCAATGAAAAACTGCTCAAGGACCTCATGAAGGACCCTGAGTACCAAGGAATGATGATGGACCTCTTAAAGGATCCGGAATTTAAGAAAGAGCTCACAGAAGTATTAAAGAGCCAGGAATACAAAGAGCATCTGCAAAAGGTGATTACGGAGACCTTCCAAAGCCCATTATTCAAGGCGAAGCTGCAGGACGTTTTATTGAAGGCTGCAGGGGAAATCAAAGATGGCGGAAAAAGTGAAGGCAACAGCAGTGAATCCTCCGGTGGTAACCAGGGTGGTTCCGGTGACTCGGGTGGTACAGGAAGCGGAGGCGGAGGCCAATAGTTCTGTTTTTAAAGTTAGTCTTGCCTAATGATATCAAAATGGACCAATGCATATTTCAGCATTGGTCCATTTTGTTTATTTAAGATAACTTCTCAATTACTTTGTGAGCGATCTCTCCATATATCTGACCCAGTCGATGATCCTCTGCATAAATGGAAGGGGCAAAATCCGCTTCATTCCAGTCCGGTTGCTGAAGTGGAAGCTTGCCAAGTAAATCGGTACGGAGCTCTTCTGTAAGCTTCTCTCCACCGCCCTGACCGAATACGAATTCCTTTTCACCTGTCAGTTTGCTTTCAAAGTAAGACATGTTTTCTACCACACCAAGGATGTCATGGTCAGTTTGAAGGGCCATGGCTCCTGCACGGGCTGCTACGAAAGCTGCTGTCGGATGAGGTGTCGTCACGATGATTTCTTTACAATGCGGAAGCATCGTATGAAGATCAAGAGCAACGTCCCCTGTCCCCGGCGGCAGGTCCAGCAGTAAATAATCCAATTCGCCCCACTCGACTTCTGAGAAGAAGTTATTCAGCATCTTACCAAGCATCGGCCCTCTCCAAATAACAGGGGCATTATCCTCTACGAAGAATCCCATGGAGATGACCTTCACGCCGAATCGTTCTACTGGAATAATTCTTTCCCCGCGTACGACCGGCCTCTTCACGATCCCCATCATATCGGGAACGCTGAATCCGTAAATATCGGCATCCACAAGCCCCACCTTTTTGCCTTGTCGGGCAAGTGAGACGGCAAGGTTAACCGAAACCGTTGACTTTCCTACGCCGCCTTTTCCGCTGGCAATCGCAATGAAGGTCGTCTTACTTGCAGGGGATAACAGGTCCGTTCCTTCTCCACCTGCGCCTCTATGCTTTTCAAGCTCCTCTTCCGGAAGCTCTGTGAAACGGATCCCGACAGATTCCGCTCCATTCTCCTTTAATACTTGTACAATCTGCTGTTGAAATTGCATTTGCTCCCCGGTACCCGTTTTGGCGATGGCAATTTTCACACTGACATGGTTTTTTTCTTCTTTAACGGAGATGTCTACAACACCATTTGTTTCTTGTAAGGTTTTATTTAAAAAAGGATCTTTTAATCCAAATAAAAGTTCGCGTGTTTGTTGTTCCGATAACATGAATAACCACCCTTTTCTATGTATTCGTTTTCAATCATCTGTTTTCAGTATAACATATTCTCAGTTGAATGAATGCTCAAAAGGTTTTGAATGCTTTTGTTGAATAATAAAAAAGCTGAGAGGTTATTCCTCGTCAGCTTTTTCTTTGTCATCCATGGTCAGATAGTTCAGTACCCCCTGGTAGACGGAAGCAGCAATCTTTTGCTGGTAATCCTCTTTAAGGAGGTTGGCACGTTCTCCAGGGTTTGAGAGGAAACCGATTTCCACGAGGGCTCCGGACTTTTTAGCATGTTTCAGGATATAGACATTTTGCAGACCCTTTGCTTCCCGGGTCGTGTTTTCCAAGTTTCGTGTCAGTTCTGCTTGGATCGCTTTGGCGAGTGCTTTGTTTTCTTCATACTTTGGATTGTAGAAGGTTTGGGCACCGCTCCATTTCGCAGATGGAATGGAATTCAAGTGGATACTAAGAAACATGTCCGCTTGGGATTCATTGATCAAGCTGAGTCTTTTCTTAAGATCTTCCACTTTTCTTCGGCTGTATCCTCTCGTGTCTTCATCGGCAAGATCTTCATCCTTCTCACGCGTCAGAATCACTAGGGCACCTTGTTCCTGAAGATAATCCCTTATCATCAGCGAGACATTTAATGCGATGTCCTTCTCAAGTGCATTCTGATCTCCCGCCCCGCCGTCCGGTCCACCATGTCCCGGATCTATATAGATGATTTTTCCTGACAAGGGAAGGTTCCACGAATCCCATGTATCTTTGTCTAATATTTTATATTGGATGATGAATAATAAAATAGCCAGTGCAGAAATTATCCCGATAACCTTCAGTTTCTGAACCATCCCAGTCCTCCTATTTCAAGTCTTGGCGACGGAAGAAGCCCCGCTGCCTTTACTAAAAAATATGGGACAAGAATGGGTTTTAGAACTGAAATTAATGCAACCGTAATTTGTGACGCTTAATGCCTTTTTCGTATCCTTCTGACCACCATGTTTCCACAAAGTGTTCACAGCAGAAATAAAAGGACTCATCTACTTCATTCGACACACCCATCTCAGACCAGTACAGCCAAAAATTATATAGGGTATCAATAAAATGCTTCAATTCTTCCTCACAACGCTTTTTCACTAATTCGGTATCTTCACCTGAGTACCCGAATTTGCTGATCTTCCCCCCAAGGAGATAAGCTTCTATGGCTACATCAAAACAAGCTTCATCAAATCCCTGTTGCATAAATACGCCGCCTTGAATCTTTATATATCCAAAATGCCGCCGGACACTCTCCTGCAGCATCTTAATTGAAATTTCTTTCAGTAACGTTCTTTCCGTCTTGATCTGCTTCTCTCTTCTCTTTGTATTGAAAGTTGTAATAACGTTCAACAATCATTCACCCCTTTGAACGTATTTTCCTACTTAACCCACCACTTCATTCGAGTAACTGTTACCAATTTTCTTTGAGGGACGGACCTCCATATCCACTCTATAACAAAGAGAAATTCCTTGGTATAAAGGGATTCAGTTTGAAAATTGAAGTGAAATTGGAGGTCCGTCCCTAAAAACCCAAATAAAAAAAGCCCAGCCGACAGAATCGGCTGGGCTTTTGTGTGAAATAATAATTAACGCTTAGAGAATTGTGGCGCGCGACGTGCACCTTTAAGACCGTATTTTTTACGCTCTTTCATACGAGAGTCACGAGTTAATAATCCAGCGCGTTTTAGAGATCCACGGTATTCAGGGTCTGCTTGTAGTAAAGCACGAGCGATTCCGTGACGGATCGCACCAGCTTGACCAGCATAGCCTCCACCATTAACGTTTACTAAAACGTCATAGTTACCAAGAGTTTCAGTTGCAACTAGTGGTTGCTTAATTACTTCTCTTAGTGCTGCGAATGGGATATAAACTTCTACTTCACGATCATTGATAACAATGTTTCCGTTACCTGGTACTAAACGTACACGAGCTACTGAGCTCTTACGACGACCAGTTCCGTAATATTGAACTTGAGCCAAGATAATAACCTCCTCTTATTAATTATCCACGAAGTTCGTAAACTTCAGGTTGTTGTGCTTGATGCTTATGCTCTGCTCCAGCATATACATGTAATTTCTTGAACATTTGACGACCTAGAGAACCTTTTGGAAGCATACCTTTGATAGTAAGCTCAAGCATTTTCTCTGAGTAGTTTGTACGCATTTCTAATGCTGTACGTTGTTTTAAACCACCAGGGTGATTAGTGTGACGGTAGTAGATCTTGTCCGTTAACTTCTTCCCAGTAAGTTCAATTTTTGAAGCATTAAGAATGATTACATGATCACCAGTGTCAACATGTGGTGTGAATGTTGGTTTGTGTTTTCCGCGTAGAATTGAAGCAACTTCACTGGATAGACGTCCAAGAGTTTTACCTTCAGCATCTACAACGAACCATTTACGATCGATTTGATTGGCTTTTGCCATATACGTTGTACGCATGATTTAACCTCCTATTTAATGAATCCGTAGTATTTATTTTCTAATCACAATAAGTTTCCGGGGCTTATCGTGGGGTTAATAACATACCATATGCTATATTATCTTGTTCCCAGTCTATTGTCAAGAGAATGTTACACCAGGATTAGTTGTTTTAGTATTTTTTTTGAATCATGATTATCATTTATAATACATGTTCAAGCTTTTCATTGGAAAAACTGTTGTTCCTCAGGTAGATAGTGGTCGTTGATTTCCGCTGCAGGTGCTCGCTTTCCGCGGGGCTGGCGGTGAGCCTCCTCGGGCTAAAGCCCTGTGGGGTCTCACCTGTCCAGCTACGGCGGCAAGCCCCTCGAGGTCATAAGCTAAATGGTCCAAGAAGGCAAAAAACGCCTTCTCGGCCCATTCAACTTATGCTTGTCGGGGCTGGACGAGCCGCCTCCGCTTTTCGTACTGTCCAGCGTTTCCCGCAGGAGTCGAGCACCTTCCGCTCCAATCAACAAAAGGGTGCTTTACTATACCCTCTTTCAAAATGCTAAACGCCCTCTAAATTTCATCAGATCCATAATACACTTTCCACAGATATAACCCATGGGGCGGGGCGGTCTTTCCGGCACGGTTACGATCCCGCGCTTCCAGTATTCCAGGTATCTCATCCACAGGAACATCCCCAGTACCCACCTCTAACAAAGTACCGACCAATATCCTCACCATATTGTATAGAAATCCGTTCCCCACAAAAGAGAAAATGATTTCTTCTTCGTGTTCCTGAATTTCAATACGGTGAATGGTTCTTACTTTGTCTTCGACTTCCGTTTTCGCTGAGCAAAAGCTTGTGAAGTCGTGCTCCCCGATCAGGTGCCGGGCAGCACGCTCCATATCAGGTACAGAAAGCGTATGGGGATAGTGAAGGGCAAAATGTCGGTTGAACGGACTTCTGGATTCCCCTGTATAGATTCTGTAACGGTATTCTTTCTGCTCCACGGAAAACCGCGAATGAAAGTCTGTTGATACAAACACGGCTTCTTTCACGGTCACTTCATCCGGTAACCTTGTATTCAACACGATCGGCCATTTCTCTTCTGGAATGGTTAAAGGGGTGTCAAAATGAAAGACCTGACCGTTTGCATGGACGCCTGCGTCGGTCCGGCCAGACCCGCTGATCCGGACAGAACCACCTTTATGGATAGTGGACAAGATGCTTTCTATCAGTCCCTGGACAGTACGTTGATTCGGTTGTACCTGGTAACCATGAAAATACGTTCCATCATAGGCGATGGTACACTTCACTCTCTGCATACGTGACACTCCCGTTATCCTCTGAAAATAATTAATACCGTTGTGAGGAGGGCTAGAACGATTAACGCTCCCGTATCCTTCTTATGCCAGGATAACAGGCGGTATTTCGTCCTGCCCTCCCCTCCTTGATACCCTCTTGCTTCCATGGCTGTTGCCAGGTCTTCGGCACGTTTAAATGCACTGACGAAGAGAGGGATCAACAGTGGGATGATGGCTTTGATCCGATCATTGATAGGACCTGATGAAAACTCTGCCCCCCTTGCAATCTGTGCCTTCATGATTTTATCGGTTTCCTCCATCAGGGTTGGAATAAACCGCAGGGAAATCGACATCATGAGTGCCAGTTCATGTACAGGGAATTTCACTTTCTTCAATGGGTTCAAAAGTGTTTCAAGCCCGTCCGTGATCGTTATGGGAGAGGTCGTGAGCGTTAATAATGAAGTAACAAGGATTAGATAAAAGAATCGTAATGATATAAAAATCCCCTGTCTTAGCCCTTCTTCGTGAACCGACAAGATACCCAGGTCCAAAATGACGGGACCTTCCTTTGTAAAAAACACATGTAAGAAAAACGTAAACAAAATCAGCCATAGAATCGGCTTCAATCCTCCGATGATAAAACGGATGGAAAGGTTGGATAGTATGAGTGCGCTAAACGTAAAAAGACCGAGCAGTGCGTATGTTATAGCATTATTGGCCAGAAAGACGACACATATAAATCCGAAAATAAATAAAAGCTTTGCCCTGGGGTCCATTTGGTGGAGAATGGATTTGGCCGGTACATAGCGGCCGAAGATCATTTTTTCCATCATAGTCCTTTACCTCCGTCTCGGATTGCACGGATGGCTGAAGCCAATTCGTCTATTGTCAGACACGTCTTCGGAAGTTTCTTTCCGGTCTTTTTTTCAAATTGATATTGGAACCGGACCACATCCGGTACGTCCAATCCCATCTCAAACAGTTCGTCCGTCTGTGAGAAGATTTCTGCAGGGGTTCCTTTTTGTTTTAAACGGCCCTTTTGCATGATGACGATCTCTTCTGCATAGTGAGCAGCGTCTTCCATGCTATGAGTGACGAGAATGGTGGTCAATCCTTTTTCCTTATGAAGGGCATAGAACATGTCCATGATCTCCCTCTGCCCTCTTGGGTCGAGTCCTGCTGTAGGCTCGTCCAGGACAATGACCTCTGGATTCATCGCCAACACACCCGCAATGGCGACACGTCTCATTTGTCCGCCTGAAAGATCAAATGGGGATTTCTGCAGTACATCCAGAGGCAAACCAACCTTTACAATCAACTCTTTCGCTCTTTGTATCGCCTCTTCCTCGGATACACCAAAGTTCATCGGACCATAACAAATATCTTTAAGGACGGTTTCTTCAAACAGTTGATGCTCAGGAAATTGAAAGACGATCCCTACCTTCTGTCTGACAGGCTTTAAATTCTTTGCCTTTTCCTTTGCCTTGATTTCGTGCTCGCCTACTTGCACAAGTCCTTCTGTAGGCTTCAATAATCCATTGAGATGCTGCAACAATGTAGACTTGCCTGAACCGGTGTGACCGATCACCGCGAGAAACTGACCGGTTGGAATCGAAAGGTTAATATCTTGAAGGGCAAGTTTTTCGAATGGAGTGTTGAATGAATATCGGAATTCTACCTGTTGAAATGTAATCTGCATAACTCATCCACCAACTCTTCTTCTGTAAAGTATGTTTTAGACAGGGGAATCCCTGCTTCCTTCAGTGCCCCGGCAAGCTTGATGGTAAAAGGGGAATCCAAGCCAAGCTTTATGAGTTCATCCTCTAATAGGAAAATATCTTCCGGCATCCCTTCCTTAAAGACACTGCCTTGATTCAAGACAATCATACGATCTGCCTTCGTTGCTTCTTCCAGGTCATGGGTGATGGAGATCACCGTCAGGTTCTCTTCTTCTTTTAGCTTTCTGACTGTTTCAAGAACTTCCTGTCTTCCCTTTGGGTCAAGCATGGATGTCGCCTCATCCAAGATGATGATAGATGGCTGCAGGGCTACAACCCCTGCAATCGCTACACGCTGCTTTTGACCCCCTGATAAATGGTGCGGCTCTTGATCAAGAAAATCTTCCATATGGACACTTTTTAAAGCATCATTGACTCTCTGTACCATCGATTCATAAGGTACCCCATGGTTTTCTAACCCAAAAGCCACATCATCCTCTACTGTAGCACCAACAAATTGATTATCGGGATTCTGAAAAACCATACCCAGCTTTGAACGGATGTCCCAGATGGAATTTTCCTCAAGAGTGATCCCATCCACCGTCACTAGTCCCTTCTCGGGGAAATGAAGCCCATTCAACATCTTGGCAAGGGTGGATTTACCGGATCCGTTATGTCCGACGATCGCGAGCCATTCACCTTGATTGACCGTCAGGCTGATGCCTTTAAGGGCATAAGTATTCTGATCAGGGTATCTGAAGTGCACATCGTCCACTTTAATGATTTCCTTCAATGCTGTAACCTCCTCTACGCTATCCTTACTCAGCTCTGCTAAAACCTTTACATATAAAAAAAAGCCTGCACCCCGACCAAAGAAAAGAACATCTTTTCTTGTTCATCCATTGAACAGCTTCTATGAACATAGAAGTTGGAAGGGGTGCACGAGCTAGACGAGTCAGACAGCGCTGCTCATCGTAACGCTCTGCTTTTCATCACATGCACTTATACAAAAAGGGCAAAGAAGCAGTTAAGGATTAACTGTCCCGCCCTTAATGTTAGAAGTCACGAATTATTAAACTAATTCGATGATTGCCATTGGAGCACCGTCACCACGGCGAGGACCAACCTTCATAATGCGAGTATATCCGCCTTGACGCTCTGTGTAACGAGGAGCGATGTCAGAGAATAACTTTTGTAAAGCATCTTGGTTGTTTTCAGCGTTTGCAATTTCTTTACGAATGAATGCACCAGCTTGACGACGCGCGTGAATGTCACCACGTTTACCTAGTGTGATCATTTTTTCCACAACTGAACGAAGCTCTTTCGCACGAGTTTCAGTTGTTTCAATGCGCTCGTTAATGATTAGGTCTGTAGCTAAATCACGTAGCATTGCTTTACGTTGAGCACTGGTACGTCCTAACTTTCTGTAAGCCATTAAGGGTTCCCTCCTTTGTTGAATCTATATATGAAAGAAGATGTTATCAGTCGTCTTTACGTAATCCAAGTCCAAGGTCTTCAAGTTTAACTTTAACCTCTTCAAGGGATTTACGTCCTAGGTTACGCACTTTCATCATATCTTCTTCAGTCTTGTTAGCAAGCTCTTGAACAGTATTGATTCCAGCACGCTTCAGGCAGTTATAAGAACGAACAGAAAGATCCAATTCTTCGATAGTCATCTCAAGAACTTTTTCTTTTTGGTCTTCTTCTTTTTCTACCATGATTTCAGCATTCTGCGCTTCATCTGTAAGGCCAACGAAAATATTTAAGTGTTCTGTCAGAATCTTAGCACCTAAAGAAATCGCTTCTTTCGGTCCAATACTTCCATCAGTCCATACATCAAGAGAAAGTTTATCGTAATTCGTCATTTGACCAACACGAGTATTTTCTATTTGATAGTTAACGCGTGAAACTGGAGTGTAAATAGAATCGATTGGGATCACGCCAATAGGAAGATCCTCACGTTTGTTTTGGTCTGCTGGTCTGTACCCACGACCACGGGATGCACTTAAACGTACTCGGAAGTGACCACTCTTGGATAACGTTGCGATGTGTAAATCAGGATTTAACACTTCAACATCACTATCATGAGTAATATCTGCAGCCGTTACGACTCCTTCGCCCTGTACATCAATTTCTAGCGTCTTTTCTTCATCAGAGTAGATCTTCAACGCTAATTTTTTGATATTCAAAATGATGGATGTGACATCCTCTACGACGCCTTCAATTGTTGAAAACTCATGCAGTACTCCATCTATTTGAATAGATGTGACAGCAGCACCTGGGAGTGACGATAGTAGGATACGACGTAAGGAGTTACCCAAAGTTGTACCATATCCACGCTCAAGTGGTTCTACGACGAACTTTCCATATGTGGCATCATCGCTGATCTCAACCGTTTCAATTTTTGGCTTTTCAATTTCGATCATTAATATTTACCCTCCTTCAAAACGTCGAAACTCCGGGCTAAATAATATAAAGTCCGAAATTCCCCATGTTTACGTTCCCTATTGTGCACCAACAACTGGTTACTTTTCTGAATGAACATATCTTGTATCATATCCCATTATAGACAACGATACAAAATTTATACAGAAAATTAAACGCGGCGACGTTTTGGTGGACGGCATCCATTATGTGGAACTGGAGTAACGTCTCTGATTGCAGTAACTTCTAGACCTGCTGCTTGAAGAGCACGGATAGCTGCTTCACGACCAGCACCAGGACCTTTAACTGTTACTTCAAGAGTTTTTAAACCGTGTTCCTGAGAAGCTTTAGCTGCAGTTTCAGCTGCCATTTGAGCTGCGAATGGAGTGGATTTACGAGAACCTCTGAATCCTAGTGAACCAGCACTTGACCATGCAACAGCATTTCCGTGAACATCAGTAATAGTTACGATTGTGTTATTGAATGTAGAACGAATGTGTGCAATACCAGCTTCGATATTCTTTTTCACACGACGTTTACGAGTATTTGTTTTACGTGCCATACTAAGAAGTAACCTCCTTTACCTATTATTTTTTCTTGTTAGCTACAGTCTTACGAGGACCTTTACGTGTACGAGCATTGTTCTTCGTATGTTGTCCACGAACAGGTAGTCCACGACGGTGACGAAGACCGCGGTATGAACCGATTTCCATAAGACGTTTGATGTTTAGTGATACTTCACGACGAAGATCACCTTCTACTTTTAATTTATCAACGATATCACGAATCTTTCCTAGTTCGTCGTCAGTTAGATCGCGAACGCGAGTATCCTCAGATACACCAGCTTCAGATAAGATTTTCGCAGCAGTATTTTTACCAATACCGTAGATGTATGTTAATGAAATGACAACACGTTTGTCACGTGGAATGTCTACACCAGCAATACGTGCCATAGTGATAGCGCACCTCCTTTAAGATTAGCCTTGTTTTTGTTTGTGTTTAGGGTTTTCACAGATAACCATGACTTTACCTTTTCTACGAATAACTTTACATTTTTCGCAGATTGCTTTAACAGATGGTCTAACTTTCATCTTATTCTAACCTCCTTAATAGTACGGAGTGCAATAGATTATTTATAACGATAAGTGATTCTACCACGAGTTAAGTCATACGGTGATAATTCCACTGTTACCTTGTCTCCAGGTAGGATACGAATGAAATGCATACGGATCTTTCCTGAAACATGTGCCAGTACTGTATGACCATTTTCTAATTCTACCTTAAACATCGCATTGGGCAAAGTCTCGGCGACCTTACCTTCAACTTCAATTACATCATCCTTAGCCATCGAACATGTCTCCCTTCTTCTCATCATTTAATACTTCGTTAACAAACTTTGAAACAGCATAACGCAGTTTACCGTTCGTTACTCTGCCTGATTCTATAATACTGTTTTGAACTTCTGGAGAAACATAGTCACACAAGTGAAGATGAGCGATGTTCTTTCGCTTGGCGCGATCGAACTTTCGTCTATCCCCATCTGCTATCAGTACAAAACGTTCATCCAACTGCTGAATAACGACCGAGTAGCTTCCAGTCTCTCTCCCTTTCAGGGTTTGAACAATCTGGCCTATCCTCGGAACCGTTGATTCTGACTCGATCAATCCAATCACCTTCACTTAGGCTTTCGTCAATATCTCATAGCCGTCTTCAGTAATTGCTATGGTGTGTTCAAAGTGCGCACACATTTTATCATCTACTGTGACGACTGTCCAGTTATCTGATAACGTTCTAACATATCGACTTCCTGCATTAACCATTGGTTCAATAGCCAGTACCATGCCAGGCTTTAAACGCGGACCTTTGTTGGGTGGTCCATAATGAGGGATTTGCGGGTCCTCATGTAAGTCTTGACCAACTCCGTGTCCTACATACTCCCGAACGATTGAAAAGCCGTTAGCCTCAACAAAAGTTTGAATACTATGAGAGATATTCGACAGACGCTCGCCTGGTTTCGCTTCTTTAAGTCCCAGAAATAATGATTCTTCTGTTACATCAAGAAGCTTCCGGGTTTCATCATCTATTGTTCCAACTGGATATGTCCAAGCTGAGTCACCGTGATAACCATTATATTTAGCACCGATATCGATGCTGATAATATCGCCATCTTTCAATACCCGATCGCCTGGAATTCCATGTACCAACTCATTGTTGACTGAAGCACAGATGCTGCCACGAAACCCATTATACCCTTTAAAAGATGGAATTGCATCATGTTTACGAATGAATTTTTCAGCAATTGCATCCAATTCCTTCGTCGATATTCCCGGAGAAATATACTTTTGCAATTCCGCATGAGTCAATGCAACAATCTTACCAGCATGCCGCATAATCTCAATCTCTCTCGGAGTTTTAGAAATGATCATTTTGAAAGGCCTCCAAGTAGTTCATCAATGTCATCAAACACTCTATGGATGTCTTGTTGACCGTCAATGTTTTTCAGATAGCCTTTATCTTCGTAGTAAGCCAATAGTGGTTGGGTTTGTTTGATGTTTACGTCCAAACGGTTTTGAACCGTTTCTTCGTTATCATCTGCGCGTTGATATAACTCGCCACTGCAGCGATCACAAACACCCTCTTCTGTTGGCGGATTAAAGACAAGATGATAAGTAGCGCCGCACTCTTTACAGATCCTGCGACCTGTCAAGCGCTCCATCAGGATGTCCTTATCTACATTTATATTAATGACATAATTCATTTTCTTACCAAGATCAGCTAGGATGTTTTCAAGTGCTTCTGCCTGAGCAACCGTTCTTGGAAACCCATCCAGTAAGAAGCCTTTTTCACAGTCCTCTTTGCTTAACCGTTCACGGACGATACCGATTGTCACTTCATCAGGAACAAGATCGCCATTATCCATGAATGATTTAGCCTTCAAGCCTAGTTCAGTACCTTCTTTGATAGCTGCACGGAACATATCGCCTGTAGAGATATGGGGGATACCATATTTATCTACGATTTTTTCAGCTTGAGTGCCTTTTCCTGCGCCTGGTAAGCCCATAAGAACTATATTCACTCGTACTCCCCCTAATTGTCTATAAAATGGTTTCAGGAACAAGTTGTTCCCGAAAACCCTCTTATTTAATAAATCCTTTGTAGTGACGTTTCACTAACTGTGCCTCTAGTTGCTTCATAGTCTCAAGTGCAACCCCTACTACGATCAGTAGGCTTGTTCCACCAATTTGAGCTGCAGGAGGTAATCCTGCAAAGTTAATGAAGAAAACCGGTAGGACTGAAATAACAGCTAAGAAAATGGCCCCGACAAATGTTAGACGATACAGAACGCGAGTGAGATACTCTTGTGTGGTTTTACCTGGACGAATACCAGGGATATATCCACCTTGCTTCTTCAAGTTTTCAGCCATTTGTTCTGGATTCACTTGAATGAAAGCATAGAAATACGTAAAGGCAACGATCAGAGCTACATAGATGATCATACCAACTGGTTTGGTGTAATCAAAGATGTACTGGATAGTACTGGTCACATCATTATCTCCAAAAAAGGATGAAATGGTCTGTGGAGTGATGATAAAAGAAATCGCAAAGATAACTGGAATAACACCCGCAGCATTCACCTTTAATGGTAGATGTGTTGATTGTCCACCAACCGGACTACGCCCCACTAAACGTTTTGCATATTGAATCGGAATCTTACGAAGTGCTTGTTGGATAAACACGACACCAACCACGATTGCAATAACTGCTAAAACAAGAAGTGCAAGAACCACAATACGAAGGAAGAGCTGTTCGCCTGCTCCCTCAATTTGTTGAGCATAGATTTGGTTTACAGTGTTAGGGATCGCAGCAACGATACCTGCAAAGATCAGGATCGAAATACCATTCCCAACACCTTTAGCCGTGATTTGTTCACCCAGCCACATAAGAAAAGCCGTACCAGCTGTTAGAACTAAAGCAATTAGTAGGTACGTACTGACTCCGGGGTTTTGGATAAGCATTCCACCGTAAATTCTATTAAAGCCGTAGGACATTCCCAAAGCCTGGATGAATCCAAGAATGATAGTGAAATAACGTGTGAACTGAGCTAATTTACGGCGCCCGACTTCACCTTGCTTAGACCACTCAGTAAACTTCGGTACAACATCCATTTGCAGGAGCTGCACGATGATCGAAGCCGTGATATAAGGCATGATTCCCATCGCAAAGATGGAGAAGTTCTTTAACGCACCGCCACCAAATGTATTCAGGAATCCAAGGATCCCTGCCTGGTCTTGCATTTTCAATACATTAGCGTCTACGCTTGGTACAGGAATAAAGGTACCAAGACGAAAGACTATTAACATTAGAAGGGTGAAGATAATTTTGTTTCTTATATCACCCACGCGCATAAAATTGGAGACAGCTTGAAACATTAGATCACCTCGGATGTACCGCCAGCAGCTTCGATAGCTTCTTTAGCAGTGGTTGAGAATTTGTGTGCTTTTACTGTAAGCTTTTTCTCGATTGAACCTTTACCAAGAATCTTAATTCCTGCTTTTTCGTTACTCACTACACCAGATTCTACAAGTAGAGCTGGAGTAACTTCTGTACCATCTTCGAAGCGATTCAATACGTCAAGATTGACGATTGCATATTCTTTACGATTGATGTTCGTGAATCCACGTTTAGGTAGACGTTGGAACAATGGTGTTTGACCACCCTCAAAGCCAGGACGAGTTCCGCCACCTGAACGGGCGTTTTGTCCTTTATGACCTTTACCAGAAGTCTTTCCATTACCTGAACCAATACCACGTCCTACACGATTGCGGACTTTACGTGAACCTTCTGTAGGCTTTAACTCATGTAATTTCATGTCGGCACCTCCTTTTTTTTAAGCGTTAAAAATTATTTTTCAGTTACTGTAACAAGGTGAGCCACTTTGTTGATCATACCGCGGATAGCAGCATTATCTTGTTGCTCAACTGTTTGGTGCATTTTGCGAAGCCCTAAAGCTTCAACCGTTTTGCGTTGATCTTGAGGACGACCAATTGTACTGCGAGTGAGGGTAATTTCTAGTTTGTTAGCCATCGTTATCCCTCCCTTATCCTAAAATCTCTTCTACTGATTTACCACGTAATTTTGCAACGTCTTCAGCGGTCTTTAATTGTTTTAAACCTTCGATTGTTGCGCGAACCATGTTAATTGGAGTGTTAGATCCTAAAGACTTAGATAGGATATCTTGAACACCAGCTAATTCAAGTACGGCACGAACAGGTCCACCAGCAATAATTCCTGTACCCGCAGAAGCAGGTTTGATCAGAATTTGACCAGCACCAAATCGTCCAGTTACTAGGTGAGGTGTTGTACCTTCAACCATAGGAACTTCAATTAGATTTTTCTTCGCATCTTCAATCGCTTTACGGATTGCTTCAGGTACCTCTTGAGCTTTACCCGTTCCGAAACCAACGTGGCCGTTTTTGTCGCCCACTACTACAAGAGCAGCGAAACGGAAACGACGTCCACCTTTAACAACTTTCGCAACACGATTGATTGTAACTACGCGTTCTTCAAATTCTAGTTTACTTGGATCAATACGACGCATCTGGATTGTCCCTCCTTTTTTTATTAAAATTCTAAGCCGTTTTCACGAGCTGCTTCAGCTAAAGCTTTGATACGGCCATGATATAAATATCCACCACGGTCAAATACTACGGATTTTAATCCTTTTTCTACTGCACGTTTCGCAACTAGTTCTCCAACTTTAGCTGCTGCATCAGCAGTAGCAGATGAGTCTAGATTGAAATCTTTATCTTGAGAAGATGCACTAACTAGAGTAACACCATTCATATCATCGATAAGTTGAGCGTAGATATTTTTGTTAGAACGGAAAACGTTCAAACGAGGACGAGTTTCAGTTCCAGTAATCTTTGAACGGACACGAGCATGTCTCTTCTTACGTGTTTTGTTCTTATCTGGCTTAGTAATCACCTACGGTCACTCCTTTCTGTTGCCTACGCGGCATTATTTACCTGTTTTACCTTCTTTACGACGAACATATTCACCTTCGTAGCGAATACCTTTTCCTTTGTAAGGCTCAGGAGAGCGTACAGCACGAATGTTAGCAGCTAATGCTCCAACACGTTCTTTGTCGATACCTTTGATAGATATCTTTGTATTAGCCGGTACTTCGATCTCGATACCTTGTTCTGGTTCAATCTCAACTGGGTGAGAGTAACCAACATTAAGGATAAGCTTAGTACCTTGTTTTTGAGCACGGTAACCTACACCGACTAGCTCAAGATTTCTTTGGAATCCTTTAGATACACCTTCAACCATGTTCGCGATTAGGGCACGAGTTGTACCGTGTAACGCGCGGTGTTCTTTTGCATCAGAAGGACGAGTAACTGTTGCTACATTTCCTTCTAATTCAACTTTAATATCAGAATTGAATGTACGAGAAAGTTCCCCTTTAGGTCCTTTTACAGTTACTGTGTTATCTTCAGCAATTGTTAGAGTAACGTCAGATGGAATTTCTACTGGTAGTTTTCCTACACGTGACATCCTGTTGCACCTCCATTCATATAAAAAATATTACCAAACGTAAGCTAGTACTTCTCCGCCTACTTGTTGAGCACGAGCTTCTTTATCAGTTAACACACCTGTAGAAGTAGAAACAAGCGCGATACCTAAACCGTTTAGCACTCTAGGTACCTCTGTAGATTTAGCATATACACGTAAACCAGGTTTAGAGATACGCTTTAATCCAGTAATTACACGTTCGTTGTTTGCTCCATATTTCAAGAAAATGCGGATAACACCTTGCTTGTTATCTTCTACATATTCTACGTCACGTACGAAACCTTCACGTTTGAGGATTTCTGCAATTTCTTTCTTGATGTTAGAAGCAGGAACTTCTAATCTTTCGTGACGAACCATGTTCGCATTACGGATGCGAGTTAGCAAATCTGCAATTGGATCTGTCATTGTCATAATAATTTACCTCCTTCCCAATATGGGGTATTACCAACTAGCTTTCTTAACGCCAGGAATCTGACCCTTGTATGCAAGTTCACGGAAACAAATACGGCAAAGCTTGAATTTACGGATAACTGAATGAGGACGTCCGCAACGTTCGCAACGAGTATACGCTTGAACATTATGCTTTGGCGTGCGTTTTTGTTTCGCAATCATAGATTTTTTAGCCACATTTTCGCCTCCCTTATATAGCGATTACTTTTGGAATGGCATTCCGATTTGTGTCAACAATTCACGAGCTTCTTCGTCTGTGTTCGCAGTTGTTACGATTACGATATCCATACCGCGTGCTTTAGACACTTTATCATAATCAATCTCAGGGAAAATCAATTGCTCTTTTACTCCTAATGTATAGTTACCGCGACCGTCGAATGCTTTTTTAGAAACACCGCGGAAGTCACGTACACGTGGAAGTGAAACAGAAATTAATTTATCTAAGAATTGGTACATACGCTCTCCGCGAAGAGTAACTTTTGCACCGATTGGCATACCTTCACGAAGACGGAAGCCTGCGATAGATTTTTTAGCTTTTGTTACAACTGGCTTTTGACCAGTAATTTGAGTTAATTCATCAACAGCTACATCAAGAGCTTTTGAGTTTGAAACAGCATCGCCAACACCCATGTTGACAACGATCTTTTCAACTTTAGGTACTTCCATTACTGATTTGTAATTGAATTTGCTAACTAGAGCTGGACTGATTTCTTGTTGGAATTTTTCTTTTAGGCGGTTCATTCAGAATACCTCCCTTCTTAATCGTACTATTTATCTAGAACTTCACCTGATTTTTTTGCTACACGTACTTTTTTGCCGTCTTCTGTCTTATAACCTACACGAGTTGGCTCGTTAGATTTCGGATCTAGAAGCATAACATTTGATACATGGATAGATGCTTCCTGGCTGATGATTCCGCCTTGCGGATTCATCTGTGAAGGTTTAGCGTGTTTTTTTACAACGTTGATTCCTTCAACTAGCACTCGGTCTTTCTTTGGGAATGAAGCAAGAACAACACCTGTCTTACCTTTGTCTTTCCCAGTAATGACCATTACTTTATCGCCTTTTTTTACATGCATTTCATCGCACCTCCTTGAATGGCCCAATGCTAATATCTATTAAAGAACTTCTGGAGCTAAAGATACAATTTTCATAAAGTTGCTGTCACGCAGTTCACGGGCAACAGGTCCGAAGATACGAGTTCCACGTGGTCCCTTATCGTCACGGATAATGACACAAGCGTTCTCGTCGAACTTAATGTAAGTACCGTCTTGACGACGTACACCAGATTTAGTACGTACAACAACTGCTCTGACTACGTCACCTTTTTTAACAACGCCACCTGGTGTTGCTTGTTTTACTGTACACACGATAACATCACCGATGTTAGCCGTCTTGCGTCCAGAACCACCAAGCACTTTAATAGTTAATACTTCACGAGCACCAGAGTTGTCAGCAACTTTTAAACGTGATTCTTGTTGAATCATGTAGGTAACCTCCCTTCGGAATATAAAATATCCGAACAAATATATTAGATAATAACTGCTTTTTCAACAACTTCTACTAAACGGAAACGTTTTGTAGCAGATAGTGGACGAGTCTCCATGATACGTACGATATCGCCTACTTTTGCTTCGTTGTTCTCATCATGAGTTTTAAACTTCTTAGAGTACTTAACGCGCTTGCCGTATAGAGAATGCTTTTTATAAGTTTCTACCATAACCGTTACTGTTTTATCCATTTTGTCGGAAACAACACGGCCAGTGTATACCTTACGTTGGTTGCGGTCACTCATTTAAGCAAACCTCCTCTCATTTATCGATTGTTAACCCCGATCTCTCTTTCACGGATTACAGTTTTCATACGAGCGATCCCTTTGCGGACTTCACGGATGCGAGCTGTATTTTCTAATTGTCCAGTCGCGAGTTGGAAGCGAAGGTTAAATAACTCTTCTTTCAGAGTCTTTACTTTTTGTTCAATTTCAGCAGTGGTTAGGTCACGAATTTCATTACTTTTCATTTGATTCACCACCAATTTCCTCACGTTTTACAAACTTCGTTTTGATTGGAAGTTTATGTGATGCTAGACGAAGCGCTTCACGAGCTACCTCTTCAGAAACACCAGCGATTTCAAACATGATTTTTCCAGGCTTAACTACTGCTACCCAACCTTCTGGAGCACCTTTACCTGAACCCATACGTACTTCTAAAGGTTTTGCAGTGTAAGGTTTATGAGGGAAGATTTTAATCCATACTTTACCGCCACGTTTCATGTAACGAGTCATAGCGATACGAGATGCTTCGATTTGACGGTTTGTGATCCAAGAAGCTTCAACTGCTTGTAAACCGTATTCACCGAACGCTACTTCTTGACCGCCTTTAGCACGTCCACGCATTTTTCCGCGGTGTTCGCGACGATGTTTAACGCGTTTAGGTAATAACATAATTATTTGCCTCCTTCCTCAGATTTCTTTCTTGTAGGAAGAACTTCTCCACGATAGATCCATACTTTAACGCCAAGCTTACCATAAGTTGTATCAGCTTCTGCATGAGCATAGTCAATGTCAGCGCGTAGAGTATGAAGTGGAACAGTACCTTCACTGTAATGTTCTGAACGAGCGATATCTGCTCCGCCTAAACGACCAGATACTTGTGTTTTGATTCCTTTTGCACCGGCACGCATCGCACGTTGTAGCGATTGTTTCTGAGCACGACGGAAAGAAACACGATTTTCTAATTGGCGAGCGATGTTTTCAGCTACTAGTTTAGCATCAACGTCAGCTCTTTTGATTTCAACGATGTTGATGTGTACACGTTTTGAAGTAAGTTCGTTTAATGCTTTACGAAGTGCTTCAACTTCTGTACCACCTTTACCGATAACCATACCAGGTTTAGCTGTATGAACAGTAATGTTAATACGATTTGCTGCGCGTTCGATTTCTACTTTAGAAACAGAAGCGTCAACTAAACGTTTTGCAATATATTCACGTACTTTAATGTCTTCGTGTAATAGATTAGCGTAATCTTTATCTGCGTACCATTTAGATTCCCAATCACGGATTATTCCGACACGAAGTCCGACCGGATGTACTTTTTGACCCACAGCTTATCCCTCCTTCTTTTCTGATACGACAAGTGTAATGTGACTTGTACGTTTGTTAATTTGACTTGCACGTCCCATCGCACGAGGACGGAAACGTTTAAGTGTTGGTCCTTCATTTACATAAGCCTCAGTTACCACTAGGCTATTAATATCCATGTCAAAGTTGTGCTCTGCGTTCGCAATAGCAGACTTAAGTACTTTTTCGATTACTGGTGAAGCAGCTTTAGGTGTATGCTTTAAAATAGCAACCGCTTCTCCAACTTGCTTTCCTCGGATTAGATCAACGACTAAACGTACTTTACGAGGAGCAATACGTACTGTTCTTGCAACAGCTTTTGCTTGCATTAGGATACCCTCCTCTCAATTAGCGTCTTGTTTTCTTATCATCACTTGCATGACCTTTGTAAGTACGAGATGGCGCGAATTCACCAAGCTTGTGTCCTACCATGTCTTCAGTGACGTATACAGGTACATGTTTACGACCATCGTAAACTGCGATAGTGTGACCGATGAATGCTGGGAAGATTGTTGAGCGACGAGACCAAGTTTTAACAACTTGTTTGCCTTCAGTTTCGTTCAATTTCTCAACCTTATTCATTAAATGATCATCAACAAAAGGTCCTTTTTTTAAGCTGCGACCCATGTTTGAACCTCCCTTCGTGACTGATCTACGGCTCTTTTCAGGAACCGTAGTACAATCCCGTTATTTTTTGCGACGACGCACAATAAATTTATCAGATTTGTTGTTTTTCTTACGTGTCTTGTATCCAAGAGTAGGTTTACCCCATGGAGACATTGGTGATTTACGTCCGATTGGAGCGCGACCTTCACCACCACCGTGTGGGTGATCGTTAGGGTTCATGACAGAACCACGAACTGTTGGGCGTTTACCTAACCAACGAGAACGACCGGCTTTACCAATGTTGATAAGTTCGTGTTGTTCATTTCCAACTTGACCTATAGTAGCACGACAAGCAGAAAGAATCATACGAGTTTCACCAGAGTTCAAACGTACAAGTACATATTTACCTTCTTTACCAAGTACTTGAGCAGATGTACCAGCAGAACGAACTAACTGACCACCCTTACCTGGTTTAAGTTCAATATTGTGTACGATTGTACCAACTGGGATGTTGATAAGTGGTAATGCATTACCTACTTTGATATCTGCTTCTGGTCCAGACATTACTTCCATACCTACAACAAGTGTTTTAGGTGCTAGAATGTAACGTTTTTCTCCATCAGCGTAGTTGATTAGTGCAATATTAGCTGAGCGGTTTGGATCGTATTCGATCGTAGCAACGCGTCCAGGTATACCATCTTTTTCACGTTTGAAATCGATGATACGGTATTGGCGCTTATGACCGCCACCTTGATGACGAACTGTTAACTTACCTTGGTTGTTACGGCCACCCTTTTTGTGTAGGGGTGCTAAAAGTGACTTTTCCGGAGAATCAGTCGTGATTTCAGCGAAATCAGAACTAGTCATGCCGCGACGACCATTAGAGGTAGGTTTATACTTTTTAATCGCCATGTTTTTCCCTCCTCTTCTTAATTAAAGAATTTTATACTTCAAAGAATTCGATTTCTTTACTGTCAGCAGTAAGCTTAACGATAGCTTTACGACGCTTGTTAGTGTAACCAGCGTGTTTACCCATGCGTTTGAACTTACCTTTGTAGTTCATGATGTTTACTTTATCTACTTTCACGTCAAAGATTGCTTGAACGGCGTCTTTTACTTGAGTTTTGTTGGCTCTAGTATCAACTTCGAAAGTATACTTTTTCTCAGACATAAGATCAGTTGAAGCCTCTGTAATTACGGGGCGCTTAATGATTTCACGTACATCCATTATGCGAGCACCTCCTCTACTTTTTCAACAGCTGATTTAGTCATCACTAGTTTGTCATGTCCTAATACATCCAGAACGCTAATTCCTTCTGCAGTGACAACCGTTACACCAGGGATGTTACGAGCTGAAAGTGCTACGTTTTCGTCAAGACCGTCAGTGATTACTAATGTTTTAGAATCAACAGAAAGACCCTTTAGGACGCTAGCAAATTCTTTTGTTTTAGGAGCATCGAATGATAATGCTTCTAATACTAAGATGTTTTCTTCTACTACTTTAGAAGATAGTGCAGATTTAATCGCTAAGCGACGAACTTTCTTAGGAAGTTTGTAGCTGTAGCTGCGTGGAACCGGTCCAAATACAGTACCACCACCGCGCCATTGTGGAGAACGGATTGACCCTTGACGAGCACGACCTGTTCCTTTTTGACGCCAAGGCTTACGCCCACCGCCACGTACTTCAGAACGATTTTTTACTTTGTGATTACCTTGACGTAAAGACGCTCTTTGCATCAATACTGCTTCAGTCAACACATGTGTGTTTGGTTCAATACCAAAAACAGTGTCATTAAGTTCAATATCACCAACTTTAGAACCGCTTTGGTTAAATAATGCTACTTTCGGCATTCTTGTTTCCTCCTTTCTTGAAAAGTTCTATTAGTTTGCTTTAATAGCAGACTTTACTTTGATCAGTTGTTTCTTAGGTCCAGGTACATTACCTTTGACTAAGATAAGGTTACGTTCAGCATCTACTTTTACAATTTCAAGGTTTTGAATTGTAATTTGCTCTCCGCCCATACGTCCAGGTAGTAATTTACCTTTGAATACACGGTTTGGATCAACAGGACCCATTGAACCGGGACGACGGTGGTAACGAGAACCATGGGACATAGGTCCGCGTGATTGGTTGTGACGCTTGATAGCACCTTGGAAACCTTTACCTTTTGAAACTCCTGTTACATCTACGATTTCGCCTGCAGCGAAAATATCAACTTTGACTTCTTGACCAACTTCGTACTCTTCTACGTTTACACCGCGGATTTCACGGATGAAGCGCTTAGGAGCAGTTTCAGCTTTAGCAACGTGGCCTCTCTCTGGTTTGTTAGAAAGCTTTTCACGTTTGTCTTCAAAACCTACTTGGATAGCTTCGTAGCCATCAACGTCTGTAGATTTCTTTTGAAGTACCACGTTTTGAGCAGCTTCGATAACAGTTACAGGGATAAGATCACCGTTTTCAGCGAAAACTTGAGTCATACCAATCTTTCTTCCTAAGATTCCTTTGGTCATAAGTCACACCTCCTAATTATTATGGTTTTTATGAATTAAAGTTTGATTTCGATATCTACACCTGATGGTAAGTCTAAACGCATAAGCGCATCAACTGTTTGAGGTGTTGGGTTTACAATGTCGATTAAGCGTTTGTGAGTACGCATTTCGAATTGCTCACGAGAATCTTTGTATTTGTGCACAGCACGTAAAATTGTATAAATAGACTTTTCAGTCGGTAGTGGGATCGGTCCTGAAACCGCCGCACCAGAACGTTTTGCTGTTTCAACAATTTTCTCAGCTGATTGATCAAGAATCCTGTGATCATAAGCCTTTAAACGGATACGAATCTTTTGTTTTGCCATTATTTTCCCTCCTTTATCGCCTATTTTTGAATAGACATTCTCCACAGAAATTTCCCACACACTCGCCATGGCAAAGCGGCCGTGTGTGTCAGCAACCTTCTGTTTCATCGCAGTCAAAGACCAACATTGTCTATTATAACTAAAACACCCAGAAGAAGCAAGGGTTTCTTGCAATTTCTTTATGTTTTGCACACTTTCTCTATTATACAAACGAACGGGGATATTTTCAAGGTTATGTGGTATTTTCACAATATTTAATATAACGACCAATACATAACTTTTTGCTGCAATAATACCTTGCAATTTGGATTTACCTATATACATGTTCATGAGTGTGTGCCTGTTGATTTCCACTGCAGGCTCGCTTTCCGCGGGGCTGGCGGTGAGCCTCCTCGGGCTTCGCCCTGCGGGGTCTCAAGATCCAGCTCCGGCGGCTAGTCCCTCGAGGTCATAAGTCAAATCAACCAAAAAGGCAAAGAACGCCTTTCCGGTTGATTCGCCTTATGCTTGTCGGGCCTGACCAAGCCGCCTCCGCTTTTCGTACCTATCCCACATTTCCCGCAGGAGTCAAGCTGCCTTCCGTTCCAATCAACAATGGGTTTTAAATATAAGAATTCATAAATGAATTCTTATTATCTCTTTTATATAAAAAGGTGATAGTAACCTTAACTTCATGAGAGCCATTAAGAATAATCAAATCACCTTACTTATATAGAAGAAAGTCGCAAATTTTATTATTTACCCTTGTTGGATCTAGAGTCGAAGTCATAAAACAGAAAGTGGTGGAATAAAGTGTGAAATTGAAAGGTCGTTCTTCTTTTTGAATCGGCATAGGATATAAATTTTATTTATTTGAACCACCCAGCACTTATTCTGCAGATGCTAGCTGTTGATTGGAGTGCAAGACGGAGACTCCTACGGGAAAAGCGGAATAGGTGAGACCCCGCAGGAGCGACAGTGACGAGGAGGCTCGCCTTCCGCCCGAGGAAAGCGAAGTCTTGCACGGAAATCAACAGCGGTGCAACAAAGCGATTTTTAAGTCCCTTATATTACATATAGTTTTGAATATACTTATCTTCCCATTAATATAATTTTGCACACAAAAAAACAGATGGACATGGTGTCCATCTGTTTTTGATATCAAAGATTACTCAGTGATTGTAGCTACTACTCCAGCACCTACAGTACGTCCACCCTCACGGATAGAGAACTTAGTACCTTCTTCGATAGCGATTGGAGCGATAAGCTCAACAGTCATTTCGATGTTATCGCCAGGCATAACCATTTCTACACCTTCAGGAAGGTTACAGATACCAGTTACGTCAGTTGTACGGAAGTAGAACTGTGGGCGGTAGTTAGTGAAGAATGGAGTGTGACGTCCACCTTCTTCTTTAGAAAGAACATAAACTTCTGCTTTGAACTTTGTGTGTGGAGTGATTGTACCTGGCTTAGCAAGTACTTGTCCACGTTGGATATCTTCACGAGCTACACCACGAAGTAGTGCACCGATGTTGTCTCCAGCTTCAGCATAGTCAAGAAGCTTACGGAACATTTCTACACCTGTTACAGTAGTAGATTTTGGTTCTTCAGAAAGACCGATGATGTCGATAGTGTCTCCAACTTTAACTTGTCCACGCTCAACACGACCAGTAGCAACTGTACCACGACCTGTGATTGAGAATACATCCTCAACAGGCATCATGAATGGCTTATCAGTGTCACGCTCTGGAGTTGGGATGTAGCTATCTACAGCTTCCATAAGTTCGAAGATTTTCGCTTCCCACTCAGCATCTCCTTCAAGAGCTTTAAGAGCAGAACCTTTGATTACTGGTACGTCATCGCCAGGGAAATCGTACTCAGAAAGAAGGTCACGAACTTCCATTTCTACTAATTCAAGTAGTTCTTCGTCGTCTACCATGTCACATTTGTTCATGAATACAACTAGGTATGGAACACCTACTTGACGAGAAAGAAGGATGTGTTCACGAGTTTGTGGCATTGGGCCGTCAGCAGCAGAAACTACTAGGATCCCACCATCCATTTGTGCAGCACCAGTGATCATGTTCTTAACATAGTCAGCATGTCCTGGGCAGTCAACGTGTGCATAGTGACGAGTATCAGTTTCGTACTCAACGTGCGCAGTAGAGATTGTGATTCCACGTTCTCTTTCTTCTGGAGCACCGTCGATTTGGTCATATGCCATTGCAGTTCCACGACCATACTTCTTGTGAAGTGTAGTTGTGATTGCAGCTGTTAGAGTTGTTTTACCATGGTCAACGTGACCGATTGTACCGATATTCGCATGTTGCTTGGAACGATCAAATTTTTCCTTACCCATTTGAAAATCCTCCTTTGATTTTAAAGAAAATAAGTATATGTTGGGTGTCTCAGAGACAGTGAAAACCATCTCTGACACAACAATTGCTTACATTAGTATTTATACTTTATAAAAGCGAATAAATCAATTATTCACCTTTATTTTTTTTGATGATTTCTTCTGAAATCGATTTAGGTACTTCTTCGTAGTGATCGAAGTGCATGGAGTATGTTCCGCGCCCTTGTGTATTAGAACGAAGGGAAGTTGCATATCCAAACATTTCTGATAGAGGTACGAACGCTTTAACGACTTGAGCGTTACCGCGTGCTTCCATACCTTCTACGCGTCCACGACGGGAAGTAACGTCACCCATGATATCTCCAAGGTATTCCTCAGGGATAACAACCTCAACTTTCATCATCGGCTCAAGGATGACCGGCTTACATTTAGAAGCAGCATTCTTAAGGGCCATTGATGCAGCGATTTTGAACGCCATCTCAGAGGAGTCGACGTCATGGTATGAACCATCGAATAATCTTGCTTTAACATCAACAAGTGGGAAACCAGCTAAGACACCATTTTCTAAAGCGTCAGTTAGACCGGCTTGTACAGCAGGGATGTATTCACGAGGAACTACACCACCGACGATACCGTTCTCGAATTCGAATCCTTTACCTTCTTCGTTAGGTGAGAATTCGATCCAAACGTGTCCGAATTGTCCACGTCCACCAGATTGACGGGCGAACTTACCTTCAACTTTAGCCGTATCACGGAAAGTCTCACGGTAAGATACTTGAGGAGCACCTACGTTTGCTTCTACTTTGAATTCACGTCTCATACGGTCAACGATGATATCTAAGTGAAGCTCACCCATACCCGCGATGATAACCTGTCCAGTTTCCTGGTCAGTGTGAGCGCGGAATGTTGGATCTTCCTCTTGAAGTTTTTGAAGAGCAGTCGTCATTTTATCTTGGTCAGCCTTTGATTTAGGCTCAACAGATAGAGAGATAACCGGCTCTGGGAATACCATGGATTCTAAGATAACAAGGCTCTTTTCATCACATAGTGTATCTCCAGTACTTGTATCCTTCAGACCAACTGCTGCTGCAATGTCCCCAGCGTAAACAGTGGAGATCTCTTCACGGGAGTTAGCGTGCATTTGCAGGATACGTCCTACGCGTTCACGTTTACCTTTAGAAGAGTTTCTTACATATGAACCAGAATCTAATGTTCCTGAGTACACACGGAAGAATGTTAATTTACCAACATAAGGGTCAGTTGCAACTTTGAACGCTAAAGCAGAGAATGGTGCATCGTCTGTTGAAGGACGAGTAACTTCTTCTTCTGAATCAGGAACAAAACCTTTGATATCTTCAACATCTGTTGGTGCTGGAAGATAATCGATAACTGAGTCAATTAGTAATTGAACCCCTTTGTTTTTGAAGGCAGACCCACAGACTACTGGATAGAACTCTACAGTTAGAGTTGCTGTACGGATAGCTGCTTTAAGCTCATCGTTTGTAAGCTCTTCACCTTCTAAGTACTTCATCATAAGCTCTTCATCAAGTTCAGATACCGCTTCAATTAGTTTTCCACGGTATTCTTCAGCTTGATCTTTGTACTCTTCAGGAATGTCACGAGCTTCTGCGCGAGTTCCAAGGTCATCTTCATAGAAGTAAGCTTTCATTTCTACTAAGTCGATGATTCCTTCGAAGTCATCCTCAGCACCGATTGGAAGCTGAACAGGATGTGCATTAGCTTGTAGACGCTCATGTAGTGTACCTACAGAGTAAAGGAAGTCAGCACCGATTTTGTCCATTTTGTTAACGAACACAACACGGGGAACCCCGTAAGTTGTTGCTTGGCGCCATACAGTTTCAGTTTGAGGCTCAACACCAGATTGAGCATCAAGTACTGCTACTGCACCATCAAGTACACGCAGGGAACGTTCAACTTCAACAGTGAAGTCTACGTGACCCGGTGTATCGATGATGTTGATACGATGGCCTTTCCATTGGGCTGTCGTCGCAGCAGAAGTGATAGTGATACCACGTTCCTGCTCTTGCTCCATCCAGTCCATTTGAGAAGCACCTTCGTGAGTTTCTCCGATTTTATGGATACGACCTGTATAAAATAGGATACGCTCAGTTGCAGTTGTTTTACCGGCATCGATGTGAGCCATGATACCGATATTACGAGTGTTTTCTAAGGAGAACTCTCTAGGCATGCGGTCTTTCTCCTTCCTTATAAAAGAATGATTTGTTTGATTAAGGTCAGATTACCAACGATAGTGAGCAAACGCTTTGTTCGCTTCAGCCATCTTGTGTGTATCTTCACGCTTCTTGACAGAAGCTCCAGTGTTGTTAGCTGCATCAAGGATTTCGTTAGCTAAACGCTCTTCCATTGTCTTCTCACCGCGAAGACGAGAGTAGTTTACTAACCAACGAAGACCTAATGTAGTACGACGCTCTGGACGCACCTCTACAGGTACTTGATAGTTTGAACCACCTACACGACGAGCTTTTACTTCCAATACCGGCATGATATTTTTTAAAGCTGCATCGAATACTTCCATTGCATCTTTACCTGAACGCTCGCTAATGATATCAAACGCTGCGTATAATTTCTTTTGAGCTTTACCTCTTTTACCGTCAATCATGATTTTATTGATTAAACGAGTAACTAGTTTAGAATTGTACATTGGATCAGGTAAAACGTCTCTTTTTGCTACAGGACCTTTACGTGGCATGTGATTTCCTCCTTTCAACGAGAAATGAATTTATAGTAGTTTGATTATTTTTTAGCTGCTTTAGGGCGCTTAGTTCCGTATTTAGAACGTCCTTGCATACGGCCGTCAACTCCAGCTGTATCAAGTGCACCACGTACGATGTGATAACGTACTCCCGGTAAATCCTTTACACGTCCTCCACGGATAAGAACAACACTGTGCTCTTGAAGGTTGTGCCCGATACCAGGAATGTAAGCAGTAACCTCGATTCCATTCGTTAAACGAACACGTGCATATTTACGTAGCGCCGAGTTCGGTTTCTTTGGAGTCATTGTACCAACACGAGTACATACACCACGTTTTTGTGGAGAAGACAAGTTCGTGTGCACCTTCTTAAAGCTGTTATAACCTTTGTTAAGAGCTGGTGACTTTGATTTAGTTGATTTTGACTGACGAGGCTTGCGAACTAATTGGTTAATAGTTGGCATTTTGTTTTCCTCCCTTCTTATTTGGTAAGCCCACACATCCAGGTGGTTCTTTTTTGGGTAAAAGTAAAGTTTTTGTAGATCCTTCTACAAAAACTATTTTACTGTATAATCGCAACAGCTGCTGCTCCAACATCTATTCCGCACGATTTTCCAAGTTTCTTCATCGAATCCACTTTGTTAACCGGTACATTAAGATCAATCGCGGCCTGAACTACTTTTGCTGTAACCTTGGGATCAGCATCCTCCGCAATTACAACTTCGAGTACATGACCTGTTTTTAGAGCTTTCACTGCTTGCTTTGTTCCTACAATAATTTCTTTAGCCTGCGCTACTTTTTCATAAGACATTTCATATCCTCCAAAGTAACAGGTTATTAATAGGAGCAACCTTGAATATATTATCATCTTAAAAGCTCTATGTCAACATAGATTTGAAAGATTTATAAAAGCTAACTCTTAAGACTGATGTTTGAGCAATCAAACCTGCCTAAGAGTTAGCCTAAATAGATTACTCTACTGTTACTGTTTCTTCACTAGTATCTTCTGCTAATACCGGTTCTGCCTTGCGGTAACGTTCCATACCTGTTCCAGCTGGAACCAGTTTACCAATGATTACATTTTCTTTCAATCCAAGTAACTCATCACGTTTTCCTTTAATCGCAGCGTCCGTCAACACACGAGTTGTCTCCTGGAATGATGCTGCGGACAAGAAGGAATCCGTTTCAAGCGAAGCTTTGGTAATTCCAAGCAGTACAGGGCGTCCTGTTGCCGGAAGTTTGCCGCCGAACAATGCTTTCTCATTCGCATCTCTGAATTGGTGGATATCCATAAGAGTACCTGGTAGTACTTCGGATTCACCAGCGTCGATAACACGAACTTTACGCATCATTTGACGAACCATGACTTCAACGTGTTTGTCGCCGATTTCAACCCCTTGCATACGGTATACCTTTTGTACTTCGCGCAGCAAGTATTCTTGAACGGCTGATACATCACGAACTTTAAGAAGTTCTTTAGGATCAATTGAACCTTCAGTGATTTCCTGACCGCGTATGACTTTATCGTTCACAGCGAACTTCAAGCGCGCTGTGTAAGGAGCTGTGTAACTTCTCGTTTCCACGTCACCTTGTACGGTAATTTCATACTGGCGATCTTTTCCTTCACTGATGGACGTGATTACACCATCGATTTCAGAAATGACCGCTTGACCTTTAGGGTTACGCGCTTCGAATATCTCTTGGATACGAGGCAAACCTTGAGTGATATCGTCTCCTGCAACCCCACCAGTATGGAACGTACGCATCGTTAACTGAGTGCCCGGTTCCCCGATGGATTGTGCAGCGATGATACCAACAGCTTCCCCGACTTCGACTTTTTGACCTGTTGCAAGGTTCGTTCCGTAACATTTTTCACATACACCGTGTCTTGTGTTACATGTGAAGGCAGAACGGATCGAAACATGTTCGACACCAGCATCAATGATAGTCTTAGCCAAGTCTTCTGTGATCAGCTGATTTTCTATAATGATGATTTCATCTGTCTCAGGGTGACGTAACGTCTTACGTGAGTAACGACCGAGTAAACGTTCTTCAAGAGGTTCGATGATTTCCGTACCCTCTTTAATGGAGCCTACGAGTAGGCCTCTGTCCGTTCCGCAGTCTTCTTCACGAACGATGACATCCTGGGCCACATCAACAAGTCGACGTGTCAGATATCCTGAGTCAGCTGTTTTCAGTGCCGTATCGGCAAGACCTTTACGGGCACCATGGGTAGAGATGAAGTACTCAAGAACCGTCAGACCTTCACGGAAACTTGATTTGATCGGTAACTCAATGATACGACCAGCCGGGTTGGCCATCAGTCCACGCATACCTGCAAGCTGAGTGAAGTTGGATGCATTACCACGGGCACCTGAGTCACTCATCATGAAGATCGGGTTACGTTTATCCAGTGTCGCCATTAACTTACCTTGAATCGTATCTTTCGCAGCACTCCAGATGGAAATAACGCGATCGTATCTTTCATCCTCTGTAATGAGACCACGTTTGAATTGTTTCAATACGTTGTCTACTTTACTTTGCGCTTCGATCAAGATCTTTTCTTTTTCCGCTAGTACGACGATATCTGCGATACCAACCGTAATACCGGCTTTTGTAGAATATTTGAATCCAAGGTCCTTCATCTTATCAAGCATACGAGACGTTTCCGTGATGGCAAACTTCTTGAACACTTCCGCGATGATATTTCCTAAGAAACCTTTTTTGAACGGATTGATTAACTCACGGCTTTGGAATACTTCCTTAACGTTTGTTGACGGATCAACAAAGTAGTTCTCAGGAGTCGCAACTTCCAAGTTCGTTCTTGTTGGTTCGTTAATGAACGGGAATGTATCCGGCAAGATTTCGTTGAAGATCACTTTACCAACCGTTGTTAATAATAGTTGTTTGTTTTGCTTCTCGGTGAACGTTTGATTGTTGATGGTGCTTGCATGAATCGCAATACGGGTATGCAAGTGTACATAACCATTTTGATAAGCAAGGATGACTTCATTTGCATCATTGAAGATCATACCTTCACCAACAGCGTTTTCACGTTCAAGTGTCAGGTAATAGTTACCTAATACCATATCCTGGGACGGAGTAACAACCGGTTTACCGTCTTTCGGATTTAGAATGTTTTGGGCAGCAAGCATCAGCATGCGCGCTTCAGCTTGAGCTTCAGAAGATAGTGGTACGTGAACCGCCATTTGGTCACCATCAAAATCCGCATTGTATGCTGTACATACAAGTGGGTGAAGACGGATCGCTCTACCTTCGACAAGTGTAGGTTCAAATGCTTGAATCCCTAGTCTGTGAAGAGTAGGTGCACGGTTTAACAATACCGGATGTTCTTTGATGACGCCTTCTAATACATCCCAGACTTCCGGCTGGACGCGTTCAATCTTGCGTTTGGCACTCTTGATGTTGTGAGCCAATCCTTTTTCGACGAGTTCTTTCATGACGAATGGTTTGAATAACTCAAGAGCCATTTCCTTAGGAAGACCACATTGGTACATCTTAAGGTTAGGTCCAACTACGATTACAGAACGGCCGGAATAGTCAACACGTTTACCAAGAAGGTTCTGACGGAAACGACCTTGCTTCCCTTTAAGCATATGTGAAAGGGATTTTAATGGACGGTTACCCGGTCCAGTAACTGGACGGCCGCGACGACCATTATCAATTAAAGCATCCACCGCTTCTTGTAGCATACGCTTCTCATTTTGAACGATGATGCTTGGAGCACCAAGGTCCAATAAACGCTTAAGACGGTTATTACGATTAATGACACGACGATAAAGATCATTTAAGTCAGAAGTCGCAAAGCGTCCACCGTCAAGTTGAACCATCGGGCGAAGCTCCGGAGGAATGACAGGAAGGACATCAAGGATCATCCAGTCCGGATCATTCCCTGAGTTTCTGAAAGATTCCACAACTTCCAAACGCTTGATTGCACGGGTACGGCGTTGACCTTGGGCTGTTTTCAGTTCTTCCTTCAAGAAATCAGCTTCTTTATCCAGGTCAATGTCCTGCAGAAGCTTTTTAATTGCTTCCGCTCCCATTGCAGCTTGGAATTTCACTCCGTACTTCTCACGGTATGCACGGTATTCTTTTTCAGAAAGAAGTTGCTTTCTTTCAAGAGCCGTGTCACCTGGCTCTGTTACAACATAGGAAGCGAAGTAAATGACTTCTTCCAAAGCACGCGGAGACATGTCTAAAACAAGACCCATACGGCTTGGGATTCCTTTGAAGTACCAGATGTGAGATACAGGGGCAGCAAGTTCAATGTGACCCATACGTTCACGACGAACTTTAGCCTTTGTTACTTCGACACCACAGCGGTCACAAACGACGCCTTTATAGCGGACACGCTTGTATTTACCACAGTGACATTCCCAGTCCTTCGTAGGACCGAAGATACGTTCACAGAACAAACCATCTTTTTCTGGTTTTAACGTACGATAGTTAATGGTTTCGGGCTTTTTAACTTCCCCGAAAGACCACGAACGGATCTTATCGGGGGAAGCTAAACCAATTTTCATATACTCAAAATTATTTACATCTAGCAAGGGGCCTACCTCCCTTTTAATCTACAGGCTCTAACCCTAATTGCTCTAAATTTATTCTTTAGACCCTACTGTCTCGGATTCCTGTGCTTTAGATTCAGAGATATTTAGCGTGTCTGCTTGTTGTACTTCTTCTTCATCCTCTAAGTCGCGCATTTCGATTTCTTCTTCGTTACTAGAGAGGATCTTAACATCCATACCTAAACTTTGAAGCTCTTTGATCAGAACTTTGAATGATTCCGGAACGCCAGGTTCAGGAACGTTTTCACCCTTGACGATGGCTTCGTATGTTTTCACACGACCCACTACGTCATCGGACTTAACTGTTAGAATTTCTTGTAGAGTGTAAGCAGCACCGTAAGCTTCAAGTGCCCAAACCTCCATCTCACCGAAACGCTGTCCACCGAATTGAGCTTTACCACCGAGTGGCTGTTGCGTAACAAGTGAGTAAGGACCGGTTGAACGTGCGTGAAGTTTGTCATCAACCATGTGTGCAAGTTTGATCATATACATGATACCAACTGATACACGGTTATCAAACGGTTCACCCGTTCTACCATCGTAAAGAACGGTTTTGGCATCGCGTGCCATACCTGCTTCTTCAATTGTTGCCCATACATCTTCCTCACGCGCTCCATCAAATACTGGTGAAGCGACATGAATACCGAGGTATCTTGCTGCCATTCCCAAGTGAAGCTCCAGCACCTGACCGATATTCATACGTGATGGTACCCCTAGTGGGTTAAGCATGATATCAATCGGTGTGCCGTCTGGTAAGAACGGCATGTCTTCTTCAGGAAGGATTCTTGAGATAACACCTTTGTTACCGTGACGACCAGCCATTTTGTCACCTTCAGAAATCTTACGTTTCTGAACGATATATACACGTACAAGCTGGTTTACACCTGGTGGTAATTCATCCCCATCTTCACGGTTGAAGACTTTCACATCAAGGATGATTCCGCCGCCGCCGTGTGGCACGCGAAGGGATGTATCCCGGACTTCACGGGCCTTCTCACCGAAGATTGCATGAAGTAGACGCTCTTCAGCAGTCAGCTCTGTTACACCCTTAGGCGTTACTTTACCAACAAGCAGGTCGCCATCTTTAACTTCAGCACCGATGCGGATGATTCCACGTTCATCAAGATTGCGAAGTGCATCTTCACCAACGTTAGGAATATCACGAGTGATTTCTTCAGGTCCCAATTTCGTATCACGGGACTCAGACTCATATTCTTCAATATGAATAGAAGTATAGACATCGTCTTTTACAAGACGCTCACTCATGATGATCGCATCTTCATAGTTGTAACCGTCCCAAGTCATGAATCCAACCATGACGTTACGTCCTAAGGCGAGTTCACCTTTCTCCATGGAAGGACCATCAGCAAGGATTTCGCCTTTCACTACACGGTCACCTTCACTTACGATCGGACGCTGGTTGTAACATGTACCCTGGTTGGAACGGATGAATTTCTGCATACGATACTTATCGAGGTCACCTTTTACTTCCTGACCATCGATTTCTTTCACACGACGCACCCAAACTTGTTTCGCTTCAACTTTTTCCACGATACCTTCGTATTTACAGATCACGGCTGCACCGGAGTCTTTCGCAGATACGTGTTCCATACCTGTTCCGACGATCGGTGATTCCGGATTCATCAAAGGTACTGCTTGACGCTGCATGTTCGCTCCCATTAGAGCACGGTTGGAGTCATCGTTTTCTAAGAATGGAATACATGCTGTCGCAGCTGATACTACTTGTTTAGGAGATACATCCATGTAGTCGAGACGTTCACGCTTGATGACCGTGTTCTCACCGCGGAAACGGGAGATGACTTCTTCATCAAGGAATGCGCCGTCATCTCCAAGACGTGCGTTCGCCTGTGCCACTACATAGTTATCTTCTTCGTCTGCTGTCAAGTAATCGATACGATCGGTTACTTTTCCGGTATCGGGATCGACGCGACGATACGGCGTTTCAATAAAGCCGAATTTATTCACTTTCGCAAAGGAGGAAAGTGAGTTGATCAGTCCGATGTTCGGACCCTCAGGTGTTTCAATCGGACACATACGACCATAGTGGGAATAATGGACGTCACGCACTTCGAATCCAGCACGTTCACGCGTTAATCCACCGGGCCCTAAAGCAGAAAGACGACGTTTGTGCGTTAATTCTGCAAGGGGATTCGTTTGATCCATGAATTGAGACAATTGAGAGCTTCCAAAGAACTCTTTAATGGATGCAATAACAGGACGGATGTTGATCAGTTGTTGAGGCGTGATCGTGTTCGTGTCCTGAATGGACATTCTTTCACGGACCACACGTTCCATACGTGATAAACCGATACGGAATTGGTTCTGAAGCAATTCACCAACCGAACGTAAACGACGGTTACCTAAATGGTCAATATCATCTGTCAGTCCTACTCCATGTAATAAGTTAAAGAAGTAAGAAATGGAAGAGATGATATCTGCAGGTGTAATGTACTTAACCTCTTCTTCAACATACGCATTGCTGATTACGTTGATTTCAAAATCTCCCTCTTCGGTAGGAGAATAGATTTTGATAGATTGAAGAACTACGTCTTCTTCTAATACGCCGCCGGACTGTTGGTAGTTTTTGAAACCAATGCCGTTTTCTAAATAAGGGATGACCTTATCCAGGGCGCGACGGTCAAGAATCGTGCCTTTCTCTGCAAGAATCTCGCCCGTTTCCGGATCTGCTAGAGTTTCTGCTAGAGTCTGACCGAATAAACGATTCTTAATGTGTAGCTTTTTGTTCATTTTGTAACGTCCAACGTTTGCTAAGTCATAACGCTTAGGATCAAAGAAACGAGAAACGAGTAAACTTTTAGCATTTTCTACTGTAGGAGGCTCTCCTGGACGCAGACGCTCATAAATCTCAAGCAATGCCTTGTCGATACCTTCCGTGTTGTCTTTCTCGAGCGTGTTACGAATGTACTCATTATCACCGATCAAATCGATGATTTCTTGATCAGAGCCAAACCCAAGGGCACGTAAAAGAACCGTTACCGGTAGTTTGCGAGTTCGATCAATTCGCACATATACAACATCTTTTGCATCTGTTTCATACTCAAGCCAAGCTCCGCGGTTTGGTATAACGGTAGCAGTAAACCCTTTCTTTCCGTTTTTATCTACTTTTCCGCTAAAGTAAACACTAGGTGAACGTACTAGCTGAGATACGATAACGCGCTCAGCACCATTGATGACAAAAGTACCTGTCTCTGTCATTAATGGGAAATCACCCATAAATACGTCTTGATCTTTTACTTCTCCTGTTTCCTTGTTCACAAGACGGACTTTTACTCTAAGCGGTGCAGAGTAAGTAACATCTCTTTCCTTTGATTCTTCCACCGAGTACTTTGGCTCTCCCAGACTATAATCAATAAATTCCAAAGAGAGATTACCAGTGAAGTCCTCAATCGGAGAAATGTCACGGAACATTTCTCTTAACCCCTCATCAAGAAACCATTGATACGAGGAAGTTTGAATTTCGATTAAATTCGGTAATTCTAAAACTTCACTGATACGCGCAAAACTTCTGCGTTGGCGGTGTCGTCCATACTGAACTAGTTGACCTGTCAACTGATTCACCCCTCAAATCAAGCGTTTTGGTTGTGTCTATATGCCTTAAAGTAGGATTACTACTCTACACAAGACAAAAAGAAAAAGGGTTTTAATGATAAAACCTCATTTTCAAATGACGAACTATTATTTTATAATCTTTTCCAATTTATCCAATGTGTATACATATGGACATAATACCGGAAATTAATATTTTTGCATTTTATAATGTTATCATAGCAGATAAGCTACGTCAACGGATTTCTTTTACAGATTTCAATACATAGTATCCCTTTTTTCTCACGACGACTTCTACGTTTGAAAAGATTTTTTCCATTTTATCCATGGCAGAGGGAGCACCTTGCTTCTTTTGAATAACGACCCACAATTCTCCACGTTCCACCAGATGTTCGTAACTGTTCTCGAGAATCGAATGAACCGTTTCTTTTCCTGCTCGTATCGGAGGGTTCGTTAAAATAGCGGCAAATCCCTTTTCAACGACATTTGTATATCGGTCACTTTGATAGACTTTAACGTTTTGAACTTTATTTTCCCCAGCATTTTCTTTCGCTAAAGATAGAGCCCTCTCGTTTACATCGATCATATGGACCGTCCGATCACTAAGATCTTTAGCCAAGGATAATCCAACCGGGCCATAACCGCAGCCGACATCAAGTAAAGGTCCCTTAACATCAGGTAATTCAAACGTTTCAATCAAGGCTCTTGAACCAAAGTCGACTTCCTTTTTTGAGAAGACGCCCTGGTCTGTCTTAAAACGGAATGTCTGTCCCCTTAATTCAAAGGCAATCATCCCTGGGTTACTTTCCACATCCGGGTTACGGGAATAATAGTGATTGGTCATTATATCATCTCCATCCATTGATAGATCCCGCCTGGTAACCATCTTTTCCAAAATAGAGCAGAGATAGATGCCAGACAAGAAAAAAGCCCGCCAAATATAGCGAGCTTTTCATCTATACAATCATTACTTAACTTCTACGCCAGCTCCAACTTCTTCAAGTTTAGCTTTAAGTTCTTCAGCTTCCTCTTTAGCAATACCTTCTTTAAGAGCTTTAGGAGTGTTATCAACCATTTCTTTCGCTTCTTTAAGGCCAAGACCTGTGATTTCACGAACAACTTTGATAACCTTGATTTTTTGAGCTCCAGCGCTCTCAAGAATTAGGTCGAATTCAGTTTGTTCTGCAGCAGCGTCAGCGCCACCAGCAGCAGCAGCTACAGGTGCAGCAGCAGTTACTCCGAATTCTTCTTCGATTGCTTTAACTAGATCATTTAATTCAAGAACTGACATTTCTTTAATCGCGTCAATGATTTGCTCTTTACTCATTTTAAATTTCCTCCTTGTGATGTTTGCTTAATTTTTTTATTTAAACGACTTGCTTTAGCTTACGCGCCTTGCTCTTCTTTTTGATCTGCAACGGCTTTTGTTGCCAACGCAAAGTTGCGCATTGGTGCTTGAAGCACGCTGAGTAGCATAGAAAGAAGTCCTTCGCGGTTTGGAAGTTCAGCGATTGCTTTAACATCCTCAACTGAAGTGATTGTTCCTTCGATGACACCCGTTTTGATTTCAAGTGCTTCGTGTTCTTTAGCAAAGCTGTTAAGAATCTTTGCAGGTGCAACTACTTCTTCTGTACTGAACGCAATTGCGTTAGGACCAGTTAAGAATTCGTTTAACCCTTCAAGACCAGCTTCTTCTGCCGCACGACGTACCATAGTGTTTTTGTACACTTTGAACTCGATGCCAGCTTCACGAAGTTGTTTACGAAGCTCAGTTAGTTCCGAAACGTCTAGGCCACGGTAATCTACAACGATTGTAGATACACTGTTTTTTAGCTTGTCAGAGATTTCTCCAACGATGTGTTTCTTTTGATCTAGAATGCTGCTCATCATTACACCTCCTGTAGATTGACTGATGAACATTTATACCGTCATCCAATAAAAAATGCCCTTATATCAAGGTAGACATAAGGGCATTGCAAACACGCTATAAGCGGTTATTTTATCGCAATTACCTCGGCAGGATATTAAGCTCACAGTGAGCCCCTACTGTCTACGGTACAAATGTATTCGTTTTTTACAACAGAACTAATTATAATCACTAGTCCTCAGTAAGTCAATACCAAATTATGCCTTAACTGCGAAAGTTGAAGGGTCGACTTTAACGCCAGGTCCCATTGTAGAAGTTACAGAAACATTTTTCATGTAAGTTCCTTTTGCAGCGGCAGGTTTAACTTTAAGCATTGTTTCATACATTGTAGCAAAGTTTTCAACAAGCTTTTCATTGTCGAATGAAACCTTTCCAACAGGAACGTGAACGTTACCTGATTTGTCAGCACGGTATTCAACTTTACCGGCTTTGATTTCATTAACAGCTTTCGTTACGTCGAATGTTACTGTTCCAGTTTTAGGGTTTGGCATTAAACCTTTAGGCCCCAATACGCGACCAAGTTTACCAACTTCACCCATCATGTCTGGAGTTGCAACGATTACGTCGAACTCGAACCAACCTTGGTTGATCTTGTTGATAAGTTCAGCATCACCTACGAAATCAGCGCCAGCAGCTTCTGCTTCTTTTGCTTTTTCGCCTTTAGCGAATACAAGAACTTTTTGAGTTTTACCAGTTCCGTGTGGAAGTACAACTGCTCCACGGATTTGCTGGTCGTTTTTACGTGTATCTACACCTAAGCGGAACGCTACTTCGATCGTTGCGTCAAACTTAGCGAAGTTTGTTTTCTTAACTAGTTCGATTGCTTCTTCCACTGAATAAGCTGTAGTACGATCTACAAGCTTTTGAGCATCAAGAAACTTTTTACCTTTTTTAGCCATTTTAAATTTCCTCCTATATGTGGTTTTAGCGGAATAACCTCCCACGAAATAAGGTTGCGAGTGAAACGTACATTTCATCATCGCAACCTCGTTCAACAGGAACCTCTACTTTAACGAAGCAGGGATTAGTCTTCGATGACGATACCCATGCTGCGCGCAGTTCCTTCTACCATGCGCATAGCTGATTCAACACTAGCTGCATTTAAGTCAGGCATTTTTGTTTCAGCAATTTCACGTACTTTATCGCGTTTAAGTGTTGCCACTTTCTTGCTGTTTGGTTCGCCTGAACCAGACTCGATACCTGCAGCTTTCTTAAGAAGAACAGCAGCGGGTGGAGTTTTTGTGATGAATGTAAATGAACGGTCTTCAAATACCGTGATTTCAACAGGAATGATTAAGCCAGCTTGATCTGCTGTACGAGCATTGAATTCCTTACAGAATCCCATGATGTTAACACCTGCTTGACCTAGTGCAGGACCAACTGGTGGAGCTGGATTAGCTTTACCGGCAGGAATCTGCAATTTAACCATTTTGATAACTTTTTTAGCCACGAGACACACCTCCTTAAGTCCGTGATGTGGTTATTGGGTTTTTCACCCTCCCACTCAAATGTAAAAAATGTCTTTATCAACATAAAGAACGTCTATTAGTTTCAGTATCTCTTTGTGGAGACGCACTGACTTATGAAATAGTACCATTTTTTCAGAATGATTTCAAGTTCTTTTCCATTATAATTTATCTATTTGGGAGAAATCCAGTTCTACCGGGGTATCTCTACCAAACATATTGACGTGTACCTTTACTTTTGCTTTCGCATTATCAATCTCTTCGATCGAGCCTGTAAAGTTCGCAAATGGACCTTCGTTTACTTTTACTGTTTCTCCTAATTCGAAGTCGAACTCTACCTTTTTCTCTGTCATACCCATTTGTTTCAGAAGATTTGTCACTTCTTCCGGCAATAATGGTGTAGGCTTTGAACCGTGTCCTGATGAACCGACGAAACCGGTCACTCCAGGTGTATTTCGGACGACATACCACGAATCATCCGTCATGACGATTTCCACAATTACATAACCGGGAAATACCTTCTTTTTAATTACTTTCTTCTTGCCATTCTTATAATCCGTCTCTTCTTCTTCAGGTACGATCACGCGGAAGATCTTATCTTGCATCCCCATCGTTTCAACACGCTTCTCAAGGTTCGCTTTCACCTTGTTCTCATATCCTGAATAAGTATGGACTACATACCAATTCTTCTCCATCTCATAGGACTAAACGTCCGTCCCTCCTCGCTATTTAAGAATACTCATTCGCCTTTTTTCTCCAAATGAAAAAACCCGTAAAAAGATAACGGGCTCTAAGGTCATGTACTCTATTAACATTCATTATACCATGCTTTCATGGTATATATACAACTAATTCTATGTTTCTCTTACTTAGAACCAATGATCAATCGCATAAGTTCTGAGATGCCCAGGTCGATAACAGCAAAGAAAAGGGCAACAAATACCACTGTCGTAATAACGGTGATCGTATAGCGCGTTAACTCTTTACGTTTAGGCCAGCTGACCTTTCTCATTTCCGATGCAACATTGCGAAAGAATTTAAACATCCGTTAGTAACCTCCAACTAATATCAATACGCAAGACTTCTACACTATTTAGTCTCTTTGTGTAGGGTGTGAGCATTACATGTATTACAGAATTTCTTTAATTCTAATCGAACGGCCTGATTACGGTTTCCCGGCACGGAATAATTCCTGGAACCGCATACCGTACAAGCCAGTATTAGTTTAGTAGTCATATATTCCACCTATACTATACATAGTAAGTCCTATCAAAAATAACACGACCACCAAAATGTGTCAATATGACTTTACATCGTTATTTCGCGAACTTCCAAGTATCGTTCAAGCTTCCGTTTCACTCGCTGTAAGGCATTGTCGATGGATTTCACATGACGGTTAAGCTCTTCTGATATCTCCTGATAGGACTGCCCGTCCAAATAAAGGGCCAGTACTTTCCTCTCAAGATCGCTTAACAGCTGGGCCATCTTATCTTCCATATTATCGAATTCTTCGCGATTGATAATGAGCGCTTCCGGATCCATTACTTTCGCACCTGAAATGACATCTAATAGCGTTCGGTCAGATTCATCATCATAAATGGGTTTATCAAGTGAAACATACGAATTCAGTGGTATGTGCTTCTGTCTCGTGGCTGTCTTGATGGCTGTAATGATTTGTCTTGTGATACAAAGCTCTGCAAACGCTTTAAAAGAAGTCAGCTTGTCCTCCTTATAATCACGGATTGCCTTGTATAATCCAATCATACCCTCCTGGACGATATCTTCCTTATCTGCCCCGATTAAAAAATACGAGCGGGCTTTCGCTCTAACGAAATTACGATATTTCCTGATTAAAAAATCGAGTGCTTCGCTGTGACCCTGATGGACGGCTTCTATTATCTCTTCATCATCCATGCCTTCTAATCGATTATCAAATGCTTCTGTCCTGATGATATTGCTCACACGCATCCCCCCGAGCAAAACAATAGATAGAAATATTATACATTACAGAAAATTCAATCGTCAACCTATCATTGTTCCCCGCGGCGCCATTTTTCGAAAATTTCAGCAACTTCTTCTGATAATTGGATCTTGGAAGCCGGCCGTTTCTCACTTGAATTCCTTACTTTTCTTTCAATCTTTTTTTCGATGACTTCCACCTCGGTCAAGAGCTCCCTCGCTGATTTGCGAAGGGCTCCCTGCCCAAAGATGGCCCATTGCTCTGTAAAATCAGAAGTGGCTACATGAATCTGTGTTTTGATATTGCTTAATTCAATAGCCAATCTTTCAATTCGTTCATCTGCCGTTTCATTTTCTTTGGTGAAGAGCACTTCCACTTTATAATTTTGATATTTCCGGGCAATCCCCTGTACGTAGTATGCATCAAATATGACAATGACACGGTAGCCCGTATACCCTTGATATTCTGCCATTTGTTCGACCAGGCGGTCTCTTGCCGCTGCTAAATCCTTCTGCTTCAAATCATTCAATTCCGGCCAGGCACCGATTATGTTATAGCCATCCACAAGGAGGATATCCATCTTTCCTATTCTCCCAATGGGTGGCGTTTACGATAAACCTCATACATTAAAATACTAGCTGCCACCGAAGCGTTTAATGATGTAACATGACCGATCATAGGCAACTGAACAAGGAAATCACATTTATCCCGCAAAATGCGGCTCATCCCTTTTCCTTCACTTCCGATAATTAAACCGATAGGAAGCGTACCGTCCAGTTGGCGGAAATCCTGCTTACCCTTAGCATCCGTTCCTGCCACCCATACACCGCGTTCTTTCAATTCATCCACCGCTCTCGACAGATTCGTCACACGTGCCACGGGAATATGTTCAATCGCACCAGTGGAAGACTTCGCTACAGTAGAAGTAAGTCCCACCGCTCTTCGCTTCGGGATAATGATTCCATGGGCACCCGCTGCATCAGCCGTCCTCATGATGGATCCCAGGTTATGGGGATCTTCCAATTCATCCAGGATCAGAATAAAAGGATCCTCCCCTTTTTGTGCTGCCTTTTGAAATAAATCATCCAGTTCAGCATACTGATAAGCGGCCACAGAAGCGACGACCCCTTGGTGATTCTCCGATACCATCTGCTCAATTTTCTTCTTTGGTACATACTGGACCATGACATTGGATTCCTTGGCAAGTCCGACGATTTGCTGGATGGAACCTTTCTGTGAACCTTCCGCTATCCAAATCTTATTAATATCCCTTCCTGACTTTAACGCTTCAATGACGGGATTTCTTCCTCCGATAAAATCTTTACTCATTTCTGTTCCTCCTTTCCTGCCTGGGCTTGTTCAAAAATGATCTTCAACAGTTCCTCTAACCGCTCCGTCCGATTAAGTAAAAACAAATATCCAATAAGAGCCTCAAAAGCAGTACTGTGTTTATACGTCTGTACATCCGTGTTTTTAGGCGTTGTCCCCGATTTTGCATTCCGGCCGCGCTTGACAATCGATATCTCTTCTTCCGTTAAGAGGTCCTGATCGAACAATGTTCTGAGAATGGCCGCCTGCGCTTTAGCAGACACATACTTCGTCGCAGCCCTGTGAAGTTGATTCGGTTTGATCTTACCCTTGGTTAACAGGAGCTGCCGTACATATGTTTCATATACAGCATCCCCCATATAAGCCAGTGCAAGTGCATTGATTTGTTTCGCGTCGATTTTTTCGTTTGTCTCGTATAGCATTAAGATCCCCTTTTCCAGCGGGTGCCTTGAGGAGTATCTTCCAGGATGATATCCATGTCTTTCAGTGTGTCACGAATCTCATCTGCCAGTTGGAAGTTCCGGTCTTTACGCGCCTGAATACGCTTTTCGATCATTTCTTCCACTTCTTCGTCCAACATACCCGCTTCCTGCAACGTCAGTCCAAGTACAGAGAAGAAATCTTCAAACCGGTGCAGGAACTCGTCAATGACTTCTGTTGATGTGTTTTTCTCCATCAAATAATAATTCGCCTGTCTTGATAGTTCGAATAGAATGGAAATCCCATTGGCAGTATTAAAATCATCATCCATGTCCGTAATGAATTGAGCTTTAAGCGCATGGATTTTGTCCAGCCATTCCTGATTGTTATCTGTTAAGTTTGTACTTGATTCCTTGCGATGCTTCAAATTTTCATACGCTGTCTTGATTCGATCTAAAGATGTCTCTGCATTCTGCAGAAGTTCTAGATTGTAGTTGATCGGATGACGGTAATGAACGGATAGCATGAAGAAACGAAGTACCTGTGGATCTTGTTCTTTAATAATGTCGTGAACCAACACGAAATTGCCGAGTGATTTCGACATCTTCTCGTTATCAATATTAATATACCCATTGTGCATCCAGTAATTGGCGAATGACTTGCCTGTAAGGGCCTCTGACTGGGCTATTTCATTCTCGTGATGAGGGAAGGTCAGATCCTGTCCCCCTGCGTGAATATCGATGGTATCCCCCAAATAGCGCTTAGCCATAGCTGAACATTCGATATGCCAGCCCGGGCGTCCTTCACCCCACGGGCTCCCCCAGGAGATCTCCCCTTCTTTCGCCGCTTTCCATAAAACGAAATCCAGGGCATCTTCTTTTTTGTCCCCTACATCGATGCGGGCTCCTGCTTTTAGTTCATCAATAGGCTGATGAGACAGCTTACCGTATCCATCAAACTTTCTTGTACGATAGTAAACATCTCCCTGGGATTCATAGGCATACCCTTTTTCTACAAGGGCTGTGATGAATTCAACAATGGTGTCAATATTATCTGTTACAGTCGGATGTACATCGGCTTTCCGGCAACCGAGGGCTCCCGTATCTTCGAAGTAAGCATCGATAAAGCGCTTGGCAATCGTCGGGACATCTTCTCCCAGTTCCTTTGCCGCTCTTATTAATTTATCGTCCACATCCGTGAAGTTAGAGACGAACTGAACATCGTATCCCCTGTATTCCAGATAACGTCTCACTGTGTCAAATACAATCGCAGGACGGGCATTTCCTATATGAATATAGTTATAAACCGTCGGACCGCACACATACATTTTGACTTTACCCTCTTCCATGGGTTTGAATTCCTCTTTCTGCCTTGTCAGTGTGTTATATAAACGAATCGTCATGATGATCGACTCCTTCCCTCATATTCCCTTAATAATGATTTCAATTCATTCACTTCTTTTTCAAGTTGTTTCATTCGGTCGTTCATCGGATCGGGCAGATCACAGTGATTCAGATCCTTCTGTATCTTCACTCCGTCCTGAATGACTACCTTCCCGGGAATACCGACCACGGTTGAATTGGGCGGAACATCTTTCAAGACAACGGATCCTGCCCCTACCTTAGAATTTTCCCCAACAACGATCGATCCTAATACTTTTGCTCCTGTCGCAATCAATGCATTATCCTGGATCGTCGGGTGACGTTTCCCTTTTTCCTTCCCGGTTCCACCGAGGGTGACCCCTTGGAAGAGCGTGACATTGTCTCCGATTTCACACGTCTCGCCAATTACCACACCCATTCCATGATCGATGAAGAAGCGACGACCGATCTTAGCTCCGGGGTGGATCTCCACTCCGGTGAAGAAGCGGCTGACCTGTGAAATGACCCGAGCAATAAAAAAGAATTTACGTTTAAAAAATGCATGGGCAACGCGATGAGCCCAAATGGCATGAAGACCCGAATACGTGAGGATGACCTCCACATAATTCCTCGCAGCCGGATCCTGATCAAACACCACATCCATATCTTCCCTAAGCGACTTAAACATTTGGATCCATCCCCCTTCTTCTTTAAAAATATAAGCTGTTAACAATAAAAAAACGCCTCTGTCAATAAACTGACAGAGACGCTTTTAAAGGCGCGGTTCCACTCTGATTGAGAAGACAAACCTTCTCCAACTCGAATCCTGTTAACGGTAGGAAACCGCCTTTACCTACTCTATTTCAGTAACGGGCTCAGAGGTGCATTTCAGAAATTGAGGGGCTTAAACCACTTTCAGCCGGTGATGGTTCTCTCTACTAAGCATCCTTTTCTTACTTCTCCTCATCAACGCGATATCATTTGACTTGATACTCTTACTATATTACATATCCTCCAAAATGTTAACCTAAAAGACTTTGAAGACGATGTTTAACTGTATCTTTCCCTAAAAGCTCAATGGCATTCGGCAATTCAGGGCCATGTGTCTGGCCTGTAACGGCTACACGGATCGGCATGAACAGCTTCTTCCCTTTATGGCCAGTCGATTTTTGGACAGCTTTGATAGAGGATTTGATTTCTGCCGCTTCGTACTTTTCAAGTGCCTCGATCTCGTTCAAGAAAGCTTGAAGGACTTCTGGTACTTGCTCTTCTTCGAGTACCGCTTTCGCCTCTTCATTATATTCAAGATCTGTCTTGAAGAACATTTCAGACAGCTCCACGATTTCAGCACCGAAGCTCATTTGCTCCTGGTATAAAGAAATGACGCGGCTCGCCCACTCGCGCTGTTCATCGGACATGTTCTCATCCAATTTACCCGCACTGATTAAATGAGGAAGGGATAACTCCACCACTTGAGCCAATTCCAAGTTCTTCATGTACTGATTGTTCATCCATGTAAGCTTCTGATTATCGAACAGGGCAGAAGAAGTGGATAAACGTTCAGGATCAAAGATTTCAATGAACTCATCTTTCGAAAACAGCTCTTCTTCTCCTTTAGGAGACCAGCCGAGTAGGGCGATGAAGTTAAACAAAGCTTCTGGTAAATACCCTAATGCTTCGTATTGCTCGATAAACTGAATGATGCTTTCATCCCGCTTACTCAATTTTTTACGGCTTTCATTGACGATCAATGTCATATGCCCGTAAACAGGTGCTTCCCAACCAAATGCTTCAAAGATCATCAACTGCTTCGGTGTATTCGAAATATGATCTTCTCCGCGAAGAACATGTGAAATTTTCATCAGATAATCATCGACTGCAACAGCAAAGTTATACGTTGGTGTACCGTCCTTTTTCGCGATGACAAAGTCACCGATACCGTCTGATTCAAATGAGACATCCTCTTTCACGATATCATTGAAGGAATATACTTTGCCTGCGGGTACTCGGAAACGAATGCTCGGCTTGCGGCCTTCTGCTGCTAATTTCTCCTGATCCTCTTTCGTCAGGTTACGACATTTTCCGGAGTAGCGGGGCATTTGACCTGATGCTGATTGTGCTTCCCGTTCCGCTTCCAGCTCTTCCTCCGTACAGTAACACTTATAAGCCTGTCCGCTTTCTAACAGCTCATTTAAATACTGCTCATATATATGATTACGCTCGGATTGGCGATAAGGTCCGTATTCACCCGGCTTATCGGTACTTTCATCCCAATCGACCCCAAGCCACTGAAGGTACTTAAGCTGACTTTCTTCTCCACCTTCGATATTACGTTTCTTATCCGTGTCTTCAATACGGATGATGAACTTTCCACCTGTGCTGCGGGCGTATAGGTAATTAAATAAAGCGGTTCTTGCATTTCCAATATGTAAATGACCCGTTGGACTCGGGGCATAACGGACGCGTACTTCCTGTGTCATGTATGTTCCTCCTATAATGATTACTGTTTAAAGTCTCTGACCTATTTTAACACCGTTAAGTATGGGAATAAAGCGAATTTATCCCCTACTTCTTTTTGATCAATATCGTGGTTTGTGCGGCAATCCCTTCGCCTCTTCCAGTAAAGCCAAGCTTCTCAGAAGTCGTGGCCTTAACGTTCACTTCTGCCATATCCGCTTCCAGTAACGTGGCGATGCTTTGTCTCATTTCGTCAATATAAGGAGCCATCTTAGGTTTCTGGGCAATGATCGTGCAATCGATATTCCCTAATTCATAGCCTTCCTTTTTCACAAGGGCCCATACATGCTCTAGAAGCTTTGCAGAATCTGCATCCTTGAACTCGGGATCTGTATCAGGAAAATGCTTCCCGATATCCCCTGCCGCAATGGCACCTAAACACGCATCCGCTACAGCATGCAACAGGACATCTGCATCTGAATGCCCCATTAACCCCTTTTCATATGGAATCGTAATGCCTCCCATGATAAGAGGTCTCTCTTCCACTAACTGATGAACATCAAATCCTTGTCCGATCCTAAACATGTTTCTCTCCTCCACTCATTTCCTCTCGCTTCTTCAAAATCGCCTCGGCAAAATATAGATCTTCAGGTGTTGTCAGTTTAATATTGTCATAATCACTTTCAACGACAGCGACCTCAATGTCCGACCTTTCCACCAGTGAAGCATCATCTGTACCAAGGAAACCATCTTGATCGGCTTCTTTATGTGCCTTTGTTAAAACGGAAACGCGAAAAGCTTGTGGGGTTTGGACCATCCACAAGCTTGAGCGTTCAATCGTTTCCTCGACTTCGCCATCCAGTACTTTTTTGATCGTATCTTTAACAGGAACCGCCGCAATGGCAGCCCCTGTTGAATATGTCTTTTCGACTAATTGGTGAATCGTGGATTCTTTAATAAATGGTCTTGCTCCGTCATGTACGAGAACAATCTCATGTTCAACCTCAAGCAACGCATTGTATACACTATGTTGTCTTTCTTCTCCACCATCCACAAGCTTCACGACCTTCTTGATGCCGTAGCGTTCCAACAGGGACTCGAACACCTGTCGCTCTGATGGATGTATGGCTAGATAGATTCCCTTACAACGGGTGTCATGCTCGAAAACACGCAATGTATGAATGATGACAGGACAGCTATTCAACTCAAGGAGCAGTTTGTTTTTGCCCGCTTTCATCCTTTTCCCTTGCCCTGCAGCCGGAATGACCACTTCATATTCCATAATATAACTCCTTTAACACACAAGTAATACTATTCATTATACCTTACTGCATCAATGGAGTCAGGCTGCAACCCGTTTTCTTACAGAGCTTTTTCCAGTTGCTTCGGCTTCGCAAAGATCATCCTGCCCGCAGATGTCTGAAGAACGGATGTTACAAGGACATCGATATACTTACCGATGTAATTACGCCCTTCTTCTACGACGATCATCGTGCCATCATCCAGATAAGCAATTCCCTGGTTATGCTCCTTACCATCTTTGATGACCTGTACCTTTAATTCTTCTCCAGGCAGTACTACCGGCTTGACGGCGTTGGCTAGATCATTGATGTTTAACACTTGTACACCCTGAAGGTCACACACCTTATTCAGGTTAAAATCATTCGTTACAACGATTCCATTTGTAAGTTTCGCTAATTTCACCAGCTTCGAATCCACTTCCTGAATTTCTTCGAAGTCCCCTTCATAAATCTGGACCTCAACAGGAAGCTCCTTTTGAATGCGATTTAAAATATCCAGCCCCCGGCGTCCGCGATTTCGCTTCAATACATCGGAAGAATCGGCAATATGCTGGAGCTCTTCCAGTACGAATTGTGGAATCACCACGATTCCTTCTAAAAAGCCTGTTTGACAGATATCCGCGATACGTCCGTCAATGATTACGCTCGTATCCAGTATCTTAAGGGTCTTCACACCCTCTTCATCCAAATCCTCATCCGTCCCTTTTTTCTTACCTCGATTTGCCGTGCCGAATAGATTGACCAATTCATCCCTTTTCTTAAATCCAACCTGGAATCCTAAATATCCAAGAAGCAATGTTAATAGAATGGGAACCACCGTGTTGACGATGGGAATCTGCATTTGATTGAATGGGATCCCAAACAAATACGCAACAAATAAACCGATAATCAGGCCTAAACTGCCAAATAACAAATCAGTTACCGGTGCCTTTACCAAGCTATCTTCAAACCACTTGACGAAATTGACGACATACTCGACTGCCCAAAACGTAAGAATATAAAAAATGATGGCACCAAATATAGCAGTCATATAAGGGTTATTAATTAAAGGAATGTCCGATAAATTTATGACGGTAAATAATTCGGGAAGTAGAAATATCCCCAGTGTTCCCCCGACAATGAGGAAGCACGCTTGAACGATTCTTTTTAACATTCCCTCACCTCCTCCTACTCATTATAAACAATTTACTATTTTTGAAACGTCTAAGCCTTGAAAATTTGAAATTTAATCCAACGGAAACGATTTTGATACACTTATCCCATTTTACTAGCTTCCTTAAATGAAGGCTAACACGTCTAATTCAAACTGTCAATTTTTTGGAAATGATACAATCATACCATTTCCTGCAGATATAGGCCTCGATACCTACAGCTGTCGATCTGCAAACGTCTGTTCCTTAATCAGTTTTAGACCCTCTTTGATTTTCCTTGCCCTCACTTCACCGATCCCTTCGACTTCATCCAAATCATCGACTGATGCCCTCACTACATGGGGGAGGGTCTCAAATCTCGTGATAAGATTTTCAATGATCACAATAGGCAGACGGGGGATCTTATTCAACACGCGGTATCCTCGTGGATAGATGGCATCATCGTGATGGACATATCCGTGGTATCCGAGTAATTTTAATAGGACATTATCCTCTAACACTTCAGAGTGAACAAGTTCCTGGAACTTATAGAGAAGCTCGAACGGTTTGATATTTCTTTCCAGGGAATAGTCCCTGATGATGAGCATCGCCTCATCTTCAATATCCGCCAACAGTTCATTCATCTGAAGGCGGATCAATCTGCCCTCGACACCCAGCTCGCTGAGATAGGTCAATAACTCATTCTTGATCCTGAGAACCATCTCGAAACGGTGAAGAACCTGCAGTAAATCGCTTTGGGTGACAAGCTCCTCAAACTCAAGTACGGACAGATTAGAAATGCTTTGATCGAGAACCACCTTATATTTCTCCAAGGTTTGGATCGCCTGGTTGGCTTTCGTCAAGATGACAGAGATGTCCTTTAGAGCATATCGGAAATTCCCTTGATACAGGGTGATGACGTTTCTCCGTTGAGAGATGGCAATGACAAGGGCATTTGTTTGTCTCGCGACCCGCTCTGCCGTCCGATGTCTCATACCCGTTTCCGTGGAGGGTACGTACACATCGGGAGCCAACTGTGCGTTTGCCAAAATAATCTTCGTTCCCGCTTCATTCAGAATGATGGCCCCATCCATCTTGGCCAGTTCATACAGGTAGCTGGGAGAGAATGCACAATTGATATGAAAGCCCCCGTCCAGAACAGATTTCACCTTATCATTGTACCCAACAACAATAAGTCCCCCCGTATTGGCTCTCAGCACATTATCAATGCCGTCCCTGATCGGGGCACCCGGAGCAACGAATTGCAGTATATCCGACATGGACTTATCTCTTGCCTTCTTATCTTCCATTTCTTATCCTCCTAAAATAATTGACAGTGCTTCATTGATGTTCGATACCCCCGTGATCTCTATATCAGAAGGAGGCTGCCACCCGCTTAAGTTATTCTGGGGAATAATCACTCTCTTAAAACCCAACTTGGCTGCTTCCTGCACGCGTTGTTCAATTCTTGATACCCTTCTGATTTCACCTGTTAAACCGACTTCACCTATGATGCAATCATGGGCACTGGACGCCCTATCACGAAAACTTGAAGCGATACTTGCAGCGACCGCCAAATCAATCGCCGGTTCATCCAGTTTCACCCCTCCAGCCACTTTCAGATAGGCATCCTGCTGTTGCAAAAGCATCCCTGCCCGCTTCTCCAATACAGCCATGATCAGTGAAACCCGGCTATGATCAATCCCTGTTGCCATCCTTCGGGGGTTGTTAAAACTAGTTGGGGTCACAAGAGCTTGAATCTCCACAAGAACCGGTCTCGTTCCTTCCATCGAGGCAACGACCGTGGAACCTGCCGCACCTTGTGAACGCTCTTCAAGGAATATCTCAGAGGGATTGGCCACTTCCTCAAGTCCCAGTTCCTTCATTTCAAAAATCCCCATCTCATTCGTAGATCCGAAACGGTTCTTCACCGCTCTTAAAATACGATAGGAGTGATGACGTTCCCCTTCAAAATACAGTACGGTATCCACCATATGCTCCAACAAACGAGGTCCTGCAATTGAGCCTTCCTTAGTAACATGCCCTACAATAAAGATGGCAATGCCCTTTGTTTTCCCGATTCTCATCAGTTCAGCCGTACACTCCCTTACCTGGGATACACTACCGGGGGCAGATGTCACGTCAGGATGAAAGACCGTTTGAATCGAGTCGATGATGACGAAATCCGGTGAGATTTGCTCAATCGTTTGATGAATCAGCTCAAGATTTGTTTCCGCAAATATATATAAATCATCTGATTTCACATGCAGTCGATCTGCCCGGAGCTTGGTTTGCTTGATGGATTCCTCTCCGGAGATGTATAACACCTTCTGCTTCTGATCAGCAAGCTGAGCCGAAACTTGAAGCAGTAAAGTGGATTTTCCGATCCCCGGGTCTCCACCAATCAATATAAGTGAACCTGGTACCACGCCTCCCCCAAGCACACGGTTCAACTCTTTCGACTCGGTCAATACCCTGGGCTCCTGCTTGGTTTCGATGGAGATCAGCTTCTCTGCTTTAGAAGGTCCGGTATTTTCTGAGTGCATAAACGACGTCCTGGGTTTCTTCCCGGTCATCTCAACCTCTTCCACCATCGTATTCCACTCGTTACACCCCGGACATTTCCCCATCCATTTAGCAGACTCATACCCACAAGATGAACACACAAATTTAGTCTTTTTCTTTGCCAATCTATTCTTCCCCTCTTTTACTCTATTTGTACTCCTACCCATTCAGGATAATACCATTTGGAATGATTGTATCCGTTTTATGTATCAGATTCAATCGAAAAGCGGAGCCGGCTTGCCCAGAGGCGACAAGCATAAGACGAGTGAACCGGAAAGGCGTCCTTTGCCTTTTTGGTTCACTTGGCTTATGACCTCGAGCCACTAGCCGGCGGAGCTAGACAATCAGAAAAGCGGAGGTGGCTTGCCCAGAGGCGACAAGCATAAGGCGGGTTACCCGGAAAGGCGTCTTTTTGCCTTTTTGGGTAACTTGACTTATGACCTCGAGCCTCTAGCCACCGGAGCTAGACAATCAAGAAAAGCGGAGCCGGCTTGATCACGTCCGACAAGCATCCATTATGATAAAAGAGGTACACGAAAAACATATACGTGTACCTCTTCATCACCCTTGCTATTATGTCGGAGTATTGGCTGCTTCCTCTTCTTTAACTTTTACAACAAACTCACTGTCTTCTACGTCGATCAAAATATTCTGCCCTGTCAGCACTTTTCCTCTTAATAATTCTTCTGACAGTTTATCCTCTACATGTTTCTGAATGGCCCGACGAAGAGGTCGTGCACCATATTCGGGATCGAACCCTTCATCTGCTATTTTCTCTTTGGCAGCAAGTGAAAGTTCTAAATGAATATCCTGCTCTTTCAAGCGGGTTGTCAATTGGTTGGACATCAATGTCACAATCTCTTTCAAGTGATCTTTTTCAAGGGAATGGAACACGATGATTTCATCGATACGGTTAAGGAACTCAGGTCGGAAAGCACGTTTCAGCTCTTCCATGACCTTTCCTTTCATATCTTTATAATCCTGTTTCCCGTCCTGAATATTGAACCCTACGTATTTATTGCTCTTAAGGGACTGGGCACCAACGTTTGAAGTCATGATCAATACCGTATTCCTAAAGTCTACGGTTCTACCTTTTGAATCTGTCAAACGGCCATCCTCCAGTACTTGAAGGAGAATGTTGAATACATCTGGATGTGCTTTTTCGATTTCATCTAAAAGAACGACCGAATATGGCTTGCGGCGAACCTTTTCCGTTAACTGTCCGCCTTCTTCATATCCTACATACCCTGGGGGTGAACCAACCAAGCGGGAGGTCGAATGCTTTTCCATGTACTCGGACATATCAATACGGATCATCGCATCCTCATCACCGAACATAGACTCGGCAAGCGCCCGTGCCAATTCCGTTTTCCCGACTCCTGTAGGTCCTAAGAAAATGAAGGAACCAATCGGACGCTTCGGATCTTTCAGGCCGGCCCTTGCACGGCGCACGGCTTTTGATACCGCAACGACTGCTTCTGATTGCCCGATGACTCTGGAATGAAGGATTTCCTCTAATTTGAGTAAACGATCCGTTTCCGTTTGGGCCAATTTCGATACCGGTACTCCCGTCCAGTTTGAAACAACCTTCGCAATATCTTCAACAGTCACTTCTGTATTTTCCTGCCCTTGCTTTTCTTTCCATGTGTTCTTTGTTTCTTCCAGCTCTTCACGAAGCTTTTGTTCTGAATCTCTTAGAGAAGCTGCTTTTTCAAATTCCTGGCTTTGAACCGCTGCATCCTTCTCTTTGCGGATTTCTTCCAGCTTTGCTTCAAGCTCTTTCAAGTTTGGCGGCGTCGTATAAGAACGCAAGCGCACCTTAGAACCTGCTTCATCAATTAAATCGATTGCCTTATCCGGTAAGAAGCGGTCTGAAATATAGCGATCAGAAAGCTTCACTGCCGCGTCAATCGCTTCATCCGTAATCGACACGCGGTGATGCGCTTCATAACGATCACGTAACCCTTTAAGGATCTGGACGGACTCTGCTGCCGTCGGCTCATTGACTTGGATTGGTTGGAAACGGCGCTCAAGCGCTGCATCCTTTTCAATATATTTGCGATACTCATCTAATGTTGTGGCACCGATACATTGTAATTCCCCGCGTGCAAGGGATGGTTTTAAGATGTTGGAAGCATCAATGGCTCCCTCAGCCCCACCTGCTCCGATTAAAGTATGGAGCTCATCGATGAAGAGGATGATATTACCCGCCTGACGGATTTCATCCATGACCTTCTTCAGTCGGTCCTCGAATTCCCCGCGGTATTTCGTACCTGCTACAACCGTACCCATATCAAGGGTCATAACGCGTTTGTCGCGCAGGATTTCAGGAACTTCATTGGCGATGATCTGTTGCGCGAGGCCTTCTGCGATCGCTGTCTTACCTACCCCAGGCTCACCAATTAACACTGGGTTATTCTTCGTACGACGACTCAGTACTTCAATTACACGCTGAATTTCCTTGCTTCGGCCAATGACCGGATCCAAGCTGCCTTCACGGGCAATGGCTGTCAAATCACGGGCTAAACTGTCAAGTGTGGGCGTATTGGCATTGGCGTTGCCTCCACCCTGGTGATTGCCTGCATCATTACTGCCAAGCAACTGCAATACCTGCTGTCTTGCTTTATTCAAGCTGACACCCAGATTACCGAGTACCCGGGCGGCCACTCCTTCACCCTCGCGGATCAATCCCAGTAAAATATGTTCCGTTCCTACATATGAGTGACCCAGCTTACGGGCCTCATCCATGGAAAGTTCAATCACTTTCTTCGCACGAGGTGTGTAATGGATCGTTTGAGATTTCTCGCTTCCTTTCCCGATCAACCCTTCAACTTCCTTCTGAATCTTTTCAGGGCTCAGTCCCAATGCTGTAAGTGCCTTGGCGGCGATACCTTCACCTTCGCGGACAAGTCACAATAAAATATGTTCAGTACCAATATTACTGTGCGACAAACGAATCGCTTCTTCTTGAGCTAATGCCAATACTTTTTGGGCTCTTTCTGTAAATCGACCAAACATCATATTATTTTTCCTCCTCACATGTATCTTTATCTAACTTAATTCGTTCCCGAATCAAAGAAGACCTTCTTATATCTCGTTCATTTGGTCTCAGTGGACCTCCAGAATATTGTTGTAAAAATCCAGGCTGGGTTAAAATCATTAGTTCATTCAATATATTCTTAGATATCACTTTGATGTATCCTAAATCGATTCCAAGTCTGACATCCGATAAACACTTCGCAGCTTCCTTGGACTCAATGATCCTGCTGTGCTCCAGGACCCCAAGAGAACGGAAAATCCTATCTTCTAATTGTATGTTTGACGTTTGAACTAATGCGTCCCTTGCCGTTTGTTCTTTCTCGATGATCTGTTTCACAACACTCAACAAGTCTTCTACGATGTCCTCTTCCGACTTACCAAGTGTCGTTTGATTGGAAATCTGAAAGATATTCCCAAGCGCTTCGCTGCCTTCTCCGTATATCCCTCTTACCACTAACCCCAATTGATTGATCGCAGGAATGATACGGTTTAATTGCTGCGTTAACACAAGTCCCGGCAAGTGCATCATGACAGAAGCCCTGAGTCCCGTCCCCACATTGGTAGGACAAGTCGTTAAGTAGCCATGCTTCTCATCAAACGCAAAGTCAAATTCACCTTCAAACCAATCGTCGATCTGATTGGCTTTCTGTAAAGCTTCCTTCAGTTGCAGACCAGGATATAAACACTGTATTCGAATATGGTCCTCTTCGTTTACCATTATGCTAATATCTTCCTCACTTGATAAAAGGACAGCTCCGTAGTTCGTTTCCTCTGCCAGATTCGGACTAATGAGGTGTTTCTCCATTAATACCCTCTTTTGGAGAGGCTGAATCTCACTTGTAGGTAAAAATTCTAATTCTCCTAAATTCTTTGGATATGATGTAAGTTTCTCCTTTACCTGATTCACAATCTCCCGCGCTTCTTCAGAAGAGTAAAGAGTGGAAAAACGAAAGTCAGTCAGATTCCTCGCTAGTCTTACCCTCGAGCTGAGGACAATATCCGAATTCGGTCCCTCCTCACTCATCCAGGAACTGACGGCATTACTCAGGAACTTCTCAAGACTCATTCTTTATCGCCTCCCTCTTTCTTTATCTCCTTTTCCAGGGAGCGGATTTCGTCTCGGATCTCGGCTGCTTTCTCAAACTCTTCATCCGCAATCATCGTTTGCAATTCAGACTTCAACTGCAACACCTTCTTTTTCACATGGATGGCTCCACCCATACGCTCCGGAACCTTCCCGTGATGTTCGACATTGCCACTATGAACACGCTTTAATACAGGAGTTAGTTCATCTTTAAACGTTTCATAACAATGGGCACAACCAAAGCGACCCACATTTATGAACTGATGAATCGTCATTTTACATTTTTCACACTGTAAAACTTCTGTCTTAGGAATCTCAGTTTCCTTTGCCTGCTTAAATGCAGGAGCTATATTAAGAAGACCTGCCAATAGATTGTTCACAGAAAAGCCGGGAGAAGAATCAAACATAAACATCTCACCCTTATCCTGAGCACATTGCTCACATAAGTGAACCTCTGTCTTTTCCCCGTTTACCACCTTGGTAAAATGAAGGGTCGCAGGTCTTTCATTACACTCTTGACAAACCATCCCATTCACCTCTTTAACCCTTACTCATACTTCAATGTATCCAGCATGGCTCTAAGCATTCTTCCTCTCAGGATATCCCGTTCCGGTAATTCGACCATGATGACCGACCGATCCATCACACTCAGCATGATCTTGGCTTCCCTTTCGGAAATGATCTCTTCTTCCACTAACCGAAAAACAATATCAGCTGCCGTATTCTGGCTGATCGTTTGTGTAATCAGTGCCACCAACTGATCAATCAAGTGAACCTGATCGTGGGCCTTCACCTTCATGATCCGGATGTATCCACCGCCGCCACGTTTACTTTCTACTACATACCCTCGTTCGATGGTAAAACGGGTATTAATCACATAATTAATTTGAGAAGGAACACATTGAAACTTATCAGCGATCTCGCTTCTTTTAATCTCGACTATCTCACTTTCACTCAGTTCTAACACATTTTTTAAATAATTTTCAATGATGTCGGATATGTTCCTCATCAAACCTCCTCCTCATTTTGACTTTGACTATATTTGACTATAATTATACAACCGCGTTTTAAACTTTGCAATTATGAAGTTTGACCTTAGAAGTTTTCCTGTTTAAGGGAGGTTTTAAACGTGTGAAAGTGAGATTGTTGGATAGAAATTTGAAAATGGGGCACTTGGTGGGTGGGAGTTTTGTGAACGGGGAATTGGTGGGAGTCGATTTCAAGAGGATTTAAAGTTTGTGTTGTGTTGTGTTGTGTTGTGTTGTGTTGTGTTGTGTTGTGGGTTGCTGGATTGGGTGTTTATGTGATCAATTCTTAATGAAAAGTTTAGAGAATCGTAATTCGAGATATTTTAGTGGTCTCTTTTATAGCAATCCTGCTGATTTGACTGGTGAAATGTGTGTGGCTTTTGATGAATTCGTGTTGATTGCGTCGTTTTCGAAGGTGACTGCGTCATAATTTTATTAATTGCGTCATTTACACCCTTAATTGCGTCATTTTTTCGTTTATTGCGTATTTTTCCAAATAATTACTTTTTATACACTCATCCTTATCTAACAGTGAAACCAAAAAAAGAGTAACCCCTAAGAGCTACTCTTTTTCCTATTTGCCTGGCGACGTCCTACTCTCACAGGGGGAGATCCCCCAACTACCATCGGCGCTGAAGAGCTTAACTTCCGTGTTCGGCATGGGAACGGGTGTGACCTCTTCGCCATTGTCACCAGACGACTATTCAATTGAAGGAATTGTTCCTTCAAAACTAGATAAAGAATTGATAATTGATGTCAAGAAAGCCGAATACCGACCAACTGTTATTCATTAAAATAATGACTCTTTTTGGTTAAGTCCTCGATCGATTAGTATCAGTCAACTCCACATGTCGCCATGCTTCCATCTCTGACCTATCTACCTAGTCATCTTCTAGGGATCTTACTCACTTACGTGATGGGAAATCTCATCTCGAGGGGGGCTTCATGCTTAGATGCTTTCAGCACTTATCCCTTCCGCACATAGCTACCCAGCGATGCCTTTGGCAAGACAACTGGTACACCAGCGGTGCGTCCATCCCGGTCCTCTCGTACTAAGGACAGCTCCTCTCAAATTTCCTGCGCCCACGACGGATAGGGACCGAACTGTCTCACGACGTTCTGAACCCAGCTCGCGTACCGCTTTAATGGGCGAACAGCCCAACCCTTGGGACCGACTACAGCCCCAGGATGCGATGAGCCGACATCGAGGTGCCAAACCTCCCCGTCGATGTGGACTCTTGGGGGAGATAAGCCTGTTATCCCCGGGGTAGCTTTTATCCGTTGAGCGATGGCCCTTCCATGCGGAACCACCGGATCACTAAGCCCGACTTTCGTCCCTGCTCGACTTGTAGGTCTCGCAGTCAAGCTCCCTTGTGCCTTTACACTCTGCGAATGATTTCCAACCATTCTGAGGGAACCTTTGGGCGCCTCCGTTACTCTTTAGGAGGCGACCGCCCCAGTCAAACTGCCCACCTGACACTGTCTCCCACCCCGATAAGGGGCGCGGGTTAGAATTTCAATACAGCCAGGGTAGTATCCCACCGATGCCTCCACCGAAGCTAGCGCTCCGGTTTCCAAGGCTCCTACCTATCCTGTACAAGCTGTACCAAAATTCAATATCAGGCTACAGTAAAGCTCCACGGGGTCTTTCCGTCCTGTCGCGGGTAACCTGCATCTTCACAGGTACTATAATTTCACCGAGTCTCTCGTTGAGACAGTGCCCAGATCGTTACGCCTTTCGTGCGGGTCGGAACTTACCCGACAAGGAATTTCGCTACCTTAGGACCGTTATAGTTACGGCCGCCGTTTACTGGGGCTTCGATTCGCACCTTCGCTTGCGCTAAGCACTCCTCTTAACCTTCCAGCACCGGGCAGGCGTCAGCCCCTATACTTCGCCTTACGGCTTCGCAGAGACCTGTGTTTTTGCTAAACAGTCGCCTGGGCCTATTCACTGCGGCTCTCTCGGGCTTGCACCCTACCAGAGCACCCCTTCTCCCGAAGTTACGGGGTCATTTTGCCGAGTTCCTTAACGAGAGTTCTCTCGCTCACCTTAGGATTCTCTCCTCGCCTACCTGTGTCGGTTTGCGGTACGGGCACCTTTTTCCTCGCTAGAGGCTTTTCTTGGCAGTGTGGAATCAGGAACTTCGCTACTATAATTCGCTCGCTATCACAGCTCAGCCTTCACGATGACGGGATTTGCCTCATCATCAGCCTAACTGCTTAGACGCACATATCCAGCAGTGCGCTTACCCTATCCTCCTGCGTCCCCCCATTGCTCAAACGGAAAAGAGGTGGTACAGGAATATCAACCTGTTGTCCATCGTCTACGCCTATCGGCCTCGACTTAGGTCCCGACTAACCCTGAGCGGACGAGCCTTCCTCAGGAAACCTTAGGCATTCGGTGGATGGGATTCTCACCCATCTTTCGCTACTCATACCGGCATTCTCACTTCTAAGCACTCCACCAGTCCTTACGGTCTAGCTTCGCAGTCCTTAGAACGCTCTCCTACCACTGACACCTAGAGGTGTCAATCCACAGCTTCGGTGATACGTTTAGCCCCGGTACATTTTCGGCGCAGAGTCACTCGACCAGTGAGCTATTACGCACTCTTTAAATGGTGGCTGCTTCTAAGCCAACATCCTGGTTGTCTAAGCAACTCCACATCCTTTTCCACTTAACGTATACTTTGGGACCTTAGCTGGTGGTCTGGGCTGTTTCCCTTTCGACTACGGATCTTATCACTCGCAGTCTGACTCCCATGGATAAGTCTTTGGCATTCGGAGTTTGTCTGAATTCGGTAACCCGATGAGGGCCCCTAGTCCAAACAGTGCTCTACCTCCAAGACTCTTACACATGAGGCTAGCCCTAAAGCTATTTCGGAGAGAACCAGCTATCTCCAAGTTCGATTGGAATTTCTCCGCTACCCACACCTCATCCCCGCACTTTTCAACGTGCGTGGGTTCGGACCTCCATTCAGTGTTACCTGAACTTCATCCTGGACATGGGTAGATCACCTGGTTTCGGGTCTACGACCACATACTAAATTCGCCCTATTCAGACTCGCTTTCGCTGCGGCTCCGTCTTATCAACTTAACCTTGCATGGGATCGTAACTCGCCGGTTCATTCTACAAAAGGCACGCCATCACCCGTTAACGGGCTCTGACTACTTGTAGGCACACGGTTTCAGGTTCTATTTCACTCCCCTTCCGGGGTGCTTTTCACCTTTCCCTCACGGTACTGGTTCACTATCGGTCACTAGGGAGTATTTAGCCTTGGGAGATGGTCCTCCCAGCTTCCGACGGGATTTCACGTGTCCCGCCGTACTCAGGATCCACTCAAGAGGGAATGAAGTTTCAACTACAGGGTTGTTACCTTCTTTGACGAGCCTTTCCAGACTTCTTCGTCTACTTCATTCCTTTGTAACTCCGTATAGAGTGTCCTACAACCCCAAGAGGCAAGCCTCTTGGTTTGGGCTATATCCCGTTTCGCTCGCCGCTACTCAGGGAATCGCAATTGCTTTCTCTTCCTCCAGGTACTTAGATGTTTCAGTTCCCTGGGTCTGCCTTCCATACTCTATGTATTCAAGTAAGGATATTGTTCCATTACGAACAATGGGTTCCCCCATTCGGAAATCTCTGGATCAAAGCTCACTTACAGCTCCCCAAAGCATATCGGTGTTAGTCCCGTCCTTCGTCGGCTCCTAGTGCCAAGGCATCCACCGTGCGCCCTTCATAACTTAACCGAATTGGTTGTTACATCAGGTTTAAAACCTAAAATGGCGATACTCGGTAATTTCTTGACTATCAATTTATCTTTATCTAGTTTTCAAAGAACAAATCCTTTTTTATCTCTTAAGAGACAAAAAGTTTTGATGGTGGTTATTTTGCTGTCGCAAAAAACCTTGTTGAACCATCAAAACTGAACAAAACTTCGACGTGTCAAACGTTTTTGTAAATCTTCCTTAGAAAGGAGGTGATCCAGCCGCACCTTCCGATACGGCTACCTTGTTACGACTTCACCCCAATCATCTGTCCCACCTTAGGCGGCTGGCTCCAAAAGGTTACCTCACCGACTTCGGGTGTTACAAACTCTCGTGGTGTGACGGGCGGTGTGTACAAGGCCCGGGAACGTATTCACCGCGGCATGCTGATCCGCGATTACTAGCGATTCCAGCTTCATGTAGGCGAGTTGCAGCCTACAATCCGAACTGAGAACGGTTTTATGGGATTGGCTAAACCTCGCGGTCTTGCTGCCCTTTGTACCGTCCATTGTAGCACGTGTGTAGCCCAGGTCATAAGGGGCATGATGATTTGACGTCATCCCCACCTTCCTCCGGTTTGTCACCGGCAGTCATCTTAGAGTGCCCAACTGAATGCTGGCAACTAAGATCAAGGGTTGCGCTCGTTGCGGGACTTAACCCAACATCTCACGACACGAGCTGACGACAACCATGCACCACCTGTCACTCTGTCCCCCGAAGGGGAAAGCCCTATCTCTAGGGTTGTCAGAGGATGTCAAGACCTGGTAAGGTTCTTCGCGTTGCTTCGAATTAAACCACATGCTCCACCGCTTGTGCGGGCCCCCGTCAATTCCTTTGAGTTTCAGTCTTGCGACCGTACTCCCCAGGCGGAGTGCTTAATGCGTTAGCTGCAGCACTAAGGGGCGGAAACCCCCTAACACTTAGCACTCATCGTTTACGGCGTGGACTACCAGGGTATCTAATCCTGTTTGCTCCCCACGCTTTCGCGCCTCAGTGTCAGTTACAGACCAGAAAGTCGCCTTCGCCACTGGTGTTCCTCCAAATATCTACGCATTTCACCGCTACACTTGGAATTCCACTTTCCTCTTCTGCACTCAAGTTCCCCAGTTTCCAATGACCCTCCACGGTTGAGCCGTGGGCTTTCACATCAGACTTAAGAAACCACCTGCGCGCGCTTTACGCCCAATAATTCCGGACAACGCTTGCCACCTACGTATTACCGCGGCTGCTGGCACGTAGTTAGCCGTGGCTTTCTGGTTAGGTACCGTCAAGGTGCCGCCCTATTCGAACGGCACTTGTTCTTCCCTAACAACAGAGCTTTACGATCCGAAAACCTTCATCACTCACGCGGCGTTGCTCCGTCAGACTTTCGTCCATTGCGGAAGATTCCCTACTGCTGCCTCCCGTAGGAGTCTGGGCCGTGTCTCAGTCCCAGTGTGGCCGATCACCCTCTCAGGTCGGCTACGCATCGTGGCCTTGGTGAGCCGTTACCTCACCAACTAGCTAATGCGCCGCGGGTCCATCTGTAAGTGATAGCCGAAGCCACCTTTCAACATTTCCTCATGCGAGGAAATGAGTTATCCGGTATTAGCCCCGGTTTCCCGGAGTTATCCCAGTCTTACAGGCAGGTTACCCACGTGTTACTCACCCGTCCGCCGCTGATATCAGGGAGCAAGCTCCCTTCAATCCGCTCGACTTGCATGTATTAGGCACGCCGCCAGCGTTCGTCCTGAGCCAGGATCAAACTCTCCGATAAAAGTTTGAATAGCTCTTTAAAAATAAATCTAGAATTAACGTTGACGTATTGTCTTGTTTTGTTCAGTTTTCAAGGTTCAATGTGTATGTGCTTCGTTTGAAGCGACTTAATAATCATATCATTTCCACTCATTGAGTGTCAATAACTTTTTTAAAAACTTTTTGGTGGAGCCTAGCGGGATCGAACCGCTGACCTCCTGCGTGCAAAGCAGGCGCTCTCCCAGCTGAGCTAAGGCCCCAAATAAGGTGGTCGGGAAGACAGGATTCGAACCTGCGACCCCTTGGTCCCAAACCAAGTGCTCTACCAAGCTGAGCTACTTCCCGATATATGGCGCGCCCGAGAGGAGTCGAACCCCTAACCTTTTGATCCGTAGTCAAACGCTCTATCCAATTGAGCTACGGGCGCAAAATAATTATAGTTTTTCCAATAAGCATCGTAAGGATAGATATTTTGCTGACGCAAAAATCTTTGGTGCCGAGGACCGGAATCGAACCGGTACGGTAGTCACCTACCGCAGGATTTTAAGTCCTGTGCGTCTGCCAGTTCCGCCACCCCGGCTAGCTTGGAGCGGAAGACGGGATTCGAACCCGCGACCCCCACCTTGGCAAGGTGGTGTTCTACCACTGAACTACTTCCGCGCTAGTATTGGTGCGGGTGAAGGGACTTGAACCCCCACGCCTTGCGGCGCCAGATCCTAAGTCTGGTGCGTCTGCCAATTCCGCCACACCCGCAAATGGTAAGATATTTTGCTGACGCAAAAATCTATGGTGAGCCATGAAGGATTCGAACCTTCGACCCTCTGATTAAAAGTCAGATGCTCTACCAACTGAGCTAATGGCTCCTAAAATTAAAAAAAGACACAAAATAAAAAACCAATGGTGCCGGCAAGAGGACTTGAACCCCCAACCTACTGATTACAAGTCAGTTGCTCTACCAGTTGAGCTACACCGGCATGGGTAGAAAATTTGCTTAGGCAAATTGAATGAAGTTTATTTTACTTTCGTAAAAAAACATGGTGGAGGATGACGGGATCGAACCGCCGACCCTCTGCTTGTAAGGCAGATGCTCTCCCAGCTGAGCTAATCCTCCGAAATATGTATCGCCTGGCGACGTCCTACTCTCACAGGGGGAGATCCCCCAACTACCATCGGCGCTGAAGAGCTTAACTTCCGTGTTCGGCATGGGAACGGGTGTGACCTCTTCGCCATTGTCACCAGACGACTATTCAATTGAAGGGATTGTTCCTTCAAAACTAGATAAAGAATTGATAATTGATGTCAAGAAAGCCGAATATCGACCCATTGTTGTTCATTAAAATAATGACTCTTTGTGGTTAAGTCCTCGATCGATTAGTATCAGTCAACTCCACATGTCGCCATGCTTCCATCTCTGACCTATCTACCTAGTCATCTTCTAGGGATCTTACTCACTTACGTGATGGGAAATCTCATCTCGAGGGGGGCTTCATGCTTAGATGCTTTCAGCACTTATCCCTTCCGCACATAGCTACCCAGCGATGCCTTTGGCAAGACAACTGGTACACCAGCGGTGCGTCCATCCCGGTCCTCTCGTACTAAGGACAGCTCCTCTCAAATTTCCTGCGCCCACGACGGATAGGGACCGAACTGTCTCACGACGTTCTGAACCCAGCTCGCGTACCGCTTTAATGGGCGAACAGCCCAACCCTTGGGACCGACTACAGCCCCAGGATGCGATGAGCCGACATCGAGGTGCCAAACCTCCCCGTCGATGTGGACTCTTGGGGGAGATAAGCCTGTTATCCCCGGGGTAGCTTTTATCCGTTGAGCGATGGCCCTTCCATGCGGAACCACCGGATCACTAAGCCCGACTTTCGTCCCTGCTCGACTTGTAGGTCTCGCAGTCAAGCTCCCTTGTGCCTTTACACTCTGCGAATGATTTCCAACCATTCTGAGGGAACCTTTGGGCGCCTCCGTTACTCTTTAGGAGGCGACCGCCCCAGTCAAACTGCCCACCTGACACTGTCTCCCACCCCGATAAGGGGCGCGGGTTAGAATTTCAATACAGCCAGGGTAGTATCCCACCGATGCCTCCACCGAAGCTGGCGCTCCGGTTTCCAAGGCTCCTACCTATCCTGTACAAGCTGTACCAAAATTCAATATCAGGCTACAGTAAAGCTCCACGGGGTCTTTCCGTCCTGTCGCGGGTAACCTGCATCTTCACAGGTACTATAATTTCACCGAGTCTCTCGTTGAGACAGTGCCCAGATCGTTACGCCTTTCGTGCGGGTCGGAACTTACCCGACAAGGAATTTCGCTACCTTAGGACCGTTATAGTTACGGCCGCCGTTTACTGGGGCTTCGATTCGCACCTTCGCTTACGCTAAGCACTCCTCTTAACCTTCCAGCACCGGGCAGGCGTCAGCCCCTATACTTCGCCTTACGGCTTCGCAGAGACCTGTGTTTTTGCTAAACAGTCGCCTGGGCCTATTCACTGCGGCTCTCTCGGGCTTGCACCCTACCAGAGCACCCCTTCTCCCGAAGTTACGGGGTCATTTTGCCGAGTTCCTTAACGAGAGTTCTCTCGCTCACCTTAGGATTCTCTCCTCGCCTACCTGTGTCGGTTTGCGGTACGGGCACCTTTTTCCTCGCTAGAGGCTTTTCTTGGCAGTGTGGAATCAGGAACTTCGCTACTATAATTCGCTCGCTATCACA
>NZ_CM149659.1:40000-97500 GCF_056173145.1 Rossellomorea sp. QJM3NY_18 | reverse complement strand
TCCCGCTTTTCCTTTTCCACGCTTCGTCATGATACGACCTGCGATCGTGACAGTGATATCTTTCTCTTCCAGTTCCTCTTTAGAAAACTCATCGAATTGAGATTTGATATCCGATGAACTGTGTGTACGATCATATCGTTTACCGAATGGATCCTGTCCTCTTTCACGGATGGCTTCCATCTTTTCGCGTCTGACGCGAAGCTGGTCATTGATTTCTTCGTGACTCATGTATTTCACTCCTATTCTATCTGCTTGCTTTAGTAGACTAATACGGTTATATACCATACTATTTTACACAATATCTATGTTTGTAACACCCCTAAAGTATGAGTAATTTCAGAAACGTACGTCGGGGTGCCCGAAAACCTATTAAAAAATCTAAAAAAGGCCGATCCAATTGGGTGACAGTGTCACATATTGGTTACAGCCTTATCTAGAATAACATAAAAAGGAATACAGGTGAATCAAGCGGCTTTTACTCACTACGGTCAGGTTCTTCTCGAGGGATCAGATCGTTAAGGGGAATGTTCAGTACTTCTGCAACGTTCACCAAGAAATCCTCTTTCGGTATCCGACTCCCTCTTTCCACTTCCCCGAGGACCGAAACGGAGATGGAAAGTTCCTTAGCCAAACTTTCCTGAGTATATCCTTTTAGCTTTCTGAATGCACGAATGCGTCTTCCCCATTTATCTGTTTCCATAACCGAACTCCTTCTTTGTCAGGTATTTCGTCCAGAAATTCAGCCAACGGGGCATTAAAAGACGGATGCTCAATACTTGGAGCCACCTCTAATAACGGGATTAATACAAATGCTCTTTCTTGCATTCTTGGATGAGGGATGAGAAGATTCTCTGCTTCGATCGTTTCGTGATTAAAGAGTAAGATATCGAGGTCGATTATCCTCGGACCCCATTTGAACTCCCTTTCCCTTCCAAGATCGATTTCCACCTGCAAGCACTGATGTAATAGAGTTTCTGGACATAAACTGGTATGAATTTCGATGACCATGTTCAAAAATTGATCTTGTTCTGTAAATCCTACCGGGTCTGTTTCATACAGAGAGGATCGTTTCGTTACCTCTATCTTACCATGACTGCCTAAGATGTTTATGGCTTTTTCTAAATAACCCGCCCTGTCTCCCATATTGGAACCAAGGGAAATATATGCAGTATTCATCCTATCGACTCCTATTAATCTCCACCGCCACCGATCGGTAATGACCAGGAATGGGTGGATCAGGCTTGATTAGTGTGATTTTACAGCTCTTGACAGCGGTGAATGTTTCCAGGATCCGGGAAGAGATGTCTTCAGCCACAGCTTCGACCAGATTCCTGGGCTCTCCCTCCACAACACTTTTAGTGATGGAATAGATCTCCGCATAGTTTACGGAGTCTTCAAGCTGATCGCTTTGACCGGACTTTCTTAAATCTAAATGCAACTCTACACTAACACGAAAACGTTGTCCAAGTTTGTTCTCCTCCTGGAATACACCGTGATAGCCGTAAAACTCCATTTCGTTCAATCGAATCTTATCCATATCTTTTCTCCTTTCCAACGAGGACATCCATCATTTTTGCCATGCGTGCCATTTCCTTTACATCATGAACACGTACGATGTGGCAGCCTTTTTGAATACCGTAGCAAACGGTAGCCCCCGTCCCCTCCATCCTCTCCTCAACAGGGAGATCAAGGACATGTCCGATGATGGATTTCCGTGACGTTCCGAGCAGGACAGGATAGCCAAGGGAGACGATAGCATCCAGATGCCTCATCATTTCTATGTTCAATTGTACTGTTTTGGCAAAACCAATGCCAGGATCGAGGATGACCTGTTCATCTTTTACACCCGACCCCTTAGCGATGAAGATACTCTCCTGCAAATCTTGAATCGCATCCCGTACGAAGTGGCTGTATTCCCGATTATCCCGGTTATGCATGAGAATGATCGGGGCACCGGTATCCGCCGCTACCCTTGCCATGTCAAGGTCCTTTTTCGCACCCCATACATCATTAATGATACTTGCGCCTGCTTCAAGCGCTTTTCTTGCCGTGGCAGCCTTATACGTGTCAATGGAGATTGGTACGTTCACTTCCCGGGAGATCGCTTCTATAATAGGCACAACCCGAGAAATCTCTTCTTCGGCGGGGACGACCTCGTGGCCTGGCCGGGTCGACTCACCACCTATATCAATGATGTCTGCACCCATCTCCACCATTTCTTTTGCCCGTTCCACAGCCCGGTCTAACTCATTGAAAGACCCGCCGTCCGAGAATGAATCGGGAGTGATATTCAGTATCCCCATGATAAGGGTCTTCCCTATAAAATCAAGTTCATATTTTCCGCACTTCACTGCGTTATCCCCCTCGCTTCATTTCCTGTATTGAATTCAAGTGTCGTGTATATTTCGTGTACTGCTCATGAAGCAGCCCAACGAACTTTCCGTGTAGTCCCGGTAATCGTATAGAATCCATTTTGTTTACCGGTATGATCTCTTGAACGGAATTCGTGAAAAACGCCTCATCCGCTTCAAGTATTTCCCTTTTTTCAAACATCCCGACCTGTACCGGTATATTTAATCGATCGGCAAGTGCCAGGATGAACTGCCTGGTGATTCCGTTTAACAATCCGGCTTCCACCGACGGCGTATATAATTCTCCGTCCTTTACCCAGAAGAGGTTGGAGGTGATCCCTTCACAGAGGAACCCTTCTTTTGTCAGAAAGATTCCTTCTTTATCCACGGTTGCTCCGATTTCCCTTTTTGCCGCCATATTATTCAGGTAATGATGGGATTTGAGACGTTCTCCCGTTTCCGGAGTGTTTCTCCTAAGCTTTAGGAACACACCTTCTTTTTCCTTTAAGGGGACAGAAGGTGGTAATTCCTTTTGAAAAAGAATGACGGTTGCCTCCTCATAAGGAGTTGTCTTCAAGCCGATCTCTCCAGGCCCACCCGACACGTTGAACCGACAATACGCATCCGTAAGGTCGTTTTTCTTTAACAGCTCCGAGATGGTCCATCTGATCGTTCCCTCATCCAGGTCGGCTTCTATATTCAATTCCTTTAACCCCTGGGAAAGTCTGTTCAGATGATCCTTCAGCAAAAAGGGATGACCGTCATAGGTTCGAAAGGTTTCAAATACTCCCATGCCGTACAAGTAGCCGTGATCGAATGGAGAAATGGCCGCTTCTGACTGATGTACGATATCCCCGTTTAAATATAGATACATGGGTCAGGCCACCCCGACTTTTTTATACGTGGCCAGAAAGTTAAGGAGCAGCCGCTTCCCTTGCTCCGTCATGATGGATTCAGGGTGGAACTGTACTCCCTCCACAGGAAGGTATTTATGTCTGATCGCCATGATTTCTCCCTGTGATGTCTCCGCTGAAATATCGAAGCAATCCGGAAGGGTCTCCCGTTTCACGATCAGGGAATGATACCTCGTTGCATTGAATGGATTCGGCATCCCTTCAAACACGGTTTTCCCATCATGGATCATCGGGGAGACCTTTCCGTGCATTAACCGTTCGGCACGAATGACGTCTCCTCCGAAAACCTGGGCGATTGACTGATGTCCGAGACAAACGCCGAAGATCGGAATCTTTCCGGCAAATGTTCGGATCGCCTCAAGACTTACACCCGCTTCGTTCGGGCTGCAAGGACCCGGAGAAATCATCAAATAATCCGGGGACAAAGCTTCAATTTCATCGAGGGTGATCTCATCGTTTCGCTTCACGATCAGCTCTTCTCCAAGCTCCCCTAAAAACTGCACAAGATTATAGGTAAATGAATCATAGTTATCAATCATGAGAATCATAGATTTTCTCCTTCCGCCATTGCCTTCGCGACCCAGAGGGCTTTTGCTTTCTTCAGAGATTCCTTGTATTCGTACGTTGGGTTGGAATCAATCACCACTCCCGCACCTGCTTGAATGTGACCTTTTCCTTCTTTCACAAACATCGTCCGTATGACGATGTTCAATTCCATATCGCCATTGAGGCCAATCCAGCCAATGGAGCCTGTGTAAATCCCCCGCCTGACCGGTTCAAGCTCTTCGATGATCTCCATCGTCCTCACTTTAGGCGCACCGGTAATCGTTCCCCCAGGAAAAACAGATCGAATGACGTCCGCCCCCGTTTTGGTTTCATCCAGTTTCCCCCTGACATTGGATACGATGTGCATGACGTGGGAATATTTTTCGATCACCATGAACTCGTTGACTTCGACTGTCCCGTACTGGCATACCTTCCCCAAGTCATTCCGTTCCAGATCCACAAGCATCACATGCTCGGCTCTCTCTTTTTCATTATGGATCAGTTCCAGGGCAAGTCTCTCATCCTCATCTGCATCCTTCCCACGGGACCGGGTGCCTGCAATCGGCCTCGTGCTTACTTCCGTTCCTTTCTTCTTCACAAGCAGCTCAGGTGATCCGGAAACAATCTGGAAATCCGGGCTGTGGATATAACTCATATAAGGAGAGGGATTTAATTCCCGAAGCTTTTTATAAACCGCATATGGCCCTGTTCTCAACTGTTGAGACTGCCGGACAGATAAATTCACCTGAAAGACATCCCCTTGTGAGATATAAGATTGAATTCTTTTCACTGCTTCTGAAAACTCATCCTCATCCATGGACACCTCTATATCCGCCCTGCCTTGATGCAGAGGGGTGCTCTTCGTTTCATTCATGGATGACAGGGCATTATCCCAGGAGGAAGTCCACTGTGAAAGCTTCTCTTCTGCCGATCCCGTCTCTTGATCGGATAAAATCATCGTCCATAAACAATTCTCCTGATGATCGAAGACCGCCCACTCTTTCAGATAGTAAAAATAAAGGTCGGGGATTTCCAGATCATCACGCCCAAGCGAAGGGAGTTTCTCGATCTTTCTTGCATAGTCATAACTAAGAAAACCGATTACTCCCCCCTGGAAGTCAGGGAGATCCTCTCTTCTATCCGTTCGATGGGGGGCCATCCATTTTTCCAATTGAATCAACGGATCTCCATGTATCACTTCAGCTCCAGTTGAGTCTTGTATTCTCAAACCTTCCGGAATACTTTGTAAAATGACGTCAGGGTGCAGTCCAGCCACACTATATCGTCCACCCCGTCCACTTTCTAACAAAATATGATGTGTTTGATGCTGACTAAGCAGTTCGTATGCTGCGAAGAATTGTTCTTTGGTTGTATGGTTTTTATGAAAGTACAGGTGCTGCACGGACCCCTCACACTCCTAATGTTTATCTCCTTTCATAATACATGAACTTCGAGAAGGTTTCATCGTTAAAAAAGTGAAGTCATGTGCGGGCTAAAGAGGTTTCAAACATTTAAAAAACGGATCCCGAAGCAATGTGCACTTCAGGATCCGGCATTCACATTCTATTCTTCATCAAATTGGTAAAGTGGGGTGCTTAAATAGCGTTCCCCGTTACTAGGGAGGATGGCAAGCACTTTTTTGCCCTTCCCTAACTTCTTCGCTACTTCAAGGGCTGAATAGATGGCTGCCCCGGAGGAAATTCCGCCTAGGATTCCTTCTTCTTTTGCTGCTCTTCTTGCATACTCAAAAGCTGAATCATTATCGACCTGTATGACATGGTCATATACATTTGTATTTAAAACCTCAGGGATGAATCCGGCTCCTATTCCCTGAATTTTATGAGGGCCCGGCTTTCCACCTGATAAAACGGGGGAATCCGACGGCTCGACTGCGTATAGTTCAACCGATGGATAATGCTTTTTCAACACTTCACCAACGCCTGTAATGGTTCCGCCTGTACCGATACCCGCGATGAAGGCATCAAGCTGATCACCCATCTGTTCAACGATTTCCGGTCCGGTCGTTTCACGATGAACCTTGGGATTAGCTTCATTTTTGAATTGCTGCGGCATGAAGAAGCCTTTTTCTTTCGACAGCTCTTCCGCTTTGCGAATGGCGCCATTCATTCCTTCAGAACCCGGTGTCAGCACCAATTCAGCACCATATGCTCGTAACAGGTTGTGCCTTTCTGTACTCATCGTGTCCGGCATGACGAGCAAAGAACGGTATCCTTTAGCGGCAGCGACCATGGCAAGGCCGATACCTGTGTTGCCGCTTGTCGGCTCAACAATTGTATCTCCAGGTTTGATTGTACCTGCAGCTTCCCCTGCTTCAATCATAGCCAGGGCGATCCGATCTTTCACGGAACTGCCCGGATTCATGTATTCTAATTTCAAATATACATCCGCACTATTCTCATCCACTAATCGATTCAGTTTTACCACTGGAGTCTGACCTATTAATTCTGAAATTGAATTGGCTACTCTCACCATTCATTCATCACTCCTAATTCCAAGTAAATTTGTTGGTTTTAATAAAATGTAACAATATTCAATATATTTGTCAACGATATTGCTTTTCTTTCCCGGGCACTGCTCCACGGGCAGACGCCGCGATTGCACACCCTGCTCACTCACCTACATTTATATGCACCTTACACTTATCCTATGTTTCGTTGAAAGGGTTCGAACTATGTAAAAGGAGCTGACCGAAGCCAGCTCCTTCATTACTCCTGTTTGCCATAAAACCACTCGACGTTCACTTCATCCCAAAAGGATTCAGGCTTTAGTGGTGTTTGGACTTGTTCTAAAGCAATCTGTCTGCGAATTTGTGGTTTTACTTCCTTAAAAGAAAAATCTCTCTCCTTCAGGATACCGTCAACGTAATAAATCACATATTCTGAATCCTGTCGAATCGGTGATGTCCATTCACCCTGTGATAACGGTTCTACCTCCGACTTCGCTTCCGGAGAAAGAATATCCCCATCAATGGGAACATACCCAATGTCCCCCCCTAAATGTGCGCTTTGCTCATCGGTAGAGCGTTCCATGGCCAATGCTTCAAAGTTAGATCCCCCATCGAGTTCCTTCAGAACCTGCTCCGCCTCTGTTTGATCCGCTACCTTCAACTGCTTCAGCTTATACATTTTAGGGATGGAATACTGATCCTCATTTTGTGTGTAGAATTTTTTCATCTCTTTTTCAGGAACCTGGACATCCTTCGTGATGAGTTCCTCTAATAATAATTCCGATTCGATCTGCTCTTTCAGCGTATCTTCATCTTCAAGGTTTTCTTCGTCATAGGCATTATAAACGGATTGAATAAGATAGTATTCCTGTTCTACTTCTTTATTTGAAACAGAAATATCGTATTTCTTCGCTAAGTGGTCGATCACTTTTTGATTGATCATAGCCCTCAGCTCTTCTTTTCCATGTTGCTGTTCCAATGCGTATAACCAATCCTCCCGGGTCACGGATTCTCCGCCAACCGATGCCACTACTTCCGGAGTACCGACTTTCCCTGAGGACCAGTTCCACACAAGCGTGATCAGATTCGTAACAAGCAGTACCCCGATGACCACCATGAGGACAGACCGTTTAATTCTCATTTCTCCCATTCTCCCTGGATGTAATTTATTCCTTAGCGCTTGATTTCAATTCTTCTAATTCTTCTTTAGAAAATATATAGGTTTCATTACAGAAGTGACAACTTGCTTCCGCACTTCCATCTTCATCGATCATCTCTTGAATTTCCTGTTCCCCTAAGCTGATGATGGCATTCGAGAAACGCTCTTTATTGCATTGGCATTTAAATGCCACTGGAAGTGTTTCAAGTACTTTGACTTCCCCTTTTCCAAGTACTTCTTCCAATACCTCTTCAGGACTAAGACCTTTTTCAATCAATTTAGAGATTGGAGGGATTTTCGCCAGACGTTCCTCAATCTTTGTAATCGTCTCATCCTCCGTACCCGGCATAAGCTGGAGGATGAATCCTCCTGCAGCAAGAATCGAGTTGTCTGGATTGACCAACACTCCGACCCCTACAGAAGAAGGCACTTGTTCTGATGTGACAAAATAATAGGTGAAATCTTCCCCAAGTTCTCCTGACACAATGGGAACCTGACCGGAGAAATGATCTCTCATACCGATATCCTTTACAATCGATAACGTACCTTCCGTCCCGACCGCACGGCGGACATCAAGTTTTCCGTGCTCATTCAAATCAAAGTGGACATGGGGGTTGGTCACGTATCCTCTGACTTCACCTTTTGCATTGCTGTCCACAAGGATCGCTCCGATCGGACCGCCGCCTTCTACTTTGATCGTTAATTTATTTTCACCTTTGAGCATAGCCCCCATCATCACACCGGCACTGATGCTTCGACCAAGTGCTGCTGATGCAGTCGGCCATGTACCATGTCTTCTTTGCGCTTCCCCTACTGTATCCGTACTTTTGACAGCATAAGCACGCACTTGTCCATCATAAGCTAACGCCTTTACTAAATAGTCACTCATGGTTATAGCCCCTTTCTCTTTAATTCACATTTCTCTTGTAGATTAGTTTAAGTCCTTTTAACGTCAGGAATGGATCTACTACGTCAATGCTATTGGATTCTTTCGAAATCAGCGTGGCTAATCCTCCAGTGGCAATGACCGTTGGCTCTTTCTTACTTTGTGCTTTCATTCTTTGAACGATACCTTCGACTTGTCCAACATATCCATAAAGAATACCCGCCTGCATAGCTGTCACCGTATTCTTTCCGATGATCTGTTCCGGACGGGCGATTTCAATCCTTGGCAGTTTGGCCGCCTTCGAGTACAGGGCCTCCGTTGATATACCTATTCCCGGGGCAATCGCACCACCCATATATTGTCGTTCTTCATTGATATAGCAATACGTCGTCGCTGTTCCGAAGTCAACGATGATGAGCGGGCCGCCGTATTCGTGAATGCCAGCGACTGCGTTGACGATTCGATCCGCTCCGACTTCCCTGGGATTTTCATACTTGATGTTTAAGCCTGTCTTAATCCCGGGTCCCACGACAAGTGGAGTAATATGAAAATACTTCTCACACATGCGTTCCAAACTGAACATGATCGGAGGGACAACGGAAGAAATGATGATCCCGTCAATTTCCTCAAACGTCAAATTCACATGCTCAAATAGATTCTTTACAAGCATGCCAAACTCATCTTCGGTTTTATGTCGATTCGTTTCAGCTCTCCAATGATATTTTAAATGGTCATTTTCATATACACCAAACACAATATTGGTATTCCCTACATCCATTACAAAAATCAATATCCTCACCTACTAAGCCAATTGTTTTCACACTGCCAACATCATACCATAATTTATTTTAAATAGGTATAAAACCGCAACCAGCTTGGTTAGGTCCATTCGTTATGCATAGCTTCCAAAAAATCCATTTACCATAAGTGACAGTGCGAAAACTTTGACCGTTCCTTTTCGCTCCAGGCACTTGCTTTCCACGGGGAGGAAGTCGAGCCTCCTCGAGCTTCGCCCTGTGGGGTCTCGACCATTCCTCTTTTTCCCGCTGGAGTCAAGTGCCTTCCGCTACAATCCACTCTGTGCTTCTACATTATGACTTCCTAATTATTGATAAACAAAAGAAGCCCCTTTTTTGGATATGGTCGGGTTTTAATTTCAGAAATCAATTGGTTGTAAATATTTAACGTTATTAAGCACCGTCATTTACTTGCCTTTTAGGACTATTTTGCATATGACTTTAATTTATCATGCCTAAGCTGGAGGAGAATAAAAGCCCAGGTGCTCTACCCGGACGTGACAAGTATAAGGTTCAGCAATCAAAAAAAGGATGCACCCATAAATGGATGCATCCTTCATTATTATGTGCGATCAGAATTAGTGTCGTCTTCTTTTGAAGTCGTGTCTTCTACAATCGCAGTGTCTTCATTCTTCTTTTGGATGTTCACCTTCACGTCACTGTTTTCCTGATCGGATTCATATGTGCGTTCAGGCAATTTGCCGTGATCCATCAGAGACTTGATTTGCGCTGCGTCTAATGTTTCTATATCTAATAAAGTTTTGGCAATGAGTTCAAGCTTGTCACGATTTTCAGTAAGAATTCGCTTCGCTCTCTCATAGCTTTCTTTAATAAGACGCTGCATTTCTAAGTCAATTTCATACGCGATGGCATCTGAATAGTTTTGTTCACTATTGATGTCGCGTCCAAGGAACACTTGACCACCTTGGGATTGACCGAACTGAAGTGGTCCAAGCTTATCACTCATACCATATTCAGTGACCATTTTACGGGCGATTCCAGTTGCACGTTGGAAGTCATTGTGCGCACCAGTGGATACATCACCGAAGATGATTTCCTCTGCTACTCGACCCCCAAGTAAACCGGTAATCTTATCAAGAAGCTCAGGCTTCGTCATAAAGTAACGGTCTTCCTTAGGAAGCATGACAGCATAGCCGCCAGCCTGCCCACGAGGAACGATGGTCACCTTATGTACCATGTCAGCTTCATCAAGGACTAATCCAATCACGGTGTGACCCGCTTCATGGAATGCCACGATTTTACGTTCTTTTTCAGATATGACTTTGCTCTTCTTGGCAGGACCTGCAATGACACGGTCCGTTGCTTCGTCGATATCGCGCATATCAATTTTCTTCTTATCTTCACGGGCTGCCACAAGTGCCGCTTCGTTCAGAAGGTTTTCCAAATCGGCTCCGGAGAAACCTGGTGTTCTCATAGCAATCGCTTTTAGATCGACTGAATCATCAAGCGGTTTGTTATGAGAATGTACTTTAAGGACAGCTTCACGGCCTTTTAAGTCTGGACGATCTACTGTGATTTGACGGTCAAAACGTCCCGGACGTAATAATGCCGGATCCAGAATGTCAGGTCTGTTCGTTGCAGCGACGATGATGATTCCTTCGTTCGCTCCGAAACCATCCATCTCGACAAGTAACTGGTTCAGGGTTTGCTCACGCTCATCGTGACCTCCGCCCAAGCCTGCTCCACGTTGACGACCGACTGCATCAATTTCATCAATGAAGATGATACAAGGCGCGTTCTTCTTCGCGTTTTCGAATAAATCACGTACACGAGATGCACCGACACCGACAAACATTTCAACGAAGTCGGAACCACTGATTGAGAAGAATGGAACTCCCGCTTCTCCAGCTACCGCTCGTGCAAGCAGGGTTTTACCTGTACCAGGAGGTCCCACTAGCAGGACACCCTTCGGAATGCGGGCGCCCACTTCAGAGAACTTGCGTGGATCCTTTAAGAATTCCACTACCTCTACAAGCTCCTGCTTTTCTTCATCTGCGCCCGCTACATCTTTAAAGCGGACTTTCTTCTTCTCTTCACTGTAAAGCTTTGCCTTACTCTTACCAAAGTTCATGACACGGCTTCCGCCGCCTTGAGCTTGGTTAAGTAAGAAGAAGAACAGAATGAAGATGATGACAAACGGAATGATGGTTGTGAAGAAAGATACCCAGCCGCTTGTTTCCTTGGCCTGTAATACTTCCACATCGATGCCTTGCTCCGATGCCGCAGCATTAATCTTATCCATCAGCTTTCCATCTGTGGTAAGGACATAGGTCAAGAAGTACTCTCCTTCTTTAGCCCCTTCCATTTGTCCTTTTACTTCATAAACACCTCTGCCAGGCTGAATTGAAAAAGAAGAAACATCTCCGTCTTCAAGGTTATTAATAAATGTACTGTACTCGATATTTTTGGTTGGCTCGTTGTTGTTACTGAAATAACTCACCACACCTATGATCACTAAAAAGACTAGTAAATAGAATATGGTGTTTCGAAAGATCCGGTTCATCCCTTACCTCCTCCCACGGGTAAACAAACTAAGTAAAATAGTATCATAGAAAATCATGGCATTACAACAAATTGCACTTACAAGATTCCTCTTTAGAATATACTTATTCTCCCGTTGTATACACTCTTGGTTTTAAAACACCGATATACGGCAGATTACGATATCTTTCAGCGTAATCGAGACCATATCCGACCACGAACTCGTCAGGAACAATGAAGCCCACGTAGTCCGCTTTGATATCTGCTTTACGACCGGTTGGTTTGTCAAGCAGCGTCACAATGCTGATGGATTTCGCCTTACGATAGCGGAAAAGCTCCACCAGATAGCTTAATGTCAATCCGCTGTCGATGATATCTTCAATGATGAGAATATCCCGGCCTTCTACCTTTGTATCTAAATCTTTCACAATCTTTACTTCTCCTGAAGAGACAGTAGAGTTCCCGTAGCTGGATACATCCATGAAATCCATTTCCATATGAGTATCCATGCGCTTGCAAAGGTCAGCCATGAAGGGCATCGCACCTTTTAAAACGCCAATCGCCAAAGGAAAACGGTCTTGATATTCCTCTGTTAATTGTGCGCCTAACGCTTTAATCTTTTCTTGAAGTTCTTCTTCTGAAATTAACACTTTCTCAATATCTTGGTTTAACAATGTTCAACTGCCTCCTAGAAGATGATTGCTTGTAAATTGTAGTACTAAACTATTTTCCTGCTCTTCTCCCAAATCGTAAATAGACTTCTTCATTCCCGGAACCCAGAGTATATGTTGTTCAGCATCCACTACAACCGGCCACTCCTCACGAAGGTGAGCGGGAAGTTTATGATCGATAAAGAGGGTTTTCAGCTTCTTGGAGCCTTCCATCCCCTTCACTTTCATTCTATCCTCTTTTCTTCTCGTTCGCACGTAAAGAGGGAGGGACACAGCGCTTGGATCAAGATAGATCACATCACCGGTACAGTCCGGGGTGTGCGGGGAAGAATAGAGATAAAACTGATATTCACCTTGAATGTCCAGCCCCTTATCAACCTGCAGCTCATAACAATATGGAATCTCGGTCAAGGCTAATTCTCCAAAGTGAAAATAGCATGTATGATACGCACGTGTTACCTTAAGCCCCTGTGGTAAGTCTATGCTGGCATTCGGCGCTTTTCCTTTTAAAATACTCAGTACATCGTAAATATGTATAGACGATAAGGAAGATGGTCTTAGTTTGTAAAGATAGTTTAATATTAGATTAATCCCTCTTCTTTGTAAAGGCTGAGCCATTGCAAGAAAACCATCGATATGTATGGAGGAGTGCTCCCCAGTGTTATTCCATACCTTATTCAACTTTTCCTTTGTTAATTCCTCTAAATATGCCTCATCTTCTGTCAATTCTTCACTAAACCGTTGAAATTGAAGATGGACATGAGGGTTTTCCTGTTTTAAGAATGGAAGGATCCTCTTTCTAAACCGATTCCTTGTATAGACTTCCTTCTGGTTACTGGGATCTCTTCGCGGCTCCAGATCATGCCTTTCACAATAGTTCTCGATCTCCACTTTAGTCACAGTCAGGAACGGCCGGATAATGTCCCCGTCAGCAAATGATCGTTTCAGGGGAATGCCGGCTCTACTCGCCCCCGATGCCCCTCTTGTCAATTTCATCAGGATGGTTTCGACTTGATCATCCCCGTGATGACCCAAGGCAAGCTTGGTGGCTGACACCTCTCTCATGACTTCCTCCAGAAACCCATAACGAATTTTTCGGGCCATATCCTGCATGCTTCCATTTACGGCTTCGATTTCCTTCGAAACATCCACTCTTTCTCCGTAAAAGGGGATATTCTGCTGATGACAGAAATCCCGGACGAACTGAAGCTCCTGAAAGGATTCGTCCCCCCTGAACATATGATCCAGATGGGCCGCGGCCACTTCCACCCCTAACTCTCCTTTGTTCGAGTCAAGAAAGTGCAGCAACGCGAGGGAATCAGGGCCGCCTGATACTGCTACCAGAATGCGATCGCCCTTTTGAATGAGCCGGTGATCTTGAATGAATCGTTTTGTCGTATGCTCTAACATTGTGCTTCCTCTTTCTAAAACCATTTTCCCCATTGTATCAATTTCTACTGGTTTCTCACACCGTTACGCTACAGCAATTCTCCATAAATATACAAAACGTACAGGAGAGATACAATGATCACGACAAGCACAGTCTCCAGAAAGTGACTTGAATTTTTATTCCGCTGATTTTGATATCTGCTTGGGTGGGGGGAGGATGTTCGTACAGTAGAGCTCTGCGGAACGGTTCTTTGGGCAATAGGTCTCGGTTTAGGCTGTTGCACCGTTCGGGCATGTGAGAGTCCATGTAAAAGACTCTCTCTCATATCACTGGCGGTTTGAAATTTGCCATCGAGGGCCTCCAGGATCGTCCCTGCGAATTTTTTCAGCTGGTCCTTGGAATCCACGGCCTGCCTCAGTTGTTTTATATTCCCTTCCCCGGTCTTAGTGAAACGCGTTGGATAGGCCAAATTGATAAGAATCATCCCTACTGAGAAAAGATCATAGGAAGGTTCCGCCCTCCTTGATCCCCCAATCCAATACCCTCTATCAAAAAACTCCGTAAACTCCTTGATCGCCCGGCCATTAATGGTCGTCCCCCCAACGTCAATACAGCGAATTCTGTATGGAGGACCTGTCACAATTAAGTTTTCAGGCTTTAGATCCCCAAAGACCCAGCCTTCCTTATGAATCCGCTCCAGGTCGGTCAGGAGCTGAGCAACGAGGACACCTGTCCAGGAGAATCCCTTCGATTGAACAAACGACAGGAGATCGGTTCCCTGTATATATTCCATCACGTAGAAATGGATTTTTTGACCCCTTACCTCCCAATCGTCCACATCAAGAAGCTTGGGCCCAAGGGGGGAACCTTGGACCTTGGAGAAAGCTTTTAGTACATTGACTTCAGATGTGATCGATACATTGCTGTCACTCATTTTTAACGCCTGGTATCCTGAGGACCCCTGCACAAGGAATACAATCCCGTTTGCCCCATACCCCAATTCTTTTACAATCGTATAAATATGTTTATACCACTTGCCTCTTATAACTGTTCCAGGGGGGAAACTAAATGGTTTCTTCGAAGTATTGTTCATCATCGCCACGAGAGAGCAATCCCCTTAATGAACGTTTTTTCTTAAAGTGTGTGATGGCCTCTGAAATCGCCGGCCCGGTTGGAGTAATACCGCCTGGAGACAATTTAGAGAAAATACTCGTCAGTGTTTCGAGCCTTGGTGTCCAATCCAGCAATTTTTCGACATCTTGTCGTTTCCCGGGAAATACAAACACAGAAAACTTGTTATCACCCATCCTCGCGTTTAAGCTTAATGACAGATCCAGCAAGGCTTCTTTGACCGTCGGAAGCTTGTGCTTCATACTTGCAGACGTATCGACAAGAATCAACACCTCCATATCGACGGACTCACCCAGTTCATCCACTACTTCCATGACCTCTCCACGCTGTTCGGGAGGAAGCTCTTCCATGGATGCGGATTTCCCGAGAATTTGTTTCAACTCTTTATTCACTACTCCCTGTAAGGTCTGTGTCATGGCTTTACGCGTGACCATCTGTACCGTTTGTGAAAGCGTTTCTGCATATACAATCTGACTCACTCCACCCCCCGATAGAGCAATCCCTTCAATTTCCTGCATTCCATTATCATCTATGACGTCATTATCCATTACACCAATTACATTGACCGAGATTCCCTGCTCCTTGGCAAGGGCTGCCATCGCAATTGGATCTTCTCCTTGATTCGAGCAACCATCCGTAATTAAAAGAATTTGACGAAGTGTACCTGGCTTCATCAGACTCCCCTCCTCATTCTAAAGTTGATATCATCTTCGCCGAATAAGGAGGGATTTATACTCTAGTTAACTATTTTAAAGGGTGCGGACCCTAGGAAATTTTATCTTTCGTCTTTGATTTTTGCATGGGGATGGATGACCACTTCGGTATATTATGTTTGATTTTCGATACCACAATCGTCATATCATCCTCTATTAAACCGGAGCTCGACCGGATGACCTCCTCCATTAATATGTCTGCCACTTCCTGTGGATCATCGGTTTCGAGTTCCTTTATCTTACGCTTCATCCACTGGTCATAATTTTCTACATGCTTCGGCCCCTCAAAGGCACCGTCACTCATCATGATAAGAAGATCTCCTGCTTTCAGCTGTTCCGAGACGACATCGACATCAAAGTCCTGCTGAAGCATCCCCATCGGCAAGTTACTGGCTTCCACCTTGAGGATCTTATCCCCCCGCTTAATGAAGCTTGGGGTCGAACCTATTTTTAAGAACCTCGAAGACGCATTCTGAAGATCGATCATAGCTAAATCCAGCGTGGAGAAAATTTCATCATTTGTTCTGAGGGAGAGAATCGAATTAATGGACTTGATCGCCACCTGTTCTTCGATCCCTGACTCCAGGATCTTTTTCAATAGCCTCAGTGTTTCATTGCTTTCGTAATGGGCCCGTTCACCGTTCCCCATCCCGTCACTGATCGCAACGGCATACTTCCCCCTTCCCAATTCAATCATGGAGTAACTGTCTCCTGAAATCAGTCCGCCCCCTTTTGCCGCATGGGATGCCCCTGTATCGACGACAAATTTCTTGGCAGATTGGAAGGTTACGTGACACTGACCATTTGGAAATTGAGCGCACTCCTCCTTTTGTACGACGATGTTTTCACCTAGAATATCGGATAACATGGGTGCGATGAGCTTTTCCCCCTGTCCGTGACCTCCGCAATAAGGCATGGTCATGTCGATATCGACATTCCCTTGCTCCAGATTATAGATTTCTATGTTTTCGATCTCGATCCCGAACTCTCCGATACTTGCCAGGATCTGCTCTTCCTGAATATGATGATTCTCCCTTTCTCTCTGGATTTCTTTCGCGAAATTCCCCATGACTTCAGATACACCAAGCAGCTGGTCAGCCACAAGCTTCCTGCTTTCCTGTACCTGTTTCTTCAATTTTAGATTGGCCTGATAGAAAGTGAGCTCCTGATAGATCGTATCCTTCAATTTCTTCTCTCTCGTACAATGCTTCTCTACTTCTCTTGCAAGTCTCGGGGAAAGGGGGACTCTTCCCTGATCGTACTCAGTCATCACATCTTTCATGAGATTATAGGTTTTATCAAAATTCCGCGCCCAGCACTGATCCTTCTTAAAGCAGGTTTGACACGTCTTCTCAGTGACATTGCTGAGAAAATAGTCAAATTCTTTATCCTCCTCCTCTTCAAACCGGTCTTCTATTTGTTGAAAGCTGTTCGAAAGAGCCTGAAACACTGACGAGAATTGGGTGACCCGGTGGGCGGTCACATCCCTCACCCGGCGCATATACCCTTGTTGGTCCTGCTGATATTCAGCTGTACCAGGTATATGCCTCGCAATTTTAGACGTTAAACTTTGAGGAGTGAGAAATAGAAGTAATATCGCTACCCCCGATTCATAAAGGGTTTTCGTAATGACTGTATCCGTATCTCCGTACATGCCCATTAGTAATGTAGCGATTAACAAACCGATTGCCGCTCCGAATTTCTTCCCTTCTTTCATGAGTCCGCCCAGAAGTCCGGAAAAAGCAAGCAAGCTCATTTGATAAAAGCTTGAAACGTTGGCTAAACTGAAGACGAGGCCGGTCACGACCCCTACCGTCGAGCCCACTGTGGCCCCTGCAATAAAGGAGAACAGCAGTACCAGGTATCTCGATAACACATGTTCTACAGACAGATTGTATACTGACCATCCGATCGTTCCCGTCATGATCGAGGCCAGGAGGATGATCAAACTCACCACTTCTTCTGTTTTCAGTGATTTCCTTCTGCGCTGAACCGTTACAAGGGGGACGCTCTGGATGAAGATATAGGTTAAGAGAAACGCAAGGCTTGCTTCAATTACCGCCATGACACCGTTATAAATCGTCAAGTCCTGTCCCTGTTGGATATAATCGAACCCAAGCTTTGCAGCCATCACCGTAAAGAACACATAGAAGGCGACAGCCCTCACATTATTCTTGTGATATTTCTGCGATAATCGATACGTTAACAGGAATAATACCGCACTGACAAACGTATAACTGATACTAGGAATGGATAAGGTGAGCGCTCCTGCCAGCAATCCGATGAGTGCGATCGGCGACTTCTCTCTCCTTATAATATAAACCGACGCAAAGAACGGCAGAGCAAAAGGTGACAGATGTGAAAGGATTAAAGCTCTACCGAGGAGAAACCCGATGACGAATAGAGCAACCCCCTTTTCTACGAATAACCACTCAAGCTTTGAATAAATGGACCGGATCCCCTTGGACAGTTCCACCCTAGTGTGTTCAATGTCTACGTTCTGAACAGGTTCGATGATCGACTGATCGACTTTCCCCATGTATGAAACACTCCCCATTTCTTTTTTGTTCAGTATAAAGGGTACAAGCTCAAAACTTTGTCAAAATGAGGGAATGCATTCCAAGAATGTTTCGACGTCTTTCTATGGTTTCCGGTAAAATATTCAGAATATTCAAGTTTACTCTCCTTACAAGATAGGATCTTTTCTTTTCAAATGCTTATGTAACCATGCTTAAGGGAATTTTGACAATTTCTTTATGATTGTATATTGACAAGATAATTCTTTCTAGGTATCATAGTTTTTGTGCCAAAAAGGTGCATATCCATATGGCGGTGTAGCTCAGCTGGCTAGAGCGTACGGTTCATACCCGTGAGGTCGGGGGTTCGATCCCCTCCGCCGCTACCATATTGTTCCGGCCCGTTGGTCAAGCGGTTAAGACACCGCCCTTTCACGGCGGTAACACGGGTTCGAATCCCGTACGGGTCATAGAAAAAAGACTATCATGATGATAGTCTTTTTTGTTTATTCTATTTTCCCGTCAAACCTTTTCGGCGGATACCATTTCTTCGATCTGCTCTTGATGGTGCTTATCGTGACCGATAAAGTCTTCGAAAAACTCTTCTAGGCTGAAGCTTTGATCCCCTACTTTAAACGATTGCCCGAAATCATCGTCCGATACGTTTTTTACATATGTGATCATCAGATCCCTTGTTCTGATCCCTTCTTCGATCAAATCTCCCTGGTTCACTACGCGATGGGCATATTCTTCCGCTTCTCCATTAAATTTCTGAAAAGCAGGAAAGGGTGGGAGTTCTGCTCCTTCTGCAACATGAGGGAGAATCTCCTGTAAAGAATATTGATCCCATTTAATAATGTGGGCTATATTGGCAGCGATCGACCATTTATTTTCCTCCATGGGCTTGAACCATTCATACTCACTGAGCAGCTTCAATTCCTCCAACCACATCTTAAATGACTCATAATGATCGATAATCTGATCGTATTTCATCCATTTTCGCCCCCACTCAAGTTATTTATCTCTAACTATTCGATAGGAGCAGGGGATTTTCCTGTGTAATGATGACTATCAAATATATAAAAAAACAGGCATACCCATCAAAATGGGTATGCCTGTTTTCCGTTCACAACCTGCTATTTGGGTTAATAGACAGCAAGTTAACCTTTTTTCGCCCCTTTTCCACCACGACGAGACTCAGTATTTTTCTTTAAAGATGATAAACGATCTTCACTGTCTTTCAAGAAACGTGCCATCTTTTGTTCGAAACTCTCTTTGGTGCGAGTGTCGGTCGGTTTATTATTACTACGCGGGCGCTGAGGACGCTGAGGGCGCTGCGGGCGTTGTGGTTGATCTTTCGCTTTACGGATGGATAAACCGATTTTTCCATCTTTCTCAACATTAATAACTTTAACCGTTACTTCGTCGCCGACTTTAAGGTGTTCGTTAATATCCTTAACATAGTTGTCTGCAACTTCACTAATGTGAACTAAACCTGTTGAACCTTCCGATAATTCCACGAACGCTCCAAAATTTGTAATACCTGTTACCTTACCCTGTAACTTGCTGCCTACTTCGATTGACATAAAAGAAATGCTCCTCCTTAAAATTATAAAAGATAAACCTTACTATATATTATAGCCAATTAAAAAAAAGAGTGTCAATAAGACACCTCTTCTTCTTTCTCTTTATCTGGCTCAGGTATGTTGAAAATAATCTCACCTTCATCTGATAAAAAGTAATCCCGGCGCGCCAGTTTGGCTATATATTCATCATCGTTAAGCTTCACAATCTCTTCTTCCAAGGCTGATTGCTTATCTTTCAGGTCTTCTAACTTTTTTTCCAATTGTGCTTTTTCCGTTTGTTTATCTTCTAAAACCTGGGCTCTGGAAATGAGGGTCGAGATTAAAAATCCACTAATTGCCAACATTAAAACAAAGAAAACTGCTAATCGACGGACCAAACGCTTTTTTCTCTTAGAAGAAGATTTATGCATATGCTCCTGATGACGGACATATTCATTTTCCATTGGTGTCACGTTTTTTCTCATTCCCAAACCTCCTTTACAATATGGAGTGGCAAAGCCTTAAGCCCTATTCTTTATCTTTAGGTGTCTTTTTGAACTTTTCTACCACTCTATATACTTTTTTGATGTACACTTTAAAAATTCCTGCCACTTTATTATATAACTTCTCGACTCTTTTTGTAAGATTTTTCGGCAATAAATTCCAAATACCCTTCAATATCCACCATATCGGTGTGATTACGAGCTTAATCGCCCATTGCATCACTTTCATGATCACCTTTAAAAGGAATATTATGACGGATAAGAGCCCTTTTCCTATAGATAATACAATCGTGACCAGAAGCACAATCATCCATTTTATCGGTGAATAAATCAATTTCTTCACCATTTTCACCCCGAAATTAAACAGGGAGATAAAAAACAGAATCAGCCTTTCAAGAAACGCTAAATAATGTTGCTTGATCAACGCCTGGTATGCAGCAAAACCGCATAACAATGCAATGAAAATATAAAATCGGATCTCACCGAAATTCACGACGAATAAAATATAAAAAATCGCCAGTGCCTGCAAAACCCAAAACAGGATGTCATTGATGAATACAAGCCACCGTTTTCTCTCGGACCGGTGTAAAAACCGGGAATACGTGTCCAACGTCATACCAAATAGTGCCCCCATGCCGATCATGGAGAGCATGGTATAGAACTGGGTCGAGAGGGTCATCGAAACAGCTTGCTAAAGAAGCCTTTAGCCTTCTCCCCATTTTGTTCATCCAGGTAAACGAGATCGAACACCTTTCCTTTTATAGAGACGATGCCTTTATCCACATCCAGATTTTTCATTTGAAGATTCTGGCCCCTGACAGAGAGGAATCCCATGACGGTTTCAAGAAGAAACTCTTCGTTATCGAAGCTTTCCACTTGCTTCACTCCTGTAATATCGAGCAGTTTGCGGCCCCTCATCATCACGTCATGTTCTTGAAAGGTCGTTTTATCTTTGTTTCCATCATACTGATTCATATCCATCCCTCACATTCCCATAGTACAAGCTTTGTAACTATGTTTATGTGTATAGGGGAAAAATAGAACCAAAAAACAGACCAAATGCTATGTATCCCTTTACTCCGTATCCCCGACCCTCTCCTCTGAAAGGACAGAATACAGCCCGCTCGCTTCTTCTTTTTTCGTTGTTTCAAGAAGCCTTTCAATCTTTACCCTCATAATTCTCTGGCCAAACCTTACGCTTAATTCATCCCCGACTTTTACATTGGAGCTTGCTTTGGCCTGCTGTCCGTTCACGGTGATACGTCCCTGGTCGGCAATCTCTTTCGCCAGTGTTCTTCTTTTAATGAGCCTGGATACTTTTAAGAATTTATCTAATCTCATGGATACCATTGTACATTTCCCCTTATTCAATATTCATCTTTTTCGCTTCGTTCCAAAACCGGTCTAACTCTTCCAATGAAAACTCCTCAAAACTCTTACCCGATTTGATTACTTGCTCTTCCACATAGGAAAACCGGCGGTAAAATTTCGTATTCGTCATGGCTAATGCTTCCTCAGGGAAAATCTTATAAAACCTGGCCACATTGATAAGAGCGAATAACACATCTCCAAATTCTTTTTTCATGTCGTGTTCATTATTATTCTCGACTTCTCTTTCAAATTCCTTTAATTCTTCCCATACTTTTTCCCATGCCCCTTGAGGGTCTGACCAATCAAAGCCCGATTTCGCGGCTTTTTTCTGGTATTCATATGCCTTCATGAGAGCAGGCATCCCTTTAGCCACGTTCTTGAGCATCGGTTCAGTTCCAACCTGCTTTTCACGGCTTTTGATCTCCTCCCAGTTCGCTTTCACCTGTTCCGAGTTCTCCACTTGAACGGTTCCAAATACATGAGGGTGTCTTCGGACCATCTTGGAGGCAAGTCCTTCAATTACTTCCTCCATTGTGAACATGCCCTCATCCTCGCCTATTTGCGCATGGAGCATGATTTGAAGGAGGACATCCCCCAGCTCTTCGATCATATGATCAATATCTTCTTCCTCTATGGCTTCCAGTAACTCATATGTTTCTTCAAGAAGATATTTCTTGAGTGAGTGGTGGGTTTGTTCTTTGTCCCATGGGCAGCCATTCGGTCCCCGAAGCGTCGAGATGATTTCCCTTAATGTCGCATATTGCTTAAAGGAAGATTCCATTTCGTTCACAGCCGGCACATAGAGGCTTGTCAAATTACTCAAACCGGCAACCCGGTCAAGCTCCACCAGCGGGATCCGCTCCACCTTTTCTTCCCCGCTTCCGGCAGCCGTTACAAGTGAGACCTCATAATCATATGGATAAAGCTCCATCAGAGTGAGCTTCACTTCAGAAGCAATGAAGGCATCGTACACCTGCCCGATGATGAGCTGCTGGTTCATGTGGATATCATGAAGTTTTAAGCTGGTACCATCGAGGAGCTGGAACCCATCAATCGGATCCGCTCCTACAGAAGCAAATAAAGCGTCGATAAAGCTCTGTCCCCCACCGATTTCGACGTGAATCTTCCCTTCTTTATGAAGATCCAACAGCATTTGGACAGCTTGTTCAGCGACCAACGGGTGGCCCGGCACGGCATAGACAAGGGAATGTTGCTCTGATGCTGTGATCAGTTCTTGAACAATCTCTTCATATACGAGATTGAACTGATCATATTTTTCGTAGACAGCATCGAAGGAATAATACGTGATTCCTTCTAATGCTAAATCCTTTACGACGGGATGCTGATCCGTCCTTAAGTAAAGGTGTGAGCTGTTTTTAATTCTTCTATATACTCCCAATGGCAGCTGTTCCATATCTCCTGCGCCTAACCCGACTATCGTTATCGTATTCATGTTAATCTCCTCGCTACTTATTATTCGGTTGAACTTTATTCATCAACCACACCCATTTACTGCCAAAAGGCAAGAAGCTGATGTCTTCTCTTGAGAGGACATTCCCTCTTAAAAACACGATCAAAAAAATAATGCCACCGATACAAACGCCTCCCAGTGAAAAAAGAACGGAAAGCGGACGACCGGGCATTCCATTATCCAGAAGTGTATCATATATCCACAACAGCCCCTGTAATCCAATTGTCATGGCCGCTCCGCTCAAGAGCAATGTTTTATAAAATGAGTAAGTGAAAAAACGGATTGGAAACAGTTCTCTCAACTTTATCACCATCATAATGGCAATCATACTTAAAGCGCCAACAGTCGAGATGGATGCTCCCATGACTCCCATCATGGGGATGAGACAGGCATTTCCCAGGTATTTCACTAAAATCCCCATTACTATACAGAATGCCGGGTAATAAATCCTCCCGATTCCCTGAAAAATGCCTGCAAACGTCAAAATAAGGCAGCTGAAGAATATCGATAGACAGAAGACAGCGATAATCCCGGAACCGAGGGCATTTTCAAAGAGCATCGTATTGGTCGGCACCATGATATTGATGATTCCCAGTGTAGCAGCGAATCCGGTGGTTATGCTGATCTTAAGGGACAGCTGACTGTACTCCCTTACTAAAGATTCTCTTCTTTTGAGATAGGCATTTGTCACCAACGGAACGATGGTCAGTGAGATGGATGTAGCCACTACCGTCCCGAGCTGGACAAAGGGTTGTCCCCGGTCATAAATCCCCTTCCACGTTTTTGCGCTTTCCGCTTCCATCCCTGACGACAGAAGAAGAGAGTATACATTTAATGAATCAACGAATTGGAGTAAGACGAGCAACATGGCACTTACACAGATAGCTGTTCCATTCTTGAATAACCGGGACCAGATCTGTACGTAATCGGCAGGAAGGGAAAGGTATTTCCTTGAAAACAGCTTTTCCCTGCGCGCAGTAAGGAAGGAAAGAAGAACAAGAAGTCCGCCCAGACCACCGGTAATCGACCCGAACAGCGCTCCTTTCCCTGTCATATATAAGGAGTACCCTTGGGTTACCAAAATGCTCGAAAAAATCAGGATTGTCGCCACCCTGATCGCTTGTTCCGTCACTTGAGAAACAGCCGTTGGCACCATATCTTCTTTCCCTTGATAATACCCCCTGATGACGGAGAGGGGAGCTAATAATAGGAACGATAAAGAAATCACTTGAAGTAACGGCTTTAAAAGGGGATCTCCCATCCAACGTGCGATCACGCCTGCACCGAAGTAGACGAGCAGAAACCAGGAAAGACCAACGAGACAAAGGAATAGAAAGGAGGTGACGGCCACTCTCTTTGCGCCTTCTTCATCATCTCCTAATTTCTCTGCTACCATCTTTGAAATGATGACAGGGAATCCGTAAGTGGATAGGGCGATGGCAATCCCGTAGAACGGATACACCTGCTGATATATATAAAATCCGATATCTCCAACAATATTCTGAAAAGGAACCCGGTAAACAGCACTTAATACTTTTGTTACCAATGCCGCAATCGTTAATACCATGGCCCCTTTTAAGAATTGAGTGGAGGAGTACTTCTTACTCAACCCGTTTTCCTGCCTTTCTGTACCACTTACTTCAATCTGATCAGACCGAAGAAAAAATCATTTATGTACTGGTCATTTTACCATAAAGGGCTGTATGTTTTCTCTAGTGTGAATGACGGCAAAAAAAAGAAGAGCGGCTATTTGCCACTCCTTTAGGTTATGACTCCATTTGTCTTGCTAAAAAGCCAGCTGCCGTTTCTACTGCCTTTTGTTCCACTTCGCCTACTGTACGTTCCTTTGAGAAAATCGCAACGGCACCAATCGGATCTCCATTTGCGACAATCGGAGCAATCGTATAGGAAGCAAGTTCCTCACCATGTCCTTCAACAAGCTCAGCTTGTCCCTGTTGAGTGTGTAATAGAGACGTACGGTCATCCATTACCTTCTCGACGAGCTCACTGACGTTCTTATTTAAATACTCTTTCTTCGAAGCGCCGGAGATGGCAATGACAGCATCCCGATCACAAATTAACACGGCACTTCCCAAACTGTCGTACAATGCTTCGCCATATTCCTTAGCAAAGTCACCAAGTTCACTGATTGGGGAATATTTCTTTAAGATGACTTCTCCGTCACGATCAACGAAGATTTCCAGGGGATCTCCCTCGCGAATCCTTAATGTCCTGCGAATTTCTTTCGGAATGACGACACGTCCTAAATCATCAATACGACGAACAATACCAGTTGCTTTCATCTATAGTTGCCTCACTTTCATCAGATGATTTTTATTTGGCAATGCATCCACCTTTGTTGAATACTTTACCATTGTTGAGTTTAGTATCTTACAACTTAGAAGTTCTATACACATTCAAGTTTTTTTTCTTTAATTTCACTAAAATCCTAATACAGGTATCTTTTTCCATTGTTGGCAGCTGCATAAATACTAATACCCTTATCATAGTAAAGTAAAACAATCCACGCGTTTACATTTTGGTTACATTATTATAACGAAGGGAAGAAATGCCACTGGTTTGTGTCGAAATGATGAAATGATTACACGCTTTCTTCTATTTTTACCGCTTCATCCAGGTGTTTGATGATGTCATAGGCCATGTTAAACCATTTGGACGCTTCCAAGCGTGTTGTGTTAATCGATATTTTAAGCTTCGAGCCTTCCATTCCAAGTCCGACTGCACGGCCGTGTTTGTTGCAAAGATTGAATACTTTGGATCCGTCGATGTGTGCCGTTCCTTCCGGTGACATAAAGATATTCACCATTTTCTTATCCTGCTTTATGGATTCGAGCTTTGTATTCTTGGCATAGATCTTCATTTCAGAGATGAGGAATAAGTAGCCCACCTCTTCGGGATATTCCCCGAACCGGTCCAGGATCTCTTCTTCGAGCTCCTCTATTTCAGGAAGGGAAGAAAGAGATCGGAATCGTTTATACATTTCGATCTTTTGATGACCATCTTTAATATAATCATCCGAAATATAGGCATCGATTTCAATATCCACTTCGAAGCTCGACTCAGGCCGCTTAGGTAGCTCGTCTTTCCGTTCCTCGATGGCTTCTTTCAGCATCTGGGAGTACAGATCGAATCCGACAGAATCGATGAATCCGTGCTGTTGCGCCCCGAGGAGGTTACCCGCTCCGCGGATCGTCAAGTCCCGCATGGCAATTTTGAACCCTGAACCAAGCTCTGTGAATTCTTTGATCGACTGCAATCGTTTTTCAGCCACTTCTGTCAGGACCTTATCTTTCCTATAGGTGAAATAGGCATAGGCCACCCGGTTCGAACGCCCGACACGTCCCCTTAGTTGATAAAGCTGGGATAAGCCCATCCGGTCGGCATCAAACACAATCAACGTATTAACGTTCGGGATGTCAACACCCGTCTCAATGATCGTCGTAGTGACAAGCACATCGTATTCTCCTGCAAGGAAGCTTAATATGACGGCTTCGAGCTCATTCTCGCTCATTTGACCGTGAGCGTAGGCGATCCGGGCATCAGGTACTAGCATGGAGATCTCATCGGCTTTTCTTTCAATATCTTCTACGCGATTATAGAGGAAATACACTTGGCCATTCCTTGCCATTTCTCTTTCAATCGCTTCTTTAATCAAAGCACCGTTGTACTCCATTACGTAGGTCTGAACCGGGAATCGATTTTCAGGCGGTGTTTCAATAACCGATAAATCCCTTACACCGAGCATCGACATATGAAGGGTACGGGGTATCGGTGTGGCCGTTAAGGTCAGAACGTCAATATTGGTTTTTAATTGTTTGATCTTCTCTTTATGCGTGACACCGAACCTTTGTTCTTCATCGATGATCAAGAGTCCTATATCCCGGTATTGAATGTCTTTTGAGAGAAGTCGGTGGGTTCCCACTACAATATCCACCGTTCCATTCTTGAGCCCCTTCGTTGTCTCCTGCTGCTGCTTTCTCGTTCGGAAACGGCTTAATAAACCGATTTCCACCGGAAAGTCCTGAAAACGCTCTTTGATTGTTTCATAATGCTGTTGGGCAAGGATGGTGGTAGGCACGAGGATGGCCACTTGTTTTCCGTCTGCAATCGCCTTGAAGGCGGCCCTGATCGCAACCTCGGTCTTTCCATAACCTACGTCCCCACATAATAATCGGTCCATCGGACGTTCTCTTTCCATATCGTGCTTGATTTCACTGACAGAACGCAGTTGATCATCCGTTTCTTCATAAGGGAAAGCCATTTCAAATTCTCTCTGCATGTCCCCATCTGGAGAAAAGGCGTAACCTTTTGCCGCTTCCCGTTCAGCATAAAGCTTGATCAGGTCATCAGCGATATCCTGAACAGAAGATTGAACCTTCGACTTGACCTTCTTCCATTCACTTCCACCCAGTTTATAAAGCTTTGGATCCTTATTTTCGGATGCAACATATTTCTGGACTAATTCAATTTGATCGACCGGTACATAAAGTTTGTCATTCCCTTGATACTTCACATGGAGATAGTCTTTGTGGACCCCGTTGATCTCCAATGTTTCAATCCCAAGGAATTTACCGATCCCGTGATTCACATGAACCACATGGTCCCCGACCTTCAGCTCAGAGTAACTTTTGATCCTCTCTGCGTTTGAAAGTTTCTGTCTTCTCGGCTTCTTTTGGGTTTTCTTATTGAACAATTCTTCTTCCGTAATAACTGCAAGCTTCTGAAGGGGGAGCTCGAACCCGCTTGTCAGGCTTCCATTGATCATCTGGATCGTTCCCGGCAGAAGCTTATCTCCATCTTCGACATAGGCAATTTCAATTTTGTAATCGTCCAGCACCCTTTGAAGCTTCTTAACGCGCTCTTCATCCGGTCCTAACAAGACAACGGTATATCTTCCTTTTTTCCACCTGTCCAACTCTGCCTTCAATACGTTCATCTGCCCATGGAAATTCTGCATGGGCTTCGTTGACACATTGAAGATATTTTGTGGACTGGTATTCGGAATATGACGCAGGAACAATGAAAAATATACCTTTGGCAGCTTCGTCTTACTGACTAACGACGAAAACGTATGGGACACCTGTACGTCGTGAATGATCTGTCCTTCCTGAAGCAGGGATGTATACCATTCTGCTTCCTCTTTTTCCAGGGATTCACTCATTTCCTGGACGCGACTGAACTCATCAAAGAACAGGACCCCGTCCTCGGGTAAATAATCTAGCAAACTACTAGGCTTTTCATACGCGAGGGATAAGTACTTAAAGATTTGCTCAGGAACCTGCCCGTTTTCGAGCTGCCCTACCTCATGACTTATGTACTCTGTCATCTTCTCCTTTACGGCCGCCGATTTGATCTTCTTCAAGCTTGCGGAAAGACCTGAGTTGATTTCATGAATGAGCCTCTCCATATTTTCATACTTCAATAAGACCTCTGTGGCAGGGCCAATTTCTATCTCATTAAGTTTATCAATCGAACGCTGGTCTTCAACCGAAAAGATGCGGATCGAATCAATTTCAGTGTCGAATAATTCGATCCTGATAGGATTCTGTGTTGTTAATGGGAAAATGTCGACAATCCCCCCGCGAAGGCTGAATTCCCCAGGTGTGCTGACCATCCCTGTCCGTTGATAGCCCATTTGCACCAATTGATTTAACACTTCATCCAAGTCGATATCTTCACCCATTTGAAAACGGATCTGATTCGTTGACCACATCGACTTAGGTGGAAGGATTTTACGCAGTCCGGCAACAGGTACAATATAGACACCCTGCTGATGATTGGAAAGCTTATTCATTACTTCGATCCGTTGTGCCCTCAACTCCGGGCTTGCCACACTTAGTTCAGCTGCGATCAGCTCATTAGCAGAATATAAATATACTTCGTCCTCAGACAAAAATTGAATGAGATCGTCATAGACTTTCTGGGCTTGAAACAAATTATGCGTCACCACTACGGTGGATTTATTCGTTTGTAAATATACATCTGCTATATAAGCTGTCCGGGATGAGCCGGACAATCCTGCCACAAGTTGTTCAGACAGACGTTCCTCCACTCCAGCGATGATGGACTGTAGTTCTTCACTTTGGTGAACCTGCTTTAAAATACCTTTCAAGTGTACGCTCCTCCCCTATGGTTCTTTCTATAAATAATCTAAAAGTATAAACAGAAAAATGCTTTGGCTCTTCACCAAAGCGTTCTTACTGAATGATATGATCTAATTCATGGTAGTCCGGATTTCTCTCCAGGCTCTCCTGACAATCTTCACAGATCGTTTTCACTTGGATGTCCCCGTTGTCCTGATAGTGAACCATATGTAACCGTTCTTCATCTGTCAGCATATGAATCCCGAGCTGATCGGAATGCACGGATACATTTGAAAGGGTCCCAACATTTGTTCCGCAATGCCGACACTGGTAATGGATCGCCATATCTTTCCCTCCATACACATTTATACTGTTAGTATGAACCTGTTAGAAGGGAGTTATTCAAACCGGTTAAAGGATTGATGATGAAGGAACCCTGGAAATTCATTATATGACACGGTCAGTTGAATTTATTCATGACCTCAAGGAATGGTTTATCCAACCAGGTTTCACATGCTTCCACGCTAGAAGAAATGGCTTTATCCAGTTCCGGCTGCTCTTCCTTCGAAAATTTACCCAGGACATAATCCGGGACGCTCATTCCATTGGTCGGACGGTCGATGCCCACCCGCAGGCGATTAAATTGCTGGGAACCTAAATGGGCAATGGTCGATTTAATGCCATTATGCCCCCCGGCACTTCCCTTTTGCCTTAATCTTAATTTTCCTACAGGTAAGTCCAGGTCATCATAAATGACAAGTAAATCTTCATCTTCAATTTCAAAATAATCCATCAGGGGGACAATGCTTTCCCCTGACAAATTCATATACGTAAGCGGCTTTAACAGAACGACCTTTTCTCCCTTATGATGATATGTGCCGTAAACCCCTTTAAACTTGGACTGGTTCAACGAAACGCCCAATCGATCGGCTAATGCATCTATAATAACGAAACCGATGTTATGTCTCGTTTTCTCATATTGTGATCCCGGATTTCCGAGTCCAACGATTAATTTCATTTCTAACACCTCTTCTGACCATATACCTCTAGAATAACGTAAAAAGCGCAACCTGCAAAAGGTTACGCCAAAAAATATTGATTTTTTACTCTTCCTTCGATTCGCTTTCATCACTGGCTTCCGATTCTCTTCCTTCTTCATTCTCAGGTGTGCCAGCTTCCTGCTCTTCACCGCTGTCGATTTCTTCTTCTTGTCTTGGAGCAAGAATCGAAGCAATGGTACGGTCATCCTCTTCATTAAGAGTAACACTGTACTTATCGCGGATATCGCTGATTGTTACCGTTTCTCCTACTTGGAGCTCGGTTACATCTACTTCGATAGATTCCGGGATATCCTTCGGTTTGGCTGTTACAGATACCTCATGCAATGGCTGCTGCATGACGCCACCGTCTTTCACGCCTGCTGCTTCTCCTACAAGTTCGATACGAACATCCGCATCAATCTCTTCTGACATATTCACAGCAAGGAAATCAACATGTGTGACGGCATCCTTCAGGTGATCCTGCTGGTAATCACTTAAAATGACGTTTTGTTTATTGCCATCTACGTTTAATGAAATGATTCCGTTTCTTCCGACTTCGCGAATCGTTTTAATAAATGTAATGGCATCTACCATAATTGATGTATTATCTGCTTTGTAGCCGTACACGACTCCAGGGATATTCCCCTCATGTCTCAGCTTTGTTAATGAAGATCGTTTAAAATCTTTCCTCGTATTTGCTTTTAATTCTGTTGCCATGTCTAATCCAACACCTTCCCTAATCTTTTATGTTAGTTAAAGTTCTATATATAGTAATTACCCTAATGTGATTTGAAATAAACATAGAAAAATCAATTCACTACAAGAAGAGTGCTCCGAGGATGTTGACAGATCGGGGTTTGAAGCTTCCACGACGGCAGCAGGAAAAACGAAAAAGAAGAGCTTGCCCCAATACTAAGGGGACAAGCTCTCCTTTCTATGCACAAACTACAAATATTAATTCTTAATCGAAAAGCGTGCTGACAGATTGTTGCTCATAGATGCGGATGATCGCTTCGCTGATCAAAGGAGCCACTGACAGGGATTTCACTTTACCGATCATTTTCTCTTCACCCAGTGGGATGGAGTTCGTTACAACCAGTTCTTTAATATTGGAGTTTTCGATGCGCTCGATGGCAGGACCTGAAAGAACCGGGTGCGTACAGCAAGCAAAAACTTCCTTCGCTCCGTTTTCAACTAATGCATTCGCTGCGAGTGTAATCGTGCCAGCGGTATCAATGATATCATCGATCAAGATCGCGATTTTCCCGTCGATATTACCGACGATGTTCATAACCTCTGCCACATTCGGCTTCGGACGACGCTTATCAATGATCGCGATAGGCGCTTTCAGACGTTCTGCAAGCTTACGTGCTCTAGTAACCCCTCCATGGTCCGGGGATACGATAACAAGATCCTCCGTATTGAATCCTCTCTCTTCAAAGTAATCCGCCAAGATCGGCACACCCATGAGATGATCGATCAGGATATCGAAGAAACCTTGAATTTGAGGAGCGTGCAGATCCAGTGTGATGACACGTGTAGCGCCGGCTGTTTCTAAAAGGTTCGCCACTAATTTAGCTGTGATCGGCTCACGTGCTCTTGCTTTACGGTCTTGACGGGCATAACCATAGTAAGGCATCACGATATTAATCGTCTTGGCAGAAGCACGTTTCAGGGCATCCACCATGATCAGAAGCTCCATCAGGTTTTCATTTACCGGCTGACAAGTTGATTGAATGACAAATACGTCACAACCACGGATACTTTCTTCGATGTTGATTTGGATTTCACCGTCACTGAAACGTTTAACGGACGATTTACCTAAATCCACTCCTACTTCATCAGCAATTTCCTTTGCAAGATGGTAGTTTGAATTAAGAGAGAAGATTTTCAACTTGGAATTAATATAAGAGTTTGGCATTGTGGACCTCCCATTATTTCTTATGATTTAGATTTTGAACATAATTTTCTTTATTTACTTGGCGAGCTCTCGCAATGGAAAGAGACTCACCGGGAACATCCTCAGTAATGGTAGAACCAGCAGCAATGTATGCACCTTTCCCTACGTTGACAGGGGCAACCAGATTAGAATTGCAGCCTACAAATACGCCGTCTTCAATCCTTGTCAGGTGCTTATTCTTCCCATCATAGTTCACTGTGATCGATCCACACCCGATGTTGACGTCACGTCCCACTTCAGCATCACCAATGTAGCTTAAATGTGAGGCCTTACTCGCTTTACCGAATGTTGCTTTCTTGATTTCTACAAAGTTACCGATCTTCACTTCATCTTCAATGGTAGAAGCAGGGCGAATATGAGCAAATGGCCCAATTTGAACATCCGCACCGATCGAACTGTCATGAGCCACAGACTGCTTCAAGACTGTACGGTCCCCGATCTGACAATCCTTCACCTCTGAGTTCGGTCCGATCATGGCATCTTCACCGATTGATGTGCTGCCTTGAAGCACTGTGCCAGGCAGGATCACGGTATCTCTTCCGATCGTTACATCTGCATCGATATACGTATTGTTTGGATCTTTGATCGTTACACCATTGCGCATATGGAATTCATTGATGCGCTTTTTCATTGTGATCTCTGCTTGAGAAAGGGCGACGCGATCGTTGACACCAAGCGTCTCATCAAAGTCACCTGTCTGGTATGCACTGACGATTTCACCTTCCGATTGAAGGATCTCAATGACATCCGGCAAATAATATTCACCTTGCACGTTATCATTCGAAACCTTCTTCAGGGCATCGAATAACGCTTTATTATCAAAACAATACGTTCCGGTATTAATTTCTTTCACGCTTCGTTCTTCTTCACTTGCATCCTTATGTTCCACAATGCGTTCCACTAAACCATCCTGATTGCGGATGATCCGTCCGTATCCATCAGGGGATTCCGTATGACCCGTCAAAATGGTCGCTTTGGCACCTTGTCCTTCATGATGCTGCACCAGTGCTTCCATCGTCTCTCCTTTAATGAGCGGCGTATCCCCACATACCACTAAAGTCGTTCCTTCCAAGTCACCCAGGACATCTTCAGACTGCATCAAAGCATGAGCTGTTCCTAATTGCTCAGCCTGAAGAGCGAAATCACTCTTGCCTTCTAAATGCGACTTCACAAGCTCAGCCCCATGACCGATGATTGTGACAGTCTTCTCTATATGTAGTGTTGAAATTTGGTCGACCACATGTTCCACCATCGGCTTGCCACACACAGGATGAAGAACTTTATAAAGCTTCGACTTCATTCTCGTACCTTGTCCAGCAGCTAGTATAACGGCATATCGATTTGTCATTTTTGGTCCTCCAATAACCTTTTTATCCATAACGAATATATCCTAAAAACTCTACCATTTCAAGGATTCATATAAAAGTACATATATTTGACATCAGAAAAGCGGAGGCGGCTTGCTCAGGCCCGACAAGCATAAGGCGAATCAACCGGAAAGGCGCCCTTTGCCTTTTTGGTTGATTTGACTTATGACCTCGAGGGACTAGCCGCCGGAGCTGGACAATTCGAAAAGCGGAAGGGGCTCGCACTGGGGCGACAAGCATAAGACGAGGAACCCGGAAAGGCGTTCTTTGCCTTTTTGGGTTCCTTGGCTTATGACCTCGAGCCCCAAGCCCCTGGAGCTGGACCTCGAGGGACTAGCCGCCGGAGCTGGACAAACAGAAAAGCGGAGGCGGCTCGCTCAGAGGCGACAAGCATAAGGCGGACCTGCCGGAAAGGCGTCCTTTGCCTTTTTGGGAGGTTTGACTTATGACCTCGAGCCTCTAGCCGCCGGAGCTGGACACCTCGAAAAGCGGAAGGGGCTCGCACTGGGGCGACAAGCATAAGACGAGGAACCCGGAAAGGCGTTCTTTGCCTTTTTGGGTTCCTTGGTTATGACCTCGAGCCCCAAGCCCCTGGAGCTGGACAAACGAAAAGCGGAGGCGGCTTGCTCAGGCCCGACAAGCATAAGATGAATTGATCGGAAAGGCGTTCTTTGCATTTTTGGTTGATTTGACTTATGACCTCGAGGGACTAGACGCCGGAGCTGTTATAATCGTACTTCGTTCAGCTTTATCCATTTCCCATCCCAAAACCCTTGTCGAATTTTCTTTACCACAAAACCCAAAAAATGTTTATTTAGAGGTTTCGCCATTCTATAAGCCTGGGTATACAAAAAACGTAAGAACCAATTTTTTAAAAGGGGCTTTAAAAAGACAAAAAAAAGAGCCTTACAAAAGTAGGCTCTTGATGCTATAGATCCTATTAGGAAGCCCCAGCTTCTTCTAACTCAACTTCTTCCAGCTCTCCTAAACGATGGTACTCAGCTAAAACGGCATCTTGAATCTTGCCGCGGGTACCCGAATTGATTGGATGAGCAATATCACGGAATTCTCCATCCGGAGTCCGCTTACTTGGCATCGCTACAAATAAGCCATTGTTCCCATCAATAACGCGAATGTCATGAACAACAAATTCATTATCCAGCGTAATAGATGCGATAGCTCTCATGCGACCGTCGGTGTTTACTCGGCGTAATCTTACGTCTGTTACTTCCATTCTGTTCACCACCTTTTTCCCTAGATGAAATCTACTCTATGTATTCAACGAATTATTTAGATATTCCTTCTTAAATTGTAAAATTTTTTGAAAAATTTTATTTTTCACATCTTTTTTCTATTTCGTTTGAACTATACTTCTTTTTGATACAAAAAAACACCCGTGAAGATTACTTCACGAGTGCGATTACTTCAATTTCAACCTGGGCATCTTTAGGTAGCCGGGCTACTTCCACACAAGAACGGGCTGGCTTGTGGTTGCTGAAATATTCCCCATACACTTCATTGATCGCCCCGAAATCATTCATATCCTTGATGAAGACCGTTGCTTTGACTACTGTTTCAAATGTTGCCCCAGCTTCCGATAATACGGCTTGAAGATTACGGAACACTTGATGCGTCTGTTCCATTACATCTCCTTCAATCATTGAACCCTCAGGCGTTAATGGGATTTGTCCTGAACTATAGAACAAATTATTTACGACGATCCCTTGTGAATATGGCCCAATTGCTGCTGGTGCTTCCTTAGTTGAAACTACACGCATAGTAGATGCCTCCCCTTATGGTAAAAATGTTAGATCGGATTGAAAATAATTCCCTTCCGTCAAGGAAATCTGTTTATCCTTTTCATTTACATCAGACAATTTTAACAATGAAACATAATCATCTACCAGTCGACCGTCCAAGCTATTGGATTCTACCAAAACCCCGATTCCCGACAAGGTAGCAGAAAACTCTTCCAACAGGTTTTTCATCCCATTGATGGTTCCGCCCGCCTTCATGAAATCATCGACTACCAATACTTTAGACCCTTCCTTCAAACTTCTTTTAGAAAGAACCATGGATTGGATTCTCTTCGATGAACCGGACACATAATTGATGCTCACTGTCGATCCTTCAGTTACACGACTGTCCCGTCTGACAATAACCACTGGAACATTCAAATATGAGGCAATCGCATTGGCAATCGGGATTCCCTTCGTTGCCACTGTCATAATGACATCAATATCTTTTTCAGCAAATGCAGATGCCAGTAATTTCCCGACACTCTTCATCAGCTGAGGATTACCAAGCAGGTCAGTCATATAAAGGTATCCGCCAGGTAAAAGACGATCGGAGCTTTCCAATTGAACACAAAGCTCTTCAATCATAGCCTTCGCTTCCTGACTGTTTACCTTTGGTACATATTTTACTCCGCCTGCTGCCCCGGGAACCGTTTGGACCGTCCCGACACCCCTTCCCTCAAATGTTTCCTTTACAATCGTCAAGTCTTCACTGATAGAAGACTTGGCAGAACCGTACCGTTCAGAGAAAAAAGTCAAGGGAACAAGTTGGTGGGGCCGTTCTAATAAATAGTGCGTCATATCAATCAATCGTTCGCTACGCTTAAATTTCACCAAAGAAACCTCCTGAATCCGAATATTATAATGTAAATATATCATTAATATACGGATTTCGGCAAGAGCTCTTAATCTCCAAGCATGCGCACTGCGAAAACTTGATCACAAAACCCTCTTAAACCATTGTAGATTCGATGAAGTCTTGATTCATATTGCACCAATCCATATACTGTCGGGCCGCTTCCGCTCATCAGAACGGCATCGGCACCAAACCGCTCCATCTGATCTTTAATCTGGGATACTTCCGGATGCATATCCAATGTAACCGATTCAAGTACATTCCCGAGATTGGAGCAAATATCGTGATAATTCCCATGTTCTAAAGCTGAAACCATTGCGTTGGTATCCGGATGTTGTATGTTTTTCAAATCCAGATTCTTATACACATCCGCTGTTGAAACTCCTATCGTCGGTTTTGCCAGGATCACCCAGCAATTCGGTGGAGCAGGTAGATGTTTGATTTTCTCTCCTCTTCCCGACGCTAAAGCTGTGCCTCCGTAAACACAGAAGGACACATCTGAACCGATTTCTGCACCGAGCTCTGCCAGTTCGTCCATACTAAGACCTAAATCCCATAAACGATTCAGCCCTTTCAACGTCGCGGCTGCATCGCTGCTTCCCCCTGCCAACCCTGCAGCAACAGGGATCACTTTGTCGATGGAAATGGCTACACCCTTCTTGATGTTCAGTTTCTCTTTCAGCAGATGTGCAGCCTGATAGGCAAGGTTTCTTCCATCATCCGGCACAAATCGATTGTGAGAAAGAATTTTGATCGTATCGTCTGAAAGATTCGTCAGTTCAATTCTATCCGCTAAATCGATTGTCGTCATAACCATCTCAACTTCATGGTAACCATCTGAACGTTTATGTAAAACATCAAGTGATAGGTTAATTTTTGCCGGCGCCTTTACTAATAACCTCATATCATCACCTTCTTACCAATACTCTTTGTTATATTGTATCATACACTTATTAATAGAGAGTGTTAACTTCTAAACATACTCATATAAGTATGTTATTTTATCACGTAAAGTACTGATAGGAAAGATGGTGTGCCCTTTATAAACAAAGGCCGCCGGAAAAGCATGACACTTTTTAGGCGACCCTTTGTATATGGTACTGATAAAAGATATAATCCATATGTGTAAAACGAGTTAGTATGGATGATTTTGGGACAGCTGCCGGCTTGCGCGCTCGACTGCACGCTTTACCAGATTCCCTGCGTCCCGGGACGTGATCCCGCCCCAGCCATCCTTCTGAACAACATCGTAGAACCCTAATTCCTGAGCGATTTCTTCTTTTAATTGATCAGACATGATTCCTCTTCTTCTACCCATTGTCTACCTCCTTTACATGCACCACATCGTTAGTATGTGCATGGGAGGTCAAAAAATAACGGTAGATATTATGCAAAACATGTATTTTCAAACAAATAAAAAAGCAGTAAACGAATGTCTACTGCTGGCTAAAGATGAGATTTCCTGTTGCTTCATCATAAAATGTTAATTGAACTGTCTCAGTGAGAACATCTGCATAGCTGTAAGAAACTCGTTCGAACGCATTCTCTTCTTGATCCAGTTGAACCACGAAAACAGAAGGATACGTTTCGGATAGAACACCTGAACGCTCAATTGTTTTTCGACGTCCACCGTTTGCTTTAAGCATTAAACGTTTCCCCAAATTAGAATCAAGGGACCTTTTAATGTCGGCTAATGTTTTTGGCATTTCGCTTCCACCTCACTGTTATTAAATATAACACATTATGTAATTTTAGTCAAATAAATTTCTTATTTTAACAAGAATCATGAACACCTGTCAATATATTTTATTCAACAAAAAGTACGTTTTTTCTACAACCCTAACATTCCCCAAAGATTGAAAAATTATGTAAACACTAAAAGCGGAGGCGGCTCGCCCAGGCCCGACAAGCATAAGATGAATGGGCTGAGAAGGCGTTCTTTGCCTTCTTGGACCATTTAGCTTATGACCTCGAGGGACTAGCCGCCGGAGCTGGATAACACTAAAAGCGGAGGCGGCTTGCCCAGGCCCGACAAGCATAAGATGAATGGGCTGAGAAGGCGTTCTTTGCCTTCTTGGACCATTTAGCTTATGACCTCGAGGGACTAGCCGCCGGAGCTGGATAACTCTAAAAGCGGAAGGGCTATGCCCAGAGGCGACAAGCATAAGACGAGCCTGCCGGAAAGGCGCTCTTTGCCTTTTTGGCAGGTTTGGCTTATGACCTCGAGCCTCTAAGCCCTGGAGCTGGATAACACTAAAAGCGGAGGCGGCTTGCCCAGGCCCGGCAAGGCTAAAAAACCACCACCCAACCAGTATATGAACCATCAAAGTGAAAAAGACCTTGCAATTTATGCATAAATTGCAAGGTCTTCATAGGTTTTGTCGAACCTTCCCTATTCTTCTTCGGTTATTTTGTATGGCATTCCCGTCCGAAGAACACCTTTTGTCTCGATTCCACCCAATCCTTTGTCTCCGGTGAGGGTATTGCGTATGACATCCCAGACATTCACCGAATCTTTAAATCCGGTGAAGCAGATCTTTGCCACGATATAAACGGGATCCAGGGCATGGATATTGACTCTCGAAGGGGAACTCGCAAAGTTGGCACCTGCATGAATCAGGGATTCAAAGTGGGATTGACAAGCGCCGGCAAAGATTACAAGCTGATCGAGGTGGGGGGATTTACTGCGGGCCTCTCTTACTGCCTGAACAAAGTATTTCGAATGGCGGTAAGCATTGATATCCGCTTTGGCCCCTTTCGACTTGGAGTATGCATCGTGTCCTGTCAGTACAATAATATTCGGTCTATATTTATCGATAAGTGACCCGATTTGGTTAGGCATCTCTGTTTCGCTGCAGTGGACGCCTTTTACCGGGACACCAATTTTCTCATAAAGATCTAGGCATTTTCTTAAATAGCTGGGATCTCCATCAAGATGAAGCACTTTCCCCGGGACTTGGAAATAGTTGTAATCGTCTCGATAAGCATTTGTTACCCTGTACTCCTGCTTATACTTGAGAAGCTCTATATCCTGGCGGAACAGGTCCAGGGATTGTTCTTCTTTCGAACGAAACTCCTGTGTGATGCGGTCCTGTTCTCTAGGGTCCATCTTCTTCAAATCATGAAAAGGAGCATCCGCTATTAATCGAAAATCTTCACCATATAGTACTGCCGTTTTTTGACCATCTATCATGCGGATATCTATTACCCTGAATAAAATATCACATCGATATGAAAGGCGACCTACGACATCATTGATTTCGATATTCACATCAGTCACTCCCATGGGCTAAACATTCGTTGATAAAACAAAATAGGAAATCAACAAGCCGAGGAGGGTAAGCATCTGCCCTTCTCCAGCCTTTCCTTATCATCCTTTAAGTAAATATTCCCTGTGATAACCTATGCATTCCCGGAATATTCGGTGTCAACAAAATGGGAATCGATTATTCAGTTTACATATACAAAAAAATGGCTAAACGCGCATTCACGTTTAGCCATCCATCCTTGCTTTATTTGAAATTCGGGTACAGCTCATCGCTTAATCGGCCGAATTCTTGTATCGTCAGTGTCTCTCCCCGGCGGGTAGGTTCGATGCCGGCTGCAGATAAAGCATCCAGGATCAACTCTTTCTTTTCTTTCCCTTGAGGCAACTGACTCGTTAAGTTATTCAAGATCGTCTTTCTTCTCTGAGCGAAGGACGAACGTGTAACGGTAAAAAAGAAGTCTTCACTGATGACGTCTACAGGAGGCTTCTCACGCTTCGTTAGACGGATGACGGCAGAGTCTACATTCGGTTGGGGCATAAAGACCGTTTTCGGGACAGTCATGACCATCTCAGCCTCTGTATAGTACTGAATGGCGATGGATAGTGATCCATATGCCTTTGTCCCCGGCTGAGCCGAAATACGGTCCCCTACTTCCTTCTGAAGCATGACGCATATTCCCCTGATCGGGAGACGCTCCATCAATAATTTCAGGATGATGGGTGTGGTGACGTAATACGGAAGATTGGCTACCACCATAATATCATCGAATCCTTCAAATTCTTCGTTTATGATCGCTTCAACGTCCGCCTCCAGGATATCTTCATTTATTATCTTCACATTATCATAAGGAGACAGGGTGTCACCGAGTATCGGGATCAGCCGCTGATCGATTTCAAAGGCTACAACCTTTCCTGAAGTACGGGCAAGGTGTTCTGTCAGTGCTCCGATTCCAGGTCCCACTTCAATAGCGGCCGTTTTCTCGGATAGCCCTGCATATTCCGTTATGTTCCTTAAAATATTGGGATCAATTAAAAAATTCTGGCCAAGACTTTTCTTAAACGAAAAGCCGTACTTTGTAAGGATTTCCTTCGTTCGTATCGGGGTTGCAATATCTTTATGCATGTTCTTCCTCCTGAATGATTTCCATTAACGCTTTTTTGAACTCTTCTTTTTGAATATTAAACATCCGTAATCGTTTCTGCAGTTGTTTTCCATTCGTGTATCCGATTCTAAGCTTCTCACCAAGGGCTATTCTTCTGTCTTTTGACTGAGGGCTTCCAATTAAACCGGCATCGATCAGATCTTCTCTTGAAATAATTTCTGCCTGATCGACATCCAACAAATGAGCTTCCTTCAAGGACTCCCTTATAACGTCTGGGCTTGCATGTTCGACACCTATCCCCCTGCCTGATTTCGGCAGCGCGTCTTTCTTATGTACAAAGGCATGCTTGCATCCGGGTACCGCTTCACTCACTATCTTTCGAATTCGTTCGCCCGGATAATCGGGATCCGTAAATATGATAACGCCCCTTTTTTCCTGGGCGTGCTTGATTTTCTCTATAGTAGCAGGAGACACCGCAGAACCATTCGTTTCGATCGTATCTGCATTGACGGCACGCTGAATGGCTACCGTATCATCCTTCCCTTCCACTACAATGATTTCTTTTATTTTCATAATTCCTCCAAAAAAGTTGAAACATTTTTGCATTTCAATTCGTCTAATAAATGAAGACCTAAAGCTATTATAACGGTTTTAACCGAGAATTAAAAAAAAGCAGGAAAACACCCTGCTCTTAGTTCAATATTTTCACTTTGATGGTTTTTCTTCCCCAACGATAAGCGTCTGATTTGGATGAGAAGAATACATCAATTTTATTCCCTTTAATTGCTCCGCCTGTATCTGCCGCAACTGCATATCCATAGCCTTCCACATAAACCTTTGAACCTAAAGGAATAACCGAAGGATCGACTGCGATCACTTTTACATTGGGATTCGATTTTAGATTAATGCCTGTAGCCGTATGGCCGGAGCATCCATTACAAGAAGCTGTGTACGCAGTAGAACTGACATAGAATTCCCGACCACCACTAGGAGCGGCTGAAGCTTCTGCACTGGATGATGAGGATGATGAACGTCCACGTGAAACCTGGGCCACTAAAACCTTTGTTCCGACATTGACGATTTTATCCTGACTTTCTTCCACGACTTTTTCACTCACTAATTTTCTGGAAACCTCTTTGCCATTCTCTTTTACGATTTCATACTTCTTTTCAATTTTTCCGTTTTTGCCTTCTTGAACGACTTTCTCATTTCCTTTTGAAAGGCCGGAGTCCTTCTTGGAAATAACGGTGAAATTCTTTGTCTCTTCCACTACATCGGTGACTTTTTCAACTCGAACGACATTTACGACATCATTAGCTTTAACAACTTTGTCTAAACTTGGTTCAACACGGTCTGAATCTTTTAGTGTAATTCCTTGTTGCTTTAAAAAGTCAGCGACCGTAGTCGAAGTAGACCATACATTTTGCTGTTTTCCACCGTTTACAAGCTTAAGTGGAAATGCGGTATCAATCTTTACATTCATGTTCCCTGTGACTTTTTCTGATAAGCCGGGTTGGACCTTATCATGCTCTCCTACCTGAATTTCATTTTCGGAGAGTAACTCTTTAACTGTGTCAGCAGTCGTCCAGATTTTTTTCTCCTGGCCTCCTACTGCTATTCCTACCTGTTTTGCCGGTTCCCAAACAATATTCATGTTATTTGAAACCTTCGTATTCCCCGAGGGGTACAAATAGTCTTCTGAGCGGGGTGAAATCTCTAATTCTTTTAATATATCTTGAATCGTGTTTGCATGCGTCCTAATCTCTTTTTGCTCGCCGTCTAAGGTCAATGCTACAGTGTTCTTGGATCCTTCATAAAAAAGAATTCCGAATACAGCTGCCGATGTTACGATAGTTCCGATTGTAACAATCCATTTCCTTCGACTCAAAGACTTGGAAAACAGGCTTTTCATGGCTTTAAAGTTCATGAAAAACGCCTCCTTTTCTCGGAGTGATTATATAGAGTTATCCAGTGACTGTCAACCCTTACTACTTCTAACCTAATCTAGCAAAATATTGCAACCCAGGGAACACAAAACATATTATGCAGAAAATGCAAGAAAAAGAAAAGAGAGAGTTATCGACACGTTTATCCTATGAAACAGTGTTCCTATGTAGAACTTTTTGTTTTGATTTACTATTTGGACAAGCTCTCTCAATTCTCGACAATATCTGATGTCAATTTATGTTGAATAATTTCATTGCATTTTCCGTTGTAACCTTCTCTACTTCCTCTATAGACACTTCTTTCAGTTCAGCGATTTGTTCCGCTACAAGCTTCACGTAAGCCGGTTCATTTCTCTTCCCTCTATATGGATGTGGGGCGAGATAAGGACAATCGGTTTCAATCAGAAGCTTCTCAAGCGGGATTTCTTTGGCCACATCTTTTGGTTTCTTGGCATTCTTAAACGTTAAGGGACCTCCAAGGGAAATATAGAAATTCATTTCGACACATTCTTGAGCGATTTCAGGACTTCCACTGAAGCAGTGCATGATCCCTCCGACTTCCTCCGCTCCTTCTTCCCTGAGAATATCCACTATATCCTGTGTAGCTTCACGGTTGTGTATAACGATCGGGAGTTTTACTTTCTTAGCTAGTTGAATCTGTTTTCGGAATACTTCTTTTTGAACATCCTTGGGGGATTTATCCCAATGATAGTCAAGTCCCATTTCCCCTATCGCCACTACTTTAGGGTGTTGTGAGAGTTCTTCTATCCAAGCTAAATCCTCATCATTCATATCAATTGCATCCACTGGATGCCATCCGATTGCGGCATATAGAAAATCATATTGACCAATGAGTTCCATGGCCCGATTAATGGTCGGACGGTCAAAGCCGACAACCACCATTTTTTCGACTCCAGCTTCTCTTGCCCTTGACAATACCTCCTCCAGATCTTCGTCAAATTGTTCAGCATTCAAATGAACATGTGTATCAAATAGCATATAAGACACTCCTTGTAATAAAGATAAGTTTAATATAAAAACGCATGACAAGCATCACATTCATGTAACATTCATATTACATATTATGGTTTCTTTGGATATTTTTTATTTACGGAGTTCCAATTACAGTCACACTCCATTTTATCTATTTTAGTGACAGAACCAAAATCATCTGTTTATCGCTCTTTTCTAACTATATTGAAATAATTAATAATGAAGGTATATACGTCCTTAACCATATAAAATACGTTCGTATGTTATATTTATATAATAAAGGGATGTTCCACGTGGAACATCCCTTTATTGATAAATCACAAAAAATCATTTATTTAACTTTTGTTCCATTTGGCAAGGACTGATCAATGGAAGCAAGAGACAGCGTTCCATTTTCTTCTCCGGCAAGGATCATTCCTTGGGAAAGTTCCCCACGAAGTTTTACAGGCTTCAAGTTGGTTACACAGATCACTTTTTTTCCAACGAGTTCGTCGGGCTGATAGAATTTCGCAATCCCCGATACAACTTGACGTTTTTCAAAGCCGAGGTCCAATTGCAGCTTTAGAAGTTTATCGGCTTTTTTAACTGGTTCCGCTCCAAGTACTTCGGCTACGCGAAGCTCGACTTTCATGAAATCATCAATACCGATTTCCTCTGAAGCTTCCGGTGCAGATACTTCCTTCTTCTCTTCGACAACAGGGGCAGATCCCTGCATTTTCTCTTTAATAAAGGCTACCTCTTCCTGAAGTTCAAGACGCGGGAAGATAGGTTCCCCTTTTTTGACTACTTCGGTACCCGCCGGGATTGCTCCGAAACGCTCCAGGCTTTCCCATGTGTGCATCTTTTCCTCATGCAGATTCAGTTGCTCGAAGATTTTCTTAGGGGTTCTTGTCAAGAAAGGCTGTAAGAGGACTGCCACTCTTCTCAACGATTCAGCCAAGTGACTCATCACACTTCCCAGTTCTTCTTTTTTACTTTCATCCTTCGCCAGGGTCCATGGCTGCGTCTCATCAATGTACTTATTCGTACGGCTGATCAACTGCCAAAGGCTGGACAAGGCAACTGAAAACTCCATGTTTTCCATGGCTTCTTCATAGTTCTTCACCGTTTCATTGTTCATATCCAGGAGTGCTTGATCAAATTCCCCTTTGGAATCAACATAAGTTGGAATGACTCCATCGAAATATTTATTGATCATGGCCACTGTACGATTTAATAAATTCCCCAAATCATTGGCCAGGTCAAAATTGATTCTCTCTACAAATCCTTCCGGCGTAAAGACTCCGTCAGATCCAAATGGCACTTCTCTTAACAGATAGTAGCGAAGGGAATCAAGACCATATCGATCAATAAGGGTAACGGGATCCACGACATTCCCTTTGGATTTAGACATTTTTCCGTCTTTCATCAGAAGCCATCCATGAGCGAAGACTTTCTTTGGAAGCGGAAGATCTAAAGCCATCAGCATGATCGGCCAGTAAATCGTATGGAAACGGACAATTTCTTTTCCTACCAGATGGACATCGGCTGGCCAATATTTCAAGTAGTTTGCATCTTGTTCGCTGCCATATCCTAAAGCCGTGATGTAATTGGAAAGAGCATCGATCCACACATAAATGACGTGCTTCGGATCTCCGGGTACTTTCACTCCCCAATCAAAGGTCGTACGGGAAACAGCCAGGTCTTCCAAACCGGGTTTAATGAAGTTATTTACCATCTCATTCTTCCGGGATTCGGGTTGAATGAATTCAGGATTCTCCTCATAATAAGCAAGAAGGCGATCGACATATTTACTCATCTTGAAGAAGTACGACTCTTCCTTTACTTTTTCAACAGGGCGTCCGCAATCCGGACAATTTCCGTTTTCTAATTGTCTTTCCGTAAAGAAGGATTCACATGGCGTGCAGTACCATCCTTCATACTGATCCACATAAATATCGCCCTGCTGGACAAGCTGATTGAAGATTTTTTCCACGATATCCTTATGACGCTTTTCCGTCGTCCGGATAAAGTCATCGTAGGATATATCTAACTTCCCCCATAAGTCTTTAATGCCGCTTACAATACCGTCAACATATGCCTGAGGTGTAATTCCTTCTTCCTCGGCTTTTCTTTGGATCTTCTGTCCATGTTCATCCGTCCCTGTAAGGTACATGACATCGAATCCACGCATTCTCTTGTAACGGGCCATGGCATCACCGGCAACCGTGGTGTATGCATGTCCAATATGTAAATTTCCACTTGGATAATAAATCGGCGTTGTAATATAGAAGGTGTTCAACTTTTCTTCCACTTCCTGTTCCTCCTCATTTTTCCACTTACCCCCATAAAGCCAAATCAGACTCCGTATGGTTTACAGTGGCAGGTCTGTTATATACATCCATTCTTGACCTTACCTATCATCTTAACCTCTTATCTCATCAAAATATACCTAAAATAAAGGGTTTCTGCAACTAAACAATGCTGATTTTATGTTTTGTCGATATAGATATTGAAATTTGTCGAACCTTGTCGAATTAATATAGAGGATAAAGAAAATTCGACATTCTCATTTATTATTACTTTCATTACAATAATTTTCAATTGGTAATACATTTTTTTACAACAAAGCGTAAAGCTTATTATAACAAGACTTAATCATCCACTTATTATTAATAATTTACAGATTAAATTATTGACGAGATTCCTAATCGTTGGTATGATAGTATCAGTTAATGAAATTTGTCGAATATTGACGAAACAGATAGAGATAAATAATAATATTTATTTGGAGGAGATTCTCAAATGAAGTCTACAGGTATTGTAAGAAAAGTTGATGAACTGGGCCGTGTCGTTATTCCAATCGAACTACGTCGTACATTAGGTATCGCTGAGAAAGATGCTTTGGAAATTTATGTGGATGATGAAAGAATCATCTTGAAGAAATACAAGCCAAGCATGACTTGCCAAATTACTGGTGAAGTTTCTGATGACAACATCAAGCTTGCAAATGGTAAATTAGTTCTTAGCCGTGAAGGTGCAGATCAGTTACTGAAAGAAATCCAAGAATCTTTACAATCAAAATAATCTATTGATCTATTGCCATATGACAGGCCTGAGTCCATTCGACTCAGGCCTTTTTGTTTTGCTGTTATTCCACGTGGTAAGCCTGGTACACTTCCCGTTTAGGGAGGGATCTCTCTTTTGAGACTTGTTTGATGGCTTCCTTTGATGACATGCTTCCTTCATCTACATAGTGCTGGACATGATCTTGCAAGGAGTAGCTGCTCCACCAAGTGTCTTCTTCCTCTTTCTCTTGTGGACCTGCCCCTTCGATCAACAAACAGAATTCACCCCTCACTTCTCCCTCATTCGCCCATTCGATCACTTCCTCGATTGAACCGCGGATGAACTCCTCGAATTTCTTCGTGAGCTCTCGACAGATGACGATTTGTCTATTTCCTAAAACCGCATATAGTTCTTTTAGTGTTTCTTTTAATCTATGGGGTGATTCGTAAAGGATAAATGTATCTTCCAACAATTTTAGTGTTTCAAGCTCAGCTCTTTTGTCTTTTTTGCCTCTATGTAAAAAACCATAGAAATAAAATGGCTGAGGCGCTAAACCTGAGGCAATGAGAGCCGTCAGAGCGGCATTTGCCCCGGGCAATGGAATGACCGCGATGTTGTGTTCGATTGCTTCTTTCACCAATTCGTAACCCGGATCTGAAATCGATGGCATGCCTGCATCGCTGACAAGGGCCACGAGCTCCCCTCTCTCCATTCGCTCAATCAGCTTCTGACCGCTCGTTTCTTTATTATGTTCATGGTAACTGATGATTGGTGTATCGATTTCAAAGTAATTGCAAAGTTTCTTGGTGTTCCTCGTATCCTCCGCTGCAATCACCGTCGCTTCTTTCATCATTCGGATGGCACGGAACGTCATATCCTCGAGATTTCCGATCGGTGTGGGGACAAGATACAGGCTTCCTTTTTCACTGTCCTGAAAACTTTTCTGCTGGTTCATGGTGAATTTCACCTCCTGGATCATGTTTATTGGTTTGTTTTATGATGTCCAAATAGCATATCATGTACTTCCTTAGAATATTCACCCTGCTCATCGTACACATATAAAGGAGAGAGAATCTTCAGGTCCGGTTTCCCATCTTTGATTCCTTCTATTAATATCGTGTTGGCCTCTCTCCCGGGCTTTGGATAGACAAATCGTAGTCGTTTGGGCTCGAGACGATGTTTTCTCATCAATGAGAGGATGTCCATCAATCGGCCGGGTCGATGAACGAAAGAAGCCTTACCGCCTTGTTTCAACAAATAGCTGGACGCTTTGATGGTATCCTCAAGGGTGCATAAAATTTCGTGTCGGGCAATCGCATAGTGCTCGTTCACATTTCGTTTATCTCCTGGCGGCGTATTGAAATAGGGAGGATTGCATGTTACCACATCATAATGAGAATGATGGAGGAGTTGATCAATCTTCGTTACATCCCCCATTTTCATCGTTATCTGATGTTGACGGTCATTATACTCGACACTCCGCTTTGCCATATCAAATAGACGCTCTTGAATTTCCACACCTGTAATGTGGACATTGGTTCTTGCACTAAGCAATAAGGGGATGATGCCGTTCCCTGAACATAAATCAACCACTTTCCCCTTGTGAATCGGTAAATAGCTGAAGTGTGCCAAAAGGACCGCATCTGTTGAAAAGGAGAACACGGAAGGACTTTGAATGATCCTCATGTTTTCAGCTAATAAATAATCTAAACGCTCATCTTCTTTTAACTCGACCATGCCTTTCCTCCAATTTGTTAGGCTTTTCGATTTGTCCAGCTCCGGCGGCTAGTCCCTCGAGGTCATAAGCTAAATTGACCCAAAAGGCAAAAAGCGCCTTTCCGGCCAATTCATCTTATGCTTGTCGGGCCTGAACAAGCCGCCTACGCTTTTCGATTTGTCCAGCTCCGGCGGCTAGTCCCTCGAGGTCATAAGCTAAATTGACCCAAAAGGCAAAAAGCGCCTTTCCGGCCAATTCATCTTATGCTTGTCGGGCCTGAACAAGCCGCCTACGCTTTTCGATTTGTCCAGCTCCAGGGGCTTGGGGCTCGAGGTCTTAAGCCAATTAACCCCAAAAGGCAAAGAACGCCTTTCCGGGTTACTCGTCTTAAGCTTGTCGCCCCAGGGCGAGCCCCTTCCGCTTTTCGAATAAAAAGGACCAATCCCACTATACGTGGATCAGTCCTTTTTATCTGTATTCTGTTTTAGAAGAATGAAGTGTCCTTTATTTCTTATTTAAGAAAGAAAGGCAGAATAAGCAGTCTTCATCCTTCCGGGGACTTCCGAAATGTATATTACAAATATGAAATCCTTCCTGGTATAATCGAGCAAGGTTGTCATAGCCTTCTCCGATATCCAGTGTTTTATCTTCCAAGTCTGACTCACTCGTCGTACCCGCATCGCTGTTTGTTTGTACCTTTTTTGGTGAGTTCTCTGTTTGTTCCAGTCTACGGCGCAAATGTTCATTTTCTAACTTTAGAGAATTATTTTCCTCTAACATTTCAGCTAGGCATTGTTTGAGCTCACCTAATTGATGATATAAGTCACCAATTTGTTGTTCCATGTTACTGACTGAATCAAAGAACTCTTTCTTATCCACGACACTACACCCCGTTACTCTGTGGCTTGGAATGATACGGCACCTTCGTTCATAATTTCATCTAATGTGAATTCCAGAACCCGCTCTTCTTCTTTGATTTCGACCTGAAGAATACGTTCCAGAATATTAAGACCTACCACTTTACCTTTTCCATGAGGTGTCTTAATCACTTCTCCGATATCAGGTAATTCTTCTTTCGCTGCTTCATACTCGTCATTCTCGTATTTCAGACAGCACATTAAACGTCCGCATAAACCTGAAATCTTCGTGGGATTAAGGGATAGATTCTGATCCTTCGCCATTTTGATGGACACAGGTTCAAAATCTCCTAAAAAGGTTGAACAACACAGCATGCGGCCACAAGGACCGATACCACCAAGCATTTTTGCTTCGTCTCGAACGCCAATCTGACGAAGTTCAATGCGCGTACGGAAAATGGAGGCCAGATCTTTCACCAGCTCCCGGAAATCAACACGTCCATCAGCCGTAAAATAGAATATGACTTTATTACGATCGAATGTATATTCTACATCCACCAATTTCATATCCAATTGATGCTGATTAATTTTATCACAACATACGTTATAGGCTTCCGTTGCAGACGACTTGTTCTCGTCAACGATCAATCGATCTTTTTGATCGGCGATCCGAATCACTTTTTTCAACGGAAGAACTACATCATTTTCTCCTACTTGCTTTCTCTCTACGACTACTTTACCAAATTCGACTCCGCGGACCGTTTCAACGATTACATAACAATCTTTTTGAATGTCCAGATCACCCGGATCGAAATAATAGATTTTACCCGCTTTTTTAAAGCGAACTCCTACAACATCGTACAAAGGACCATCACCCCTGCAGTTTTAGCATAAGCTGTTCTACTAGCAGCTGCGAATTCATATTGGCGTTTAATTTGCGTTTTGCTTCAAGGATCATCGTCATATTAGTAGAAAGACGATTGGTTGATACTTGAAGTGCGTTGGATTTCCAGTTTTCCTTTTGGTCCGGGTACACGAGCTGCTCTTCTTTTCCTAACTGGATATGAAGTAAGTCTTTATATATTAGAAGTAAAAGATCCAATGCTCGATCGACTTGATCTTTTTCTTTGAAGTGCTGTACAAAATCCTCTTGTATTTTGACCATTGCTTGGAAGGGACTTTTCTGGAGGACTTCATATAATTTTAACACTATTATTCTTGCTTGTGCAAACCACTCATTTTGACATATTTCTACAGCTTCCTCATAATGGTTCGTCAAGTTGGCTGCAAGAGTTGCAAAGTGAGGGGGGATCCCCTCTTCCAATAACTGTTTTGTCAGTTGTTCTTTCGGTAACGGTTTAAATGAAACCGTCTGGCATCTGGAGAGAATGGTTGGCAGGATCCGGTGAATATTTTCAGTGATGAGAATCGCGGTTGTATCCGCGAGCGGCTCTTCCAGAAATTTTAATAGGCTGTTAGCAGCATTCGCCGTCATCTTATCTCCGTGAACGATGATGTAGATTTTCTTCTTGGATTCTACACCTGTTTTCGAAAATTCTTCTTGCAGACTTTTAATCTGATCCTTCTTGATAGATAGACCATCAGGCTCCACCAGATGCAAATCCGGATGGTTCCCGTGATTGATCCGTTTACAGTTGGAGCAGTCTTCACAGGGCTTTCCTTCTACCCGGTTCAGACATAATAATGCCTTGGCGAACAGCATGCTCATTTCTTTCTTTCGTGTCCCTTTTTCACCCTCGAATAAATAAGCATGAGCGACACGATCCTTCAATATACTATTCTGCAGCATCTGAAGGACGACTGGCTGAAATGGTTGTATCTCTTCAAACAACATGTCCTAACATCACTCTCTTACATATAAAGATTAATAAGCAGTCCTTTTATTTCTCCGATTTTTCCTAATATATCAATGGACTTCTTTTCCTTATCCAATACATCTTCCGTTAATCCTACAAGATGCTGATCCACTGTTTCGACGATATTCAGCTTTCGTCCCTCACCATATTGATTCCAAGTATGGGACTGCTTCAGGTCCATTCCGAAGTCGACTGCTTCCCGTACAAACTTCTTGACCAATGTTTTATATTTGGCTAGATCTTTGAATGTCCTTGACTGAGCTAAACGGGTGCCGGCATCCTCTATTGTCCCAAGAAGCTTATTGAGCTGGTCCATATGCATTTTCTGATCATGTTTCTGAACCAGCTGGCCGAACTTAACTTGTCCCGTACCGCCAGTTCTCTGATCTTTCGCCATGCTATCTAAGGACACGCGGTGGTCCTGATTAATTTTCATAAATCCAACCTCACTTTAAAACTGATGGAACTGCTCTACAGGGAGAACGAATACCGTCGCCCCGCCTACGGCCACTTCAACGGGATAAGGCACATAGGAATCTGCATTTCCACCCATCGGGGACACCGGTGCTACCATTTGATCACGTGACTGACAGTTTTCCTTAATAACCTGTAATGCTTTCTCCACCCGAATATCCTCAGTACCAATGATGAACGTCGTATTGCCTGACTTCAAAAAACCGCCGGTGCTCGCTAATTTTGTCGAACGAAAATTATGTTCCATCAGGGCATTAGACAAACGATTGCTATCCTTATCCTGTACAACTGCCATAATTACCTTCATGAATGAATTCCTCCGTTATAAAGCCATTTACTTCCTTCTATTATATCATTGAAAAGACTCCAATGCTTCATCTAAAAAAGAGACGGATGACCAGGAAACGATTTTTCGCCCGTTCATCCGTCTCTTCTATTAGCCTCACGTGTTTAAATAACCCGTCACGATTTCATACGCATCAGTAAACACCGCTTCCTTACTCTTACTAGCATCGATGACTCGAATGCGATCCGGATATTGTTTGATTAACTTCTGATACCCCTCGCGGACGCGAGTATGAAATTCCATCGATTCGAGATCCAATCGATTCACTTCTCTGCCGTTATGCTTTGCAATTCTCTTTAACCCCTCTTCGGGATCAATGTCAAAATACAACGTGAGATCCGGCATCTTATCTTCAATCGCAAATTGATTGATATCCATGACTTCTTCCATTCCGATTCCACGGGCATTCCCTTGATAGGCAAGGGAACTGTCAATAAACCGATCACAAATCACGATCTTGCCTTCCTTAAGGGCCGGGATCACTTTCTCCACCAGATGCTGACGCCTCGCAGCTGCATATAACAGCGCTTCCGTTCGCTTATCCATTTCCGTGTTCTTTGTATTTAATATGACTTCCCTGATCTGCTCAGCTATGGAAATACCTCCCGGCTCCCTCGTCTGGACAACATCCAGTCCATCCTGCAGCAGTTGTTGATATAACTCTGATAATATCGTTGATTTCCCGGCACCCTCGGGGCCTTCAACGGTAATGAACAATCCTCTTGTCATCTATTTCCCTCCGCTTTATCGATACACATACACACAGTGGTCAGCCAATCGGTGGTGCCCCTGAATGTTTGCCTTATTCTCTATATATTTCTTCAAACGCCGGATTACATCAGCAGTGATCCGTTCCCCCGGCACCAACAACGGGATACCCGGTGGATAAGGTGTCACCATTCCAGCAGAAACTTCTCCTTCCGCATCGTCCAGGGAAATCAACGCTTCCACTTTCCCGTCCATTTCCTCCAAGGTTAATGCCAAGGTAGAAAAAGGGGTTGTCCCACTTGAACTGCTTATCCCATCCATGGGGATGACTTCCACCACAGGCACATTCTCAAGCGCCTTGTTTATCCTTCCGATCGCTTCTGTATACGGAAACGAAAGACCCTTCTTTACTAACGGAAGAATCAACAGTACTTGATTCGGATCAGCAAGCTCCGGATAAACACCTACAGACTCTAACAACTCCTGGAGGGCATACCCCGTTCTTCCTTCGATCTTCATGATAAGTTTTAATGGATCATGTGCTTGTTGAACAATGAGCTGAGGATGGATCCGTTCAATCCGGTCTATAAATTCGCGAATGTCCTCAAGTGTTTGATCCAAGTCCTCTTGTAAAAACGTCCCGACATAGGATCTCGCATAATCAAGGGATGCCATAATCGGATACGAAGGACTACTTGATTGTAGCATAGTTAAATAGTCTTTCACCTTATGCGCATCCACCCGCTTACTTCCAATATGTAAATACGACCCCATCGTCATGGCCGGGAGCATCTTATGAGCGGAATGAACCACAATATCTGCCCCACACTCCATAGCAGAATCGGGAAAAGGTGGACCCAGGGTAAAATGTGCACCATGAGCCTCATCAATGATACAGACGACATTATGTTTATGACATTCATCTATGATTTCTTTCAGATTGTATGTAAACCCGTAATAAGTCGGATACGTGAGGACACAAGCTTTCACATGAGGGAATACATTCATCGCTTCCTTTATATCATCCAATCGAATCCCAAGGGCGGTCCCCATGTCATCCCACTCTGTTTCAATGAATACCGGAACAGCCTTGGCTAGCCTGATGCCGTTCAGCACCGACTTATGACAATTCCGTTGAACAAATACTGTATCCCCAGGTTCACAGGAAGCGAGGATCGCGGCAATATTCCCTACCGTACTTCCGTTCACCAGAAAATGACTCTCTAATGACCCGTATACTTCCCCAAGCAATTCCTCCGCTTCCCGAATCGCCTCCTGGGAATCATGTAAATCATCCAAACCACTTAACTCTGTAAGATCCGATTGATAAAAAGGATGATCCTGCACCAATAATCCGTTCTTATGCCCAGGCACATGAAATGAAATAGGCTGCATGGACCGATGCCTCTCGATCGCCTCAATCAGTGGGGTTCTTGTATGATCTCGCTTCATTCCATAATCTCCTTAAAGTAAATATCCACTCATATCGTATCATAACCACGCGGTACTATGCTTCGGTGATTTCAAATCTTATTTGTATAACAATGAATCAACGAAACTCATAAAACACCGAAACTCTGACAGCAAAAAAAATCATAACCATGTATACATTCTGGTTATGAGTAGATTTGAGGAGTATTCACTTTTTTCAGCCTCTGTATGAACGTTTTATACAAAGGATCATTCGTTTCTGTGTGAACCATTTCCTTTTCACATTCTGTGCAGATAAACGATGTGTATAGATGGATTCCAACCTTCTTCTCAATGTGACAAACGATGCACTCTTCCAAAGCCGCCTTACGTTCCTGATTTAACATAGGGCCCTCCACCTCCATACAATCTATTCTGCCTCAAAACCACCAATTGTATACATAATTATAAACATTTCAACTGACAGAATAATCAAGTGTACTTTCATCTTATGTTGCCGTTACCGAGTCTGTGTATGTCTCTATAAAAAAGATTGTGAAAAGAAGTTGGTATATTGGTGGTTTGTGATTGTGAGTTTATTAGGTTGAGAGATGGGGAGGCAATGAATTATGATAGCGGCTTGGGTAGAGGACCAGCTGCAACCATGCAGCTGCGTTGTAAATATGCAAAAATATGCTCAGGATCAGCGGATACAATGGCAGAATGATGAGGTTGGAGCCCTCAACGGACATTTGAAGGGACGATTTATGACCAGATGGGACTCCCAGGATCTTGATTGCGTCGTTTTTGAATTTATTGCGTCATTTTCCAAGGGATTGCGTCATTATTTTATTATTTGCGTCTTTTTCACCCTTAATTGCGTCATTTTTTCGTTTATTGCGTATTTTTCCAAATAATTACTTTTTATACACTCATCCTTATCTAACAATGAAACCAAAAAAAGAGTAACCCCTAAGAGCTACTTTTTTTCCCTATTTGCCTGGCGACGTCCTACTCTCACAGGGGAGCCCCCCAACTACCATCGGCACTGAAGGCTGCGGCTAGTGATGAGCGGCGAATCTCTTCGTCCGCTTCACTCGTTCAGATCCTCGTGTGGACACCACACTCCGGTCTTCTCTCCCTCGCGTCCTCGACCTTCTTGCTCCTCCCTACCCTCGCACTGCGGTCGAGGAGAGATCGGATGTTCTTTGAACAAAAACCAAAACAAAAAAGAGTAACTCCCAAGAGCTACTCTTTTTCCTATTTGCCTGGCGACGTCCTACTCTCACAGGGGGAGATCCCCCAACTACCATCGGCGCTGAAGAGCTTAACTTCCGTGTTCGGCATGGGAACGGGTGTGACCTCTTCGCCATTATCACCAGACGACTATTCAATTGAAGGATTGTTCCTTCAAAACTAGATAAAGAATTGATGTCAAGAAAGCCGAATATCGACCAATGTTGTATCTACTATTACAAGTAGACAGTAATCCAGCTCCGGCGGCTAGAGACTCGAGGTCATTTCAGTTCAATCAGCTGAGGGTAAAAAGCACCCTCAGCTGATTGCCCAGAAATGCTTGTCGTCTCTGTTCAAGCCGCCTCCGCTTTATAATGTGGTTAAGTCCTCGATCGATTAGTATCAGTCAACTCCACATGTCGCCATGCTTCCATCTCTGACCTATCTACCTAGTCATCTTCTAGGGATCTTACTCACTTACGTGATGGGAAATCTCATCTCGAGGGGGGCTTCATGCTTAGATGCTTTCAGCACTTATCCCTTCCGCACATAGCTACCCAGCGATGCCTTTGGCAAGACAACTGGTACACCAGCGGTGCGTCCATCCCGGTCCTCTCGTACTAAGGACAGCTCCTCTCAAATTTCCTGCGCCCACGACGGATAGGGACCGAACTGTCTCACGACGTTCTGAACCCAGCTCGCGTACCGCTTTAATGGGCGAACAGCCCAACCCTTGGGACCGACTACAGCCCCAGGATGCGATGAGCCGACATCGAGGTGCCAAACCTCCCCGTCGATGTGGACTCTTGGGGGAGATAAGCCTGTTATCCCCGGGGTAGCTTTTATCCGTTGAGCGATGGCCCTTCCATGCGGAACCACCGGATCACTAAGCCCGACTTTCGTCCCTGCTCGACTTGTAGGTCTCGCAGTCAAGCTCCCTTGTGCCTTTACACTCTGCGAATGATTTCCAACCATTCTGAGGGAACCTTTGGGCGCCTCCGTTACTCTTTAGGAGGCGACCGCCCCAGTCAAACTGCCCACCTGACACTGTCTCCCACCCCGATAAGGGGCGCGGGTTAGAATTTCAATACAGCCAGGGTAGTATCCCACCGATGCCTCCACCGAAGCTTGTGCTCCGGTTTCCAAGGCTCCTACCTATCCTGTACAAGCTGTACCAAAATTCAATATCAGGCTACAGTAAAGCTCCACGGGGTCTTTCCGTCCTGTCGCGGGTAACCTGCATCTTCACAGGTACTATAATTTCACCGAGTCTCTCGTTGAGACAGTGCCCAGATCGTTACGCCTTTCGTGCGGGTCGGAACTTACCCGACAAGGAATTTCGCTACCTTAGGACCGTTATAGTTACGGCCGCCGTTTACTGGGGCTTCGATTCGCACCTTCGCTTACGCTAAGCACTCCTCTTAACCTTCCAGCACCGGGCAGGCGTCAGCCCCTATACTTCGCCTTACGGCTTCGCAGAGACCTGTGTTTTTGCTAAACAGTCGCCTGGGCCTATTCACTGCGGCTCTCTCGGGCTTGCACCCTACCAGAGCACCCCTTCTCCCGAAGTTACGGGGTCATTTTGCCGAGTTCCTTAACGAGAGTTCTCTCGCTCACCTTAGGATTCTCTCCTCGCCTACCTGTGTCGGTTTGCGGTACGGGCACCTTTTTCCTCGCTAGAGGCTTTTCTTGGCAGTGTGGAATCAGGAACTTCGCTACTATAATTCGCTCGCTATCACAGCTCAGCCTTCTAAGATGATGGGATTTGCCTCATCATCAGCCTAACTGCTTAGACGCACATATCCAGCAGTGCGCTTACCCTATCCTCCTGCGTCCCCCCATTGCTCAAACGGAAAAGAGGTGGTACAGGAATATCAACCTGTTGTCCATCGTCTACGCCTATCGGCCTCGACTTAGGTCCCGACTAACCCTGAGCGGACGAGCCTTCCTCAGGAAACCTTAGGCATTCGGTGGATGGGATTCTCACCCATCTTTCGCTACTCATACCGGCATTCTCACTTCTAAGCACTCCACCAGTCCTTACGGTCTAGCTTCGCAGTCCTTAGAACGCTCTCCTACCACTGACACCTAGAGGTGTCAATCCACAGCTTCGGTGATACGTTTAGCCCCGGTACATTTTCGGCGCAGAGTCACTCGACCAGTGAGCTATTACGCACTCTTTAAATGGTGGCTGCTTCTAAGCCAACATCCTGGTTGTCTAAGCAACTCCACATCCTTTTCCACTTAACGTATACTTTGGGACCTTAGCTGGTGGTCTGGGCTGTTTCCCTTTCGACTACGGATCTTATCACTCGCAGTCTGACTCCCATGGATAAGTCTTTGGCATTCGGAGTTTGTCTGAATTCGGTAACCCGATGAGGGCCCCTAGTCCAAACAGTGCTCTACCTCCAAGACTCTTACACATGAGGCTAGCCCTAAAG
>NZ_CM149659.1:0-35000 GCF_056173145.1 Rossellomorea sp. QJM3NY_18 | reverse complement strand
CAAGGGTAAAAAGAGAAGCCTGTTCAAGGGGGCGTTCCCGGAAGAGTTGAATGATCTCATTGCAGCCCATGCCTTTTCGGGCGATGGTAGAATAACCCTTCACCCCTAAAAGCTCTCCCAGAAGCTGCACATTCACCTTGATCCCACGCTTTTCCGCAAGGTCCATCATATTAAGGACAATCGCAGTCGGAAGATTCGTCTCCAGTAATTCAATTGTTAAATACAAACTGCGTTCCAGTTGATTGGCATTCACGATATTAAGGATTTGCCCAGCTTCTTCCTGCAATAGTGCCATCGATGCCACTCGTTCATCATGAGACAGGGGGTTGAGTGAATATACACCGGGTAAGTCAATTAACGATTGATCAGAATCCTTGATCCGACCAACCTTTTTCTCTACTGTCACTCCACTCCAGTTGCCGACATATTCATATGATCCGGTAATCTGATTAAACAAAGATGTCTTACCGGTGTTGGGATTTCCCAAGAGTGCCGTCTCCATTATATCCGTGCCCCTTTAATGCAATCTGTATCTTTTCTCCGGATCCCCACACGCTGACCTGAGCATTCCAACAGACACGGGCCACCAAACAGACAATAACGGATGACCTTGACCTTACTGCCTTCACATACTCCCATATCCTTTAATCGACGCTTAACAAATGGGTGAAGCTCTGTTAAGTCTATTATTTGAAAAGTTTCATTCCTTTGGATCTGACTTAGGTTCATTGGGTATCACCTCATATATTTGAATCGATACTGATATTCATTATCATTTATAATTCGATTTTAATAGAATTCAGCCAATTCGTAAAGGGAAGAATGAATCGCTTTCCAGTTTAAAGGGGATCGAAGGGGGCTTATAGAAGAGTATGATAGAGAAAGTTGAATCGAGAGAGGAGAATGAGATGTGAAAGAAGTTACTCGTGCAATTCAGGATGATTATCCCGATGATTTTTCGTGGTGTTACGGTTGTGGCAGACTAAATAAAGAAGGGCATCATTTCCGCACAGGGGTTGAAGGAAATCAAACCGTCACCATCTATACACCAAAGCCGGAACATACTGCTTTACCGGGTTATGTGTATGGCGGGTTGATTGCTTCTTTAATCGACTGTCACGGTACGGGTTCATCGGCAATCGCTCTTCACCATAAAAATGGCGGGGAGATCGGGGACGGTCAGGAACCTCCCCGCTTCGTGACGGCTTCCTTGCAAGTTGATTTCATGAAACCGACTCCACACAATGTTCCATTAAAAGCAGTAGGAACCGTTCACGAGGTTCATCCGAAGAAGTTTAAAGTGGAAACAGAAGTGTTCGCAGAGGGGAATATATGCGCACGAGGAGAAGTAGTGGCGGTGGTTATGCCAAAGACATTCGTCAAATAAAAAGCAGTCAAGACCCGGGTAACCTTCACCTGGGTTTTGACTGCTTTAATCATATGATTATACTGACTATTATAAAATCCACATCTGAATCACCGTAAGTCCCACTACCCCGGGAATACCCAATATCCCTGAAATAGATGAGGTGGCGACATTAATCGGAACATGAATTCCGTACTGACTTCCAAAGGCGTTCAGGAAAAATAAAAAAAGCGCTCCGATCATGACCTTCATGGCGACTTGTCCAACAAACCTTAGTGGCTTGATGGGTGTCCCCGTCGCTAACAGCAGTACGATCAGGCCACTGATCACCGCTATGACGATAACTGGATTCATACCCTTCTCTCCTCTCAACAAAAAACATATTTAGTCTCTTATTGAAAGGATATGATGGTTGTCTACCTTTTTATGACGATCTTTCTATGTTTCGCTTCTCTAAAAAGAAAAAAATATTTGGCTTCTGCAATTTTCGAATGACAATGGATGTTCAAATTATAATCCACACTCATCTCTTCTATAGAACGCTGCTGATTCCAATGATCCTTTGTTTCGTCTAAAACGTGAAGTAAGGATTGGTCATACTCTTTTTTCAGCTTTCCTTTTTTCCTGAAAAACATAGGTATCCTCTCCTTCGTTAAACGTCTCTTCTTCCTTCTAAGGCTTTCGATAACGTTACTTCGTCTGCGTACTCGAGGTCTCCGCCGACAGGAAGTCCGTGGGCGATCCTTGTGATCCGGATACCGGATGGTTTAACGAGTCTCGAGATGTACATGGCTGTCGCTTCCCCTTCGATGTTAGGGTTGGTTGCCAGGATGACTTCCTGGACTTCATCACTATGAAGTCGTTTGATGAGGTCAGGTACATTAATGTCTTCAGGTCCGATCCCGTCCATCGGGGAGATGGCTCCGTGAAGCACATGATATTGTCCGTTATATTCTTTCATCTTCTCCATCGCAATGACATCCTTGGGATCCTGCACGACACAGATGATGCTGCGGTCACGTCTTTGATCCTCACAAATATAGCAGGGATCTTGATCCGTTATGTGCCCGCAGACGGAGCAATAACTCAAGTTACGTTTTGCATTGACCAGTGCTTTCGCAAAGTCCAATACGGTATCCTCTTTCATACTGAGAACAAAAAAAGCCAGGCGGGCCGCAGTTTTCGGCCCGATTCCCGGCAGTTTCATAAAGCTGTCGATCAGCTTTGATATAGGCTCAGGATAATGCATATTTTTGCCTCCTAGAACATTCCCGGTAGGTTCATTCCTTTAGTGAACTGACCCATGGTTGAGTTCGTTAGTTCGTCCGCTTTCTTCAGTGCATCATTAGTCGCTGCAAGAACTAGGTCTTGTAACATTTCTACATCATCCGGATCAACCGCTTCTTCGTTGATTTTCACATCAATGACTTGTTTATGGCCGGACACGATGACTGTTACCATTCCGCCGCCTGCTGTTCCTTCGATTTGCTTTTCACCCAGTTCTTCCTGAGCTTCAGCCATCTTCTTTTGCATTTTTTGCATTTGCTTCATCATGTTTTGCATATTTCCATTTCCACGCATCATCATCATTACCTCCAGTTTATTATTGAAAAAATATTAATCGTTAAGTTCTATTAAATCCATACCGACAAGCTTTTCAGCTTCCGTTAAGAGAGAATCTTCTTCTTGATCCCCGCCGGGTGAATCTCCATCCTCTGGTTTCGAGTTCCGGATGAAGTCTTCCCTTATGGACATCCACTGATCTTCAGGAATTCCAATAGCCGCATAGCTATTTCCGGTTAACTCTTCCAAAATGGAAGCAATGGCTGAAGTAAAAGCTTGATTCTCCATTGCCATCTGACAATGGATATCATATTTGAATTTTAACACAAATGAGCCATTTGTTGCTGCTACAGGTTCAGCATCATTCAATAATGCCGACTGCGAACGCATCTGACGCTGATTTAAGGTTTCCACCATGTCTCCCCAGCGGCTCTTGATAAGATTTAGATCTTCTTTCGTAGCCGTCCGGAGTACTTCTTGAATCTTACCGGTAGGGGCACGGAACCCTTTCTTTGCCCTTATCGGCTTTTTGGCAGCCTGTGCAGCAGGCTCCGCTTGAACCTTGACTCCATTTGCCTTCAGCTGTTCGACCTCTTTTTCAAGAAGGTTGATCTTTTTCATCAAATCATTTACTTCCGGTGAAGAAGCCGATACCGGCGCTTCCATCTGACAAAGCTTAACGATGGAAACCTCCAGGTATATCCGGGCATGGTTCGTAAACTTCATTTCCTGACCGGCCTGATTCAGGACGTCAATGTACTGATAAATCTGTTCCGGCTGAGTACGCTCTGCCAATTCTTTGAAATCATCGTCGAGCATCACTCGTTCCAGTGATTCTTCAAGGTTCGGGGCTGTCCGGTATAACAACATGTCCCGGAAATAAAGGATGAAGTCTTCTGCGAACCTTGCAGGGTCCTTCCCTTGAAACAGGAGCTCTTCCAGGGCCCCTAAACCAGTTGTTACATCTCGTTCTAAGATAGCTTTTGCCAGGGTATTCAAGTAACCTTGAGAAACGGCTCCCGTTACCGTCAAGGCATCGTCGACTGTGACCCGACCCTGACTGAAGGAGATCGCTTGGTCGAGAAGACTGAGAGCATCACGCATTCCGCCCTCGGCTGCCCTTGCAATGATCGTCAGGGCATTTTCTTCAAAATCCACACTTGATTCTGTCGCAATATGACTCATTCTTCCCACAATATCCATGGCGGTGATCCGTTTGAAGTCAAATCGCTGACAGCGGGAAATGATTGTCAGGGGAATCTTATGGGGCTCGGTCGTCGCCAGGATGAATATGACATGTTTAGGCGGCTCCTCCAATGTTTTCAGAAGCGCATTGAATGCTCCGATGGACAACATATGGACTTCATCGATGATGTAGACTTTATACTCGACAACGTTTGGAGAATATTTGACTTTATCCCGGATGTCCCGGATCTCCTCCACCCCGTTATTGGAGGCAGCATCGATTTCTATGACATCAGGGATCGAACCGTCCGTGATCCCTTTACACGCATCGCACTCATTACAAGGTTCCGCTACAGGTGTACGTTCACAGTTAACGGCTTTTGCCAGGATCTTCGCTGCGCTCGTCTTCCCTGTTCCTCTTGGTCCCGAGAATAAATAGGCATGGGAAATCTTCTGATGAAGGAGGGCATTTTGCAACGTTTTCGTTACATGCTGCTGTCCAACTACATCAATAAATGACTGAGGACGCCACACACGATATAAAGCTTGATATGCCAAAATACTCCCCCCTCTTTTATGTACTATAGTGTTTCTATTATAACGTAATGTAAATCCCTTTTACAAAGAAAACCGGAGATCAATTTAAACCTTTGCACAAACAAAAAACTCATCCGGAAATGGATGAGTTGTTGTATATAATTGAAACTGCCGTGCACCTTTCGTCGACAAGCATCCATAGGCGTTACTCAAGCAGTTAGCTCGGCCCAGGCAACCCTGCGGCACATGGGAGCTTCCACTTAATGCTGCTTCCTTCCGGACCTGACATGGTTCATGGATTCCCATTGCGCAGGACCCAGGCGTCAACACCACTTACTTGAGGCAGGCCCTACAGAGTGCGAGCCTCGGAAAGGAATTCGGTCTCGCTGGAGCGGATTGCGAGTACAGGGCACCGCTACCTCCCCACCTAGCACGGCAAAATTGATACCATATTTAGTTGCGTCATTAGTGCGACGCAAGATTAAGTATACTAGGATATACGGTAAAAAGCAATGATGGAATGATGTAAGTTATTTACAGATCATCCATCCCCATCTTCTTCTCCCTCTTCTTTCGCTCCCTTAACCCTTTGAAAAATCGGGAAAGGATTCCACCGCACTCTTCCGACAACACTCCAGGCACTACTTCACACTGATGATTGAATCGGTCATCCTCAAGTAGATTCATTAATGTTCCAGCACAACCCGCTTTCGGATCCTTTGCCCCATAAACGACTTTCTCGATTCTCGAAAGGAGGATGGCGCCGCTGCACATGGGACAAGGTTCAAGCGTGACATAAAGTTCCGCTCCTTCGAGACGCCAAGTGCCAAGTTTTTCACAAGCCTCTTGAATAGCCAGTGTTTCAGCATGGGTGATGGCGTTTTGGCTCGTTTCCCTCAGATTATGAGCCCGGGCGATGATTTCGTCATCCATGACAATCACCGCCCCAATCGGAACTTCCTGGATGGCCGCTGCTTTCTCTGCTTCTTTCATTGCTTCTTTCATAAATCGTTCTTCTCTCATACCCATCATGTACTCCTGTAAATTTATTTCTCAATCCTTTATAAAATATGCCGATTCACACCAAACTATAGTAGAAAGGGGCTTTCACATGATACCTAACGATACTGCTCTCCTCGTCATCGATATTATGAATCCGTTCGACTTTAAACACGGGGAAACCCTGGCACAACACACCTCAAGGATTGTCGATCCCATTAACTCCCTGCGTCGCTATTGCATGAAACATCAGCTTCCTACCATCTATATTAACGACCATTATGAGCTTTGGAAAGCAGATTACAAAGAGATATACAAAAAGTGTCATAACAAAATGAGCGATAGCATCATGACACCTCTCCAACCGATGGAAGACGATTACTTTCTTATTAAACCGAAGCACTCTGCCTTTTATGGTACGGCATTAAACACGCTTCTTCACCACTTATCCGTCAAGAACCTGATCATAACAGGGATTGCCGGCAATATATGTGTACTCTTCACAGCCAACGATGCCTATATGAGAGAGTTTAACCTGATGGTTCCTGGTGACGCCATCGCTTCTGTCAGTGAAGAAGATAATCTCTACGCCTTGACGATGATGAAAAACGTATTAAAAGCAAAAATTGATCCTACCGGCAAGATTTTATAAAAATTCTAACAGAAAACATATTCAACCCTCCCTTTTCATACGCTGATTATAGTGAATGAATTAGAGGAGGGTCTGTTTATGCAAATCCATGTTGTCCAGCCGAACCAATCTTTATTTGGTATCGCTCAAGCGTATGGATCAACAGTTAACGATATAGTGGATGCAAATAAATTGCCGAACCCAAATAACTTAGTGATCGGCCAATCACTGGTCATCCCGATTATAGGAAGTTTTTATTTTGTTCAACCCGGGGATAGTCTTTGGGGCATCAGTCAAAAGACGGGCGTCCCTTATCAAGAACTGGCAAGGGTGAATGGAATCTCTCCTAATCAGCCTCTACAGGTGGGGTTTCGTTTATACATCCCCCAGAAACCTAAGGTGAAAGCTGAGTTTAATGGCTATGTTGAGCCATACGGTAAGGAAGTGGCCGCGAACCTTGAACAAAGCGCCAAGGAAGCTGCCCCCTACCTCACATATCTCGCTCCTTTCAGTTTTCAGGCGAAGCGGGATGGCACTTTGAAAGAACCTCCCCTCGGAAACCTCATTCAAACGGGGAAAGACAATAATAATGTCATGATGATGGCAATCACCAACCAGGAAGAAGGGACATTCAGTGATGAACTGGGCAGAATTCTATTAACTGATCAGAACATCCAGAATAAGTTTCTGGATAACGTTGTCCAAACCGCTAAGAAATATGGATTCAGGGATATTCATTTTGACTTTGAGTACTTGCGTCCACAGGACAAAGAAGCCTACAACCAATTTTTACGAAAGGCAAAACAGCGCTTCAATCAAGAAGGTTGGCTGCTTTCAACCGCCCTTGCCCCGAAGACCAGCGCCGATCAAAAAGGGAAATGGTATGAAGCCCATGATTACAAAGCCCACGGTGAAATTGTCGACTTCGTGGTCATCATGACGTACGAATGGGGTTACAGTGGTGGTCCCGCCATGGCAGTGTCCCCTATCGGACCGGTTCGGGATGTTCTTGAGTATGCTGTTTCCGAGATGCCTCCATCCAAGATTCTCATGGGGCAGAATTTATATGGATATGACTGGACACTCCCCTTCGTACAGGGAAGTACAGCTAAAGCCATCAGTCCTCAACAAGCAATCCAGATAGCAGCTGATAATAATGTCAAAATCGATTATGATCAAAAAGCGCAGGCACCATTCTTCAAGTACCGTGATGCAAGCACCGGAAAAGATCATGAAGTTTGGTTTGAAGATGCACGTAGCATCCAGGCTAAGTTCGACCTCATGAAAGAATTGAAATTGAGGGGGATGAGCTATTGGAAGCTTGGTCTCTCTTTCCCTCAAAACTGGCTGTTAATTTCCGACAATTTCAACGTTGTAAAAAGATAATTAATAGAAGCTGATGGATGGGTAAATCTATAAACACCTATCCATCAGCTTTTTATGTGCGTCTTCATAAAACTCCCTTACAGGAAGCCGATATAATGAAGGTGATGTGTTTTCTCTATCACAGAAAATATCCTGAACAAACCATCCATATATTGTGTTACAATAATTCCTGTCGTAATTTTTCACACTATATACGAGAAAAGATTGCCGTAATATGAGGAGGACAATTAATGGGGCGCATTCCTTTCATTACCGTTGAAGGCCCGATTGGAATAGGAAAAACCTCTCTTGCAAAAGCGATTTCCGATCATTTTCAATTTCACCTGCTTAAAGAAATCGTAGATGAGAACCCATTCTTAGATAAGTTTTATGATGACATTGAAGAGTGGAGCTTTCAAACAGAGATGTTTTTCTTATGCAATCGATATAAACAATTAGAAGATATCGAGAAACACTACTTATCTCAGAACAAATCTGTCGTTGCAGATTATCATATTCTTAAAAACATTATCTTCGCAAAACGCACGTTGAAGGATGAACAACAATTCAAGAAATACCTCAACATCTATGACATCCTGACTTCAGATATGCCGAGACCCAATGTGGTCATTTACTTGAACGCAAGCTTAGATACGCTCCTGAAGCGCATCGAAAAAAGAGGACGTGATTTTGAAAAGAAAATCAGCCCCCTTTACCTAAAGCAGCTATCACTTGATTATGAAGAATACATGAATACATTCGAAGAAACACACCCGGATATCCCTGTTCTTCGCTACAATGGCGACCACGTAGACTTCGTTCAAAACAAAGAGGATCTGGATCATATTCTTACTCAATTAGAAACTACACTGAAAAAAGGAGTTCACTATCATGAATCTTCGCACTAAATACGGGATCCCGAACAATGCCGTGATTACCATTGCCGGAACAGTCGGTGTCGGGAAATCCACCATGACAAACGGATTGGCGAACGCTTTGGGCTTCCGCACGTCATTTGAAAAAGTGGATACGAATCCATATCTCGATAAATTTTATCAGGATTTCAAAAGCTGGAGTTTCCATCTTCAAGTCTACTTCCTGGCAGAACGCTTTAAAGAACAGAAGAAAATCTTTGAATACGGTGGCGGCTTTATCCAAGACCGCTCCATCTACGAAGATACAGGCATATTTGCCCGCATGCATTATGAAAAAGGGAATATGAGTGAAATCGACTATGAAACTTATACAAGCCTTTTCGATGCCATGGTCATGACGCCGTACTTCCCACACCCTGACCTGTTGATTTACCTTGAAGGATCCATTGATAACGTCGTGGATCGCATCCGTGAGCGAGGTCGCCCGATGGAACAGCAAACGCCTGTTGCTTATTGGGAGGAAATGCACGAGCGCTATGAAAACTGGATCAATTCCTTTAACGCATGTCCCGTCCTCAGACTCGACATCAGCGAATACGACCTCGTCAACGACCAAAACTCCATCGAACCAATCGTCGAAAGAATCGGCTACTTCATAGAACAGACGAGAATGTTAAAAAGCTAATAAAGAAAAGACTACTCTGCAGTAAGAGTAGTCTTTTTTTGATGTAGCGACGAGTCGTGGTTGATTTCCGCTGCAGGTGCTCGCTTTCCGCGGGGGGTGAGTAGAGCCTCCTCGGCTCCGTCACACATTCAATGACAGAGCATTTGCAAATCATAGTTCGGGTACAACAACTTACGGAAAGAACCAGTAAGGTCTTAAAACAACACCCATCCGTTTATTTCCATTCAAAAAGAGGTATAGGTAGTAACAAATAATCGATTAAGGGGATGAAGAGATGATGGAATCGAAACAAACATATTTTGTTGATATCAGCAACGGGGATATTCTGCAGGATCCGAATCAAAACGCCAGCCCGAGCTTTCGGATATTCGCAACCCCTACAGAGGTGAACGAGCTTAAAATGCTTTTTAACGATAACTATGATGACGACATGTCGACCATGAGACGCGCTCAGGTTCCATTCCGCCAGTATCATAATTCACCAGAAGATAATCATTATGATCAATCGATGAGGGATATTTATGCAAAGATCTACCTACTGGGGGATAAAGAAGCACGCAGTCATATTACAGCGATCGGTGTACTCGAAAAGACGTCCGATCACCATGTAAGAGAAGACATAGAGAACCTTAAGTAAGAGGTACCAGGTCCTTTGACATGGGGATAAAACAAAAAAATTCGTTACATAAAATGTAACGAATTCTATCTCCAAAGTTTATGCGCGATGGTTATAAAAAAATCAATGGAGGAGGAAGGGGGATTCGAACCCCCGCGGGCTGTTACACCCCTGTCGGTTTTCAAGACCGATCCCTTCAGCCGGACTTGGGTATTCCTCCGTATCGACAAGAATTATAATAACATGGTGTATAAATGGTGTCAAGCATATTTCATAAAAAATCAAAAGAAGTCTCACGGTTTAACGCGAGACTTCTTTTTGTTGGTTTAAAGAGCTTATTTAATGACTTCCACTCCACCCATATATGGACGAAGGGCTTCTGGTACGATGACACTGCCATCTTCCTGCTGGTAGTTCTCAAGGATTGCGGCTACTGTACGTCCGATTGCTAAACCAGATCCGTTTAACGTATGCACATGTTCAGGTTTCGCGTTCGGCTCTCTTCTGAAGCGGATGTTGGCACGTCTCGCCTGGAAGCTCTCAAAGTTACTGCAAGAAGAAATCTCACGGTACGTCCCGTAACTCGGAATCCAGACTTCAATGTCGTATTTCTTGGCTGCAGTGAATCCCAGGTCGGCTGTACACATAGATAATACGCGGTATGGAAGGCCTAGCAGTTGAAGAACTTTTTCAGCGTGACCCGTTAATTTCTCTAACTCATCATAAGAGTCCTCAGGCTTCACAAAGCGCACTAGCTCGACTTTGTTGAACTGATGCTGACGGATCAACCCTCTTGTATCACGTCCTGCAGATCCAGCTTCAGAGCGGAAGTTGGCGCTGTATGCCACATAGCTTACAGGGAGCTCGTCAGCCTTCAGGATCTCATCACGATGATAATTCGTTACAGGCACTTCTGCCGTAGGAACTAAGAAGTAGTCTTCGCTCTCAATTCTGAAAGCATCTTCTTCAAACTTTGGAAGTTGACCTGTTCCCGTCATACTCGCACGATTCACAAGGAATGGAGGAATCATTTCCGTATAGCCATGCTCATCCATGTGAAGGTCCATCATGAAGTTGATAAGGGCTCTTTCAAGTCTTGCCCCAAGGCCTTTATAGAAAACGAAACGGCTTCCCGTCACTTTCCCTGCCCGTTCGAAATCAAGGATTCCAAGGCCCGTTGCCACATCCCAGTGAGGCTGTGCTTCGAAATCAAATTCCCTAACCTCTCCCCATTTACGCGCTTCAACATTATCATCTTCTGTTTCCCCGACAGGTACCGTTTCATGGGGGATATTTGGAATAGAAAGAAGGATGCGCTCAAGCTCCTCTTCGATGCCTCTTAATTCCTCATCCAATTTTTTCACCTTGGCACCGACTTCACGCATTTCCAAGATCATATCCTGAGCATCTTTTTTCTCTTTTTTCAGCTCGGCAATTTGTTGAGATACTTCATTACGCTTGCTCTTTAGATCTTCACTTTCCACAAGGAGCTCTCTTCTTCTTTTATCAAGCTCTTCAAACTTACCGAAGTCCTCCAGGTTCTCACCACGGTGTTGAAGTCTTGCTTTTACATCTTCCAGATTGTTACGTAAATACTTAATGTCTAACATGCATGTTTCTCTCCTTTTTTATAAAAAAATAAAAAACCCCCATCCCTGGTAAAAGGGACGGAGGTTTCCGCGTTGCCACCCTAATTGAAGACACTCTCGCATCTTCCTCTTAAGAGATGGTAACGGAATCACCGAAAATACCTACTTCATTCAGTACTTCACTCAAGGATGGATTCGTAAAGCTCCTGCATCGATTCTCACCGGCCATCGACTCTCTTTAGCAAGCCTTCTTTACTACTATTTCCTATCAACGATTTAAATTTTTATTGGTTATTTCATAATCTACTACAATGTTTTCCATTTTGCAATAGAATTATGCGATTGTTTTCTCCATGCTTTCCTTCACCATTTCAACGAAGAAAGCAGTCAAACGATGATCATCCGTCAATTCAGGATGGAATGAACAGCCGAGGAACTGTCCGTGGCGCGCTAGCACAATGCGTTCATTATGCTTCGCCAGGATTTCAACATCCTCTCCCGCTTCCACGATATGAGGCGCACGGATGAAGACGGCATTGAATCCTTCTCCTACATGGGCAATCGAAAGATCCGCTTCGAAGCTTTCTTTCTGACGGCCAAAGGAATTACGCTCCACCGTCACGTCCATTACCCCAAGATGAGGTTCTTCGTAACCGACGATATGCTTCGCTAAGAGAATCAAACCGGCACATGTTCCAAAAATCGGCTTCCCTGCTGCTGCAAATTGTCTTAACGGCTCCATAAAGCCATAGCGATCAATCAGCCTTCTCATGGTCGTACTTTCCCCGCCAGGCATGATAAGGCCCTGAATCTCTTCCAGTTGTTCTACACGCTTCACGACGATCGCCTTGGCACCAGAGGCTTCAATCGAACGCACATGCTCCCTGACGGCACCTTGAAGTCCTAATACACCGATGTTCAACATAGAATCACACCTTACCATCCACGATCTTGCATACGGTTTTCAGGGAGGATAGAAGAAATTTCTACACCCTTCATGGCGACACCAAGCTCTTTAGAAAGCTCTGCGATCAACTTGTAATCCTGGTAGTGAGTAGTCGCTTCTACAATCGCTCTTGCGAATTTCTCAGGGTTCTCTGATTTAAAGATACCAGAACCTACGAATACTCCGTCAGCCCCGAGTTCCATCATAAGGGCAGCATCAGCTGGTGTGGCAATTCCGCCTGCAGCAAAGTTTACAACAGGTAAACGTCCGTTTTCTTTAATTTCTAACAATAATTCGTATGGAGCTCCCAATAACTTCGCTTCTGTCATGATCTCATCTTCATTCATGCTCACTAGCTTACGTACTTGAGCATTTACCTTACGCATATGACGAACCGCTTCAACGATGTTACCTGTTCCAGGCTCACCCTTTGTACGAAGCATAGATGCCCCTTCTCCGATACGGCGGGCAGCTTCACCTAAATCACGGCATCCGCATACGAAGGGAACCGTGAAATCTCTTTTATTTAAATGGTACTCTTCATCAGCCGGCGTCAATACTTCACTTTCATCAAGATAATCAACACCCATTGATTCAAGGACTCTAGCCTCAACAATATGACCGATACGAGCCTTCGCCATTACTGGAACCGACACAGCACCCATCACTTCTTCAATAATACGAGGATCTGCCATTCTTGCTACTCCACCTGCAGCACGGATGTCTGCTGGAACTCGTTCTAGAGCCATTACCGCCACTGCACCCGCAGCCTCAGCAATCTTCGCCTGCTCTGCATTGACAACGTCCATGATCACGCCGCCTTTTTGCATCTCAGCCATACCTCTTTTTACACGATCTGTACCAGTCTTCATATCAATATCCCCCTTATATTTATCCCTTGCCTGCCCCACAACTTCCAAAAAAGGAAGAAAACGCGACTAAAACAATCGGAATGATTATGTAACCCTACTGCTAAATAAACAATAAAAATGGGCTTATGTCAAGACGAAAAGCGGAGGGGCTTTGTTCAGAGGCGACAAGCATTCCTTTAGTCCCTTTGTATAATCCCCTACAATAATTCAATTATGAAAAAACACCAAGACCTGTCCAACTTAAGTCTTGGTGTTTCACTATATTAGAACCAGCCTTTAACTGTAGAAGTAATGGAATCCCAGATGTCTCCGAAGAAGCCACCTACGGCTCTCATGGAAAGGACGAACCAGTTTGCTTTCTCGACACCATCCACTGTCACAACAGATGCTTTTGAAGCGTTTGTCCCTTTATCCGTAAGATAACCTAAATCTTTTTCACCTTTCGCTTCCAGCATGACATACCCGACCTTCTCCCCTTCTTTAACAGGAGCTGTCAGTTCGCCATCATTCAACTTCTTCTTATCCAATACAAATTTAGGCTTGTATTGATCCTCTTCACCGTTCTTAACCACCATGCTTAATGGAGAATCGGTTTTGATCTGAACTTCTTTTTCTTTTCCTTTTTGAACTGGAAGTGTTTTATGTCCTTTTACTTTGTAGTCAGCAGGGAGGACTTCTTCCATTGTAAAATTAGCAAAAGCATAATCCAACATTTTTCTCGTTTCATTAAATCGCGCATCATAAGAATTTTCTCCAGAGCTGATATCCACGTTCATCACCACTGTAATATAACGCATTCCATCTCTTTCAGCTGTTCCGGTAAAACATCCACCCGCAAAATCAGTCGTACCGGTTTTTAAACCGTCCATACCTTCATATTCACGAATCAATCCAGGCAGCATCCAGTTCCAGTTTTTCATAGGGAAAGCATCTTCAGTACCTTCAGCGAATGTTTTCTTCGCAATGCTTGATGTATCAAGAATTTCAGGGAAATCTTTCATCAACCGGTAAGCAAGTGTTGCGGTATCTTTCGCAGACATCACATTTTCTTCATCCGCTCCGCCTACTACTTGATCCACGTAAGGAGCTAAATCTTTATTATTCAATCCCGTCACATTGACAAATTTATAGTTTTCCAAGCCCAGTTCTTTGGCTTTATCATTCATCATTTTAACAAATTTCTCTTGAGAACCGGCTACAGTTTCAGCGATAGCCATCGCTGCAGCATTAGCAGATTCAATCGCCATAGCCTCATACAAATCTTTGAGTTTATATGTACCTTCTTCTCTTAATGGAACATTACTCAGATTATCATTATGGGACATATTCGAAATTTTTGTCGGAACCGTGTATGTCTGATCCCATTTCACTTTACCTTCTTTAACCGCTTCAAGTAACACGTACTCCGTCATCATCTTTGTCATACTTGCAATTCCTTGAGCAGTATCGGAATTCTTTTCATACAGAATCTTACCTGTACTTGCTTCTACTAAAATCGCAGCTTTTGCGTTTACGTCCAAGTCACCTTGAGCATTGGCAGGTTTCTGCACCATACTCATTGCCATCATACAAACCATCATACAAACAAAAGATTTTTGAATCCAACTTCTTTTCACTGTTAGCCCTCCAAGATTTTATGTACACCTTCGTTATTTTAACATAGTTCCAAAGGTAAGAATAGACAGAGAATATGACTAGTTTTGGCATAGGTCAAGGGACTTGCGGCCTCTTAAAAAAGACGGAGAATGACACTCATTCCCACTAAAAAAAGCTGACCAGGAAAAACTGATCAGCTTTTGTCATTATTTTCTTATAAAGAGTAGTTTGGTGCTTCTTTCGTAATCTGAACATCGTGTGGATGACTTTCACGAAGGCCGGCACCTGTCATTTTAATGAATTGCGCCTTTTCTCTTAAGTCGAATAAGTCTTTTGTTCCACAATACCCCATACCTGAACGTAAGCCTCCGACTAACTGATACAAGGTATCAGCCAATGGTCCTTTATAAGGAATACGCCCCTCGATACCTTCTGGAACGAACTTTTTCGCTTCTTCTTGGAAATAGCGGTCCTTCGATCCTTTTTCCATGGAGCTGACAGAACCCATCCCTCTGTATACTTTAAAGCGGCGGCCTTGGAAGATTTCCGTTTCTCCGGGGCTTTCAGATGTCCCCGCCAATAAGCTTCCAAGCATGACTGCATGTCCTCCGGCTGCCAGGGCTTTCACGATATCACCGGAATACTTGATGCCTCCATCGGCGATGATGCTCTTACCGTGCTTCCTTGCTTCCGTTGCACAATCATACACAGCGGTAATTTGTGGAACACCTACACCTGCAACAACTCGGGTTGTACAGATCGAACCAGGTCCGATTCCCACTTTGACCACATCTGCACCTGCTTCAATCAATTCTCTCGTCGCTTCAGCCGTCGCTACATTACCTGCTACGATATTTAACGTTGGATAAGCTTCACGTATTTCACGAACAATAGAAAGGACTCCAGCGGAATGACCGTGAGCCGTATCGATTACAATGACATCCACATGAGCTTTCACTAAATGCTCTACCCGGGTTAAGGTATCTTTTGAAATTCCTACAGCTGCACCAGCTAATAAACGTCCTTGATCGTCTTTGGCCGAATTCGGGAACTCGATGACTTTCTCAATATCCTTGATCGTAATCAATCCTTTAAGTGTTCCTTCTTGATCGATCAATGGCAGCTTTTCAATCTTATATTGCTGAAGAATTTTTTCCGCTTCTTCTAGGGTAGTGCCGACTGGAGCCGTTACAAGATTCTCCTTCGTCATGACATCCGAGATCTGGATCGAATAATCCTGAATGAAACGAAGGTCACGATTCGTTAAAATCCCGACAAGCTTCTGTTCTTGCTCGTTGTTCACAATCGGAACACCGGAAATTCTATATTTGCCCATCAAGTGCTCTGCAGAGAAGACTTGATGATCCGGAGTTAAAAAGAATGGATCAGAGATAACTCCACTTTCGGAACGTTTTACTTTATCGACCTGTTCAGCTTGCTGCTCAATACTCATATTCTTGTGGATGATACCAAGTCCACCTGTTCGAGCCATTGCAATCGCCATTTCAGCTTCGGTTACGGTATCCATCCCTGCACTGATGACAGGCACATTCAACTTAATTGATTCCGTTAATTCAACAGAGATGTTTACATCCTTTGGTAACACCTCTGATTTAGCTGGTAATAATAACACATCGTCAAACGTTAAACCTTCTTTAGCAAATTTAGAATCCCACATGTTTTCGGCCTCCCTAGTCCCAAAATATTATTAGTAGGTTATCAATTGGTTAAAATACTGTCAAGAAGAATAGGATTAATTTAACTTTTCAGAATAATTAGAAGGTGATCTCTTGAACGAAATACGTCAGCACTGGGACTTCATTCACTATTTTCAATCAGCGGAATACTCCCAGAAGTTTCTAAAAAAATGTTACGAAAAACTGGGTTCCATTCAAGCTGAAGTAAAGAGCTATGACAACTGTTATCCATTCATGTATTACTTGGAACAAGGAGAACTTTATTATAAACAAGCCATGATGTCTCCTTTTTCACTAAAGCCCATATTACTTTTTTATGGATACATTCATTTCATTAAAGCAATTGTCCTGACAGAAGATCCGGAATACCCAGAAACAACTACCGTACTTGCTCATGGAATTACCTCAAGAAAAAGAAAGAAGCAGCAGTACAGGTTTCTACAAGATGAAGTAAAGGTTCAGAAAAACGGGCTCTTTTCACATTTTTCGGACCTCGTGTTCCACGTGAAACATATCATCGGAGAAAAATACAAAATGGAAGATCTGCTCGTCCAAATACCTGAACTCGAAGAAGCATTTTTTATTCTGCTCAAAAAGAAAACCATGTTCTGGTTCACCGACCAGCAAAAACTGACGATCGACGAATCCTTACTATCCCACTTTCATATGTCCGAGTCTTTATTTACACAATACATGAACGAAAAAATAGCGGGGAATTCAATCTCTATTACAGAGGACACGCTGCACGCATCCAGCACTGAGGAACAACTACCTGTCAGATGGCATTTAAACAAAAATCGATTGGCACTGCCGGGAATACGAAATGAAGCATCCGGTATACCTGAAGTACTCATCCACTATGCCATCCTATATAACCTTAGCATGATTGCCCGGTACGAAACGGAATGGTGGGTGGAACTATTAAAAAACCGTACCAATGAAGACTATCCAATCATTACGACTTTTCTTAACGTCACAACAGAAAAGTCACCCTATCTATTACTCAAGATCCTTAAGGATAAAACATAGGAGGAAGAGAAAGGTTAAGCCTTTCCTCTTTCTCTATTCAGCATGAAGCAACTTCTTAATATCATCCTCAATTTTACGAGGATTGGTTTGTGGCGAATACCGATCAAATACCTCACCATTTTTTCCAACCAGAAACTTAGTAAAATTCCACTTAATATTGGAAAGAAGGACACCCTTTTTCTCCCGGGTTAAGAATGTGAACAATGGGTGAGCTTCCTTCCCCTTTACATCGACCTTCGCAAACATCGGGAATGCTACTCCGTAATTCACCTGACAGAACTCCATGATATCATCTTCATTATCAAACTCCTGGTTCATGAATTGATCACACGGAAATCCAAGTACGACAAGCCCTTCTTCTTTATACTCTTCATACAGGCCCTGTAGCTCCTCAAATTGGGGCGTAAAGCCACACTTACTTGCTGTGTTCACAATCAGCATGACCTTCCCCCGATACTCGTCCAACGACGTCACAGATCCATTCGCTCTCTTAACAGTGAAATCATAAATTGTCGTCATGTTTTTCTCTCCTTGTGTAAACTCTTACTTAAATAATACGTTAGGAGGCTCTGAGATAGCAATTTTGAGTGGTTGAGTAGTTGAGTAGTTGAGTGGTCAGATGACTGATCTCCGACCTCGTACTTCTAATAGATTCGATTTTTAGAATAAAAAAGTTTTATAAGTCCTTAGTATCTTAGAAAAACACTTCGATTTAGAACAAAAATGAACCAAAAAGGTGTCCTGGATTAACTAAAGGGGCTTAAAATTGCGAGATTACTAGTCTTTTTGAGGGATCTCGTAATGATGAAAAAAGGAAGAGAGGTTAATTGCGTCAATTTTTGGCAGGTATTGCGTCGTTTTTGAAATTTTTGCGTCATTTTTGGAGGGAAATGCGTCATTTTTTCCTTTTATGCGTATTTTACCATTTTATTCCATTTGTATTTAAGCTGGAATCATGTGAGTTTCAAGGAATAGAGTTCATACCGGATTTACGATATTCATGCTGGAGATGGATCTTTCCTGCGGCGTTGTGATTTATCATGCGACATTTCAAATAATCATGCCAAGATGTCGAATTTTCTTTACATCGTCATCAGCAGTGTACTCATCCCTCACCCCGTTCCCTTCTTCGTCAACAGGCAGTCAATTTGTTCCTAAAAAAAAAGACAAATCAAAAAGAGTAACTCCTAAGAGCTACTCTTTTCCTATTTGCCTGGCGACGTCCTACTCTCACAGGGGGAGCCCCCACCTACCATCGGCACTGAAGGCTACGGCTAGTGATGAGCGGCGAATCTCTTCGTCCGCTTCACTCGTTCAGATCCTCGTGTGGATACCACACTCCGGTCTTCTCTCCCTCGCGTCCTCGACCTTCTTGCTCCTCCCTACCCTCGCACTGCGGTCGAGGAGAGACCGAATGTTCTTCGAACAAAAAATCAAAACCAAAAAAAGAGTAACTCTCAATGAGCTACTCTTTTTCCTATTTGCCTGGCGACGTCCTACTCTCACAGGGGGAGATCCCCCAACTACCATCGGCGCTGAAGAGCTTAACTTCCGTGTTCGGCATGGGAACGGGTGTGACCTCTTCGCCATTATCACCAGACGACTATTCAATTGAAGGATTGTTCCTTCAAAACTAGATAAAGAATTGATGTCAAGAAAGCCGAATATCGACCAATGTTGTATCTACTATTACAAGTAGACAGTAATCCAGCTCCGGCGGCTAGAGACTCGAGGTCATTTCAGTTCAATCAGCTGAGGGTAAAAAGCACCCTCAGCTGATTGCCCAGAAATGCTTGTCGTCTCTGTTCAAGCCGCCTCCGCTTTATAATGTGGTTAAGTCCTCGATCGATTAGTATCAGTCAACTCCACATGTCGCCATGCTTCCATCTCTGACCTATCTACCTAGTCATCTTCTAGGGATCTTACTCACTTACGTGATGGGAAATCTCATCTCGAGGGGGGCTTCATGCTTAGATGCTTTCAGCACTTATCCCTTCCGCACATAGCTACCCAGCGATGCCTTTGGCAAGACAACTGGTACACCAGCGGTGCGTCCATCCCGGTCCTCTCGTACTAAGGACAGCTCCTCTCAAATTTCCTGCGCCCACGACGGATAGGGACCGAACTGTCTCACGACGTTCTGAACCCAGCTCGCGTACCGCTTTAATGGGCGAACAGCCCAACCCTTGGGACCGACTACAGCCCCAGGATGCGATGAGCCGACATCGAGGTGCCAAACCTCCCCGTCGATGTGGACTCTTGGGGGAGATAAGCCTGTTATCCCCGGGGTAGCTTTTATCCGTTGAGCGATGGCCCTTCCATGCGGAACCACCGGATCACTAAGCCCGACTTTCGTCCCTGCTCGACTTGTAGGTCTCGCAGTCAAGCTCCCTTGTGCCTTTACACTCTGCGAATGATTTCCAACCATTCTGAGGGAACCTTTGGGCGCCTCCGTTACTCTTTAGGAGGCGACCGCCCCAGTCAAACTGCCCACCTGACACTGTCTCCCACCCCGATAAGGGGCGCGGGTTAGAATTTCAATACAGCCAGGGTAGTATCCCACCGATGCCTCCACCGAAGCTTGTGCTCCGGTTTCCAAGGCTCCTACCTATCCTGTACAAGCTGTACCAAAATTCAATATCAGGCTACAGTAAAGCTCCACGGGGTCTTTCCGTCCTGTCGCGGGTAACCTGCATCTTCACAGGTACTATAATTTCACCGAGTCTCTCGTTGAGACAGTGCCCAGATCGTTACGCCTTTCGTGCGGGTCGGAACTTACCCGACAAGGAATTTCGCTACCTTAGGACCGTTATAGTTACGGCCGCCGTTTACTGGGGCTTCGATTCGCACCTTCGCTTACGCTAAGCACTCCTCTTAACCTTCCAGCACCGGGCAGGCGTCAGCCCCTATACTTCGCCTTACGGCTTCGCAGAGACCTGTGTTTTTGCTAAACAGTCGCCTGGGCCTATTCACTGCGGCTCTCTCGGGCTTGCACCCTACCAGAGCACCCCTTCTCCCGAAGTTACGGGGTCATTTTGCCGAGTTCCTTAACGAGAGTTCTCTCGCTCACCTTAGGATTCTCTCCTCGCCTACCTGTGTCGGTTTGCGGTACGGGCACCTTTTTCCTCGCTAGAGGCTTTTCTTGGCAGTGTGGAATCAGGAACTTCGCTACTATAATTCGCTCGCTATCACAGCTCAGCCTTCTAAGATGACGGGATTTGCCTCATCATCAGCCTAACTGCTTAGACGCACATATCCAGCAGTGCGCTTACCCTATCCTCCTGCGTCCCCCCATTGCTCAAACGGAAAAGAGGTGGTACAGGAATATCAACCTGTTGTCCATCGTCTACGCCTATCGGCCTCGACTTAGGTCCCGACTAACCCTGAGCGGACGAGCCTTCCTCAGGAAACCTTAGGCATTCGGTGGATGGGATTCTCACCCATCTTTCGCTACTCATACCGGCATTCTCACTTCTAAGCACTCCACCAGTCCTTACGGTCTAGCTTCGCAGTCCTTAGAACGCTCTCCTACCACTGACACCAAGAGGTGTCAATCCACAGCTTCGGTGATACGTTTAGCCCCGGTACATTTTCGGCGCAGAGTCACTCGACCAGTGAGCTATTACGCACTCTTTAAATGGTGGCTGCTTCTAAGCCAACATCCTGGTTGTCTAAGCAACTCCACATCCTTTTCCACTTAACGTATACTTTGGGACCTTAGCTGGTGGTCTGGGCTGTTTCCCTTTCGACTACGGATCTTATCACTCGCAGTCTGACTCCCATGGATAAGTCTTTGGCATTCGGAGTTTGTCTGAATTCGGTAACCCGATGAGGGCCCCTAGTCCAAACAGTGCTCTACCTCCAAGACTCTTACACATGAGGCTAGCCCTAAAGCTATTTCGGAGAGAACCAGCTATCTCCAAGTTCGATTGGAATTTCTCCGCTACCCACACCTCATCCCCGCACTTTTCAACGTGCGTGGGTTCGGACCTCCATTCAGTGTTACCTGAACTTCATCCTGGACATGGGTAGATCACCTGGTTTCGGGTCTACGACCACATACTAAATTCGCCCTATTCAGACTCGCTTTCGCTGCGGCTCCGTCTTATCAACTTAACCTTGCATGGGATCGTAACTCGCCGGTTCATTCTACAAAAGGCACGCCATCACCCGTTAACGGGCTCTGACTACTTGTAGGCACACGGTTTCAGGTTCTATTTCACTCCCCTTCCGGGGTGCTTTTCACCTTTCCCTCACGGTACTGGTTCACTATCGGTCACTAGGGAGTATTTAGCCTTGGGAGATGGTCCTCCCAGCTTCCGACGGGATTTCACGTGTCCCGCCGTACTCAGGATCCACTCAAGAGGGAATGAAGTTTCAACTACAGGGTTGTTACCTTCTTTGACGAGCCTTTCCAGACTTCTTCGTCTACTTCATTCCTTTGTAACTCCGTATAGAGTGTCCTACAACCCCAAGAGGCAAGCCTCTTGGTTTGGGCTATATCCCGTTTCGCTCGCCGCTACTCAGGGAATCGCAATTGCTTTCTCTTCCTCCAGGTACTTAGATGTTTCAGTTCCCTGGGTCTGCCTTCCATACTCTATGTATTCAAGTAAGGATATTGTTCCATTACGAACAATGGGTTCCCCCATTCGGAAATCTCTGGATCAAAGCTCACTTACAGCTCCCCAAAGCATATCGGTGTTAGTCCCGTCCTTCGTCGGCTCCTAGTGCCAAGGCATCCACCGTGCGCCCTTCATAACTTAACCTAAATTTCGCTTTATCAGCTTTGCTGCTAAATCAAAATTTGATCACTTACTAATTAAGGTTTAAACCCTAAAATGGCGATACTCGGTAATTTCTTGACTATCAATTTATCTTTATCTAGTTTTCAAAGAACAATCATGGATCTCGAAAGAGATCGTATGGTTAGATATTTTGCTTGCGCAAAAATCTTTGGTGGAGCCTAGCGGGATCGAACCGCTGACCTCCTGCGTGCAAAGCAGGCGCTCTCCCAGCTGAGCTAAGGCCCCGTTTAATGAGAATATGGTGGGCCTAAGTGGACTCGAACCACCGACCTCACGCTTATCAGGCGTGCGCTCTAACCAGCTGAGCTATAGGCCCATATTCCATAAAAATGAATGATAAGCAATGCTTACCATTGTTTGTTTGATGAAGAGTTATTTTGCTTTCGCAAAAAACTTTATTGAACCATCAAAACTGAACAAAACTTCGACGCGACAACGTTTTAGTAAATCTTCCTTAGAAAGGAGGTGATCCAGCCGCACCTTCCGATACGGCTACCTTGTTACGACTTCACCCCAATCATCTGTCCCACCTTAGGCGGCTGGCTCCAAAAGGTTACCTCACCGACTTCGGGTGTTACAAACTCTCGTGGTGTGACGGGCGGTGTGTACAAGGCCCGGGAACGTATTCACCGCGGCATGCTGATCCGCGATTACTAGCGATTCCAGCTTCATGTAGGCGAGTTGCAGCCTACAATCCGAACTGAGAACGGTTTTATGGGATTGGCTAAACCTCGCGGTCTCGCTGCCCTTTGTACCGTCCATTGTAGCACGTGTGTAGCCCAGGTCATAAGGGGCATGATGATTTGACGTCATCCCCACCTTCCTCCGGTTTGTCACCGGCAGTCATCTTAGAGTGCCCAACTGAATGCTGGCAACTAAGATCAAGGGTTGCGCTCGTTGCGGGACTTAACCCAACATCTCACGACACGAGCTGACGACAACCATGCACCACCTGTCACTCTGTCCCCCGAAGGGGAAAGCCCTATCTCTAGGGTTGTCAGAGGATGTCAAGACCTGGTAAGGTTCTTCGCGTTGCTTCGAATTAAACCACATGCTCCACCGCTTGTGCGGGCCCCCGTCAATTCCTTTGAGTTTCAGTCTTGCGACCGTACTCCCCAGGCGGAGTGCTTAATGCGTTAGCTGCAGCACTAAGGGGCGGAAACCCCCTAACACTTAGCACTCATCGTTTACGGCGTGGACTACCAGGGTATCTAATCCTGTTTGCTCCCCACGCTTTCGCGCCTCAGTGTCAGTTACAGACCAGAAAGTCGCCTTCGCCACTGGTGTTCCTCCAAATATCTACGCATTTCACCGCTACACTTGGAATTCCACTTTCCTCTTCTGCACTCAAGTTCCCCAGTTTCCAATGACCCTCCACGGTTGAGCCGTGGGCTTTCACATCAGACTTAAGAAACCACCTGCGCGCGCTTTACGCCCAATAATTCCGGACAACGCTTGCCACCTACGTATTACCGCGGCTGCTGGCACGTAGTTAGCCGTGGCTTTCTGGTTAGGTACCGTCAAGGTGCCGCCCTATTCGAACGGCACTTGTTCTTCCCTAACAACAGAGCTTTACGATCCGAAAACCTTCATCACTCACGCGGCGTTGCTCCGTCAGACTTTCGTCCATTGCGGAAGATTCCCTACTGCTGCCTCCCGTAGGAGTCTGGGCCGTGTCTCAGTCCCAGTGTGGCCGATCACCCTCTCAGGTCGGCTACGCATCGTTGCCTTGGTGAGCCGTTACCTCACCAACTAGCTAATGCGCCGCGGGTCCATCTGTAAGTGATAGCTAAAAGCCATCTTTCAACATTTCCTCATGTGAGAAAATGAGTTATCCGGTATTAGCCCCGGTTTCCCGGAGTTATCCCAGTCTTACAGGCAGGTTACCCACGTGTTACTCACCCGTCCGCCGCTGATATCAGGGAGCAAGCTCCCATCAATCCGCTCGACTTGCATGTATTAGGCACGCCGCCAGCGTTCGTCCTGAGCCAGGATCAAACTCTCCGATAAAAGTTTGAATAGCTCTTTAAAAATAAATCTAGAATTAACGTTGACGTATTGTCTTGTTTTGTTCAGTTTTCAAGGTTCAATGTGTAAGCGCTTCGTTTGAAGCGACCTTTATAATATATCATTTACAACGTTTATCGTCAAGGTATTTTTATTATTTTAGAAAAGTTATTTTCTTGATAATTATGTAATGCCTTTCGGACAACAAATAATAGTATACACACTATCAAACACGTTTGCAATAGGTAAATGATAAAAAGTCGCAGGTCTCTTTATTGACCTGCGACTTTTTTCATTCGGATGCTAAATCCGTAGTCGATCTTAGATAAAAACCTCTGTAATATAGATGTTCTTTTGCTGAGATAAATCTACTATTTCATCTGTCTTGAGTTTAACGATCGGACTGATGAAGGCGTTCGGTTTGGTATAAATGACTTCTCCAAATTCTCCGGTTGATAACTTTACCGGGGTGCCTGTTCTTAAGTCTCCCATTAATTGAAGGAGTCCTTCCACTACTTTAATATCAAATTTACCAAACAAGTCTTTGCTGATCATATCCAATACTTTGAAGATCGGCTGCTTGCTTCTGTACATTCTCTCTGATGTCATGGCATGAAACACGTCGGCAATCCCGACAATCTGTGAATAGAGGTGAATACGTTCGCTCTTTTCGGATGCAGGATATCCTGTTCCATCGAAACGTTCATGATGCTGAAAGATTGCGAGCTTCGTTTCCGTTTTTAATAGTGGAGTGTCTTTGACCATTTTATACCCGTTTGCCGTATGTAGCTTCACTTCTTTAAATTCACTTTCTGTCAGCGGTTGATCCTTGGATAATATATGTGGGCTCACCTTAGCCATCCCACAGTCAGCCAGTGCTCCCGCTAATGCCAGTTGATTGATCTGTCCCGATTGTAAACCGATCTTCTTTCCTATTAAAGCACTGATGATACTTACTGAAACAGCATGATGATAGAGATAATCTTTCTTCGTTGAATAGTGATGAAGGGAATATATATATATATGATTTTTTTCCACCTCTTGAATAACCGGGAGTATGAGTTCTCTCACTCTTGCCACGTTAACGGCCGTACCCGACTGCCAATTCATGAATTCCTTCTTGAATTCCTTTACTGTCGTTAAGTAAAGGTCTACAAATCCTAAAGTCTCCTGAGAATTTGTCTCCTCCTGATTGGAGGCCTTATCGGAAGAGAGCGGTGACTTGAATGAATTTCCGTCGGCTTTTGTTTTCTCTATGTATAACTCGTTGATATGGAATGCTTGAAGGATATTAAAATGTTCATCTTCAAGCACCGTATTCTTCGGGATGATCGGGTTTGCTGCCATTCCCATGATATCTTCAGCTACGATGCAGCCTAATTGTATTTCCCCACGATGGACCTTCAACTATCCAACACCTCACGTCTGTTCTTTTAGTTTATTTTACCAAATTCAGTGAGGTATAGTTGTTATTTTCAAAAAATAAATGTGTCATTTCCAAAAAAATAAGCTATTTTCAGAATGGTTATCATTACTGAAAATAGCTTATTCTATCATTTATTCTTCTGTGTCTTCATTAGCCTCATCAGAAGCTGCTTGGTCTTCCATGTCGTTCTGTTCCATTTCCTCAACAGATTCGACAGGCGCTTCCGTTTCTTCTTCATCTTCTTTTTCAACTTTGGCGACGGTTGAAACAAATTCACTTTCTTGAAGACGGATCAGCTTGACCCCTTGAGTGTTACGTCCCGTTGTGGAAATGTCATTTACGTCCATACGAATGAGGACGCCATGGGCGGTGATGATCATTAAATCTTCTTCGCCTGTGACAGCTTTAACAGAGACGAGTTCTCCATTACGCTCAGTCACGTTACATGTCTTCAATCCTTTACCACCACGGGTTTGGACTCTATATTCACTGGCTGGAGTACGTTTTCCATAACCATTTACAGTGACAACCAAGACATCACTCTTGTCTTCAAGGATTTCCATACCGACAACGATATCATCGTCGCTGAGGTTGATTCCTTTTACTCCAGTGGCTGTTCTGCCCATGGAACGAACGTCTGTTTCAGGGAAACGGATCAGCATCCCCTGCTTCGTTCCGATGATCATATCTTTTTCGCCATCGGTCAGTTTGACGGAAATCAGTTCGTCATTTTCCCGAAGGTTGATGGCGATCAGCCCGTTCGTCCGGATATTGGCGAAATCGGAGACCGGAGTCCGTTTGGATATCCCTTGCTTCGTCGTGAAGAATAAATACCAGTCGTCCACAAATTCTTCGACCCGGATCATGGCGTTGATCCACTCATCTTTTTCCACTCCGAGCAGATTAATGATCGGAAGTCCTTTCGCAGTACGACTGAACTCAGGAATTTCATATCCTTTCGCACGGTATGCTTTTCCTTTGTTTGTAAAGAATAGAATCGTATCATGAGTCGACGTGGTCAATAAGTTTTCAACAAAGTCTTCATCATTGGTACCCATTCCCTGGATTCCTCTTCCTCCACGCTTTTGACTGCGGTAGGTTGAGACAGGCAGGCGCTTGATGTATCCGTTATGAGTTAGAGATACGACAATGTTTTCTCTTGGAATTAAGTCTTCATCTTCAATATTCTCAATTCCACCCGCTACAATTTCTGATCTTCTTTCATCATTGAAGCGTTCTTTGATTTCGATAAGCTCTTCACGAATGATTTCGAGAACTTTTTCATCATCTGCAAGGATCGCTTTTAGTTCAGAAATTAGCTTCACCAGTTCCTGGTACTCATCTTCAATTTTTTCTCGTTCTAAACCAGTTAAGCGTTGAAGACGCATATCCAGGATCGCTTGAGCTTGTTTGTCAGATAGGGAGAAGTTCTCCATCAAGCCTTGTTTCGCAAGTTCCGTAGTTTGAGAGCCACGGATAAGGGCAATGATTTCATCAATATGATCTAAGGCGATACGCAGTCCTTCTAAGATATGAGCTCTTGCTTCAGCTTTGCGTAATTCGAATTCCGTTCTGCGGCGAATGACTACACGTTGGTGCTGAAGATAGTGATAGAGACATTCTTTTAAGTTCAATACCTTCGGCTGACCGTCTACAAGTGCCAGAAGATTGATCCCGAAGCTTGTTTGAAGTGCTGTTTGTTTATATAAGTTATTGAGGAGTACGTTAGCATTGGCATCTTTTCTTACTTCAATGACGATGCGCATACCATTACGATCCGATTCATCACGGAGATCGGTGATACCATCAATCTTCTTATCCCGGACCAGATCCGCGATCTTCTCAATGAGTCTCGCTTTATTTACTTGATAAGGAATTTGATGAACGATAATCGTTTCTTTTCCGTTGCTCTTTGTTTCAATTTCCACACGGGCACGCATGGTGATGGAACCTTTACCTGTTTCATAGGCACGACGGATCCCGCTTCTTCCTACAATTAGCCCTGCAGTAGGGAAATCAGGTCCATAGATGAATTCCATCAGCTCTTGAATCGTAATGTCGGGATCTTTACTTAATGCAAGGATTCCATCGATGACTTCTCCAAGATTATGGGGAGGGATGTTCGTTGCCATCCCTACGGCGATTCCTGAAGAACCGTTTACTAACAGGTTAGGGAAACGGGCAGGTAATACTTCCGGCTCTCTCTCGGTACCATCATAGTTATCTTTATAATCAATTGTGTCTTTATTAATATCACGAATGAGTTCCATAGAGATTTTAGACATACGTGCTTCTGTGTAACGCATGGCAGCAGCTGCGTCTCCATCAACGGAACCGAAGTTTCCATGACCGTCCACAAGCATGTAACGATAGTTGAAATCCTGTGCCATACGCACCATTGTGTCATACACAGCTGAATCACCGTGGGGGTGATACTTACCGATTACTTCACCGACGATACGTGCTGATTTCTTGTACGCTTTGTCAGACGTCATGCCGAGGTCATTCATCGCATATAAAATACGGCGATGGACGGGCTTAAGGCCATCACGTGCATCTGGTAAGGCACGTGAAACGATGACACTCATCGCATAATCCAGGAAAGACGAGCGCATTTCACTACTAATATTAATTTCTTTAACATTCGATCTTGGTATTTCTGCCATAGTAAAAGGGACCTCCTTTTAAAGAAAGATTTATACCTTTCTCATTCTTTACCTTGTCCGCTATGTAAAAGACAGGATAGCACATGGTCTATCCTGTACTATTTTATTTTAGATATCCAGGTTCTTAACGTACGCTGCGTTTTCTTCGATGAAGTTACGTCTTGGCTCAACTTTGTCACCCATCAGGATATCAAAGGTTTCGTCAGCTTCAATCGCATCTTGAAGACTTACCTGCAGCAGGGTCCTTGTTTCCGGATCCATTGTTGTTTCCCAAAGCTGCTCAGGGTTCATCTCTCCAAGACCTTTGTAACGCTGGATTCCAGGTTTAGGTGTCGGGGAAATTTCTGCAAGTATGCGATCCAGTTCCTTATCATTGTAGGCGTACTCGATTTTCTTCCCTTGTTGTATTTTGTACAAAGGCGGTTGAGCGATGTAGATATAGCCTGCTTCAATGATATTTCTCATGTAACGGTAGAAGAACGTTAATAATAGCGTACGAATATGAGCGCCATCAACGTCGGCATCGGTCATGATCACGATTTTATGGTATCTCGCTTTAGCCAGATTGAAGTCTTCACCAATCCCTGTCCCAAGAGCTGTAATAATCGCACGGACCTCGTTATTAGAAAGGATCTTGTCAAGACGTGCTTTTTCTACGTTGATGATTTTACCACGCAGAGGCAGGATGGCCTGGAAGTGACGATCCCGGCCCTGTTTGGCCGATCCACCGGCTGAGTCACCCTCAACCACATAGATTTCACTGATGCTCGGGTCCTTAGATGAACAGTCCGCCAGTTTACCAGGAAGGCTCGAGATTTCCAGGGCGCTCTTACGACGGGTAAGTTCCCTTGCTTTTTTCGCAGCCAGTCGGGCACGGGCAGCCATAAGACCTTTTTCCACAACTTTTCGTGCAACAACCGGGTTTTCAAGTAAGAACGTTTCCAGATGCTCCGAGAAAAGTGAATCTGTGATCGTCCTTGCTTCTGAGTTCCCGAGTTTTGTTTTCGTTTGACCTTCGAATTGAGGGTCAGGGTGCTTGATCGAGATGATGGCTGTCAATCCTTCACGGACATCTTCCCCTGAAAGATTGGCATCATTCTCTCTGAAGACATTATTTTTACGGGCATAATCATTGATGACCCTCGTCAACGCCGTTTTAAATCCAGACTCATGGGTTCCACCTTCATGGGTATGGATATTATTGGCGAATGAGTAAAGATTACTTGCGAAACCGTCATTGTATTGAAGGGCGATTTCAATGGTGATTTCATCTTTCTCCCCCTCAATGTAGATCGGTTCTTCATGGATGACTTCTTTCGAACGGTTAAGGTGCTCAACGTAGGACTTAATTCCACCTTCATAATGGTAGTCCTTTCTTTTCCCTTCGCCGCGCTTATCTTCAATACTGATTTGGATCCCTCTGTTTAAGAAAGCCAGTTCACGAATACGATTTGCAAGTATGTCATATTCATATTCCGTCGTTTCAGTAAAGATTTCAGGATCTGGAGTAAAGTGAATGATCGTTCCGGTCTTGTCCGTTTCTCCGACCACTTTAAGGTCGAAGCTCGGGACACCTTTTTCGAATTTCTGGTAGTAGATGTTTCCATCACGATGGACATGTACCTCAAGTTCCGAGGAAAGGGCATTAACAACCGATGCCCCGACACCGTGCAGTCCGCCGGATACTTTATATCCGCCGCCGCCGAACTTACCACCCGCGTGAAGGACCGTCATGATGACCTCTACGGCAGGACGTCCCATTTTTTCATGGATACCGACCGGAATACCACGTCCATTATCCGTTACGGTAATACTGTTATCCTCTTCAATGATGACTTCGATTTCGTCACAGTGACCGGCTAATGCTTCATCAATACTGTTATCAACGATTTCCCACACCAAGTGATGCAGACCTCTGCCGCTTGTTGATCCAATATACATACCCGGTCTTTTTCGAACGGCCTCCAAACCTTCTAAAACCTGAATCTGATTTTCATCATAGGAGCCGCCTTGCGCTTGATTTTGTTCTATAGCCATACTGATTCACCTACACTTTCTAACCTTCAGGGCTTTATATTTCTATAATAAATTCTCATAGTTTGAGTATTTCTTTGATCGCTTCTTTAACGTACTGGATGCCAGCGGTGAGAGATACAACTGGCCCGTTGTGATAACAAGAGATTTATATGAACCCTTTGCAAGGTTGCAAAGGTTATGATCTTTCGTTTTTAGAAAATGTTGAATTTCCTCTGAAAATTGAACGGTGTCTCGATCAATAATTGCGATGATTTCATCTGTACGTACCATGACATCTTCTCCAACATGTATGTACAAGGTAACACCTCATTTCAATCTTTTCATGGATCCGGCTTCTACTTCGAACGTAGTGGCCTCGTTTAAGGTTTGATGATCAATTCCATCCACATTGGTCGTAGTCACGAAGGTTTGAACTTTCCCCTGGATGGTATTTAATAAGTGAGACTGACGATAATCGTCCAACTCAGATAACACATCATCCAGAAGTAAGATGGGATACTCTTTGATTTCAGAGTGTATCAGCTCGATTTCTGCAAGCTTCACAGAGAGGGCCGTCGTCCGTTGCTGCCCTTGTGACCCGAATGTTTGAACATCCCGTCCATTCACAATAAATTGAAGATCATCCCGATGGGGTCCGACCAGGGTCACACCCCGATCAATCTCCCGTTCGCGGATACCATCGAATTTCTGCTCATATATATCTACCATTTTTGACCATTCTTGATTATCTGATACATCTAAAGACGGTTTATATACGATTTCCAACGTTTCTAAGTTTCTTGAAATCCCTGAATGGATCGGTTTCGCCCAACTTTCCAATAGCTGAACGAACTCAAATCGTTTCTTCGTGATTTTCACCGCCATCCCGATGAACTGTTCAGTCAAGACATCAAGCATCGTCTGGTCTTTTTGTTTTCTCGTTTGCAACTGTTTTAAATAATGGTTGCGTTGCTGTAATATTTTTTGATAAAGGCTGATATCATGTAAATAAACAGGAGAAACCTGACCGATTTCCATATCGATAAAACGGCGCCTGACTTGAGGGCTCCCTTTTACCAAATGAAGATCTTCAGGTGCAAACATGACAACATTCATATTCCCGACATATTGACTCAATTTAGATTGTTCAAGGTGATTACTCTTCGCCCTTTTTCCCTTTTTGGACAGGATCAGCTCCAAAGGTAATCCACCGTTATATTTCTGAATCCTACCTTTTATTTTAGCATATTCCTGGTCCCAACGGATTAAATCTTTATCATTTGAGGTCCGGTGGGATTTAGCCATTGCCAGGACGTAGATAGACTCCATGATATTCGTCTTCCCCTGGGCATTTTCTCCAAGAATGACGTTCACCTTATTTTCGAAACTAACGTCGATTGATTCGTAATTGCGATAGTTTCTTAATTCTAATTGTTCAATGTACATGGACATAACACCCTTTATTATTCTCCAGCAACCACAAAGACCCCTACTTCAGGAATTTCTACTTTGTCTCCAACCGTAAGCTTTCTTCCTCTTCTTTGGTCTTGTTCCCCGTTTATGTATACTTCATATTCACTTAAGAACCATTTCGCCATCCCACCGGACTGAATCACTTCAGCAAGCTTCAGGAATTGTCCCAATGTGATGATTTCTGTTTCAATGGTGATCTCTTTTGCCATTAAAATCACTACTTTCCGTATAAAGTCTCTAATATATTATTTTACTCTAAATGGAGTTAAGTCACAACTAACGAAAAATGGAGAAAGTAGTTGCAGTGGATTTCCGCTAAAAATAAAGCCAACACCCAAACTTCTCGAAGGTGCTGGCTTTTTTGCTTTTTTAGTACGTCCTTACTGGAAGAATCAATTGAAGAATCGAGTCGTCATGAAGTGGCTTCAGAACGAACGGTCTCATCGCTCCCGTGAAGTTTACATGGATTTCGGTTCCTTCAATGGCTTTTAACGCGTCCATCATATATTTCGCGCTGAAGGAGATTTTCAATTCCTCCCCTTCAATTGATTGGCTTTCCACCTGCTCGATGACCTTCCCGATTTCAGGCGTGTTTGATGAAATTTCAATGATTCCGCCATCAAGCGTCGAAAGTTTCACAACGTTATTACGTCCTTCTCTAGCCAGTAGCGATGCACGATCGATCGCTTGTAAAAATTCTTTTGTACTAAGGGTCAATTCTGTTTTCGTATCAGATGGAATCAATCGACTTGTGTCAGGATAGTTCCCTTCTAATAATCTCGAGAAAAATAATAAATGTTTCGCTTTGAACAAAACCTGGTTTTCCGTAATGACGATTTCAACGGGTTCATCCGTATCATCCAGAATCTTGTTCAACTCATTTAAGCTCTTTCCTGGAATCACGATATTGTAGGATGCATCATGATTTGTTTCGATCGGTGCTTTTCTCATGGCAAGTCTGTGACTATCTGTTGCAATACAGCTCAACTCCCCGTCTTCGATCTGACAGTTTACACCTGTCAAGATGGGACGTGTTTCTGAGGTGGACACTGCGAATACGGTTTGTCTAATCATCGTTTTAAGAAGATCCGTTGAAACCTTAATTCCGTTTCCTTCTTCTATTTGTGGAAGATGCGGATATTCTTCAGGATCCAGACCGTTTAAATTGAATTCTGCCTGCCCCGATCGGAGGACTGTTTGGAAGTGACTTTGAACTTCGATTTCCACCGTATCTTTCGGTAATTTCTTTACAATCTCACTAAAGAACTTTGCCTGCAGGACAATGCCTCCTGTTTCCATGATTCCAACGATCTCAGTACCTTCTTCCTCACTCGGGATAAAGGATTCAATCGAGATATCCGAATCACTACCTGTCAATGTGACTCCATCTTCGGTGGCAATGATTTTGATCCCTGTCAGGATGGGAATCGTCGTTCTTGATGTGACGGCTTTCATGACGTCTTGGACGCTCTGGACTAGATGGTCCCTTTGAATAACAAATTTCATGATTTATTCCTCCAATTTGCACATAAGTTTATGGACTGAATCATATACTAATAATTTATTTAAAAAATAGTAATAGAAGTAGTAGGGCCTGTTGATATGTGGATAAGTGTGTGAATCGAACGTAAACACAGCCTATCCACATGTGGACAGACTGTGTGCTAGTTAGTCGGAGTTATTCACATTATCCAGTTTGGTTGTGTGTAGATTCAGGCCTTTAATGTTTCACGAATTTCCTTCAATTGCTGCTGAAGAAGTGCATCCGTTCCGAGTAATGTACTGATCTTCTCATGAGCATGAATGACAGTCGTGTGATCACGTCCGCCAAACTCTTCCCCGATCTTCGGAAGGGAGGAATCCGTCATTTCCCTGGATAAATACATGGCGATTTGTCTCGGAAATGCGATGGACTTTGTTCGTTTTTTCGCTTTGAAATCCTCGAGCTTCACATTGAAATGCTCGCCAACGACACGTTGAATTTCCAGGATGGTAATCGCCCTTGGCTTCGAGCTCGGGATGATATCCTTCAACGCTTCAGCTGCAAGATCTGCATTGATGTCTTTATTTATAAGAGAAGAGTACGCGACGACACGGATCAATGCGCCCTCTAGCTCACGAATATTGGAATCGATTTGATTAGCTATATAAAGCATGGCTTCATTTGGAATATCCAGTCCTTCAGCCTTTGCTTTTTTTCGTAAAATCGCAATTCTCGTCTCGAGATCCGGTGGTGTGATATCTGTAATAAGCCCCCATTCGAATCGAGAACGAAGTCTATCTTCAAGTGTCGGAATTTCTTTCGGTGGCCGATCACTGGAAATGACAATTTGCTTGCTTTCTTCATGTAAGGTATTAAAAGTATGGAAAAATTCCTCTTGTGTTTGTTCTTTACCCGCTAAAAATTGAATATCATCAATTAATAAAACATCTACACTACGGTATTTATTGCGAAAATCGACTGCTTTATTATCCCTGATGGAGTTAATGAATTCGTTGGTGAATTTTTCAGATGACAAGTAAACTACTTTCGCAGCAGGATTATGTTCGAGTACATAATGGCCGATGGCATGCATCAAGTGAGTTTTCCCAAGGCCGACTCCCCCATAAATAAATAAGGGATTATAGGCTTTGGCAGGTGCTTCCGCCACAGCCAAAGAAGCGGCATGGGCGAACCGGTTGCCCGAACCGATAACAAACGTGTCGAAAGTGTATTTGGCGTTCAGCATATTTTGATTGATATCCTGCTGATCATCATCTTTCATCGACTTTGGTGGTATTTGAATATCAAACTCTTCCGGCTCCTGGTTTTGAGGAATGATAAATTTCACGACTAGTTCTTCGCCCGTAATATCATACAAAACCCCTGAGATTAGCTGAGAGTAACGGCCTTCCAGCCAATCTCTTGCAAATTCATTTGGAGCTGTAATTACAAGGGTGTCCCCTTGAATGGAATGGGCCTTAGTTGATTTCAACCAAGTATCAAAGCTTGGTTTACTGATCTTTTTTTCAATATTTTCTAAGGCCTTGCTCCAAAGATCCCCGATATTCTCCAA